>RAZH01000010.1 GCA_003612585.1 bacterium 1XD42-54
CTTCTGAAACAGGAGTATCTGCACATTGATGAAACCCGCGTACAAGTGCTGATGGAACCAGGGAGGAAGAATACTTCGGATTCTTATATGTGGGTCTACTGCAGCATCAGGGACTGCAAACAGCCGGTCCGATATTTTGAGTACCAGCCGGGGAGGGGTGGGAAATATCCCGAAGCGTTTTTAAAAGGCTACACCGGATATATCCATACGGATGCTTATTCCGGATACAATGGAGTCAGGGAGGTCACAAGATGCCTGTGCTATACCCATCTGCGCCGGGCTTTTGTGGACGCGCTGCCAAAAGACATCCATGACCCGGAAGCTTCCAAACCCGCGGAAGCAGTCCTGCGGCTGAATAAGTTGTTTGAGATAGAAAAGGAATTGGACGGCCTTCCCCCGGAGCAGAAGAAAAAAGAACGGCTTAACCGCGAGAAACCGCTTCTCGAGGCTTTCTGGTCATGGGCAGAGATAAACTCTGACGGAGAACTGCCAAAGTCGAAACTCCATACCGATAAGTTTGATTTGGCAAATCATAAATAAGAGATTTGACAAAAGAATTTAAAAGTAAATGTATATGAGAAATGATTTTTTACAAGCGAGAAAGAAAAACTCTGGAACGCAATAATTATGTGTAGTTACGTAGAATTAGAGTGCGAATGGTATGAAAAAGCAATTGAATAATAAAAGAGCAACGGGTGTTGCACAATATAGTAGAATTGAGGTGTGCGAGTGAATAACCGGGAGAACGTGGAGCAGAAATCTAATATCATTATTTATACAACACAAGATGGTTTGACAAAAATTGAAACGACTTTTGACGAAGATACCGTATGGCTATCCATTGACCAGATGGCTGAATTATTTCAAAGAAACAAATCGACAATTTCAAGGCATATTAAAAACATTTTTTCTGAAGGTGAATTAGTGAGAGCGTCAGTTGTTGCAAATTTTGCAACAACTGCATCGGACGGAAAAACCTATCAAGTTGACTACTATAATTTGGATGTCATTATTTCTGTGGGCTATCGTGTGAAATCCAAACGCGGCACGCAGTTCAGGATCTGGGCGACTAATATACTGAAAGAATATATGCGAAAAGGTTTTGCATTGGACGATGAACGATTGAAAAATCTGGGTGGCGGCGGCTACTTTAAAGAATTACTTGAAAGAATCCGAGACATTCGTGCTTCTGAAAAGGTATTTTATAGGCAAGTTCTGGAGATTTACGCTACTAGCATTGATTACGATCCCAAAGCGGAAATATCCATTCTCTTTTTCAAAAAAGTGCAGAATAAAATTCATTATGCGATTCATGGTCAAACAGCGGCAGAGGTTATTTACACAAGGGCAGATGCTGAAAAAGAGTTTATGGGACTTACAACATTTGTTGGAAATCAGCCGACATTGAAAGAAGCTGTTGTTGCAAAAAATTATTTGGATGAAAAAGAACTTCGAGCAATGGGTCAACTGGTGTCAGGGTATTTAGATTTTGCGGAACGTCAGGCAGAACGTGAACAGGCAATGACCATGAAAGATTGGGCAGAACATTTGGATCGTATTCTTACAATGACTGGAGAGCAGTTATTGCAGGGAAATGGAAGTGTCTCTCATAAGCAGGCTGTTAATAAGGCAACAGATGAATATAAGAAATATAAAGCCAGAACTATTAGTGATGTAGAAGAGGACTATTTGAACTCTATAAAAATGCTGGAACAAAAGGCAGATAAGAAATAAAAAGATATGTGATGAGGTTTGGACAATAGTGAATATGTGGAAAGTATCGTACTTTTGTCCCACAAATCACCAGATAGTGTCATTAATGTTACGGTGGAATTTGGAGAAGGTGATGGGAAAGTACCTTTAGATGCAATAGCGGAGCGTGCAAAGAAATACCAGCCAAAACCGAAAATTACTTATAAAATGATACAGGAATATGTTGAGAGGAAATATGGATTTAAGGTACATACCGCTTATGTCGTAGAGGTGAAAAGGTCTTTGGGATTGACAATGTATGATGCTCCTAAAGCGGTAGAAGAATTAAAACATCCGAGGAAGCATCCACCGAAAGAGAAGGTAGAAGCGATAACGGATGCACTTAAATATTTTGAGGTAATTTAATGGATGAAAGGATTTATCAGATTGCAGAGCGGATAGTTGAAATACATCAAAAAGCCTATGAAGTTTATTTGCCGTTGGTTGAAGATATGTGTAGCAGAACCGTGTCAGAAGATGAATTGTTATATTTGTTGGAGTATCTACTGGACTCTGCATGTGATGAAAGAATATTGGAATTGTATAAAAGGGTGTGTAGAAGATATTTGTATGTATACCCTAGTTACATTAAGCTTTACATTGAAGCATATCGGGAAATGTGGGAAGAGGGATGAAAAATGAGTTATAAATTAGGTAGAGGATAAATGGCTCAGGAGATATTTTAGCTGAGCTTATGATGAGAAGAAGGAGGATGGTTATGGCGAAGATTGTTAAGGAAACTATCCATGCAAAAGGTATAGATATTGGTATTTATACTACGAATTTTGAAAATGAATTTATTTCATTAACAGATATTGCAAAATATCGAAATGAGGATGACCCACGATTTGTGATTCAAAATTGGATGCGCAATCGTAACACAATAGAATTTTTAGGCGTTTGGGAAGAACTGCATAATCCTGATTTTAACCGTGTGCAATTCGAGGCGGTTAAAAATGAGGCAGGATTAAATCGTTTTGTGATGACGCCGACAAAGTGGATTACACAGATGAATGCTATTGGTATTGTTTCAAAAGCAGGACGTTATGGTGGAACTTATGCCCATAGTGATATTGCGATGTCCTTTGCAACTTGGATTTCTCCAGAATTTCAGTTATATATTATGAAGGATTACAGGAGATTAAAGTCAGATGAGAATAGTCGGTTATCTCTGAATTGGAATTTGAACAGAGAGATTTCTAAGTTGAATTACAGGATACATACTGATGCGATAAAAGAAAATTTGATTCCGCCAGAATTAACTCCTGCACAGATAGCCTATACATATGCTAATGAGGCAGATATGTTGAATGTAGTTCTGTTTGGAAAAACAGCGAAGCAGTGGAAAGACGAGAATTCAACTGTAAAAGGAAACATGAGAGATGCTGCAACGCTGAATCAGTTATTGGTACTTGCGAATTTGGAAAGCTATAATGCGGTTTTGATTAATCAAGGGAAAAGTCAAAAAGAACGAATGGAATTGCTTCGACAGTTGGCGGTACAGCAATTACAGACATTGGAGACAGTGAGCCTGAATAATTTGCCGAAACTAGCAACAACCTGTCATGAAGAATAAGGGTAGAATGTATATATGAGTAATCAATTACAGAAACCATTTTCAGATATTATTGGAGAGAAAAGTCCTGTACAAAAAATGCTAAAAATTGCTTGGCATTTTGCTGAAGTTAAGCCAGAAACAGTTGCGAATACAGTTGAATCAAAATCGGCATGTGCATTGATTTTAACACATCTTTTAGGATTGATAACCAGTGCAGGGCTGATAAATTGCAGAGGGTTGCATTCATCAGCAATAACTCTCTTGCGCGCCATAGAGGATGCTACAGACTGCTTTGCAGCTATCGGGATTGATGAAAATGCTGCGATTAAGTGGAATGAAGGTAAACTGAAAAGTAGTGATGCGGCTAAAATATGGACATTTGATTCAATCACAGATGAGGTGAATCTTTCGGAATACAGAAAAACGATTAGAAAGTCATTGAATAGCTATAGTCATTGTACACCAGAACAGGTAAACTGGAATATATATCTTGAAACAATTGCAGAGAATAAATGCAAAATGAAATTGAATACGAAGTCCATGGTAATAAACATAAATGCATATTATATAGATAGGTATTTGTGTATCCATATTTTTGAATTGACGGAAGTCATTAAGACGGTTTATTCCAAATATATCAAAGAGAATCAAAAGTTAGAGAATCAAATATTTGATTTGCAGAAACACAGTGAAGAGATTATCTTGGATTTTATGAAATTTATTGATAAAGAAAAGTTGGATATTATGGTTGCACCAGAGCTTTTAAGAATTAAACAGTAGAAAACACTTCAAATTTGTGGGAATCTGGGAATACCGTTGAGTGTGTAGTATTGATGTCAAGGGCCACGAAATAAGGAACTGAAAAAGTGTAGAAAAAAAGGAATTTCCGGGCGTTGGGACTGTTTGGTTGGCAGTTTCAATTCCCGGATTTTTTGCATTTTGGAAGTCTGTGGGAACTGGCCTACCGCAAAATGGCGAAGAGCTGAGTGGACAGGATAGATATTGGGCATGTTGTGCAGACAGGATGGATAAAAGGGGTGTCGAGTTGATGAGATTGCTATTTGGAAAAATGAGAGCAATATATGACTTGCTATTCTGGGTATTCTACGGTAAACTAAAAACCCTACATTATAACACCAGACTTCTAAAGTATGCCATAATGAAGGATGGAGGTGCGTTGAATGAATACATATAAGACAATAGACATAGCAAGGATAATCGGCATACATGTAAATACAGTCCGCTTATATGAAAAGTGCGGTTTCATTCCAAAACCAGAACGGCTAAATAATGGTTATCGGGTATTTACTGATCAGCATATTGAGCAATTTAGATTAGCGCGGGCGGCCCTCCAGGTGGAAGTTCTTCAAAATGGACTTCGTAAACAGGCGGTTGATATTATTAAGGTTTCTGCTTTGGGGAATTATGAGAAAGCTATGGAATTGACCAGGCGATACATTGTTCAGATAGACATCGAAAAAGCAAATGCAGAAGAAGCGATACGGATTACTCATAGTATTTTATCGGGTATGAGTGAAAGAAATGTTGGAATGCAGAGGACATATAGAAGAAAGGAAGCAGCAGATGTTTTAGGGGTAACGATTGATACATTAAGAAATTGGGAGTTGAATGGTCTGTTTACCATCAAGCGGACTGAAAACAGATACCGGGTGTACACAGAAGAAGACATGCTTCGCTTGAAAATCATACGATCTCTTCGTTGTGCCAACTATTCCCTCTCTGCTATTTTGAGAATGCTTCAGGCCTTATCGGATGATCCGCAAACCTATATCCGGAAAGCGATTGATACGCCAAAGGATGATGATATCATAAGGGCTTGCGATAAGTTATTGACCTCATTGAATGAGGCAAAAAACAATGCTTTTTATGTAGCTTGTCAGATTGAGAAGATGAAAAAATTATCCGAATAAAACCCTACAGTTACCCACCACAGTTGGATTGGATGCTAATCTTTATTTACGCGAGCAACGAGCCAGACGGACATACTTGTATGTCCATTTGGCGACTGCCGCGAGAGTCAAATATCCTGTTGTTTGCAGCAGGATATTTGAACTCAGAATTAAAATAAGGAGGCATGTGAAATGGAAAAAACAATCCAAATTTCCGGGCTGAGCAAATCTTATGACGGAAAGAAAGTGATTGAGAATCTCAGCTTCTCAGTTGCAGCGGGTGAAGTGTATGGTCTGCTTGGAGCAAATGGCGTAGGCAAGAGTACTACGATAGAATGTATTCTTGGGACAAAGAAGGCGGATTCTGGAACGGTTCGTATTTTGGGATTAGACCCGTGGACGGAGCGAAAGCAACTTTTTAAGCAGGTTGGGGTACAGTTCCAGGAAGCCAATTATCCGGACAAGATCAAGGTAAAAGAATTGTGCGAGGAGACGACCTGCCTTTACAGGTATCCAATGGCATACAAAGAGTTGCTGCACAAATTTGGTTTGTCAGATAAGGAAAATGCTTTTGTAAATGAGTTATCCGGAGGACAGAAGCAGAAATTATTTATTGTGCTGTCCCTCATTCCTAATCCCAGGGTGGTCTTTTTGGATGAGCTTACCACAGGACTTGACACAAAAGCGAGAAGGGGTGTCTGGAAAAGCCTGCTGGAGTTAAAGAAAAATGGCCTGACAATAGTTCTGTCCTCTCATTTCATGGATGAGGTAGAAATTCTCTGCGACCGGATTGGTATCCTGAAGGATGGCGGATTTGCCTTTGAAGGAACTGTGAAAGAAGCGGTAGCATTAAGCCCTTATGAGAAAATGGAAGATGCGTATTTATGGTTTACTGGAGAGGAGGACGAGGACAATGAATAAATTTTTTACAATGTTGAAAACAGAACTGAAGTTATCCTTCCGGGGAATGGACATGGTTATTTTTGCTCTCTGTATGCCGGTAGTGGTTTCTGTAATTTTGGGAGTCATTTATGGAGCCAAAACAGCGGTTCCCGGAGTAGAATATACTTTTTTGGAACAGTCCTTCGGGGCCTTATCGACCATTGCGATTTGTGCAGGCGGTGTGATGGGGCTTCCGCTGTTGATTTCCGATTACCATCAGAAAAAGATATTAAAAAGATATAAAGTTACGCCTACAAGTCCTGCATTTCTGCTCGCAGTGTGGCTGCCAGCATCCTGTATTTTCCGATGCTCATTTTTTCAGGGGCAACCTTACCTTACGAAGTGATGCCGTCTGCATTGCAGAAGATTGCAGATATTTTGCCTTTGACACAGGGGCTTAAAGTGCTGAAAGCAACTTCGCTGGGTCTGCCGTTAGAATCGGTCTGGTTTCCAATTGCCATCATGGCGGTGGTCGCAGTTGTCTGCGGAGGCCTTGCCATCCGTTTCTTCCAATGGGAGTAGATGCGGAATTTTTAGTTGACTTTATTTTAGAGAAGATTTATAGTGTCACCTACCAAAGTGCGGGAGTCGTTTGACTCTCGTATATTTGTGAAGGTTTATAATGAAGAACAGGCGGTGCGGATGAAATGGATCATGATGAAAAAGTGACAAAAAGAAAGTTTTTTTATAGAGAATATTGAAGAAATGTTTTATAACTGTTATCATTTTCGGGAATGACCGGCATATGATACTAATTGGAGGAAATGATTTTGCAGTTACTTAATTATAAAAATTATCTTGAGCTTGTCCTCAAGAGTGCAGGGCTTTGTGTATTTGAAGTGGATCTTGAGAAACAGACTTATTTAGGCTTTGTAAATGCGGAGGCTATTTATGGTGTTTCGGGTGAGAAAATACTTCAGGATGTACGGAGTTTTGCTGCGCTTGATCCGGAACTATATATGGAAAAGGTTTCGAACTATTTTGTGCATCCGACGGATGCGGGTGTTGTAGCGGACGCATTTGAGAAGGTACTAAGCGGGGAGCAGGCAATATATGATGCACGGATGCGGACTGCGCCGGGTGATTATGTGTGGTGCCGTGTTCATGCAACCCCTTATCAGAAGGAAGATGGGTCTGTAAATATGATCGGTGTGGTTTCGAATGTGAGTAATCTTTACGAACACATTTTGGATGCAAGGGAAAAGAGCATGCGGGATTTGTTTACGGGCTTATACAACAAAACCTCGTTTGATATACTGTGCCGTGAATGTCTGTGCAGTCAGCCCAAGCCTTGCTATGCGCTTGCGATCATTGACCTGGATGATTTTAAGAATATTAATGACACATTTGGACATGCAGCCGGTGATCGGGTGCTCCTCGATGTTTCGAAGCAGCTTCAGAAGCATTTTTTGCAGCAGACGCTGATCGGACGTTTTGGCGGGGACGAATTTATTTTGCTGATTCCGTTTTCTAAGCTGTGTTATCTGGAAAAAACGTTCAATGACTTTTTGCAGGATTCCGTTGGCAGTTATCCGGTAACCAAAAGTATTGGTTATGTTGTTGTACCAGACGGTTTGTGCAAATATGAAACACTTCTGGAACAGGCGGATCAGGCCTTGTACGTTGCCAAAAAGACAAAGAATTGTATACAGAGATATGAGCAAATATGACTTATCATGGGAATATATAAAAGAAAACGGGACAGTTAACTTTAAACTGACCTATGCGGAGATCGAGCAGATAGCTGGAGTGCCAATCGACCTTCCTTTGTTAAATTAAGAAAGTCGAAAACTAGATTTGTGAAAACAGCCAAAATACAGAATAAAAGTAAGAGAATACTGCGACAAATTTGTTTGACCAATAAGAAAAAACTGTTATAATGAAAGAAACAGCAAAAGTGATTGTGTGATGAGATGATGAACGTAAGAAAATTACAGCAGCAGGCCGCTGCGGGGGCAGATGAACTGCTGCGTATCAGCAATGATATGGATCAATACATCATTCCTTTATATAAAACTGCTCCAAAAGAAATATTCGACATGCAGTGCAGGATTATGATCGGGCGCTGCGAGGGATTGGGCAAAAAGCTGCGCCAGATCCAGACGGATTTGGCGAATGCGAAGCGGAGGATGCAGACAGAGGAGACGGTTACCCGGCAGAGACAGTCTGATTTTGCGAATGATTTCGCAGACCCGGTGGATGTTTTGGCCGATGTCAGGATGGAAGAGACCAGAAAAAGTATCGTTTTGACAGCGCAGATCATCAGTCAGAATCTCCAACTGCTGGAGCAGAAGCAGGATCTGTTAAATGGCTTTCTGGCTCATTCGGATGAGATTCACGTTCATTTAAAGGCTTCAGAGCAAATGCAGGATATAGCTGAAGTGACTCGGCTGGAAAGTACACTGAGAAGGGAGCTGCATTTATGCAGGACAGAAAACAAAAAATAAAGGGTATTTATGTGATACTTATCATAGGGCTGTTTGCAGCAGCGTGTGTTTACCTGCATTTGCAGACAGACAGTATTATTATCCGGAACGGAATCCGCTTTTACCGCAAGCTTCGGACGGGCGTTCTTTCAGTCGGGGGTATTCTCAGTGTTCTTATGCTTGTTCTGTACGGCGTGGAATGGAGACGGAGACAGATCTGGCAAAAGGAAAAAGATGAAAAGACGGCCCAGATGGAGGTCAGAAAAGAAGAGATGCTCAGAGAGCAGGAAAAGCATAAAGAGGTTTTGTCAGTTTCCAAGAAAATGGATGCGCAGAAAATTCAGGAATTGTTGCTGGAAAACGCGGCTGAAAAGTGGCACGGTCTGTCACAGCAGCTGCTGCAGATTCGGATGCAGATGAATATCATGGATGAGTATGAGGAAAAGCTTTCGCATCTGTTAGATGTAAACGGGGCAGCGGCGCTTGCCAACACGGAAGATGTTCTGGACCGCGTAGAACAGTATCTCTGCAAAAATGTAAGAAAAGTATTGAATTATATGGATGTGGCGGACAATGACAGCGATGAGGCTGTCCGTCAGGTGGAGCGGAGATTGCAGATTTGCCATGAAGAAGGGCAGAAGCAGCTTCAGCAGGTACAGGAGTTTCTGTTTGCGCTTGCGGAGTTTTTGAACAAGCAGGGAGAAGATGATAACAGCATGGAAATGCTGGAAATTTATAAATCTACAATTCTGTCTTCAATTGAAAGCGAGATGAAAGATCCGGATGCTTAAGGATTGAATGGACACAGCAATGGTCGGCGAAGGGCTGACAGGAAAGAGGGAAACAGTATGAGAAAGAACAAGAAGAGCAGGTGGCTTTGTCTGCTGGCAGTGGGGGCAATGTTTCTTTGGGGATGTTCGGATGAGCAGCCGGTCAGGACTGAGAGAGAGAACAGCCAGAGGTCGATGAGCTATGAGGATGCCACAGCGGAAATAAGTTCTCTGTTGAAAAAAGTTGAGACCTACACGGTACAAAAACCTGTCCTTGATATTTACTCGGATGATGTATCAGAGGCAGAGGCGCTTGCAGATATTGATACGTTTCCGATCACGGTGAGCGGGGATGGAGCGATTGATATTGAGATTGCGGCAGCGACAGAACTTTCTTCTGACGCGCCGGACGACTGGATCAACATGGTTGCCAGAGATTTCAACAAGTCCGGACAGACCGTGAATGGGAAAAAGGTTACGGTTTCTGTCAGGAAAATGGCTTCGGGCGAAGTTGTCACATACATTAATGCCGGTGTTTACCATCCGCATGTTTTCATTCCATCGAACGATGCATGGGGTAAAATGCTGAAATCATCAGGGGTCGGGGTCAGTCAGATTGAAGAGCGTATTGCAGGAAATACAGGCGGAATTCTGATCAAGAAAGATATCTATGATAAGTTTGTTGAGAAGTATAAGGATCCAACCGTGGCAAATGTGCTGGAGGCTACGCTTGCAGGTGATCTGACATTTGCATATACGAATCCGTATACTTCCAGTACAGGTCTGAATATCCTGACTGCCATGCTGAAAGCATTTGATGACAGCAATCCATTATCTGATAAGGCACAGGAAAAGTTGCTGGAGTATCAGAAAGATTCTCCTCCTGTAGCATACACGACAGGCGTGCTCCGCAATCAGGCTTCGAAAGGTATTATCAATGCCATGGTAATGGAAGAACAGGCCTATATCAATACGCCGGAGCTCGTGAATTATGAGTATATTCCAGCCGGTATCCGTCACGATCATCCGGTGTACACGTTTGATTACTGTACGGAAGAGGAGCAGGAGGCAGCTGCGCTGTTTGCTGCATACTGTCTGACGGAAGAAAATCAGAAAATGGCGACTGAAAAAGGTTTCAACCGTCATGACGATTACGTTTCACAGGATCCGGGACTGGATGGGACAGGATATCTGACGGCTCAGAAGGTATGGAAGAAAAACAAGAGCGGCGGTAAGCCGATTATCGCGGTGTTTGTTGCAGATATTTCCGGCTCAATGGGAGGAGCTCCGCTGAATTCTCTGAAGGCATCCCTGATCAGTGCTTCCTCGTATATTGGCTCAGACCATTACGTAGGACTTGTCAGCTATGCCAGCGATGTGACGATCAATCTGCCTATTGCACAGTTTGATGCGACACAGAAGGCTTATTTCTCCGGTGAAGTGAAAAACTTATCGGATGGCGGCGGCACAGCGACGTATGATGCGGTGCTGGTAGCGTTGGATATGCTTGCCGAGAAGGCAAAAGAGGTGCCGGATGCGAAGCTTATGCTGTTTGTCTTATCGGACGGCCAGCAGAACGAAGGCTACAGCCTGAATCGGATCACGTCGATCGTAGAAGGAATGAAAGTGCCGGTGTATACGATTGGATACAATTATAATGACACCAATGGAGAATTGAATAAACTGTCTGATATTAATGAGGTGGCTATGTTGAACGCGACGAGTGATGATATCGCAAATCAGTTGCGTAATCTCTTTAATGTGGCAGTATAGCAGGAACGGGTTAATTCAGGTAATACGGTCTGTTTTAAGCGATTGAACAACAACAAACGATAAAGGGATGCAAAATGTAATCTACAGGATTTGCATTTGCATCCTTTTTGTTTTGTCCGTATGGGCGGAAAATTTTACTGGAATCAAGATAACATATTTGAACACAAATTTGATGATTGGGAATTGATATGGAAAATGGAAATGAAAAAAGACGGAACACTCAAGAGAGGCCGGAACAGCCGATAGAAATTCGGCGGGCAGAAGCAAGGCGCAAAAGAAGAAAAAGGGTTCAGCAGCAAAAAATGATATTGGGCCTGGCTTTGCTGTTTGTAGTAGCAGGAATGGCGCTTGTGGCGGTGAAATTTTCGAGCCGCAAGGCTGATACAGCGCAGAAAGACAATGTGTCGGATGAACATAATATTTTAAAGAATCCTGTTGATGCGGCAAATGTACTTTTGCAGCTGTCCGAGGCTGACAAGTATACAGGGGACCTGATACTGGTGAATTCAGAGTATCCGTATCATGTTGAGGAAAACAGCGCATCTGTGCAGCTGGTACGTGTGGAGGAGGCAAAGAGTGGAGGTTACACGGTTAGCTGGCCTGAGGTGCAGCTTGCCGGGAGGGTGATTGATCCGCTTGACCAGATGATTGCAGCTTGCGAGGCGGAAACTGGGAGCTATCTAAGCGGTATTTCAAGTGCATACCGTTCTGTGGAGGAACAACAGGAGCTTTATGAGGAATATACCAACCAGTATGGCTTGGAATATGCCAGAGCTTATGTGGCCAATCCCGGCTACAGTGAACATCATACAGGATTGGCAATGGATCTTAGTATTTTTTATGAGGATGGCAGTGAGGGCAACTTTAGCAACAGCGCGGAAGCCGTGTGGTATGTAGACAATTCGTACCGTTTTGGATTTGTACTACGCTATCAGGCAAGTAAGACAGAGATCACAGGGATCAGTAATGAAGAGTGGCATTTCAGATATGTGGGTGTCCCGCATGCATACTATATGTATGAGCATGATTTATGTCTGGAGGAATATGTGGACTGGCTCCGGGAGAATACCAGTGAATTGTCTCCAATTACACAGGTTTGCGGGGACGAGACATTCGAGATTTTCTTTACCATGAATACTTCGGTGTCATTGCCGGAGGGGAGTGAATACCGTGTGTCCGGCAATAATGTGGATGGGTATGTCATTGCTAATAAAACAATGGAACCATAGGGTGACAGTGGTGATTTGTAATGTAGATTTTGCGTGCAAATGCAGCGATAAGAGAGAAAAAAATGGAATCATCGCGGTATAAACTGGGCGATGATTCCGTATAAACTCAATACATTAAAACAATCTTGTGAAGAACTCAGTGGATTTACGATATCTGACTCCAGGACGGAACATGGACCTTAAAGGTGACGGTTCCGTATGAGGAAGCACCTCTGGCTTTAATTCCGGAAAGCTGAACGGTGTAGGTACGGCCATTTCTCATGTTCGGAATGTAAAGTTCACATTCATCGTCGTCGATATCAATCAGATATCCTTTGCAGGTTTTGCCGGTGTTGTCTTTGATGGAACTGATTTTTGCATTTCTTTTCCAGTCTACCTTGGAGGCGAAAGAAACTTCGATTTCGTTATCCTCGTCATCAATCTCTATTTTTTTCACTTTTACTTTTTGAGATTTTGGTTTTGGCGCAGGGACCGAGGCTTTGATGGTCAACTTGCGGTAGCCGGTCGTGCCGCGCTTTTTTATGCCGTTGATTGTAATCGTATAGGTGCGGCCCTCTTTAAGATTATAGATATTGATGTCACATTCGTCACTGTCTTTATCCGTTAAAAAGGCACGGTATGTTTTGCCTTTATTGTCCTTAACTGTAACCTTTGCGCCGCGTTTCCAGGTGACACGGGAGGAAAAGTCGACTTCAAGCTCAGCGGGACGAAGGGACTCCCGGTCTTCATAATCAGAGTTCTTGTCGTAAGTGACACGTTTGACTTTTATTTTATTTCCAGAGCCGGAAGTTTTGGCGCTGAATTTAAGGCGGGCGGAATCTGCCAGTACAGACTGTGGCAAAACACAGGACAGGATACAGATCATCAGTAATGTTAAAAGAAGTTTTGTACGCTGTTTTTTCATTGTATTCATAAGTAATCCTCCATTTCCTACCAATTATCTATGATATGGATTATACAGGAAAGCAGTATGGTATGTCAATAAAAAATATGGAAGATGTAGGGGGAATTTTGTGAAGCTTTCTCTTTGTTTTCCGATGGTGGCAGAATATTTGACGGTGCGGTTGCGGCGTGTTAGAATAGATCTGTTCTGCGGGTAACATCTTTGTGTGGCAGATAACTTATGAGAAATGTGATTCGGAGGAAAGTTGTATGAATCAGAGAATACGGCAGTTTCGATATGGATTAAAGGATGGTGTGCCGATTGGGCTGGGGTATCTGGCTGTTTCGTTTTCGTTTGGTATTATGGCTCGCAAAGCAGGGGTCAGTACGCTTGCGGCGGTTATTATGTCGCTTACGAATCTGACAAGCGCGGGGCAGTTTGCGGCTCTTGGGATTATTGAGGCCGGGGCGCCTTTTGTGGAGATGGCGGCAGCACAGCTGATTATTAATTTGCGCTATTGCCTTATGTCCTGTTCCCTGTCACAGAAATTGGAAAAAGGAATGCCATTTCTGCATCGTTTTATGGTTTCTTATGGAGTCACGGATGAAATTTTTGGAGTGTCTGTTTGCAGGGAGGGGAGTTTGAGCCCTTTTTATACATATGGCCTGATTTGTGTAGCAGTTCCAGGATGGACGTTTGGCACATTTCTCGGAGCAGTGTCAGGAGATCTTCTGCCAGCCCGGCTTTTAAGTGCGCTTGGCGTGGCGCTTTATGGAATGTTTCTTGCTGTTGTGATTCCTCCGGCGCGAGAAAGCCGGATACTTGCCGGTATCATTCTGGTGTCTATGGGGGCCAGTTTTGTGTTTTCAGTCGTTCCGTTGCTGAAAGATATATCGTCGGGTTTCAGGATTATTATTTTAACAGTACTGATTGCGGGGGTGGCGGCATCACTTTTTCCGGTAAAAGAGGAGAAGGGATAACCGGTAAGAAGGTAGAGATGTTGAATGAAAGAGGATGGAGGATTTGAGCTGAAATGGAGCGTAATGTTTATCTGTATATTCTGGTAATGGCGGGTGTGACGTATCTGATACGAATGCTTCCGCTGACTTTAATACGAAAGGAAATTAAGAATCCGTGGGTGAGATCCTTTCTGTATTATGTTCCGTATGTGACGCTGTCTGTCATGATTTTTCCGGCTATTTTGACAGCAACTGCAAGTATATGGTCCGGTGCGGCGGCACTTGTGGTTGGGAGTATTTTGGCGTACTGCAAAAAGAGTCTGTTTCAGGTGTCGATTGTGTCGTGTGCCGTTGTTTTTTGCATGGAATGGATTCTTCCTGTCTGAATCTAAAATATGAATGAATAGAATTTTTATTATTAATTATACAAATTTTTGATTTCCTGTTATACTGTATACAGGACAACTGCCTATAAGTTGCCAGATGATCACAGCGTTTTGCAGTTGCCTAATATTTTTGACATAAGAGGTGTTTATGGGGGTTTTTCAAGTATTTTATAACCTGATTCGTGCGCTTTATGATTTTATGTGGGGGGATTTGATTACCGTTCCGCTTCCGGGAGGCGGAAGTGCCGGGCTGTCTTTGCTGGTTTTGATTCTTGTTCCGGTTGGAATTTTTTTCACAATTCGGACAGGCTTTGTGCTGATTCGGATGTTTCCAGATATACTGCGGATCTCGGCAGAAAGACGCAGGCAGACGGAAAAAGGAAGTATCTCCGGAATTCAGGCGCTGATTGTATCTACGGCTACCAGAGTAGGTATGGGAAACCTGGTGGGTGTGGTGGCAGCTATTTCGGCAGGTGGCGCAGGTGCAGTGTTCTGGATGTGGCTGATGGCGCTGCTTGGTTCTTCCACAGCATTTGCTGAGGCAACCCTGGCACAGATATACAAAGAGAAAGATCCTCTGTATGGCGGGTATCGCGGTGGTCCGGCGTACTATATTCATGCATTTATGATGCGCAGAAGAGAAAAGCGGGGCAAAAATGCAAGAAGGCGCAGTATCATTGCAGCAATGTTTGCAATTTCAGGGCTGATCTGTTGGTGTGGCATCAGCCAGGTAATCAGCAATTCTGTGACTTCAGCAATGGATAATGCGTTTGAGATTCCGCCGCTTTATACGACGATTGCATTGGTTTTAGCGTCAGCGATTATTGTTCTGAGAAAAAATGCAACAGTAAAAGTGCTTGATGTGGTGGTGCCAATTATGGCAGGCTGTTATTTACTGATGACGGTCATTGTGATCGTGAAAAACGGAGGCGCTCTGCCATCTGTATTTGAACGGATTTTTTCAGAAGCATTTGGTTTGCGGCAGGTGGCAGCAGGCGGTTTTGGCGCGGTGCTGATGAATGGCGTAAAGCGTGGTCTGTTTTCGAATGAAGCAGGTTCCGGTTCTGCGCCGTGTGCGGCGGCAGCAGCGGATGTCAGCCATCCGGCTAAGGCAGGCCTTTTACAGGCATTTGGTGTGTTTATTGATACGATTGTGATTTGCAGCTGTTCTGCGATGATCATGCTGCTGGCTCCGGCAGAGCGGATTGCTGATTTGGCTGGCATGGATCTGCTTCAGGAAGCAATGCGTTTCCACTTCGGAAGTTTTGGTGTAATTTTTATTGCTGTGATTTTGTTGCTGTTCAGTTTTTCTACGTTTATCGGTATTTTGTTTTACGCAAGATCCAATGTTTCATATCTCTTTGGGGATAACTGGCTTTCACAGACATTTTATAAATTGTTGGCACTTGTGATGCTGTTTATCGGCGGCCTGGCTGCTTACACTTTTGTGTGGGATCTCGGTGATGTTGGCATTGGGTTGATGACAGTATTTAACATGGTAGCGCTGCTGCCTCTGTCAGGAGAGGCATTCCAGGCATTGAAGGATTATGAACAGATGCACAGGGGAAACAGGCAGTAGAAACAGACATTGTGAGGAGTGATAAGGGTTACTCCGGACAGAAACAGATTAAAAATAAAAGTGAAGAAAGCCGCTGTATGAATTGAAACGTACAGCGGCTTTTTTGGGTCTGAATGGGGGATTTTCCATGGTAGAGTTCGCCTGTTTTCACAGAATGTTCAAACTGTTTTCAGCTACATTTCAGGTTGCCATTTTATACTTATTGAAACGATAAAACAGGAAAGGAGTAGAGCGTATGGATGTTTCAGGACAGTACCGGCATGAGTTGAAATATGAGATTGACTATGCGGCGTATCTTCCGCTTCGGCAGCGGCTTCGCAGTGTCATGAATCCGGACAGGCATGTCGGAGCCGATGGAAAGTACCGTATTCGCAGCATTTATTTTGATAATTTAAACGATAAAGCGCTGCGTGAAAAAATAGATGGAGCCGCAAAACGTGAAAAGTTTCGGATTCGCTATTATAATGATGACTTTTCGTATATCATGCTGGAAAAGAAAATGAAGGATGGAAATCTCTGCATGAAGATTGATGCGCCGCTTACAAAAAAGGAGTATGATGCTCTGCTGGCGGGAGAGATTTTGTGGATGGCGTGTCATCCATCCCCATTGATCCGGGAGATGTATGCGAAAATGAAATACCAGCTTTTGCGGCCGCGCGTGATGGTTTCGTATCTTCGGGAACCTTATATTTACCGTGCAGGAAATGTGCGTATTACGTTTGATTCGGATATCCGGACGAGTCTTTATCATCAGAATTTTCTGGAAGAGCGGCATGATATCCGGGCAACGGATGCACCTCAGACAATAATCCTGGAAGTAAAATATGACAGTTTTCTTCCAGAGGTTATTGCACATCTGATTCAGAGCGAGGGAGTGCGGCAGCAGGCTTTTTCAAAATATGCTGCTTGTAGGCGATTTGGATAATGAAAAATAGATCGTTTGCAGGCAAATTCGATTTATTACTTAGGCAGGAGGCGTTAAAGTTATGACATTTAATGATATTTTTAAATCAAGTTTTCTCGAAAATGTTTCACAGTTTTCTGTGATAGACATGGCAATTGGCATGCTGTTTGCAGTGGCGGTCGGGCTGTTTATTTTTCTTGTTTACAAAAAAACGTTTGCAGGAGTTATGTATTCCACCGGTTTCGCCATGACGTTGGTTGGATTATCGCTTGTAACTACGCTGGTTATCATGGCGGTAACTTCTAATGTCGTGCTCTCACTTGGTATGGTGGGTGCGCTGTCCATCGTGCGTTTTCGTGCAGCGATTAAGGAGCCGATGGAAATCGTGTATCTGTTCTGGGCAATTGCAGCAGGTATTGTGATCGGAGCAGGTATGATCCCGCTGGCTGTGATTGGTTCTGTACTTATTGGTATCGTTCTGCTGCTGTTTGCAAACCGGAAAATCCATGATAATCCTTACCTTCTGGTGCTGAATTGTCAGACGGAAGCGGCGGAAGAGGCGGCATTGCAAGTACTGAAGAGCGCAGCCGAGCGATATGTGGTAAAGGCGAAAACGGTAAATGCAGGAGGCATAGAACTGACAGCAGAGATTCGTATGAAAGATGCAGGTACTTCCTTTGTGAACCGTATCAATGAGATTACAGGCGTGGAACATACGACTCTGGTCAGCTATAATGGGGAGTATATGTCTTAAGAAAGGAAGGGGATTTCCAGTTCGTCTGATTCTGATTTCAGACTGTAATTGGTTCTAATTTTCGAATAACAGAAGGAGGCAGTTATGATTACAAATAAGTATATATCAAGGATTGTAGTCATATTGATGACAGTTGCGACGGTCATTTGTCTGTGTGCGATGGCTTTTTCTGATCAGCTGGCGAGTGCGACCGGTGGTGTAGGTGTTGTGATGCAGTATGAGTCAAAGCTGTTTGATACGGATAAGATTCTGGAGGTCAATATAGAAATAGATGAGGATGACTGGCAGGAGCTTCTGGACAATGCGATTTCTGAGATGTATTACAGATGTGACGTTGTAATTAACGGGACAAAAGTGAGCAATGTAGGTATCCGCCCCAAAGGAAATACGAGCCTCACAGCTATTGCTACTGATCCGAATACAGACCGGTACAGTCTGAAGATCGAATTTGATCAGTATGTAGAGGGGCAGACGTGTTTTGGCCTGGATAAGCTGATCCTGAATAATAATTATGCAGATGCGACGAACATGAAAGAGGCTATCGTCTACGACATGTATCGTTTTCTGGATGTGGATGCTTCTTTGTATAATTATGCGAAAGTATCTGTCAACGGGGAATACTGGGGCGTGTATCTGGCGCTTGAAGCGGTTGAGGACAGTTTTCTGATGCGGAACTATGGTACAGGAAATGGCGCGCTGTACAAACCAGAAAGTATGGGTATGGGCGGTGACCGGAAGGAAGAGGATGGAGGACCTGGCAGAGGAGCAATGTTCCCTGGAGGGCAGATGCCTGCTATGTCAGGAATGCCAGGCGTGCCGTCAGGAGAAATGGCGGAAGGAATGCCAAACAAGGTGGCAGGCGAAACACCGGAAGAAACGGAAAACGAAGGGTCGAATACAGGAACAGCAGAGCATCAGATGCCGGATACGGACGGCAATATGCCAGATTTCTTTTCAAATAATATGCCGGATATGGGCGGTGCTTTTTCCTCGCGTAGCGGTGGGGCTGACCTGAATTACAGCAATGATGACCTGGATAGCTATACAACGATCTGGGAGGGGGCTGTTACGAAAACCGGAGACAAAGAACATAAGAAAGTGGTAAAAGCTTTAAAACATGTCAGTGAAGGGACAGAACTAAAGAGTTATCTGGATATTGACAATATTCTGAAATATATGGCGGTTCATACATTTGTCGTCAATCAGGACAGCTTGACGGGAAATATGGCACATAATTATTACCTTTATGAATCCAATGGCTGCCTGAATATTCTTCCGTGGGATTATAATCTGGCCTTCGGAGGCATGGGGATGGGAGGAAACAATGGTTCTGATGTAGTGAATCATCCGATTGATACTCCGTTTTCAGGGACAAAGTTTTTTGATTCGTTGTTGGAGAATGAGACATACCTTGCCCAATATCATTCCTATTTGCAACAGCTTGTGGAGGAATATGTATCCGGTGGGATATTTGATGAAATGTATCAGCGGATTGGGGAACAGATCGGTTCCCTTGTCGAGACAGATCCGACTGCATTTTATTCATATGAAGAGTATCAGACCGGGGCAGCTATGCTTTACGATACAGTTGTTTTGCGTGCGGAAAGTATTCAGGGACAGTTGGAGGGCACCGTTCCGGCAACAACGGAGGGACAAAGAGAAAATTCGTCTGCTTTGGTGGATGCGTCTTCGATTAATGTCGAGGTAATGGGAACCATGAATATGGGAGGAATGGGTGGAAAGCCTTTCGAATTTACAGGATTTGGAGAGGGCAGTGAAACTCAGGATAATCAGGTTTCGGAATCTGAATCAGAATCAGTATCAGAATCAGAGTCTGGAAAAGAATCCGAAACAGAATCTTCATCTGGAAAGTTTCGGAGAGAATTTCCAGAAGGGTTTGATCCGTCCGGGTTTGGGCCTGGTGCTTCCGATCTTGGTTCTACCTCTAATACGGCACAAACAGCAAATCTGATTATGTATGCCGTATGCCTTTTAACAATATTGGGCGGAATTTTGTTCGCTGCATTTTATCGCAGAAGAAGCAAATATGTAAAATAAAGATCTTCTCTGAAAAATGACGTATAGGCAATAGAAAGCGGGTAAAAGCATGAAAAACAGGCAAAGCAGCACATATTTGGAGCTTATTAATGTACGGCCGATTACAGATGCAGACGATTCTTTGATTGCAGAGATTATCAGAACAAATTTAAAGAAATTTCATCTGGATATTCCGGGAACGGTCTACTTTGATCCGGAGTTGGATCACCTCAGCAGGTATTACAGGAGTCTTCCGGGTAAAAGAGGCTATTTTATTGCGACAGACGAGAATGGACAAGTAATCGGCGGCGTAGGCGTGGCAGAATTTGATGGATTTGAGAACTGTGCAGAACTGCAAAAGCTTTATCTGACAGATCCGGCAAAGGGAAAAGGAATAGGGAGATACCTAATGCAGATTGCAGAAGATTTTGCCGGAAAGGCGGGATATAAAAGATTATATCTCGAGACCCATACAAATCTTGAAACGGCGATTCGGTTGTATAAAAGAAATGGATTTCAGCAGATTGATAAGCCGGAGGCAGTTGTCCACAGTACGATGAATCAGTTTTATATAAAAGAACTTTGCCTGTAAGCGTAGTGTGGGATTGTGAGAATCGTGAGGCTTGGAAACCTGAAATCAGAGAGGAGAGGAAGTATGAACCGGCAGGAAATTTATGAATATCTGAAAAAGAAAGGTATTCAGCATAAAATTACAGAACATGAAGCGGTTTATAATATGGAGGAACTTTCTGAAATCAACATTCCTTATCCGGAAGCAGTGGCAAAAAATTTATTTGTCCGCGATGATAAAAAGAAAAACTTTTATCTCATAATAGTAAAAGGCGATAAAAAGGTAAACTTAAAAGAATTCAGGCAAAAGCTTAATACCCGGCCATTGAGTTTTGCGTCGGAACAGGATTTACTGGATATTATGGATTTGAGGCCGGGTTCTGTATCACCGTTTGGTATCTTAAATGATAGTGAGAGAACGGTAAGTGCATGCGTCGATCAGGACTTTATGGGGTTACCGGGCATTATTGGGGTACATCCGAATGAAAATACGGCAACCGTCTGGTTAAAGACAGATGATCTCATTGCACTTTTGGAAGAACACGGGAATACGGTTTCTATTGTATCAATTTGAGCAAGATACAAATTCCAAAACACCAGTACCATTTACAACAACTATAACCGGATATTTGCCTTTTTCTACTTCTTCCTTGTATTGCTTTGAAACCACAGGGGCATGGTAAATTATATTATAGAACAAAGCGCGGGCTGCTCCGACAAAGTAAGCGGTTACTGTACTTTAAATAGAAAAAGGAA
Source organism: bacterium 1XD42-54 (assembly GCA_003612585.1). Lineage (GTDB taxonomy): Bacteria > Bacillota > Clostridia > Lachnospirales > Lachnospiraceae > Choladousia. The sequence continues at coordinate 21,189 of RAZH01000010.1, forward strand.
GGATTGATTTTTGATTGACTTTTCCAGATTGTTGTTATAAAATGTAGCAAGCTACATAAGGAAAGGGCGTAACCATGATTCAGACAGGAATATATCTGAAAAAAATACAGGTAGCTTTGGAGCGCGGCCGAAACAGGCTTTTGAAACAATATGACCTGACGGCTCCTCAGATGGATACGCTGGTGTATCTGCTTTTGCATGAGGATTCGGAGAATACGCTGTCTGCAATCGCAGCATATTTTGGGGTCAAGCATACCAGTACCATCCATGTACTAAAGCTTCTGGAAAAGAAAGCGTTTATTTTCCGGGAGGAAACAGGGAGAAGCAAGCGGATTTTTCTGACGGAGAAAGGGTACCGCGTTCTTGAGGAGGATAAAAAGGCGCTGGAATACGTATACGGTGTTATGCTGGACGGGATGACGCCAACGGAGCGGCTTCAGCTTGATCAGTATTTGCAGCGGATATACGAGAATCTGAAACGTGGCTTTTCTTTGTGAGAACAGGAGGAGTGAAATATGAAAGACAAAACAACAAATATTTTTGCAAATGCGCCTATACCCAAGGCAGTCATCAGCAATGTGGTTCCGTCGATCATCAGCATGCTTATGGTGTTAGTGTACAATCTGGCTGACACTTTTTTTATTGGTCAGACAAAAAATGCCTATATGGTAGCAGCTGTTTCGGTGGCAACGCCGGTGTTCCTGCTTTTTATGGCAGTTGGCATGCTCTTTGGCATTGGAGGAACGTCCCTGATTTCGAGGATGCTCGGTGAGGGAAAAGAGAAGAAGGCAAGAAGTACCTCTTCCTTTTGCTTCTGGAGCGGTCTGGTGATCGGAATCATCGCGATGATTGTTATCTGGATCTTTGTGAAGCCGATCTGTGCGGCAGTCGGGGCTAGCAGCGATACGATGGATTATGCGGTGCAGTATTTAAACATTGTTGCACTTGGTATTCCGTTTCTGATTGTCAGCAACTCGTTCAGCAACATCATCCGCGCCGAGGGAAGCGCACAAACTGCGATGATGGGTATGATTCTCGGCAACCTGATGAATATCGTACTGGATCCGCTGATGATTCTGACCTTTGGCTGGAATGTGGCCGGAGCAGCGATCGCTACAGTGATCGGAAACGTTTTTTCGGCTGCTTTTTATGTACGGCATCTCGTGTCAAAGAAGGCACTGCTTTCGATTCGCCCGCAGGATTATAAGGTCCGGGACGGGATTGCCGCAGGCGTGATGGCAATCGGTATTCCGGCTTCTTTAAACAGTATTTTAATGAGTACCTCGAACATCATTATCAACAATCTGATGGTGCGTTACGGAGATATGGCTGTAGCTGGACTCGGCGTGGCCATGAAGGTAAATATGATTGTCGTAATGCTTCTGATCGGACTTGGAAGTGGAATACAGCCGCTGCTCGGTTACTGCTACGGGGCCGGAAACAAAAAGCGGTATTCCGATGTGATGAAGTTTTCTCTGGGCCTTGCGTTTAGCCTGAGCCTGATTATGACAGCAATCTGCTATTTCGGGGCGGGCGGCCTCGTAAAGGCATTTTTGGATAACGCCGATGCCTATGAGTTCGGCATCCAGTTTGCCCGCATTTATATTTATTCCGGCCCCATTCTGGGCCTGATGTTTGTGTTTGTCAATGCAATTCAGTCGACAGGGGCTGCACTTCCAGCGCTTATCCTGTCTGTGAGCAGACAGGGGATTATTTATATTCCAATCTTGCTGGCCTTCCGACAGATTTTCGACACGCCGCGTATGCTGGCTGCGAGCCAGCCGGTGACTGATTATCTGGCAACCGCGCTGTCTGCGGTGTTGTTTGTATTTACATACCGGAAATATCTGAAACATATGTAGGACATTTTGGATGGGCAGGGAAGTATGTTTCACGCACATTAGCAGCAAAAGCGAGGGATGTTTTCATAAAATTTTAGTTGACCTATAGTGTACTCTAAGGTATAAAATAAAAACAAGCGTGAAACAGAAAACTTAAAAGGAGGTTACGATATGAAAGCAAAGGTATATTTTTCGAGAGAGATTACACCGGAAAAGGTTCTTGAGTTGTATAAAATGCTTGGAAAAGAGCTGCCAGGCAAGGTAGCAGTGAAGGTGCATTCCGGCGAAGAGGGCAATCAGAATTTCCTGCATGGTGAATTCTGGAAGCCGATGGTGGATTACGTAAAGGGTACGGTTACAGAGTGCAATACCGCATATGAAGGTTCAAGAGATACGACAGAAAAGCATCTGGCGACCATGGAGAAGCATGGATTTTCGAAAATTTTCCCGGTTGATATTATGGATGCAGATGGCCCGGACCTGGAGCTTGCGATTCCAGATGGACTGAAGATCAAAAAGAATTTTGTGGGAAAACATGTGGAAAATTATGATTCTATGTTGGTGCTTTCTCATTTCAAGGGACATCCGATGGGCGGATATGGCGGAGCGCTGAAGCAGCTTTCAATTGGCGTGGCTTCCGGATACGGCAAGAAATATATCCACGGCGTTGGAGATATTGATGCATTCTGGACATCCGATCATGATTCTTTCCTGGAGTCTATGGCAGACGCGGCGGCGTCCGTAGTAAACTATTTTAAGGACAATCTGGCTTATATCAATGTAATGGCAAATATGTCAGTAGACTGCGACTGCTGTGCAGTGGCAGAGGACCCGTGTATGAAGGATATCGGTATTCTGGCTTCTCTTGATCCGGTTGCGATTGATCAGGCTTGCCTTGATCTCGTATATGCTTCTAAAGATCCGGGCAGAGATCATCTGGTAGAGCGTATTGAGTCAAAGAACGGTATTCATACGATTGATGCGGCATTAAAACACGGCATCGGAACAAGAGAGTATGAGCTGGTTGAAGTATAAGAAATTGAAATATAAAAAAGCCTGATATATAATGAAGGGAGTGCTTCACACAGATGAGTGTTCATCGGTGGAACTGCGCTCTCTTTTTTACTACATTTGTGAGAATAAGCGTGGGATATATTTGGAGAAGAGGTTGGAAGGATTGAGGTTCCAAAAAGGAGGCGTGTATGGGCAGAGGGAAAAGAGCGGCAGCAGCAGTGGCAGCCGGGGTGTTATACGGGCTTGCGCAGATGAGTGGGCAGGCGCATGAGACGGAGGAGAAGCCGCTTCGCGCCGCTATATTTTATCATGAGCAGACGTGGCTGCAGGATTTTAATATTGTGCATGAGATTGCAGAGGCAATTGAAAAAAATCTGGATGGGCATCCTGAGGTGGCATTCAGCAGGTATGGCATGGAAAGCGTTTCCGTGGAACATGTGGTGAAGCTGGCCATACGCATGAAGACCGACGTGCTGTTGTTTTTAGGGACAAGATCAGAGACAAGCCTGGAATATTATCAGGCGCTTTCGGATGAGGGAATCCGGCTGATTTTGGTAGACGGAGATGTGGAAGAGAGCGGACGTTACGCTTATATCGGGACAGATAATTACGGCGTCGGGGAAAAGGCTGCTGATTTTCTGGCTGAGACACTGGAACCGCACGCAGAGGTGGCGGTTCTGGCGCCGGTTTTGCAGACCGGGTTGCGCAGCGTGGGAGCGAGGCTGGATGGTTTTTTTGCAGGTGCAGAGGAAAATGGGGTGAATATCGTGGCTCAGATGAACACTTCGTATGATTCGCTGACAGCGATTTCTACGGTTGAGACGCTTCTTGATGAGCATCCGGCGCTGAAGGCCCTGTTCTGCGCGGACGCAGTGTCCGGACAGGCTGCTGCTGATGTGCTTGAAGCAAGAGGGCGAAGCGGGGATACTGTGGTGATTACGTTTGACCGCAATGAAAAGATCGAAAATGCGCTGCGTCTGGGCACGCTTGATCTTACATATACGCAGGATACGGAAACAATCGGGGAAGCGTGTGCGCAGGCATTGGTTGAACTGGCGGCAGACAGGACACAAATGGGGGAGGATCGGTTATTTCCTTGTATTGAGCTGACAGCGCAGGATTTGGAGGGCAGATGATCATGAAAGGGAAGATGAGAATTCATTCGATCAGGCAAAGGCTGCTCTTTTTTGGGGGAATGCTTTGCATGCTGCTTCTGTTGTTTTTTTCGTTCTTCTGGAAAAACAGCCAGTATCTGTTTCGGCAGCAAAGCCGACTTTTAGAAGTACAGAGAACGTTTGCTTCTCTGGTGAATGGGCTTGAAGAGAGTGACAGCAGGCTGTATTCTTATGCGCTTGACAGGGACGATGACATAAAAATACGGTGCACTGCATTGTTGCAAGAGATGCGGGAGGCTGGGCAGGCGCTGGCAGGACTGCTGGATGCACCGATCTTTACGGATCTGGAATATCTGATCGCCGATTATGCGGATTGTGCAGGGAAGGTGTTGGAAGAAACGAATGGGGGAACAGGGGGATATTTGGCACTGTACCAGGCCACAAAAGAACGGATGGAACTGATTCACAAGATGATGAACCAGCACCAGAAGGCGGTAAATCAGGACCGCGTAGAGTGGCAGGCGCGGCTTGAGGCGACGCAGAAAAATGTGGAACGTACACTGCTTGGGGGAACAGCAGTACTGATTGTTTTTTGCATGGCTTTTCTGGTGCGTTTTTCAAAAGGCGTTACGAGAAGACTGACACTTTTGACTGGATGTGCGGAAAAGATCTGCGAAGGAGAGTGGGTTGTGGATATGCCGCCGGAAGCAGAGGCGGGGCACGATGAGGTATGGGTTTTGTCCAGGGCTTTTTATCGGATGCTGGATGAGATTTTGGATCAAATCGAAGAACTGAAATTGAAGGAAGCAATGGAACGGCAGCTCAAAGAGGCTGAGGTGCGGGAAACACAGATGACAGCCAAGCTGGAACGTGCCAAATTGCTGACGCTGCAGTCAAGAGTGAATCCTCATTTTCTCTTTAATGCATTGAATGTGATCGGCGGACAGGCGGCTGCTGAGTCTGCGCCGAAGACCATGGATATGATTTTTGAGACAGCGGATTATCTGCGGTATTCTCTGAGCCGTCTGGGAAAGACGGTAACGCTTCAGGAGGAAATGCAGAATGTGGAGAATTATCTGTCTATCCAGAAGCGAAGGTTTGCAGATCGGCTGCAATATGAGATCCGGGAAGAGGCAGAATGCGGCCAAATTTGGATTCCGTCAATGATTTTGCAGCCATTATGCGAAAATGCTCTGATTCATGGGATTATGCCTGTTGCGCAGGGGGGCCGTATCCTGATTGACGCCGTATGGGACAAAAAACGGGTGAGAATTACAGTGGCGGATAATGGGACTGGCTTTACCCCGGAGCGCCTTGCGCAGGTACAAAAAGATATGGCAGACGAGAATTATGATGATACAAACGGGATTGGACTGAGTAATATACTGAGGCGTCTGAACGTTTTTTTTGAGGAGCCTGTGGATTATACAATTGAGAGTGAGCCGGGGAAAGAGACCAAGGTAAGCCTGTGGATTCCGGCCCGAACGCGGGATGCGATGGAGGAGAAGGATGCGAATGGTGCGGGTAGTACTTGCGGATGATGAGCCGTTGGCGCTGACACTGCTGGAACATATTATTGACTGGAAGCGATTCGGGCTGAGTCTGGCAGGGTGCGCCAAAAACGGGGATGAGCTGTATGAGATGATTCTGACGCTGCGGCCGGAGATTGTGATAACCGATATCTGTATGCCGGGGCGTTCCGGACTGGAAATTATTGCAAAAACGCTGGAAGCCGGTCTGCCTACGCGGTTTCTGATTGTCAGTTCTTATGCGAGTTTTTCTTATGCAAGAGAGGCGATGCAGCTGGGCGCGGAGGATTTTTTGCCCAAACCGGTCAACCGGGCGGAGCTTATGAAAGCGCTGACTGTGGTGAAGGAGAAGCTGAAAAGTCCGGAGCCGCAGACAGAATCGTGCAGCAAAATAATTCGGGCTGTGAAGAACTATATAGAAGCACATTTTGAGGAGCACCTGACACTGGAGAGCGTGGCGGCAACGGTTTATGTGAGCCCAAGTTATCTCTCAACGCTTTTCAAAAAGGAGACGGGTTCGAACTTCAGCGAATATCTGACTGCCATCCGCATGAAAAATGCAAAGCGCCTTCTTGACGATGCGTCCTATACGGTTGCGCAGGTTGCGGAGATGACGGGCTACCGTGACGTAAAACATTTCAGCGGTGTGTTTCAGAAATTCTATAATATTTCTCCGGCTAAGTACCGAAAGTAGTGTTTGGAGGGGGGAATATTTTGATTTAGTGGGGGATCTTTTGAGGATGGAGCGGAAAGATTGACTTCTGTTTCCGAATTTTTTATTCTATGGAAGACGGTTGGTTCAGGCAGGAAAACACAGGAATGGCTTGTTCCGGTGATATGTCTGTACAGTTCTGGTGCGCACGGATGAACCATCGAATGCAGGATAGAAAAGGGAGGATTTTTGATGAAAAAGAAACAGGTTATGGCAATCTCTCTGGCAGTGGCAACCGCGTTTACGGCAGTTCCGGGCGTGAGCTTTGCCGGGAATCTTGACCCCGCGTCGGATGCAAAATCAGTGTCCTTGCAGGTGGCAGCAGAAGGCGCTGTTTTGCTGGAAAATAACGGGATTTTGCCGTTCAACAAGGATGAGACAAAGGTGGCCGTATTTGGCCGGACACAGATTGATATTTACAAAGGAGGCGGCGGTTCCGGCACGGTACATACGGGCGCTTCATACAACTTTATTGACGGGTTTACCGAAGCCGGCATTTCTTATGATCAGGAATTATATGAGGTGTATGCAAAGTTCTGCGAGGAAAATTCAGATGACAATGAAAACAGCACCTTCGGCAGCATGGGAAGCGGGGCGTCCAGAGTAGAGATGCCGCTGGATGATCTGAATATGGAAGAGATTGCAGCGCGCAATGATATGGCGGTTGTAGTTTTCGGACGTAATTCGAGTGAGGGCCATGACCGCACCGCGAAGGAAGGGGACGGCGACTGGTATCTTTCTCCGAGTGAGGAGGCTACGCTTGCTGCGGTCAGCGGGGCGTTTGACAAGGTTTTGGTGATTCTGAATACAGGAAGTATGGTAGATACGAGCTGGATTGAGAAATATGAAGTGGATGCAGTTTTGGAAGCATGGCAGCCGGGCGGCTACGGCACGATTTCTGTCGGCAAAATTCTGACCGGAGAGATCAACCCGTCGGGCCATATGATGGACACATGGGCTTATGATTACGAGGATTATCCGGCACATGCGGTACAGAGTGCGACATACGGAATTGACGTAATTAATCCGATTTATGGAGAAGACATCTACGTAGGTTATCGTTATTTTGAGACATTTGCACCGGAAGAAGTGCGTTATGAATTTGGATATGGTCTCAGCTATACCACATTTGATTATGAAATTGCCGAGACGACGATGGATGAAAACACCATCTCCGTGGACGTGAATGTAAAGAACACCGGAGAGGTGAGCGGAAAAGAAGTTGTGGAAGTATATTACAGTGCGCCGGTGGGCACACTTGGAAATCCGGCTTATGAGATGGGAGCTTTTGCCAAGACTCCGGAACTTGAACCGGGCGAGTCCTGTACGGTGACTTTGAGTTTTGCGACAAAGGATATGGCTTCTTATGATGACTCCGGCGCTGCAGGCCATGAGAACTGCTACGTAATGGAAGCAGGGGACTACGCTGTTTATGCAGGGACAACGGTTAAGAATCTGACTCTGGCCGGTACTTATACGGTGGATGAGACCGTTGTGACCGAAGAGCTGACGGAAGTGCTTGCACCGGACTTTGCGTTTGTTGTTGCCAAGGCAGTGAAGGATGATGAGGGCAACTATGTGATGGCTTCGGAGAAAGCTTCTTTGCGCAAGGCTGCAAATGATATCACAGAGAAATGGGATACGGACCTGGAGGCTTATGAGCTGACTGGTGTGGATAAGGGAATTAAGCTTGGACATGTGGCAGACGGACAGGCAACCGTAGAAGAATTTATTTCTCAGTTTACGCTGGCAGAGCTTGCACAGATCTTTGGAGGAATTTATGGCGTACGTACAGACAATTACCATTTCTTCCCGGAATCTGCAGCAGGTGCGGCAGGCGGAATCGGACAGACCATGAGCAACAGAGGCGTGAACTTTTCTGTTATGGCTGACGGCCCGGCAGGCCTCCGTCTGACCATGGATGAGGATGATGCCGGAAATACGTACTTCCCGATCGGAACGATGCAGGCATGTACCTGGAATGAAACACTGATCGAGCAGACGGGCGCTGAGATCGGAAAGGAAGCAAAATACAACCAGGTAAGCGTATGGCTGGCACCGGCTTTGAATATTCACAGAGATCCGCTGTGCGGACGTAACTTTGAGTATTATTCAGAAGATCCGGTACTGGCAGGAAAAATTGGTGCAGCTATGACAAAAGGCGTACAGTCTGCCGGCGTATCGGTATCAGCAAAGCATTTTGCAGCAAACAACCAGGAATACAGCCGCAGCGGCGGAGACTCCATTGTGACAGAACGTGCGCTCAGAGAAATTTATCTGAAACCGTTCCAGATTCTCACCGAGGAGAGCGATCCGTGGTCAATTATGACTTCTTACAATCGGATCAATGGTTCCTATGCAGCTACGAATTATGAACTGATTACTACGGTTTTGCGTGACGAGTGGGGCTTTACAGGCGCGGTTATGACAGACTGGGCATCCGGGAAGGATGCAGGAAATGCCAGCATGATCCGCGCACAGGGCGATCTTTGTATGCCGAGTCTGGTAGGTCGCGGAGACCCGGTACTTCCGGAGGGCTTCACAACAGAAGGCGCGACAGACAGTTGGTATGGAACCGTCCATGCCGGGCAGGTATATTGTGAGCACTGCGGCACGCAGTACGGCGACTATGAGCTGTTCAAAATCAACAACATGTACGTTCCGGCAACGGAGCCGTGCTTTGACGAGAACGGCGTGGTAGCGTCCTGTGACCGCCCGTATGAACAGGCGGAAATCCCGGTACTTCCGGAAGGCTATACAAATGATGCGGATTATATTTACGACGCAGAAGGAAATAAAGTATGCGAATATTCCATCTGGCTGCTTGACAGCACAGGCCTGATCACAGGCTATGTGGCAGGCGATGTGTCCCTGGGCGAGCTGGAGCGCTGCGCGGAAAATATTATGAATCTGATCATCCGCGTGGGCGGCTATGAACCAGTAGAAGGAGCACCGGTAGCACCGGAAGCATAAGAAGATAAGATATGAGAAAAACAAAGCGGGGAGAGATGCTGACGCAGCTCTTCCTGTTTTGTATGTTTATAGTTGCCTATGCAGATCTGTGTTATCAGATTTTTAAGAAAAAAACAGCCGCCAAGTACTGCAATCGTGACGCATGCTGTAAAACATTAGCTGATAAAATGACAATTTTGTCACCATAGAATTCACAGTAGAGTCATCTTGCTCACCTATGATATAGTAGTAAGGACGGTACCTGTCAGATGAGAAGATACAGGAAAAGCAGTCCGGTAAATAAAGAGGGAGGCATAGTGGCTATGGAGATTTTAAGATGTGAGAACCTTTCAAAGGTGTACGGCGCGGGTGACGCGCAGGTGAAGGCTCTGGATGACGTTTCTTTTTCTGTGGAGGCCGGGGAGTTTGTATCAATTGTGGGACCGTCGGGGAGCGGGAAATCGACGCTGCTGCATATTCTGGGCGGTGTGGACAAACCGACCGGAGGAAAGGTATTTATCGCGGGAACGGATATTCACGCGCTGAATGAGAATAAGCTTGCGGTGTTCCGCAGAAGACAGATCGGTCTGATCTATCAGTTTTATAATCTGCTTCCGGTATTGAATGTGGATGAAAATATTGTACTGCCACATTTGCTGGACGGGCGGAAAATGGATAAGGAACGCCTTGATATGGTTGTGGAAAGTATGGGGCTTACTGAACGCAGAAATAATCTGCCTGGTCAGCTTTCCGGCGGGCAGCAGCAGAGAGTGTCCATCGGGCGGGCGCTGTTTAATCATCCGGCGATTGTGTTGGCTGACGAACCAACCGGAAATCTGGATCGGAAAACCGGGGTGGAAATCATTCGGCTTTTGAAGGAATCAAACCGAAGCCAGAAGCAGACCTTGATTTTGATTACGCATGACGAGGGAATCGCGCTTCAGGCAGACCGGATGCTGTGTATTGAAGATGGACGGATTACGCGGGATGAGCGGATTCGGATGAGACAAAGCACAGAGGAGGCATCAAATTCAGGCAAGCACAAAGATGAATTTAATGCGGGAAGCAAAGGGAAAGACGGATTTTTGCCGAAGCAAAATACGAACAGCCGCGGTACAGCAATCGGAGGTGACAGGCAGTGAGAAAAAACATTGTATTTTATGTCACCAGACAGTATATGAAAAAAAACAGACGGCGCACGTTTACCATGTTTGCCGGGATTGTGTGTATGGTGCTGCTTATGACCTGCGTTTTTGTAGGGAAGGAGACCGGAATCGGTTATTTGCAGGAAGTCGCTTCTTTAAAAAAGGGAAAATGGCATGTCAGCATGTTTGATATTACAAAGAAGCAGTATGAGGAAGTGGAGGCGCTCACCTGGGTGAAGGAGACAGCGCTTTCAAAAACGCTTGGCTGTATCGATTTTGCGCAGTCCGGAAATGAGGAGCGTCCTTATCTTAATGTAAAGGGCTATACTTCGCACTGCTTTGACTGGATGAATATTACACTGCTGGAGGGGCGTCTGCCGGAAAAGCCGGGAGAAATTGTTGTGAGTGAAAGTGCACGCCAGGACGGCGCCAGGATTGCCGCAGGAGACGTGATAGAGGCTGATTTTTTTACACGGTCCGTTACAGGGACGGATGCAGAAGTCAAAGAAACCGTGTTTCCGTTTCAACAGCTGATTTTGCATTACGGGGAAACCGTAGAGGTTCCGGAAAATTTCCCGTATTACGAAGAGACGGAAAGTTTTCGGGAAAATAAGGAATATACGGGGCAGCAGGGCACCTATGAAGTGGTAGGTTTTATCGAGACTCCATCCTATGAGGATTCATCTGCGGCCGCTTACACTGCGCTTACGTTCCTGGAAGCAGATATATTATCAGAGGATGTATTCAATCTTACGTTGAAAATGGACCTTGACAAAGTGTCTGACGGATATTTTATGGATATCGTGAAAATTGCCGCAGGCTCTAAATTTGACACAAATGATACGTTACTGGCGTTTTCCGGCAATTCCTCCGAAATGACATTGAATCGTCTTGTCCGGTATATGACAATATTTTTTGTGGTTCTGATCATGGCAGCTTCAGTGCTTCTGATTTATAATGTGTTCAATATGTCTTTTCAGGAGCGCAGCCGGTATCTTGGCATGCTGTGCTCCGTGGGCGCAACGGGAAGGCAGAAGAAAAGCAGCATTTTTTATGAGACGTTTTATCTGATGCTGTTTGCGCTGCCAATCGGCCTTGGCCTTGGGATTGGTGTGATCTATGTGGCAATGACAGTGTTCCGGCCTTATATTGGCGCTTTGATGAACATGGAGGAATTTGTGGAAGCGTGCCCGGTTACAATCAAGATTGTACCGGAAAACCTTGTTATGGTGGCAGCTTTTTCCGTACTCACTGCTGTGATTTCCGCGTGGCTTCCGGCGCGTAAAATCGGAAAGATCGGGCCAGTAGAATGTATTCGCGGGAATGTGGAAAAAAAGAGCAGACAGTATAAGATGAGCCGTATGCTGTATCGTGCAAAGGCAGCAGAGGGGATGCTGGCCAGAAACAATCTTACGCGGCGCAGCCAGAAAACGAGATCTGTCCAGCGGGCGGCGGCTGTATTTTTGGTACTTCTGATTGTTACGGCTTTTGGAAGCAGCGCTGTGTCCAGGGTCGTTACTTTGAAATTAAAGGCATCTGATTTCACCATGAAACGGGAAAATTACGACTATGTAATGTATGGAAATGATGATATAATATACGAGGCAGTAAAAAAGGAAATCCAGGCAGACCCGGGGATTACGCAGGCGGTGGAATGGGGCGACCTGATGTTTGTGGGAGAAGTGCCGGGTTCTGTATACAGTGCGGAATATGATACGGCGCGCCGTGATATATTTAACCTGTATTATCACAGGGAATTAACGGATGAGGAATATGAGCAGGAGGCGCCGACTGATTCCTATGTTGTGAATTTCATGATGGTAGATGATGAAACGCTGGCGCGGATGGCGGAAAAGACAGGCGCTGATAAGAAAAAGCTGCTGGACCGGGAACGGCCTGCAGCTCTGGTTTTAAACGAAGGGATGATGTCTACAGACAGCATAAGCGTTTGGGAGAGGGAACCGGAGCGCTACCGCTATTACCGCATCCATGCGATGACAGATTTACAGGCAGGAGATGTAATTCCCGTAAGCATTTATTCACCAAAAGAAGAGAAAAAACAGGTGATGCCTTTGGAGATTGCAGGACTCGGTTCACATGAAGAGTTAAAAGATTACGTAGAGGAAGTGGGGGCCAATTATCTCTGGCTGTTTGTAAATGAAGGTGTGTATGCGCAGATTGGTAAAATAATAGAATCCGAGACTGGCAGGTATGGTATGTCGGATCGGCGGCTGATGATTCGGACCAACGGAGAGCCGAATCAACTGATTGAGCGTGTGAAAAAGTTGCAGGATGGAAATAATGCCGGAGTGCTTCTGTCCGGAAACGAGGCCCGGATGGAATTCGGGGACGCTATTCAGAGTATTGCCAATGTTCTGCTGATCTCCTTTGTTCTGTTGACCTCTGTAATTTGTCTTTTGAATCTGTTTAATTCTGTCCAGGGATGGATGACCGGCAGCAGCCGCGAATTTGCAGTATTAAAGTCAGTCGGTATGTCGGGCGGTCAGCTGCGAAAGATGCTGCTGTACGAGTGTGTTGGGATCTTTGCGAGGGCGCTGCTGGTAGCAGGTGTTTTTTCCGCACTGCTGATTTACGTGATTCGCTTCGGATTCCATACGCTTTTTGGAAATATTGTGATCTGGCTGCCAGTTGGACTGGTTGCAGGCGCCGTGGTACTGGCTGGCAGCGTGCTGGTTGGAATTACGCTGCGCTGCTGTGCAAAGGTACAAAAAGAAGAGATATTAGAAAATATCCGCCGGGAAGGCTGATGGAAAGGAACATACTATGAGGGTTTTGATCGTGGAAGATGACAGTATTATTTTGGATGGCCTGCAATTTGCGCTTGCACAGGAGGGCTATGAAGTGCTTGCAGCTTCCACGGTTTCGGAGGCGCTTCGGCTCATCGGCAGCAGGCCTGAGATAGATATTTATCTTCTAGACGTTATGTTGCCGGATGGAGACGGGTATCAGATCTGCCGGGAAATCCGGCAGAAGAGCCGGACGCCGATTTTGTTTCTGACTGCATGTGACGATGAAGTGAGCACCGTGCGCGCCCTGGAACAGGGCGCGGATGATTATATTGCGAAACCGTTCCGCATCCGGGAGCTGTTGGCGCGGATGAAGGCAATTCTGCGCCGTACAAAGCAGGAAGTGATTCCTGGCGAACTGTTGACGGTCGGGAAAAATCAGGTAAATTTGCAGACGGGAAGGATATTTGCTGATAAAGAAGAAATAATTTTGACCGCAATGGAGTACAGGTTGCTGCTCATTTTCCTGCGGCACCGTGGACAGACGCTTTCGAGAGGACAGATTTTGCAGCTTATCTGGGATGAGGCCGGGGATTATGTGAATGATAATACGCTCAGTGTGTATGTGAAGCGGCTTCGGCGAAAGCTGGGGGATACGGCAGAGGGGGCGCTGATTCGGACTGTGCGGGGTGTTGGATACTGTATGGAGTGAGGAAAAACGTGGGAGAGCCTACTTTGAAGAGTCGATGAGCGTACCTGATTTTATGTAAGTGGAAAGGAAAACAGCATGGGTATGGTGTTTGGCCTATTGGCAGCAGGGCTGGGGGTTTGTCTTATATTTGTTCTCGGCTGGCAAAGGAGACAGAAGAGGCAGGTAGAGGAACTGACAGAATATCTGATGCGGATGCAGGATTATCCGGAATTGATGCCGCCGGCGAAATGCATGGAAGGGAAGATCGGGATTTTACAGAGTGAGATTTACAAGCTAGTTGTGCAGACGAAAGAGCAGTCATCCGTGGCAATGCGGGATAAGGAGTATCTGGCGGGAATGCTTTCGGATATTTCGCACCAGATTAAGACGCCACTTGCGGCTGTCACGATTCTGACTGATCTTTTGAAAAATCCGGATTTGCCGGAGGAAAAGCGAGCTGAGTTTACGGAAAAGATTGATTCGCAGGTGGCGCGCATTACGTGGCTGATTCGAAATCTGCTGACGCTTTCTCAGCTTGATGCCAATATGCTGAAATTGAAGCGGGAACGGGTGGGCGTGGAGGCTTTGCTTCAAAATGCCTGCCAGCCGGTTGCAGTTGCGGCAGAACAAAAAGGAATCCGGCTCATTGTTCCAGAATGCAGTGAGATGGAGATGGTCTGTGATGTGCGTTGGACATCAGAGGCCTTTTCCAATATTGTGAAAAACTGCGTGGAGCATACTGCAAACGGAGGTGCGGTGGAGATTCTGGTGAGCCAGAATAATTTCGCGACGAATTTTGTGATACGGGACAACGGCGAAGGGATTGCGAAAGAGCATTTACCGCATATTTTTGAACGGTTTTACCGGGGAGGAAATACCTCGGGAGAGAGTGTGGGGATTGGCCTTGCAATGGCAAAGCAGGTGTTCCTGATGCAGAATGGCGTGATTGAAGCAAGCAGTGAGGTGGGAGTTGGAACGGAATTTCGGGTGAAAATGTACTGGATAGAAATGGCTTGACATAGAGCGCACTGTAGCCTTTAAAATTGAAGATATAAATACAAAAGAGAGGGCGGTCAGAACATGGAGTATACGATTTCGCAGGCAGCAGAAAAAGCAGGTGTTTCGGTTTATACGCTGCGTTACTATGATAAGGAGGGACTTCTGCCGTTTCTGGAAAAGCGGGCAGATGGAACGCGGGTATTTAAGGACAGTGATTTTGAGTGGCTGAAAACGATTTCCTGCCTGAAAGATACAGGGATGTCGATCAGAGAAATCAGGGGATTTATCAGTCTTTGCATAGAGAGGGAGCGTACACTTGAAAAACGGCTGGAGATCATGAAACGCCATCAGATTGATTTTGAGGAAAAGATGGAGCAGATGGAGCGTTATCGCGCAGCGATTCAGTTTAAGGTAGCGTATTATACGGAAGCGCTTGCAGAGTGGAGGAACACAGAGCATACGATGTAACAGCAGAAGGGCCCAGAGGCAAAAGCTGAATGGGCAAATTTGCATATTTATATTTTGTGAAAAAGTTGATAAAAAACAAAAAACAGGGAAATCTTATCTTTATAAGATTTCCCTGTTTTGAAATTAGTGCGGAAGATGGGACTTGAACCCACACGATCGCATTGATCACAAGATCCTTAGTCTTGCTCGTCTGCCAATTCCGACACTTCCGCGAACAAACAGTATAATAGCAAAAAACAGGAAGAAAGTCAATACTTATTTTGAAGAAAATTAAAATTTTTTTGTCGAAAAAATTTTGAAAAAAATTGTAAATAACTATTGACATTTTGTGGGTCATGTAGTATTATAACGTTCGTGAGTTGAAAAACTTACCAATACGCGGAGGTGGCGGAATTGGCAGACGCGCAGGCTTCAGGTGCCTGTGGTAGCAATATCGTGTGGGTTCAAGTCCCATCCTCCGCATAAAGCTTTCCGGAGTGACTGGAAAGCTTTTTTGTTATATTGAGAAATTTTGTAATATTAAGAAATCTTCAGGATTTCTGATTTGATTCAAATTGAAAGGATCGAAATGGCGCAGGTGTCACACATACACCTTTATTTTATCCGCCAGAGAGCTCAGGAGGGATTTTCAATATGTCAAGAAAAAGAGAAAGAGAGGAACGTCCCAATTCTTATAATGGACGGGGGGGTTACGAAAGCGATAATAAAAGAAAAAAAAGCGGCATGAATATGAAAAAGGTGTTCGCGATCAGCTTTTGCATTGTGCTGGGCATTGTGTTTATCAGTGGCGGCGTAATTTACAAACTGGGACATGACCTGTACAGCAATGTAAATTATGTTGCAGATGAAGACGTGAAGAGGCTTGAGACACTTCCGGAGCATGTGGTGAAGCAGATGGAGGAGGAGGCGCGTGCAGCGGCTCTTGAGGCTGAATCAGATGTAGATGGCCTTGGCGGTGTAAAGGTCAGTGCTGACGAGCTGGACAGCATTCACAATAAAATGAGTAGTATGACGGACAAGAAGACAGCATCAGACAATGATATTTACAATATCCTTCTGGTTGGTGTAGACCGCAGGGACAAGACGTGGAACGGTAATTCGGACAGTATGATTCTTGTTTCCATAAATAAGAAGGACAACCGGGTGACCATGGTTTCTCTGATGAGAGATACGTATGTGGACATCCCGGACGTTGGTTATGATAAGCTGAATGCCGCTTATGCGTGGGGCGCAGGCCCGCTTCTGTGCGAGACGATTACGAACACTTATAAGGTACAAGTAGACCGTTACGCCGCAGTTGATTTCTTTGATCTGATTGATATTATTGATATTATTGGCGGCGTGGATATGGAGATTACCGCAAGCGAGGCGGAAGTAATGAACGGTTATATCCTGGATATGTGTAATCTGATGAATGTTGACGGCTATGCACATCAGGTACCTGTGGGCGGTGGGTACATCCACTGTGACGGCGTACAGGCTGTTGCGTATGCAAGAAACCGTTACGTTGGAAATTCAGACTATCAGCGTACCGAGCGTCAGCGCTATCTGATTCAGCAGCTTATGGGCGAAGTGAAAGGTATGTCCGTCGCGCAGATGACAGATAAGATGCAGTCTATTCTGGGACATGTTACGATGAATATTCCGGAGAGCGAGATCTGGAGTATGATTCCAGAGCTTCCAGAAATGCTGGAATACAAGTTCGAGACAGACCGTATTCCGTATGACAATATGTATGATGTGATCGACGTAAAAGGACAGGGAATGCTTGTTCCAGATTGGGAGCCGACGATTGATAAGCTTCATGATTTCATTTATGGTTAGCAGTTTGTATCATAGAAGAAGGAAACGCAGCCTTTGGAGTAAATCCGGGGCTGCGTTTTTTGTAACTTTATAAAGGAAAATGGGATTTTTAGGCAAAATGAAACAGCAGGTAGGGGAGCTACCTGCTGTCTCGAGGGGAGTATAAATAATTAATAAGGGGTTTGTAAAAAAAATTGTTTTGAAGGGTAAATTCTTTTTACAAAAGAGATTATAATATAGTTTCCAGAAAATTGCAATACATATTTTTTAAAAATATTGGAACAATAACGGTGTAATGAAAAAACAAAAACAGGAGGCTATTATCATGGCTAAAAATGCGAATAACATGGAAAATGTAGAATCCAAGAATACGAATTCTCAGAACAAAACCCAGAATGCAAGTGGTACAAATTCTTCCACAAACAGCAACTCTAAAAACTGCCACAACACCAACAGCACAAAAAATAGCTCCAGCAAGAACAGCAAAAACGAGGCTGACTACGAGTACTAAGATGAGATTTCAAAAACGGGGATGCGAAGGCATCCCCGTTTTCACGCTTACAGGATATCTATCATATAAAGATATGCGTCATATAATAAGAAAAAAGGAGTATTTCAAATCATGGAAACAATTTCGGCGAAGGAACTTGAACGGTATGCCCGGGAGGGAAAGTACCTTATTATAGATTTGAGGTCAGGCGCTGAGTTCAGACAGGGACATGTGCCGGGGGCGGTAAATGTGCCGCACGGACAATTTCGCGGTATGGTACCCGGACGTCCGGGAGAACCGGTGATTTTGTACTGTGACCGCGGAGCGCTCAGTATGGCTGTAGCCAGGGAATTGGAACAGAAAGGGCGCCGAACGATGAGCGTGGTAGGCGGATTTATGGCTTACCGGGGCCGGGCCGTATCTGGTACAATGAAGGGATAAATGATATAACGATTGACAAAAAAGGCAGGAGGGCATTAAGATAGAGAAGGAAATGAGGTACATAAGGAGGAGAGCATGAAGCTTTTGATTGCATCGGATATCCATGGATCGGCCTTTTATTGCCGGAAACTGATGGAGGTGTACGATAAGGAAGGGGCAGATCGTATGGTGCTGCTGGGAGACATTTTGTATCACGGACCACGAAATGATCTTCCGGCAGAATATGCCCCCAAAGAAGTGATACGGATGCTGAACGGGAAACGGCGTGAGATTTACGCGGTGCGCGGGAACTGTGAGGCAGAAGTGGACCAGATGGTGCTGGAATTTCCGGTGCTTGCTGATTATATGCTGCTGTTTCATGGGGAAACTGCAATCTATGCGACGCATGGCCACGTGTACCATGAAAAGAATCTTCCGCCAATGAAACCGGGAGATGTTTTGCTGCACGGCCATACGCATGTCCTGTGTGCAGAGGAGAAAGCAGGAATCCTGATTCTGAATCCGGGCTCCGCAGCGCTTCCGAAAGGCGGAAATCCACCGACGTATGCAGTGCTGCGAGACGGAAGGTTTACCATCAGGGATTTTGAAGGAAATACAGTAAAGGAAATCATAATATGAAAAAATTATACGAACTGATAGCACCTTGTCATTTTGGCCTAGAGGCTGTATTGAAGCGGGAGATTCTGGATCTTGGCTATGAAATTAGCAGTGTCGAAGACGGCAGGGTGACATTTCTGGGAGATGCGCAGGCGATTGCAGATGCGAATGTTTTTTTGCGCACCGCAGAACGAATTTTGTTAAAAGTAGGGACCGTGCATGCTGAGACATTTGACGAGCTGTTTGAGCGGACCAAAGCGCTTGCGTGGGAGGAGTATCTTCCGAAGGACGCAAAATTCTGGGTTGCCAAGGCGACTTCAGTAAAGAGCAGACTGTTCAGTCCCTCAGATATTCAGTCCATTGTGAAAAAAGCGATCGTAGAACGGCTCAAAACGGTATATGGGGTGAGCTGGTTCCAGGAGGATGGAGCGCAGTATCCGATTCGCATCTGTTTTATGAAGGATGAGGCGTTGATTGCCCTGGATACGACTGGAGAGTCCCTGCACAAGCGTGGTTATCGTAAACTTACGGCGAAAGCGCCGATTTCGGAAACTCTGGCATCTGCTTTGATCTTGCTTACGCCCTGGAAAAAAGACCGGATTCTTGTGGACCCATTCTGTGGGAGCGGGACCTTTCCAATTGAGGCAGCCATGATAGCGGCCAATATCGCACCTGGTATGAACCGCTCCTTTCTGGCGGAAAGCTGGGCGAACCTAAGTCCGCGCCGTCTGTGGTACGATGCAGTGGAGGAGGCGCAGGATCTTGTAGAAACAGAAGTTGAGACGGATATTCAGGGCTACGATATTGACGGAGATGTGGTTCGAAGTGCAAGAGAGAATGCCCGTCTGGCCGGTGTGGATCATTTGATACATTTTCAGAGAAGGCCGGTTTCAGAGCTGAATCATCCGAAAAAATATGGTTTTGTCATTACAAATCCTCCTTACGGAGAGCGGATTGAGGAACGTGAAAATCTCCCTGGCCTTTATCAGGAGATTGGACGTGCCTTTTCAAGGCTCGATTCCTGGTCGGAATACGTCATTACCTCTTACGACCAGGCAGAAAAATATATTGGTAAAAAGGCAGATAAAAACAGGAAGATCTACAATGGAATGATCAAGACGTATTATTACCAGTTTTTGGGGCCGCGGCCGCCGAAGAAGGGAAATGGAGAGCGGATTTGAGAAAAAAGAGAAGCATGGTATGGTTTGCAGCGGCGCTTTTGGGAATGACAGGGATGTTTTTGCGGGCAGAAGCGGATGGTGAGCTGCCTGTGCGGTGGTATGCCGGGGATTATGGAAAAAAGCCTGTGGTACGCGATCAGGGAAAGTATGGAACATGCTGGGCACTGAGCGCTGCATCTGCGATGGAGGCAGCGTTGCTTCCGGATGAGCATATCATATTTTCAGCAGATCACCTTTCACTTGGCAATACATTTACCGTGGATACGGAGGATGGCGGGGATTATCTGATGCTGATGGCGTACCTGAGTAGCTGGCAAGGACCCGTCACAGAGGAAGAGGACCCGTATGGGGATGAGTATTCGCCGCCCGGGCTGTCTCCTGCGGTTCATGTGCAGGAGGTTCAGGTACTGGAATATGGGGCTATAAATGAGATAAAAAAACTGGTTCAGGAATACGGCGCTGTGCAGACTTCGCTGTACATGGACCGCAATACGACATCATCGGAGTCTCCTTATTACAATCAGGATAAGAGTGCATACTATTATTATGGGTCTGAGATTCAGAATCACGATGTAGTGATTCTTGGCTGGGATGACACGTATTCCAGATTTCATTTTCGGACGCCGCCAGCGCAGGATGGAGCTTTTATTTGTCAGAACACCTGGGGAGAAGCATTTGGTGAAAATGGTATTTTTTATGTTTCCTATGAAGACAGTAATGCTGGTGATACGGTCATTTCGTACAGCAGGATTGAGGGAACAGACAATTATGACCGGATTTATCAGACGGATGACTGTGGCTGGCAGGGTAAACAGGGATACGACGACGATACCTGTTGGTTTGCAAATGTGTATACGGCAGTTTCCGATGAGTGGTTGTCTGCTGTCGGTGTGTATGCGACAGCAGCAGAGGCTTCCTGTGAAGTTTATGTTGTACCGGATTTTGCGGGGCCTGAATCGTTCGAAAAAAAGGAATTCCTGAAAAGCTGTGAGATGGATGCCAAAGGCTACTATACGATTGATCTGGAAACGCCGGTTGCCCTGGAAGCGGGGGAGCGTTTTGCAGTGGTTATAAAAATGACGACACCGGGCGAATGGAATCCGGTGGCGGTGGAATATAAATCGGACGAGTATACGCAGAATGTGACAACCGATGGCAAAGAAGGGTATCTGAGCCAGACCGGAGACTACTGGCAGAATACGGAGGAGGAATTCGGGACGAACGTGTGTCTGAAAGCGTACACGAATGCAGATATTGTGTCTGAAGGGATGTGAATCAGTGATTCCATTCCAGGGCGCGTCCCGGTTAGGGATGCTGTAGAGGAGAAAAAATTATGGAAAAAAGAATTATTTTTGCGACCGGGAACGAAGGGAAAATGAAAGAGATTCGTATGATACTGGCGGATCTTGGCGTGCCCGTAGTTTCCATGAAGGAGGCCGGCGTGTCGGCAGATATCGTGGAGGATGGGAAAACGTTTGCTGAGAATGCGGCTATCAAGGCCCGGGCGATTATGGAACTGACGGGTGAGATTGTTATGGCGGATGATTCAGGGCTTGAGATTGATTATCTGGATAAGGCGCCGGGGATTTATTCTGCGCGTTTTATGGGAGAAGATACCTCCTATACGATCAAAAACACAGCGCTTCTGGAAAAACTAAAGGGCGTACCGGATGAGGAACGGACGGCCCGGTTTGTGTGTGCGATTGCATGCGTGTTTCCTGACGGAACGCTGCTGGAAAGTTATGGAACGATGGAAGGCAGAATCGGTTATGAGATACGTGGAGAGAACGGGTTCGGATACGATCCGATTTTTTATCTGCCGGAGTATGGATGCAGCTCAGCAGAAATATCGCCGGAAAAGAAAAATGAATTGAGTCATCGTGGAAAAGCGCTTCGTGCCATGAAAGAACGACTGGGAAATATGAGGGATTGAATATTGGAAAATCAGAAAATAAAAATTGTTATTATAAGTGATACACATGGACACGAAGAGAACGTAAAGAAGGTTTTAGAACGCGAAGGAATGCCGGATCATGTGATTCATCTGGGAGACTCAGAGGATAGCGGCATCCGGTTAAGCCAGACGCTTGCCTGCCCGCTGCACATCGTTGCCGGAAACTGCGACTTTTTTTCCTGTCTTCCTAAAGTAGATTTTGTGGAAATCGCAGGACATAAAATCCTCATCACGCATGGGCACTACCACTATGTGTCAGTAGGAATTCGGGACCTGGTAGAGGAGGCAAAGGTAAATGATTGTGATGTGGCGATGTTCGGCCATACACACAAACCGTTTTTGGACCAGAGCGACAGCGAGGTAACTGTGCTCAATCCGGGCAGCCTCTCTTTTCCACGGCAGACAGGCCGTAAGGCCAGCTATGCGGTGATGGAGATAGAAAGTGACGGAGCGGTAACGTACCGGCAGGAATATCTTTAATATACAAGGTTGCGTAACGCGTCTGGAAAATCGGGATGTGGCAATAAAAAAGAAGCTGCAACACAGGCCTTTGTCAGCAGGAAAGATGACAGGATTGTGTTACAGCTTTTTTGTTTGAATAACGCTTATCAATTTTTATTCAGGTGTCCTTGGCATTCTGTAATTGAAAGCTTTGCGGAAGGAAGAACGGGTTATTGGCCCAGCTTCCAGATTTCGTTATTATACTGCTCGATAGTGCGGTCAGAAGAGAAGTATCCGGCTTTGCTGATGTTGATCAGCATTTTTTTTGCCCAGGCCATACGGTCCTCATAGTCACGCAGCGCCTCTTCTTTTTTCGCTTTGTAGGCCTGGAAGTCAGGCAGTGTCATGAACCAATCCTTGTTGATCAACTCATTTTTCAGGCGCTCTAGATGCTCCCTGCTGCCGATTTTCAGCAGTGTATCGCTGGTGATGAAATCAATGGCGCGGCGGATTGCCGGATCTTTTTCATAGTAGTTTCTTGCGCAGTAATCGCTGTTTGCGTAGTGTGCGATGACCGCGTCGCTGGATTCTCCGAATACATAGATGTTTTCGTCACCGACGAGCTCGTGAATTTCTACGTTTGCTCCGTCTTCTGTTCCGAGAGTGACAGCGCCGTTTAACATGAACTTCATGTTGCTCGTACCGCTGGCTTCTTTGGAGGCCAGTGAAATCTGCTCGGAAATATCACAGGCCGGAATCAGGTGTTCTGCGTTTGTCACATTATAATTTTCTACCATAACCACCTTCAGATAGGGACTTACTTCGGGGTCATGATTGATAACGTCCTGCAGGCATAGAATCAGATGAATGATGTCCTGGGCGATGACGTAAGCCGGAGCCGCTTTTGCACCGAAAATTGCAGTGACCGGAGTAGTCGGCTTATTGCCTGCCTTGATCTCAAGGTATTTGTCGATCAGATAAAGTGCGTTCATCTGCTGGCGTTTGTACTCATGCAGACGTTTTACCTGGATATCAAAAATCGAGTTTTCATTGATTTCCAGTCCCTGCGTATGCAGGAGATAGTCTTTCAGTGCCTTTTTGTTGTCCTGCTTAATGGCAAGAAGCTGATTTAATACGGTTTCATTATCTGTAAAAGCGGCGAGTTTCTCAAGTTCGTCAGCATTCTTTTTAAATCCGTGTCCAATGAGGGAGCTGATCAGTTCAGTAAGCTTCGGGTTGGAGTGAAGCAGCCAGCGGCGGAAGGTAATGCCGTTTGTCTTGTTGTTGAATTTTTCCGGATAAATCCGGTAGAAATTTTGCAGCTCATTATCTTTCAGGATATCTGTATGGAGGGCAGCCACGCCGTTCACACTGAAACCATAGTGGATATCAATGTGCGCCATGTGGACACGGTCGTCGCGGTCAATGATGGCAACGGATTCATCGTTGTAACGTCGGCGGACTTTGTCGTCGAGTACTTCAATAATTGGCATGAGCTGCGGCACTACCTTTTTCAGGAAATGTACCGGCCATTTTTCCAGCGCTTCCGCAAGGATTGTATGGTTGGTGTAAGCGCAGGTGCGGCTGACAATATCAATCGCTTCATCCATGGAAATGCCGCGCTGCAAAAGAAGACGAATCAGCTCCGGAATTACCATAGTCGGATGTGTATCGTTGATCTGGATCACAGCATAATCAGGGAGATCATACAGCTTGCAGCCCTTTGCTTCGCATTCGTCAAGAATCAGACGGGCAGCGTTTGAAACCATGAAATACTGCTGATAGATACGCAGAAGCTGTCCTGCTTCGTCGCCGTCGTCCGGATACAGGAAAAGCGTGAGGTTTCTGGCAACGTCGTGTTTGTCAAACTGAATGCCTTCTGTGACGATGGACTCATCAACGCTCTCCACATCAAAAAGATGCAGCTTGTTTGTGCGTCCCTCGTATCCCGTTACTGCAATGTCATACAGGCGGGAGGTGACAGTAAGATTTCCAAATGTTATCTCATAGGTTTTGTCTGTTTTGGTCAGCCAACTCTGATTTTCGATCCACGGATTCGGTTCTTCGGTCTGGAGATGGTTTTTGAACACCTGCTGAAACAGGCCGTAATGATAGTTCAGGCCAATGCCGTCGCCGGGAAGGTTTAAGGTGGCAATGGAGTCCAGGAAGCAGGCTGCCAGACGTCCGAGACCGCCGTTTCCGAGAGACGGTTCCGGTTCTGTCTCCTCAACCTGACTTAAATTCTTTCCGTTTTCCTCCAGGACTTTCTTTACATCGTCGTAAATGCCCAGATTGATCAGATTGTTGGAGAGCAGTTTTCCGATCAGAAACTCTGCGGAAATATAATACAGTTTTTTCTTTCCGGCGTTGGATTCTTTTTCTTTTGCCATTTTCTGTACCATGGCAAGAAGTCCAAAATATAACTCTTCATTGGTACAGTCGCTGATCTCTTTGCCACAGGCTGTTTTCAAAATTTTTGTCAGGTTCATAATGGTGCTCCTTTCGTAAATGTCCGCATGACCGGTTCTATAAAAATTTTATTCTGTTACTTTATATATATTTTTTCAATTTTTATAGTTAGAAGTATACTTAGTTTTTACTGGTTTGACTTGCAGTATACTCCGAAGAACTTGTACAATTCTATCATGAAAGAAGAAGCGTTTCTGAATGTTGTTAAGCTGTTTTCTGAATTGCTTTCTGACACGTTTTATTTTTCTGTGACAGAACGAGTATATTATTTTAGGGAGCAAAGTAATTCACAGGAAACACGGCTGGTTGAATTTATAAATGATTTTTGTTACACTGAGAACAGAAACGTGATGAAACGTATGATGGATAAAATTGGAGAAAAGTCCGGAAAACGCGACTTGGAGGGCATGGAATGGACCGCGGAAAAGCGTACGAAAATTATCATGAGAAAAAAGAACATACCACGGTAGAGTTTCCGTATAATACCTATCTTTGCACCATACCGCTGGATTTTCTGGAGGTTCCGTTTCACTGGCATGAGGAGGCGGAGTTGATTGTAATCAAAAAAGGCAAAGGTGTCGTGCTGGTCGATTTGTGTCCTTATGAGGTGGCGGCGGGAGATATTGTGTTTGTGTTGCCGGGGCAGTTGCATGCAATTCGCCAGAGAGGCGGATGTGTGATGGAATACGAAAATATTCTGTTCAGATCTGAGCTGCTTGAAGGATCAGGGGTTGATCTGTGCAGCAGTCATTTTTTACAGCCGTTATTTTCAGGTCTGGTAAACTTTTCACCCTATATCGGAGAGCACTGCACTTATTATGAAACGGTATCCGGCTGCATCGCGCAGATTGATTCTGTTTGCAGCAGGCGACCGTTCGGGTATCAGATAGCAGTGAAGGGGTTCTTATTTCAGCTGTTGTTTGCGCTGCTCACGAACCATACGATGATCCAGGAGACGGGCAGCCAGACTGGACACAGGAAAGCGCTGGAGAAGGTGAAGCTGGTGCTTGCATACGTTCAGAGACATTACGGGCGGGCGATATCAATTGAGGAAATTTCTGGAGTATGCCATTACAGCAAATCACATTTTATGAAATTCTTTAAAGAGGCGATGGGCGTGGGCTTTATCCAGTATCTGAATGATTACCGGCTTGGAATTGCAAGCCAGCGATTGCTCTCCGGACAGGAAGGGATTTTGGAAGTGGCCGGAAGCTGCGGGTTTGAGAATCTTTCTTATTTCAACAGATTGTTTAAAAGGAAATACGGGATGAGTCCCGGTCAGTTCCGCAATCAATATGTAAGCAGAAAGGATAATCGTTTATGAGCTTACAGGGAGTGCTGGCGTGGAATGTTCTGAGCCAGCTGATCAGTTTTTTTGTATCGTTGTGTCTGCTTGTCTTTTTTACCGGCAGGATTCGGAACTTCCGCCGTATGGTACCAGCAGGAGTGATATATATTGCGGTGACGGCTCTGACAGGGGCATACTGTTTTAAAGAGGGGCTTTTTGCCTCAGAACTTCCGGTGTTTCAAACCTTGTTCTTATATTTTGACGCGTTTTTACTGTCATGTGCGGTTTGGTTACTTCAGGAAGAACGGTGGTCCTTCAGTTTTTATTATGGATTTCTGATTAGTTTTCTGGGAATCGCAATTCCGGGAATGATGGTGCCGATTTTGTTCCGCAATTATGATTTGTCAGTGCCCTTGGATTTTATCGTGTATACCGTTGAGAATTATGTTTTTGCGCCGATCTGGACGATCCTGGTCGGTTATCTGTTAAAATCACTTGGCTTTTCGCATTCTCTGAATTATCTGATTCGGGAAAAGGGAGTAAACCGGTTCTGGAGAATCTTCCTCTTTGTGCTTCCATGTCTGAATCAGCTGGCTTTGTATCTGGCGAATAAACTTTCCATGTTTCACAATTCCAATCCGGTCGTTGAGCTGGCTATGCTGCTTCTGACCTATGGAATGTTCAGTTATGTGCTGCGAAGTGAAATTCTGGAAAAGCAGATTCAGGAACAGAAAGCGAGTCTGTACCAGCAGAGGTTGTATGTGCAGAACCTGGAAAAGGTGCAGGCGGAGATGCGTATCTTCCGGCATGATTATAAAAATATGATGGCGGGCATGTACCTTCAGGCAAAGGAAGGTGATTTGCAGGCTGTGACCGATTTTATCTCGAGGATGACGGCAGATTTTGATGCACAGGTAGGCGAGCAGATTCGTCAGACCTCAAGTCTTGCGGCAATTGAGCTGCCGGAACTGAAAAGTCTGCTTCTGATGAAAATCATGGAGGCCCAGAAACGTGGGATTTCCTGCAGGCTTGAAGTATCGGGGCAGGTTGGTGCGAACGTGATAGGGATGAATCAGTCTGATTTATGCCGGGCGCTGGGTATCCTGTTTGACAATGCAATGGAGGAATTGCAAGATCTTTTAACGTCAAAAGAAGAGAATAAGGCATCTGATTTGAAATTTGACATTTTGATTGTCAGCCAGAAGACGATGCTTTCCTTTGTGGTAAAAAACAGCTGCCATCAAACGGTAGATACTGCTCGCATGTGGCAGGAGGGCTATTCCACCAAAGGCGCAGATCGCGGGCTGGGGCTGGTCAGCTACCGCAGGATTATAGAGCAATATGAAAATGTTGCAGCAATTACTGCTGTGAAGGATGGCGAATTTGTGCAGGAACTGAGAATTGCCCCAACACGTAAAGACAGGCATGGCAGAAAACGTTAAAAATCTGGTGTCTGTTTGCAGCAGGGGGAAAAACAGGGAAAGAGAGGAAAGGGGTATGTTGCCCGTATATTTGTGTGAGGATGATGAAAACATTCGTGCCATGGAGGTACAGGCGCTGGAAAAACAGATTCTGATACAGGGCTTTGATATGGAACTTGCCTGTGTTACGGCTCGTCCGGAGGCGCTTTTGGAGGTAGTGAAACGGAATCGGAAAAGAGGAGTTTATTTTCTGGATGTAGAGCTGAAGGGGGAATCCATGGATGGCTTTGCACTGGGGGCGGAGATCCGGAAGCTGGACCCGAGAGGTTTTTTGATCTATGTGACTGCGTTTCGTGATCTGGCGTTTGAGACGTTCCGGCATCATCTGGAGGCTCTGGACTATATTGTGAAGGAAAATCAGGAAGAAATGCTGGATGGGATAGGAAGATGCCTCCTGATTGTCCAGGAACGTCTGCTGAAGGAGAAGGCGGAAAATCAGCCGTATTTTACGGTGCGGATTTTGGATACGGTTCGGCATATTCCGATTTCAGATATTTGTTTTTTTGAGACTGGGGGACGTACGCACAGGATTATCCTCCATGCCGTAAACGAGCGGATGGATTTCATCGGAAGCCTTCAGGAGATTGAAAAGCAGCTGGGGAACCGGTTTGTCCGGGCACACCGTGCGTATCTCATTAATCCAGAACATATTCAGGAACTTGATTTAAAGCACAATGAGGTACGAATGAAAAACGGGGAGGTCTGTTTCGTATCGCGCAGCATGAAAGGAAAGCTTCTGGCTCTGTAATTTCGCTGTCCGGGCAGTAAAAGAAACTGTTCGGGCAGTATTTTTCTGTATAGAAATAAAATATGGTATGCTCCTGGTGTTTGAAAGGAGGCAATTATGAGCCAGAAAATTGTATTAGAACTGAACGCAGTTTCGAAGCGGTATAAGACGGAGCTTGCCCTGAAAGATATTTCTCTTACGCTTTCCGAAGGGGAAATTTTGGGGTTTTTGGGACCGAGCGGCGCTGGAAAGACGACTGCAATCAAAATTATTACGGGGCAGCTTCGGCAGACTTCCGGAGAAGCCAGAATTCTCGGGACAGCATCAGAGAATCTGGATGCGTCCATTTATGAAAAGATCGGTGTGGTGTCCGATAACAGCGGAGTTTATGAGAAGATGACGGTGCAGAGAAACCTGGAGATTTTTGCAGGCATTCTGGAAGTTCCAAAGAGCAGGGTTACGGAGGTGTTGCAGCAGACAGGGCTTTATGAACACCGGAAGAAACCGGCCGGAAAGCTTTCCAGAGGCCAGGGACAGCGTCTTGTGCTTGCGCGTGCAGTGCTGCACAGACCGCGGATTTTGTTCCTTGACGAGCCGACGAGCGGCCTTGATCCGGCTACGGCAGTGCAGATTCATGAAATGCTTCTTGCGCTGAAAAAAGAGGGAATGGCCATTTTTCTGACCACACATAACATGGAGGAAGCCGCATGTTTGTGCGACCGGGTAGCGCTTTTGTGCCGGGGACAGATTGCAGAGCTTGATTCTCCGGAGGCACTTTGTATCAAATACAATACAAAAAAACAATACCGGGTACGACTCGAGAATAACACGGAGGTTACGCTGACAGAGAGCCCCGAGGATATTGGAAAACTGACAGAGTATCTGAAAGAAAACAAAGTGGTGACATTACATTCCTGCGAACCGACACTGGAGCAGGTATTTTTACAGGCAACCGGTTACCGCCTGAATGTAGATCAGGGAAATAACCAGAAACATTCAGGGGAAACCCGCAGGAAAGGAGTGGTACGATGAAGGCGATAAAAAAGACGTGGGCAGTTGCTGCGATCAAATATGAGGCGCTTGTGCACAATATGGCGGTATTGACCGGACCGTTCATGACGATCGGCCTGGTGCTTTTGATGCGTTTTATTTACCAGGACAAATCGGACGGAACCATTCACCCGGAGGCGCTTGCCAGTCTTCTGGTACTTGGCATTTCATTGAATATGTGTATGAATGGCGTTGCAATGGTGTCCTCACTCATAGCAGAAGAGAAAGAGAAACATACGCTTCGCGTCCTGATGACGGCATCTGTAACCGGCGGAGAATATTTTGCAGGGACGATCCTGGTACCGCTTTTGCTGACTGTGGGGGTGAATCTGCTGATTTTGCCAATCACAGGATGCACGGTAAGCGGCGCCGGGCTTGCGATTTATTTTGTAATTACTGTGATAGGGGCTGCAACAAGCTGCGTGATTGGCATGATTATCGGTATATATTCGAAAAACCAGATGAGTGCGAGTATGCTGTGTATGCCGGTTCTGTTTGTATTTACATTGATTCCGCTGTTTTCAGGCCTGATCGAAGGACTGGAAAAAATTACCGGATATTTGTTTACCGGGGTTTTGAGCGAGGCAGCAGGTGAAATCGCACAGGGGCGTGTGTACCACCTCGATGCATTTCAGACTGCTGTGCTGATCGGCGAGCTTGTGATTGCGGTCCTTGTATTCCTGCTTGCATACCGGAAAAACGGGTATGAAAAAGACTGAGTTTGTTGTGCACCAGAGCAGGAACGCAGGTACTAGGATGACTTCTGTAAAAGTTTTGCGGCAATACTGGGATACTGTTGCATGTCCGTATGAGGGATAAATTTTGCAGCCTGCATTTTCAGAAGGAAATCCGGCATGGAACCAAACTGAATATAGTAAATCGTCTGTTGGAAGTAGCGGATATCTTCTATACGGCTTTTGTGTAACAGCAGCTCTCTTGCTCCGGCGAGGGAGCTGTTTTGCAGGCAGTGGAAGGTTTCGCGGGGCAGATCCGGGAAAATGCCGACCGTGATGGCGGATTCGAGATCTGCATAGGTACCGAATGCACCGGAGGTATAAAAGGCAGTCAAATCTTTTGGTGTAAAACCGGCATTTTCCAGCAGACAGTCAATCATGGTATAGGCGGCGGCTTTCGTGTCAAGGTACTGTCTGATATCGGTCTGGGAAAAATAAAGCATCTGTCCGTTGGCAGATTCTTCCTGGAGTGTGTAGACTGCGGCATATTCTTCTGTTTCCGGCAACCAGACAATGCGGTCAGAGGCCGAAGGATTTAGAATTCCGGAGACATCAATCCAGCCATTTAAACGCATCTGTGCGATCAGGTCAATGATGCCGGAGCCGCAGATTCCGACTGGCTTTGTGTTTCCGATTGTCGTACAGCAGATGGAAGCTCCGTCAATTTTTACGGTATCAATGGCGCCTGGAAGGGCACGCATGCCATACTTGCTGATACCGCCTTCGAGAGCAGGTCCTGCGGCGCCGGCGCCGGCGAGCAAAAAACTGCTGTTGCCAAGCACGAGTTCTCCGTTTGTCCCAATATCAAAAAAGATAGAAAGACCGTCTTTTTTATAGAAATCTGTGATCAAAAGCCCACTTGTGATATCTCCTCCCAGATAATTGGCAATTGCCGGAACAAAATAAACAATGCCGGGGAAGGGCAGGCCGATTTCGGTACCGGTAAAGAAACCGGGATCGCACGCAACCGGCGCATAGGGAGAAGAAAAAACAGTCCAGGGATTGAGCCCCAGAAGGAAATGCACCATTGTCGTGTTTCCGGAAACAATCATCATCGGGCAGGAGGCTGCCGGGATACCTGAGGATTTTTCAATCTGTTCCAATAAGGCTGAAAAGGTATTACAGGTTGCCCTGGTAATTTCTTGAAGGCGTGCCGGGTCGTCCTTTCCATAGATGATGCGCGTCAGGATGTCGTCCCCGAATGCAATCTGCCCGTTCATAAGCTTCGATTCTGCAAGAACCTGGCTGGTATTTAGGTCAATCAGCTGCATCACTACCGTAGTAGAGCCAAGATCGACGGCAAGGCCGTAATGGGCCTGTGTTGTGTCGCCGCTTTCTATATTGGTAATAAGGTACTCGTGTTCCTGCCAGATTGCAGTGACTGTGATGTCCCAGGAACTGTTGCGGGCAAGCGGATAGAGCATCCGCAGTACGTGCAGCGTCATGCGCGCAGGATAATAGCCTGCTTGTTCCAGTCCGGCAAGAATGCGTTCACGGTCGCCTTCCGGGCGTTCCTCTGTCGGTGCGGTGAGCTTCAGGTGTATTTTTTGACTGAATGTGTCTGTGGATTTCAAGGGATATTTCTCCTTTTCGGTTTTTAAATGGATTAGGCAGTTGCTTCTGATCCTGAGAGTAGTTTCGGAAATTGCCTGTTTTTTATACGGATAAGTATAGCATAAAATTGTTTGGATAGAGCAAAAGAATAATTTTATGATTTCGAATAAATGTTCGAAAAAAGGGTTGCAATGTCGAAACATGTGTAGTAAAATACGAAAAGAACAAATGTTTGCGAACAAGTATTCGAGTTATAAATTTAGGAAACGGGAGTAAGGGGAATGAAAACGCAGAGAATATACAGGGAACTTACCGCGAGAGGAAAGGTAGTATGTGCACTGGCCGGGGTGCTGGAAGAGCTTTTGGCGTTTTGGGTGTTTGGAATACGGTCTTTTGCCTGTTCCGCTTTACTTGCAGGGTTTGTCGCAGTAGTCCTGTGGTTTATGTTTACCGTGGTGACAGCTGCCGGTATGACAGGTATTGATGAAGTGTGGCGTATGTTGCGGGGGGCTTCAGGAGGAGCATATGAGCCTGCGGCATGTAAAGCAGAGTTACAGGTTTGTGATGAAGCATTGCAGGTGCCAAAAGAAGACGCTGTATATGCGAAGGCATCGTGAAAAACGAAAGAGAGGTTGAAAATCCAGTTGCTTTGCATTACAATAAATGGCATGGGTGATCGAATTTGTTGTAAAAAGGAAAGAGAGCATGAACAGACGGTATGACGCGGTAATTTTTGATTTGGACGGAACACTTCTTGATACGTTGGCTGATTTGACAAACGCAGCAAATGCAGCGGCTGGCAGGTACGGATTTGGGAGCTATACGCTGGATGAGATCTGTGGTTTTGTAGGAAACGGCATTCGTAAACTGATCGAGAGAATGCTGCCGGACGGATTGGACAATCCGCATTTTGATGAGGTGTATACATTTTTTTGCGAGTACTATGGTAAGCATTGTATGGATGAGACAGAGCCATATCCCGGCGTGATGTCACTTTTGGATTACCTTCATAAAGAAGGCTATCAGGTGGCCATCGTCTCCAATAAGGCCGATTTTGCAGTCAAAAAACTGCGCGATGTGTATTTTGGCGATCTGGTTGCCGCTGCGATTGGAGAGCGGGAAGGTTGCAGAAGAAAGCCATTTCCTGATGCGGTATGGCAGGCTTTGGAGGAACTTCAGGTAGAGCGGGAGCGCGCTGTGTACGTAGGAGATTCCGATGTAGATTTCATGACGGCTCAGAATGCCGGAATGGATGGCATTTTGGTGAGTTGGGGATTTCGCAGCCGGGAATTTCTGCTTTCCCATGGGGGTCGGCCAGATCAGATTGTGGCAAATGTAAACGAGCTGAAGAAGATTTTAGAATGATAGATGTAAGAAAAAATTTATAGATTTTGTTGACAGACCGTAAATACAGGTGTAAACTACTGTCAATCAAGCGAAGGCGCTGTGGTACATCCACAGTGCCTTTTTCGCTGCAAGGATGCGCGTCCCTGATGATTACTGATGTTAGGATTTGGTAAAGAGGAGGAGAAGATTATGGATGAATTAAGGGCTTTGGCAGGTAGTGTTGATACTGGCTGGATTCTCATAGGAGCGGCTCTGGTATTTTTCATGCAAGCAGGGTTCGCGATGGTGGAAACAGGTCTTACACGGGCCAAAAATGCCGGCAATATCATTATGAAAAACCTGATGGATTTTTGCATCGGGACGCCGATTTACTGGCTTGTAGGTTTTGGTATTATGTTTGGCAACACGGCGCCGTTATTTGGAAAAATTGATCTGTTCTGTCTGAGTACAGATGATTTTGCAACGCTGATTTTTCAGACTGTTTTTTGTGCGACCTCCGCGACAATCGTTTCTGGTGCGATGGCGGAGCGGACAAAATTTTCATCTTACTGTATTTACAGTGCGTTGATCAGTCTGTTTGTGTATCCGGTTTCCGGGCATTGGATCTGGGGCGGCGGGTGGCTGTCATCGCTCGGTTTCCATGATTTTGCAGGCTCCACGGCAGTACATATGGTAGGCGGTGTAGCAGCGTTTATCGGTGCGGCAATCCTGGGACCAAGGATTGGAAAGTATGATAAAAAAGGGAATCCAAATGCAATTCTCGGGCACAGTATGACGCTGGCAGCGCTTGGGGTATTCATTCTGTGGTTCTGCTGGTTTGGATTTAATGGATGTTCCACACTGGCCCTGTCAGGCGAGGGAGCTGCAAATGCAGCCAGGATATTCTATACGACAAATCTTGCGGCGGCAATGGCAACGGTAACGGTTATGATTTTAACCTGGCTGCGTTATAAAAAGCCGGATGTCTCTATGACATTAAACGGAGCACTTGCAGGACTTGTTGCGATTACGGCCGGGTGTGACACGGTGACGCCGACGGGCGCAGCGGTAATTGGTATAGTAGCTGGTTTTGCAGTGATGTTTGGAATTGAATTTGTAGATCAAAAACTGAAGGTGGATGATCCGGTAGGTGCGGTAGGCGTACATGGAATTTGCGGTGCAACTGGAACATTGTTGACCGGGCTGTTTGCATTTTATGATTTTGGCAGCGGCGAGCGGCTCGGCGCGTTTTATGGAGGCGGTTTTCAGTTCTTTGGTATTCAGGCGCTTGGCGTTGTTTCTGTAATTGTATGGGTGGTTGTGACCATGACCGTGATCTTTATGGTGTTAAAGCATACAATCGGGCTCCGTGCGTCAGTGGCAGAAGAGGTGGATGGCCTGGATGTTCACGAGCATGGCCTTGCTTCAGCCTATGCTGATTTTGCCCTGAGTTCCAGTATCAATAACTTCGGCGGTGTATCGGAACCATCACGGACAGAGGCACTGGAAGAAGCAGTCCCTGTGGATGACGCAGTTCCGGTACAGATAAAATTTCCTACAGAGACGATGGCAAGCGATACAAAACTGACCAAAATAACAATCGTTGCGAAACAAAGCAAATTTGATGATCTGAAAGAGGCGCTGAATGAGATCGGTGTTACGGGAATGACGGTCACGAACGTGCTGGGGTGCGGTATTCAAAAGGGAAAAGCAGAATATTACCGCGGAGTTGCAATGGATATGAATCTGCTGCCAAAGATTCAGGTGGATGTCGTGGTGAGCAAGGTCGCACCGGAAACGGTGATTCGGGCGGTCAAAAAAGCATTGTATACTGGTCATATCGGTGACGGAAAAATTTTCATATATCATGTTGCCAATGTTATAAAGGTGCGTACGGGTGAGGAAGGGTATGATGCACTGCAAGGAGAAGATTTCTTCTGAAATTTTATGACAAGATAAAAAATATTTTAAGGTTTCTTTTGGTTTTTCTTAAATTGGCTTGGTAAATTGCCGCCGGAGGGATTCTGTGCTATACTGACAGAAAACTTCCGGCGGTATAATTTTTGCAGTGAGGAGAACCTCTTTTCAAATGATTTGGCAATAATCCGGAAGTTTGACATGGAAAAGGTTTTGTTTGCAGTGGATATGTGAAGGATAAAAAACAGTGTAAATCAGAAAGGAACAGGGGAATAACTAGATGAAAAGGGATAGAAAAAAGAGAACGTTTTTTCAGACAAAAAGATTGACGGTTCTGGTTCTTGTACTGATGTTCTGTGCCGGGATTCTTGGAATGATGGTGCTGCGGCAGGAGAATAGCCGGAAAAGCTCGGAACGTGCGAAAAAGGAGCAGGAGCTACAATCAGGAAACATATCAGAGACTGACGATACAAATTCGCAGTCAAAAGACACAAAGAGCGGCGCAAAGCTGGGAACGGCTTCTCCGAAAAGTCAAAAAGGGGTGGAGTCTGAAGCAGGTACAGAAAACAAGGCACAGATGAACGCTGAATCAGAAACCAAGTCGGAAATGAAGTCGGAAACGGAGAGAGATCCGGAGACGGAAGGGGATTTCGTGACAGAAACTGAGTTGGCAGAAAAGCTTGTTGTGGCAATTGATCCGGGCCATCAGGGGAGCTGGGTGAATATGAGCGATACGGAACCAAATGGTCCGGGTTCTTCTGAGATGAAAGCGAAAGCGAGTACCGGTACGCAGAGTCCGTTCAGTGGCAAGGCAGAGTATGAGCTGAATCTGGAGATTTCTTTATTGTTGAAAGAGGAGCTGGAAAAGCGAGGCTATGAGGTAATCCTTACACGGGAGGATCATGATGCGGCGATCAGCAATTCCGAGCGAGCGTTGATGGCCTACGACAAGGGCGGTGACATTTATGTCCGGATTCATGCAAATGGTTCGGATGATTCCAGTGTCAGCGGTGCGCTGGCCATGGTACCGTCTGCTTCTAATCCATACATCGGAGATCTGGCTGCTGATTCCTATCTTTTGGCAGAGTGTATCTTAAATGGGTACTGTGAAAAGGCATCGTTTTCTTCACTTGGGGTCCAGTATTATGACAATATGACCGGAATCAACTGGAGCAAGCTGCCGGTTATGATTCTTGAAATGGGTTTTATGACAAATCAGGAAGACGATCAGCGTATGGCAGACGCCACGGTTCAGCCACTTATGGCAACCGGTATTGCGGACGGCATTGACCGATATTTCACGGAAAAAGGCCTGAAGAAAAAAGAGGTCTCCAAGGAAAGTCAGAAGAAAATGGATCAAGTTGTGAAGCGTCTGGAAGAAGAACTCATTACTCCGGCCACTGCACAGGGGGAAAAGTGGTCTGTCAGCATTCAGGATTTTGAAACAGGAGCGAAAGGAAGCATTGGCGGAAGCCAGAAACTGAAATCAGCCAGCATTATCAAGGTATTTATTATGGCTGCGATCTATGACAGGATTTGTTATCCTGAATCAGAGGAGCGGCAGATCAGTTTTCCAGAGTCGTATGAAGGTGAGCTGAAACAGAAAATTACAGATATGATTACAGTGAGCGATAATGATGCCTCAAATCTTCTGATTGAGCGTCTCGGCAACGGGGA
This sequence comes from bacterium 1XD42-54, assembly GCA_003612585.1. GTDB lineage: Bacteria > Bacillota > Clostridia > Lachnospirales > Lachnospiraceae > Choladousia. Next base: position 57,532 of record RAZH01000010.1, read on the forward strand.
TGCACAGGCCGGGATGGCAGTCGTAAATCAGTTCTGTGAGGAAAATGGATATACGGGTACTCACTTGGGCAGAAAATTTCTGGATGAAAATCCGTCGGATGACAATTATACCTCAACCGACGATTGTTGCAGATTGCTCGAAAGCATTTACAACGGTACCTGCGTGAATGCGGAGGCTTCTGCAAAAATGTACGTTTACCTGCAGAATCAGACTCGGCGGAATAAAATTCCAGCCGGTCTTTCCGGAACCTTCGCATCGGTGGCAAATAAGACGGGAGAGCTTGCAGGTGATTATGGTGACTATGTGGAAAACGATATTGCAGTTGTGGAGGATGGTGGGACGGCCTATGTTCTGTGTGTCATGAGCAATGATGTGCAGGATAATGGGGCGGCAATCACACGTATCGGTGATATCTCCGGGCTGGTGCATGAGCTTATACGAGAATGAATTTGAGAAGATTTAAGCTTTGCAGCGCACCGGAATTTCGATTTGTATCACAGAAGCTTCCGGTTGATCCGTAACGTTTCCATTGATAATCATTTCATACGAAAACCCAGTCAGTTCAAGGTTGTGTTTTTGTACATAATCGAAAATTTCTTCATATTTTGTGGACATTTTTGTCCAGTCTCCTTTGTAAAATGCTTTTATATAGGTTCCGCGGGGCTGTATGTGCAGCCCCTTTTTTTGTACGGAAAAAGGAATCTGAATGAAGAGTGCGGAATAATCGTCATAGTTTTTTTGATACAGGTTTTCAACAGATATCATCGTTCCGTAGGAGGCGTCGTGCAGACGGCGAAGGTGATATTTCTGTGTTTCCGCCAGAACCCGTTCTACTTGGTCGTCATAGGAGAACTCTTTATCAATTTCTACTGTTACAAGGCAGCAGTCCTCTTTGGTAATTAGGGTAATTTCAGATAAATCGGCAGCCAGCAGCGTTTCCATATTCTGGCGATAATTGCATAATGTTTTCCGGACAGCGGCCAGATGGTTGATCTTGAGGTCCAGTCCGGCTATGTTTTCTTCCAGCAGATCTTTCAGGGTTTGGGCAGATCGGTTTTTCATAAATTCCTGTATTTCGTTTACTGATACATCCAGCTCACGCAGTAAAAGAATCGTTTCGAGTAGAGCGCTTTGCCGGTAGCTGTAATAGCGGTATCCATTTTCCGGATGAACAACAGCTGGGCCAAAGAGGCCGATTTCATCATACCACATCAGCGTTTTTTTATTGATGCCGTGGAGCGCTGCAAACTGGCCAATTGTGAGAAGCTTGTTTTTTTCCTTCATTTTGACTCTGCACCTCCTGAATTTACTGAATTGAACTTAAATCTGAAAAATAAAAAACTCTTGACTGTACAGTAACTGTATGGTCTATGATACGCGATACAGGAGATAAATGCAAGACAGGAGGAAATGAATTTATGGAAAAGCAAAATATATATGTAAAGCCTGTGACATTGAAAAACATTCTAAAGTTCGCGGTTCCTACGATAGCTATGACGGTATTTATGGCGTTTTATACGATGGTGGATGGTCTGTTTGTCGCAAATCTGATCGGAACGGCTGCTTTGTCTGCCATTAATCTGACCGCACCGGTTGTGCAGCTTGTGACTGCCATATCGACAATGCTTGCCACGGGAGGCAGCGCAGTGATCATGAGAAAGGCAGGAGCAGGAAAGGAAAAGGAAGCACGCGAAGATTTTACATTTTTGATTTTGGTAAATGTAATAGCAGGTTTGGCGATGTGTGTGCTTGGATATCTGGTGATGGAGCCTGTTTTTGCAGGCATGGATTTGTCGGCAGAGGTACGGGCGTATTGCGTAGAATATCTGGGACATTACCTGTTGTTTCTAGTTCCGATTCTGCTTATGAATAATTTTACCCTTTATATGATTGCAGGCGGAAAGGCAGCTCTTTCGTTTGGATGTTCTGTGGCGGGCGGCATTTTAAATATTGTGCTCGATTTTGTGTTTCTTGCCTGGATTGGAACGGGAATTGGTGGTGCGGCTGTTGCGACAGGGCTTGGATATTCTGTAACGGCAGTGGTTGGGGTATTTGTTTTTAAGCGAAAAAGCAGCCTTCTTCATTTTAAGAAACCAAAGATTCGATTCCATGTTCTCGCAGAAGCCGCTTTCAATGGCTGTTCTGAAATGGCGACCGCACTTGTCACCGGGATTATTACTGTGATGTTCAACTGGACGATGCTTCATTATGCGGGGGAAGACGGAGTTGCTGCTGTTACAATCATCATGTATGTACTGATGTTTGCAAGTTCTCTGTACACAGGTTATTCGTATGGAGTTGCGCCTATGATCAGCTTCTATTACGGGGAACAGAATCGGGAAAAATTGAAGAAGCTGGTTGCAGTCAGCCTTAAAGTCATTGCTGTTTTTTCTTTTTTGACAGCCACTTTCTCTTTTTTCTTTACCCGGCCACTTGTGTCGGTATTTGCCGCCTCGCAAAATCCGGTGTATGATCTGGCAGTAACCGGGAATCGGATTTGTACCGTAGCTTTGCTTTTTATTGGCTTTAATATTTTTGCCAGCGGATTATTTACAGCGCTTTCGAACGGTAAAATTTCAGCTCTACTTGCATTTTCGAGGTCTTTTGTGTTCATGATGATAGCGATGCTGGTATTGCCGATGATTTTTGGCGTGCATGGTGTGTGGCTGGCCACACCTGCAGCAGAGCTTATGGCATTCGCTCTGGCAACAGGAATGTTCAGGAAATATGCAAAGCAATATGGGTATTAGAATAGAGCTATAGATAACCAAGAGGGGATATGTATCTGGAAATACTTCAGAGAATGCTTCTGATAATTTATATCTACGATCTTTTTTTGTAGAGGATTATCTGAGGATCTTTCCCCTCACATCCGTATTCACATACAAGAAGATAGTGATGATCTGCAGCTAAGCCGTAGCATCTGTCCTGGCCGGGGATTTCCACTTGATTTCCAAGATATACGTTGTTATCTTCAAGCAATTTAACCGACTGCCCGCTCGGAAGATGGTACTCCAAGTTGATGTAAGAACCATTCAGCAGATACAGATCATTTATTTTCAGATTCTGAATTCCGAGTGAGTTGAATTCATGGATCAGAATATTTTTGTAAATCTGGAATGCCTCAAGGTCTGTCTGTTTTATGTACTCAGCGGCGATGCAGGTTCCTCCAAAAGGATGTCCGTCTGTTTTTATGCAGCCGCCACATTCTTCTTTTTTATTACATTTACAGCAACAATCGGTACCACAAATGGATAACATAAAAATACCTCCTGGTAAACTCAATTTTTTCAGTGCATATCTTACTTTTGGGTGCTCACATTAGGCCCAATTATACCGTGAAACAACAGAAAATTCAATCGTCATTTGTAAGGAATGTTACCGTGAGTTTAGAATAAGTGTTACAGTGAGCTGTGATTGCTTCTATAACATAAATGATCTGTTATAAAAACGTATGGTAAAAATCTGTATGAAAATATGATAAGAATCCGTATGAAAACACTGCTTGACACACAACTAACAATGTGATAAAATGTCACAAAACATATAAGAATAATTCGAATTTAAACAAACAAAATCTTATACAGGTCAATTTTCAAATATCATTTTGGCATTTCTATAATTACTGTTATGCCATTAAAAACTTCTGAGCATCTCAATCATTTATTTCATTTACTTTATCATTCGCAAGAAAATCCCATACAGACAGGAGATGAGAAACGACAGCTTGTCATGTGAAAAAATTTTTATCAACAGAGATTACAGAGAAATAAGACAAATTGGCAGAGGCGGAGACGGCACGGTGTATCTTGTATTTCACAAGCCGACAGAACAAATGCGTGCTGCCAAATGCTTTCGGACCGAAAACTCGCAAAGACGCCTACAGGAACTGATGCTGATTAAAAGGCTCAGACATTCTGCTTTACCACAGGTTTTGGATATCTGTATTGGTGAACAACAAATTTGGTTGATTATGGAATATATCAACGGAAGAAATATCTCTGAGATACCTTGTGAAGAGCGGTCCATGATACAGTTTTTTTCTATTGCCCGTCAGCTCTCAGAGATATTGATCTATTTACATACAAGACCGTGTCCGATTTTGCATCTTGATCTTAAGCCAACAAATGTACTTTTACGTCAGGATGGAAGTTTGGTTCTGATTGATTTTGGTGCGGCAATTTTAGAAGCCTGGGGAGAGACGCAGGGACATTATGGTACACCAGGTTTTGCTGCGCCTGAGCAGAAACAACAGGGAAAAAGAATTGATGTGCGGGCGGATATTTATGGTTATGGGGCACTTTTATATTTTTATTTGTGCGAAAAACGGCCTGTAGTGGCCCAAACGAAAAAAATGGAATGGAATTCGCCGTGGCAGAAGAGGTGCAAGAGAGGGGTTAGACAGATTGTGGAGAGGTGTCTGTCTCCGGAACCAGAGGGACGTTTTACTGATTTTCAGGAAGTTCAGAAAGCGTTTGCGCTTGTGAGACTCCGATACCACTGGTACAGGCGGATGCAAAAGAGTATTGGCGTGGTAGTATTTTTGGCTGTAGTACTGGGATTTGCATGGAGCCATCTGCTGTATACCGGGATGTTTTCGGAGATCGCCGTCCGGCAGAACAGGAAGAAGTATGATCTTCTTTTGGAACGGTCAGAGGCGCTTGGTTTTAGTCTGGCAGTGGGATGTTTTGAGGAGGCAGTGAAGCTATGTCCCGGTAGAAACGAGTGGTGTTTTCTGCTGCTTGAACGGATCGGGAGTGATTATATATTTGATGAAGGGGAGGAGGAAGCAGTAAGAAAACTGATTTACACAGTACTGCCCGGAGAAGAATGGACTTTTTTGGAATATCAGAAAAGTACGAACAATTCGGCATACCGGGAACTGGCATATCGCATGGGAATGCTTTATTGGTATTTCTATAGCGGAACCGGAGGGAAACGGGCCGCGGCAAATTGGTTTGAAGCAGCGGTGGATCTGCAACGAAAGCAAGTAGAATCAGGAGAACAGAAAGAAAACAAGGATGCATGCGAGCAAGAGTCCGCATGGCTGGAATCAGCAAAGATTCATGCAGAAATCAGCGGTTATTACGAGAGGCTGGGAAAAAGGGATGCAGAGGGCTTTATGGGAGCGAAATACAGTAGTTATTGGGAAGATTTGAAGAGACTCTGGGCTTTGGATTCCCTGGAAAAGGAGGGCCGTGGCGTGCAGCTTCATGTTGCAGACGAGCTGCTTGGCTGCATGCTGTTTCATATGCAGGAGATTTATGAATCAGGGGAATCATACGAGACAGTGAAAAAATTATTGGAATTATTAGAAAACTTTTTTCAGAGAACGGGGAAAGAGATGGAAGCAACAGACCTGGAGAAGGCAAAGGAACAGTGCAACGAGGCAAGGGTCTCAATTATGCGAGTTTATGAAAGAATAGGGGGTACTGTATTTGAAAAATAGTTGTATTGGAAAAGACAAGAGCAGTAAATGGAGAGATCGCAACGAAATTGAGAAAGGAGAAAACAGGTTCAGGGACGGAGAAGATCAGAAAGAGAACGTCAACAAGAATGTAATAACGAGTGGACGGGACAATCAAAGAAAAAAGAAAGTATATTGGATGGCAGGAATTTTGTTATCTCTGATTCTGACTATCTTTTTGCTTTGTACCGGCCGTTTTTTTTGTCCGGAATACCGATCTACGTTTGCATTTGGTGGAATGACAGAAAAAGAATTTCAGGGTATTGTGGAAAAAAGGGATAGCGTGTACCAATTAGAATATGAGTCAGAAAGCGAGACTGAGACGGAATCGAAACTAGCGGAAGCTGTAACGGAAAAGAAGAGTGAAGCTGAAACCGAAGATGTAACGGAAGCAGGAAGTGGAGTTGAAACAGAGGTTGTACCAGAAGGGGAAAGTGAGGTTGAAACAGAAGCTATAACGGAAGAAGAAGGTAGAATTGAAACAGAGGTTGTACCAGAAGGGGAAAGTGAGGTTGAAACAGAAACTGTATCAGAAAAAGGAAGTGAAGCTGAAACGGAGGTTGTATCGGAAGGGGAAAGTGGGGTTGAAACAGAAGCTACAACAGAAGAAGGCTGTGTTGTTGAAACAGAGATTGTACTGGAAGGGGAAAGTGAGGTTGAAACAGAAGCTACAACAGAAGAAGGCTGCGTTGTTGAAACAGAGGTTGCATCGGAAGAAGGGGAAAGTGAGGTTGAAACGGAAACTGTAACGGAAAACGAAAGCGAAACAGAAAACAGAACGGAGGAATCTGTAGAAAATGAATCAGGTACAGAACCGGAACAAGAAACAGCCAGGCAGACTGAAACAGAGAAACAGCCGCAAAAAGTACAACGTGGGAAAGAATATGAGATACGGGGAGAACAGAATGCTTGGTATCGAGATGCAAATGATCGGCTGTGGGTACGAGCAGGAAGCAATCTCTATGTGGAAACAAAATCGGGTGGTTATGGCCGTGGAGCCAGCCGAATGAATATCCGGGAGGACGGAACTCTGACATTTCGACTGCAAAAGACGGATCAGGAAGGAAATGTTACAGAAGAATCAGCACTTCAGAAGGAAGCTTATTATGTGGACGGAGAAGCACCGGAGGCAGCGGTTTTTCTGCCTGGTATCCGGGAAGAAGGAATTGTTTATACGGCGCAGGCAGCTCGTTCGATGATATTGATTGCACCGGATGGAAAAAGCGGACTGAAAAATTCTGATTATACAGTAATACGTTGCAGCAAAGACGGGGAAGTTCTGGAAGAGCCGGATTCGATCACATGGTACCCGTGTCGAAATGGGGAAGAGGTTTTGATTGATCAGGAGGGAACATATCGCGTATATGTTCGAACGGAAGACCAGGTGGGAAATCTCGCATTTTCGGAAAGCGATATGATTTGTGTTGATCGAACAGCGCCGGAGATTCTGATCGAAGGTGTAGGGGCAGAGACAGCAAATGCGGGGAAAGTGAATATTAAAATATCTTGCCAGGATGTCAATTATAAGGCGGGTTCTATGAAAATCAGCATTCAAGGAAGAAATGGAGGAAAGATGCCTTCTGTGAGAGAAAAATCGGAAAACCGGGAAGGTGCTGTAATGGAATATTTTGATTTTCCCAAACAGAAAAGTTACGATGATGTCTATCAAATGGAGGTTTTTGCAGAAGACATATCAGGGAATAAAACGAAAAAGAGCTTTGATTTTTCTGTGAATCGTTTCGGTTCTGTATACGATCTTTCCAAAGATACGAGAGAGCAGTTGGGACATTATTATCTTTCAGAACCCAAAGATATTGTTTTATATGAGACAAATATAGACTATGTGAGTGGAACCGAGATTTTTTGCCGGTGTGACGGCGAACTGCATAAGCTCATACGGGACCAGGATTATCATGTTACAATGCAGGGAAGCCGTGAGGCCTGGAAACGTTATGAATACACAATTCCGGCCGGATATTTTAAAAAAGAAGGAGTATATGAATTACTGCTCTCTTCAAGCGATCGGGCAAAAAATGTGAGCGATACGGGAATACAGGGAAAACGATTGGCTTTTGCGCTTGACTGGACAGCACCGACTTGCACGGTGACTGGGTTAGAGGCAGGGGAAGTGTATGAAGCAAAAGAAATAACAGCTTGCATTGTACCACATGATAATATAGGAATGGATGTGATCAGGATTTATCACAACAGTGTACTGCTGCGTGAAGAGGTCGGGAAAAATGACAGCCCCTTGAAAATAAAGGTAGAGAAAGCGGAATACTGGCAGACTTATCAGGTGTTTTTACGCGATTTGTCGGGGAATGAGTACTGGAGTGAAGAAATACCGGTATATGTTGGAGAAAAGAAGGAGGAAGCTGGGAATTACCAGAAGGTCAGGCCAAGCGCCAGAGAAGAAGAGGAAAGAAGGCGGACTGCTGCAACAGACAATAACGCAGAAGAAAAGAACAGTGGAACAGGAAGCAGTGATGAAAAAAACATAGATGGGGAAAGTGCCGGGAATACAATAAAGGAAAAGGAAGAATTGGAAAAGGAAGAGATAGGGGATGCGGAAAATACAAATCAATGGACGAAAGAAACTTTTCCGGATCACAGGCAGCAGGGAGAAATGAGAAGTGGCAATGTGGAGGAAAGACGAAGTGGAGCGATTCTTTTAAGTTTGGGGATACTTACATTTTTAAGTACTATGATAGCATGTAGACTGTCAAAATCCGGTTCCACAAGGTAGAAAAAACTCTCTTTTTTGTGCAAGAATAGAGAGGCAAATTTCGGGCAAATGCTTTATAATAAAGAAAATGTTGGTATAAATGCGTTGAATTTATATAGGAGGAGAGAGACGGATGGAATGGGTTGAAAAATTAAACCAGAGTATGGATTATATTGAGGAGCATCTGACAGATGAGATTGATTATGCACAACTTGGGCGGATAGCCTGTTGCTCGGCGTATCATATGCAAAGAATGTTTACCTATATGGCGGGTATCACTTTGGCAGAATACATTCGCAGACGGAAAATGTCGCTGGCAGCTGTAGATCTGCAGGGGGGAAATGAAAAAATTATTGATGTTGCAGAAAAATATGGGTATCATTCGCCGACTGCATTTAACAGAACGTTTCAGGCTTTTCATGGGATCGCTCCATCCTGTGTAAAAAACGAAGGGGTGTCTGTGAAGTCTTTTTCTCCTATAGTTTTTAGCATTGCTGTAAAAGGCGCTGCGGAGTTGAACTATCGGATTGAAACAAAGGATGCTTTTCGGATTGTCGGTGTGTCAAGGCCGCTTCAGCAGGAAATTGAACAGAATTTTGCAGTTGTACCAGATATGTGGCAGAAGGCTGTGGCAGACGGAACAATTCAGAAGCTGGCAGGATTGATGGATGTTTTTCCTATGGGACTTTTGGGCGTCAGTGCTTGTAATGACACCGAACAGTGGAAATATTTTATTGCCGTTTCGAGTACACAGGCAACCGGTGAATTTGAAGAATACGTTGTACCGGCATCTACCTGGGCAATTTTTTCCGGTACAGGAACCAACCAGTCTGTGCAAGAATTGGAGCGACGCATAATTACAGAGTGGTTGCCGGCTTCCGGATATGAATATGCGAATGCTCCGGATATTGAGGTTTATTTGAATCCAGATCCACAAAATGCGCAGTATGAGGTATGGATTCCGGTGGTCAAAAGGCAGCAATAAGATTGTATTTATAAGAGATTGTTTGCTGTAGCAAGAACAATTTTGTTATGGCTCACAGTTGAGACGACAGAAAAGACTGCGAAGATTTTGAAAAGAAGATGACAGATATCGTACTGGATGTTATAATTTTATCAAGCATTGTATTTCTTTATAGTTCTTAATGGCAAATGCCATTCTGTTTTTCTACTGCGTTCTGCAGAAATAGAAATTCTTGATGCTGATTCAAAAAAATGCAGAGAGGATTTCACAAAAACAGAGTCCTCTCAGAAAGTAAAAGGAGGACATTGAATGAAAGAAAACAGGGATTTAAGAAAAGAAAATGGATATGAGTTACGACAGAACCAAATTGATTATCAAAATCAGGAGTGCAGCGAAAGGGCGGTTGTACCTTTGCGCGCATACAAAGATCGTGTTTTTCGCATGATTTTCAAAGAGAAGGAAAGTCTGTTGCAGCTGTATAATGCAATGAATGGAACCGATTATCAAGAGCCAGAGGAGTTGGTGGTAACGACACTGGAAAATGCGGTGTATCTTGGGATGAAAAACGACGTTTCTTTTCTTTTGTATGATCACTTAAATTTGTATGAGCATCAATCGACCAATAACCCGAACATGCCGCTTAGAAATTTATTTTATGTGAGCAGTTTATATTCAGGTTTGACAAGAGATGAGAACCTTTATGGACCACGGATAGTAAAAATCCCAGAGGCAAGGTTTGTTGTGTTTTATAATGGGAAAGAGGAATTGCCGGAGCGGTTTGAACTAAAATTGTCAGATGCTTTTGCAACAAAAACAGAAATTCCGGCGTTAGAATTGAGAACCGAAGTGTGGAATATTAACGCTGGCTGTAATAAGTTGCTCATGGAACGATGCAAGCTGCTGTCCGATTATGCAGTTTTTGTAGATAAAGTACGCAAGTATGGACAGAATCAATCGTTTTCTGAAGCAGTTGATTTGGCAATCGAAGCGTGTATAGAAGAGGATGTGTTGTCAGACTTTTTTAGGAAAAACAGGGCGGAGGTGTTAAAAGTGAGTATATTTGAATACGATGAACAGCGACAGATGGAACTGGCACGAAAAGGGGCAATAGAAGAAGGCAGAGAAGAGGGTATAAAAGAAGGGATAAAAGAAGGAAGAGAAAAGGGCATAAAAGAAGGAATAAAGGAAGGTAGAAAGAAAGGAATAAGGGAGGGGCGACAGGAGGGAGAAAAGCTTTTTGCAGCGTTGACAGAATTACTCCTTGGTGATGGAAGAATGGATGATCTGAAACGGGCAGTTCAGGATGAAAGGGTAAGAAAAGCGTTGTATGAGGAATATGACTTGGAAGATAGCCGTATGGAAGAGCTCTTGTATCCGGATAACATGAATTAGACGGAATAGCTGTGATTGGATCAGAAAGGGATAAAAGGAAAGCAGTCTGTTAAAAAGCAGAGGGAACATTTTGGATGTACCCTCTGTTTTTTCGATAGGAGAAAAGAATTTTATTTCATCTGTTCTGTATTACAGAAAGAAAACGGTCGCCGTATTTGGCATATTTCATTTCACCGATACCAGAGATAGACAGCATTTCTTCTTTTGTTTTAGGCAGCAAAATACACATTTGTGTAAGCGTTTGGTCCGAAAAAACTCCAAAACGCGGTATTCGCCGTCGGAAATTTTAAGGTTTCCGTGTATGACAAGGCTGTTCAGTACTTGGCGAAGAAGGTAAATGGGAATGTCTTTGCAGGAACCGTAGTATGGATTTTGATCGAGGTGTGCACGGAGAATTTTGGTATTTCTACTGCCATGTACGATGTCAGCAATCGTGACAAGGCCATATGCACGGCGGTTGTTTTTAATGCATGCGATCAGTTTGCTTGCGGTTTCTGTCATGTCTTTTTCTTCAAACTGTGTCAGGCAATTGGAACAGTTTCCGCAATAACCTTCTCCGTATTCGACAAAGTAACGGAGAATATATGCACGCAGACAGTCGTTTGTAAAGCAGTAGAAGGTCATTTGTTTGAGGCGTTCTTGTTCGCGAGCTTGAATGGCGTTTGCAGTTTCCACATCCGTATCAGGTGGTGGCTACCATGATTTGTTTTCGGTCGTATAGAAAATCATCCTGATTGTGATGCCGTTCTTTATCGGAGAGACCGGCGTGATACCTTGTGGCTGAATAGCCTTTACGAATCAGCTCTTCGCAGACTTCTTCTACAATTTTTCGGGTCAGGCAATAGATGATTCCACATTCATTCTGGCGTGATTTGAGGATTTCGAACACAGTTCGCAGCTTGTTTTCGGGTTGTTGGACGATAAACTTCAGATTTTTTCGATCAAATCCAGTAACGATGTATGCAGGATTTTGCAAATCAAGGAGGGCGAGGATATCTTCACGTACTTCACGTGTTGCCGTGGCTGTAAAAGCGCCGATGACAGGGCGTTGCGCAAGATCCTCCAGAAAATCAGGAATACGGAGGTAGCTGGGACGAAAATCCTGGCCCCACTGGGAGATACAGTGTGCTTCGTCTACACTGATCATGGAGATATCAATCCTGCGTGCAGCCTCAACAAAGCTGTCTGTAAAAAGCCGTTCCGGGGCTACGTATACGATTTTGTATTGGCCTCGGACCAGATTCTGCAAAGCAGTTCTATATTGGCCCGATGTCAGGGAGCTGTTCAGATAAGCAGCATGAATGCCGATCTGGTTCAGTGTGGCTACCTGATCTTTCATGAGAGAAATCAATGGGGATATCACAATTGTAATGCCAGGGAATAAAAGTGCCGGGATCTGATAACAGAGTGATTTGCCGGCGCCGGTTGGCATAATACCCATAGCGTCGCGGCCCGAAAGCAGAGCATCTACAATCGTTTCCTGACCTTCGCGGAAGGAAGCGTAGCCGAAATATTTTTTAAGTGCTTCGTATTTGGTCATGATCATTTTTCCTGTATGGTTGGATATATTTTGTATGTTTAGCAGATATAGATGACGAAACATCACATTAAATATATAAAAGTAACATATCAATATTGTATCATGGAGCAAAGGAAAAAGAAAGAGGGGATTTGTGAAATAATTATGAAATAAGCAAAAGTCTTTGAATATGTTACAACATTAGCTGCAAAGCCTTGTTAAAAATAAAGACTTGTTTATGCCTTGTAAAGCCCTGTAGGTAGACATTTTTCGACATCTGTGTTATGATGCCCCGTAAAGGGGATGAGTATAAAAATGAAGAGGAAACGAAATGTCATAAAGCGGAACAGTGGCTTTTTGGCCTGTTGCGTATTGGTGGCGGGTGCGTCGTTTGGAACTGCGAATCTTGTGATGGAAAAAGGAATGGTATCTTTAGTTATGCCGTCCGAAGAACAGACACCGGAAAAGACGAGGGAAACAGCTCCGCCAGAAAAAAGTGAGAAAAGAGTATACGAGACAGATGCATTTACCGTCACAGCATCCGGAAATATTATAAAAGGTGTTGAGACAGAGGCACCGGAGAAAAAGGAGACGGAGAAACAGACAGAAACGGATGCAAATGGAAATCCGATTGGCAATGGCACGCAGATGAATGAAAATGGGACAGATTCCGTGGGGAATGGTGCCGGATCTTCTGGAAGCGGTTCGGATCAAGATGGTTCAGGCAATTCCGGCGGGAATGGCTCGTACAACGATACAGCCGGTACTGATCCAGGAGATTCTTCCTGGGATAATGCGGGCGAAAATGCAGGCAATTCTTCCTGGGACGATTACTCTGGGCCATCAATTGTGATTACAGATCCGGGAAATGGATATTATTACTATACAGACGGAAGCACTTGGAACGATAATACTGGGAGCTCTTCGGGCGGCAGCACGGGAGGTTCTTCCGGCGGAAGTACTGGCGGTAGTACAGGGGGCTCCTCAGGTGGAAGCAGTGGTGGCAGTACGGGAGATTCCTCTGGTGGTAGCTCGGGTAATTCGGATAATATCATCATTGAAAAGCCTCCGGTATCCACACCGGACGATGTGATCCTGTGGGGAATCAGCAGTCGATATATAGATGAGAGCGAGCTGTATAATTATAACCTGGACGAGCTGTGCCTGATTCGTAATGAGATTTTTGCGCTTCATGGGCGAATGTTCCGTACGCCGGAGATACAGGAATATTTTAACGGGAAATCATGGTATGTGCCGACGTATGCGCCGGACGATTTTGATGCAAACATGTTTGATTACCTGAACGATTATGAGAAAGCGAACTTGCAGGTTATTTTAAACTATGAAGCAGCGCTTGCAGGAAATTAGGAGGTAAAAACATGAGTGTATGGAAAAGAGTTCTGATAAAAACAGTGGTTCTGGCATTTGTGATTGTCCTGTTTGGTGCAGGTGCGGCAGGATGGCAGGCGTACCGCCAGAGTACGCCGGAATATGCAATGGATAAATATATCGCGCTTCTGATTGAGAACAGCGGCGAAAAAGCTTATGCTCTGCTCGATCAGTCTGAGGATGCGGCAATGACATCAGAAGAATATGAGACAGCGTTGGCAGAGAAAAAATACAGCCTTTTCGCCAGTTATGATGTGACCGCGTCGGAAAAGCGCAGAGATCAGAGCGGAAATGAATATGTAGATTACCGCACAGAGTTTAAAGATGCAGACGGAGCGGTACAGATGGAAGAAACCTTCACAGTAAAAAAACAGGCAGAACCATTGTTTGGCGTGTTTGATCAGTGGAAAGTTCTTTCAGGACACTGTATGGTAAAGGACTTTGTATTGACGGTTCCGGCCGGGGCGGAAGTTTATCTGGATGGCCGGAAAGCAGATGCATCGTGGCTGATAAGGGATGGCGTTTTGCCGTCCTACGACTGCTACCAGATTCCGTCACTTTTACCTGGGCGTATTAGCCTGGCAATCAGACATCCTGCGTTTGACTCTGTGAACGGGACAATAGATCCTTTGGATGGAAGCGCAGAGTACGGTGAAAAAATGGCGCTTGGGCAGGCGGCACAGGATGTATGCAAGGAGCTTAGTATAAAAGCTTTAAAACAGTTATATTCTTGTGCAGCACGAGAAAAAACAGAAGATCTGGAAGATCTACTTGGGGAATGCCTGGAGGAAGCAAAGCTGTTTGTAAAGGAGCAGGGCCAGGAATTCCATAAAGATTCAGCAGTCTTTAAAAGTGCAGGTATTACCGATTTTGCGGTTCAGTTTGGAGCGCCTGTTTTTACGGGAGAAGCGACCGGAGCGATCACAGTCCCTGTGAAATTGTCATACCGGTATATCGTCCGCGAGAATGTTACTTCGGAGCCTTCAGATGAACAGGGAGACGAGGAAGAGTCACAGGAAGGCGATGCCGAAAGGCCGCAGGTCGGAACTGTGGTGCAAGATGGAGAAACACAGGTGATTTCGGGAGATAATACGGCTCAGCTTGTGATGGCATGGCATCATGACGCCTGGCACATTGCTTCTATGGAAATACCAGTCATCCCGAAATAGAGGAACAAGGTAAAAAGAAAGGCAGAATATGAAGCAAAAAGGAATCAGTATCTTTTCCCTAGTTACGCCTGTATTACTCCATTTAGGGCTATCATTTGCAATAGGGTTTGCAATGGGCATTATGAAGATCAGTGATCCGACGGCCGCTACGGTGGCGACAGCGTTGATTACGATTCCGCTGGCGTATCAGATGTATCGAAAAGACCGCGTTCGGGCAGCAGGGAATGAGAAAGAGGCGAAAAATATCGGAAGTCGAAGCTTGGCATATGCAGTCGGCAGAAGTGCAGAAAAGCTTTCCGGGGAGCGGGTAATCTGGTTCGGAATATTTTGTTTTATGGCCGGAGGCGTTTTAAATCTTGCATGGAGCGCAGCCTTGGAGGCTGTCCACATCCAGGACTATTTTTCCAATGAAGTGCAGGAAAGTCTGCTGCAAAGCGGAAGCGTGGTGCAGGTACTGGGGCTTGGCGTAGTTGTTCCGATTGCAGAGGAGCTGATTTTCCGTGGTCTGGTTTATATGAGAATGAAATGGTTTTTTCCGGTGAAGGTGTCCGCATTTTTGTCGTCACTTTTGTTTGCGGTATATCATGGGAATCCGATTCAGATAATTTTTGCTTTTCCGATGGCACTTGCATTGGCGGCGGTTTATGAACATGGAAAATTGTTTGTATTTCCCGTACTATTTCATATGGGAGCGAATCTGACCACAGTTATTTTAGGATTTTATTTCCAAAACTAGAAGAAATTTAAAAGAAAATTGCAGGAAACAAGGCGATTATTACAAATAATCGCCTTAAATAAACTGATAAATAAAGGGAAAATGAATAAATTAAGAAACAATCAGACAATTACAGAGAAAAAAGCTGTTTACAGAACAGAAAAATAGGTGTATGATGAAAACTGAAAAAGAAACAGGCAGGAGGGACAGAGATGGATGCAAGAAATACTTCCGGATCTGTCTGTGTGAGACCGGGGCTGTACCGGCCCGAGTTTGAGCATGACAACTGCGGAATCGGAGCAGTTGTCAATATCAAAGGGATCAGGACTCATCAGACAGTAGAAAATGCACTTCGTATTGTAGAAAATTTAGAGCACAGAGCTGGCAAAGATGCCGAGGGAAAAACAGGTGATGGAGTTGGAATCATGCTGCAGATAGCGCACAGATTCTTCCGGAAAACCTGTTTGGACCTTGGCATTTTTTTAGGTGAAGAAAGAGACTACGGAATCGGTATGTTTTTCTTCCCGCAGGATATCCTGAAAAGAAATCAGGCGAAAAAAATGTTCGAGAGCATTGTAAAAAAGGAGGGCCTGAAGTTTCTGGGATGGAGACAGGTTCCGACCGTACCGGAGGTGCTCGGTCAAAAAGCGCTTGAAAAAATGCCCTGCATTGAGCAGGCATTTGTGGAACGTCCAAAGGATGTGGAAAAGGGCCTCCCGTTTGACCGCAGACTGTATGTGGTCCGGCGGACCTTTGAACAATCAAATGATACAACGTATGTTGTTTCATGTTCAAGCCGTACCATTATTTACAAAGGAATGTTTCTGGTCGGGCAGCTCCGTACATTTTTTAAGGATTTACAGGACCCGGAGTATGAATCTGCAATTGCGATTGTGCATTCCAGATTTAGTACAAATACAAATCCAAGCTGGGAACGGGCGCATCCGTATCGCTTTATTGTACATAACGGTGAGATTAATACAATCCGTGGCAATGCGGATAAAATGCTTGCACGCGAAGAGACGATATCCTCTGCGTATCTGGAATCCGATCTGCACAAGGTGCTTCCAGTGATCAATGCGACGGGGTCTGACTCGGCGATGCTGGATAACACGCTCGAATTTCTGACTATGAACGGCATGGAACTGCCCCTGGCAGTGATGATTACAATCCCGGAGCCCTGGGCAAACAATGCGGTGATGTCGCAAAAGAAGAAGGATTTTTACCAGTATTACGCGACGATGATGGAACCATGGGATGGTCCGGCCTCTATTTTATTCTGCGATGGCGATGTGATGGGCGCGGTGCTTGACCGTAACGGCCTGCGGCCCTCCCGCTATTACATTACGGAGGACGGGGATGTCATTCTGTCCTCTGAAGTGGGAGTTCTGGATATAGATCCGGCAAAAATTGTTCTGAAAGAACGGCTTCATCCGGGAAAAATGCTTCTGGTCGATACGGTAAAAGGCGAAGTTGTGGACGACGAAGAACTGAAAACACGGTATGCGTCCCGGCAGCCGTACGGAGAATGGCTGGATCAGTATCTTGTGAAATTAAAAGATATCAGGATTCCGAACAAGCGCGTGGAGTCATATTCAGAAGAGATGCGGCTGCGCCTGATGAAGGCGTTTGGTTACAGTTATGAGGATTACCGAACCTCGATTCTTTCGATGGCAACGACAGGCAGCGAGGGCATCAGTGCAATGGGAATCGACACGCCGCTGGCCGTTCTGTCTGACCGAAGACAGCCACTGTTTAATTATTTCAAGCAGCTGTTTGCGCAGGTGACGAACCCGCCCATTGATGCAATCCGGGAAAAAATCGTAACCTCAAAGACGATGTATATCGGTATGGAGGGTAATGTTCTGGAAGAACAGCCGGAGAATTGCCAGGTGCTGAGTATCGAAAATCCGATACTGACGAACACCGATATGCTGAAAATTAAAAACTTAAAAATAAAGGGATTTCAGGTTGCAGAAATTCCAATCACGTTTTATAAAAATACGGGACTTGAAAAGGCAATTGAGCATCTGTTTCTTGAGGTGGACCGGGCATTACGGGATGGTGCCAATATTCTGGTGCTGACAGACCGTGGCATTGATGAGCTGCGTGTGCCGATTCCGTCTCTGCTGGCAATCTCAGCAGTCAATCAGTATCTTGTAAAAACAAAGCGCAGAACATCCCTGGCCCTGATACTGGAGACAGGGGAGCCGCGCGAGGTACATCATTTTGCGACGCTGCTTGGGTACGGTGCGAGTGCGATCAACCCGTACCTGGCGCTGGATACAATTCATCAGCTGATCGATTCCGGAATGCTGGAAAAGGATTATTATGCGGCGGTCGATGACTATAACCAGGCGATCATAAACGGAATTGTAAAAATTGCTTCCAAGATGGGGATCTCGACGATTCAGTCCTATCAGGGGGCTCAGATTTTTGAGGCGATCGGCATCAGCCGGGAAGTGATCGACAAATATTTTACGAACACAGTCAGTCGGATCGGCGGTATTACGATAGAGGATATTGAGCGCGAAGTGGACGAGCGGCATACCAGTGCTTTCGATCCTCTGGGACTTCAGGAAGATCTGACACTGGACAGTATAGGCTGGCATAAGTCAAGAAGCGCCGGGGAGCACCATCGGTATAATCCGCGCACGATTCATCTTTTACAGGAGTCCACGAGAACCGGTGATTATGAGCTGTTCAAAGAGTATACGGAGCTTGTCAACCAGGAGGAATCCGGTTACATTCGCAGTACGATGGAATTCTGCTATCCGGAAAAAGGTGTGCCGCTCGAAGAGGTTGAGTGTGTAGATTCAATTGTCCGGAGATTTAAAACCGGCGCAATGTCCTATGGCTCTATTTCCCAGGAAGCCCATGAGACGCTGGCCATTGCAATGAATCTGCTGCATGGTAAATCCAATACCGGAGAGGGAGGCGAGAGCCTGGAACGCCTAAAGATTGGACCAGATGGAAAGAACCGTTGTTCTGCAATCAAGCAGGTGGCGTCGGGGCGTTTTGGCGTTACTTCGAGATATCTTGTGAGCGCCAAGGAAATACAGATTAAAATGGCGCAGGGCGCAAAGCCGGGAGAGGGCGGCCATCTGCCAGGGAAAAAGGTCTATCCATGGATTGCAAAGACGAGGCATTCGACACCGGGCGTCAGCCTGATTTCGCCGCCGCCGCACCATGATATTTATTCGATTGAAGATCTGGCACAGCTGATTTACGATCTGAAAAATGCCAACCGTGAGGCTGACATTTCAGTAAAGCTTGTTTCAGAGGCTGGCGTCGGAACCGTTGCAGCGGGCGTTGCAAAAGCAGGTGCGCAGGTGATTCTCATTTCTGGATATGATGGAGGAACCGGGGCGGCTCCAAGAAGCTCCATTCACCATGCAGGGCTTCCGTGGGAGCTTGGACTTGCGGAAACACATCAGACGCTTATGATGAACGGACTGCGCCGGAAGGTGCGTATTGAAACAGACGGAAAGCTGATGAGTGGTCGGGATGTGGCAATCGCTGCATTGCTCGGCGCTGAGGAGTTCGGTTTTGCGACCGGGCCGCTCGTAACGATGGGCTGTGTCATGATGCGCGTCTGCAACCTCGATACGTGCCCGGTAGGTGTAGCTACCCAGAATCCGGAGCTTCGCAAGCGTTTCCGTGGGAAACCGGAGTATGTCGTGAATTTCATGCGTTTTATTGCACAGGATCTGAGGGAGCATATGGCAAGGCTTGGTTTCCGCACGTTGGATGAGATGGTTGGGCGCAGCGATCTACTAAAAAAGAAAGCGCACTGCGAAAATCCGCGGGGAGAGCTGATTGATCTGAGCAATATTCTCAGCAATCCGTATGCCGGAAAGGAATACAAGGTGACCTTTGATGCGTCCCAGGTTTATGACTTCGGCCTGGAGAAAACAAAGGATGTCAGAATTCTGCTGAACCGGCTGCAAGGGGCGCTGGAAAACGGACAGAAACGAAGCATTGAGGTAGAGGTTTCGAACATCGACCGAGCATTCGGTACCATTTTTGGTTCAGAGATTACAAGGCGCTATCCGGATGGACTGGAAGAGGACACTTACACCGTAAAATGCAGCGGCGCGGGCGGGCAGAGTTTCGGAGCATTTATTCCGAGAGGCCTGACGCTGGAACTCGTAGGCGACAGCAACGACTATTTTGGCAAGGGACTTTCCGGAGGAAAGCTGATTGTGTACCCTCCGGCCGGCGTGAAATTTGCGCAGGATGAGAACATTATAATAGGAAACGTTGCACTTTATGGCGCGACAAGCGGCAAGGCATTTATCAATGGTGTTGCAGGGGAGCGGTTCTGCGTGCGCAATTCCGGAGCAGTTACTGTTGTGGAGGGCGCCGGAGATCACGGCTGTGAATATATGACAGGCGGCTGCGCGGTTATTCTCGGCAAAGTCGGGAAAAACTTTGCGGCAGGCATGAGCGGCGGCATCGCTTACGTGCTGGATGAGGAGAATGATCTCTACACAAAGGTAAATAAAAAGATGGTTTCCATTGAAAAAGTGACTTCAAAATATGACGTGCTGGAACTGAAGGAAATGATCGGGGAGCATGTGAACTACACCAATTCAGAGAAGGGCAAAAAGATCCTGGAAGATTTCGGAACGTATCTGCCGAAATTCAAAAAGATCATTCCACATGAATACAATGCAATGCAGATGCGGATTGTCCAGATGGAGGAAAAGGGACTTTCCAGTGAACAGGCACAGATTGAAGCATTTTATGCCAATACGGCAGATCAGGCAGAGTAGGGGGTGCAGATTATGGGAAAACCAACAGGATTTTTAGAGTACAGACGGGAAAACGACCTGGAATGTGCACCGAAGGAGCGAATTCAGAATTTTCATGAATTTCATACCCCGCTTTCACTGGAAAAACAGCGGCTGCAGGGCGCCAGATGCATGGCGTGCGGCGTGCCGTTCTGTCAGGCGGGGGCTATGATTGGTGGCATGGCTTCCGGCTGTCCGCTTCAGAACCTCGTTCCGGAATGGAATGACCTCGTTTATCTTGGAAACTGGGAGGAGGCTTATCGGAGGCTGACAAAGACAAACTGCTTTCCGGAGTTCACATCGCGTGTTTGTCCGGCGCTCTGTGAGGCGGCCTGTACGTGCAACTTGGACGGAGATCCGGTAGCGACGAAAGCCAATGAGCGGGCGATTATTGAGCATGCATTTGAGACCGGTCTCATAAAACCACATCCGCCCAAGGTGCGTACCGGGAAAAAGGTAGCTGTGGTTGGCAGCGGTCCTTCCGGACTGGCAGCGGCGATGCAGCTGAACAAGCGCGGTCATCTTGTGACCGTATATGAGCGCAATGACCGGATTGGCGGATTGCTGCGTTACGGGATTCCCAATATGAAGATAGACAAGAAGGTGATTGACCGTCGTATTGCACTGCTGGAAGCAGAAGGGATTACGTTTGTCACAAATGCGAATGTAGGGGGAAATAAAAAGGCAGATGAACTGCTGAAGGAATTCGATGCGGTGGTGCTTTGCTGCGGGGCTTCTAACCCGCGCGATATCACGGTGCCGGGGCGTGAAGCGAAGGGAATTTATTTTGCAGTGGATTTCCTAAAAGCGACAACGAAGAGTCTTCTGGATTCAGACTTTGCGGATAAAAAATTCATTCCTGCAAAAGGAAAGCATGTGTTGATTATCGGCGGCGGAGATACGGGAAATGACTGCTGCGGAACCGCGGTACGGTTCGGAGCAGCGTCCGTTACTATGCTGGAAATGATGCCGCAGCCTCCGACAACGCGTGCGGCAAACAATCCGTGGCCGCAGTGGCCGCGCGTACTTAAGACTGACTATGGACATGAGGAAGCAATTGCGGTATACGGACAGGACCCCCGGATTTATACGACGACCGTCAAAGAGTTTCTTCTGAATAAAAAGGGTGAGGTCGCAAAAGCAGTGCTTGTCAAATTGGAGAGCAAGAGGGACGAGAAAACGGGCCGTATGCTGATGGTGCCGGTCGAGGGAAGTGAGTGGACGGTAAAAGCGGACCTGGTACTGATTGCAGCAGGCTTTGTTGGTTGTCAGAAATATGTGACGGATGCATTCGGAGTGGAGTTGAATGCGCGGACCAATGTTCAGACGAAACCAGAGCAGTATGCATCGAGCGTTCCAAAAGTATTTGTTGCAGGAGATATGCACCGCGGGCAGTCACTCGTTGTATGGGCCATCCGTGAGGGCCGCGAAGCGGCGCGTGAGGTCGACCGGTATCTGATGGGCTACACGAATCTGTAGACGCCGAAAAAAATATATCATAACACAAAAGAATATCCTATGGTTTTTACTCCTTCCTGTATCTATAATGAAAGATAGATTTCGGGAAGGAGTATTGCGTATGAGAAGAAGTATCAGGTTGGCGGTCTGTGACGATGAAGCACCGGTGCTATCTTATCTGACAGACCAGATACGAAAAGAATTTGGAAAATACGATCTTTGTGCAGAGGCGGATATTTTTATTTCTCCGGTTGAACTTGAGAAAGTACTGAGAGAAAAATCGTACGACGTCTATTTTCTGGACATTGATATGCCGAAGATGAACGGGCTGGAACTGGCGCGTATTTTGCGGGAACAGCGGGAGGAGATACCTCTTGTTTTTGTTTCTGCCAGGGAAGAATATGTGTTTCAAAGTTTTGAAGTACATCCGTTTTCATTTGTTCGTAAAAGCCGGTTCAAACAGGATATGGAGAAGGCCGTATGCGATCTGAGCAGGCGTTTCTGTCAGGAAAATCAGGCATTTTGCAGCATACGGGATGAGGCAGGGCGCTGTTATGAGCTTCCGCTTGCCGATACGCTTTATCTGGAGGCAAGGGATAAGTATGTCAATGTTTTCGTACAGAGAGGCCAAGATTTTTATGTCAGGAATACGCTGTCCAATATTGAAAAAATGTTGGAACCCGAGCAGTTTGTGCGGATACATAAATCCTTTGTGGTAAATCTGCGGGCAGTATACGCAATTAAATACGAAAAAGTGATACTGGATAACGGAAAGGAGCTTCCTCTTGGCCGGGGCCGGTCCGAAGAGGTGAAACGGCGATTTTGCCGGTTGTAGGAGGTGGAAAGCATGTTGGATATCAGAATGAGTCGCGTTATATTTCAAATGCCTGATTTTGCAGCCATTCATCTTTTGGGGCAATTTATAGATGCTGTCTTGTTTTTTTATTTGATCCAGAATTTTTTCGAACCCCGAAAAGCAGCATATCGCTCGAAAAAAAGACTTATTTTGGGAAGTATGTTGTTTACCGGCGTGCTGCATTTTGCAGATTTGTTCACAAAAAACAGTTTTTATTCCTATGCAGCGGTTATGCTTGTGCTGCCATTTTTGTATGCCTGTCTGTTTTTTAAGGGGAAGATCGTCCGAAAAGGGCTGGTCTGCATAATCTTTTTTACCATGACGAGTTCAATAGAAAATCTGATGATGTATCTGACATATTATTTTTCCGATCAATATCTGATTGCGCTTGATACCGTACGGGTTATTTTTTTGTTCCGCCGCATTTTTATGAAAGCGGGTCTGCTTTGGGTAATTAAAATGTTTATGATTGATGTTGTGAAAAAAAACACACAGGATGTAGGCGGCTACTGGTATTTTATGGCGGCTGTGTGCACGGCGGACTGTGTGATTTATAAAAGCATACTGGTGAAAAACACAGCAGACCATCTGATTCTGACACAGGGGTTGATTTTATCGGTTTTCTGTCTGGTTGTGCCTCTGGGTTGTTTTTATATGATCTGTCTCATACTGAAGCTGGGGGAAAGCAACCGTGTAAGACTGGCACAGAGCACCTGGCTGAGCACGCAGGAGCAGCAGATGCTACAGACAGAGGAAATGCAGGAGGAGCTGAAGCGGTTCCGGCATGATTACAGGGCCCATCTGTTTTGCCTGGATGCTCTGGTGCAGGAGGGGAATTACAGGGAGGCTCATCGGTATCTGGAAAAGCTGCATCAGTTGCCAGTGGAGGAAGGGGTTATCATTCCGTATACAAAGAGCAATGCCCTGAATCTGGTGCTGAATCAGAAACGGGCTGAAGCAGTAAGAAGAGGAATTGATTTTACGGTAAAGGTAGAGCTTGAGGCGGAGACGTTTCAGGACGGGCATATACAGGTTTTCGATATCAACACCCTGATTTCTAATTTGTGTGACAATGCAATTGAGGCGGCAGGGCAGGTGGAGCATGGAAGGGTGTTTGTGCAGTTTTCCAGAAAAAAGGCGTACGTGCAGATTGAGGTGGAGAACTCTACGAGTGGGAACGTCATGGTTGAGAATCCAGAGTTTCTCACGAGCAAGGAAGAAAAGGAGCTGCACGGGCTTGGAATTAAGATTATAAAGAATATTGTAAACTCCTATGAAGGGATTTATGAGACAGAAGCTACAGAGCATACATTCAAGACGCGTATTTTGCTGATGGATGCGTAAACGGGGACGTAGTTCACGACAAAAAGCACGTAGTTCACGACAAAGTCATGGAATTGGATAAAATGCTGAACTATAATGGAAGTGCAATTTGCGAATTGTATAAAATAACGAGAAAATATACAATTTCGTATTAAAATGCACAAAAAAGGAGGAGTTTGGAGTGAACAAAATGAAAAAAACAAAAAAGGTTTCTTCTCTGATGCTGGCAACAGCGATGGCAGTTTCATCGGTTTCATCGGCAGCGATGGCGGAGGAAACAGAAGGAAAGAAGTATGAGGTGGTTGAAAACGCAGGCGGTTTTAACCAGGTAATCCAGGAAGGCGGAAAGAAGCTTTCTTATTCTCCGGAATCCGGCGTCACACTTTTGGAGGACGACGGCTTTGCATTTAAGGATTTGAACCAGAACGGTGAGCTGGATACGTATGAGGACTGGCGTCTTGATGCAAAGACCAGAGCACAGGCACTGGCCGATCTGATGGTGGCAGACGGCCGTGACGGAATTGAGAGCATTGCAGGACTCATGCTGTACAGTGCACATACGAAAGTGGATTCCGAGACAGTTTCCGGAACAGAGATTGATTCCCGTGCACGTACACAGGATGGTACTACCACGATGGATGCGATTACAGATCACAAGCTGCGCCACGTTCTGGTGACTTCTATTGCCAGCCCTGAAATCGGTGCAAAATGGAGCAATAATCTGCAGTCTATCGTAGAAGGCATGGAGTACGGAATCCCGTGTAACAACAGTTCTGACCCGCGTCATGAGGCAAGTTCAGATACATCCGTACAGTATGTGGCAGGCGAATCCGGAGCTATTTCCAAATGGCCGGGAATGCTTGGATTGGCTGCAACCTACGATCCGGAGCTGGTAAAAGAGTTTGGTAAAACAGTCGGAACTGAGTACCGCGCACTCGGAATCGGAACAGCTCTTTCTCCGCAGATCGACCTTTCTTCTGAGCCGAGATGGAGCCGTGTAAGCGGAACCTTTGGTGAGAACACAGAACTGACCGTAGATCTTTCGAGAGCAATTGTGGATGGCTATCAGTCCACCTACGATGAAGACGGCAATGATCTTGGATGGGGTGAAGAGTCAATCGTCGCAATGATCAAACACTGGCCGAGCGGCGGACCGGAAGAAGGCGGCCGTGACGGACATTATGGCTTTGGTAAATATGCCGTATATCCAGGTGAAGAGTTTGGCGAGCAGATCCGTAACTTTACGGAGGGCGCTTTGAAATTGGATGGTGCGACAGGAATGGCTTCTGCTGTTATGCCGTACTACACAATCAGCTTTAACCAGGACCCGAGCGGAGAGAATCTCGGCAATGGTTTCAGCAATTATATGATTAACGAACTGCTCCGCGGAGAATACGGATTCGATGGCGTGGCCTGCACAGACTGGATGATTACAGCCGATGCAGACAATGACGGTGTATTCCAGGGAAAATGCTGGGGCGTTGAAGATAAGACCGTCGCTGAGCGTCACTATATGTGTCTGATGGCTGGTATGGACCAGTTTGGAGGCAACAATGTAATCGGACCTGTGATGGAAGCTTATGATATGATGGTGGAAGAACAGGGACAGGAGTTCGCAGATAACCGTTTTGCGCAGTCAGCAACAAGAATTCTGTTGAATATGTTCAATCTGGGGCTGTTTGAAGATCCGTATCTGGATATTGACGAGACCGTTGCTACCGTTGGTTCACCGGAGCTGATGGAACTCGGCTACAATGCACAGGTAAAATCCGTTGTTATGCTCAAAAATGAGAACAACGTAATCTCAGCATATGATGCAAATGCAGAGAAGAAGACGGTTTATGTTCCGAGCTATACGACTGTGAAAAAAGACGAAACGACAAAGGTTGTGACTTCTGTTTCCACACCGAGTGTCAGCGTACCGGTTCTTTCTCAGTATTTCAATGTAACGGAAAATCCGGAAGAGGCAGATTTTGCCATTGTTGGTATGGACAGCCCGGACGGTGGTTCCGGTTATGACATGGCGGAACTGGAAGAGGGAGGAAACGGTTACCAGCCGATCACCTTGCAGTACCGTGAATATACCGCTGATACAGCGAGAGAGACAGCAATCGCAAATGACCCGGGCAAGCAGTTTATTGATTCCGAGACAGGCGAGATGGTTTACACAGACAATGCAGAAAACCGTTCTTACAAAGGTAAGACTGTGACAGCTGCCAACGAGTATATGCTGGATACGCTGGAAGAGACAAAGGAAGCTATGGGAGATAAGCCGGTGGTTGTCTACATGCGTGCAAAGAAACCGGTAGTATGGAGCGAGGTTGAGCCGCTGGCAGACGCGATTATCGTAGGATACGGAATCGCAGATCAGGCAGCTGTGGATATTATCGCAGGTGTGACAGAACCGTCCGGTCTGCTTCCGTTGCAGCAGCCTGCTAATATGGAGACTGTAGAAGCACAGTATGAAGACGTTCCGATGGATATGGAATGCTATGTGGATGCAGCAGGAAATACGTATGATGTTGCTTATGGACAGAACTGGTCAGGCGTTATCAGTGATGAGAGAACAGCAGCTTACGGACCGCAGACAAAATAGTCAGTCCGGCTGATTCTGAAAAAGTGAACAGGATAAGGATGGCATAAAGAAACGCGGCAGTGCGGGTGGAAGATCCCATTTGCGCTGCTGCGTTTCTTTTTTATGCTTCTTTTTTTAAAACTTTTTTTCTTGTGATGCGCCCAGGAACATGATAATATAAAGGGATAAAAGAAAGAAACGGAGGTAAATCCGGAATGAAGCTGGAAAAACTATTGGAGCATGTTTCCTATCGGTGTCTTCAGGGGAGCACGGATGTGGAAGTGAAAAATGTGATAAATGATTCCAGGAATGCAGAGGAAGGATCGCTGTTTATCTGTATTAAGGGCGCTGTGACAGACGGACACACCTATATCAAAGATGTGGTAGGGAAGGGAGCAAAGGTGCTTGTAGTACAGGATGCGGTGGAAGCACCGCAGGATGTGACAGTCATTCAGGTAGAGGACAGTCGTTATGCGATGGCACTCATATCGGCGGCATATTTCGGGTATCCTGCACAGGAGATGAAGATCATCGGAATTACCGGTACAAAGGGGAAGACGACGACAACCTATATGGTAAAGTCTATTCTGGAATCGGCCGGATATAAGGTGGGTTTGATTGGCACGATTGAGGTAATTATCGGGGACGAGGTGATCCCGGCAAACAATACCACGCCGGAATCCTATTCGATACAGGAATATTTTCGCCGGATGGCCGATGAAGGTTGTCAGGTCGTTGTGATGGAAGTATCGTCGCAGGGACTGATGCTCCACCGGACAGCCGGAATCGATTTTGAAATCGGGATTTTTACAAATATTGAGCCGGATCATATCGGGCCGGCAGAGCATGAAAGCTTTGAGGATTATATAGAATGCAAGAGCCGTCTGTTCCGGCAGTGCCGTTTTGGTATTTTCAACGCGGATGATGCACATCTGGAGCGGATTCTGGAAGGGCACACATGTCAGGTGGAAACATTCGGACTGTCGGAAAAGGCAGATCTGAGGGCAGAGGACCTGCAGCTTGTGTCCGGCTTCGGTTATCTTGGAATTGCTTATACTGCGGTATGTACCGGCACGAACGAAGAGCGCTTTGATGTGGAGGTGGATATTCCAGGCAAGTTCAGTGTTTACAATTCACTGACAGCGATTGCGATCTGCCGCCATTTTAAAGTCGGGACGGATGACATCAAACGCGCGCTCAAAAAAGCAAAGGCCAGGGGGCGCGTGGAGATGGTGAAGGTATCGGACCATTTTACGCTTATGATTGATTATGCGCACAATGCCATGGCGCTTGAAAGCCTGCTTACGACACTGCGGGAATATCAGCCGCATCGTCTTGTCTGCATGTTTGGCTGCGGCGGCAACCGTTCCAGGCTGCGCCGGTATGAGATGGGCGAGGTGTCCGGAAGACTTGCAGATCTGACGATTATTACGTCTGACAATCCTCGGTTTGAGAAGCCCGAAGATATCATTGCAGATATTGTCACCGGCATCCGGAAAACGGATGGCAAATATGTGACGATTGCAGATCGGAAAGAGGCGATTGCCTATGCAATTCATCATGGAGAGCCGGGAGACATCATTGTGCTGGCAGGCAAGGGGCATGAAGATTACCAGGAGATTGAAGGAAAGCATTATCCGATGGATGAGCGCGTGCTGATTCAGGAAATCCTGGAGGCAGATAATAACAGAGACTGACATGGAATTGTTTGCAGATATTATTGTTGATATTTCCTGCAAAAAGCTGGATCAGACTTTTCAGTATCGGATTCCGGAAACACTGAAGAGCAGTCTGGAGCCGGGAAATGTTGTGGAGATACCCTTTGGACGCGGGAATCGCATGACAAAGGGATATGTGCTTCGGATTACGGATTATCCGTCTTGCCCATTGGAAAAAATGAAGTGGATCGAGGCAGTGGCGACGGATTTTGCCGGTACGGATTCCAAGTTGACGGCGCTGGCTTTGTGGATGCGGGATTATTATGGATGTACGGCGGTGCAGGCGCTGCGGACGGTACTTCCGTTCCGACAGAAGGCGGCTGTGAAGGAGAAACGGACGGTTACTTTGCAGGTTTCCCATCAGGAGGCGCAGCAAAAGCTGGAACTGTTTCGCCACAAACATCAGGCAGCCCGGGCAAGACTTCTGGAGGCGCTTTTGGAGGACCCCATGCTCCCGTACGAGGTTGTGACCGGAAGTCTGAAGATTACGCCATCTGTGCTGCGGGCGCTTGAGCAGCAGAAGCTTATTTCCTGTGAGCACAAGCAGGTGTACCGCAGACCGGAATTGCTACAGAATCTTGGAACAAGTGCGCAGGACAGGGTTATTTTGAATTATGAGCAGCAGGAAATTGTGGATGCAATAGAGTCTGAATGGGAAGAAAAAGAAATCGCATCTTATCTGATTCATGGTGTAACAGGGAGCGGAAAGACCGCTGTTTATATGGAACTGATTGCACGCACGGTTGCACGCGGGAAGCAAGCAATTCTTCTGATTCCGGAAATCTCGCTGACGTATCAGAATGTCCTTCGTTTTTATCATCGCTTCGGGGACCGGATTTCTGTTTTACATTCCCGTCTTTCACAGGCAGAACGCTATGATCAGTTTGAACGGGCGCGCCAGGGCGATATTGATGTGATGATCGGGCCGCGTTCCGCTCTGTTTACACCTTTTCAGAAGCTTGGTATGATTATTGTGGATGAAGAGCATGAGACTTCCTATAAAAGTGAACAGGTACCCAGGTATCATGCGCGAGAGACTGCGAGAAAGAGGGCTGTACTGGAAGGCGCAAAGCTGGTGCTTGGTTCTGCGACGCCGTCTCTGGAGGCATATTACGAAGCACAGATGGGGGAAAGCAGGTTATTTACTTTGAAAGAGCGGGCTGCCGGAGGCATGCTGCCGGAGGTGATTACGGCGGATATGCGCGAGGAGTTAAAAGCCGGCAACCGCTCTGTTTTCAGCCGTATACTAACCGAGAAGATCGGAGAGAGGCTGAAGCGCGGGGAGCAGGTGATGCTGTTTTTGAACCGCCGCGGTTATGCGGGGTTTGTGTCTTGTCGTTCCTGCGGACATGTGATGAAATGTCCGCACTGCGACGTATCGTTGTCTCTCCATCAGGGGAGACGGCTCGTGTGCCATTACTGTGGGTATGAGGAACCGGCTGTAGGGAAATGTCCAACCTGCGGTTCCCCGTTTATCGGAGGCTTTAAAGTCGGTACACAGCAGGTTGTGGAGCTTGTGCAGCAGGCTTTTCCGAACGCAAGGATTTTGCGCATGGATGCGGACACGACGAAAGGAAAGGATGGCCATGCCGAGCTTTTGCGGGCATTCGCACAGCGGGATGCAGATATTCTGGTCGGTACGCAGATGATTGTAAAAGGACATGATTTTCCGCTGGTGACGCTGGTCGGGATTCTGGCCGCAGATTTGTCTTTAAATATGAGTGATTATGAGGCTGCGGAGCGGACGTTTCAGCTGCTGACCCAGGCGGCGGGCAGGGCTGGACGTGGAAAAATGCCGGGTGAGGTCGTAATTCAGACGTATGAGCCGGAGCATTATGCAGTTGCATGTGCGGCTGCGCAGGACTATGACAGCTTTTATGAACAGGAGATGAGGTACCGACAACTTGCAGGGTACCCGCCGCTTGGGGATATGATGACCATTCATTGTGCTTCAGAGCAGGAACAGCAGCTCGGGCTTGCGGTTACCTATCTTGCAAAATTTGTCCGACAGCTTGCAGGGCGCCGCGGCGTAACGGTGATCGGGCCAGCAGATGAGACGGTTTCAAAGGTAAATGATGTGTACCGCAAGGCAATGTACCTGAAGCATGCGGACTTCAAAGTGCTCACTTCTGTGAAAAATATTGTGGAGCAATATGTTGAAATGAACGAAGGCTTTAAAGATATTTCCGTTCAGTTTGAGCGGCGATAAAGGTAAGTAACTATAGCGAAGGCCGGTAACGAGACAAAAGCTGGGAAGGTGCCAAGAAGCAATGCTGGCATTGATACGAATAGGCAGAGCTTGAAACGTAGAAGTAAATACAGATTTGTATAATAAAAAAAAGAAACCGGAGGGATTTTGATGGCTTTAAGACAAATCAGAATTATGGGAGACGAAAAACTGGAAAAAACATGCAGACCAGTAACGGAGATGACTCCGCGGACAAAAGAATTGATCCGCGATATGTTGGACACAATGTATGATGCAAACGGTGTTGGATTGGCGGCGCCACAGGTAGGTATATTAAAACGAATTGTGGTAATAGATGTAGGAGAAGGACCGATTGTCCTGGTGAATCCGGTGATTCTGGAGACCTCCGGCGAGCAGACCGGCCAGGAAGGCTGTCTGAGTCTTCCTGGGCAGGCAGGTATTGTGACGCGTCCGAATTACGTAAAAGTAAAAGCCTGCGATGAAAACATGCAGGAATTTGAGCTGGAAGGTGAGGAGCTCTTGGCACGTGCCATTTGCCATGAATGCGATCATCTGGACGGAATCATGTACGTGCGGTATGTCGAGGGTGAGCTTTTTGACACCTCCGACGAGGACTATGACGAAGACGAAACAGAGGAATGATTTCCATTTGCCGCCGCAAAGAAGCGGTTTTGGAGGAGCTAGAATGAAAAATGTTGTATTTATGGGAACGCCGGATTTTGCAGTGGGTACGTTGCAGGCCCTGATTAATTCGGAAAAATATCATGTGCAGGCTGTATTTACACAGCCGGATAAACCAAAAGGAAGAGGGGGCGCAGTACAGATGTCCCCGATCAAAGAACTTGCGCTGGCAGCCCAAATTCCGGTGTGTCAGCCGGCAAAGATAAGGGAGCCGGAATGGGTGGAGAAGCTCAAAGAGATGAACCCTGATGTGATCGTAGTCGTAGCGTTCGGTCAGATCATTCCGCCGTCGATTTTGGAGTTGCCTTTGCATGGCTGCATCAATGTCCATGCATCCCTGCTTCCTCTGTACCGCGGTGCAGCGCCAATTCAGTGGGCGGTCATAAACGGTGACAGAGAATCCGGTGTCACCACCATGCGCATGGATGCAGGCCTGGATACGGGAGATATGATTCTAAAAGAAACCGTACCGCTTGCAGCAGACGAGACGGGCGGCAGCCTTTTCGACAAACTGAGCGCAGTAGGAGCAAAGCTCCTGATCCGCACGCTGGATGCGCTCGACGACGGAACTGCTGTCCTGACAAAGCAGCCGGAAGAAAGTCCGACGCCATACGCTGCAATGCTGACCAAAAAAGACGGATTGATCGACTGGTCTGCCGATGCCATGAAAATCGAACGACTGATCCGCGGCTTGAATCCATGGCCGAGCGCCTACACAAAATACCGCGGCAAAACCCTGAAAATCTGGCGTGCAGAAGCAGAGCATCAGGATACAGACACGACACAAACCGCAGATACTCTGCCAGGCATGGCCGTCGAAGTAACCAAAACTTCACTGAAAATCCAGACCGGAAACGGTCTTTTAAGCATCAAAGAACTTCAACCAGAGGGGAAAAAACGGATGCCAGTCGACGCATTCCTGCGCGGCTACCCCGTCAACCTTGGCGAGCATTTGGGCTAAATAAAAAACAAAATCGGGGTAGTAATCAAATCCAAAGCATGGCAGGAGTCAAACCCCGGAGTAGAAAGGAGCTGATTTTACATGAATCTGCTTGTAACAACTGCAAATTCCTTTTATGGCTACGGAGGCTACGGCGCATACCGTTATTTTGACTGGACCTATCTGCTTGTCATAGCGGGTCTGCTTATTTCTATGATAGCTTCCGCAAATGTAAAAGGAACGTTTAACCGATATTCGAAGGTCCGCAGTATGAGCGGTCTGACCGGAGCGATGGCGGCGCAGAAAGTGCTGCAGCTGTCCGGTATTCAGGATGTTCGGATCGAGCATATTTCCGGAAATCTGACAGACCATTATGATCCAAGGACAAAAGTCTTGCGGCTGTCTGACAGTACGTACAGCTCCAATTCCGTTGCGGCCGTCTGTGTTGCCGCTCATGAATGCGGTCATGCGATTCAGCATCAGAAAAGTTATGGTCCGCTGGTACTTCGGAGCACTCTGGTTCCGGCTGCGAATCTTGGCTCAACGTTGGCGTGGCCGGTGTTTCTGATGGGGCTTATTTTTTCGATGCGCCCGCTTCTTACTGTCGGAATTGTTTTATTTTCTCTGGCAGTTCTTTTTCAGCTGGTCACACTTCCGGTTGAGTTCAACGCTTCCTCAAGAGCGCTTAAAGTTCTGGAAAATGGGGGCATTCTTGGTGATACAGAGCTTGCCGGGGGTAAAAAAGTGCTCGGAGCGGCAGCGCTGACCTATGTGGCCAGTCTTGCGGCATCCATTCTTCAGCTTCTGCGGCTGATTATTCTTGCGGGAGGAAGAGATCGTGACTAAACCTCTGAACATAAGAGAAATTGCGCTGGAAATTCTGATGGAGATCACAGAAGAGCAAGCTTACAGTCATGTGGTGATGAGACAGGTTCTGGAAAAATATCAGTATCTTGAGAAACGAGACCGCGCATTTATTACAAGATGCGTGGAGGGGACACTTGAGCATATGATTCAGATGGATTATATCATCGAACAGTTTTCCAATGTTCCGGTCTATAATATGAAACCACTGATCCGCAATCTTCTGCGCATGTCTGTTTATCAGATGAAATACATGGACAGTGTGCCAGATTCTGCCGTCTGTAATGAAGCTGTGCGGCTTGCTCAGCGCAGAGGATTTTATAATTTAAAAGGATTTGTAAATGGGGTGCTGCGCAGTACTGCGCGCAGGCTTGGACAGGTGTGCTATCCGGATCCGAAGATGGAGCCGTTGCATTATCTGTCTGTGAAATATTCATTCCCGATCTGGATGCTGGATAAATGGGTGGCACAGTTCGGGTACGAGACGACGGAAAAAATCTGCCGGGATACCCATATGGAAAAGCAGACCGTGGTGCGCTGCAATCTGTCCAAAGCCTCCCGCGAGGAGATTATCCGGGAGCTTGAAGAACAGGGGATTCGGACAGAACCGCATCCATATTTGGATTATGCGCTAAAAATTTCCGGTTATAATTATATAAAGGCGATCTCAGCGTTCAAAAAAGGCTGGATTCAGGTGCAGGATATCAGTTCCATGCTGGTTGCTGAGGTTGCAGCACCGAATTGGGGCGATACGTGTTTTGATGTATGCGCGGCGCCAGGGGGCAAAAGCCTGCACGTAGCTGAAAAACTGATGGGAAGCGGCTGTGTGGAAGCGCGAGATGTTTCCGAATATAAGGTAAAACTGATGCAGGAAAATATTGACCGCATTGGGGCCATCAATATTCAGGCTGTTTTGAAGGATGCGACCGTGCGTGACGAAGCGTCGGTCCAAAAGGCCGACATTGTCCTGGCCGATGTGCCGTGTTCCGGGCTTGGAGTAATTGGCAAAAAGCAGGATATTAAGTATAAAATGTCGGAGAAGCAACAGCAGGATATTATCCGATTGCAAAGACGGATTCTTTCTGCTGTACAGGAGTATGTAAAGCCGGGCGGCGTGCTGATTTACAGTACGTGTACGATCGGAGCTGATGAGAATCAGTACAATATTAAATGGTTTCTTGACAATTTTCCGTTTCATTTGGAAAGTATTGATCCGTATATCTGTGACGAATTAAAAGGTAGAACGACAGGGGGAGGCTATATTCAGCTTCTTCCGGGCCTGCATCAGTCGGATGGATTTTTTATTGCAAGGCTGCGCCGCGAAGAGGAGAGCAGAGCCGCGTTCGAAGAAGGATAAAGGACAGCAAACATGGATGAGAGAGATATCAGATCTTATACGTATGAAGAAGTACAGCTGGCGCTCGCTGGGATGGGAGAAAAACCGTTTCGGGCGAAGCAGCTGTATCAGTGGATGCATGAAAAACTGGCGACAGGTTTTGAGGAGATGACAAATCTTCCCGGGAGCCTGAGAGACAGATTGGCTGAACGTTTTACCTATACGTCTTTGGACATGGTAGAACGCATGGTTTCAGAGCTGGATGGCACAGAAAAGTATCTGTTTCGCCTTTCGGACGGAAATGTGATTGAAAGTGTGCTGATGCGTTACCATCACGGAAATTCTGTCTGTATTTCCTCTCAGGCCGGATGCAGGATGGGATGCCGCTTCTGTGCGTCGACGCTTGGCGGCCTTACGCGAAATCTTCTGCCATCCGAGATGCTCGGTCAGATATATCAGATTCAGAGGCTGTCCGGGGAGCGCGTATCAAATCTTGTGGTTATGGGGACCGGAGAGCCGCTTGACAATTACGAGAACCTGCTGCGGTTTCTCAGGTTGCTGACCGACGAACATGGATTACATATCAGCCAGCGGAATGTGACGGTATCTACCTGTGGTATTGTAGAAAATATCCGCCGTCTGGCAGATGAAAAAATGCAGATTACGCTGGCGCTCTCTCTGCATGCATCGAGTCAGGAAAAGCGCAAAGAACTGATGCCGATTGCATATAAATATGAATTGAAGGATGTACTAGATGCCTGTCGTTATTATTTTGCGCAGACAGGCCGAAGGATTACGTTTGAATATAGTCTGGTAGCAGGAGTAAATGATACGGCAAAAGACGCGGCGGAGCTGGGGGCTTTGATCTCGGGAATCAATTGTCATGTGAACCTGATTCCAGTTAATCCAATTAAAGAGCGCAGTTACAGTCAGCCGGACCGAAGTGCTGTGGAGGCGTTCAAAAATAAACTTGAAAAATATCGGATAAATGTTACTATTAGAAGAGAAATGGGCCGTGATATAGGCGGGGCCTGCGGCCAGCTCAGAAAGAGTTATATCGAGGAACAGAGAAAGGAAACAGGAGTATGAAGACGTATAGCATTACAGATATCGGCAAGAGACGTTCTGTCAATCAGGACTTTGTCTATGCCTCCGACCAGCCGGTTGGGAATCTGTCCAATATGCTGATTGTGGCGGACGGCATGGGTGGCCATAATGCGGGAGACCTGGCATCGCGCTATACCGTCGAATCTATGGTTGACTATATTGAAAATGCCAGGGAGCAAAGGCCGATTCCGCTGCTGAGCGAGTCCATCCACCATGCAAATGAGCTGGTAATGGAGAAAGCAAAAACAGACCGGGCGCTGGAAGGTATGGGAACTACTGTTGTGGCGGCTACCATAAAGGATGATTATTTGTACGTGGCCAATGTAGGTGACAGCAGGCTATATCTGATTGATCAGGAAATTGAGCAGATCACAAGAGACCATTCTCTTGTGGAAGAGATGATTCGCGTTGGCGAGCTTCAGAGAAAGGATGCAAGAAGCCACCCGGACCGGAATATTATTACAAGAGCGATTGGCGCCAGAGCCCCGGTCAAGGTTGATTTTTTTGACGTGAAGCTGGAGCAGGGAGATAAGATCCTTCTGTGCTCTGACGGGCTGACGAACATGGTCGAAGACGAAGACATTTTATATATTGTGAAAAAGAGCGCCTCACTGAAGGAGGCGGCGCAGCGTCTGATTACAGAGGCGAATAAGAATGGCGGAAAAGACAACATTTCAGTAGTCCTTGCTGAATTTTAACGGACGGGGTATTTATATGTTAAAAGTCGGAATGTTTATTCAAAACAGATATGAAATTATATCCCGTATCGGATCGGGCGGGATGGCTGACGTTTATAAAGCAAAAGACCATAAATTAAATCGTTTTGTAGCTGTAAAGGTACTGAAAAAAGAGTTCCGGGATGACAAGGTATTTATTTCCAAGTTCCGGGTGGAGGCGCAGTCCGCCGCAGGCCTGGCGCATTCCAATATCGTGAATATTTACGATGTCGGCGAGGAGGCCGGTATCTATTATATTGTGATGGAGCTGATCGAGGGGATTACTCTGAAAGAGTACATCAAAAACAAAGGGCATCTGTCCGTTCGAGAGG
Organism: bacterium 1XD42-54; assembly: GCA_003612585.1. Taxonomy (GTDB): domain Bacteria; phylum Bacillota; class Clostridia; order Lachnospirales; family Lachnospiraceae; genus Choladousia. Next base: position 93,784 of record RAZH01000010.1, read on the forward strand.
CGACAAGCATCGCGCTGCAGATTTCAGCAGGACTGGAGGCAGCGCACAACAATGGCATTATTCACAGAGATGTGAAGCCGCAGAATATCATGATTTCCACAGACGGAAAGGTTAAGGTGGCTGATTTTGGTATTGCGCGTGCAGTGACGACAAATACTGCCAATTCTGCTGCGATGGGGTCTGTGCATTACAGTTCTCCGGAGCAGTCCAGGGGTGGTTACAGCGATGAGAAGAGTGATATTTATTCGCTTGGTATTACGATGTATGAGATGCTGACGGGCTGTGTGCCATTTGACGGCGATACGGCAGTGGCGGTGGCGATTCGTCATTTGCAGGAAGAAATTCATGGACCGGCAGAAATTGTTCCGGAGATTTCCTACAGCACCAATCAGATCGTATTGAAATGCACGCAGAAAAACCCGGATCGCCGTTATGCCAATATGACGGAGCTGATTCGCGATCTGCGCGAGTCTCTCGTAAATCCGGAGGGGGATTTTGTTGTACGTGCGGAAGAGGGGCATGCAGTAAAAGCAAAAGAGAAAACTGCGCCTTCGCGTGAACCGGGGCAGGGAGGGGCAGAGGCGAAAATGCCTGCCTATGATGAGACGCTTGATGTGGGAGCGGCAGCCAACCTCCATATGCAAAACAACGGTCCTGCGACTAACCGGGCTTATCAGCCGGGAAGCTATTATCAGAAAAGCACATACCAGGAAGTACGTCTGGATCGTTCAGAGGGTCCGGACGGAGGCTCATGGGAGGAGGATCTGGATCAGGAGCGGAGTACCAGAGAGTACGATCCGTATTTTGACGCATATGACAATCCGGATGACTACGCGATTCGGGATGGCGGTTATAAGCTTGACGAAGGGTTTGCGCCGAAAAAGGAAAAACGCAGGGATGATTCGGATATCGGACTGAATCCGCGCCTGGAAAAGGCAGTTACCGTTGGCGGTATCATTGTTGCGGTGATTATAGGTTGTGTATTTCTGGTGCTGCTTGCGAACGCTTTTGGATTGTTCAATTTTAGAAAAAAACCAACGCAGACAGAGCCTGCAACAGAACAGATGACCCAGACAGAAGCAGTGCAGAACGTATCTGTGCCGAAAATAGACGGAAAGACAGAAAAAGAAGCCCTTGATCTGCTGGCAAGCTTTGGCCTGCCTGGAAAGAAGATGGGCGAGGGAAAGGCAGAAGGCTATTTGCCGGGACAGGTGTATAATCAAAGTCCAAAGGCCGGAGAGATGGTAGCGCAGGGAAGTACGGTCAGCTATCAGGTTGTGGAAGAAGAGGAGATTGTTCTTTCAGATCTGAGCAATCAGGAGCAGAACCAGGCACAGGCATTTTTGCTGACGCAGGGCCTCAAATGTGAGATTGATACGTCCAGGCAGAGCGATACAATTGAGTATGGCCGTGTCATTACGACAGAACCGGGAGCAGGAGCAAAAGTAAAACCAGGAGATACCGTGAAGCTGTTTGTAAGTCAGGCTCCCCAGACAGAGCCGGAATATGTTCAGGTGCGTGATCTGTATTATTATTCCAAAGAGGTTGCGACAGAGGCTTTGGAGCTTCAGGGTTTTATTCCTGCATATGATTATGAGCCGAACAATGCGGGCGTGCCGGATGGATGGGTAATCCGCAGTGAACCGGCAGGCGGTGAGCAGGCAGCCAAAGGTTCTACCGTAACTTTGATTATCAGTACAGGGCCAGGGGAGATGCCGGACGGTGATGACAACATCACCTTTTCGAATGAAGGAGCAAATACTACTGACACTGCTGGGACGTGGAGGTGTAATGCATCTCTGGATTCCCCGGCGGGTTACAACGGACAGCCGGTGCGTATCACTTTGAAGCAAAACGGCACTGAAACAACAGTTTTTGAGGGAACGACGACCTTCCCGTATTCTTTTGAGGTACAGGGAGCTTCCGGCGTGTCGGAAGGAACCGCGTATGTTTATCTGCTGGATCCGGGTACAAATGAGGTGACTAGCACGATTGAATATGCAGGAATTACGTTTAGTCAGGTGAATTGATGCAGGGAAAAATTATCAGAGGTGTCGGTGGCTTCTACTATGTACATGCGGAAGATGATGCCGTCTATGAGTGCAGGGCAAAAGGGATTTTCCGAAAAGATAAAAAGAAACCGCTGGTGGGAGACAATGTGGAAATTTCTGTGCTCGACGAAGAACAGAAAACAGGAAATGTAGATGAGATTCTTCCCAGGAAAAATGCCCTGGTACGCCCTGCTGCGGCAAACGTAGATCAGGCGCTCGTGGTATTTGCAGTGACAAGTCCAAGTCCGAACCTGAATCTGCTTGACCGTTTTCTGATTTCGATGGAGCAGCAGCAGGTTCCGGTAATTATCTGTTTCAACAAAACAGATCTGGTGGAGAAAGCGTCGTTGTCAGAGCTCGCATTTTCCTATCGTTTGTGTGGCAGTGAGGTACGCTTTCTGAGTGTGGCAGAGCAGGAGGGGATTGAGGAGCTCCAGCAGCTTTTGGAAGGAAAAACGACAATTGTTGCAGGTCCGTCCGGTGTTGGAAAGTCCTCTCTGACGAATGCCCTTCAGTCTGAAGTCCGTATGGAGGTTGGCGAAATCAGTCGGAAGATTGATCGTGGAAAGCACACGACACGTCATACAGAGCTGATTGTGCTGCGGAAAAACACGTATTTTCTTGATACGCCTGGATTTAGCTCGTTGTACTTGGATGGTATTGCGTATGAGGAACTCAAGAATTACTTTCCGGAATTTTCAAGTTATGAACCATATTGCCGTTTTCAGGGCTGTATGCATCTTATGGAGCCGGATTGCGGCGTGAAAGAGGCGCTGGAAAAACACAGAATTTCCAGAACGAGATATGAGAACTATACGCTGCTTGCAGCAGAACTGAAGGATAAAAAGAAATACTGAAAAACAGGGAATGACACAAAAGACAAACAGCCGTATATCGGTTTCTGTGTATAAGCAGGGCCGATTTGGGGCTGTTTTTATTTCAGTATACCAAATGTAGTGTTTACGGAGCTGTCAGTTTTCGAGTAAATTCTTCTTTTTTCTTATCCTGTTCGCGAATTGTGTCGAGCGATTTCTTTTCACGACTATTGTTTCTTGTCGGTTTCTGTGCTAAACTGTGACTTGCTGAGATAAAAAAAGGAAAAATACAGGAAAATGTAAATAGAAGAAAGAAATGGAGAGAAAAACATGAAATTAGGAATTGTTGGTCTGCCAAATGTAGGAAAAAGTACGTTGTTTAATTCTTTAACAAAAGCTGGAGCTGAGTCCGCGAATTATCCGTTTTGTACGATTGATCCGAACGTAGGTGTGGTTGCTGTGCCAGATGAAAGACTGCAGCTTTTAACGGATTTGTATCATTCTGAGAAGACTACGCCAGCTGTGATTGAATTTGTGGATATCGCAGGCCTTGTAAAGGGGGCTTCCAAAGGAGAGGGACTGGGCAATCAGTTTCTGGCAAATATAAGAGAAGTAGATGCAATTGTACATGTGGTTCGGTGTTTTGAGGACACAAACGTGATTCACGTAGATGGCAGCGTTGATCCGGTGCGCGATATTGAGACAATCAATCTGGAACTGATTTTTTCCGATCTGGAAATTTTGGAACGCCGAATTTCCAAGACTGCCCGTGCTGCGAGAAATGACAAGACGCAGGCAAAAGAGCTGGAACTTCTTCAGCGTTTAAAAGAGCATCTGGAAGCGGGTGAACTGGCGATTACTTACGAGACGGATGATGAGGACGAGCAGGCATGGCTTGCGGAATACAATCTCCTGACCGGCAAACCAGTTATTTTTGCTGCGAATGTTGCTGAAGATGATCTGGCAGATGACGGAGCTGAGAATCAATACGTGCAGGAAGTGCGTGAGTATGCAAAAAACAGTGCCAGCGAGGTATTTGTGATCTGTGCGCAGATTGAAGAGGAGATCTCAGAGCTGGATGACGATGAAAAACAGATGTTTCTCGAAGATCTGGGATTAAAAGAGTCCGGATTGGAGAAACTGATAAAGGCAAGCTACAGTCTTCTTGGCCTGTTGAGTTATCTGACGGCAGGCGAAAAGGAGACAAGGGCATGGACGATCAAAAAAGGAACGAAGGCTCCGCAGGCGGCCGGAAAGATTCATTCTGATTTCGAGCGCGGCTTTATCCGCGCGGAGGTTGTGAATTACCAAAATCTTCTGGACTGTGGCTCTTACGCAGCGGCGAAAGAAAAGGGGCTGGTAGGACTGGAAGGAAAAGATTACGTGGTAAAAGACGGCGACGTAATCCTGTTCCGTTTCAACGTGTGAAAACAATGAGTGAAGCGCGTTTTTACACAGGTAAAAGCAAAGGAGGATTTTATGGAGGGCATGATCCGTTTTCCGCATCTGGGGATTACGCTGGAGCATGTGATAAAGTCGATTTCCATCGGTAATTTTGAGATCGCCTGCTACGGAATTGTGCTGGCAGCGGCGATGGTGACAGGGCTTCTGATCGCCATGAAAGTTGCGGATACGACGGGACAGCGAGGAGACGATTACTTTGATCTTGGACTCATTGCGATTGTGATATCCGTGATCTGTGCGCGTGTCTATTATGTTGCGTTCTCCTGGGATTACTATCGGGAGCATTTGACCGAGATTTTTAATCTGCGTCTCGGGGGCCTGGCTATCTATGGCGGGGTGATCGGAGGGGGAGCGACGGTATTTGTGTTTGCCCGTATCCGAAAACTTTCCTGGAAAAAATTGCTGGACACCGCAGTGATTGGCCTCGTGTGGGGGCAAATGGTCGGAAGGTGGGGGAATTTTTTCAACCGGGAGGCGTTCGGGGATTACACGGATAATCTTCTGGCCATGCAGATTCCGGTATCAGATGTCCGAGCATATGAAATTACTGAAAAAATGAGGGAACATTTGCAGACGGTTGACGGAGTTCCCTGTATTCAGGTACATCCCACTTTTTTGTATGAATCTCTGTGGAATCTGTGCCTGGTTATTCTGCTGGTATATCTGACATACCGGCTGAAAGAGCGGTTTGAAGGTCAGATTTTCCTGTTTTATCTGCTGTTTTATGGAATTGGGAGGTTCTGGATCGAGGGATTGCGCACGGATCAGCTTCTTGTGCCAGGCACAAAGATCGCTGTTTCCCAGGTTTTGTCCGGCGTGTTTGTAATCGTTTCCCTCGTACTGCTTGTTGTGGGGAAAAAGAGGAAAGGAACAAAGGAATATGACGGCAAAGGAACAGTTGATGCATCACATTGAGGAGCAGCGGCGGATTCTGAACAGTCTTCTGAAAAGTGGAGGAAAAGTGGAGGAAATTTACCGCCAGAGCCTTGTTGTGGATGCATTGCTTGAGAAGTACATGCAGTTTCAATAGCATCAATCAGGATGCTGGGAATTAAAAAAACACAAAGTTAACGGGACATTTTAAATGTCCGCATTTTGGGACCTGCAAGATTTTGCGGGTCTTTTTTTCGTTTTGCGCAAGATATTGTGGGCCAAGAAAATAGAAAAAAATGTAAATTTTTTCTTTGAACTTTTCCTTGTATTTTGTATAAAATTACGGTATGATAGTGGTCAAGTGGTAGAAAGTGGTGTGCTGTGGTGCCTGGTGGTGGATAAATGGAGGGTGAAACCAAAAAGGAGCCATGGCAAAAGGGACACCAGAAGAGCAGCCGGAAGAAGGTGTGTCATTTATGTTTATGGGAGAATATAATCATACGATTGACACCAAAGGCAGACTGATTATCCCGTCAAAGTTCAGAGACCTTTTAGGAGAAGAATTTATTGCAACAAAGGGATTGGATGGATGCCTGTTTGTGTTTCCCAAAAACGAATGGCAGATCATCGAAGAAAAGCTGCGCGCTCTTCCACTTAACAATAAGAGCGCCAGAAAATTTACACGTTTTCTGGTAGCCGGGGCAACTACATGCGAACTGGACAAGCAGGGGAGAATCCTTCTGCCTCAAGTGCTGAGGGATTTTGCTGGACTGGAGAAAGAGGTTGTACTGGCCGGTAACCTGAACCGTATTGAAATCTGGAGCAAGGCGAACTGGACGGAAAACAATGCCTACGATGATATGGATGATATCGCAGAACAAATGACGGATTTTGGTTTAAGCATATAACCTGGGGAGGATTGTATGGAATTCAGACACAAATCTGTACTTTTGGATGAAAGCATTGAATCGCTTTGCATAAAACCAGACGGGGTTTATGTGGATGGAACGCTGGGGGGCGGCGGACATTCGTACGAAATATGCCGAAGATTATCTGGGAAGGGAAGATTAATCGGCATCGATCAGGATGCGGCAGCTATTGAAGCGGCTACGGAGCGCTTAGGGGAGTTCAAAGACCGGGTTAAAATTATTCGCAGTAATTACTGCAATATAAAAGGGGAACTCGGCAAATTAGGTATCACATCTGTAGATGGAGTCATTTTGGATCTGGGGGTCTCCTCCTATCAGCTTGATGAAGCAGAACGCGGGTTTACATACCGCGAGGATGTGCCGCTCGATATGCGAATGGATCAGCGGCAGACCAGAACGGCAAGGGACATTGTAAATGAGTACAGCGAGATGGAGCTTTACCGCATCATCCGTGATTATGGGGAGGACAAGTTTGCAAAAAACATTGCCAGGCACATCGTAAACGCCAGAAAAGAAAAAGCATTGGAAACAACTGGGGAGTTAATTCATGTAATAAAAGCGGCGATACCGATGAAAGTCAGAGCAGTAGGGGGACACCCGGCCAAAAAGACGTTCCAGGCGATCCGGATTGAGCTTAACCGCGAACTGGAAGTTCTGGAGAACTCACTGGAAGATATGATTGATCTGCTGAATGACAAGGGACGCATCTGTGTGATTACCTTTCATTCACTGGAAGATAGAATTGTAAAGAACAAATTCCGGTACTGTGAAGACCCGTGTACATGTCCGAAGGATTTTCCGGTCTGTGTGTGCGGGAAGAAGTCAAAGGGGAGAGTCATTACGAGAAAGCCGATTGTTCCGTCGGCGCAGGAACTGGAAGAGAACAGCAGGGCAAAAAGTTCAAAGCTGAGAGTCTTTGAACGGGAGATACAGCAGGAGTAAGGGGAAAATACAATGGCAAAGATAGAGCGAATGGACGGCGCAATGCGCAGTCAGAACAGAAAGACACAAAGTGGGAGAGTGTATACGTACGTGGACGGAACAGCCGTACGTAAACTTCAGACCGCTCCGGCAAAAAGTCCTCAAAAGAAGCAGAGGCCGCAGACAAGCACCCGTACCAAGCAAAATCGTGAGCGGGCACTTTCCATGAATTTTGGTTATGTGACATTTTTGACTGTGGCAGCTGTTGCAAGCGTACTGATGTGCGTGAATTTCCTGCAGCTTCAGGCAAAGGGGACGAAACTGCAAAAAGAAGTGACGACTCTGGAGACACAGCTGAATGCAGCGATTCTTGAAAATAATTCCGATTACAACCGTATTATGACAAATGTCGATATGGAACATGTAAAAGATGTGGCAATGAATGAACTCGGTATGGTACAGGCGAAAAAGTCTCAGATCATCACATACAAGATGGATGACAATGACTATGTAAGACAGTATTCCGAGATACCGTCAGAGTAGGTGAATAGATTGGCAAGAGCAAAACAGACAAAAAAAGAAAGACGATTTACGAGAAAAATGCAAATAAAGCTTCTGGCTGTATTTGCATTCATTTTATTATTCCTGATTATTATTTTAATACGTATCGTGTATATCAATGTACACAGCGGCAATCTCTATGCAAAGCAGGTGTTGTCCCAGAAAAATTATGACAGCCAGACCATTTACAGCCGCCGCGGGGAGATTCGTGATACAAACGGAAGACTTCTGGCTTACAGCGAGAAGGTGTACAACCTTGTTTTGGACTGCAAAGCAGTGAACCAGGAAGTGAACAAAGAGAAAGTATATGTAGAGCCCACCATACAGGCATTGACGGAAGTATTTCCGGACCTTGACGGGGCTGCGGTGCGGGACCGCATCATGAGTGAAAAAACACGCGACAGCCAGTATCAGGTACTTTTGGAAAAGGTGACGGAGGAGCAGAAGGATGCCTATGAGGCATATGTTTCGCTTGATGAAGAACGTGAGCTGACAAAAGAGCAGAGGCAGCGTCTTTCAAAGGTGACAGGTATATGGTTCGAGGAGGAGTTTATACGAAAATATCCGATGAATTCCCTGGCAAGTACAGTTGTAGGGTTTTCGAATGATATCGGGGACGGGATAGTTGGGCTGGAAGCATATTATGACCAGCAGCTGAAAGGTACAAACGGCCGTGTATTCGGATATCTGAATCAGAACCAGGAATTTGAAAAAAGAACGATTGCACCGGATCATGGATACACGCTTCAGACGACGTTGGATATCAATATTCAGCAGAGTGTGGAGAAAAATATAGCAGAATTCGACGATATGTACGGCGAGGATAAGGATAACGGAACGGCAAAGCACGGGGCGAAGGATATCGGTGTGATTATTATGAATCCGAATACCGGTGCAATTCTGGGAATGGCGACAAATTCCAGCTATGATCTGAACAATCCGCAGGATATGAGCGCGTGGTACACAGAATCGGAAGTGAAGGCCATGACAGAGCAGCAATACGTCAATGCCTTAAATAAAATGTGGGGTAATTACTGCATTTCAAACGGTATTGAGCCGGGTTCCACGTTCAAGCCGATCACCATTGCATCAGCATTGGAATGCGGTGCAGTTTCGGAAAGTGATTACTTTTACTGTGACGGCGGAGAATTCATTACCGATACCGAGATTCACTGTGACGCGTACCCCAATGCGCATGGCGATGAATCCCTTGGGGATGTTCTGAAAAATTCGTGTAATGATGGTCTGATGCAGATCGGTATGGAAATGACGATTGCGAACTTTATCAAATATCAGTCCATGTTTAATTTTGGAAAGCCGACCGGAATTGATCTGCCGAACGAAGCCTCCGGTGCTGTTTACAGCAGAGAGACAATGAACGAGGTTGAGCTGGCTACCTGTACCTTCGGACAGGGACTTACCTGTACGATGATTCAGGAGATTGCGGCGTTTTCTGCTGTGGTAAACGGCGGATATTACTATCAGCCGCATGTGGTTGAAAAGATTCTGGATGAAAACGGGAAAACAATCAAGGATACCTCACAGCTTCTGCTAAAGCAGACCGTTTCACAGAACGTATCTGAGACGCTGCGCGGTTATCTGGAAACGGCAGTGCAGGAAGGTACCGGGCGACATGCACAGGTACCGGGGTACCGGATCGGCGGAAAGACCGGTACGGCGGAAAAAATTGATCCGGCGACCGGACAGCGGGCAAAAGGAAAATATCTGGTATCGTTTATCGGTGCAGCGCCGATCAATGATCCGGAGGTTGTCATTTACGTTGTTGTAGATGAGCCGAACGTGGAAGATCAGGCGAACAGTACGTTTGCACAGCAGATTTATCAGAAGATCGCAATGGAAGTCCTTCCTTACATGGGAATCTATCCCACAGAAGAGGTGACCAATGAAATGCTGGCCTCGCTTGGACTTACGCAGGAGGATGTCAACGGCGGTATTCACATTTTTGATGCGATTGATGCCAATGGAATCTACCACAAAGATGCACGTGTGGAGAACGGAAAAGTCAAGGATGCGGACGGAAATATCATTGAAGGAGCCTATATTGCGGAGGACGGCACCGTGTATGATGCTGTTCAGAATGAGGTATCACACGTGGAGGTGAAACCTGTCATTGATCCGAAAGCAGACAACCCGGATATGGCACTGCCTCCTACCGAAAACAAAAATAATCCGGACAACACGGCAGTTTGGGATGGAACAGCTGTCGATGAGGTCAGTGCACAGGAATAAAGTCCTGGCAGCATATGATATTTCTCCCCTCATAAAAGTAAGCGCAAGGTTAATATACTTGTAGTAAAGCTTTTATGAGGGGGTTTTTATGCAAAAAACGAGGCCGTTTCACAGGCGGAAGGTCGTGGTGATTTTTTTTGGATGTGCAGCTGCACTGTGTGGTTTGGGCGGACGACTGGGACATCTGATGGTGGCTGATTCCGAGTATTATGCGGCTCTGGCACAGGATTTACATGAGCGTGAGCGAGATATTAAAGCGGCACGCGGAAGGATTCTGGATCGCAATGGCGTGGTACTGGCAGATAACCGGACGGTATGTACGGTGTCTGTCATTCACAGTCAGATCAAAGAGCCGGAACGCGTGATCGAGGTTCTGGCAAAGGAGCTTTCACTGGAAGAGGAGACTGTGCGCAAGCGCGTGGAAAAAGTCAGCTCCATTGAACGGGTAAAAAAGAATGTTGAAAAAGAGATTGGCGACCGAATCCGCAACTATAACCTGGCCGGCGTCAAAGTGGATGAGGATTATCGCCGTTATTATCCCTATGACGATATGGCGTCGAAGGTGCTCGGGTTTACGGGAAGCGATAATCAGGGAATTATTGGTCTTGAGGTGGAATATGAGGAGGAACTTTCCGGTGAACCGGGAAAAATCCTTACCCTGACAGATGCACGGGGCGTTGAGCTGGAAAACACAGGAGAGAGCCGCCTGGAGCCGGTGGCGGGGAATGATCTGGTGATCAGTCTCGACTATAATATACAGGAATATGCGCAGCAGGCGGCGTTGAAGGTCATGGAACAGAAACAGGCAGACAGTGTGTCGATTATCATTCTGAATCCCATGAATGGAGAAATTTATGCGATGACCAATGTACCGGAGTTTAATCTGAACGAGCCTTTTACGCTGTTGCCGGGTTACTCGGAAAAAGAGGGGCAGGATGCCTTAAATAAAATGTGGCGAAACGGCTGTATTAACGATACCTACGAGCCAGGCTCCACCTTCAAGGTTATCACGGCAGCTGCGGGACTTGAAGCAGGAGTTGTTTCACTGACGGATCAGTTTTCATGTCCGGGCTTTAAAATTGTGGAGGATCGGCGCATCCGATGTGCCAGAGTCAGCGGGCATGGTGGGGAAAACTTTGTGCAGGCAACGCAGAATTCCTGCAACCCCGTGTTTATCGAAGTTGGGCTTCGGCTTGGCGTAGACCGGTATTTTTCTTATTTTGAACAGTTTGGCCTGAAGAACAAGACCGGAATTGATTTGCCGGGTGAGGCGGCAACGATCATGCATAAAAAGGAAAATGTCGGGCAGGTAGAGCTTGCAACCATTTCATTTGGACAGTCTTTTCAGATTACACCGATTCAGCTTGCGACGACAGTCAGCTCGATTATAAACGGCGGGAAACGCATTACGCCGCATTTTGGTGTTCAGGTAAAAGAAAATGACGGGACACTGCTGAAAGTATTCCAGTATGAAGAAGGAAAACAGATTGTCTCAGAAGAGACATCTGAGACGATGCGCTATCTGCTGGAACAGGTGGTAGACGGAGGCGGAGGAAAAAACGCGTATATTGAAGGATATCGGATTGGAGGAAAGACAGCGACCTCAGAGACACTTCCACGAAGTGCCAACAAATACATTTCCTCATTTCTCGGTTTTACGCCGGCAAATGAACCGAAAGTACTGGGACTTTGTATCATTAACAATCCGCAGGGCGTATACTATGGGGGGACAATTGCGGCTCCGGTCATCCGGGAAATGTTTGAAAATATCCTTCCGTATCTCGGAATTGAGAAAACTGAGGAGACAGTTACAGAGGTTCCAGGCTGACTGTCACATAAAAATTCTCCTGTCCTGGACGCGTATGCTCTTGTCAATCGCAGGTAAGTGTGATAAAAATAAAATGATAAAAAACGCAGGAAAGAAAAGAAGAGGTGTGAGATGATAATTAATAAGGATGTAATGATTCCATTGTTTACGGCATTTATGATCAGCGTAGTGCTCAGCCCGTTTGTGATTCCGTTTCTGCAAAGACTGAAAGTCGGGCAGACAGAGCGTGAGGAGGGAGTAAAATCTCATCTGAAAAAGGCAGGCACGCCGACGATGGGAGGTCTGATTATTCTGATCAGTCTGACAGTGACCTCTTTGTTTTATATCGGACGCTTTCCGCGGCTGGTGCCGGTTCTGTTTCTGGTGCTCGGCTTTGGAATTATCGGATTTCTCGATGATTATCTGAAGGTGGTGCTGCGGCGGTCTGACGGTTTGTATCCCAGACAGAAAATGCTGGGACAGATTATCGTCACGACTATTTTTGTGGTCTATATCTGGAATATGGATGCGTCCTGCCTGGAGTTTCTGATTCCATTTTCCGGCGGAGAAGTGATTTCCGGCGATTTGGCGCGCATGGTGGCAATTCCGCTCGCGTACGTTGCAATCATCGGAACAGTAAACGGCGTGAATTTTACAGATGGTCTGGATGGTCTTGCGACAGGGGTTACAACCATGGTAGCCGTATTCTTTACAGTGGCATCTCTGGTGCTTGGCGGAGGAATAGAGCCACTCACCGCTGCGGTAGCCGGGGCGCTTCTGGGCTTTTTGCTTTTTAATGTTTATCCGGCAAAGGTTTTTATGGGCGACACGGGATCGCTGGCACTCGGGGGATTTGTGGCGGGCGCCGCTTACGTGCTGCGTATGCCGCTGTTTATCCTGATTGTTGGACTGATTTATCTGGTAGAGGTCCTGTCCGTGATGATTCAGGTGACGTATTTTAAAAAGACAGGCGGAAAACGCTTCTTTAAAATGGCGCCGATCCATCATCATTTTGAGCTGTGTGGATGGTCCGAGACGCGCATTGTGACGGTATTTACTGTGATTACGGCTTTCCTGTGCCTTCTGGCGCTGGTGGGCCTGAACTGATGAGATACGTGACAGAGCAGATGAGATGGTGCCGGGTCACAGAAAGTTGGTTTTAACAGAAGAAAGAAAAGAGAAACGCGCCAGATGGCGCGGGGAGGATAAAATGGAACTTGCACAAAAAAAGGTTCTGGTGTTTGGCGCTGGAATCAGCGGAATTGGAGCTGCGAAGCTTTTGCTGAATGCGGGGGCTGAGGTGATACTGTTTGATGGGAATACTTCAGTGAATCCAGAGGAGGTTCGCGCTAAGCTGCCGCAGGGAGGAAGGCTGGAAATTGTGCTCGGCGAGCTTCCGGACCGTGTACTGGATGTGCTGGACCTGGCTGTGCTGAGTCCCGGCGTACCGACCGATCTGCCGCAGGTAAATGCGATTCGGGCAAAGCAGGTACGCATCTGGGGTGAAATCGAACTGGCAAACGCATGCGGCAGAGGGGATGTGCTGGCTATTACCGGCACAAATGGGAAGACGACAACGACCAGCCTGCTCGGTGCGATTATGAAAGCCTGGAAAGATGAAGTATACATAGTGGGAAATATTGGAAATCCGTACACAGAGGCAGCGCCCCTGATGACGGAAAAGGCAGTAACGGTGGCCGAGATCAGCAGCTTTCAGTTGGAGACAATTGAAGGTTTTGCGCCAAGGGTCAGCGCGATTCTGAACATTACTCCGGATCATCTGAACCGCCATCACACGATGGAAGAATATATCCGCGTCAAGGAGCTGATTACAAAGAATCAGCGGCCGGAAGATACGTGTGTGTTGAATTATGAGGATGATATTCTGCGTGAATTTGGCAGTACTTTATCTGTAAAGGTTATTTATTTCAGCAGCCTGCATACACTGAAACAGGGTATTTATCTGGAGGATGAAAATATTGTATACCAGGATGAAAAAGACAGGACGGTACTTTGCTCTGTAAAAGAGTTGAACCTTCCGGGACGTCACAATCATGAAAATGTGATGGCTGCATCTGCAATGGCGATTGCTTACGGAGTGCCGGTTGAGGTGATTCGTACCGTTGTGCGCAGCTTCAAGGCAGTGGAACACAGGATTGAATATGTGACGGAGAAGCATGGAGTCGTTTACTATAATGATTCCAAAGGAACGAATCCGGACGCGGCGATCAAGGGGATTCAGGCGATGGATCGCCCTACACTTCTGATTGGAGGGGGATATGACAAAGATTCCTGCTACGAAGAATGGATTCAGGCATTTGACGGAAAAGTAAAATATCTGGTATTGATAGGACAGACGAGGGAGAAAATTGCTGAAGCGGCAAAACGTTGTGGTTTCGGGAACATTATTCTGGCTGATACGCTTGAGGAAGCGGTGCAGATCTGTGCGGACAGGGCAGTGAGCGGTGATGCGGTATTGCTGTCCCCGGCCTGTGCAAGCTGGGGAATGTTTCCCAATTACGAGGTGCGTGGAAGGCGATTTAAAGAACTGGTAAATCAATTAGCATAGGAAGTGATTGCTTGCAGAGGAAACCGGGGAAGCCAGACGGGTTTCTGCTTGCTGCCGTGCTGTTTTTGGTGGTTTTTGGCCTTGTGGTTCTTTACAGTATGAGCGCATACAACGGGCAGGTCAGGTTTCATGACGCTGCCTTTTATTTTAAAAAACAGTTATTCGCAATGGTATTGGGCCTTGCAGTGATGTATGGTATTTCATCACTGGATTACCATATTTTGATGCGCTTTGCGGTTCCGGCTTATCTTGTTTCGCTGGTTTTGTCCGGCGCAGTTCTGCTTTTTGGAGACGCGTATAATGGTTCAAGGAGATGGCTTTCCATCGGACCGTTGTCGTTTCAGCCTGCGGAATATGCGAAGCCGGCGGTCGTTCTTTTGATGGCCGGTGTGGTCAGCCAGATGGACCGGAAAAAGAGCGGACGGCTGATTGGTGCCGTACTGCTTATGGTGCTTCCAGTTGTAGGCCTGGTAGGAACGAACAATCTGAGTACGGCTGTTATTATTCTGGGTATTGCCGTGATTATGATTTTTATTTCAAATCCAAGGTATCTGCCGTTTTTGTGGATTTTGCTGATGGGTACAGGGTTCCTTGGCATCTTTTTGAGTCTGGAACAGTACCGGTTGGAACGGCTTGCGATCTGGAGAAATCCGGAGCTGTATGAAAAAGGATATCAGACGATGCAGGGGCTGTATGCGATCGGCTCCGGCGGACTTTTTGGCCGGGGGCTGGGAAACAGTCTGCAAAAGCTGGGATTTGTTCCGGAGGCACAGAACGATATGATTTTTGCAGTGATCTGCGAGGAACTGGGATTTTTCGGGGCGCTGCTTTTGATGTTGCTGTTTTTCTTGCTTTTATGGAGGTTTATGGTAATCGCGACGCATGCTCCAGATTTGTTTGGTTCGCTGATTGCGGCGGGTATCATGGGACATATTGCGATTCAGGTTATTTTGAACATCGCAGTCGTTACGAATACCATCCCGAATACGGGAATCACGCTGCCCTTTATCAGTTATGGCGGTACTTCTGTCTTGTTTTTGCTGGCAGAAATGGGGCTGGCTCTGTCGGTAAGCAGGCATTGCCATTATCCAGGCAGGGGATAGCCGGACTGCTTCGAAATTATCTTTTGCAAAAGAGCATGCAACAGATGGTAGCAAAATTTTTTCCGGTGCATATACTGAGGTATATGGTGTTTTGCCGCATTTGGACGGCAAAAAGAAAGCCGGGGGATGGACTTGAGCTATCTGGAAATTAGGGGAGGAGTTCCACTTTGCGGAGAGGTGAAGGTACAGGGCTCCAAAAACGGTGTACTTCCGATACTTGCGGCCTGTATGCTGGGTACGGGAGTTTGTGTTATTGAAAACTGTCCTTCGATCAGGGACGTAAACGATACACTTGAGATTATGAAAATGCTCGGATGCCGAGTGGAACAGTACGCAGGAACGGTCCGGGTGGATGCATCTGAAGTATGCCGGTATGAGATTACGGCTATGGAAGCTGCAAGAATCCGTTCTTCTGTCTTGTTTTTAGGCGCACTTCTTGGTAGAATGAAAAAAGCAGTGCTTCCGCTTCCGGGAGGCTGCGCGATCGGTGCAAGACCGATTGACCAGCATCTTTGGGCACTTGCACATCTGGGAGCAGAATTTTCAGGAGAGACGCGGATTGTGGCCAGCGCGGAGGAACTGCACGGAGATATCGTATCCCTTCCGTTTCCAAGTGTGGGAGCAACGGAAAATACGATACTTGCGGCTGTGTGTGCCAG
Organism: bacterium 1XD42-54; assembly: GCA_003612585.1. Classification (GTDB taxonomy): domain Bacteria; phylum Bacillota; class Clostridia; order Lachnospirales; family Lachnospiraceae; genus Choladousia. Next base: position 109,786 of record RAZH01000010.1, read on the forward strand.
TGGGGAGACATTGATTGAAAATGCAGCCAGAGAGCCGGAGATTGATGAGCTTTGCGAATTTTTAAATTGTCGTGGAGCCAGAATAAACAGAGAAGAAAACGGCAGCATCCGAATTTGCGGGGGAATACCGCTTGGACCGGTTTGTTACCGGATGAAGGCGGACCGTATTGTGACGGGTACTTATCTTCTGGCAGCTGCGGCAACCGGAGGTATGGTCAGAATCGTAAACGATGATGCCTCGCGTCTGGGAATGCTGACGGAGGTTTTGGACCAGATGGAAGTGAGTATTTCATGCAGGGAAGGGGCTGTGTGCCTGGATGCACAGCATGTTTCGGAGAGCCGCGTATGCGCGGTACCGTATCTTGAGACGGCCCCGCATCCCGGGTTTCCGACGGATTTGCAGTCTCCTTTGATGGCAGCTCTGTGCAGGGCCAGAGGGAGAAGCTGTATCTGCGAGAAAGTTTTTGAGAACCGCTTCTGTACGGCAGACGAATTGAAAAAGATGGGTGCAAAAATAGAAATACAGGGCAGCCTTGCAGTGATTGACGGTGTGGCGCAGCTTCACGCAGGGACGCTCGTCCCGCCGGATCTTCGGGGTGGGGCGGCGCTGGTGATTGCGGCACTTCAGGCAAAAGGGAGTACAGTAATCAGTGATATGACTTATATAGACCGTGGTTATGAGGCAATTGAGCGGGATTTGGCCCGACTGGGGGCGGACATCAGAAGGTACAGGTGAAAAAATGGGCAGAATAAACAAAAGAAAAAGACGACTTATCAAGCTTGCAGTGGTGGCGCTGCTCTTCCTGCTTTTTTTAGGAGTGATGTTTTTATTTCAGGTAAGAAAGGCAGATGTATATGGCAATACGCGTCATTCTTCACAGGAGATTACAGCTGGACTGGGAGAAGGGGCGCTTGGGAAGAATACGCTGTATTTGCTCTGGAAGTACAGAGAGGGTGGAATCCCGGATTCGCTCCCGTTTTTGAGCTCTTTGCACGTACAGATGAAATCCCCGTCTCATCTTGAAATACAGGTGACGGAAAAAGATCTGGCCGGATATATTGATCAGAATGGATATGTGTATTTTGATCAGAGCGGCGTGATACTGGAGATGACAGATGAGCTGTATGGGGGCGTTCCGATCATTACGGGAGCCAGCGTGGGGGAAGCAGTTCTTTATCAGAAGCTTCCGACCAGCAGCAGTGCGCAGCTACGTACAATCCTCAGCCTGACCCAGCTTCTTTCCTATCATGAGGTGGATGCTACTGAAATCCGCTTTGGAGACAACATGGATATTACTGTGTTTATCGGGCAGGTGGAAGCGGAGCTTGGGCAGGATGAATACCTGGAAGAAAAAGTGGCAAATATGAAAAAAATTCTTCCTCAGCTTGAAGGTCAAAGCGGTACGCTGCATCTTGAGAATTTTACAGGACGCAATGAAACCGTATCCTTTACCCCTGGCGGCAGCGCTCATACTTCAGGAGTGGCAGGTGGCCAGAGTGAGTCGGATGCGCAGGAACCGGAAACCGCAGAAGGCGGAGACCAACAGGATACGCAGGAGCCTGGAACCGTGGAAGGTGGAAATGATCAGGATACACAGGAACCAGGAGCACCGGAAGACGGAGACGATACAGGTACACAGGAACCAGGAGCACCAGAAGGCGGAGACAACACGGGCACACAGGAGCCGGATGCGTCGGAGCCGGACGATGTGGGAACTATTTATCCGATGGTCTTTAATTCATCCGGAACACTGGTTTACAATGTACATGTTTCCAATGGAACGGTGGTGGATGCAAACGGGAATGCCGTACCTGGCTGCTATGTGAATGAAAACGGCCATGTAGTGGATGCATATATGAATGAATTTGATCCTACAACAGGAGAATTGATCCAGAATTGATTCCTGGCAAAAACAAGTAGAACAACCCTCTGGGCCTGTAAAAACAAGGCTCAGAGGGTTCATTATTTTCTCAGAGGACCGCATCATAAAGGCTTTCCGTGACAGAGAAGCGTATATGGCTATTTGAAACAGGGCAGAGTTACACTGGAAAATTGTAAAATTGATTCCTTTTCGGTTTGCCTGGAGAAAAGAAACGTGCAAAAACATAAAAATGGTACTTGATAAATTCTGAATTTACTTATATTATAAAAGATAGTATGGTAGCAAGGGCGAAAGTACGCAATTTTACCGTAATTATGAAAGAGACACCCATGCCTGGGAGAGCGCCTGCTACAAAAAGGAGGAAATTCGGTGTTAGAGATTATGTCAAATGAAACGGAATCCGCTGCAAAGATTATTGTAATCGGAGTCGGTGGGGCCGGGAATAATGCAGTAAATAGAATGGTTGAAGATACAATTGGAGGCGTTGAGTTTATTGGCGTAAATACAGATAAACAGGCACTGTTGCTTTGCAAGGCGCCTACGACGATTCAGATCGGAGAGAAAGTAACAAAAGGACTTGGAGCAGGTGCCAAGCCGGAGATTGGTCAGCAGGCTGCAGAAGAGAGTGCGGAAGAGATTCGTCAGGCAGTTCAGGGAGCAGATATGGTATTTGTTACCTGTGGTATGGGAGGCGGTACCGGTACCGGTGCAGCTCCGGTTGTGGCAGGAATTGCCAAAGAGATGGGTATCCTGACTGTTGGAGTAGTGACCAAGCCGTTTCGATTTGAGGGCAAGGTACGTATGAACAATGCCGTGAATGGTATCGAACGGCTGAAGAACAATGTAGATACGCTGATTGTAATACCGAATGACAAGCTTCTGGAGATCGTTGATCGTCGGACGACGATGCCGGAATCGCTGAAGAAAGCGGACGAAGTACTGCAGCAGGCAGTTCAGGGTATTACTGACCTGATTAATCTGCCGGCATTGATCAACCTGGACTTTGCAGATGTTCAGACTGTTATGATCAACAAGGGTATTGCGCATATCGGTATCGGACAGGCAAAGGGAGACGACAAGGCTCTGGAGGCAGTAAAACAGGCCGTTTCCAGTCCGTTGCTTGAGACGACGATCGAGGGAGCATCCCATGTGATCATCAACATTTCCGGTGATATTTCTCTCGTTGATGCCAATGATGCGGCAAGCTACGTGCAGGAGATGGCAGGCGAGAACGCAAATATTATTTTTGGTGCGCTGTTCGACGATACATACGCAGACGAAGCCAGCGTAACCGTTATTGCTACCGGATTGGATGACAAGAATGAAGTAAAAGAGGAAGCTCCAAAGAAGAGAAGTGTTCCGGAATTCAATTTTGCAAGAAGTACAAGTATGCCTTCTGCGCCGACTTCGGTTCCGAGAACTCCGACGACCCCGTTGCGCGCGCCACAGCTCAATGCGCTGAACACAACGCGTAAGCCGGAAAGCAAGGTACCGGAAAGAGATATTCAGATTCCGGATTTCCTGAAGAGAAGCTAAGAGGCGGACTTTTTAGGGACGAATCTTTCTACAGAACAATAATAATGCCGATATTTTAAAGGATTTTCCAGCATGTGAGGGCCTTTAAAATACCGGCATTTTTTATATTATTGCGAGAACTGCTCTTTGTTCTTAAATATGGATTCTTTCTCTCAGGAAAAGAATTTTCTGCGGATTTCTTCCACCGGCATATCCTGGCCGGTCCAGATGCGGAAAGCGGCGGCTCCCTGATAAAGGAGCATATACATGCCATTGAAGGTTTTGCAGCCGGTGGCCATAGCATCCTGCAAGAGGCGCGTGCAGCGTGGATTGTAAATAATATCAGAGACGAGCAGTTCTGTGTGAAAACAGGATAGGTCCGGTACAGGTGTAATGTTGGTGTCCGGAGCCATGCCGATGGAGGTTGCATTCGCAAGCAGTGTGCTGTTTGCGATACGGTTTCTGACTGCATCGTGATCAGCCATATCGGTAAGGTCAGCATGGCAGTCCGTATTTTCCGTGATCTGCCTTACTAGACGTTTGGCGTTTTCCCAGGAGCGTCCGCGGCGGTTTATGATATGTAGTGCGGGAACACCGTCGAGTGCGGCCTGAATAGCAATGGAGGAAGCCGCACCGCCTGCTCCGAACAAAGTCATGGCGCCGCTTTTGACATTGTAGCCGGTATCCTGTAAAGAACGCATGTAGCCGATTCCGTCCGTGTTGTGGCCGATCAGGCATCCGTTTTCATTTTTGACAGTATTCACAGCTCCGATCATGCGGGCTGCTGGAGAGAGGTCATCGAGAAACGGAAGAATCCGTTCTTTATCCGGCATCGTGAGATTAAAGCCGTAAACGTTCATTTCTTTTAAGGTCTGTACCATATTCCGGAGATCTGCATGTCTGGTATCAAAGCAGAGGTAAACACAGTCAAGCCCGAGAAGGCGGAACGCCTCGTTGTGCATCATGGGTGAGATACTGTGTGCAACCGGTGTGCCGAGCAGACAGCCGAGTCTGGTGTGTCCTGTAATGATCTGGTCGGTCATGAAAGTCCTCCTGATAAATAAAATTCGGTGTGTATTCTGGTAAAAAGTACAAGTCTGCTACAATTTTAAAAGGTTTGGGAAAAAGAGTCAATCCTGTTCCTATTTTTTTGCGGGTATGGTATGATAGAAACCATGATTTATGGGCAATAGCAATCGGAAAAGAAAAGGAAAGGAACAGGGCCAATTCAGTGAAGGATGAAAATTTGACGGGGCAGGCCCCGATGCATAAAAGACGGGTGCGGTACAGCGGGACGCACCCGAAGACATTTCAGGAAAAATATAAGGAGCAGAATCCGGAAAAGTATGGCGATACAGTTGAGAAGGTGATTCGCAAGGGAAGCACGCCGGCCGGCATGCATCTTTCGATCTGCGTGCAGGAGATTCTGGATTTTCTTCAGATTCAGCCAGGGCAGAAGGGACTTGACGCTACGCTCGGTTATGGGGGACATACGTCGCATATGTTGCAATGTCTGAAAGGACAGGGGCATGTGTACGGACTTGATGTTGATCCGATAGAGATAAAAAAGACGAAAGAGCGATTGGAAGCTCAGGGATTTGGGGAAGATCTTCTGACCATACGTCAGCTGAATTTTGCGAATATTGATCAGCTTACGCAGGAGGCAGGGCGTTTTGACTTTGTGCTGGCAGACCTGGGTGTTTCTTCGATGCAGATTGATAATCCGGAGAGAGGGTTTACATACAAATACGAAGGGCCGCTGGATCTGCGCCTGAATCCGGAAATGGGGATTTCAGCGGCCGAGCGGCTCGACGGCATTTCCGCCGGGGAGCTGGCCGGAATGTTTGAGGAAAATGCGGACGAGCCGTATGCGGACGAGATTGCGCGGGAGATTGTCAGACGCAATCGGCGGGGGGCAAAGATTAAGACAACAACACAGTTAAAAGACGCGATCACGCAGGCGCTTTCTTTTTTGCCGCCAGGGGAGCAGAAGGAGGCTGTGAAAAAATCGTGCCAGCGCTGTTTTCAGGCGCTGCGTATTGATGTGAATCAGGAGTTTGAGGTATTGTACAGTTTTTTGGAGAAGCTCCCAGGGGTGCTTGCACCGGGTGGGCGAGTGGCAATCCTAACGTTTCACTCCGGGGAAGACCGGCTTGTAAAACGGTTTTTCAAAGAGGGAAAACAGCAGGGCCTTTACAGTGCAATATCAGAAGAGGTTATCCGGCCTACCGCACAGGAATGTGCAAGGAATCCGCGGGCGCGCTCCACAAAAATGCGTTGGGCGATCCGGGCGGCAGAGGAGGAAACCTGAGATAAAAGCCAGGCGGACTTGATGAAGGGAAAATGCAAAAAGATATGCACCGGAAATACAGAAGCCATGGTAAAAAGAGAAGAGCAAATAAAACAGAAGCATGGAAATACGGAGAATTTCAGGAGAGAAGAGCATGAGGAGAATCGTAAAGATCAGGGAAACGGTATTGGGGGACGGGGTTCCCAAAATCTGTATTCCTGTCACAGCAGCGAATCAGACAGAGCTGCAGGAACAAGTAAGAAAGGCACTGGATGGGCCATGTGATTTACTGGAGTGGCGTGCAGACTTTTTTGGAACCTGTGATGCGGCAGAGATACAAGCGCAGATGTTTGCAGATACGCTTAAATTTTTGCGCGCAGAAATAGGGGAGCGTCCGCTTATTTTTACCTTCCGGACAAAAGAAGAGGGCGGGGAACGCAGTGTCACACCGGAAGCCTATAAAGAACTAAACCTTTCAGTGGCATCGACCGGTCTGGCAGATCTGATTGATGTTGAGCTGAATCGGGGCGAAGCACTTCTTACGGAGCTTACAGGGAAACTTCATGAAAAGGGAATGGCCGTTATCGGTTCGTTTCATGATTTTACAGGGACGCCTTCGCAGGAGAAAATCACAGAGATTCTTTGCCGCATGCAAAATTGTGGTGTGGATCTCACAAAAGCGGCTGTGATGCCGAAATCAGAACCGGATGTGCTGGCGCTTCTTTCTGCCAGTGTGGAGATGAAGATGAAATATGCCGACCGGCCATTTATCACGATGTCGATGGGGCGTCTCGGGGCGGTGAGCCGACTGGCTGGCTCCCTGACCGGTTCTGCCCTCACCTTTGCGACAGCAGGACGGGCCTCTGCGCCCGGACAACTTGCTGCAGCGCAGGTTGCAGGATTGCTGCCACAGCTGTAGCGAAGCATTCTTTCCGAAGCCTCATAAGTGTCGGAACACGTCGATGAAAATAGCAAAAACGCGCCCTGGATTTGACAAAAGAAACACCCTCTGCGGAGTATACTGGTAACAGTTGCTGCCGCAGGGGGTGTTTTGTGTATTATGAGTTTTACATAGATCAGTTTTTTTTAGAGCACCTGCTTATCGGATATTTGTTGCTGCGTCTGACTGCGAAAATCGGACGGCAGACGATATCGTGGAAACGACTTTTGGGAGGCAGCTTCATAAATACAGTACTAATGCTGCTTGCTGTTTTGGCGGGGAATTTCTGGTGGTACTTAGTGGGAATGGTACTTGTCGGTTCCTGGGTATTTCGCGGAAAATCGCGCAGAACAATTGCCGGACAAACCGGTCTGTTGTTTTTTGTGACAGTCTGTTTTGGAGGGGCAATGGAAGCACTCCTTGTGCTTTGGAGGGTTCCGGTGCTGATAGCCGGCGCTGTGGCTGCCGTTTATCTGGAGTGGGCGCAGCGCAGCCATGAAAAACAGAAGCTGGATCTCGTACGGATGGCACAGGTGGAGCTTACGTTTCGGGGGAAATGTATCACAGTGGCAGCACTGATTGATACCGGAAATCAGCTGACAGAGCCGCTAACCGGAAAACCGGTCAGTATTATAGAGGAAAAAACAGCGTGTTCTTTGCTGGGAGAACATTGGGAAAAACACCGCGGGTTTTATCTGATCCCATATCACAGTATTGGAAAGAACAAAGGCTGGATGAGAGGCGTCACAATCGACGGGATGACCATAATGAGGGGAGAAGCCAGGGAATCGTTTTCGAATCCGATCCTGGCACTCTATGATGGCAGGCTGAGCGCCAAAAAGCAGTATGGGATGATTCTTCATCCGCAGCATACAGTACCTGGAAGAAAAGAAGGAGGAATGTGAAATGCTTGTAAAAATTGCTGTGCCGCAACGTTTTCAGTTTAAAATGGCGGCAGGATTTGGAGATATTATTTTCAGAAAACCAGGGGATACGCATTATATTGGGGGAACCGAAGTGCTTCCGGCGCCGCTTTCTCTGGAGGAAGAGCAGGAATGCCTTGCGATGCTCGGCAGAGATGAGGATGCGAGAGCAAAGAGCAGACTGATTGAACATAATCTGCGGCTTGTCGTGTACATAGCGAAAAAATTTGACAATACCGGAGTGGGTGTGGAGGATTTGATTTCAATCGGAACGATCGGCCTCATAAAAGCAATCAATACCTTCAATCCGGAAAAGAAAATCAAACTGGCAACGTATGCTTCGCGCTGTATCGAAAATGAAATTCTGATGTATCTGCGCAGGAACAGCAAGACAAAGATGGAAGTTTCGATTGATGAGCCGCTGAATGTAGACTGGGATGGGAACGAGCTGCTGCTCTCGGATATTCTTGGAACCGATGAGGATGTGATCTATAAGGATATGGAGACAGAAGCGGAAAAAAATCTTCTTTTGAAAGCGATTGACAAGCTGTCAGAGCGCGAACGGACCATTGTACAGCTGCGGTTCGGAATTGATACGAAAGACGGGGAGGAGAAAACCCAGAAGGAAGTGGCAGATCTCCTCGGAATTTCACAATCCTATATTTCACGGCTGGAAAAACGGATTATCAAACGCCTGAGACGTGAAATTGTACGGTTTGAGTAAAGAAGCTGTTTTGTCAAGGGTGAATAATTTTTATATTTTTGCCGGAATCGAATAATCGCCGCGCTTTGTGAGAATCATTCTAATCAGAAGATACTTTCAGGAGGATGATTCATATGGCACTGAACAAAGTAGAGATATGTGGCGTCAACACATCGAAGCTTCCGGTTCTGACGGGTGAGGAGAAAGAATTTCTTTTTGAGCGGATTAAAGCAGGGGATGAGAATGCCCGCGAATTATATATCAAAGGAAATCTTCGCCTTGTATTAAGCGTCATCAAGCGTTTTTCGGCAAGCAATGAAAATGTGGATGATTTGTTTCAGATTGGCTGTATTGGTCTGATGAAGGCTATTGACAATTTTGATACAAGCCTGAATGTAAAATTTTCTACGTATGCAGTTCCGATGATAATCGGCGAAATCAGGCGATATCTGCGTGATAACAATGCGATTCGCGTCAGTCGGTCTTTGCGGGACACAGCTTACAAGGCCATTTACGCAAAAGAGAATTATACGAAAAAGCATTTGAAAGAGCCCACGATAAATGAAATTGCAGAAGAGATCGGCATATCGAAAGAAGAGATCGTATATGCCATGGATGCCATTCAAAGCCCTGTCAGTCTCTATGATCCGGTGTATACGGAGGGTGGTGATGCCCTGTATGTCATGGATCAGATCAGTGATAAAAAGAACAAAGAAGAAAACTGGGTAGAAGTCATATCACTGAAGGAGGCAATGAAACGCCTGGATGAACGAGAAAGGCATATCATCGAGCTGCGCTTTTACGAGGGCAAGACACAGATGGAGGTTGCCGCTGAGATCGGGATCTCGCAAGCTCAGGTGAGCCGTCTGGAGAAAAATGCATTAAAAAGCATGAAAAATTATCTAAGAGCATAAATGAGAAAGAACAAAGCGGTGCGCAGATCATACAATAGAAAAAAGAGAGAATAGGAACCGTTTTTATGCGATTCAGTGATCTGAAACAAAAAGAAGTCATCAATGTTCAGACCTGCTGTTCTCTGGGCTGTGTCAGCGATCTGGAGTTTGACTGCAAAACCGGCTGCATTCTGGCGCTCATTGTTCCCGGTCCCGGAAAATTCTGCTGTTTCCTGGGCCGGGATTTTGAGTATATCATACCATGGCGCTGCATCGTGCAGATTGGAACAGACATCATTCTTGTAGATATTGACGAGGAAGAGCACAGAAAGAAATGCACCTGAGCAGTTACCCGAAAGAAAAACAGTGTAACCTTAAGTTCGCCGAATTCTTCATATATTTTCCATTCGTCATTGACAGCCTTCCCTTTTATCCTTTATACTCATAAAAAAGCGGAATGCCAGGTGCCGGTAAGCACAGCCGAGGCCGCTGCTTTTGCAGGAAAGATGGGGAGGAGCCACACATGAAATGTCCGTTTTGCAACCAGGATAATACGCGGGTCGTAGATTCAAGACCTGCCGATGACAATTGTTCCATCCGCAGACGCCGCCTGTGCGATGAATGCGGGAAACGCTTTACTACATACGAAAAGGTGGAGACCATTCCGCTCATTGTCATCAAAAAAGATCAGACCAGAGAACAGTACGATCGGAGCAAAATAGAAGCCGGCGTCATGCGCGCCTGCTACAAACGTCCGATTCCGATTCAGAAAATCAAAGAAATGATAGATTCCGCTGAGATGGACATTTTTAACCGCGAAGAAAAAGAAATCGAAAGTAAAGCAATCGGTGAAATTGTCATGGACAAACTAAAAGACCTGGAAGCCGTAGCCTATGTCCGCTTTGCTTCCGTTTACCGCGAGTTCAAAGATGTCAACACCTTTATGGACGAACTCAAAAAAATACTAGAATAGAATCACCATCAAAATCAAAAACGAAATAAGCAAGACAGAACGGACTGCCCCCTATAATCCAGGACCACGGGCAGTCCGTTTTATAATTTAGCTCGAAGCAAAAAAATAAATATACGGTAAAACAACCAGATACCCCAATTTTTTCCATACACAGCCGGAAGGCATCCGGTACCCCCCTCCCAACATTTGCCTCCCCCATCCGGAAAATTTAATGATTGATACGGTTGCACCGCAGCCCCGGTCAGTGTTATACTTTTAATGACAGCGTCCTCTTATATCCTGACGCTGGAACAGGTGAAAAAATTGAAAAGAAGAATTGAACAATTATTAAATGGAATATTTGAATATGACTGTCCGAAGCTTGCAATCATGCCGGAGCAGCTTACGATTACAGCGCAGCCGGATACTGCGGTGCGGGGAAGCTTCCGTCTGGAAAGTGAAGATCACAGGAAGATCAAGGGTTTTTTGTATACATCCAGTCCGCGTATGATCTGTGAACCGGTGGAGTTTCAGGGACTTTCAAATGAGATTCATTATCAGGTGGATACAAGCGGCCTTGCGGCCGGAACACAGATGAACGGCGTGATCACGGTTTGCAGTGATCTCGGTGAATATGAGTTGCCGTACTGTCTGTGTGTTGCAGAAGAAGATGGCGACAGTGCAGCGTTGGAGCTGTGCAGTTTATCTGAGCTTACGGATCTGGCACAGATGGATTTCCATCTGGCGTACCGTCTGTTTGTATCTCCTGCTTTTGAACGGTTTCTGAATGAAAAACACACAGAGCTTCTGGCGCTTTATAACGGTCTGATGGCAGGAGAACCGGGGCTTTACAGCCTGGAGGAGTTCCTGGTCGGAGCAGGGAAAAAGAAGCCTGTGATGTTTGCAGCAGACAGGACAGTCCTTGATTTCGGGAATCTGTCCGAGCCGGTCAGGGAAGTGTTGCGTGTGGAGCGAAGCGACTGGGGCTTTGGAAAACTGCGGATTGAATCGGACGCGAAGTTTCTGCGCCCGGAAAAAAGGGCACTTACGACCGAGGAGTTTGCAGGGAGCACGTATGATCTCAGCCTGGTGATTGATACGAATTTGATGCACAGCGGGACCAATTATGCGAGACTTTCGCTGATTGGAGGGACACAGACGATCACCATCGAGGTGCGTGCGAAGAAAACAGGGAATGCAGAGAAGATCAGGGCGCACCATATTTGCAAGATCATGCAGAAGGAACTGGAAGCGCTGTATGTCAGTTTCCGGCTCAAACGCATTGATCTGACTACCTGGGTGGAGCGTTCCGTCAGTGTGATTAACAGCTATAAGCGTGCAGGAGGGCTGGACCCGTTTGCAGATCTTTTTCTTGTACAGCTTTATTTTGCCGATGGGAAAAAGCAGAAAGCATACAAGCTTTTGGAAACCCTGGAGAATCAGAAATACCGGCTGAACACACCGGAGCGTTACGGGTATTACCTCTATATGTCAACCTTTTTCTACCATGAGGCGTCTTATGTGGACCGGGTGGAGGAGGAAGTGACACGGATGTTTTTCCGGGACAAGACAAACTGGAAGCTTCAGTGGATTTTACTGTACCTCAAAGAAGAGCTGTTAAACAACGAAAATGCCAAGTATGAGGCGGTCGCTGAGCAGTTCCGTTATGGCTGCCGTAGCCGGATCATGTATCTTGAAGCCTATCAGGTTTTGAAGAAAAATCCGTTCCTGATGCGCTATCTCGGCGAGTATGAGCTGCAGCTGCTGCGTTTTGCGGCACGTGAAGGGATTCTGACGGCGGAGATTGTGCGTCAGGTAGCAGGGCTCACTGTGCATCACAGCCGTTTTGAGCGCAGGCTCTATGAGGTGCTTGCGGCCGGGTTTTCGCTGTACCCCTCCGAAGATCTGGTCAAATCCATCTGTGTTTTGCTGATGAAGGGCGACAAAAAAGAGCCGTGTTATTTCCAGTGGTACGCGAAAGGTGTGGAAAACGGCCTGCGTATTACGGGGTTATATGAATATTATATGGAAAGCATGGAAGCGCTGGATTTGCAGTCCATGCCACAGGTCATTCGCATGTACTTTGCGTATGATCATTCGCTTGATTATCGCCGCCGTGCGGCTATTTATCGCAGTATTATTGAAAATCGTGAGAATGATGCGCAGACGTATCATCATTATCGGACAGCGATGGAACGCTTTGCAATTGATCAGATTGAAGGCGGCCGGATTTCTGATGATCTGGCAGTTCTGTATGAAGCATTTTTGCGCAAAAGCATTTTCACAAGGCCGATGGCGGAAAAGATGCTCCGGGTTTTGTTTACGTGGGAGATCAGTTGTTGTGACAGTCGGATGCGCAGACTGATCGTTCGTTCAAAATATCTGGCGGGTGAGCATCAGGTACTTTTTGCAGACGGAAAGGCTTGTATTCCCATTTATGATCCGGACAGCGTGCTTCTGGTGGAAGATGCGCAGGGACACAGGTATCATGCAGACGGGCTCTGTGTACGTCGGAAACTGTTTGAGAATGAAGATATCCTTGGCTGGTGCGCACAGAAGGCACCGGATTATCCGGGGCTGTTGCTGTATCTGTGTTCTCAGTGTCTTGCTGCGGGGCTGATCAACCAGAACACACTTCCGTATTTTTGCGCTGCATCAGAGATGAACGATTTTTCGGAAGCGTTCCGAGACGCGCTGCGAAGAGCGATGCTCGGTTATTATGCGGAGCATATCAGAGATGAGTCTTTGCCTGAATTTTTGGAGCGTATTCCTTATCTGGAATATGTCAGGGTTGATAAAACAGCGCTGATTGCGCTGCTCGCAGAGGAGGGAAAATGCGCGGATGCGTTTGCTCTTCTGGATGCCTATGGGGCTGAAGGCATTCCGCTTTTGCAGCTTGTCCGGATTTGTAGTCGGATGGTGCTGGAGCTTGAATTTGAAGAAAATATGATGCTGACCGCACTGTGCTATTATTGCTTCAGCAGCGGCAAATACGATGACAAGCTTCTCCGTTATTTGCTCCTGTATTATGAGGGCTCGGTTCACGAGATGGTGCAGGTATGGCAGGCGGCTGTCGATTTTGAGCTCGATACGATGTTGCTGGAAGAAAAAATCATGATGATGATTCTTTTTACCAGAAGCGGAAGCGAGGGCTCTGAGCCGGTATTTGAGTCGTATGTGCGGAAAATGGGGCGAAAAAGGCTCTGCAAGGCGTATGTGAATCTGAAAGCTTACGAGTATTTTGTAAAAGGTGTTCCGGTGGCTGCACCTGTATTTCAGTATATAGAACGGGAGTATGAGTACCTGGAACCAAAGGAGCGCATAGAAGAGCAGGAAGAGGTGTGTCGGCTGGCACTTTTGCAGTTTTATGCGAAGAAAGTGGAGCTTACCGAAGAGCAGCGTGCGAGAACGGAAAAAATGCTGAAAGAATTTGGGGCGGATGGCCTGCGTTTTGCTTTCTGGCAGCGGTTTGACCAGGCGCTTCTGGCGCCATATCAGATGGAAGGTCGCGTGTTTGCGGAATATGTTTGCAATCCGGAGAGCATTGTGACTATTTTTTACCGGATGAAAGGGCAGCAGGAGGAATATACGAAAGAAACCGTGAAAAACTATTTTGAAGGCATTTTTGTGCGGGAGTTTACATTGTTTTCGGGAGAAGAACTGGAATACTATCTGGAAGAGGAACGGGATGGAGAGACAGTGCGTTCGGATAAGATTGTGCTGAAGGCGCCTGCAGCCTCGGAAGGAGGAAATTCAAAATACGAGATTTTGAACCGAATCGCAAAAGCTTATCGAAGCGGGGATGAGACGGCGCTGAAAAATGAACTGGAGTCTTATCTTACGCTGGAATATCTTACGAGGGAAGTGTTTACACTTGTGTAAAAAGGGTGAAGACTTATGATACAGGCAACGAATGAACTGATTCTGGGTATTGAATTAAATGAGGCTTATGCGCAGATGACCTATTATCATCAGACCGTGCGCGAGCCAGTTACGCTTGGTTTGAATTCCGATACAGAGCAGCTACTGATTCCGATGGCGCTGCGTCAGTGCGCAAACGGACAGTGGCAGATCTGGGACGGAAAGCCTCAACTGGAAAGCGAGGAGCCCGACAGAGTGCGGATTTCTGATCTTTACAGAAAAATAGAAAAAAAAGAGGAACAGGAAGTGGAGGAAGCGGCAGAGCTTCTGTCCGTTTATTTTAAAGTTTGTCTTGCAAAGCTGAAGCTTTTGACGCAGAATACAAAAATTCATATCATGGTAACGGTGCGCAGACTGACCGAGCACTGGAGCACCCTGATTGTAAAAGCGCTGGAAAAGAATGGCGTGGACCGAAAACAGATCTATTTGCAGGATTATCTGTCTTCTTTTTATTATTATACGGTGAATCAGAAAAAGGAGCTGTGGTATCAGGATGTCGCGCTGCTGGAAATGGAAAATGAAACAATCATAGGTTATGTGCTTCACATTGATCGAAGAATGCGGCCTGCAATCGCCCGCGTGGAGAAGGTGGCCAGCCAGCCGGTAGATGATACGATTCGGGCCGGGCGCAGCGATTCAGACTGGAAAAAAGAAAAGGACCGCCTGTTTTTTGAGCTTCTGAAAAAGGTGTTTGAGCGCAGGACGATTTCTGTCAGCTATCTGATGGGCGATTATTTTAATAAGAGCTGGGCAGAGCGTTCGATTCAGTATCTTTGCTATAAACGTCACGCGTTTCAGGGACAAAATCTGTATTCCAAAGGCGCATGCTATGCGGCGATGGAGCGTGCCGGTCTGATTGCGAAACGCGATATTATTTTCAGCGGCCAGGATATGGTGGAACATAATATTGGGATGGAGGTTCGTATCCGGGGCAAGGAGACGTACTATCCGATTGTCAGCGCCGGGGTGAACTGGTATGAAATTCATCATGTATGTGAATTCATTTTAAAGGAAGAGCGGGAGATTCGGATGATTTCGCATCCGATGGAGCCTGGGGACGGCGTTGTGCACAGTATGCGGCTTACGGGGCTGCCGCATCGTCCGCCGCGGGCCACGAGGATTCGTCTGACCATTTATTTCACATCTCCGACGAAATGCCATGTTGAGGCGGAGGATCTGGGATTTGGAGGATTTTATAAGCCGTCCGGATTTGTCTGGACCCGGGAAATTGAATTTTAGATTCCGGAGAAAGGGTTTACTATGAGCTATGATTTATGCCTGCTTCGGCAGGCAGAAAAGCCTTATTATATAGAAAGCATAAGGACTGCGATTTATTCGCTCGAAGAGCTTTGTTTTTATATGTACAATAACGTCTGCCTGATTGACGATACGATCATCAACGAAAAACTGTGTGACTGGATTCGGGACGAATTACATTTGGGAAAGCTATACCGTCAGCTTTATGAACAGCTTGAAAAAAAGGACGGGGCTGCATTTTTTGTTCTGCCCATTTTCAGGGAGGCGGGGTATCTGACGAACCAGGAAATGCGGGAGTTTCAGGAAAAACTTGCCAAGCTTGAGGTACAGTCCGGCGATATGAAGCAGAAGCTTCGGGGGGATTACCTTGTAAAAGAAAAGATGTTTGGCAGGGCAATCTGGGAATATCAACAGATTTTGAATCGGAGAAATCCCGGCAAGCTTGGAACGCAGTTTTATGCCGGGGTTCTCAACAACAAGGGCGCAGCTCATGCAGGCCTGTTCCAGTTCCGGCAGGCGGCAGACTGTTTTTGGGAGTCCTATGCTCTTTTACAGACAAAGGAGACCTTTCGAAAGTATGTGAGCACGCTGCCGCTGTTTCTGTCCGATGAGGAATACCAGAAGCGTCTTGAAGAGATGCAGGCAGATACGTATCTGGTGCAGAAAATTCAGGGTTATAATGCAAAGATCTGTACACAGCAGCCGTTTATGGATGAATTGGAACGGTTGCACGGAAGGGACCCGGCGGAACTTCTGGAAGAATTAAAAGAGGAATACTGCAGGAGTACGAAAATCTGACCTTGCTTTCCGGGAGCAGATACGGTATACTATGAAATTGGTCATGAAGTGTCGTAGTTTGGAGAGAATAGGAGAGATGCGCATGGATTGCAGAGTACACCATCAGATGGAGCTTGATGATAAACTGGGAGAGGAATGCGGCGTTTTCGGAATCTATGATTTTTCCGGGGAGGATGTCGCTTCTGATATATATTATGGATTGTATGCGCTGCAGCACCGCGGTCAGGAGAGCTGCGGAATTGCGGTCAGTGATACAAAAGGGCCAAAAGGTAAGGTATTGTCGCACAAGGGAATGGGACTTGTCAATGAGGTATTCACTGGCGAGCATCTCGGACAGCTGAAGGGAGATATCGGCGTCGGACATGTGCGTTATTCAACAGCAGGCGGCAGCACACGAGAAAATGCGCAGCCTCTGGTACTGAATTATGTAAAAGGAACCTTGGGGCTGGCACACAACGGCAATCTGATCAACGCGCCGGAGCTTCGAAGAGAGCTGGAGCTTGGCGGTGCAATTTTCCAGACAACGATTGATACGGAAGTAATGGCATATCATATTGCCCGGGAACGGGTAAACACGAAAAGTGCAGAGGGTGCGGTGGCTAATGCGATGAAAAAGATGAAGGGCGCCTACTCTCTGATTGTCATGTCTCCAAGAAAGCTGATCGGGGCAAGGGACCCGTACGGTTTCCGACCATTGTGCATTGGAAAGCGCGGCAATGCCTACATTCTGGCATCAGAGACGTGCGCACTCGATACGGTCGGGGCTGAATTTATCCGGGATGTGGAGCCGGGAGAGATTGTGACGATTACACCGCAATATGGCATTGTCTCCGACCGCAGCATGTGTCTGAAGCCGGGCTGCGGCGAGCGCGAAGGCCGGTGTATTTTTGAATATATTTATTTTGGAAGGCCGGATAGCCGCCTGGATGGGATCAGCGTTTACAATTCCCGCATCCGGGCCGGAAAGTTCCTGGCCATGGATTCTCCGGTAGAGGCAGATCTTGTGGTAGGTGTGCCGGAGTCCGGAAATGTTGCCGCGCTCGGTTATTCGCTTGAGTCAGGTATTCCGTACGGTATGGCGTTTTTTAAGAACAGTTATGTAGGCCGTACCTTTATCAAACCCAAACAGAGCAACCGCGAATCCAGCGTCCGCACAAAGCTGAATGTGATGCGGGAGGCTGTGGAGGGCAAACGGGTCATTATGATTGATGATTCCATTGTCCGTGGGACAACAAGCGACCGGATTGTGCGGATGCTCCGCGAGGCCGGTGCCAAAGAAGTTCATATGCGTGTCAGCTCGCCGCCATTTCTGTATCCGTGCTATTTCGGAACAGATGTGCCAAAGAGCGATCAGCTGATCGCACATCATCATACAGTGGAAGAAATACGGCAGATCATCGGGGCGGATTCTCTTGCATATCTGCGCCTGGAGCGTTTGCCGGAGCTGGTAGAAGGGCGTTTGCCCATCTGCAACGGCTGTTTTACAGGAAAGTATCCGCTTGCCCCTCCCACAGAGGATATCAGGGGAAGCTACGAGCAGTAGGTATCACAGAGGCAGCAATAAACTTCACATATATTTTAAGGAGAAACATATGAGCACAGACAGGTATCAAAGCCCATTGTCAGAACGTTATGCCAGCAGGGAGATGCAGTATATTTTTTCACCGGATATGAAATTCCGGACCTGGAGAAGGCTGTGGATTGCTCTGGCGGAGACAGAAAAGGAACTGGGACTGGATATTACGGAGGAGCAGATTGCAGAGCTCAAAGAATTCCAGAACGATATTAATTATGATGTGGCGAAAGCAAGGGAGAAAGTTGTGCGCCACGATGTCATGTCCCATGTGTATGCGTACGGCGTACAGTGCCCGAAGGCAAAGCCGATTATTCATCTGGGCGCGACCTCCTGCTATGTAGGGGATAATACGGACATTATCGTGATGACAGAAGCGCTTCGCCTTGTGAAGAAAAAACTCGTCAATGTAATTGCGCAGCTTGCGGATTTTGCAGAGACTTACAAAGATCTTCCGACGCTTGCATTCACTCATTTTCAGCCCGCGCAGCCTACTACAGTTGGCAAGCGTGCAACGCTCTGGGCGCAGGAGTTTTTGATGGACCTGGAGGATTTGGATTATGTGCTTTCCACAATGAAGCTTCTTGGCTCCAAAGGCACGACCGGAACGCAGGCAAGCTTCCTGGAGCTGTTTGACGGAGATCAGGAGAAGATTGACCGGATCGATCCGATGATTGCGGAAAAAATGGGATTTGCAGCGTGCGTACCGGTTTCGGGACAGACGTATTCGAGAAAAACGGACACGAGAGTTCTGAATGTGCTTGCGGGAATCGCAGCCAGCGCACACAAGATGTCAAATGACATTCGTCTGCTTCAGCATCTGAAAGAGGTAGAGGAACCGTTTGAAAAAACGCAGATCGGTTCTTCGGCGATGGCATACAAGCGCAATCCGATGCGCAGTGAGCGGATCGCATCACTTGCACGCTATGTATTGTGTGACGCATTAAATCCGGCAGTCACCTCTTCTTGCCAGTGGTTTGAGCGGACGCTTGACGATTCGGCAAACAAACGTCTTTCCATTCCGGAAGGATTTTTGGCTGTGGACGGTATTTTGGATCTCTGTCTGAATGTAACAGACGGCCTGAAGGTTTATCCGAAGGTAATAGAGAAACGCCTGATGGCAGAGTTGCCGTTTATGGCAACGGAAAATATTATGATGGATGCAGTAAAAGCTGGCGGCGACCGGCAGGAGCTGCACGAAAAAATCCGGACGCTTTCGATGGAAGCGGGCAGAAATGTAAAAGAAGAAGGAAAGGAGAATAATCTCCTGGAGCTGATTGCAGCAGATCCTTCCTTTAATATGACGCTTGAGGAGCTTCAGAAATCAATGGAGCCGTCACGGTACACTGGACGGTCCAAAGAACAGGTAGAACGGTTTGTAAAGACAGTGGTTCAGCCGGTGCTTGAAGCAAATAAAGAGCTGCTTGGCGTCACGGCGGAGATCAATGTATAAGCGAAGACAGATCGTTTGGCATTCGGCCGGATAAAATTTGCAGACAGTAGACTACGGAAACAGATAGTTTGATGACGGCAGCGTAGCAGCGAAACAGCAGCGGTGACGCACAGCCGGATACAGGAGGAGACATTATGGTACAGGCAGTAGTAGGGGCTAACTGGGGAGACGAAGGAAAAGGAAAGATTACGGATATGCTTGCAGAGAAAGCAGATATTATCGTAAGATTTCAGGGCGGAGCAAATGCAGGCCACACGATTGTGAACAATTATGGAAAATTTGCGCTGCATACGTTGCCGTCAGGCGTATTTTATGATCATACAACAAGTATTATCGGAAATGGCGTTGCGCTGAATATTCCGGTGCTTTTTGAAGAAGTGAAAAGTATCGTTGACCGCGGTGTTCCAACACCGAAGATTCTGGTGTCAGACCGTGCACAGATTGTGATGTCCTATCATATTCTGTTTGACCAGTGCGAGGAGGAGCGGCTTGGCGGAAAATCATTTGGCTCAACAAAGTCCGGTATCGCACCGTTTTATGCAGATAAGTTTTCAAAGATCGGTTTCCAGGTAAGCGAGCTTTTTGACGACGCGCTGCTTGAGGAGAAGGTACAGCGCATCTGTGATCTGAAAAATCCGATCCTTGAGCATTTGTATCACAAGCCGGCGCTTACACCGGAAAGCTTGATGGAAGAGCTGCACAGCTACAAGACAATGGTTGAGCCGTTCGTGTGCGACACAGCGTCTTATCTGTATCAGGCATTACAGGATGGAAAGAATATTCTTCTGGAAGGCCAGCTTGGTTCACTGAAAGATCCGGATCACGGCATTTATCCGATGGTAACTTCTTCTTCCACACTGGCAGGGTACGGTGCGATTGGCGCAGGTATTCCTCCGTATGAGATCAAGAAGATCATTACAGTATGCAAGGCATATTCCAGCGCAGTCGGTGCAGGCGCATTTGTGAGTGAGATTTTCGGAGAAGAGGCAGATGAGCTGCGCAAGCGCGGCGGTGACGGCGGTGAGTTCGGAGCAACAACGGGAAGACCGAGAAGAATGGGATGGTTTGACTGTGTGGCGTCCAAGTATGGTTGCAGACTGCAAGGTACGACGGATGTTGCATTTACCGTACTCGATGTGCTGGGGTATCTGGACGAGATTCCGGTGTGTACCGGATATGAGATCGACGGGAAAGTAACGACAGATTTCCCGACCACTGCACTTCTGGAGAAAGCGAAACCAGTATTTGTGAACCTGCCGGGCTGGAAGAGTGACATCCGGGGAATCCGCAAATATGAGGAACTGCCGGAGAACTGCAGAAACTATATCGAATTTGTAGAGAAGCAGATTGGCTTCCCGATCACAATGGTATCAAACGGGCCGGGAAGAGACGATATTATTTACCGTTAGGGGAAACGTATAAACGTATCTGGACGGCAGACAGTGAAAGAACAAATAAAATAACAATGATTGTGGGGCTGTCGGCAGAGAAATCTGCCGGCAGTTTTTCTATGCCTACGGGAAAACAAAGAAAATAGGTTAGTAAGTGCTGACAGATGACTGGCACCCGAGTTGGGAAAGAAATCTTCCCTACTCGATGAAGGGACGCATATGAAAATTGGCCGTTCACGGCATGCGCCCGCATGTCGAGTCGGGGAAAGTCTTCTCTACTCAAAGAATACCACTCAACTTCTGTAAGAAAAAGTATTTGCTTAAGTAAACAGCACAAAGTATAATAAAAACAGGTGTGGATGGGAGGAATATTATATGACTGAAAAACAGCAGATTATATATATGCAGGTGAGGATCATGCGACTTGCGTCTGAAGCATGGAATTTGCCGATAGAAACAATTTCTGAAATATTTTCTAAATTTGATGTTCTTCAGTATATTAAGAGTTGTTTCGGAATCTTTCATGTAGAAGGCGACGATGCGATATTTGATGATGTAACGGCGTATCTTGAAAATAGAGGGGGATTGAGTAGTGCTGGAATTGATTGATGGTTTGGCCCTTTATCATGGCAGCTATTGTGAAGTAACAATGCCCGATTTAAATAAGTGCGCAAGGTATAAAGACTTTGGAACCGGATTTTATTTGACAACATCAAAAAAACAGGCGGAAAGTTTTGCTGGGATTTCAACTAGAAAAGCAGTTGCAAATGGTATCGTACCTACTGAACAGAGGTATGGGGTTGTATCCAGTTTTAAGGTAATGTTTGAGGGAGAGCTGGATGTGCATATTTATAATGAAGCTGATGCAGATTGGCTGCATTGTATCGTTGGACACCGAAAAAAGAAAGCTTTTCCTGAAATCGTTGAGAAATTAAAAGCTTGTGATGTTATAGCGGGTAAAATTGCAGATGATAATACAAATGCAACGATAACAGCCTATATGGTTGGAACTTTTGGACAACTGGGCATGAAATCCGCAGATGATATGTGTATTAGTTTATTACTTCCGGAAAGATTGCAGAATCAGTTTTGTTTTAGAACAAATAAAGCGCTTAAATGTCTGACATTTATGGAAAGTGAGAAAATATGGCTATAGAGAAAACGATTACGGAAGAAGCAAAAAAAAATGCAATAGATCTGGTTATAACAATGGTTGTTGATGAATTGTCAGAGGATTTGCGGTTGCAGCCAGAAGAAATATTGATAAAATTTTTATCGTCTAACACCGGAATACTTTTGTATGATGAGGATACAAAGCTCTGGTGGGATGGCCCGTCTGCTGTTGCGGATATGTATAAAAAAGAAATTTCAGAGTAAAAATGCAGGCGAATGAAAGACGGAACAGTTTTCATTCGCCTGTTTCGGTGTGGCAGAAAGCAGATTCGATTGTCCAGGAGATCACTCCGTTTCTTCCGGGTTTTCTATGTCCGTGTGGCGGGTGCCAAGGACACGTGCGACCAGCATCATACCGTAAAACAAACACGGAATAATCACAGTACAGGCAATAGAAGCCATCAGCATGTTTTTGCTGGCAGGATTTGCGAAGAGAGCGAGAATCAGGGTGATCAGGTACATGCCGGCGAGCAGGACTGCGCCGAGCAGTGCGAAAATACGTTTTGCTTTTTTCATAATAAATTCCTCCTGAAGGGGGCCGGTTTAGAAGTTCTGTTTTACATTCTATCAGAAAATGCCGGAAAAAGGAAGTTTATGTGGGCATATGTTTTGGTAGTAAGAAAAAAAGAATTATGTTATACTTATGTTCTTAGTTTTTAGCATCACGGAAAAGTTCAGGAGAAAAGGATGAAAAAATAATGAGCATGGCAGTTGTAACACTGAAAAAGGGCGAGGGAAGGATGCTGAAGGCAGGAGGCCTTTGGATTTTTGACAATGAAATAGAGCGCGTAGAGGGGCCGTTGGATAATGGCGACATTGTAACTGTACAGGATTTTGACGGATATGGTCTGGGAAAGGGATTTTTGAATGAAAACTCGAAAATCCGGGTACGTATGATGACACGCAGCGCGCAGCAGGAGATTGATGAGGATTTCTTGCGGAAGCGGGTGCGCGACGCCTGGGAATACCGCAAAAAGGTGACTGACACCGGGAGCTGCCGCCTTATTTTTGGTGAGGCTGATTTTCTGCCGGGGCTTGTGGTGGATAAGTTTTCTGATGTACTGGTCGTGCAGTCACTGGCACTTGGGATTGACCGGATGAAGGAAACTATTTTAAGGCTGCTGAAAGAAGTCCTTGCAGAGGATAGTGTGTTTATTCGCGGAGTCTATGAGCGCAGCGATGCGAAGGTGCGCCGTCAGGAGGGAATGGAGCTGCACAAGGGCTTTCTGGGGGAAGCGTTTGACACGAATGTAGAAATAGAAGAAAATGGAGTTCGTTATACAGTAGATGTGCAGGATGGACAAAAGACGGGATTTTTCCTTGACCAGAAATATAACCGTCTGGCAATTCAGAAGCTGTGTAAAGATGCCAGAGTTCTGGACTGCTTTACACATACGGGCTCTTTTGCTTTAAATGCCGGGATTGCAGGAGCAGCGGAAGTGCTCGGTGTGGATGCGTCAGAGCTTGGCGTGGAGCAGGCCAGGCACAATGCAGCGCTGAACAGCCTGGAAGATCGTGTGAAATTCCGTTGTGCAGACGTGTTTGATCTTTTGCCGGAACTGGAAGAAAAGGGAGAAAAATTTGATGTGATCATTCTCGATCCTCCCGCATTTACAAAATCGAGGAACTCTGTAAAAAATGCTGCGAAGGGCTATCGGGAGATTAATCTGCGTGCTATGAAGCTCGTAAAGGATGGCGGTTTTCTGGCCACATGTTCCTGTTCCCACTTTATGACGTATGAGCTGTTTACGCAGACCATCCACCAGGCGGCGCGCAGCGCACATAAAAGGCTGCGCCAGATTGAGTATCGTACGCAGGCTCCGGATCATCCGATTCTCTGGGCAGCAGAGGAGTCTTATTATTTGAAATTCTATATCTTCCAGGTAGTCGATGAAAAATAAGAGTGTATGAGACGCATTTTTGTTATATCTGTGTGAAAAGAAGGGAATGGATAGCGCAATGAGATTACAAGTGGTTCAGGAAGCTTTGCAACAAAAACGGATTACTTATTCGTATCATGAGGAGGATGGGTGCGGAAGCCTCGATTTTCTGTTCCGCGGTCTTTCCTATCATGTATGGGAATACTATGATGAAATCTGGGGCGCGGAGACGAATGTGTTTAATGCTGGACAGAGCAGAGATATTGAGGGCGAGTATGAAAAAACGATTGCCGGAGAAATTCTGACCTGGCCGGATATGATGCCTGGAACGTGAGGAAAAAACGAGGGAAGATAGTGTGCGTTTGAAAAATGCCCCAGGGCAGCGAAGCGATCTATAACCGACAGTTAATTTTTCATGAGCAGAATTTAACGGACGTTCAGGTGCGTAGTTCCTGTTTTTTTGTTATGATGATCTTGCCTGTCACAGGCAGAGCATCAGAAATCACAGGGAGGAATCATATGAAAATTGGGGAAACGATCCGGAAATATCGGAAACAGGCAAATCTTACACAGGAGCAGCTGGCAGATTATCTGGGTGTTACGGCGCCGGCAGTCAACAAATGGGAAAATGGCGCTTCTTTGCCGGATATTTCTCTGGTGGCGCCGATTGCAAGAGTGTTCGGCATTCATACGGATGAATTGCTCTCTTATAAAGAAACACTTACGGATGAGGAGATTGCCCGCATCGGAGAAGAGTTTTCAAAGCGCTTGATGGAAGGCGATTACGAAGCGCTTTTTGCATGGGCGATGAAACAGATTACGGATTATCCGAACTGTGAGAAGCTTCAAGCCATGCTTTTGCCTGGGCTGGATTCTTTCCGGGGAATCCTGGGCGCAGAGTATCCAGCGCAGTACGATGAGGCGATTGAAAAAGCGTATTTGAGGCTGCTTGGTAGTCAGGACCCGGAAATGCGACGGATGGCGGCGTACTTTTTGTTTTATGCGTATTTGAACCGGGAAGCGTATGACCGTGCGGAGGAAATGCTGACCTATGTTTCGCGGTGGGATACGGAACATCAGAAGATGCAGGCGCTTTTGTGCGTGCGAAAAGGTGAAGAGGCAAAGGCATGGGAGATTTACGAGCGGATGATCCTGGACGGATATGGGACGATTGATCATGCATTTATGGGAATCTATTCGCTGGCGCATACACAGGGGAATCGGGAACATTGTGCGTTTATCATCGAAAAACAGGAGCAGATTGCCAGGACTTTGGAAATTGGGAAATACCAGGAAGTATGTTTAAGATTTTTGCAGTCAGTAGAAGAAAAGGAAAAAGAAACGGCGCTGGAGCTTCTGGAGACGATGATAGAGGGGCTGAGTGATCTGGATGGATTCTATCAATCCAGACTGTATGCCCACCTTGCGTCAAATGCTAAATCAAAGGAAAACAGTGGGTTTACAGAATTTATGTTCAGACGGGGTTTGAGTAAGGATGAAGGGCTGGATTTTCTGAAAGATGATCCGCGCTTTTGCAAAATCATGGGACAAGAAGTTCAAAAAGGCTAAAAAATGAAAAATATTTGCATTTTTGCTTGACTCTCAACCAGGTTCAGGGTGTAAATTGCAGAAAAAACAAAAAGGAGCTGGTCAAATGAGGATTAGTGAAGCGGCAAAAATAACAGGACTTTCTGTCAGTAATATCCGGTTTTATGAGAAAAAGGGTTTGCTGGCGCCAGTTCGTGAGGAAGAGAGCAAATACCGGGATTATGCAAAAGAGGATATTGCGCAGCTGAAACGAATTATCTTATATCGGAAAATGAACATTCCGGTGGAAACGATCTATTTGTTGCAAAAAGGAGAGGCTTCGCTTGAGGGCGTGTTGAAACGGCAGGAGGAGGAGCTTACGGCGCAGCGTGAGATGCTGGAGGGCTCCATTGAGCTTTGCAGGAAAATCCTTGCAGCAGGAGATTGGCAGTCGCTGGATGTCGATTATTATCTGAATTATGTACACTCAGAAGAGGAATACGGAAAGCGATTTGCACAGGTTGATGAGTTTTTGGAGGATTGGTCTGAGTTTTCAAAGCTCTCGGAAGGAATGTATCCGCTGATGGGAAGCCGGCGTTTGGCGGGGCTGACTGCAAGCCGGCGGGCTGTAAGAGGAATTTCTCTGGTGGTTTTGATCGTGTATTTTGCGCTGCCGGCGGTTGCACTGTGGGAGCAGTATGAGGAGAATGGCAGAATTATGCCGCGCAGCATTGTTTTTTGGAGTGTCTGGGCGCTTGCGTTAGGCTGGGCATTTTGGCATTTCCGGAAATTACAAAAGCGGGAAAGGAAGGAGGAGGCACAGAAATGATAGCGCAGGGAATCAGACAGACAATTGAATGGATCTACAGTTTTTGCGGAGATTATGGAGTTGCTATCGTGCTTCTTACTATTACAATCCGGGTTCTTATGGTTCCATTGAGTGTACAGCAGAGAAAGCAGATGAAAAAGCAGCAGGAGCTCAGTGCACAGATGGAAGAGCTGAAACGGAAATATAAGAAAAATCCACAGAAGCAAAACGAGGAGCTTCAAAAGCTGTATCAGGAAAAAGGGATTGGAGGAGCAGGCTGTCTGCTCAGCTTTCTACAGTTTCCGGTTATGCTTGGTCTGTATCATGGAATCCAGATGATCGAGGCATCGGGCACTACTGTTTTGCTTCCATGGGTTTCCTCCCTTCTTTTGCGGGATACCACGCTTCTTTTGCCGGTCGCAACGCTTGTGGTGCAGTTTTTGCCGCAGACGTATCCGTATATCCGGCATTTTCAAGCGCTTGGCCTTCAAAAGATGTCCTGGAAGGTGGTACTTATGATGCTGGCGCTCAACAGCACTTTTGTATTTGTGATTCCGTCGGGCGTCGGGTTGTATTACTTTGTGTCCGGGGTGTTTACCGCAGCAGAACAGCTGGTGATGAATCTGAAAGGTATGCAAAGACAGCCGGCGCAGGCTTAGCTTTCTGAACAGATTTTCTTCATAATAAGACATAAGCAGGAGAAGTGATGAAGGAAGAAAGAATCACGTATGAGATCTTTCGATCAAAAAGAAAAACGCTGGCGCTCCAGGTAAGACGGGACGGCAGCGTTGTAGTCCGTGCGCCGTATCGTATATCCGAGGTACGAATACGGGAATTTGTAAACCGAAATAAAGTCTGGATTCTGGAGCGCCAGGAAAAATTTGCGCAGATACGGATGCAGCAGCGGCAGTTTTCACAGGAAGAACGGGTAGCAGGAAGAGCAGCTGCGAAGCAGTATGTTCCGCAGAGAGTGGCCTGGTATGCGGACAGAATGGGCGTGACCTATGAAAAGATCACAATACGGGAACAGAAAACACGCTGGGGAAGCTGCAGCAGCACAGGTAGTTTGAATTTTAACTGGAAACTGATGCTGCTGCCGCAGGAATTATTGGATTATGTAGTCGTACATGAACTGGCGCACCGTAAGGTTATGAATCATTCTCCGGCGTTCTGGGCTGTTGTGGAAGCGGAGCTTCCGAATTATCGTGAGCTCCGTGCGAAGCTGAAGGAGTATGCAGTTTTGATGTGATTGCGCCGGTGGGACAGATTTTTTTGCATTGTCCACAGCGGATGCATTCCGGACTGTTGATCTGCTTTTCGGGATTCACCTGCATTTTGCATACTTTTGCGCATGCGCCGCAGTGTGTGCACTTTTCCGGATTCACCTGGTAGCGGAAGATTGCTACGGAATTAAATGCAGAATAAATTGCGCCAAGCGGGCAGATATATTTGCAAAACGGCCGGTATAGGATAACAGACAGGATGATGAGTGCGATAAGCAGTACATTTTTCCAGGCGTACAGCCACCCCACTGCGTTTCGCATGGATTGATTCAGCAATACCAGCGGAACGCTGCCCTCAAGCGTACCGACGGGGCAGATAAGCTTGCAGAAATACGGCGCGCCCTGCCCTAAAATATCCACCAGAAACAAGGGGAGCAGGATGACAAACACGAGCAGAAATACGTATTTCAGCCTGCGCAAAAGCCGGTCACCGCGGAAGGTTTTGATCTTTTTCGGAACCGGTATTTTGTACAACAAATCCTGTATCAAACCGAACGGACACAGAAAACCGCAGACAAAGCGGCCCATCAAAGCACCGACAAACATCAGAAATCCTGCAACGTAAAAGGTGAATTTGAAATTCCAGCTGCCAATCACGGCCTGCAGCGCGCCGACCGGACAGGAGCCAAGGGCGCCGGGACAGGAATAACAGTTGATACCGGGCAGACACAGGTTTTTGAGTTTACCCGTATATATTTTTCCACGGGCAAAACCGATCAAGTAACTATTTGTAAGCAGCGCCCAGAGTATCTGAACTCTGTGACGCGGCCATTCATTCAGTTTTTTGTTCTTATTTTTCTTCTTATCCAATTCCAATACACTCCAGACATATATTGATTGCTTTTGTAAAGACAACGGTCATTTCACCGCGGAAAATCCCAATGCCCATCATAAGAAGCCCCAGCGCAGCAAGGGATATACCGGCTGCGCGGGAACGTAGGAACTGCTTCATGGTTTATACTCCTTTGCAATGAAACAAGTTGGTTTAAAATTTATATTCCTTTTGTATGTACATGCTGTAAAGGCAGAAATTATTATAACACAACATTCACAGAAAGTCTGTGAAAAACATATGTATTTTTAGGGTACATAGAAAAGGGTTGCATCTGAAAATAAAATGTGCTACTATCCTTGAGGAATATACAAACGTGTTTCTGACGCAAACAAAATGTTGGTTTTATGCCCAAAGACAGACTTTGCGTCAGGCAAAAAGGAGAAAGGACATGCCGGATAAGACGAAGTATTTTGTGGTCAGGCAGAAGGCTGTGCCTGAGGTTTTATTAAAGGTAGTGGAAGCAAAACGCCTTTTGGATACAGGCCGTGTGGAAACGGTGCAGGAAGCAGCCGACCAGGTTGGTATCAGCAGAAGTTCGTTTTATAAGTATAAGGATGATATTTTCCCGTTCCGGGACAATGTAAAAGGAAAAACGCTTACCTTTGTCATGCAGATGCATGATGAACCGGGGCTGCTCTCGGAAGTATTGAATGTTGTGGCAGAGTATAAAGCAAATATCCTGACCATTCATCAGAGTATTCCGACGAACGGAGTGGCTACACTGACGCTCAGTGTGGAGGTGCTTCCGGCGACCGGAGACGTATCGAGCATGATCGAAACGATTGAGGGGAAAGCCGGAATCCAGTATCTGAAAATTTTGGCACGGGAATGAAAAGAGATAGCCGGATTTACAGCCGGCGCATGACAGGGAAAGAAGGAGGACAAAATGGTACAGGTTGCAGTGTTAGGATATGGTACAGTAGGTTCAGGGGTTGTGGAGGTGATCGAGACCAACCACGACAGCATACTCGCAAAGGCAGGCGTGGATCTTCAGGTCAAATATGTCCTGGATTTGCGGGAATTCCCAGGTGATCCGATCGAAAAGAAGCTTGTGCATGATTATGATGTGATTGTAAATGACCCGGAAGTCGATATTGTTGTTGAGGTGATGGGCGGAACGAATCCGGCTTACACGTTTACAAAGCGCGCATTGGAGGCCGGAAAAAGTGTGTGTACCTCAAACAAGGAGCTGGTAGCGCGTCACGGGACAGAGTTACAGCAGATTGCGGGGGAGCACCATGCAAGCTATCTGTTTGAAGCAAGCTGTGGAGGCGGAATTCCGATTATCCGTCCGCTGCGCACTTCATTGACTGCTGATGTGATTGACGAGATTACCGGTATTTTAAATGGTACGACCAATTATATTTTGAGCAAAATGATTGACGAGGGCCTGGAATTTGAAGAAGTTCTGCGGGATGCACAGCAAAAGGGCTACGCGGAGCGCAATCCGGAGGCGGATGTCGAGGGACACGATGCATGCCGGAAAATTGCGATTCTTTCCTCTTTGGCTTATGGCAAATGCGTTGATTTCACTGATATATATACAGAAGGAATTACGAGAATTACGTCTGCGGATATTCAGTACGCAAAGGCAATGAAAAAGACGATCAAGCTTCTGGCTTACAGTAGCAGGCAGGAGAATCAGGTGATGGCTATGGTAGCGCCGTACCTGGTAGATAAAAACGACCCGCTGTACGCGGTAAACGGTGTGTTTAACGCGATTTTTGTCCATGGAAACATGCTGGGCGACGCAATGTTCTATGGACAGGGAGCAGGCAAAGAAGCGACAGCGAGCGCTGTGGTGGGCGATGTGATTGAAGAAGCGCAGATGCTCGGAAAAGGCGTGGTTGCTTCCTGGAGTCCTGAGAAACAGGTGCTCACTGACGTATCGGGTACGTCAAAACGTTTCTTTGTCCGCGTAAAGGGAAGTGCGGCCGACAGCTCTGCGGCAGAAAAAGCTTTCGGTAAAATTGAAGTGGTAGATGCAGGACTGGCGCAGGAATACGGTTTTGTGACAGAATGTATGACAGAGGCAGAGTATGAAGATCGCGCTTCAAAGATGGAGAACGTGCTTGGTATGCTTCGCATCCGTTAAAGCGTCTGGTAAAGTAATCTGCAAGAAGTACTGGAGAAAGGATAATGCTGGGCTGGCGCGAAAGCCGGCCTTTTGCATGATTTGGTAAAAGAGATGAAATATATTGTAATTCTCGGAGATGGAATGGCGGACGAAGCACAGGAGAGCCTTGGCGGAAAGACACCGCTTGAGGCAGCTAAGACTCCGACGATGGATGCGCTTGCCGCACAGGCGGAAGTAGGCTTGCTTAAGACAATTCCGGAAGGTATGAGTCCGGGAAGCGATACGGCGAATCTGGCTGTAATGGGTTACAATCCAAGGGAGTACTATACAGGGCGTTCCCCGCTGGAAGCGCTGAGTATCGGTGTACCGATGATGGATACGGATGTGGCTATGCGTTGCAATTTCGTGACACTCTCCGAAGAAGAGCCCTATGAAAAAAAGAGAATACTGGATCACAGTTCCAGTGAGATCAGCACGGAAGATGCGGCTGTTCTTCTGGAGGCAGTGCGTGCAGAGCTGGAAAATGATATGTTTCAGTTTTATCTTGGAACAAGTTACCGCCACTGCGTGATCTGGACGAATGGAAAGGTTGAACCTCTGACTCCGCCGCACGATCACCTGACCGAAGTGATTGAGGATTATCTTCCTGCAAATCCTGCAATTCTGGCTATGATGAAGCGAAGCTATGAGATTCTTGCGGACCATCCGATTAACCGGGAACGAAAGGCAAAGGGGCTGAATCCGGCCAACAGCTGCTGGTTCTGGGGTGCTGGAACGAAGCCGATGATCACTTCTTTTGAGGAGAAGTATGGCAAAAAGGGCGTTATGATATCCGCAGTTGATCTGCTCAAAGGGATTGCGGTAGGCGCAGGGATGAGAAATGTAATAGTGCCGGGAGCGAATGGCGGTCTTCATACGAATTATGAGGGAAAAGCACAGTCAGCAGTCGATGCGCTTTTAAAAGATGGCGCAGATTTTGTATATGTACATTTGGAAGGCCCGGATGAAATGGGACACCAGGGGAGCCTGGAGCGCAAGGTTCAGGCGATTGAATATTTGGATGAACGGGTAATTCGTCTGGTGAAAGAACAGATGGATGCTTCCGGGGAGCCGTACCGCATGTTGATTCTGCCGGATCACCCGACCCCGCTTCGCATTCGTACCCATACTTCAGACCCGGTGCCCTATCTGCTGTATGACAGCAGGAAAAAACTCGGGGATGGAAAAGCCTATGGCGAGACGAGCGCAAAGAAAAGCGGGATTCTTCGCGAAGAAGGCTTCCGAATGATGGATGTGCTGCTGGAACGCAGTTGAGCGATTGGTTGTCCGGTCAGTTTGCCGGTAGTAGACTGGCCGGTTTAAAAAGTTGTGAAGGAAAGAAGAAGGCTGCTGACAAAAGGAAATCTACCTTTGCGGCAGCTTTTTGCGTAAAGGGATATATCGTGAAACTAAAATGTGTAAATTTTTTCTCATACAAAAATCATGCACCGAAAACAGGGATTCCTCCATCTAATAGGTGTAAGTTGTTTTAAAACCGGTGAAAGTGTCCAGGACAAGAGGAGGAGTAACATGCAGATTTTGGTAAGAAAGGCACAACGCGGGGATCCGGATGCCTTTGTTTCCCTGATAGAGGAAAATAAGAGCAGTCTGTACCGCGTAGCCAAAGGATTTTTCCAAAGTGAGGATGATATTGCGGATGCAATATCCGAAACTGTTTTGTCTGCGTATGAGCATATCGGGGACCTGAAAAGGAGTGAATATTTTCGGACATGGCTGATACGGATTTTGATTAACTGCTGCAACGGAATGCTGCGTGAGCGCAAACGCTGCGAAGTGACGGAAGTTTTCCCGGAAATTCGCTATCTGGAGAATGATTTTTCCAATGTGGAATTCCGTGAAATGCTGTCATCGTTTCCGGAGGACTGCCGTACGATTTTGCTGCTGTATTATGGCGAGCAGTTTTCTACGCGGGAGATCGCACAGATTCTCGAAATGAAAGAAAATACAGTGAAAAGCAAGCTTCGGCGTAGCCGCAATGAGCTGCGAGAAACAATTGTGTATAGTTTATGAGATCTGATAGGAGGATTTGAGTATGAGAAATTACACAGAACAGGAAATGAGAGAGATATTAGGACAGGAGATGCAGGTATCAGAGCAGGTTGAGGAACGCCTCTCAGACACTTACCGACAGATTCGGACCCAGAAGAGAAAGAGCCGGTTCCATGCATGGCAGGGCGCGGCAGGAACTGTGGCAGCGTTTTTTGCAGCAGGCGTTTTCTGCGTGAGCAATCCTGTGCTGGCTGCAAAACTGCCTTTTATCGGGCATATTTTTGAAGAGCTGGGAGATGAGGCGAGCTATGCTGGCGATTACAGCGGCGTGGGGACGCAGCTTGCCGAAGGCGGAGAAAATGCAGAAACGGGAGCATCTGCCGCAGCAGAGATAGCAGGAAAGGAGAACGGGGCGCAGGAGGTAGCGGGAAATTATTCACAGACTGCAAATGGAATGACGGTAACACTTTCTGAAGTATACTGCAATGATGTGGCTTTGTATCTCACCATGGAGCTGAAAGGGGAGGAACCGATTGCGGATCATTTTGAGCTTTATGATGGGAAACCGGTTTTACAGGCACAGGGAACAGCAAAATTCAGTTTTATGGATGAGGACTGTAGCTTCCAGGAGGTGTTAGACGGAAAATTTGTGGATGATTATACGTATCTTGCCATGTACCGTATGGAATTAGATCCAGTGTGCACAGACTACAGCGAATTCCATGCAGCGCTGCAGGAGGCGTACGGAGAGGAAGGGCCGTCAAATGATGGTGAGACAGCCCAGTACAGAGATCTGATCAAAAAGCGTGATCTTCCGGAAAGCTTTGATGTGTCGCTTTCTTTTGACCGTATTTTTGGTGATCGCAAAGACCCAATGTCAATCTATGATGCAGCCAAGGTGGAGAAGCCTTCTGAGGAAGAGCTAAATGCGATGTCAGACGAAGAATGGAACAGTCATATGATGGAACTGTTTGAATTGGTACCGGATTATAACAATACGCCAAATCCATATGAGGATTATACTTATGAAGGTCCATATACGTTTGATTTTACCGTACAGGTAGACCATGAGCAGACGGTTACTGTTGAGGTAGAAAACGATGCTGCAGGGAAACCTTTTGTATCTTCTGTAACGAAAACACCGTTTGAATTGTATCTGGAAGAACAGGGACTGGAAGAAGCAATAGACCTGGATCCGGTGCTTGTTGTACTGGATGCAAACGGAAAGCGCATAGAAACAGGAAAACGCGGAGGCAGCCTGAATATGCTTGCCATTGACGGACACGATGTATCAAAAATTGATATTTACTATATCACATGGGAGGACTTTGAAGGAAAACAGATTAAAGGCAGCTATTTTGACGAGCATGATACAAACGAGTCCGGAGAGACATTGAAAGATGTTCTGGATGCATGTAACATGTATCATAAAGAAGTAACGTTCGGATAAAAGATTCCGGAAAAAACAGATAAGAATAATAAATAATAAATAATAAATAATAAAAACCAGCTGGGGAACTGTTAAATATTGCCTCAGCTGGTTTTTTCTGTTGTTTTAGTATGATTTACACGTGGGAAGCTGTGCGGTTTTCTGCTTCGTTCGGGGCACTACGCAACAAATTAAGGTAAAACAGCGTTTGCGTGACGTGCAGGTAGGGAAAAGCGAACAGGAATCCGATTCCAAGTGAGATGAGACAGAGAATTCCGACGCCGATGAAGGACAGGAGCAGGTAAAATTGGCGTCCCATATTGCCGGAGGTAAGGTCCCAGCTTTCTGTAAGCAGCTTCCAGGTCGTTTTCCATGGTCCGTCGCAATGAAGAAAAATAACCAGGCTAAAATGAAGCATCATCCAGATCAGCACAGCTCCGAGAAGAAGGATCAAGATAAACGGAATCAGAGGAATGGCAGCTCCGTGTACAAAATAGCGGAACGCTTCAAGAAGCCGGTCGAAGCAGTAAAAAAGTCCGGTCTGAAGGAGCAGCTGGACAACAGCGTAAACGGCAATGGGTTCCGGATGATTGGAAAAAGCGGAAAAAAGATCCGAAAACCGAAAAGACGCTCCGCGTGCGAGATTCAGATAAATGCGTATCATACCTGCTTGCAGGATACAATAAACCATGTTGCATAAAACAAGGGTGGCAAAATACAGAACAAGTCCCAAGATTCCGGGCGCTGCCGGAACTGCATGAACAAGAAGATAATTGAGCCCTACATTGGCAAATGCCATGAATGCTGTGATAAGTGCCATGAAGCTGTATTTTCCATTTAAAAGAAGGCGTGCCTGACTTTTCAGGTCGCGTATTTTGGGTTTTCTCATACGAATGTCTCCTCTCCATTTTTAAAACTGTAGGGCGGTTCTCCAAAGAAATCTGTTCCAGGATAAACACCGTCGTTTAAAAAATAGCTATTTGGATCGGTATTATTTTCCGGAATAGCAGGCTCCTGATCTGGAAGAATAGGGTCCTGATTTTTATCATCAGAGAGGAAGGGAAAAAGGTCTTCCAGCGTCATAGAAGGATCGCCGGTATATGCTTTCAGATAATATTCCAGAGCCGCACGCTGCTTAGGATCTGTGAAGACCCGGTACATGGAGACACTGGTCAGTAGAATGCTGGCTGTGATACCGCACAGACCACAGGTAATTGCAAAAAAACAGCGCGGTGTCATACGGGTTCGCCCTGTGCGTGAAAGGAGTGCACAGAGGATGGCGAGTGCTCCGCAGGGAAGCGCTACATAAAAAATACTGCAAAGCAAAACCGAGATAATTCCGAGCGTAAAGGAAGCCCGGGCCATGCTGTTTTGCTGCAAATATGGGGGTGTATTCTTTTCGTACATATCGTTTTCGTACATGATTTAACCTCGTTTCCGGATTCTTTGCTCCATGGTATCACAAACGGAGGTGTCTGACAAGAAAGAATCAGTCCTTCCGGTTCAGCACGGAAATTTTGACGCAAGGAAGCGGAAAATAAAACTTGCACGATTAGATGTATAGTGATAATATATACATAGTAATACAAAGTATTAGGGAGAAAAAATGACTGAAAAATATGAGCGCCAGATGAAAAAAGGAATACTGGATTTACTTGTTCTGAAACTATTGAACAGGCAGCCGAAATACGGCTATCAGCTGATCAGTGAACTTCGCGATCAAAGCGATGGAATTTTTGTGCTGAAAGAAGGGACACTGTATCCGATTTTATACCGGCTGGAGGACGACGGATTGATAGAGAGCAGATGGAGTGAACCGGAGGGAAAGCAGGTACCGAGAAAATACTATGCAATGACGGAGAAGGGAAAGACAGCGCTGGGAGAGATTCGGCAGGTATGGGAACAGATTGCTTTTGGGGTCGCGAAATTTCTGGATGGAGGCGAGGCAGAATGATAGCAGAAAAATACGTGGGTAAAATTGTAAGAAAGTTAAAATGTTCCCGCAAACGGCAGGTTGAAATACGTCGGCAGCTTCTTTCTGATATAGAGGCAGAGCTGGAGAGTGGGGAGACATTTGAGATTGTCATGGAGAGGATGGGAACCCCGACAAATGTTGCACAGGAGTTCAACCAGGATATGCCGGAAGAGGAAAAACGGTGCTTTGTGAGGCGACGGAGATTGAAATTCATCGGAGTGCTCCTGGCAGTCCTTTTTTTGGCAGGCGTGCTTCTCTACTGGTTTTTTCCAAAAGCAGGTGCATTGACCGATGGCAAAAATTTTCGGCAATCAGACGTAGAAGCGATGGCTCAGAACGTCATACGGCTTTTAAACGAGAACGATCTGGATACGCTCAGGCAGGAAGCAACCGGACTGATCGTCGATTATCTGACATCAGAAAAACTGGATGAGGCGCGCAGCACGGTGGCGCAGGAGTGGGGTGATTTTCAGAAATTCGGCAGAAGCTACATGTCAGAGATTGTGCAGCAGGGCAAGGCGTATGCTGCGATAGAGTTGACTGCACAGTATGAGCATGTGATGGTTACGTACACACTGTCCTTTGATGAAGAGATGAGGTTGTGCGCACTATATATGAAATAGTTTTGTACGGTTGTTCCCATATCGCGGGAAGTGAAGCGTGGACAGTATGTGAGCATGGAATACTGTATCTGAAAGGATTTTGCGGAAGGTGATGTGTTTGTGAATGTGAGGAGGATGATTTTGAGAATCAAGGGTAAAACGGCATGGTGGTTTTGGTTGGTTTATGGTGGTGCAACGGGAATGACGTTGTATGGACTAATTTTCTCGAGGGAGGATATTTGGGCATTGGTTTTGGGGATGGTGACGATTCAGGCAGTTTTTTTGCCGATTATGTTGCGCAATTACGTGATGATTGAAGATGGAAAATTAACGGTGTATTTTGGGTTTGGGAAGGAGTCGATTCCGATAGAAGAAATCGTGGAAGTACGCCGGACCTGTGATCCGATTGCTTCGAGCGCAGCCTCCCTGGACCGACTTGTCATAAAAAGCAGGCGCCAGGAAGTCATGTGCTCCGTTTGCGAGAAAGACCAGCTGTTTCAGGTGCTGCTAAAGTGCAACCCCAATATAAAAATCAATTAGTTTTTTATTTGGAAAGGAGTATCTATGGGTTTCTGGATCTTTATGTTGTGTTCGAACCTGACCTTGCCACTTCTTATGATTTTTTTCGGAAAACATTTTCAAAATCATCCGCCACGGGAGATTAACGCAATATACGGATACCGCACAAGACGTTCGCGGGCCAGCGGGGAAGCATGGCTGTTTGCGCAGCAGCATTTTGGAAGGCTGTGGTACCGACAGGGCAGAATTTTGATTCCACTTACGGTGCTTGCGATGCTGCCGGTATTCGGAGGGTCGGAAGAAACTGTGGGTATCTGGGGAAGTATCGTTTGCCTCATACTGTGTGCAGCGTTTTTGTCGCCGTGTTATTTTACGGAAAAAGCGCTGAAAGGACAGTTTGACGAAATGGGGAAGCCGATCGTTTGTAAGTATGAAAACAAAGATTAATAGGAATTTACTCCAATAAATTGTTGACGTGAAATAACAAACGTAGTAGAATATACCCAAATTTACAGTTACATAAGTAATCAATACCGGGTAAAGGATATACGGTTCGCCCGGAGCATGTTTGCAGAACAGGGAACCGTACATGCAAAAGATAATAGGAAACAGATATACAAAGACAAAGGCGTCGTTTGAAAAGAGCCTTTGTCTTTTTTTATATCAATTGGGAAAGAAGGGAAAATCATTGAAGACGTGTCTTAATATCAGCGGACTTGGGATGCAGTTTAAAGGCGTAAAAGCGGTACAGAATGTGTCCATGAATCTGGAAGAGGGGAAATTATACGCACTGATAGGAACGAATGGCGCAGGCAAGACGACGATTATTAATATGATTTCTGGCGTATTGAAACCGACTGCAGGAACCATCTGTTTTCAGGAAACAGATATCACAGGAATGCGTCCTGACCGGATTGCAAAGATGGGCGTGACGAGAACGTATCAGAACCTCCGGCTGTTCAAAAAAATGACGGTACTTGATAATGTGCTGATGGGAGCCCAGATGCACAGTACCTGTGGAGCGTGGGAATCAGTATTTCAGACGTCAAGGTTTCGTGAAAACGAAAAAAGCATGCGGGAGCACGCAAGAAAGATGCTGGATATCATGGGGATTGCCGCATTCGAAAAGGAATTTGCAGGTTCTCTTCCGTATGGAAATCAGAGAAAGCTTGAGATAGCCAGAATTCTTGCCAGCAACCCGAAACTGCTTCTTCTCGATGAGCCGGCAGCCGGTATGAATCCGCAGGAAAGCCATGAGCTGGTGGACATTATCAGGGGTATACAAAAGGAATTTGGATTGACCATTCTTTTAATTGAACATGACATGAAGGTGGTCATGAACCTCTGTGAGTATATTTACTGCATGGCAGCAGGCGAAGTGATCGCGGAGGGCGGGCCGGAAGCGATACGGAACAATCCAAGGGTAATAGAAGCATATTTGGGAAAGAGGGCAAGCCATGTTACAAATTAAAGACTTAAGTGTAAAGTATGATAATATTCAGGTTCTCCATGGCATATCAATGGATATCCAGGATGGAGAGCTGGTTGCTTTGATTGGGGCAAACGGGGCGGGAAAGACCACGGCTCTGACGACGATTTCGGGAGTAAAACGGTCTTTTGACGGAGAAATTGTTTACAATGGAAAAAACATTACAAAGGCCAGTACAGATGAAATTGTCCGGTTGGGAGTTGTGCAGGTACCGGAGGGCAGGCAGATTTTTTCAAAGATGACAATTGAGGAGAATCTGATTCTGGGCGCTTATACAGAAAGTGATTCTGCACGGCAGAAAGCCAATATGGAGCGGGGCTTTGAAATGTTTCCGATTCTCCGGGAGCGAAAAAAACAGCTGGCCGGAACTCTTTCCGGCGGGGAACAGCAGATGCTGGCAATCGCGAGAGCGCTTATGAGCAACCCGAAACTGCTTCTTCTTGATGAACCGTCCATGGGCCTGTCACCGCTTATGACAGAGCAGGTATTCGATGCAATCGTCACACTGAATGAGAGCGGGACAACGATCCTGCTGGTAGAGCAGAATGCATTTGATGCGCTGGAAATTTCCAGACGGGCCTATGTGATGGAAAATGGTGTGATTACGCGAGAAGGAAAAAGCAGCGACCTGATGGAAGATCCTGCAATCAAGCGTGCATATCTGGGAGGTGATTAGAGATGAGTTTCAATTACATACTCGGGCAGCTGATAAACGGAATAAAGCTCGGAAGTATTTATGCAATTATAGCGATTGGTTATTCCATGGTATATGGCATATTAAGACTGATAAACTTTGCGCATGGCGATTTGCTTACAGTTGGCGTTTATACCATGCTTGTACTGATGGGGTTTTCCGGTCTGCCCATCTGGCTTGTGATTCTTGCTGGCTGTATTGTTTCAATTATGGTGGGAATGACGATGGAGAGGCTGGTGTACCGGCCCCTGCGTGGCTCCGGTGAAGAGACGACGCTGATCTCATCCCTGGCAGTTTCTGTTTTTTTACAGAATTTAATCAGCATGATATTTACACCGCAGAAAAAGGCGTTTCATCTTCCGGATTTCCTGACGGTAAATCATTCCCTCGGTCCGGTTTCCCTGTCTACCATCAATATACTGACGATGATATCAATCGTTGTGATACTGATTGCACTGACACTGCTTTTGAAGAAAACAAAAATCGGTATGGCGATGCGCGCATGCTCAGACAATCTGGCGGCGTCTCAGCTTATGGGAATCAAAATCAATAACGTAGTTGTAGTTGCCTTTGTGATCGGTTCCGGGCTGGCGGCTCTGACTGGGGTGATGCTTGCAGGCGAATACAAGACAATTGAGCCGCTGATGGGATTTGTGCCGGGACTGAAAGCATTCTGTGCCGCTGTTCTGGGCGGCATCGGAAGCCTGAACGGGGCGGTACTCGGCGGATTTATCATTGGCATTGCTGAGGTGCTGTTTGCCGGGCTGATGCCTTCTGATATAACACCGTACCGCGATGCATTTATTTTCTTTTTGCTGATTGTGGTTCTTCTCGTTAAGCCAAACGGTATTTTAGGAAGCTCGGAAGGGGGAAGAAGCTGATGAAATACAGAGAGAATGCGGCAGTACGATTCGTATGTTTTGTTTTACTGCCATTGTTGATACTGATCTATAGCGCGATCAACCGTGGCCATTATTATTCAGATTTGATTTGTCTTTTTGGCATTCATCTGATTCTGGCTACCAGCCTGAATCTTGTAAACGGGTTTTCGGGCATGTTTTCTATGGGGCACGCGGCATTTATGGCAGTCGGTGCGTATACGTCTGCACTGCTGACGATATCGGAGACACAAAAGGCGAGAATATCCGGGCTCCCGGAGTGGTTTCAGAAGTTCACGCTTCCGTTTCCACTGGCACTGCTGTGTGCAGGACTTGTAGCAGCATTGCTGGCTTTGCTGATCGGTTTTCCGGTACTGCGGCTGAAAAGTCACTATCTTTCCGTGGCGACGCTTGGACTTATCGTGATCGTGCGGGCGTTTCTCGATAATGAGGATCAGTTTACGAACGGAGCGAGAGGGATTACAGGGCTTCCGTCGTACTCCACAATTTTCAGTGTATTTTTGACAGGCCTGATTCTGTTGTATATCATGTACCGCCTGATTCGATGTTCCTCTTACGGACGCGGTCTGATTGCGATGCGGGATGATGATGTGGCGGCACAAACGCTGGGCGTACGGATCGTGACAAAGAAGATTTCTATTTTCTGCCTCAGTGCATTTGCGGCAGGGATTGGCGGTGCGTTGTGGGGACACCTCCAAACTGTAATTTCAGGTCAGTTTTTCTATTTTACGGACAGCTTTGAAATCGTGGAGATGTCGATTATCGGTGGTATGTATTCCCTGAGCGGCGGCATTGTGGGTGCATTGGTGATGACATTTCTGCCGGAAATACTGGCACCGCTTGAGACCGGGATCATGATAGGCGGATTTCAGCTGCCGGAGCTTTACGGAGCCTCCAATTTGATTATGGCAGTATTTTTGATCCTTCTTATTATCTTCAGAAGACAGGGGATTCTTGGAGACAGTGAGATTATTGTTGAGAGCATTTTTTCAAAAAGTACCTATACGGGGATATTTAAAGCTGAAACGTACCGGAAGCTTGTGGATATTACAAAAGCAAAGCTGACAGGGAAGAAAAAAGAGAAAACGGCAAAATAAAAGGATATGTACTCAGCAAAGAGTTCATATAGATAATTAAAGGAGGAAGAAACTATGAAAAAAGCGATTGTAAGTGTGTTATTGGCGACAGTATTACTGACATCAGGCATGTCAGTAATGGCAGACGAGGGCGATACGATTAAAATTGGTGCTCTGTTTAATCTTACCGGCGGACAGGCATCTATTGATACACCATCTTACCAGGGATTCAAACTGAAAGCAGATGAAATTAATGCTGCAGGAGGAATCAACGGCAGGATGATTGAAGTCGTATCCTATGACGGAAAAACAGACCAGGCTACGTGTGCGAACAATGCAAAGAAAATGATTGATGTGGACGACTGTGTTGTAGTCAGCGGATTTTCAGATTCCAATTATGCGCTGGCGGCAGGGGCAATCACACAGGATAAGCAGGTTCCGTTCGTAATCACCGGTGCGACTCTGCCGGATCTGTGCGAGCAAATTGGAGATTATTCGTTTATGGTACCGTTCGGTGATGATACCTGTGCATATGCGGCAGCAGAATACGCATACGCTGAAATCGGAACAAAATGTTATATGATGATTGACCAGTCCATGGAGTTTACGAAGACACTGGCAGAATGCTTCCAGGAGCGTTTTGAGGAGCTGGGCGGTGAAATCGTAGGAACAGACAACTACATGAACGGTGATCCGGATTTCTCAGCACAGATTGATAAATTCATCAACAATGACGGCGGAGCAGAATTTATGTTTTTCTCAAGTGTGCCGAATGATGCGGGCCCGCTTGTGCTTCAGTACAGAGACAAAGGCGTAGAGCTTCCGATCGTTTCCGGCGATGGATTTGATACTCCGCTGGTAGCAGAGGTGGCAGGCGCTCAGTCATATGATGTATTTGTTTCTACACATTGTTCCTATACAAACGAGGCGGAAAATGTACAGAACTTTGTAAAGGCTTACACGGATGCATACGGCACAGCACCGGAAAATGCATTTGCAGCGCTTGGTTATGATGCGATGGATCTGATCGGTCAGGCACTGGCAACTGTGGAGGATCCCACTGATACTGCAGCTATCAAGGATGCGATTGAAGCGACATCAGATTTCAAGGGTGTAACCGGTACAATCTCGTATTCAGCAGAAAGCCACAAGCCGGATAAGACAGCATCTATCCTAGAGCTTGTTGACGGAGAATTCCAGTTTGTAACAGAAGAATAGTTTTTAGTTTGACCGACAGGCTGCCACACGTTTGTATCTGAGACTGCGGCGGCCTGTCGGACTATGGAAAAGAGCAGGATCAAATCCGGCAGAAAAGGAGAAGAGCGGTATGGCAAATCATGAATTATTGAAATTAACAGCACATCAGGTAACAGAGGGGAAATACGATAAAGCAATTCTGGCAATTGGTT
The DNA here is from genome assembly GCA_003612585.1 of bacterium 1XD42-54. Lineage (GTDB taxonomy): Bacteria > Bacillota > Clostridia > Lachnospirales > Lachnospiraceae > Choladousia. Next base: position 152,002 of record RAZH01000010.1, read on the forward strand.
CCTGTGAGGCACACGGACAGCATATCGCAGAAGGATGTGATACAATTGTATCCTATGAGCTCAGCAAAAAAGTAGCGGATGAAGTTGAGGGATTGCTGGTACTGCCCCCGATTACGGTTGGTTACAGCGGACATTATGATACTTTCCCGTTTACACTGACCTTGAAATATGATACAGTAACACAGGTCATCTACGATATGATGGAAAGTGTTGTACGGAATGGCATCAATAAGATTTTTCTTATGAACGGACATGACGGAAATATTGCACCGATGGAAATTGCTTCGAGAAAATTAAAAGAAGAATATCCGGATGTAAGGATTGCAGCTCTTCCGGCATGGTGGGTGACTGCAGGTGAATTGCTTCCGGAAGGTACGTTCGAAGTGTGGGATGGCCTTGGACACGCGGGAGAGGGAGAGACCTCTATTGCATACTATCTGTTTCCGCAGTACTGTGAACCGGATCAGGCAACCTGCGTTGTGCCGGATAAGCTTCCGAAATATGTGGAGATGAAGTGGGATTTTGCCGAGATTACGAATACGGCGCAGACCGGCGATGCAACAAAGGCAACAGCAGAAAAGGGCGAGAAGATGACAGAGGTTCTCGTAAAATGTGTAGCTGATACGATAAAAGAGCTTGATGCGATAGGATGGAACTATTGTTCCAAGCAGCATACTGCCAATTTGGATTAAAAAACATAGATGAAACATATATTAATGATTAGCACTGGGGGAACGCTGGCCTCCTCATACAGCGAAAACGGGCTGGCTCCGGGACTTCATGGGAATGATATTCTTGATAGAATAGAGGGATTGACTGCCGGCTTTTGCGTAGAAGAGGAAGAGTTGTTCATGATGGATAGTTCAAATGTCCAGCCGGAAGAATGGGCGCAGCTTGCGCAGCGGATTTATGAGCGCAGGCTGGATTTTGACGGAATTGTAATTATTCATGGTACGGATACGCTTGCCTATACTGCAAGTGCGCTTTCCTTTGCCCTTCAGGGGATTGAGGTGCCTGTCGTACTGACAGGCAGCCAGGTATCCATTGAAAATCCGATAGCGGACGCGACAGAGAATTGCCGTGCGGCGCTTCACATGGCGGCAAGCGGGTGCCCCGGTGTTTTCGTGGCATTTAACCGGAAGATTATTATGGGTACCCGGGCAAGTAAAGTCAGGACAAGAAGTTTTGATGCGTTTGAAAGCATTAATTATCCGTATGCGGCGCGGATTAACAGCAGTGGATTTGTTGTTAATCCGGCTGTTCCAATTTCCTATGGTAGGACATGCTGCCTGCAGAATAAATTCTGCACGGATATTTTTGTGCTGAAGTTGTTTCCGGGTATTTCTCCCGATATTTTTATGAAGCTGAAATCCATGGGTGTTCGGGGCGTTTATGTGGAGGCGTTTGGTATCGGTGGCCTGCCCTCACGGAAACGCAATATAACTACGGCAATCGGAGAAGCTGTTCGCAGTGGAATGATTGTGGTAGTTGGGAGCCAATGTCTGTATGAAGGAAGCGATTTTACTGTTTACGAAGTTGGCAGGCAGGTTTTGGAGCAGGGAGTGATTACTGCGGGCGGCATGACAACAGAGGGAGCCATAACAAAACTTATGTGGGCGCTCGGGCAGTATCATGACATGAATCGGGTCAGAGAAGTGATAAAAACAAATTTGTTGGGTGAAATAGGAACCATGTTGGATTGGTGCGGAAACTGAAGAAATAAAAATATAGAAGTAATTGCGGGCATACCCAAATGCGGTATGTCCTTATTTTTGTATATTCAGCAAATGTATTTAAAAGATATTAATTCTGTAGCATTTGCGTGAAAATTCAATACACCAGACGGATGTGACGAACGATATGGCAGAAAAAAGATAGAAAGGAAGCGGCTGCTTGTGATTTTATTCCAAATGCGCTATACTGTCTGGGAACAGAAGCATAACAGCAGGAGGAATTATGGATATTATCAAGACACTGGCACAGGAACTGGAAGTCAATGTATGGCAGGTAGAGGCAGCTGTAAAGCTGATTGATGACGGTAATACGATTCCGTTTATTTCGCGTTACCGAAAAGAAGCGACCGGCTCACTGAATGACGAAATACTCAGAGGCCTGTTTGAACGGCTGAATTATCTGCGGAATCTGGAAGAGAAAAAGGCGCAGGTACTTGCTACGATACAGGAGCAGGGCAAGCTGACACCGGAACTGAAAAAGCAGATTGAAGAAGCACAGACACTGGTTGTTGTTGAGGATTTGTACCGTCCGTATCGCCCGAAACGGCGTACGAGGGCCACGATCGCAAAAGAAAAAGGGCTCGAACCTTTCGCCAATCTTATTTTGCTGCAGATGACAAAGAATCCATTGGAAAAAGAGGCAGAGGCGTTTCTGTCTGAGGAAAAAGAAGTTTTGACGGTAGCTGATGCGTTGAATGGTGCAAAAGATATTCTGGCAGAGTCCGTAGCAGATGAGGCGGATTACCGCATTCGTATCCGTGAGATGACGGTTCGGGAAGGGATGCTTGTCTCAGAGGCAAAGGATGAAGAAACGCAGTCTGTCTATGAAATGTACTATGCGTATGCGGAACCGATTGCAAAAGCAGCAGGCCACCGCGTGCTGGCACTCAATCGGGGAGAAAAAGAAAAGTTCCTGACTGTGAAAATTGAGGCGCCGGACGAAAAGATTCTGCGTTATCTGGAAAAGCAGGTCATCACGCGTGAAAATCCGATCACAGCTGAAGCGCTGCGGGAAGTGATTGCGGACAGTTATAAACGTCTGATTGCACCGGCGATTGAACGGGAGATACGAAATGATCTGACGGAAAAGGCAGAGAACGGGGCAATTTCTGTATTCGGAAAAAATCTGGAACAGTTACTGATGCAGCCGCCGATTGCAGGACATGTGGTTCTGGGCTGGGACCCGGCATTTCGTACAGGCTGCAAGCTGGCTGTGGTGGATGCAACTGGAAAGGTGCTTGATACTACGGTGGTCTATCCGACTGCGCCGACAAACGAAGCGAAGATTCGGGCAGCAAAGGAAACTGTGAAAAAATTAATCCATAAATATGGCGTGACACTGATTTCGCTTGGAAACGGCACTGCTTCCCGTGAGTCTGAGCAGGTGATCGTGGAGCTCTTGGGGGAAATTCCAGAGCAGGTGTCCTACGTTATTACAAATGAGGCCGGAGCGTCCGTTTATTCGGCCAGTAAACTGGCAACGGAAGAATTCCCGAATTTTGACGTCGGGCAGCGCAGTGCTGCTTCGATTGCCCGTCGCGTGCAGGACCCGCTGGCGGAGCTGGTGAAAATTGATCCGAAATCAATCGGTGTCGGCCAGTATCAGCATGATATGAACCAGAAAAAGCTCGGAGAAGCGCTGGACGGCGTGGTGGAGGACAGTGTTAACCGCGTCGGCGTAGACCTGAATACCGCGTCAGCGCCGCTGATGGAACATATTTCCGGCATTTCAAAAGTGATTGCGAAAAATATTGTGGCTTACCGTGAGGCGAACGGAAGATTCAGAAACCGCAGAGAGCTTTTGAAAGTACCGAAACTCGGACCTAAGGCATTTGAGCAGTGCGCCGGTTTTATGCGGATTGCAGGTGGTGAAAACCCTCTGGACGCCACGAGTATCCACCCGGAAAGCTATGAAGCGGCGGAAAAGCTGCTGGCAGAACTGGGTTATACGAAAGAATGGATTACGGAGCAGGGAGTGCGTTCTGTTCTTGTGAAAGATTACAAAAAAACGGCAGAGCGGATTGGCATCGGGGAACCGACGCTGCGCGATATGGTAAAAGAATTGTGCAAACCGGGCCGTGATCCGAGAGAGGACATGCCGCAGCCGATTTTGAGGACAGATGTCCTGGATATGAAAGATTTAAAAGAAGGCATGATTCTGAAAGGAACCGTGCGAAATGTCATAGACTTTGGCGCATTTGTCGATATCGGTGTCCACCAGGACGGTCTGGTGCATATTTCGCAGTTGAGCAATCAGAAATTTGTGAAGCATCCACTGGAAGTTGTCAGCGTCGGCGATATCGTTGAGGTGAAGGTTCTGAGTGTAGATCTTCAAAAGAAGCGAATTGCTCTGACGATGCGGTTATAGGCGTGGTAAGTATTTTTGCCAAATAAGGATGCTTATGCAATTCGATACGCTGTCTGCGGAATGTACGGTTATGCATTTAGATGCATCGTCTGCGGTTATATGGTCAGCTACATTACGGATGTTCCTGCTGTGCTATGATATGCCGGCGGATCTGGCTTCGGATGGCATCGTAAAGATGAGGTTTGATCTGGTCGAGCGGCACAGGCTGCCCATAAAGAATCGGGTTGTAGATCGTGCCGCTTGTAAGCTCGATAATCATGTAGATCATGATTTCGGGGGCACGGAACGCAAGGCCGGACTGGCGCAGCAGATCGTTGAACAGTTCATAGGCATTGTGGTTGTTGCTGTCATGGAAGCTGATCAGACTGTTGCGGAAAATCCCCCAGCTCAGGTGTTTGGCGATGAAATTCAGCAGGGACTTGTCTGTGTTTAAGCGTTCTATAATGTAATCTGTCATGTAAATGAGCTGTTCCTCGAAGCTCACGATATCGGGACGTGTACAAAGGGAAGCATAGGCATCATAGAACAGACTGGTTGCTTTATGAGCGATCAGTTTGTTTCGGATGTCGTATTTATCTGTGAAATAAAGATAAAAAGTGCCTTTGGCAACACCGGCATTTTTTACAATATCAGAAATGGATGTGTTTTGGAATCCTTTTGAAGTAAACAGTGTAAACGCTGTGTTCAGAAGAGATTCCATTTTTATTTTCTTGTTTTGTTCAATTTTTCCCATTTTCAAGCCTCCTGCATCCCCTTTCTCTATTTTTATCACAAAAATGACTTTTGGTCAATGTTTTTCTGGAAAGGATATTGACTAATGGTCATTTTTGCGTTATAACACATAATAGAAAATGACTAAAGGTCAATTTTAGGAGGAAGAGATGTATAAAGTAGGAGAAAAGATTGTAAAGTGGAGAATCCCGATTTTCATAGTGGGCCTTCTTCTGTTAGTTCCCTCCTTGTTGGGAATGATACGGACTAGAGTCAACTACGATATTCTGTACTATCTGCCAAAAGACATTGAGACAATGCAGGGGCAGGATATCCTGGTAGAGGAATTTGGCACCGGAGCATACTCGTTGTTTCTCTGTGAGGGGATGGAGAACAAAGATGTTTCAGTACTGAAGAAAAAAATAGAACAGGTAGAGCATGTGGAGAAAGTTGTCTGGTATGACAGTCTGATGGATTTGAGCGTGCCGATGGAGATGCTTCCGGATAAAGTGCGGGAGATTTTTAATACGGAAGACTGTACCATGATGTTTCTTATATTTGATACGACTACGTCAGCAGATGAGACGATGGAGGCGATCAAGGAAATACGTGCTCTGGCCGGAAAACAGTGTTTCCTGAGCGGTATGTCGGCGATTGTTACAGATACGAAGGAACTTTCCGAGCAGGAAACGCCGGTTTATGTTCTGATTGCAGTTTTTCTGTCAGCTTTGGTACTGGCGATTGCAATGGAATCGTTTTTTATTCCGGTGGTGTTTTTGCTTGGCATTGGCATGGCAATTCTCTACAACCTGGGAACGAATCTGTTTCTCGGAGAAATTTCTTACATTACAAAAGCGCTCGCAGCGGTTCTCCAGCTTGGAGTTACCATGGATTATTCTATTTTTCTATGGCACAGCTATCAGGAGCAGCTTAACAATTACACGGATCGAAAGGAAGCGATGGCCCATGCGGTGGAAAAGACAATCAAATCCGTATGCGGCAGCTCACTTACCACAGTAGCAGGTTTTATCGCACTTTGTTTTATGAGTTTTACCCTGGGACTTGATCTGGGTATCGTTATGGCAAAGGGTGTTGTGATCGGAGTATTCTGCTGTGTTACGATTCTTCCGTCTATGATCCTGATTTTTGATCGGGTTCTGGAAAAGACGAAGCACAGACCGCTTCTGCCGGATATGCCGCGCGTGTCGGATTTTATTACACGACATTATCAGATTTTTGCGCTGCTGTTGCTTTTGCTATTTGTTCCGGCTGCATATTGCCAGAAAAATGCGGATGTATATTATGCGTTGGACGAAACGCTTCCGGAGGATTTGCCGAGTATTATGGCAAATCATAAATTGCAGGAAAATTTCAATATGGGAGCATTGCACATGCTTCTGATTAATCATCGTTTGCCTGGAAAAGAGGTACGCTCGATGATCGGTGAAATGGAGCAGGTGGACGGAGTAAAAGCGGTGCTTGGAATGGAAACGCTGCTTGGAAGCCGGATACCGGAGCGTATGGTTCCAGATTCTATCAAAAAGATACTGGAAAACGGTAATTATGAACTTATGCTGGTCAGCAATGAATATAAGGTGGCATCCGACGAGGTAAACCAACAGATCGGTGAATTGCAGGAGATTTTGAAGCGTTATGACCCGACCGGTATGCTGGTTGGAGAGGCTCCCTGTACCAAGGACCTGATTACCATTACAGACAAGGATTTTCAGGTAGTGAATGCTGTTTCAATTCTGGCGGTATTTATCATTATTATTTTTGTATTTAAATCCTGTTTTTTACCGGTTGTACTTGTAGCTGTCATCGAGTTTGCAATTTTTATCAACCTTGGCATTCCGTATCTGACTGGAACGACGCTTCCGTTTATTGCATCCATTGTTATAGGTACGATTCAGCTTGGTTCGACGGTGGATTATGCAATTTTAATGACGAGCCGTTATGAGACGGAACGTGGAAGCGGAAAGAGTAAAAAGGAATCGATTCAGATTGCACATCGCGCAAGTATGAAATCTGTGATTGTCAGTGCGCTCAGTTTCTTTGCTGCAACCTTCGGTGTGGGGGCTTATTCGAATATTGATATGATTAGCGCTCTGTGCAGCCTTATGGCACGCGGCGCTCTGATCAGTATGGTTGTGGTTCTGTGTGTACTGCCGTCCATGTTTATGGTTTTTGACAAGGTAATCTGTAAAACGAGTAAAAATTTTAAGGGGGCCAGAAAAAATGAACAGAAATAAAAAAATGACAAAAAAATTTGCAGTGGCAATCGCAGGTGTGATGATGGCGCAAGCAGGGGCGCCGCTTGTATATGCAGGAACTGCTTCGGATGGAAATACGGAGGCAGTATATGGGAAAACGGTCATATCGGCTGATCAAGGCACTTCAGGGGCAGAAAACACTTCGGTTTCGAAAGAGGAGACGGTGTACGTAAAAGCGGATGCGGCAGGCACAGTACAGGAGATTATCGTCAGTGACTGGCTCAAAAACAGTGAAGGAAAGGCCTCCATTTCGGATCAGTCAGATCTGAAAGATATTGAAAATGTAAAAGGAGAGGAAGGGTTTTCGTCTGATGGGCAGAAGATGACCTGGGATGCAAACGGACAGGACATTTATTATCAGGGCAGTACGCAAAAGGAGCTTCCGGTAACTGTGCGCGCGACCTATTATCTGGATGGGCGAAAGATACTTCCAGAGGAACTTGCTGGAAAGAGCGGCCATCTGAAAATTTGCTATACGTATGAAAATAAACTGAAAAATAACGACGTATATACGCCTTTTACGATGGCCACTGGTCTAGTTCTGCCCTCTGAAAATTTCAAAAATGTCAAAGTGAACAACGGAAAAGTCATTTCAGACGGGGAAAAGGAAATCGCAGTCGGAATCGGATTTCCTGGTATGGCAGAGAGTCTGAAGCTTCAGGACACAGAACTTTTGAAAGACGTCAAACTTCCGGAAACGTTTGAAATTGAGGCAGATGTAACAGACTGTAAGCTGGCGATGACAATGACAGTAGCTGTTCCTCTGAATCTGGATACGTTTGGTCTTGATGAGATCGAGGGGATGGAGGACCTTGAAGAATTATTTACAGAACTGACGGATGCAGCAACGCAACTTGTGGATGGAAGCGGGGAGCTGGCAGACGGAGTGAAAACATTACAGGATGCCTGTACAGAATTGATCGACGGTATGAACACTGTGGATGAAAACATGGGAACACTTGCCAGTGGAATTGCAACGCTGAACGAAAAAAAGGATGATCTGACTGCCGGGATCGGTACTTTGGCAGATGGGATTGGTACTTTAAACGACAAAAAAAGTATGTTTGTGCAGGGAGTTGGCGATCTGGCTTCCGGAGCAACAGAGCTTCGGAAAGGGATGAATACCGTGAAAAAAGGCAGTAAAGAACTTGCAGGAAACAGTAAAAAGCTGGAAGCCGGAGCGAAAGAACTTGCGTCGGGCTCAGGTAGCAAACAGCTTACGGAAGGCAGCAAGGCACTTGTGGAAGGCAGCAAAGAGCTTGCACAGGGTAGTCAGACACTTGCGGATGGAATTACGGCGCTTGTGGAAGGGGAAGATGGCAAAAAGCTTCTGGCTGGCGGCCAGGCTCTTGAAACAGGCAGCCAGAGCCTTGTAAAAAATTTAGGAGAATATACAGACGGAGTAGATCAGATTGCAGAGGGACTGCCGGGATATGTGGACGGCGTTGATCAGTATATGCAAAGTGTACAAAATTATGTCGGGGCAGTGAACGGGCTTTTGGATGGCATAACAGCGGGTTCTACCACCACTTCTGTGGACAGTGGTACGCAGCAAAGGATGATTGCGGAAGTAGAGCAGATTGCAGTCGGAGAGCCGGAAGTACAGCAGGTATCCGACATAGTGAAAGAACAGATTTACAGGGAACCGGTTGTGAAAGCGGAAGCGCAGGTGACGAAAACTACGATTAATGAAGAGGCGGTTGAAAATATTCAGACCGTTCTGGCAAATTTGCAGGATGTGCAAAATACGATTAACGGTGCGACAACAAAAGAAGATCTGATCAGACTGTATGCTTCTTATGATGCGTATGTGGCAGAGCTGAATGACTGTATTACATTGCTCAGCGGTGCACTTGGGGGAATTCAGGAGGAGACGATTGACACAGTTACAATGGAACAGACCGTTGAGCAGACCATTGAGCAGCCGGTACAGACCAGAGCTTTGATGGCAGCGCCTCAGGTTATCATGGAGACGACGGGCGGTGGAGACGGTACAGGCAGCGACGCTCAGATGCAGATGGATCAAGCTGTCCTTGCCCAGACAGCAGCAGCTCTTCGCGGTGCGGGGACACAGCTTACGGAAGGAGAAGAGATACAGGCGCTGAAACTAGGTGGATCAGCTTTAAAAGATGGAGCAGTTCTGCTTGGGGCAGCGGACCCGCAGACCGGCGCGACAGCATCCCAGATGCTGACTGGCGGTGCTCAGCAGTTGTCAGAAGGAGCGGTAGCGTTGCATGGAGGAGTGAGCGCAGTCTTTGAAGCTGCCGCGACACAGTTAAAACCGGGAGCAGATGCCCTGGCGTTAGGCCTTGGCAGTCTGGCAGAGGGAGCAGACGCCCTTGACAGTGGCCTGGAACAGCTTTTGGGCGGCGCACAGACATTGGATAGGAATCTTGAAAAATTTGCAGCAGCAACGGCTTCTTTGTCTGCGGGAACAAACAAACTTTATAGCGGGGCAAAAGAACTGGAAAACGGAACAGATCAGTTAAACAGTGGAGCAGCAATTTTGAGTGCCGGGATTGTGCAGCTTGCAGACGGAAGCGTAAGGCTGGCAAGCGGAGCAGGTGAACTTGCGGACGGTGTACAGCAGCTTGCCGATGGCAGTGCAAAACTGAAAGATGGGACGGCCCAGCTTGCAGAAGGCGGAGAAGACCTGGATGAAGGTGTAGAAGATCTGAAAAACGGAGCTGATGAGCTTCGCGACGGTATGAAAGAATTCAATGAAAAGGGAATTGAAAAGATTACCGATTTCCTGGAGGAAGACGTACAGGAACTGCTTGACCGGCTTGAGGCAGTACAGACCGCGGGAGAGGATTACAAACTCTTCAGCGATTCCGGAAATATGGATGGAAATGTCAAGTTCATTATCGAGACAGCGGCAATCGAGTGACAGGCTTTGGTTGAAAAAAGTTTGCAGATATTATTCAGATATTTATAAAAACAGAGGGCAAGGCTGTATGGCTTTGCCTTCTTTTGTTGAAATAGCCCCCAGAATAAAAAGGAGTGTAAATCAGTCGGAAGTCCAACAAAATTTACACTCAGTTCAGGTGTGATGTTTGTGTTATGATATATTTCTGATTTTCTTCATATCATTAATGTCAGAGGTATTGCGCGAAATCTGGTTACTGTGCATCTGCTGCTGCCCGATGATGATCCTGAGCATGTCCTTGATGTCGGTAATCGTTTCTTTGTAATCAGCATAGAATTCAAGGGTTTTTTCATAGTTGAGATCAACTTTAGCGTTGATTTCGTTTACTTTGGCATCAACGGCGTCGACTTTGGCATCAACGGCGTCGACTTTGGCATCAACGGCGTCGACTTTGGCATCAACGGCGTCGACTTTGGCATCAACGGCGTCGACTTTGGCATCAACGGCGTCGACTTTGGCATCAACAGAGCCAATTTTTAATTTGATATCAGTGAGCTCTGTCTGCATTTGTTGTTGATTTGTAAGTAGCAATTCCAACAATTCTCGATCGGTCATCATACCACGCTCCTTCTTCAGATTTATGAAAAAGTATATCATATTTGAGTGATTAAGTCTATGGAGTTTGGGCTGAAAAACATTTTCCGAACCTTTTATACTGAGAGACATATAGTTGCATTTATAACAATTATTGTGGTATATTATACGAGCAAATTATAGACAATTATGAAATTGTTTTTTTGAAGATTGCTTTTGTTTTAGCTGTTGCAATTGTTTTATTTGTTGCGAATATAGCTAATACGCAGTTCACGTGCTTAAAAGGCAGAACTTCGTAAGTTGACGAACAGCTATGCTGTGGATGATATGAAAAGGAGGAGATTTCAGATGAGAAACATATTAAAAAGATTGGCATGGCCATCATAATGAGAATAGAAATACAAGTGGCGCAGACTGCTATTATTACTGTGATGGTAATCCGGCTCATCTGCACGATGGTGGAAGCTGTCCTTATACGAGTGTGGAGACCTATACAGGCAGCGAAGCAACCATCAATGTAGATCAAAACAGTGCGGCAGTCAATCTGGTGAATTCGGCTGACGAAGGAATAGAGGTAAGCTCCGGAATAAATATAACGGTTTCCAAAGATCTGATAAAGATTATCCAGGCAGTGCTGAACCAAAAGGGATATAGTTGCGGCACAGTTGATGGGGTTGCTGGGACTAAGACAAAAGAGTCTTTAAAAAAATTTTTAGAAGAGCAAAAGCATAATAATACCACAGACCACCTCATTTTGTCGATACTTGCAGCAGGCTTGGGCGTTGAATAATAGAAAAATCACCAAAAAAGCTGTGAAAATCTGTTTGAAATTATACTTGTAAGTAGTCTGATCATAGGATATAATGACAGAAATTTAAGAATTGGTTCTTCGGGGCGGGGTGACTTTTATCCGGCATTTGTAGTCTGAGAAATGAGAATTCCCCACCGGCGGTATAGTCCGCGACCCGCTTAGGCGGCTGAACCGGTGAGATCAGAGGGAGCTTGCAGGCGTATTTGCCAGATAGTTTCAAAAAGATGGATTCCGGTACCGACAGTATAGTCTGGATGTGAGAAGAAGCAGCATATTGTAATGATATGGGCGGCCACGGAGTTTTTACATATTCCGTTCCGCCTTTTTTGTATGCGCAACAGTGCATATACAACATTTATGGAGCAGCCGGAAGGAACTTTTCTTAAAGGGATTTTCCCAAATGAATAAAAGAAAAGGAGAACAAAACATGGGATTTTTGGAAGCAGCAGCAGAAAATCTGCAATTTCTTTTTATCAGTCTGGTTGTTGTTTTGTCAATTGTCGGGGTATCAGAACTGGTGGAGAGAAAAATTTTAAAGGACAGTATGACGCGCGTAAAGAAGACGCATTTTCTTACTTTGTGTGCTATGCTTGGAGCGCTTGCCACATTGTTGCATCTTTATGATTTTCCTGTGCCGTTTTTGGCGCCGGATTTTTACAAACTGGATTTCAGCGAGGTTCCGGTTATGATTGGAGCCTTTTATCTCGGGCCTGTTGGCGGTGTTATCATTGAACTGGTTAAAATTCTTTTGAAGCTGGTAGTCAAGGGGACTTCGACTGCTTTTGTCGGAGATCTTGCCAATTTTGTAATCGGTTGCTCCTTCGTGGTGCCTGCGTCTATTGTATATCATACGAAAAAGACGCGGAAAATGGCGATTGCCGGTCTTGTATCAGGTACGGCCGTCATGACAGTATTTGGAAGTATGTTTAATGCAATTTATCTGCTGCCGGCATTTTCGAAGCTTTATGGTTTACCGCTGGATACATTGGTAGGCATGGGAACTGCTGTCAATCCGGCAATCGACAGTATTTCGATGCTTGTCCTTTTGGCAGTGGCTCCGCTGAATCTCTTAAAAGGTGTATTGATTTCTGGGCTGACTATGGTATTATATAAGCGGGTCAGCCAGGTTCTGCATAATGCAGCTCAGGATGGCCTCACATCGGGCCAAAAGAGCCAGATGCAGAACTGAGCAGAGAGAAATGGCGGTTGGACAGAGATCTGAAAAAGCGGACAGCAGGACGCATCTGGAGAATCTGTTTAAAAGTGAGATATGACAAGGCAGGGCTGTCGCACAATCTGCATTTTGTGCGACAGCTTTTTGTTTTTGGGGAGGATGATGCTATGGGTAAGATAAAGAAAGTTCAACAGGCTACAAGCAATCCATATGTGAATTTATATAATCTGGAAGTGGAGAATCGCGTCGGGGGACAGGGATATTATTATGTGGCTTCAAGGGCCAAAGATAAGGAGCATCTCGAATTGTCCACAAAACAGCAACAGCCGGATGGCGTCATTATATACAGTCTGTATGGAGAAAAACGGGATCGGGTTGTGTTGGTTCGGCAGTACCGCTATGCGATTGATAATTATATTTATGAATTTCCGGCAGGGCTTGTTGAACCAGGGGAAGATTATCATGCATCTGCGGTGCGGGAAATGAAAGAGGAAACTGGCCTTACACTACATCCGCTTAAGGTTGACACAATCTACGAAAAACCGTATTATACTACGATAGGGATGACAGATGAGTGCTGCGGAACTGTGTACGGATATGCCGATGGCGAAATTAATATGGATGCATTGGAAGACAGTGAGGAAATTGAGGTTGTGCTTGCAGACCGGGATGAGGTGCGGCGTATTTTGAGGGAAGAACGTGTTGCTGTTGTGTGTTCCTACATGTTAATGCACTTTTTACAGGATGAAGAGCCATTTGCATTTCTTCATGCAGACAGAGGAGAAGGAGCAGGATTTTCTGAATAGCAGGGTATGATTGCTGTGATTTATTCAGAATGTCGCGTTTGGCAGTTGGGAGGAAGCTATTTATGAAAACGGAATTTGATATTAAAATGACGACGGCGAGTATGTATCGTTTTCTGATGTATCATGCGTACCACAGCTTCAGTGGGATATTCAGTATTGTGGCAGGAGCGGCTCTGATTTTTTATTATATTTGGAGTTTGGGAAAAGGCGGTGCAAATACATGGATTTATCTGTTATTTGGCACATTGTTTCTGGTTTATCAGCCATGGACGCTTTATACTGGGGCAGTGAAGCAGGCAAAACTAAACCCGGTTTTTAAAAATCCGCTTCATTATACACTTTCCGAGGAAGGCATTCTGGCGAGACAGGGGGAAGCGGAAAGTAACGTAGCGTGGACTGCTGTCCGGAAAGTAAGAGAAACTTCTGACAGTATCCTGATTTACACGGGGCCGAAAAATGCCTGTATTCTTATAAAGAAGCAGATGGGATCGCAGACGGAAAACGTACGAGAGATTCTGAAAAAGAATGTATCTCCTGCGCTTGTAAAGTTAAAAAGATAAGTGTCAGGGAGGGAATCAAATGATTATAGAAACGAATTCGGAAAAAGAAACACGCGAGGTTGGACGGCAGATTGCCAGGGATGCGCAGGCAGGGCAGGTGTTTGCCCTGGTGGGGGATCTAGGGGTCGGCAAGACCGTTTTTACGCAGGGAATGGCAGAAGGACTGGGCATTTCAGAACCGGTAAACAGTCCGACATTTACCATTCTTCAGGTATATGAGGGAGGACAACTTCCGTTTTATCATTTCGATGTATATCGAATTGAAGAACCAGAGGAGATGGAAGAGATCGGGTATGAGGACTGTTTTTACGGGAACGGTATCTGTCTTGTGGAATGGGCGGATCTGATCCGGGAGCTTATGCCGGAGCATACTGTAACGATTACGATTGAGAAAGATTTGAGCCGTGGTTTTGACTTTCGGAAAATTACGGTGGAACAGGAGAATGGAAAATGAAAATACTGGCATTGGACAGCTCCGGCCTTGTGGCGTCTGTAGCAGTGGTGGCAGATGACGTATTGCTGGCAGAATATACAGTAAACTATAAAAAAACACATTCACAGACACTCCTTCCCATGCTCAATGAGGTTGCCAGAATGATTGAGCTGGATCTGCACTCGATTGATGCGATTGCGGTGGCAGCGGGGCCAGGGTCGTTTACAGGGCTTCGCATCGGTTCTGCGACAGCAAAAGGGCTTGGTTTTGCGTTAGAAAAACCACTGGTGCATATTCCAACTGTGGATGCGCTGGCCTGCAATTTATACGGATACGACGGTTATATATGCCCGCTTATGGACGCACGTCGAAATCAGGTTTACACGGGGATTTACTGTTTTGAAAATGGATGTCTCCGGACGCTGGAGGCTCAGAGTCCAATGGCAGTGGAAGAAATTATCGGGAAATTGAACGCACTTGGAAAAAAAGTGGTTTTTTTGGGAGACGGTGTTCCAGTTTATCAGGAATTGCTGGAAAAATGGATGGAGGTACCTTTCGCCTATGCTCCGGCGCATATGAACCGCCAGCGAGCAGCATCGGTAGCGTTTCTTGCGAGTCGGTATATAAAAGAAGGAAAAACAGAGTCTGCGGCAGATCACGTTCCGGATTATCTTCGCATGTCTCAGGCAGAGCGCGAACGGGCGGAAGCGCAGAAACGGTCAGCAGAGCCAGAGAAAGGCGGAATCATCAGCGATGACAGATCTTGAGATAGAGCGAATGCATCCGGGAGATGTGAAAGAGGCGGCGGCGCTGGAGGCTCAGATTTTTACAATGCCGTGGAGTGAGGAAGGGTTTCGCTCTGCGCTGAGTTCCCCGGATACATTATATTTATCTGCAAAACAAAACGGAAGATTAATCGGATACTGTGGTTTCTGGCAGTCTTTTGATGAGGCGGATATCACAAACGTTGCGGTATGCGAGCGTTGCCGTGGAAGGGGAGTGGGGTATCAGATGCTTGCCGAGCTGATGCGTCTTGGCAGAGAACGCGGAGTTTTGCGGTACACACTGGAAGTACGCACAGGGAATGCAGCGGCAGTTCATCTGTATGAAAAACTGGGTTTTGTTTCTGCTGGTATCCGAAAAAATTTTTATGAACGACCACGCGAAGATGCTTTGATTATGTGGACAGATGAATAAAAAAAATTGCTGAAAAAATAAAAACGGAATAAGCTGCCTGTGTTCTCGGGAATTCCCAGTAGCCATAAAAGGAACGCAGATTTATAATGATCCTTGTCTGCAAGGACATAAAATGTCAGAACACAGGAGGGATCAGGATGGAAACGAAAAAAGTACTACGCTGTAACGGTTGTGGGAAAAATATTTCTTCAGAAAATGGTATGATCCGGGAAGGGGTACTTCAGGTAGACTGGAACTGGGGATATTTTTCGGAAAAAGATGGTGAAAAGCATTCTTTCTGTCTGTGTGAGGCATGCTATGACAGAATACGGAAGTCTTTCGTATTGCCAGTCACGGTAGAGGATTACTTGTAAAAAACGCAGCAGAAGAATGTATGAACAAAAGTGTAAAATATTTGCGCGTAAGATTGCTTGGAAAATTAAGATGAAAAGAGGAGTATTATGCTGGATGTTTGTTTGCTCGGATGCGGCGGGATGATGCCGCTCCCCTACCGGTGGCTCACTTCCCTCATGACAAGGTTTAACGGGAGTAATCTGCTGATTGACTGTGGGGAAGGGACTCAGATTGCGATAAAAGAAAAAGGCTGGAGTTTTAAACCGATTGATACGATCTGCTTTACCCATTATCACGGCGACCATATCAGCGGACTTCCGGGCTTGCTGCTTACAATGGGAAATGCAGAGCGAACCGAGCCGCTTACGCTGATTGGCCCCAAGGGGCTGGAACGAGTGGTGAATGCCCTGCGTGTCATTGCGCCGGAACTTCCATTTCCGCTCGTTTTTAAAGAAATTCAAGGACAGGAGGAAGTCTTTGAACAAAACGGATATAAAATAACTGCGTTTCGAGTCCAGCATAATGTTTGCTGCTATGGCTATACGATTGAAATTGACCGTGCAGGAAAGTTTGATGTGGACCGTGCGAGGACTGCACAGATACCGATGCAATTCTGGAGCAGACTGCAAAAAGGCGAGGTGATTGAGGCGGAAGGACGGATTTATCAGCCGTCTGATGTTCTTGGGCCTGCGCGAAAGGGAATTAAAGTGACCTACTGTACAGACACAAGACCGGTGGAAATTATTGCACGGCAGGCTGAACATGCGGATCTGTTTATTTGTGAAGGGATGTATGGTGAGCCGGAGAAAGCAGCGAAGGCAGTAGAGTATAAGCATATGACATTTGAAGAGGCGGCACATTTAGCGAAAAAGGCCAGACCGCGTCAAATGTGGCTGACTCATTACAGTCCTTCTCTGGTAAGGGCTGAAGATTATATAGAAAAAATCCGGGCTGTTTATCCGGAGATATATCCGGGAAAAGATGGAAAAACCATTGAGCTTGATTTTGAAGAGGAATGACGGAGGCATACGAATGAAGGAGAAAGACATTCTGATACTGGCAATTGAAAGCTCCTGTGATGAGACAGCAGCCGCTGTAGTGAAAAATGGCCGGGAGGTACTGTCGAATATTATTTTTTCGCAGATAGAGCTCCATAAACTTTATGGAGGGGTTGTGCCAGAGATTGCATCCAGGAAACACATCGAGAAGATCAATCAGGTGATTGAGGAGGCGCTCGCAGCAGCGCATAAACGACTGGAGGATATGGATGCCATTGCTGTGACGTATGGTCCCGGGCTTGTCGGAGCGCTTCTTGTCGGCGTGGCAGAAGCTAAGGCAATCAGTTACGCGGCAGGTCTGCCACTGGTAGGCGTTCATCATATTGAAGGGCATATTTCGGCTAATTACATTGAAAATAAGGAACTGGAACCCCCGTTTATCTGTCTTGTAGTTTCCGGGGGCCATACGCATCTTGTAAAAGTGTCAGATTACGGGGAATATGAAATTCTTGGACGAACGCGAGACGATGCAGCAGGAGAGGCATTTGACAAAGTGGCACGGGCGATTGGACTTGGCTATCCGGGTGGGCCCAAGATTGACAGGCTTTCCAAAGAAGGAAATCCTGATGCAATTCATTTTCCGAAGGCAAAAATAGAAGATGCGCCGTATGATTTCAGTTTCAGCGGTTTGAAATCTGCTGTCCTGAATTATCTGAACGGATGTAAAATGCGGGGAGAGACTGTGAATGAAGCAGATGTGGCGGCATCATTTCAGAAAGCAGTAACGGATGTCTTGGTAGAACATGCAATGATGGCTGTAAAAGAGTCCGGGCTTACAAAACTCGCGATTGCCGGAGGCGTCGCTTCAAACAGTACGATTCGGAGCGCAATGGAAGCGGCATGTGAGGAAAATAAAATTGAATTTTTCCGACCATCGCCAATTTACTGTACAGACAATGCGGCAATGATAGGCGCAGCAGGTTTTTATGAATTTCAGAAGGGCGTGCGGCATGACCTTGATTTAAATGCGGTACCGAATCTGAGACTGGGTGAACGGTAAAAGCTACGGTAGCAATATAGGAGGAGATGTAACGGTGAAAAACGCGGCAATCGTGCTTGCAGGCGGTAGTGGCAAACGGATGCGCAGTGATGTGAAAAAGCAGTACCTTTTAATAGGTGGAAAGCCGGTGCTGTATTACTCTTTGGAAACATTTCAAAAAAGCAGCCGGATTGATGAAATTATACTTGTCTGTAGCCATGAAGATATAGAGTGGTGTCGCGAGACAATTGTAATGCCCTATGGTTTCACAAAAGTGAAGAAAATCGTATCCGGTGGAAAAGAGCGCCACGATTCTGTATTTGAAGGGTTGAAAGCGTTGGAGAACTGTACATATGTGATGATTCATGACGGAGCCAGACCTTTCATTGATGAAGAAATGCTGGAGAGAATATGGTCAGAGCTTCCGTCTGTTCGCGCTTGCACGGTTGGAATGCCGGTAAAGGATACAATTAAGCTCAGTGACAATTTGGGTTTTGTTGAACAAACATTACCCCGCGAGCGTCTCTGGAATATTCAGACGCCCCAGGCATTTGCGTATGACTTAATTCGCAGGGCGCATGAGCTGCGCGCAGAGGGGGGGCTGGAAATGAAAATTACGGATGACGCAATGTTAATTGAATATACAGAACAAATTCCGGTTAAACTCATAGAAGGTTCCTATGAGAATATCAAAATTACGACGCCGGAAGATCTTTTGTATGCTGAGATGATCTGGAAAAAACGGTTTGGAAAACTGGTAAAAAGCTAGTTGCAAAAAACGATTAAAAAATCTTAAAATTGTGTTGACAGAATTCACCAAAGCTGGTATTATAATATTCGCGCTGATTACTGAAAAGGTATGGAGAGGTATCGAAGTGGTCATAACGAGGCGGTCTTGAAAACCGTTTGTCCGAAAGGGCGCGTGGGTTCGAATCCCACCCTCTCCGCTTTTTAAATTTGTAGATAGAAGGCTTATTGATTAGGCGTGTGGAGAAGTACCCAAGCGGCTGAAGGGGCTCCCCTGGAAAGGGAGTAGATCGTTAATAGCGGTGCGAGGGTTCAAATCCCTCCTTCTCCGTTTTATTCTGAAGAGAATAAAAAAGTGAAAAAAGTCAAAAAAAGTTGTTGACAAACCGAAAAAGACATGATATGATATCAGAGTTGCTCCGGTAGAGAGACAACAGAAAAGACGAAAAGTCACAGATCAAAAAACTGATAAATCATCAGGAAAAACGATCAAGAAGCACCTTGATAACTGAACAGTGAGACAACCTTGAAAAGATTCTAAGAGATTTTTTTCTAAGGAACT
>RAZH01000011.1 GCA_003612585.1 bacterium 1XD42-54
TGGGCTTCCTCCTATGGTCAAGCGGCAGAGATATTATGAAGCTCTGGATACTGCTGCTTAGGCATTGATATCCTTGCAAAAAAAGTGTCAACCAATATTGACAATATCATTTTGATATTTGTATAAAAACACAATTTAAGGACAATTTATATGAATCATACCGCTTATATTAAATTAATAGAAGAACTTTCACTGAACGCTTGGCCTTCTCACAAAATAGAACTGTATGACGGATGGCTTATTCGCTTTTCTCATAACTATTCTCACCGTACAAACAGTGTGGAACAAGTCGGAGTATCCTTGTTACCCGTGCAAGAAAAGATTGTCTACTGTGAACAGATTTATAAAAATTATCATACACCTTCTATTTTCAAGATCAGTCCATTGCTGGAATCATCTTTTGATCATCTGCTTGCATCAGCTGGTTACGAAATACAACATACTACAGAAGTGATGACCATGGATTATTCCCAACTCCGTGCATGGCCTCCCTCCTCTGCTGAATATGGACACCCTGGAGAAAACTGTGCTCCTGCATCCTTTATCACTTTTCCAGGTGACATTACTGTTCAGCTTCAAGATCAAATTACCGATGAATGGATCTCTTCGTTTTTTAGTCTGAATGGAACCACAAATTCAATCCATCGCCGGATTGTTCCTTCTATGTTCAAGGCAATTCCAAAGCAAACGATTGTTGCAAGCATCCGGATGGATGGTCGTATGGTTGCCTCAGGTCTTGGCATTTTAGACCGTAGCCACGTCGGACTCTATGCAATCTATGTCGATGCTTGTTTTCGCCGTAAAAATTTTGCCAAAGCTATCTGTTCTTCCATACTTCACGAAGCCCGAAAAAAAGGAATGACACATGCGTATCTTCAGGTAGTCCAGGGAAATATTCCTGCAAAACAGTTGTACCATGCGCTCGGTTTCCATGACCTATATACATACTGGTTTCGAGTAAAATGATATATGATACTGCCATAGGATTTATACTCAGGAAAAGGATGAAACCCTTCGATATTCGATTTCTGCAAATGCAATAATATCTCCTTCCTGAATCGTTCTTTGTTCCTGCGGGCGGAGACGCTCGCCGTTACAAAACGTCCCGTTTCGGCTGTTTAAATCTTTCACGCTACAGCCCTGATCATTTTGTATTATCATCGCATGCATTCTGCTAACCGTAGGCGAATTCAAAAATATATCAGATTCTCCTTTCATTTTTCCTATGTAAACCGGCTCTTTCCCTATCACAATATCAGGATATTGTGTAGCTTTGTTTCCTGATTGCACACAAACAAAGCGTATACGTCTTTCGTAATCATCCCGTACAAGACAACAGGTCTCTTCTATCTGATCCGCTTCTTTTTCTACTGTTTTTTCATACATTTCCTCCTGCAAAAAGCGATACATTTCCTCATCTCTGTCTTCTTCCCAACGGTTCTCTGCTTTCTTTTTCTTGTCTTTTATCGCATGCCAATATTTATTCAACAATGCCTCCACAGAAATGATCAAAAAAAAGATGCCTCCTGCTTCCGTTACATCCAACAACCCGAAATAATATACCGCTTCAAGCATCACGGTTAAAAGTAAGCCGGAAAGAAGCACTGCCGGATGAATTGCAGAAAACACCTTATCTGAAAACTTCTCTGTACATCCGGCTTGATCTTTACGCTTTTTATGCACCACTTCATACTCATTTTCTGCTTCCTGTTCTGCCCTTGTTCTTTCTATGTGATACTCCTCCATGTTCTTATGCGTTGCTATATTACTACATACTTCCGTAAAATCTCCTGATTTTTCTGTATTGTTCTTATCGCCACTATCCTTTGGCGATAATAAAATACCTTTTAACAACTCCTGCAAACTAAAGTTTTCTTTTAATGACTCCTGATAAAAACCATATCCAATTTTTACTGCCTCACCATCATCATGTTCCAGTCTTTTTAACACAAATTCTGCTAACAGGACTATTGATGTCTCGTGATAGACGCCCGGTATATAACATAAGTTTACACTGCTTCGATCAGGACGCAGAAAAATATACGAAGGAGCAAACAGAACCTGTGCAGGATTCAGCAAATACTTCTGTAATTCTTCCAGAATATTTCTTATTCCCGATAGTAGAAAGACAATGTCCTGATATCCCATCTTCTTTTTCTCGAACATACTTTCCAATGGCTGTAATGATGTAATTTCATAATTAAGCTGCAACAAACCGTCTTTTCTGCAACTATGAAACGGTAAAAGACCCTGAATTTTATTTTGTTCCAGCATACGCATCTGATAACTGTCTTCTTCTATTTCTGCTGAAATCTCCAGTATCAGATAATTATTTTGGAGATCTCTTTTATATTCTGATTTCAATCGTTGCCTCCTGTCAGGACATCCCCGATTCCTTTTATTTTTCGAATCATATCCGCCGGGTCCAAAACTTTTACACTCCATGCTCCCCTGACTGAGAATTTGTTTCCGAACAGATACCCCGTACTAAAACCAGGCATTGGATACGTTCCCTGCCATACCGCATTTACATCTTTTGTCCCAACAGCTATTCTTTGCTTTACATTCCGGCTCCCCATAAATCGTCTTCCATCCACCAGATCTTTCACAATTTCTGCTGCTTTCTTTCTCTCGTCACTTTTTATAAAATTAGTTCCAACTGACGCTGCCTCACACGCTGCACTTTGAGCAACTGCACAGTCATGTATGTAAAATATACAGAAAATAAGCGTTGCCAATATAAAAAACATAACTGAAAATATAACCGCAGCTTCCAAGGTATAACTTCCCTTTAAATATTTATGTTTCATGCGATCCTCCACCCATAATTAATCATACTCCCACTGTTATAAGCAGTACACCCAGAAATAAGTATGGTACAAAGGCCATTTCATATTTACGGCCTTTTTTCATTACTATAGACAAAACCAGCGCGCTCAATCCTGAAAAAAGGAATGCAAAAAGCAGAACCTGTATCACAGTCATAAACCCCAGAGCCAAACCGCAGACTATAATCAGAAAGCTATCACCATATCCGAATGCTTGTTTACTGATGCACGAAAACAAAAGGCATACACACCCTGGCAATGCACTTAAAAAACCTTCCTGCACCACTTTGTCGATATCACTTATTCCATTCGTTATCCCATAGATCAATGCATCCGTCACCCTTCCGCCAAGAAGTAAGCCCCCATACAAAAGTAATGCTTTCATGTATATTTTCCGATACCGGATATCTGTATAAGAACAAAATCCTAGCATCAGCAGACTCAATATTTTAAAATACATCCTGCTCCCTTTTTTACTCCTGAACATTTTTGCCTATCTACTGTTTACGCGCTACCACATTTGGAACAAGCCCTTTTCGCGCTCAGATCATTTTTCCGTACCTGACGTACCGTTCGTTTCAAGCCACTGCACGAAAGAGAACTGTGGTATTTCTCCCCCTCTCCCGTAATATAGACACGACCTTCCTGCGCAAGCCCTCCGCATTTTTCACAGCTATGATAAATACCGCCATTGTTGTTTCGCAGCATCCCCAGTGCACTGGAATCGACCTCCCGAATGGACAATTTCAAATGTGTACACTCTGGGTCCTCATGATATACGCTGCCTGTCTGCGTCATGTACACATATTCTCCTTCAGCCTCTTCGTCCTCCTTTTTCTCCCCGTATTCCGGTGGTATCCTCCCAGTCCAAGCTCTTACTCTCGCACGCTGTATAAAAAAATTACCTGGTAATTTAACAACTGACAAAGGAGAACGCAGCTGATACGTCATAATCAAATCAATTGTTTCATCCTCCTGTAAAAAAGATGATAAGGCCAGATTGGTATTTTTTACTGCTGGTGAATTGCCTGCCTGTGAGAGAACTCTTCCGTGAGCAAATGCTGCTGATAGCGCTCCCGCTGCAAACTCTGAAACTCCGTCTGTATCTCCGCCATATCTGGACACATAAGCAGACGCCGCGATAATCTTACTTGTCTCAGCAAGAGAATTTCCAAATCTCACTGCCGTTCCCATCACATTACCAAACTGCATTATACTAATCATTACAAACAGAAAAAATGGAACTATAATTGCAGCCTCAACTGTAAGTGTCCCGGGAAGCGAAGCAAAAAAGAATGCACTTGTACTCTGTTTTATTTTTTTAAGATAACATAAACAAAGGGGAGAGACTTTTTCCTTTCTGATTATTATTTTAATTGAATTTATATATGTCTTGAACTGAACTGGCATAAAATCTTGCTTGCTTCTATCAAACTGCATACCAGAATACAAATACATTCTTTTTCACCCCGCTTCCTGGTATTTCTCAATACGTAATACTCCCTTTTTGCACAAAACCTGTCCTTTTTCCTGATACCCCCATCACCGCTTGCGGAAGACTCAAAAATACCGGACGGCAATTCCACACCGTATTTGTTTCAATCGCAACGATACAATTCTCTGCCTTAAAATGCGGACTTTGATCTGTTGCCCGAAGTTCTGCCTGAATCATGTCCAGTGCGCGCATTTTCTGTGATGAGACTGAACCCATATGCAAAAGAATTCGCAGATATTCCTGATAGTTTAAACCCTTGCCTTTATCCCTGGCCCCCTCCCTGAGAATTTCCGTAATCCGGCCCAGATTTTCAATCGTAAGAGCCCATGTAGATGTATCCTTAAAAACGGGAACTTTACCTCCATCAAGCAGAATTCTCACATCAACAAGGCTTTCCCCATACGCCCATGCCAGCAGCAGCGCATGCTTTGTCGCCGCAGTAAGTGCAGGTATTCCCAGAAATCCCGTCAATGTAATTGCCAGTCCTTCTGTCTTCATACTCATATTCTGATTCTGAAGACCATAAAGGTAATTCATTCCTTCCCGGATCAAGAGAAGTCGGTTCACAACGTATTTCAGATTTTGCTTGTCTGTATTTTTTCCACCTAATATATATTCTAACTGATAGTCAAGTGCCGTGCCTTCTCCATCGCTCAGATAGTCCGGAAAATGCATCATAAGATATTCTCTGAACAATACATCTGAAATCAATCCGCTGTGCTCCTTCTCCAGTTTCAGAGTTCCTTTTCTGTTTCTGTTTTTAGATGGAAAATTTCTGATGTTTATCTTTTTTTCTGAGATTTCTTTGTCCCATGTCACGATTTCCAGCGTACTTTTTTTGCGCAGTTTTGCAATTTCTTTCAGAGGATTATTCTTCGGTTCCTCTGGCACAAGTACGATTTCTGTTCCATTTTCTTTTGCTTCCTGTGCTTCTGACTCCATTGCCTCAAGCTTTTCCTGTTTTTTATCTTCCAGCTGATAAATCTCGTCATCGCTGTTTTTTTGGCTTTTCTCATACTTTTCCTGCCAGTTTTTAATCTCTTTTGTCTCCTTCGTGTACTCCAACAATTTATCTATTGCAAGCACTGCCGCATTTGCCTTCATATAAGAAACGGCCTGCTGATAAAATGCTTCTCCCTTTTCATCCGTTAAGAGCGCATATCCTGATACTTCACTATCTGTCAGTTCCAGATTCCAGGGGTCAAAATGCCACGGAAAAAATACATCCTTTTTCGGGTCTGCATTATAAGAAAGATATTCCTCTAAGCGCTGTTTTACTTTTTCAATACGAAAAGCTCCCTCACCATAAGAACCGTCAAGAGAAAATATACCGTATGATTCCAACAATCCATTTTCATATTCGCCAAGCAGAGAAAAATTTCCCATGCCTATAATATTTGCCGCCTGTGCTTTTGCCCCCTGAACTCTGGCGGATTCCACCGTTGCACAGATCAGAGAAAGGAACAATAGGCAAACCATACTGAAAAATACTGTTATTGATCCTTTGAATTCTTTTCTGCCCATGCTTCCTCCTTATACGTTGTTACTCTGGCTTATTATTTTACTGAAAATATTTGCAACAAGACTTGTCAGTTGATTTTTAAAAATCAAAACGAGACTGATCAGGACCACCATAAAATTAGCCCCCTGTCTGGTAGCCCGCATAAACACTGGCTCTATCATCAGCGTCACTGTGTAGCTTCTGTCTTTTTTCTAACCATTTTCCGTGAAAACTGTGTACATCGTGCATTAGGTAGAACGTCCAAATTCATAACCTTAGCGACATCTATATAAAGCAAAACAGCAGATATATGTTTTCCATACTATCCGCTGTCAGCTGTCTTTCTTAATTTAATTGTTTATTTCTTCTGATTGTTTAATTCTCTTGTTAGTTCCTCAATCTTTTTCTCTAACCTGCTATTCTCGTTCTCTAATTCTTTTATTCTTTTTTTCAGTTTCATATTTGCACTTTTCAAATTGATATTTGTTTCTTCCAATGCCCTATCAAATATAACTTTCTTCGGATTGTAACATTCCCCCTGTTGAAGCTGGGCATCATCTAACGCTTTTCTAACTTCTGGATTTCTGTAGAAAAAACTTTTCGCAAATCCAGTGTTTTGAGCTAGCGCAGTTACCGAAATACGCTCTTTCCTTTCGAGCATTTTCTCAATCTGTTTTATAGCAATATCCGCTTTCTGCTTACTCTTGGCTTGATTCATCGCAACTATTTTATCGTATTTCATATCTATTTTCTCCCCTTTTATTTACAATCGTTTCAGTAGAGAGATTTCTTTTCTTCCAAGCTGCTTCTGAAGCTTCTCCACCTGCTGGCGAAGCTGTTCATTACTCTTAGCAAGTTCCTCATTCTGCGTTTTAGCTCTTAGCAACTCAAGTTTCAAATCAACCATTGTATTTTCAAGTTCTTTGTCCATTATGACCGGATGCTGATTCTTAAAGATTGCTTCCTGCCTGTGGATGGCATCATCCAGCTCACGCCTAACCATCTGGTTTTTATAAAAAAATCCTCTGGAAAGCCCCGTCCTCTTTACTAACTCTGCTACGGTAATTCTTTCCATATTATCAAGCATACCAGATATAGCTTTTTTTGCAATCTCCATCTTCCTTTGGCTCTCGGCCTGCGTAATCTCTATCATTTTATCATATTTCATAATCATCCCATCCTTCTATGATATCTAATAGGATCATATCCATTTTTTCTCTTGCGGTTCTTGTTTCATCTGCCATCAGCTTATTTCCTATTTTCCGGTAATAATGCACCGATTGTATTGAGGTATGCCCCAGTAGCTTTGCTATCATCCAGTCATCCACATGCATTTCCGTCAGTTTTTTTCCATAGCAGTGCCGGAATATATGGGTACCAAACTGCAACAATTCACCGTTGTCATCCCGGATATCTTCCTGGCGTATCATCTTCATAATCTGGTTTTGGATCATGTTATACTGGTAAGGTTTTGTCGGATCATTTTTCTTTACAAAAATGTATGTTGTTTCTCCATACCGCTCTTTCGTATAATCGATTGCTTTCATGATAAGCCGCGCCACTTCTTCGCTGATGGCTTTTTCATACGTTACGGATTTCACCTGGTCGATCCTTATAAAATATCGTCCTTCCCTCATGCTCAGGCAATCCGGCTTTAAGGTCAGTGTATCCGATATCCGTGTTCCCAATAACTGGTGGATAATCAATGCCCTGCAAACCTGCTCATCCATCTTGAAAATGTGTTCGTTTAATCTCTTGATCTCCGCATCCGTGTAAAACTTGAATATATGCCTTGGAGTGCTTGGAAAATCATTGCTTAAGAACAGTTCGCTCATGCTCTGCCGTTCATATAAATTTCCAACATCCTCTATCACCCTCCGCAGAGCATAAAGATCCGATCTGTAATTTTTCCGTTCATGCGCTTCCGTTTGAAGGTAAATCAGGTACTGCTCGATATGCATCCGTTCAAGTTCCTGTAGGGATTTAATATCCGGACACCGCTTTTCAAGAAACCTGGCAAACCGCTTTATGGCAGTCATCTCACTTTGAATCGTTCCTAATGGGGAATACTTCAGATGCATGAAGACCGCTTTTTTCACTTCCTCACGGATATCCGGCTGCGTGATCTTCGTAAAGTTGATGGTTTCCATATTCAGGATCGGATTCGACTGGATAGGAAAGTCAAAATTTTTCAGGTTCCAGATATCCTTTTCTTGCTCATCCCGGTCATCATCCTCTTTCGCAAACTTCAGGATCTTCTTCATGTGTCTTACAATGCCGGGAGTCTCAATCCCTATCTTGTCATATAATGCCCGGTACTTTTTACTCGATAAAGCATATCCATTCTCCATCATCCAGCCTTTCAACATGCGGATTGTTTTTTCCTCTGTCTTTGCATCCAGACTGCGTATATTCCGGTCGATGAGAAACTCCCTGATATTATTGTAATAGAGCAGCTCACTTGACAGGCTGGAGGGAGCAAGTTTCTTTCCTCTGTCCCATATAAAATCTTCTAACAGCCTGCTGACATCCTCTGAGGGAAGCCCTTCCAGATCAAAATACCGATCCGAGCGGATATGCATTTTTTCAATCTGCTCCTCAGATGCCTGCTTATAACAGTCCATCTCATACACATAAATTCTCTTTCTCATTTCTTACCACCACGCTTCTTCACTGTGATTGCTGATGCCAGGTCATTTCCCGGTTTCTTAAAATAGGCATCATTCGCTTTGGCAATCCTCTTTGGCATGAAGTCTACATACTGTTTTGTCATGTCCTCCGAGAAGTGTCCGAGATAATCCCGGATTGTCTGTATGGAAACGCCATCGTCATAAAAATGGGTAGCCAGCGTATGCCTGTAATCATGGGTTTTGAAAATATATTCTCCGTCTGCAATCTGGTTCTTTATGCAGTGCTGCTGAAATTCCTGGCGGAAGGTTCCCACCCGGTATGCCCCTCCATTTTTCCCTTTAAATATGTAATCTTTCGGACGGATATGATTCTTCTCTATATATTTCCGCATGACTCTGTACAGCACTAGCGGTATAGGTATCATTTTATCCGCCTTCATCTTAATCTGGTAAACTTTCAGCCATGCATCTTCCCCATCCCAATAATAGGCGTCTCCTTTTAATGTGCATACTTCGCTGATCCTGAGTCCGGTACACCACAAATGTAAAAATATCAGCCTGGGAACCTGCGGAAATAAGTAGAGCTTATGCAGGATCTCCATATAAACTTTTTCTTCCACCGTTCTGTCATGATGCTCCGGGTATGTCTTTTTCAGATAAAACTCCGGTTGGAATGGAATTTCCTTGATGTATCCACGCACATTCAAAAACTGATAAAACTTCAAATAACACACAATTCTTTTATTAAACGTGTCATCCTTTGTATCCTTTTCTTCCAGCTCCCTGAAATAGCCATCCAGTTGATTTTCATCCACCTGGCAGATGGATATTTCTTCATTAAAATATTCCAGCAGTTTCTTAACCTCATATAACTGTCCCCGGATGTTGGCTATGGTAAGCCCTCCGATTCCGACATGGTATTTTGCGTATTCCTGTAAAAGCTCCCGGTTCTTTCGGTTGGTAACTTCTATAAAGCTCAGCCGCTGCACCGGGCTGCTCGGATTCAGCCTGTCCTCCGCCAAGTGGAACCGTTCCATATACCACACATTGGCATGCCAGTGGATCTCCGGTGCTGTCAAAAATAAAATTTTCCGGCTGTTATCAATGATCTGCATGGAATTTTTCACATTGACCACTTTCTGCTCTACGATTTTTTCAAATCGACAAATCTGGCTCAATTCCAGGCATTCCAAATCTTCGATACCTTCATCCACACAGAAATCATACAGCCAGTGCAGGGGCAGTAAGTACCGTACCCGCCTTTCCTTTGGATTGTCCCGGTATAGATTTTCCAATATATAGTTTAACAGCAGGAACACCTGCCTTTTCAATTTATCAGCCGCTCTCCTTGCAAAATCCCATACCAGTTCCTGCTTATCCTGGACGTATTCAAAATCCTTAACCAGTTCCGGATCCGGCAGGTAAGGCAGGAATATAATCTGCGCTTTATACTGCATCCGGTGCCTTGCCATTCCCGGCAGGCTGCTTATCTGATTTCGGATACTGTACTGTTTGATATGGTCGAATACCTTCAGATATTTCATCACACGCTGCTCATTCCCAGTTTTTTGCAGTTCTGCTTCATATCGGCTCCGCACCGTGTAGTCAATATCCCTGATGTGATGGATCTCCTGCCGGATGAGGAACCTCTTAATGTTTCCCTTCAATGCTACATCCGGCACCTGACATTCCCGGATCTCTGAGAGCAGCTCCCCGTATTCCGTTTCTACCCAATACTGCTGGATCTTCCGCAGTGCGGACGACCGCTCCACTACCTGCTTCTTCGTATAACTGCCGCTATCCGACAAACATTTTTTATATTCCTGAAGATCTTTTTCCTCTGCCAGAATAACATCATAAATCTCTTTTTTAATAAGGAAACTTTCCGCTTCTTCCCATAGTTCCTTCTGCAATATCCCGCCTGACATAAGCTGCCTGTGAAGATGCCGTATATCCTCCTGCCGTCCAGCTTGCAGTAATCTGATTGCAGACACTTGACCGCCTCCTTCCTATAACAGATCCTGAATGCCATACATGGCCTGATGCTTACTGTAAAATGCATCACTGACTTCTATCAGTTCCTCATCTGTTATATTCAGATATTTCATGGTGGTCTCGATATTCCGATGTCCGAGTGCCTGGCTGATAAGTTCCAGCTTCCAGCCATCTTTCCGCCTCGCATTTGCGAAGTAATGTCTCAGCATATGTGGGGATGACTTGATACCAGTCTTTTCCTCCAGCCTGCGTAACATTGCATACACCCCGCTTACTTTAAATGGTTTCCCTGCGTAATCACCGGAGACATTGATAAACAGGTATTCCTGTTTCAGAATCAGTTCCTTATAATCTTCAATATAAAATGTTAGGATATCAAATGTCGCATCGCTGACCTTTGCCCTGCGGAATTCTGCATTCTTCGCCCTTGCACTATTCTCATTATCCTCCCGGAAATTCACATAGATCATGTGGTTCTCATAATCAATGTCCTCTCCATACCGGACACCTAAGAGTTCCCCGATACGAAACCCTGTCTCGGCCAATAATAAAAGCAGAACCTGATCGCGGCAGTTTGCACATTCCTGCAGCAAACTTACGATCTTGTCCTGCTCAATGGTTTTTCCCTGATGTCCTTTTTCTTTCAGATAACCCCGAAAGCTCTTTCGGTTCAGTACCCTTCTTACGCCTATCGAATTTCGCACAATCGTCTGTGCATCTGACAGAACCTTCAGGCTTTCTGACTGGTCGTTTTCCCGTTCCATAAAAGTATAGAACCGGAACACTTCTTTCAAATACGCATTGCAAGTTTCGTTATTCGGAAGCTTTGAATAATCCTCCCGGCTATGCTCACCTGCTTTTAACCATATCAGAAAGTCTGTAAAGTGTTCATGCTGTTCGGCATATTTCATTTGGTAAACATCGTCCAGGTGCAGTTGGTTCTCATCCATAAAGTTCAGATAATAGGATAATGCAAATGCGCTTCTCCGGATCGTATTCGGTGATATCTTCGACCGTTTCTTGTGCATCAGATATTTGGAAGGTAAAAGTACAATATCCATGCTTTCTTTCTCCCGGATAAAATAGAATTTTTCCTGTTTCTCCGTCTGCATGTCTACAACATATTGTGCCATTTTACTCACTTCCTTCCTTTCTAACGCTATACACAGTATACCCACTCCGGGGCAACAAAGCAATTCCAAACTCCCCTGAAAACGTCTGAAATACCA
The DNA here is from genome assembly GCA_003612585.1 of bacterium 1XD42-54. Taxonomy (GTDB): domain Bacteria; phylum Bacillota; class Clostridia; order Lachnospirales; family Lachnospiraceae; genus Choladousia. The sequence goes on from RAZH01000011.1 coordinate 11,679, forward strand.
CTGAACTTTTTTCGCAAAGCGGTTCCTGATCTGGTCAGAACCAACAACGCCACGAACCTGTTTCTACATATAATATCCTTCCTGTTTCTGCCTGCGGATAAAGGCTTCCACATCCTCAATTGACTCCGCCATCTGACAGGCTGGAAGCGCACACAGGACATCCTCATGATACCTGCCCCCGGCTACTGCCCGGTGATCCAGGATAGACACTACGCAGGTATCGCTCTCCGTCCGGATCGCCCTTCCAAAACCCTGACGCAGCTTTTTCTGCATATCTGGCACAATGATATCCCGGATATATTCCGGCAGGGTAGCATACCGCTCTTTTTCCGCCTCCCTTAATGGATCCGGGACAGCAAAGGGCAGCCTTACGATAATCAGCGATGATACGATGTCTCCCGGAAAATCAACACCTTCCCAACAGGAGCCGGCTGCGAACAGCACCGCATTCTCCAATGTTTTAAACCGCATGATCTCCTCCTGGGCATTGCGCCATACTTCCACCATCGGGAAAGGCAGGCTGTCCCGCAAAATCTGGTAAACGCTGCCCATTAAAGAATAAGAGGTGAACAGCACCAGCGTATGTCCGTAAGTCGAACAGATCAGCCGTTGGATATGCTGTGCCAGCATGACGGCTTCCTCCCGGCTGCCATGCTTTGTCCTTTGCAGCGTCTGCGGCAGATACAATAAACAGTTCTTATCATAGGCAAATGGAGATTCCGCCACATATTCCGTTACCCGGACTTCCTTTCCCAGCCCGTTTTCCTGCCGGGTGCGGGAAAAGCCATTCCCGGCCTTTAAGGTGCCGCTGGTCAGGATGGCCGGGAATCCCCTGCTCCACAACACGCCGGAGAGAATGTCCGGGATCTTCCTGCTTGTGGCACACAGCTGCGGCAGTTTTCCTTTATCCTGCTCCAAATGCAGAATGTAGCGTTTGCCGGAGCCTGCAAAAATAGATAACACCTCTCCTGCTTCTTCCAGCTGGTTCCGTATCCATCCCGGAGCGATTCCCCTTAGTTTTCCTGTCAGTTCCTTTAAAAGTGCCTTTCCTTCTTCCAGCACGATGGCACATTCCTCCGTCATATGGAAAGCCGATGCTGGTCCATCCTTTGCTATGGAATTTTCTCTGACTACGTGGAACAGGTTATGGAAAACACTTTTTAACTTCTTGGCAGCCATCCCCTGATGCTCCCGTTCAAGAAAATAGCAGATTTCCAGAATATCTTCATAACAGAGTGATTTTCCATACATCTGCCTTGCCGCCTCCGGAAGTTTATGGGCTTCGTCCACAATAAGCGCCCGGTAATCCGTCAAAAGCGGTTTATAATCCTTAGCCCGGTGGGAGGAATCCGCAAGCAGATAATTATGGTTACAGATCTGGAAAAAGATATCCGGATCCCGTGCCTGTTTCAGATACATCTGGTAACGGCAGCTTGTCCTTCCCGGACACTCTTTCGGGCAGAACTTCGGGACACAGACCAGCCTGCGGTCAAAACTGCTCAGATTAGGCACCTCATCCATGTCGTAGATCTGCTTTAAAGAAAACAGCGCTTTTTTCTGCAGCTCATTCTTAGGTTTTTCCCGGACAGCCTCTAACCGCACTCCCAGGCGTTCATCACAGACAAAATGCTCCTTTCCCTTCCGCACGATTGCTTTTAGTGGGGAACCGATCAATCCGGCTGACAAAAAGACATCGGATAAAAAAGGAATATACTCTTGTATGATCGCCTCCTGCAGCGCAATGCTGGATGTGGAGATGACGATTGGCCGCTTATCGCACAGCCACCCATTTCCCGTTGCTGCCACATATTTCCTCATTAAGATGCAGGCCACCAGATATGCATAGGTTTTCCCGATTCCCACACCTGCGTCACAAAGTGCAATATTTCCTTCCAGCAGGGCGTCCAACATCTGATGGCTTAATTTTACCTGTTCTTCCCTGACGCTTAGGCCAGCCTGCGGCAAAAGCGTCAAAAAAATAAAGTCAACCTCCCGATGTGCTTTTCTTTGATATTGATTCTTATAATTCATTTCATAGCCTGCCTTTCACGCATGACGTCAATACCAAAGAAAAACACATCCTTTTAAAACACGGCTGTGAGTTTCCCCACAGCCGCATATATCTGATATCAACGACACACTTCCATTGATTTCTAAATTGTTGTTCATTGTCGGCGTCATATTTGACCTCGCACCCCTGACAGCCTGTGCCACTTCTTTCATAGCATATATGGGAACATTACTGGCAGGCATCTGGCGGATGCCATTCGCAAATGTTCTGAGGGTCTTGCTGATTACAACCCGGAGTCCATCTTCTGCTCGCTGGCAGGAAACGTATCATTATCCCCCATGGATGCTCATGGCGGAGAGCCAGCCGCGGCTCCCTGACAGGTCTGATGGATCGCTCGGAGAAAACCGGAACAGCTACTAGATAGGAGCCTGTACAACAAATTATACAACGGCTCGCCACTGGCATCTGTTTCCGGTTTTCCCGTCATGGCGCTCATCCTGCAACGCTACCATCCATAGGAACGTACCAGTAATGCTGGTATAAAATTTTCAATGTGCGTAAAAAGGGACACTATCCCCCTTTCTACTTACTAGCCGATGGGATAGCCCGTTTTTATTCAGCTTTCACAATTTTTTTTATTTTTTCCCGTAACCGCCTTAGTTTCGTATAAACCGTCTGCTCCGGCATGCCAATATGAGAACCAATCTCCTTTGGGGCATATCCCATCATCTTAAGGACAACGATCTGCAGTGTTTTCCTGTCTGCTTCCAGCAAGATATGTAGTAACCGTTCATCACCTATGGCATCCAGCAGTTCTTCCACACTCTGAATCTGATCTTCACAGATCTCCGTTTCTGCCAATAATAACTCCATATAGTCCAGCAACGGGATCTGATGCTCCTGGTAACGCCTTTCAGAATTAAAATCCGCCCAGTCGCTTTCACGCAGTGCCTGGATGGACGCTTCATCCATGCCCAGCTCCCGGAGTTTATCTTCCTCACGTTCTTTCCAGTTCTTCCATTTTTGTTCTTCTCTTGCTTTGTTATAAGCCACCTTTCTTTACCTCCGATCTGAAATTTTTTAGAAATCAAATCGAAGTGGCGGCGGTGAGCGGCATCTTAATTCCCCATGACAGGGAGCATCAAAACTGTATCTTTGGATACCCGCATATCCGGTATCTCTTTTTCCAAAAGCATATAAAATATATTGGAAGCCCCAGGGCTTGGCAGCTATTTGCCCTCTCCGGATTACCAACTTTCGTGATGCCTCGTAATGGTTTCATAAAGCTTCCATTGGAAGATACAGTTCATATTCTGATGCCAGACGCCAATATTTGCGAAAAATCGACAAACAAAAACGCCAGATAGCTTCACCTGCTTTCTGGCGTTTTTGTTTCGTCTTGCATTATATGTGTTATTGTGCGTATCTAACACGCAGTATAGTGCATGTTCATGGGTATAAGGTACTCTTTTGTAGTCTAAGATTTTTTTCGCTGGTCACCTGACCGGAATCTATATCCTTTCGTAAAAATAATGCCATCCATGATTTTCTCCTGACGGCTTATCACAGATGGCATAACACAAATAAACCCTGCTGCAAGAAGCCGTTTTTTTTATTGGCTCCCCAACAGGGCTTTCCATTCTTACATTCAGGAACTACTATGCTCTTTTTTTACACAGTATTTCCCTGATCCTTATTCTGTTTTTCAAAACCGGCACTATAACACCTATTTTATACATACTTAAAGGGAATGTATTTTCCCTAATCGGTACGGTAGAATGTATTTGAGGTGAGCTATCATGCCGAAAGACAAACTTATCTATTTGGGAGATTGTATCCGTTCCAAGAGGAAAGATTGCAATCTTACCCAACAGGAGCTGGCCGATCAGTGTGGTTTGGCTGTCAAGACCATTCAGGATATTGAGAAAGGCAGGAAAAATCCTTCTTACATAACCTTATCTCTTTTAATTGAACGGTTGGGAATTTCCCCAAATTCCCTTTTCCCAGCCAAATCCACCGTAAAAAACGAACTGGCAGAACACGTTATTGGTAAACTCCAGGTATGCAGCGAAGAAAATCAGGCAATTCTTCTTCATACAATGGATTTTTTATCGGAGCAGTTACTGACCAGCCAGCACAAACCGGAATCAAAAGATTCCGATTGAAACCAGTAGTACAAGACTTCCTTGTTGCTGCTGGTTTCTTTTTTCTGCCATTATAAACTACCGGGTTATGAATGACCTATGAACGAGTTATGAACCGTCTATAATTTTAAAAAGTTTTCGACAAAATATGGCAGAACATGTTGTAACGTAATAGAGCCGACAACCTGAGAATGTAATCTCTCCATAGGTTATCGGCTCTGCATCTTAGCGTCTGGCTCTTTGATAACAAACATATTTATTTCCTTTACATCGATTAAAGTCTCCTGTTTACACTTAGGGCAAAATAGCGGAAAAACAACCAGCGCCTAGTACTTATCCCCCTAGTTCCTTCCAGACTACTTTTTAAATCGCAGACTGTTTGAATGACTAGCTTGAATTATCATTCATTAGCGCTCTCCATGAACTTTTCATAAATTTCCTCGGCCTGCTCCTTCCATTCATCCGATACATTGATTCCTGTATCTGATATTTCTCTATACGGAATTTTAATTTCATTTAAAGCAGAAGCAAATTCCCGCAACTCTGATTGCTCTGAAAAATGATAGTTGTTTCCTCGCATCTTCTGTACAACCAAAGGCATCTTTATTGCTCCTATAAGCAACACTGCTAACAAAACACCCGATCCAGCGCACATAATTTTTGTTAATCCACTTCCATATCTTCTACGCACGTCTTTTCCTCCCTATCTTCCCTGGTAAATATATACTGGTAGGTTTATCCGCACCTCCGATAATTCTAACGGAAACTAGTTCCTTTCTTGTTATCCACATGGCGGCGCCAATAGCTACGCCAGTCAACAGTAAAATTATGTATTTCTTCATAAATTTAAATCACCCTTATGCTCCCCTAAATTTCCACTCCATCAACAGTTTCCATTATAACATACCTGCCTGCAAAAGAAAAAACGGCAGCCACATCCGTTTTCAGTTTCTTACTGCCAGCCATCCTCATACTTTAAATTCATAGCCGCTTCCGATAGGTGCCCTTATGTACTAATCTTCAATCTTTTGATCCGGCTTACCACGTTCGTCACCACTACCTCGCCATCTCCGGATTCATTCCACACGGTTTCATAATATATCAACCAGAACAGTTTTCTCTTTACTCTGTTCCAGGCGTTACCTCTTCTTCCACAAACCGATACCCTTTCCAAACCATCGTCTGAATTAAATCTGAGTTCTTTAGCTTTCTCCTGAGTTGGCAGATCACGTTGTAGATTGCATGCTCACACCCTGCCACGCTTTGCTTCCACACAGTTTCATAGATCTGTTCCGGTGAAAACACCCATCCTGGGTACTTCATCAATAGTCAAAGAGCCTCAAATTCTTTCTGGTAAAAAACTATTTTATCTCCGGCTAATGTAACCGTATAGCATTGTAGAGCAATAGTAAGACTACCTTGTTAGATGACGTGTTGTTGTTCTATATTCATGCATACTAACTTTGCCACTCTCCCTATACATTGGGTAATAAGTTTATAAAAACAATGGAGCCGACAACCTGCGAGTTTTGAACTCGATAGGTTATCGGCTCTGCGTCTGGCTCTTTGATAACTGTTACTTGCAAATTCTTTGCTTCAACCAATGTTTCCTGTTTACATTTCGGACAATAAAGAGGATAGTTTCTTAAAATTGTATCTTCTCTTATTCTGTCACGGGTTTTATTACCACAAACAGGGCAACGTATCCAGTCTATATTTTGCATTACACTATTACCTCCCTCTGTGTTTCGCTTTTTTCTTTTCTTGCCGCAAAGCAAATTGTCGTTCCTTTTCTGCGTCTTTTTGTTCACGGCTCTGGGTTTTTCTCTCAATTTTAGCTTGTTCATGTTGGAGCTTCAATGCCTGCTGTGCTTTCGTGCCAATGCCTTTATTTTCTAATTGGCTGCTAATTTCCCGTTGCATACGCTTAGGATTAATTTTATATTCTTCAATCCTATCCGCTTTAATAGGTGGACTAAATTTTAACTTATACCAATTTTTAAGCAGGAAATCATAAACTTCATAATCCTTTGGCTCTGCACCAAAAGTGATTTTGCAGACTTCATACTTATCACCATCTGTGCGCTCATATAATCCTATCCAAAACGGATTTTCAAACAAAATGGTAAGGCTGCTTTTTATAGGCATAATATCAACTTCCCCTGTACTGACTTTCAAATGTATCAAGCCATTCTAAGAGGGAATGGTAAAGAAGCCGTTGCTGCTCAAAAATCGTTCTTCCGACAAGAGGAATATCGGCATAATTAGCAGCATATTCATCATTGGATTTTGCCGAAGCAACAATATTGTTCCTCAATTTAGCAACCAATTCCAATGCTTTTTCCTTATCCATTTTATTTAGATTTGTAATGACAACATTAAAGTCAAATAGTAACGGGACTGGCTCACTCGCATAAGTATCCATTAACTTTTCGAAATAAGCGCATCCCTTTTCTGTAATCGAATAGACAGCTTTATCAGCAAACTTATCCCCTTTAACAATGTCGCTTTTAAGATAGCCTTTTTCGTTAAGTTGAATAACTTTCCGATAAACAGATGGCACACTTATTTTAGTCCACCGTGAAAAATGATGATAGTCTACATCCTTTTGAATGTCGTATGCACTTTGCGGTTTTTCCAACACGATACCGAGTATTACTAAATCTATTGATGACATAACAACACCTCCGCTTTTGCTATCATTAATATTACTATCATTAATAGTAAAAGTCAAGAAATTTCTACTTCAATTATCTTTCCTTTCTCCCATTTTCTTTATCACTAATACTTTTTTGAGCCATCTTCTCATAACGTCTGATTGTTCCTCGGTGTGAAACCAATGCTCACCATTCTTCATTACCTCTAAATCGGCATTTCTGAACACCTCAATATCTTAATTGCTCAACATAACCAGATTTAATTGCATGGATGTTCTGGGCTATTTTTTCTTCTGGCCAATCCCACCATTGCAGTTCCATAAGCATCCCAATTGTATCCTCGGAAAACCACTTCCTAATCGTTTTCGCAGGCACACCGCCTACGGTTGTATAGGGCGGTACATCTTTTGTAACGACTGCGCGGGTCCCTATGATTGCACCGTCTCCAATGGTAACACCAGCCATGATGACTGCCTCATATCCAATCCAAACATCATTACCGATTACAATATCTCCTTTGTTGTCCCATGCTAAAGCAACATCTTTGATATCCAGCCCCCATTCTTCAAAAAATATCGGAAATGGATATGTCGAGAGTGAAGATAAGGTATGGTTTGCGCTGTTAAAAATAAACTTCGCACCACAGGCAATCGAGCAGAACTTCCCGATTTTCAGTTTATCATGGTTAATTGGATACTGATACAGCACATTATTCTTTTCAAACAGTTTTGGATCATTCACAAAGTCATTATACATAGTATATTCACCAACCGATATATTGGGATTTGAAATAACCGGTTTTAGGTAAACAGTTTCTTTATCCCCTGAACGGGGATATATTTTTTCAGCATTCGCCATTTAATACACCTCTTTCTGTTGTTTGCTTATATTTTACCCGTCTATATGCTTTACAGCAATCCACAGAACGCTTCGGCAATATTTTGTATAAAGCAAAGAGGCTGCACGGAGCAGCCCCTTTCTACTATTTTTGATAAATTATTCTCCGAATACCTGAAACAGAAAGACTGTATTTTTCAGCAAGATGTTCAATAGAAAAGCCTTTGTTATATGCTTCGACTATCTTCTCATTTCTTAGCTGTAATTCTCCTCTATATCCGGATACTTCTCCCCAACGCCGATGCTGGTTTTCATTCGCAGGTATATAGATATAGCCTCCCTGTATGTATCCCTGCAATTCCTTAACCAACAGCGCTGGAAGAATATCTTTTGCATTCAAATATTTCATGCTGGCTTCCTCCTTGATTATAAATAGTCAAGTCACAAAACCAGTATATATTGGGCGACCGTCGTTACTCCATGCAAATGTCGCTATTTACCGGTTTTGCATGGAGCCAAGCTTCATTTTGACCTTTTTTATCGGTACGCATAAGCTCACCTCTTTCATTCTGTAAAATCAGTGCCATTATAGCATTCTACCGCCAGAAATTCAACGCCTCCTTCAATTTAAAATACTCTGAATCACTACTCTGAAACCCTTTCTATCCCACAAACCGATACCCGCTACCAACAACAGTCTCTATATACCCATCCCCTATCTTCCTCCGTATTTGGCTCACTACATTCGTCACGGCACTACCACAATTCATACCATGCTCTTTCCATACTGCCTCATAGATCTGCTCTTTACTGAACACCCAGAATGGATGGGATGCCAAATATGTAAGAGTAAAGAACTCACGATGTGTCAGTGGGATGAGCGTATCGTTATGGTAGACCGTCTGTTCGTGTATGTGGATTTTCAGGCTAGGGAAGGTGAGGACGGAGGGAGATTGGATGATTTCTGGTGAACTCGTACTCGGCAGTGAAACAAGAACGGTTTCTGATACACTCCCCCACTCCTCAATCTTCCGCATTACAATTTCTATCGTTTCAACCACCAATCACCACCTAACACACCAAAGATTACTCTATTATTGATGTTGGTGAAACTCTTGAGAAAATAATCATTCCATCAAATGTCTTTTCAGGAATAATAGTTGTTGTATAAGCAGATCTCATCCTTTTCTGCATCCCGGACAGGGTGACATTCAATGTTGTAATCGTCTGTTCACTGTTCAAAATTTGTCCCCATGTCTCATCAGCAGCGGCACTTGCAAAGTCAATAAAATACTGGTTATTATCGGAATGTTCAAATTGACCATTCAAATCATTTACATTGCTGACTTCAACAACCTTAAATTCTCCGTTTTCCTTTTGAGAATTAAACTGTGTTTTTTGCGCATCTGTTCCAATCGAATAGTAGCCATTACCCAGATTTTCAGTCAGCAGTTCACCCAAACAGGTATATCCGGCGACTGATGTCTTTCCAATATGACCATTATGCCCGTTTATGAAAAGTACGCTGCCATCACCATGCTTTAAAAACCATTCTACTTTTTCAAACATATATTGGTCGCGTGTAGTATTATAGTCATCACATGACTGTATATCGCAGCATGCATAAATCGTATACAGGCATTCTCTTGCGTAATCAAAAGCGGGTTGGCCGGAAATATCCACAATGTCCGCTTCAACAGTATCCAATTCCTTGAGAAGTTCCATAGCGGCTTCTTTTCCTTTGTTCAGCATATCCGTCTCTAAAGACGTTCTGTTTGCATCTGTCAATTCTGAAAATGTTATTTTATATCTTTCACTTAATTCCGGAGCTGCCTGATCAAGTATAGAAAATAGATATTCCTTGTTGTTATCGAATCGCTGCGTATCCATTCCGTAGAAGTGCAATGCTTCTTTCTCAGGAACATTTTCGTTATAGGAACGCATCCAATTCACTAAATCGACCATTTCCTGTGTACGATAGATAGCAAATCCAATTTCACCAACTGCTTCTTCAGCAGTGCCATCGCCGCCATGGATATATTCATCCACTTTGAGTGCTCCGCCAAAATCCCCTTCAATGATAAAGGTATGGCAACCATTGTTTTGTACCATATTTTTAAATACTTCGGCTTTCATTTCATGATATTGTTTTACACCATGACTTGCTTCTCCAAGTCCCACCACCCGAACATTGGATGGCACTGAAATAGAACTCATATCCGTTTCTGTATAAGATAAATCTGCCGGCATAGTAGTTGTTGAATTGCTGCATCCTGTAAATAATGCCAGACAACCTATTGTCACAAATCCAGTATTCAAAAACTGTTTCCATTTCATGGGAAATCACCTCCTATTCTTTCTTGCCATTACGCAATTTTTCCGGCCTTTTCACATAAGACCGCACAATCGTGCCACAATTTACGCAGATTTCGTGATATACCGCTCTGCTTTTCAAAACTGACACCGTAATTCCAGCATACGCTGCACCCTGTTTTCCTGTTACGAATTTCTCTTTACCGCAATAAGGACATTTCATTTTACATACCTCCGTTTATCTTTGTTTGAAATAAATTACAAGAGCAAATATAGCAAGTGCAACCAATATAAGAACAGCAACTATAAGTTTCCACATCTGCCTCCCTCCTTGAGCATATATTAGCATAAAAAAAGACAGCTACCGCAACTGTCCTCAAAACACCGGGTAACTGTCCCTCAAACCTTATGAATAAAAAAGCATAACACTGACCGTAAACATAAGATCTGTATAACTATATTCAACTGTGCCATTATATTTTTCAGCCGCTGATCTTACACTTTTCATTCCCCATCCATGATACTCTCTGTTTCGCTTTGTCGTAATAAGCCGGCCGTTGCGCAGTACTGGCGGTTCTATGGCGCTGTTAGATATACGGATCAAAATAAACTGATGAATACGGCGGATTGTAATGCTTATTTTTCTCCTGGTATATTCCGGGCTTTTTACTGCTCCTTCAATTGCATTGTCTAATAGATTTGTAAGAATGGTACATAAGTCTACAGGCTCTATTTTGCAATCTTTTGGATATTCAACGTTGATGGCTACTTTTATCTGCTGCTTCTCTGCAATAGAAATTTTCTGGCTCAGAACATAATCAACCGCTTCAATCCCCGTCCAATGTTCTACATTTTGTAATGCTTTACTTCCGCTTAAAACTTCCAAATAGTTTTGTGCTTCAGCAACTTTACCGTCAGCCAGATAGTTTTGTAATATAGCAAAATGATTTCTCATATCATGATATAGCTTTGCATTAGCTTCATAAGATGCCTGTACCATCTGGTAATTCTTTTCCAAAAGATCATTTTGCCGGGAAGTAAATTCCTTTTCTTTTTGTAACGATTTCAAACGAAAACACAAATAGGCAAAATATAATGTGAAGACGCAGGCAATCATTAAAAACGTCTGGATTCGATCCAGATGCAAATTATAAAATACATTTGAAATATTCAGCAGATAAAGAGCTGAGAAAAATGCAAAGACAGAACCAATCAATGCCAACCTTGTCTTTTTCATCTTTATGGTTATTCTCTTAATCAGTGTACCTAATAATAATGCAACCGATATTTCAACAATTTTAATTATGATCAATATACAAATCCGCAGCAGACTAAAACCTTCCTGTATTCGCAAAACCACTTCAGGTGACCAAATCCAGGCAATAGCGTTAAATATAGCTCCTTCAATAAGAACAAGCCCTGTCACAAAAGTGATTGTTATAAACAGAAAATCCACAAAACTACCCCTATATAAAATACATCCCCCAAGGGCTAAGGCCACTATACCGTAAAAGAGTGTAGCCATACTATAAGAAAGCTCCACTAAGTTAAGTAAAATGATTCCAGTGGTTATAACAGCTGTAACCGCAAAAAACATACCCCTTTGTTTTTTCCGTGTGAACTGGACTTCTGCTAAATTATACATAAAGTAATTGCATAATGTGACCTCAATGAATGAAGCAATCCATTCTACACAAATTCCAATCGCTGTCATATCTGTCTCTCCCAAAACCGAAGCAATGTAGACTTAAATTCAGCAACACTTCCTTTACTGACTGTCACATGCTGCCCATCTGACATAATCACATCCGCTTCATCCATACCAGTTACATTTGCCAGATTTATGATACACCCTCTATCAACAAAATAAAAATATTCCTGACCTATTTCCTCTGAAACTTGAGACAGTGTCTTTCGGACCGAAGCTGTATCCCTATTTCTCATATGAAAAACGGCATACTTCCCGTCTTTCAGAATATAAAGAATATCCCGGTAAAGAAGCTGATTTACATGGTTTTTTACTTTTATCACATAATATTCACTTCGTTCCAGTCCATACAGTTTATAGAAATCTTCCAGTGCTACTGGCAATTTATCATCTAATGCTGTCTTAGGAATATAACGGAATACAGAAAACTCATAGGCAGTAATCGCATACTCCAAATGGGATGTGATAAAAATGATTCTCGCTGCCGGCATATTGTCATGAATATTCTTTGCCAGCCCCATCCCGTCTATTCCCGGCATTTCGATATCCAAAAGAAGGAGATCATAATAAACTCCATCCTGCAGGTCATACATTAAGTTTTCACTGGACTGGTATGACTGAACTTTTATATCAACACAATGCGTCCGAAAGAATATCTTTGCCAGCGCCTCCACTTTGGAAGCCATCCACGCATCGTCATCACATATTGCTATATGTAGCATTGTTGTCACCTCAAACATAAATCTCACATCCCGTATTATACCGTAACCTTGCGATTTTCTCAACTAACATAAAAGGCAGAGACAGCCCAATTTCAAGCTGCCCCTGCCTCTATTCTCACCCCACAAACCGATACCCGCTGCCAACCACAGTCTCTATATACCCATCCCCTATCTTCCTCCGTATTTGGCTCACTACATTTGTCACGGCACTCCCACAATTCGTGCCATGCTCTTTCCATACTGCCTCATAGATCTGCTCTTTACTAAACACCCAGAATGGATGGGATGCCAAATATGTAAGAGTAAAGAACTCACGATGTGTCAGTGGGATGAGCGTATCGTTATGGTAGACGGTCTGTTCCTTTATGTGGATTTCCAGGCCGGGGAAAGTAAGCACAGAAAGATGCGACCCATAGGTGACCTCTAATACAGATTCATCGTTCAAAGCCGCCACCACTTTGTTAAATATATGTTCTTCTCTGTCGGATAAGGTCAGAATCATAACTTTCCCATATAAATCACCGCCTCACTGTATTAGATCTTAAACACTATTCTCCAATCACTTTGTCAAAAATCGTTCCTTCTCCTGACACAAAGGCAAACCGGGCGGGGCTGTCAACGGCGGGCGAAGCCCGTTCATCTTGACCGTTGACTGGCTCGGCCGGGTTTGCTATTTACCTGACAAACTTGAATTTATTTTAAGCTATCACGTTTTACCTTTTTAAGTCTTACTATCATTACCATAGGAATTTCTTTGTTGGTTTTGAAACATTCTTCATAAAATCCATCAATGACAAATCCAGCTCTAAAACAAAGGTTAAAAATATCTTGTATGGAACGATGATAATAAATCTGCTCCTCTGGCTGCCCTTCGATCGCTATATCATAGTAACTGTGCGGTGTCATATATTTTTCAGTCAATGTGATAAAACAAGGGTGTTGCGTTGCAAAGACAAAAATTCCGTTTTCCTCCAACAGTTCATAAACAGCCATAAAAAGCGGTTCAATATCCGTAATATCCATAATTGCCATATTAGAAACTGCTTTCGTAAAGGCTCGATTTCTTTTTAATCCTAATAAGCTTTCTCTATTGGTCGCATCCGCTACGCAAAACTCAATTTGTTTTGCATATTGTGATCGCCGTCTTTTAGCCAATTCTATCATTTTTTTGCTGTAATCAAAAGCGACGACCGAAGCGCCTCTTTGTGCAAGATACGAAGAATAATTTCCATTGCCGCACGCAATATCCAAAATGTAATCCGAAGGATCAGGAGATAGAAGTTCCGTTACTTTGGGACGCACTACCTCTCTGTGAAATTCATTAGATTCGTCACCCATTGCATCATCCCAAAATTGTGCGTTTTTCTCCCAGATCTTTTTGCTTTCCTCTGTTCCCATGTTCTCTCCCACTCCCAAAATTTGCCTTTTTGCTTCCATTAAATCTTCCTTACTATATTCCATTGTTACCCTCCATAACTTCTGATTGTTGCCGTCTTGACTATTATGTATCTTTTCTTTCCAAAATGGTATCGGCTTTTATTTTTATAATGCTGCAAAACTATTCTTCTGTAAGGTATTCAAAGGATATTTCCCTTTGCCGCCGCTTGCATTAAGCCACCGCTATTGGAAAGCCAAAAGCAGCGGCTTTTTTACGCGATATGACCGAAAAGTCTAGAAAGCAGGATATGTCATCATTTGTCATTTCTTCTCAATGTAATAACTGCATGGCATATCAAGCCAAATACAAGAGAAAAACAGCCACCGCCAAATAGTGATGCTCCCCACCCTGCACCCGACATTGTCATAAAACCGCCAACAAAGAAAATACCAATGCCAAGAAATATCCCGACACCATAAAAAAGTCCAATTGCCATATCATACTTATTAAATTGTCGTTTCTCTTTTTTTTCACATGTTTCCATTTTTGTTATTACCTCCTTCGCAAAATCGTCCATGTGGACTCCAAAAAGAAAACAAATTTTTTTCAACGTATTTAAATCGGGTTCATTAACATCTCTCTCCCAATTCGATAGCGCCTGCCGGGTAACATTCAATTCCCCAGCCAGTTCTTCCTGTGTCATTCCCGATTGTGTTCGCAGATAACGTATTTGCTTTCCTGTTGTAATATCCGTCTGTTTCTGGTTCAAAATGGTTCCTCCTCTCTGATGCTGATTTTATCAATGATATTTCGCAATAGCCAGCAATGAACGCTTGCATTGCGCAAGACGTTACATTATCTTCTGAAACATATGCCGGATCTTGTCTAAACGGCTGTTCGGGCGGCGTGGCTGAAACACAGGCTCGCCGGAAGTTTCCTGATACCCTTTTAATTCTGTAATGCAGACACTTCTTCCATTTGTATAAAAATTCAAATCATTCCTATATTCACCGATACAACGGGCAGGGATTTCCCCCTTAAAAATAACTTCATCTTTTTCAAGTCTGGTTGATTCAATGATTGCGCAATACTTTGGTGCGTCATTATAAGCCCGTGAAAGATATTCCTGCGGTGCAAAAAGGGTAAAGGAAAGGTATGGTTCCAACAGTTGTGTCCCTGCTTTTTTCAATGCCTGCTCCAACACGACAGGCGCAAGAAAACGAAAATCAGCGGGGGTGCTGACCGGGCTGTAATAAACTCCATAATCAAAACAAATTTGGCAGTCTGTCACTCCCCAGCCATATAAGCCCTGCTCCATTCCATAACGCACACCCTCCATGACGGCATTTTGAAAACTTTGGTTCAAATAGCCGAGAGATACCTCGCTTTTATATTGTGTTCCGCTTCCAACAGGAAGCGGTGTTACAGTCAAACCAATAGATGCCCAAAACGGATTCGGCGGCACTTCAATATGGATCGTGCAGCTCGCTTTTTTTTGCGGTCTTTCCAGATAAATAACCGAAGGCTCTTTCATAGCCACGCCCACATGATATTTTTCTTCTAATAGCGAACAAATAACTTCTAACTGTACTTTTCCCAAAAAAGATAACATAATCTCATGTGTAACAGTATCAATGTCAAAATGCAAAAGAGGGTCTGTATCAGCAATCTCTGCGAGGGCATTTAACAGGGCTTCCCTTTGCTCCGGCTTTTGCGGCTCTACCGTTGTCCGAAGTAATGGCATGGGATTATCAATCCATGTTTTGTGAGGCAGGAGTTTTTCATTTCCCAGAATGTCGTTCAGTTTCAAAGTATCATCAGCTAAAATAACAATTTCTCCCGGACAGGCATGGTCAGCCGGGACGATTTCACCATTTGACGGAATACACATTTCTGTAATCTTTATTTTTTTCTTTTTTGACAGCAGCAGGGTATCCCGTAAATGGAGCGTCCCATGATACAGGCGTAAATAAGAAAGCCGTTTTTTCCGCTCTGTATACTCAACCTTAAAAACATATCCACATAATTCAGACTGAATATCGTCTGTTTCTGTAATGAAAGTTTCTGTAACCGCTTCAATCAGTTTTTCTGTTCCTAAATTGTCTTTTGCACTCCCATGATAAACAGGAAACAAAGAGCAGCATCTGGTTCTTTTGCACTTTTCATATTGTAATTCCTGTATATCCAAAGAATCCTCTGCAACATATCGTTCTAATAGTTCATCGCTTCCGGAAATAATCATATCCCATTTGTCCAAATCAGAAATATCGGTCATGGATATTTGGGGCGACAGGGAAACCTCCTGCATGACAATCATATCACTGGTAAGTTTGTCTTTAATGCTTTGGTAAACACGCTGTAGGTCGATTCCATTTTGGTCTATCTTATTTATAAAGATAATTGTCGGAATGTTCATTTTCTGAAGCGCATGGAATAATATACGCGTCTGTGCCTGTACGCCGTCTTTTGCCGAAATGACTAAAACAGCTCCGTCAAGGACAGATAAAGCACGGTATGCTTCGGTTAAAAAATCCATATGACCGGGAGTGTCCACAATATTGATTTTATAATCATTCCAGCAAAAAGAAGTAACTGCTGTCTGAATGGTAATTCCCCGCTGCTGTTCCAAAATCATAGTGTCTGTTCTTGTAGTCCCTTTATCCACGTTTCCCTGTTCCGCAATCGCTCCACTGGTGTATAGCAGACTTTCCGTCAATGTTGTTTTTCCTGCGTCTACGTGGGCAAGAATGCCAATATTGATTATTTTCATGTGATTGTCCTCCTTTTACAGCCCGAAAGGGCACAAAAATCCCCAGCAGTAAAATACTTTTACCACTGGGGATTATAATTTGCGGACATACACATATACAGCATACACCTATTTGTGACTGCTGTTTTTTTGGATATGTCAAAATTGATAAGGCAAAAGTATTCTTAAATTGGGTACAAAAAATCAAGCCCCCACAAAAGGAACTATCATAATCCTTTGTTCCCACTATTTGATTATAGTTTTATTTAAGAATACCTTGCCGCATATTTTTTACTCCTTTTCTGGAATGAAGCTATTATATCACATCAGTTTTAGGAAAGAAAGTACCTAAAAGAAATTTTTCTTCCCCTTATATGTAACAATCATACCGGCTTCCTGGCGTTCAGAATGGTTTCTGCTGTCTGCTGTGGTGTTTGGTTGGAATTGTCCAGCCAAAAGCCGATCCGTGGTGTTGTCTGCATAAATGTATCGTATAAGGTTTCAACCGTAAAGCCGGAATAGCCTGTTTTCTCCCTGTATCGTTCCCTTTCTTTTATTGTTTCCACATCTGGACAAAGAACGACAACCTCAACAGGGTATTTATGCAGATAATTTATCATTCGATTTAATTCATCACCGTAGTAGTTATCTTGGATCACTACAGAAAAGCCGTTGTCAAAGTATGACTTTGCCGCATCAGCAGTCAATTTGTATCGAAGGTACAGCTGGCGGACTGCTTCCGCTGATGGGGTAGCTGACATATTTTCTCTGCCTGTAATAATCATTTTTCGGAACACATCACCACGAAGATGGACGCATTTTTCTATTGATTTTGCCAGTAAATCGGAAACTGTAGATTTTCCAGAAGCCATTAAGCCTGTAATGAGATAAATTTTTGGATTCATTTCACTTCCTCCGGTACAAAAAATATGTACATGTAACTAATTCAACACATTTATAATTTGAATAGGGACATTATAGCATTTACTAAATACAAATTCAATGTATACGGAAAGAAAGATATAAGGAGTGGGAGGGATTCCGCCGTAGTCGGCATTGTAGGAGAATCCAAAAGTTTAGATTTTCCCACAATGCTTATCTTTTGGTCTTTGGTTCGGAATAGTGTAGTGCTGGCGGTCTATCTCTTGTTTTCGGTTGCTTGCTTCCTTACCGTACATGAGCATTCTCAATCGGATTATCACATCGTACCCTAAAAAACTCTGATATCTATGCCAAACGCTTAATTCCGGGGCATCTGCCCTTCCCATCAAAATGCACCCAATCGTTTTTTGAGTAGGGTAATCGTTAAATTTGCACCCTCCAGGCATCAGAGGGTGCATTGTATCAATTTATGGTACGCAAGCCAGTAAGCGTGTATGCCAATGAATATCTATATAATTGTTCAGAATCAATTACGAAGATATGGTATCCTGCTATTCCTGCAAGATACCATATCCCTCTTGATTTCCGTTTTTATCCATGCACCATTTCCTAATATGACACCACCCCATATCCCATAATACAGGAATAATTAAGATCATAATTGTTCTGCTTTACCGCATTTCCAGAATTGCCTTCCACTGTATAGACTCTGCCACCCTCACTTTTTTCCACAATGCCTACATGGTCTGACTTTCCATCTCCATTCCAGTCAAAAAAGATAATCATTCCAGCGGTCGGTGTACTTCCACGTGCCTGCCATTTCCCTTTCCCCTGAAACCAGTCTACGCCGTCTGTACAAAGGGAAAATCTCGGCACTGCTCCGCTCTCAATGAGTCCGCACTGGTCTGCGCACCATGAAACAAAGCAGGCGCACCATAATACATGGCCGTCAAATCCATACCACGACCAGAACTTGTCCCCGCCTACATTCCCTAACTGCGTCAGTGCCACAGATACGATCTGTTCGTTTCCGAACAGGGCTGCAAACGGATTCCCTCCGGAATAATACCGGAGCACATGGGGAACGTACTCCGGGTCCCCATACCTGGCCCATCCATGGGAAGCTGCCTGCTGCTGTGAAAACAGCAGGGCATTAGCTTCACTATATCCGCCATAATTTCTCACCGCCCATGATATGTACCCATTTCCATAGTTATAGCCCTGCAGCGACAGTTTCAGCTTGTCCATGTCCTGCGGGCTGGTACATCCGGCCTCCCGAACACAGTCTGCATAATACTGCACACCTACCTCTATGGAATATTCCGGATCTGTAATCGCTCCGGGGCTGTTTGGATACCTGGTGTTGTAAGGACATTCACTGGACTGCATCGGATCCGTCCCGGCACCGCCGGATTCCTGCATCATGATCGCCTGGATCACAGGGACATATTCCGGAATCCCATACTGGCTGGCATACTTTTGGATCGTTGCCGTATATGCCAGTACCTGCTCACTTAAAGAAGCACTGCTCTGTGAAGAACTGTAGGCAAAAACGCCGCCAATGACACCAACAATTAAGATCAGTACAATGAACATGGAACCAGCCCCGGCCAGCAGTGCAGCGATCCCGTTCCGGATGGCTTTAGCTGCCGCCTCCACCGCACGTTTGAACCGCACCACGGCAGATGCCGCCCGCTCTGCCCGCCTTGCGCCCCGCTGCATATTATGGATGGCTGCCCTCTTTGCAGCCTTGGCCGCCTGCAGCTTTCCCGGTGGAAACGATATCTTTCCTGCTTTGCCTCCCACCAAAGCCTGGGACTTTATGATCCGGGGGCCTTTCTTCACAACCAGCCTGTCGGCTGTCTTTAATTTGGGCGGCTGTCTGGATACATGCTCCTTCACGGTACGGCTGGCATTTTCCCTGGTACGGATAAACTGGCTCTTTCCTGTTTTCCCCGTATCCTGAGCCACAGCACTTTTTTCTGCCTGATGCTCTAATGACCGTTTCTGTGCATTTTTCTTTACCGCATCTTTTCCGGCTCTCTCTTTTGCGAGAGCCCGTCCCCTTTCCATGGCATCTTCAGGCGACTGGCCAGAGGAGGAATCCATCTCTTTCTTCCCTCTTTCTGCCCCGGTACGCTTCTGCAGTTTCTGATAAGTCTTTTTGGCAGTCTCCTTCCCGGCTGCATAAGAAACCTTTACGGCTGCCCGCCCACTTTCCTCGGCGCCTCTTTTCAGTACACGCTCTGCTTTGTCACCAGCATATCCAACTGGAGAATCCGGATGGTCTGCCGTATCGGATACTCTGGATCCCTGGAGAGATTTTTCCTTTGCTGCAAGCCCTGCCTCCCTTGCCAGCTCTTTTGGCATACGGGAAGCTTTCTCCAAAATCTTCGGCCCTCGGTCATGCTCCCTTGTTTTGATATCCTTCATATCTCACCTCCCATCCGTATATTTCAAAACCATTCACCGCTCCGGAGTGTTCCTGTGCTTTGCACCTTTCTGGAGCTTCGGCAGATAGCCCTCCAATTCCTGTACCGCCTTTTGCACCAACGGATGCTTTGCGTAAGCCGGGATCATTTCGATGGATTCCCGGTCGATCTGGTCCGCCACTAAAAGCGGCCAGTGGATTCCCGAATAATCCGGGATGGCGGGATCCTGCAGCTCAAACCCGATGCCTGGAATGTTGCAGGCATTCCGTTTCCGTATTTTCTTATAAATGTCCACTGCCTGTGCCAGTGTCAGGTCCTCATAACACTCTGAAAAATTTTCAAATTCCATACATCCGGCTGTATAAAACCGGATGCTGGCTGTTTCCTGCTGTTCCATACTTCCTCCTTCCTGGCATGAATGCCTTGAATCTCTTTTACTGGATCAAGCCCTGGGCCTCCCCTGGCTTGGTCGTCATTAAACGGTATAATGCCGTATTTTTCGGGAAACTGTTCTCAAATGGCACGATATTGCCGGAACAGCGGATCAGGCCATGCCCAGCACCTACGTTTGTGATATACGACAACTGGTTATCTGAGATATTCAAAAGGTTCGCCAGCTCATCCCTGTCGGTCGTTGCCTGATTTAAAAGGATCAAAAACTCACTGTTTGCCAGCATGAGCCTTGCTGTATCTGATTTCAGAAGTTCCTCCACGTTCTGCGTCAGGCCGGTCACAAACCCTGAATATTTCCGGATCCTCTTATACAGACGGTAGAAAAAGTCCGCACTGTACTGGTACCGGAAAAGCAGGTAAAACTCATCCGCAAAGATCCAGGTCGTCTTTCCCATCTTCCAGTTCTGGATCACACGGTTAAAGATGGAATCCAGGGTGACCAGCATGCCAAGGGGCATCAGCTGTTCCCCAAGCTCCCGGATGTCATAGGCGATGATCCGGCTTTTCGTATTGACATTGGTAGGCTGTGCAAAGGTATTTAAACTTCCGTTGATGAATAATTCCGAGGACAGGGCCAGCCCCCTGGCTTCTTCTTCCGGCTGGAGCATCAGCTGGCGGTACAGATCCTTCAGTGTCGGCACCTGCCCCTGATACCCGCTGCGGATATAATCCCGGTAAACATCCGCCGTACAGCGGTCGAGGATGGATTTCTCCTTGGCAGACAGATTGCCTGCCCCTACCAGCTGTTCGAACAGGGACAGGATGAATTCTGATTTCTCGATCAGCGGATTCTTGTCATTACCATACGCTGAATCCATATCCATGGCATTCAGATGGGTATCCGAGGTAGCCGAGATTTTAATGACTTCACCGTTTAACGCTTCCACGAGGGAACCAAACTCAGACTCCGGATCCAGGATCAGGATATCGTCCTCCGTAGACAGGGCCAGGTCCACAATTTCTTCCTTTGCGGAGAAGCTCTTACCGGATCCACTGACGCCAAGGCGGAATGAGTTGCCATTCAGAAGCCTCCTGCGGTCTGCCACCAGCATATTTTTGCTGACCGCATTCTGCCCGTAATAGATGCCCCCAGGCTGCATGATCTCCTGTGTATGGAATGGGATCAGCACCGCAGTGGACTCTGTTGTCAGGGTACGCAGGGCATTGATCTTCCGAAGCCCATATGGAAGCACGGTATCCAAACCGTCTGCCTGCTGCCACTTCAGGGTGGAGAGCTGGCAGAGGTGTTTCCTTGCCACAGAAAAAAGAGTCTCCGTATCTGAATCCAGCTGCTCTTTGGTCTCTGCCATGTGTACCATCGTCAGAAGCCCAAACATCATCCGCTGGTCCCTGGTCGTTAAATCCTCCAGCATTTCTTTTGTCTCTTTCCTCTGAAGCTCCATGTCATAAGGAACCACCGCAGAGAAGTTATTGTTGGCATTCTGCCGCCTCTGCCAGTTCGTCACGTTGGTCTCCACACCAAGCAGCTTGTTCTGGATCTCCCTCACCGCTTCATCGGTCGGCACTGGCAGAATGTCAATAGACAGCATCAGGTCCCGGCTCAGGTCACACAGTTCTGATACCATATCGTCTTTTACATAGCTGGCATAATCCTGCATATAAAGCACACGCCCGTACCTTCCATTGATCCGGAAGTGGTCGCTGTGAAATTCCATGCTCTCCGGGCAGATCCAATCCTTAAAACTATGCCCTTTCTTTGCAAATGCTTTTAAATCGAAAGGAAAAGCAGACGGCTCATCCGTTTTAAAGAAATCACGGAACAGCTGGAGCCTTTCCCCTGCATCCAGTTCCTCCGCTACCGATGACAGCTTTGCCAGATGGGTGACGATATCCGTTCCCACACGCGCAAAGTACGTCCTCGCTTCATCCACGTTCTTTTTATGGATGCTGACCGTAAGATACCGTTCCTGATAGATGCTGTTGCTGGTGCCGCTGACTTTCGACAGCAGCATGTCATTGTACTCCTGGCGGTAATGGTCCAGGCCATCCCCTTTCATCGGGATCAGCAGGGAATGTTCAAATTCCTCTTTATTGATCCTCCGGTTATTCAGCGTAATCTTGGCAGACGAGCCGGAATCCAGCGCATTCAGAAGTTCTGAATAATCGAGGAACATCTCCGTCTTATCCGCCTTGCTCGCAATGGCATAATTGATATCCGTAAAACGGAATGACTTTGAATATTTATTTCCTACCTGGAAGATGCCGTCCGGCCAGATCCTGCGGATCGGAACCGCCTGCTGGACGGATTTTGGAACCTGGAACCGTTCCTTATCCATTTTTAATGCCTGGCTCAGTGTTTTAATCAAAGGCATCCCTCCTTCCTTTTTTTCTTCTTCACTGTTTTTTTCTTTGCCACATTTTCTTTCTTCCGGGTGACGCATGTCCCGTCACCTCCGATACGTTCCCCCGCAAGGATGCTTTCCTCCATACAGGAGTAGTAAAGGTTTTCCGGCCTGAAGCTCAGCTTTTTCGGGTACAGGATCTCTGATTTTATAAACGCCCACAAAAACTGCTCTGCCGTCATACCGTGATATTTAAAAAATCCGCAGGCTGCGAACGGTGCCGCTCCAAGCATGCAAAGCCATCCCTGGACATCATCGGGCAGGCGCCCCTTCGTCCCAAAATAAATGGCTACCGCTGCAAGGATCGCCAGCACGGAAAACGCGCACTGCCGGAAATTCAATCCAAAAAACATGGATTCCTGATAATCCCGGATCTCCTTATTCATCTTCACTTCCATATCCGTCCCTACCTTTCTTTCTGTTCATGCTTTCTTTTCTTTCCTTCTTTCTCCGGCGGTTCCTGCGCATTCCTGCCGTGCAGGTATTCCTCCATGCCCTTGGGATCAAACTCCTTAAGGCGCTCCATATCAAAGGCCACCTTTGCATAAGTACAGTAACCGGAAAATCCTACTTCCGGCAGGAAGACGCCTAATTTATGCTTTTTTATAAATTTCAGTTTTTCACGGCTGAAAGAACCGCTGATATATGCTTCATTTAATTCCGGCGGGAGCATGCTGCTCATCGGCAAGTTAACGGTCAGATCCCCAAATGGTTCAAATCCTTCTTCACCATTCTTATAAAGCCCGACATAGAGACATCCGTTGTTTGCATAGGAGGATATCTGAAGCGCCAGTTCCTCATGCCCGAATTCCCAATCAAATCCTAAAGTTTTTATTTCATTCATTTCCACGTCCTCCTATAATCCCATGATCTCCTTAACGATCCGGTCAGAAGCTTTGACCGCCCCTACAAGGATCAGTAAATTAAACACCAGCTCTCCCACGTAATTCCATACGATTGTTACTGCTGACAGGCTGATATCCGACACGGCCGGCATGCTGGATGTAAACACCGAAAATATGATACAGGCCAGTGCGATGATTGCCCCTTCCAGACACACTCCCGCATAAGACCGGATAAAATTCTTCCCTACCGATTGGGACGGCTCCCCCGCAAAAGTTGAAAGGGGGATGGGTGCAATGGCAGTGTACATATACAGCTTGAACATCCGCCCATAAACGGTCAGGATCATAATAAAAGACAATACCGTGATGAGCAGGCTGCCAAGCAGGGTTACGATCCACAGGGGGATGGAATCCAGCATGCCTACGGATTCCACCTTTTCCACGATCTCTGCCGGGAGCTGTGATACCGTCCCTCCAGACAGGTTTGCATTGGCTAAGATTGTTGTAACAATGCCCTGTATGATGGAAAACAGTGCTTTCATCAGGTCCATGCCATACACTACCGCTCCCTGTGCCAGTGCAAAACGGATGAATGCTTTCAGCACATGCTCCGGCTTTTTCATATCCGTAAAGCTCGAACAGGTCTTAATGATCCCCATGGCAAAGAACAGGACTAATAGCCCCAATGCGATCGCCTTTAACGCGCCATTGATACTTGTCATCACGCTCCAGATCGAACCGCCTTTAAAGGTTGCCGGATCCTGCGTCAGCAGCGTCCAGATTTCATTTAACTTGTCATTCCAGGTATTTAATGCAGATTGGAGGTTCTGCACAATCCAGTTATCGCTTTCCATTTCCTATCTCACCTCCTTCGTGTGATAACAGGGCGGACAGTGTCCCTGCCCGCCCCTCGGACTCCTTACGCCATGATCAGGTCAAGGATCTCTTTTGCAAAGGTGATGATGATACCTCCAGCCAGCGTTAAAAACCCGTTAGCCCTCTGGCTCGGATCATGGCTTTTCAGGCTGAGGCCCACCTGCACGATACCAAAGCCTAACAGGATCAGGCCGATTGCCCGGATCAGCGAGAAAATAAAAGTCGACAGGTTGTTGACAACAGACAGGGGATCCCCCGCTGCATAAGCGTAGGTCGTACATACATTTCCGACAAATACCAGCACGGAATAAACCGCAAACAGCTTTTTCTGCACCCTGCTCATCGGCATGGATGCGGTCTCTTTCTTTTTTTCTCCCTGGCTGCCTGTTTCCTCTGCGCAGCCTTTCTTCAGTTTCCAGTCTTTCAATAAATTACCTTTCATCGGCATCCCTCCATTCCTAAATAGCAAACTGCCCTCTGATGATATCCTCGTCAGAGAGCAGCTCATAATCTTCATATCTTCCCGCATCAAACGCAAAGGTGTCATGGGCCAGCGGCGTTTTTGCATAGTTATACGCTTCTGCCCCTCCATCCTCTGTCATCTTAATATTCGGGTGTTTCATCAAGTCATATTTCCTGTCCATCATGGCACGTTCCCCACGGACAAACAATAAGGCATACTGGTTATCCAGCATACGCACCTCATCCGGCATGAGAAGCTCCCTTCCGCTTTGCTGGAAGTTTGTGGAATAACTTCCCGAACGTCCTTTGGTCTGCCCATACGTGTTGGTATCAATGGTTTCCTTCCCAAGCAGTTCCGAGATGTATTTATGCGTCTCCTTTTCATTGCCGCCCAGGTATAGCAGCTCGTCACAATTACCTACCAGGCTTTCCCATGAATCTTTAAACAGCGCCTTGATCTGGCTCATGTTCTGCACGATAATACTGCAGAAAATAGAACGTGACCGACAGGTACTTAAAATTTTCTCAAAATCATCGGGCAGGGCAACATTGGGCCACTCATCCATAATGCAGTTTACCGGGACCCGCAGCCTGCCCCCGTATTTACGGTCGGCCACATAATAAAGTGTCTGGAAAAGCTGGGTATAGATCATGCCCACAAGATAATTCAGGGATGTATCTGCATCCGGGATACAGCAGAAAAGCGCCACCTTTTTTTCTCCCATGCTGGCAAGATCCAGTTCATCATGGCAGGTCAGATTTGCAATCTGCGGCAGGTTAAAAGCTGCCAGCCGGACGCCTACGGAAATCAGGATAGATTTTGCAGTCTTTCCCGCAGCCTGTTTGTAAATATGATATTGCTTGACTGCGATATTTTCCGGATCCCGCATTTCCAGCCGTTCAAACAGGATGTCAAGCGGTGACTCGTAGTCCTCATCATCTTCCTTTACCTGGGCAGAAGCCAGCATTTCCATGATCATGGCAAAGTTCTGTTCCTCCGGCGGTGCTTCATGCAGCAGATACAGCATGAGTGCCTGTAAAAGCGCAGTCTCGCTTTTTTCCCAAAAGGGATCCGAGGACTGCGCTCCCTTGGGTGTCGTGTTCCGGATCAGGTTCGTGATGAGCTTCAGCACGTCCTTGTCATCCGTCACATATTCAAACGGATTATAGCCAAAGGATGTATCCGGATGGATCAGGTCAAATACCCGTACCTCATACCCTTTCTTTTCCAGCAGGCCGCCTGTCTTTCGCAAAAGCTCTGCCTTTGGATCGGTCACCACCATGGAACAGTTGCACTGCATGATATTCGGGATCGCATAGCTTCTGGATTTCCCTGCACCGCTGCCGCCTACTACTAATACATTTAAATTCCGCTTATGCCGGAAACAGTCAAACCCCATGCGGAAGTTCTGTGTCAGCAGGATATTGTCCGCATAAGGTTTCTGCTGGTATTTCTTACATAACTGTGCCGCATCACCCCATTTGGCGGAACCATGTTCCTCTCCCCTGCGGTAGTTCTTCTGGTTTGCATAGTAAATGCCGATGCCAAAGGCATAGAGCAGGGTACAGACCAGGATGGCTTTTAACGTATATTGTGTATAATGCAGGGATAACGGATGCTCCAGCTTTTCTGTAAGCGCCTCCATGATCTCCATCAGGTTCTGTCCTGGTGATATGGCATCCGCAAGAAGCGCCCCCGCCCACCACACAACAGGCAAAGCGGCAAGCCAGATGATCCACTCTGACCTGCCGCCTTTACTTACCGGGAAAATCCATCCCTCTCTTTCTTTGGCCTGCTTACCACTTGGAAGCTGTCCACTTCCGTGTTTAACGGTAATGACCTCCCATTCTCCCAGCTTACAAAAATCTGCCCAATATCATCCACAAATGACACTGTGCCTTTTAAGCCGGATGGCATATCGTTTTCTCCCTCCATATGCCCAAGGCAGACCTGTGTGCCTTTTGGATATCTCTGTTTGATAACCTTTGCCTGCCTGCCAAGCCTTTCCCATTCATTCACGGGCATTCCCCCTTTCCGATCAAAAAAGACAGGCATCCCGCCTGTCCGTTACCGTGTCCGATAGGTCCTGTACCTTGCATTCATGATACGCATTAAAACCGTATCGATCCCATCGGTATATCTTCCGTTTTCAATGTAAGTATCCCGGAGCCCATTTAAAGCCTGTACTGCTTTTTTATGCTCCCCATCCGTCAGATAGAGCTTCTTATCCCTGTGGCCGGCCAGCCGCAGGATAAGGTCCCCCGTTTCTTTTGTGGATGCGCCCGCATCCTTTTCTTCCCGGAATACATCCCGCAGGGCATGCACCAGCATATTGACGGTGATCTCATCTGTTTTTACGCATCGTCTTTTTTCCATCCTCCGGCCTCCTTTCCTTCTTTTCCTGACCACAACATACCACACCTGCTGGCAGAAAGCTACTGGATCTTCCGGAAAAAAAGCACCTTTTTTATGCTCCATTTTTTATTGCAGAGAGCCCTTTTTATCAGCGTTCCGGCTGTTTTTCCGGCTGCTTTTTCCCTTTTCCGGATTTTGCTGATCCCTCAGATATGGAAAACTCATCTGCGACAAATTCCTGTTCCTGCTCTCCAAGGTTCCGGTTCAAGTGGTTGCTGATGCCATAGGCGGCATTGCGGATATCCCCGATAAACGCACGGAGTTCCTTGGGATCCTTATCACCGTTGCCCTGCATCTCACACACTTTGTCAAACCGGAAGCCGGAAGTATCCACGCCGTATTTCTGCGCTACTACATAAGCGGCACAGAATGCTTTGGGTGATACCTTCTGACGGGCGTAACTGCCATCATGGGCATCCAGCGCGGCACAGGCCAGCTCCCGGTTGATGGCATGGAATGTAGTAACCTCATTCATCCCGTTCCTCACATAAATCGTGCGCTGTCTTGGGATATACTGTGCCTGCACCCCTTCCGGCAGATTGTCTGCGATCCGTACCGCCACATCCGGATTGGTCAGGAGCGCCCCCATGAGCGTTTCCATATCTTTTGGCTCTGGCGGAACTGGAGGCTTCATGCGGATCTGGCTGATATCATACGCCTTTCCGATGTTCGTTCCCTGCATGATGACACCGTCTTTTTCATAATCCTGTGTAATAAGGAATCGGTAGCCATGCACTCCTGCCCGCAGGGAATAGCCTTCCTCCTTCACTTTTTCAAATGTCATCACCTGCCGGATCTCCGGATTCTGGCCATAAAGCAGGAGCAGGTTCGGTGTTTTCTGAGGCTTGCACTGTGCCATGAAATCAAGGAACCCTTTCAGGGAATCCCCATCTTTGAACACATCCTGGGCCTTGGCGTCGATCTCCGCCCACACTTCCTCACGCTCCTGTTTCTTTAAAGCGGCATATTCCTCTTTGCTCATACGGGGCTGCTGTTCCTCTACAGCAGGCTCATCCCCTGACGATAAATACTTTGATAAATCCATCTACATCACCTTCCCTTTGCCTTTGATTTTTTTCTCTTTTTTCTGCCAGCCGAACGATTTTTGCTGCGACTCCTGTTTTGTTCTTTCTGTTTGGCAGATTCCTGTTTCTCCTGCCTGATCTTGTCCAGCTCCGCACGGACGGACGGCTTTTCCTGCCCTTCTGTGCGTTCCGGTTTCTCCATCTGCTCAGACTTTTCCCGCCCGGTAGAAGTATCTTTGCTGCGCGAGGAAGGTTCGGACGGATTCCTTTCCTCCTGCGCCTGCATAAAATTTTCCGGATCCTGCTCTGGCTCCTCAAAGCCAAAATCCTGTTCCATATCCCCAAGTTCAAACTGGATCTCGCCCTCCGGCATCTCCACTGTTTCGGTCGGGGCCTCCGTCACATTCTGGCTCTGTTCTGCTTCCATCGCAACCTCCTGGACAGCCTCTCCGCTTTCCGATCTCAGGAAATCAAGGTTCATTTTATCCATGACCCGGTTGACCTTGGCAGCGTCATCCGCAAACACCATGATCTCACACTGGCCCGGATTCTTTCTGTCACGGATGACAACATACAAAAGCCCCCGTTTTTTCCCTTCACGGGCAAATTCCTTCAGACGGTCGGACGGCACAGTAAAAAATTTCAATGGACGGTTCTCCTTCAGCATCCGCACCATGCGTGTCTTTCCATAAGTCCGCTTCTGGTCTTTTAATACCGCTGCAAAAAATATAGCAAGGTTTTTCGCAACCGTACCGGACAAACGCAGGCTGTAATCAATCCCTTCCAGTGAATACCGGACGATCTGGTCTGCCGCATCTCCACCATAATTCATCGCTCTCACCTCCCCTCTTTCTGTTCCTGATGTTCTTTTTCCTTATGCCCGCAGGCATTTTGTTTTTCCTGTTCCAATTGCTGTTCCCTCAGCCTCTGCTCAATCTCCAGCGAATGCTGTTCAATCTTTACGCACATCCGGATCTCTTTACGCATAGGCTTCAGCATATCCGTGATCTCCCGGATTCTTGCGGACTCCGGTTCTGCCCGGTACAGGCGGTGGCGTTCTTTTGTGAGGGAAAGTACCTGTCCTTCCAACGGTTTCCGGTAGCTCTCCAGTTCTTCTCTGGTGGTAATGCCATGCTTCTGCAGAAACTCCATCTGAGCGATCCGCTCATCCAGCCGCCGGATGTCCTGCCGAAGCGCATAAGATACACGCTTTGGTTTCCGCTTGAGGACTCCCATCTGGTACAGGTATGAATAATAGAGGGCCTGCAGCCCATGAAGTTTTTTCCGCTTTACGGGATTTCCTTTCCCAGCCTGTTGCCCTTTAAAATCCCTGGGCTGTAAGATCCATCCCCGGATGGCTTCTTCCGTGTAATTTTTCCCAAGGCTTTTCAGCCTCACATACCGCTCCATGCCCGGAGCCCGCAGGGCAATATATTTCCGGTTCAGTTTAAAGGCATATCCCTTCTTTTCCATCACGCCGATAAACTGGCGCCAGCTGAAGCTTTCCTCCACGGCCTCTTTAATATCCATACGGATGGCGGTCCTCCAGGTTGGTTTTCCCTCCCTTTCTGCCTGCCACTCTGCATAAGATCTCCCTTTGCCTCCCTCCGGCTGGATAATGGAAAGGCCGTATTTTTTACACAGGCTGTCGGATATCCTGCGCACATCCTCATAATAGCTCCTGCTGTTGCTGTGGTATTTCTTCCCATCTTCCATGCTGACGGAATTGAACACCAGATGGTTATGGTAATGGCTGGTATTCAAATGGGTAGTCACCACAACTTCATATTTCCCTTTCAGTAACTGCTCCGCAAGTTCCAGCCCGATCAGATGTGCAAGCTCCGGCGATACCTCCCCTGCCGCAAAACTCTGCACCAGATGATACCCCTGGACGCCGTCCATTTTATGGAACCTCTGCTTGGTAGAACGCATATCCGCAAACGCACCCTCACAGGTACATCCAATGGCATCTTCAAATACCACGGTTTCCGTTTTATCCCGGTTCAGTGCATAATCGATAGCTTCCTCCAGCGATCCGGCCGAAGACGCAGGTTTTGTGGTCTTTTCCTTATCCTTAATATAATCGATCGAATTATCCAGACGGTGGACAGGTATGATACTGGTATATGCCATAGGCCATTACCAGTCCTCTTTTACGATCTGCCATACTTCCTTTGATACCCGCAGCATTTCCCTGACGCTTTCTGTCTCTGCCCGGCCAGTGGCATTTGCCACATGGGCCAGCTGGTTGGCATTGTTGCAGAGCCCCGCTATCTTCCGAAGCAGGTCGGCATGATGCTCACAGGGCTTGGCATGCACTTCTGCCCCTACGATCAATGACCGTAAGAATTCTTCCCTCGCAAGGCCGCTTTTTTGCACCTGCTCATCTAAGAACCGCAGCTCTTTGGCGTTCAGCCGGACAGGTACCACATGATTCCGTTTCCGCATCCTTTCACCTGCCTTCCGTTCTTTCATTTTTCTTTTTCACTTCGGCCTCCCGCCAATACTCCATTGGCAGATTTGGAGACAGGTCTGCCTGCGCCAGCACTTCTTTTCCTTCAAGATCGATCTTCCGGCAGTCCGGCATAAATGCAGCATATCTCGGATATGCATATCCTTCCGCTTCTATCAGGATGCCTTCCCTGTACCCGGAGGTTGTTACAAGGATGCAGTGCATCCTCCTGTCTCCCGGATCCATATACATGGCGTCACGATTGTCATATAGGAACCGATAATACCCATACAGTTCACCGGAAAACTTTTCGAACTGCTCTCTGGAAAGCTCTGCGATTTTTTCCACTTCAAAACCACAGCGGAAACTCCCATAGTAGTGTTCTTTTAAATCCTTCATGTTGATAGGTTTCCTTACAAATTCGGCGCTGTCTGCCATATTGATATCTTCCACCTACATATCCCCTTTCTTCTTCAGAATCATAAGGGCAGCAAGCAGCGATACAACGACAGCCCCTGCAATTACTTTCTTTTTCATCGGCACACCTTCTTTCATCATTTAAATTCCGGGCGGAATGAAAATAACTTCGTTTCCCATGAACCGCCCGGTCTGTCTCTTATTTGAATTCATTTCTAATACTCACCCCATTCTCATCTTTGTCTGCTGTATTACCGCACCGTTTCATCCCTGCCCGGATTCTGTTTCACTTTCGGCTGCAGGTCACGGGGATGCTCTCCTGAGATCGGCCTGATAAAATCAATCCTGCCAGCGGCCAAGATTGCCTGATGGTTAAGCTGTCTCTGCCATGCGCTGACACTTGGCGCCCACTTAAACCCATTTTGGCGGAGTATCTGGCGTTCCTGGGCAGACGGCTTTTCTTCAAAGAAAAGCTGCAGACGGTTCATCTCCTGGTTTGCCACAGCCTTTCCTTTGGCAAATTCCCATCCCTGAAAGCCGACTTCCGCATACTGCTTTAATTCCGCAATCCGTGCTTTGATACGCCGGATCTCCGCACTGTTATTTGACAATGTAGCAGAATGAAAGGGCTTATCTCCCAAGTGCCACGGCTGTTCCATGGATACCTTGAGCTTTTCGATCTCCATCGTGCCAAGTGCAGTACAGCCATCCAGCGTCTGATGTTTCCGGTAATATGCATTTACCTCCTTCATCGTCTGCTGGGACTGTTCCAGCCGCTCCAGCTTCTTCTCCAGCTGCTCCACTGCATGGGGATTGTCTGCACGGATCCCACCCGTGCCCGTACTCTTGATCTTGTCCAGGATGCCCTGCACCTGCCGCCATTCTTCCATGTTATGGGCCCTGGCAGCATTCTGCTTTTCCTTCTTCCCGGTTGGGAAATTCGCTGGCCCGGCAATCATTACCGATGGCACACGGGCATCGATCTCGAAGCTCCGGTTCATGTTATCCGCCAGTTTCCGGGCATAGGTATCCACAAGTGCATCAATCTTTCCATGATAGATGGGATCCACTTTTTCTTTCTGGTGTTTTGCAATCTCCACTGCTTGGTCCACACACCGCCTGTATTCTGCGGTAGCGCTCCCCTCTTTATAATCAGAAAAACTGTTCATCTCCTTTGCCCTGCGTGCCGCATCCTCACGGATCGGATAATAGAGCACGCTGCTTTCCTGTTTTTCTACCAATCATGTGCCTCCTTCTTCCAAAAAATAAAACCAGCCACAAGGCCGGTTACGATCAACGCTGTAATTATCTTTTTCTTCATGGCACACCTTCTTTCTGCTCATTCAATCATAGACGGTGAAAACAGGATCCCCCTTATCTGCATCTGGAGGGCAAATTCTGTCATCTGCCACCTCATGCCATTGATCTCGGCATGGTCCTGATCCAGATAGTGGCAGATTCCCGCCACCCTTTCCCCGTCACCATACATCAGATCCACGCAAGCCCCATCGGGAATGGTAAACAGCAGGACGCCGTTTGGATCCGTAAAACGGATGATCCGTTCACCAGATACTGGCGGAGCCGGTTCCGGCACACACCTCTTTTCTATTTCATAAACACCATTCTGCTCATCTGCTCTTTTTGCGGCAACTGCAAGGCTCGTGATAATAACTCCAAAACAGCCGCCCACCATAGCTCCTACAAATACACTCATCATTCCCATTTCTTTATTCTCCTTTCATTCACGGGGGGTTGGGGTTCTCCCCAAAGTGCGTTTGGATATCCAAACGCTATGCTTGCCAAACCAGTCGCACCGCCTGATTCGGTCACTCAGTCAGAGTCAGTGATTCTGATCTGCTGTATCGGTTCAAAATTCACCGTGCCATCTGACGGTGCTGACTCCGGCGCTGTATCGATACCATCCTGGCATAATCCACCGCTATATCGATCAGCACCGCTTTCTCATCCTCACCGCCCTTCATTCTGTCCAGATAGGTTTCCAGACTCATGACTGGCATATGTTTCATTCCTTCCTTTTCCATGACCAGCAAGGCCTTCTTCTCTCCGCTGATCTCTGCTTCTTTGATATGAACCTGATACTCCTGATAGCCCATTGGCAGATATCTCCGTATTCCTGTCCCTATCATCTGATAAAACTTTTCCCGGTTCATTCTGCCTCCTTGATCTTAATCAGCCCATCCAGTGTCGTGCAGATGATATGGAGCCTGTCTGCCATGCTGATCTCGCTGTTCATGGTACCGGACACCTCTTTCCCGCAGACCACCACCATCCGGCACCTCTTTAAGATCAGATGGGACATCTTGGTTTTATCCTGCTGTTCCTCTGCTACGCCATCATCCAAAAATGGCGCAAATGCATACTGAGGACAGATAGGGACATAGCCCAATTCATAAATCTTCCGGCAGTATTTCTGTACTTTCGCCCTGCTCTCATCCGCAGGGCAGCACACATAAGCCAACGCCTGTTCCATTGTGCGCCTCCTTTCCGGCATCCACATGGATGCCTATCTTTTTTATCAGAGGGAACGGTCATCCATGTGGATGCCTACCGCTCCTGCCCAGGTTCCATCATTACGCATTCTGTCCGCTATCCTCTCCGGCTGCCGCACTCAAGGCAAACTGTACACGGTCAGTGCCGAGCTTATAATAAGCGTCCGTCACTTCAATGCCTACTGCCTCATATCCTTCCTCCACTGCAGCGAGGATCGTTGTTCCTGCCCCGGCAAACGGATCCAGGATACGGCCTCCCGGCTCACAGATCTGGATGATATCCTTCATTAACTGCAAGGGCTTCTCCGTCACATGGATGCGGTTCTGCGGATTCCCATAACGGAAAACACCGGGGAGGCATGACACTGGCCGGTTCACAGGCATCGGGCCATTACTTCCCCAAACGATATATTCAGCCTGCTGACGAAAGCGCCCTTTCTGCGGACGGGAATTTCCCTTATCCCACACAGCGGTTCCCCTCCAGATCCAGCCTGCCCACTGCAAGGCATCGGTGATGGACGGATACTGCCGCCAGTCAATAAACAGGCAGATGGGCGCTCCTTTTTTACAGGCTTTTCTCGCATCATACAGCCACTCTGCCATCCAATGGGTCCAGGAACGCTGGTCTTTGTTATCCCCATCAAAATCGGGCAGGGCATTCTCCGCCCTCATGCTGCTGTACTTCTGATTGGTGGTACGGTTGCGCTCATTCTGCTTCGTACCACCGGAAGCATATGGCGGATCTGTGATCAGGGCATCAAAAATTCCCGGACGGAACGCCTGTACAAGCTGCAGCGTATCTCCATGCAGGATACGCCACCTGTCACCGCCGACAGACTCCACCGGGAATGTCCCTTCTTTCATCAGGTTATCAAGTTGCAGGTTATTCTCCATAGGCATCATCCTTTCCTTTATCGTTCTCTATCTTTTCTTTTATTCTTTTCTTTCCGGTATTCCTCCGGCGGCTCCAGTTTCCGCTGTTTTACCAATACTTCCCGTTTTCCATTCTCCAGAATGAACATATCTTCCGTGCGGTTTAAGTAATGTTCTCCCTCAAAGACATTGTCATTAACAACAAACCAGCCGCAGACGGTTCCATAAACATTGCTCTTTCTCCCAATCAGCGGGGACTGACCATTGTCTGATTGCTTGACTACCGCATTTCCGGCGAGCCTTGCATCTTCCTTCATTTCGCCACTGAAAAAGCTGCTGTTCCCCTCTGCCATTGCCCGCTCATACATTCTGGCATTGCCGCCTACCAATGCGCTCCCCCGTGCCACAGCACCATCAAACATCCGTCCGTCATCTGCAACCACAGCTTCTTCACAGCAGACCGCCTGATCATAAATCCAGCAGGTTCCCTCCTGGGACAGATTATCTTCCGTCTGAACATATCCTCCAAGCATTCCAGGACTGACCTGCTCATTTACCTGGCATAAAGCACGGATACGGTGCAGCCATGGATACTTCGGGTGCGCATCCTCTGTAATTTCATATTTCTTCCGGCTCATCGGCTGGTTCCCCCTTTCTCCGGCTTCCGATGCGGCTTTTCCTTCTCCTGTCTCGGCACACTCAATTCCGTTTCCACATACTCGCTGATAATCCCAAGGGCCTGATAATAGTTGTCACAATTCTGCACCCTCTGAAACATCTCATCCGCTTCCTTGCTTTGCCCGTTTCTCACAAGCAGCCTTCTGGCATCTCCCATAATGGAAAAAATATTACCATCATGCCCAAGCAGTTTCATTTTCGGCCAGCGCACCGCTTTTTCCCCCTTGCCTTCCTGCTTTTGGCTTTCTATCTCCGATGCCTGCCGGAAGCAGAAATTTCTGTTGCACTGCCAGAAATGAACATTTATATTCCCGCCATCCACACGAATGTCTCTCTGCTCAAATCCTTCTCCCCACCCGTCACTGTACTGGCCGGTAATGTATTCACACAGTTTCGTCAGCTCATGGGACTCCAAATAATCATTTAACCGGAGTGTCGTACAACCATACAAAACATGGTCTACTTCTTTTACAGACACTATCGCACTTTCCACCTTTTCTTTTATGTCCGGGCTGCCGCCAAAATACTGCATCAGGTTACATGGTTTTCCATCCACACTGCCAAATGTATTTTCTTCATCCACCATTTTCTGAATGGCATCCTTGTACTGCACAAGATCGGCTCCATCTAATGGCATTCTGCCAGAATCCCGACCCCACACGCCATCATCTTCCTCCAGATCGTCCCAATCATTTTCATCCGGAATAAATTCTGCTGTCAAAGGTGTCAGCAATTCTATCTGCATGTTTTCTTCCTGTTCCACCAGCATCACCTACCTCTCCGGTGCTGTACGCACCTTTTTCTTTTCTTCCTTTTTCATCTTTGCCAGATCCGCATAGTCCGCCCCTTCGATCTGCGGCAGGTTCTCTATGATCCGATAGGCAGCTCCGTAGGCTTTTTTTAGATTGGCACATGCCCATCGCCCTGCAAAATCGTTATCCGTGCAGATCTCGATTTCTTCAATCTCCGGGTGCTTTGATAGAAAATACTCCAGCGCAGGCGGATTCTTCATCTCCCGGTATGTTTCCCCTTCTTTTGGCGCACTGATCCCGCCAAGCTCCAGACGGTATTTATCCAGACTGCCGCCCTCCAGCGTCAGATGGGCCAGTGCGTCAATGCAAGCTTCGTAAACCGCTACCCGCTTGGAATCCTTTTGAGGCGGCACACAAAACGCGTACGCCTTTTCACTTCCTGACTGCTCGATCTTAAAGGAATTTTTTCCATTATCATAAATCCCACGAAGAAAAGCATACCGGGCTTTCCCGTTTTCATCCCGTCCAACGAACACAGCGTTATGGTATGGTCTGCTCTCATAGAGGATTCCCAATCTCAGGCAGTACCGGATAGCGGCCTCGCTGATGCCTCTCCCGGACAGGTATTGCAGGATCCTGCGGTTGTTCATGTTCCTTTCCGGCAGCACAAACGGTTTCCTTTCCGGTGCCGGAATCTCCTGCGGGATATAGATAAAATTTCCTTCCTGCAGCAGACTGACCGCTTCCATAAAACTGTACCCATCTACCTGTGTCAGAAACCGCAGAGCACTGATGCCACCGATGTCCCTCGATTTCCAGTGCCATTTGCTGGTTACCTCGTTGATCTTGAAACTGTCATGATCCGTCAGTTCCCATTCATTGATTGTCCTTGTTTTCTTAAGGCGGTAAGGCTGGTTCTCCCTCAGATACTCATACGCCCGGATTTTCTTCAGTTCCCGGATCTGTTCTTCACTGACCCATGGCATTACATGACGGTATTCCGCAGCGCTTCCACCTTATCTGTCCGCTCCCACGGAAATTCCTTTCTTCCAAAATGCCCATATACTGCAGTCTGTTTAAAAATCGGCCGCTTTAAGCGCAGCGTATCTATGATCTGGTTCGGTGTCAGGGCGAACACCAGTGGGATCGCCGCCGCAAGGCAGTCATCCGCACAGATTTTTCCCGTTCCAAAAGTATCCACCTGCACCATGACTGGCTGTGCCACACCGATAGCGTAAGCGAGGGACACCTGGCATCGGCTGGCAAGGCCGGCAGCTACCATGTTCTTCGCAATATACCTGGCCATATACGCACCGGAGCGGTCTACTTTCGAACAGTCTTTTCCAGAGAAAGCCCCGCCTCCATGCGGAACAATACTTCCGTAAGTATCCACCATCAGTTTCCGGCCGGTAAGCCCGGTATCTGCATCCAGCCCGCCGCAGACAAATCTCCCTGACGGGTTGATATAAACAGCCGTATCCTCATCCGCAGGGAGCAGCCGTAAAGCTGGAGTCAGCACTTTGTTCCTGATCTCCTGCTCCAGCTTCTTCAGGTTCTTATCCTTTGTATGCTGGCAGGACACGACCACGCTGTCCAGACGGACTGGCCTGCCATCCTCATATTCCACCGTCACCTGTGCCTTTCCATCCGGCAAAATCCCCTCAATAAAATGGCTCCGCCTGCTGGCAGCCAGTTCCCGGACAATCCGGTTCGCCAGTACCACTGGCATCGGCAGAAACTGCGGTGTCTCGTCACATGCATAGCCGATCATCACGCCCTGGTCCCCAGCGCCATTCTCCCATCCCGGCTGGTTAGGTGGAAGACCGCAGCGTTTCTCCCTCGAACACTCCACAGCTTTTGCAATATCCGGACTCTGCTGGTGGATCAGCGCATCCATCTCAATATTGTCCGCATGGTATCCCACATCCGAAAGAATCTTTTTCATAATCCCAAACACATATGGCTCATGGGTACTGGTAATCTCCCCGGCTGCCAGGATCATCCCTTTCGTTGCCAGCACTTCGCAGGCTACCCTTGATTCCGGATCAAACTTCAAACACTCATCCAGAATGCTGTCTGCGATCAGGTCGCACAGTTTATCCGGATGCCCTTCCGTAACAGATTCTGCTGTATATAATCGTTTCATAATCAAATCCCAACCTTTCTTTTAAAAAAGGCGGGATACATCCTGATCCCGGACATACCCCGCCTTACTGACATTTTTATTTCTTATTTTCTTTATTTCCCGTCCATCAAACTCAGGACAGTAATACATCTCCCATAAAGAGATTCCTGCAGATATTAAGAGCCGGATCCCCGAACAGCCACTACGATGTTCCTGGCACCATTCCATTCATACGAACACGTTACCAGAGTAAGCACCTGCTTTAAGTCATCCGCTGCAGGATTTTTCCCATTGTCGAACAGTTCCAGGGCTTTTGCCTGCGCAATATAGGAAAAAAGCCCGTCCGGTTCCTGAAAAGAAACCTGCTGGAATGGGAACATAGAGACATCTGCTTTCAGGACTGCCACGACAGTATAGACAGATACGCCATCCATAGTCTGGAAAAGAACAGCCGGGTGTTCCTTGCAGTAGTCGTAAGACGCATATCTGTCAAGGTTCCCGAACATTACACCGCTGTTCATGTTATGCCCGTATATGACAAGGTTCTCCCCCTCCCGGACATCGCAGTTCCATTGCAGAAACAGGCTCCCATTGATATCTGATCCGCCCTTATAATTCCGGCGCAGATAATATTCCGGCTCATCCGCACTGCCCTGGAGGACAGGGTAATCGATGCCTGTGTCCGGGATTGCAAGCCACCCTTTCACAGCTGGGTATTGTTCCTGTAAGGCTGCGAGATCCACGAGGGGCGGCACAGTGCTTTTTTCCCCAGCTGGCTGCCCTTCCCCGGAGGTTTCCTCCGGAAGACGTTCTCCCGGAAAATCATCCTTCAGTGTCTCTGCCAGTTCCCGGTTTTCTTCCGGCACAGCTACCATGTGATAATACAGGATCCCCGCACTGGTACAAAAAACCAGAAGCAGGAGCAGCTGCAACATCCAGCGGATGAAAGCCTGATATCTGCATGGATCACCGTTCCCATCCCTTTTTCCTGCTTTTTGCATTCCTGGCTTTCACTTCCTTTTCTGTCCGGCATACGGCATCCATGATCGGCTCCGTTGGGATCCCATTCTGTTTGCACCCCTCTATGATCCCATGCAGATAAAAATCCGATGGCCGGGCTGGGTAGTCTTTATGGGGCGCATTCATGACATACACCATGCACTGATAGGCAGTTCCATCTCCTGCCCTGACATGGATGGTTTTCTTCCCATACAGGTATGGATATCCTTCATATCGGTTCAGGCTCTTTTCACACGCCCCGGTGATCCTCCATAAAACGCCATCCACATGACTGCCCTTTTCCGGCAGGATCGTTGCCACGCCGCTTTCCGGATTCTGGCTGCAGAAAGCAAGGCGGTAATCATCCAGCCGGACATTTCCCACTACCTCTGCGGCCGGACACCTAAAGTCCATCTGATCCAGGTTCATATTGCTGCCATAGGCAAAATACAGTGTCTCTGCCAATCTGCCACCTTCTTTCTGATCTTGGTTTAAAATATAGGAGCCCGCATCATGGCAGGCTCCCATCGGTTTATGGCTATTAACCATTTTTACGCTTCTTCTTTCTTCTGCTTACCGCAAATCCGGCTAATCCGGCTGCGGACAACAGCATCAGGATGACCGGGATCCAGAGGTTCGTCTCATCCCCTGTTTTCGGCACATCGGTCGGTTTTGCCTCATCCTTCATGATAACTTTCTGGATTTCAGAGGTATCTTTCACTTCAAAGGTAATATCCTCGGCTACCAGATAACCGTCCGGTGCCTGTTCCTCGCGCAGAGTGTATGTGCCGATTGGCAGTTTTTCAATATAATGCGGCTTATCAGAAGATACCCAGCTCTCCACTACCTTTCCCTCACTGTCAAGGATCGTCAGTTTCGCTCCCGGCAGTTCTTTCTTTCCGGTGATATCCGTCTTGCTGATCTCCACTTTGGTTACATCGTCCTCCATCTTGACTTTCTGGATCTCCACGGTATCCTCAATGGTAAATTCAACACGTTCTGCTGTCACATATCCATCCGCAGGTTTCGTTTCGACCAGCGTGTAAGTCTTGCCGACTGCCAGTTCTTTGATCACATGGGGTTCTTTTTCAGACACCCATTCATCCACGATTTTACCGGATTCGTCAACTACCTGAAGCTTTGCCCCCGGCAGTTCCTCCCCAGTGGTTAAATCCGATTTTGTGACCTCCACAGT
This sequence comes from bacterium 1XD42-54, assembly GCA_003612585.1. Lineage (GTDB taxonomy): Bacteria > Bacillota > Clostridia > Lachnospirales > Lachnospiraceae > Choladousia. The sequence continues at coordinate 51,953 of RAZH01000011.1, forward strand.
GGTCGGCTCATCCTCAAAAGTAAATGCATAGGAAACTTCCGCAGTATCCCCGCCCTGATATTCAAACGTGAATTCTTTTACCTCATCTGTCGTTGCGAATCCAGCCGGAGCATAGAACTCTTTCACATAATATTTTCCATCCACCGGGAGATCTGCCACAAAGGTAATCTTCCCTTCTGCATCCGTAGACTTCAGTTCAATGACTGTATCTGCTTCGATCAGGACTTTCCCCGATGCAGACAGGATATCTTCTTTCGTGTAAAGCCCGAAGATCGCTCCCTCCAGTACACGGTCGCTGTCCTTTTCTTTCTTTAATACGGACACGACCGCCCTCTGTCTGTTGTTCTGCCAGTCCTCATCATATACCACGACCGGGGTATCCTGGTCACGGTAAGTAAGGTCCACATATCTCGGTTCCCCATCCAGCACGTAGCCATAAGCTGTGCCGACTTCAACCACATAGTATTTTCCGACAGGCAGGTTCTCCACTTTTGCGATACCCATTTCATCGGTTGTTACCGTCTCGACCAGCTCATCCTTTTTATAATGATCTTCGCTGACGCCATCGGCTGCTTTGATATCCTCGGCTGCATAGATTTCAAAAGTAACATCCGTCAGGTTCCCGGTAATATAGTTAAAGATATGCTCTACAACCCCTTTTACCTGGCTGACTAATGTCACGCTGTCGAGGAATTCACCCTTTTTATTAACGATCAGCGTTGCCGTTGGCACCTCATCCTTCATCTCCACTTTCTGGATCTCGGCTATATCTTCCACAGTAAAGGTGATATCCGTTGTTTTCAGGTAACCAAACGGTGCAAAAGATTCGCGCAGTGTATAGGTCTCTCCGACCGTCAGACGCTTCATGACATGCGGCTCATCTTTTACGGATACCCAGCTGTCAACCGTATTTCCGTCTTTATCGATGACAGATAGGGATGCGCCGGAAAGTTCCACGCCTGTGGTGATATCCGATTTCGTGATCTCGACCGTTGTCGGCTCATTCTTCTTTACGGATTCCAGTTTCACGACCGGGATATCCTGTCCCTGATAGGAAGCGTCAAAGTTGAGGATCTCATTCGAAGATACAAATCCGGCCGGCGCTGCCAGTTCTTTCACATAATACTTTCCGAGCGGCAGATCAAGCGTAAAGGCTGCCTGTCCTTTTTCATCACTGGTTACCGTTTCCAGAAGGGTGTCTGCTGTCACGAGGGTCTTGTCACCGGATACGATATCCTCTGCATTATAAAGGCCGAACTCGGCTCCCGCTACAACTGCTCCGTTTTCTGCGTCCTGCTTCTCTACCGTGATGCTGACTTTCTGCCTGTCATTGGTAAACTCTGCGGTTTCTGTAATGACCGGGGTGTCCTGCCCTTCATAGACAAACTCCACTTCCTCTGAAGAAACATTCAGGACATAACCTTCTGGCGCAGTCACTTCTTCGATCCGGTATTTTCCAAGCGGCAGGTCCTCTATCACTGCCTTACCTTCCCCGTCTGTTGTCACGGTCGCTACCAGAGCACCGGAAGCATACTCCAGATTACGGTTCCCGGACTCACCAGTCTGATGGTCTGCGGTGTAGATATCCTCTGCAGCGTATACCTTAAATACAGCGCCTGCAAGGTCTGCCGCCTCATAGTGGAAATCCTTATCAAATCCGGACAGCACTTCTCCATCCTTATGGATGACAAGTTCACCCTTTGCCGGATGGTTCTCATAAGCCACTTCAATAATGGCGTCTTTGCTCACGCCATCCACCTGGTATGCGGTATTGGAATCCACTTTAATTTCTACACAGCCTGGATTTAACGTATACCCGTCCGGGGCTGTCACTTCCTCGATCCGGTAATTTCCCGGCTGCAGGTTCTCCGGCAGGATCAGATACCCTTCCTCATTGGTAAAATAGGATTTGTGCACGGTGGTATGCGGATACGTTGTTACCTGTTCCACATATTTCCCATTATCCAGATTATAAACCTTAAATTCCGTATCAGGAACCAGTACAGGCTGTTTGGTCTCATCGTCTTTCTTAATGATCTTTAACTTCGCTTCGAACTCATCGTCCAACAGTACCCGCCAGGTCTGCGGTTCGGTTTTATTCTCCGATATCGTCACCATAAAATCATCCACCGGGGTGAAGTTATGGGGGGTTGTTGTCTCACGCACGATATAAGTCCCATAAGGGATTGGGATCGAGCATGCATAGCCCTTTTCATCGGTAAACATCTCTGTTTTTCCATCTGCGGTCAGCACGATCGGCTCTGCGGATGCAAAATCATAGGAACCGTCCGCTTTGGTTTTCAGGCTGCTTACAAGGTATGCGGAAAATCCGGCGCCGGATAAAAGGTCCGCATCCGTCTTGCCATTATTCGCCGCTTTGATCACCTGGAACGGCTGCTTAACCACCTGTTCCGGTGATTCTGCGGTGCGCTCCACGGTTTTCACTTTGTCACCCTCATAGCTTACATCGATATCATGCTCTTTTTCATCCGCAAGGTATCCAACCGGAGGGGTAAGCTCTTTCACATAATATTTTCCCAGGTACAGGTCCTCCACGGATGCATTTCCCTTTGCGTCCACAGTCAGTGTGGTAACCTGGGTACCTGCTTTATAGAGGACGCCTGTCTTTCCATCCGGATGCACGATATCCTCACGGGCAAACAGTCCATACACTGCACCCTCAAAGACCGCATCGCCCTGTGTCACTTCCCCTGTTTCTTTATCTTTCTTTACCAGATGGATCGTGCCTCTGACACGCTCATCCGTCACATTCTGTGTGACAGTTTTCCCAAGCACAAGTTTTACGCCATACGCCTTGGTATCGATCAGATACCCGGCCGGGACAGAAATCTCTTTCAGATATACGGTATCCTGTGTCTTTGTGATCATCAGGCTGGAAGCGCCATTGCTGTCAGTGGCCGGCATTTGGGCGATCAGCTTCGTACAGTCTTTGTCACTGTAAATGCCATATACGGCACCTGCAAGCCCGTTTCCTGTCTGGCTGTCCTTTTTTATGATCTCAACGGTTGCCACCTTCACCCAGCTTACTTTGAAATCCACATATTTTTCATCATCCACGCCCTCGCCAAATACAAGGGCCAGGTCCTGTGTACCGGATCCGGTGGTGATCTTATAAGCACTGAAATCCTTGGTGATGCTTCCCTTCATCGTAACGCTCCAGGCATCCTTTACATCCTCTGCCTGTGTCAGCGGTGCGGAAAGATAAAACTTTGTACCGCCGCTTACTTCCACACTTGCGCCTGCCGCACTGGTCTTTCCGGTCGTTACGTTATGGAATTTGACGCCATTTGGCAGTTTCATGGTGATCGTCTGCAGTTCATCCGCATTAAATGTGATCTCTTTTGTCCGCTGTGAGTTCCCGTCAATATATGCGGTCACATCCGCATCAGAAAAGGACATCGCTACATCCGGGATATCCGGCTGGCTCACACAGTAATTGTAAAGTTCCATTGCCAGCGCCTGTCCGCTAGAATTCGTACCAGAAAAAGCGTCACCGCTTCCATTGGCATAAGCAGCCGCCAGATGGGTAATGATAAAGCGTTTTCCTGTGGAAAAATCCGGATGCTTTTCATCAAAGAACCCATTCTCACCACTGGCTTTCGTTCCGTAATAGCATACTTTTGCCAGCGTCTTTCCATCTGAGAGCTTGTTGATCGTGTACACGCCATCTCCCGGTCCCGGCTTGGATGGCTGCACGCAATAAGCAGTTGCAGTGATATTTCCAAACTGAACCGTGTATGGGCAGGTCAGATAAGTTCCAAGGCCATAATCTGCATAATAATACCATGGGCCTTTTGTTACCGTTACACTTAAATTCCCGGTATTGGCTCTCGCAGAAGCCATAAAGGTAACGCTCTCCCCTGCTTCAAGCGCAAACAGCCCGACTTCTTCCTCCACGGCCTGCTCCATGACATCGGAAACAGACAGACCGCTTTCCTCATCCACAGTATCCTGCGTTTCCGCTTCTTCAAGTGCTTCATCCAGCTCTGTCTCCGTTAATCCCTCTGTCTGCAAAGAACTATCCGGCTCACCGTCTGTCTGCGGTTCCGTCTGTGGCTCTGTCTGTTGTTCTGTCTCCTGGCTTTCCGTCTGCGAGGCATCCTCCCCGTCATCCTGGGATTCTTCTGTCTGCCCTGAGTCCTGGCTCTCAGACTCTGTTTCCACACTGCTGCGTAAGACGGCTCCTGTATCCTTTACTGACACGTTTCGGCTGATCTGGTAAACAGGATGGTCCGTAGTCTGCGGCTCCACATAATAGACCGCCTTATAGGTATCGGCATGGTCTGTGGAAAAATCTTCCCCTTTTGTATTTTTCGCTTCTTCAAATGTGACTTTTACTTTGTTGTCATCGATGATGTCGATGCCAGTAAAATCAAAAGTAATGTCAAAATCACTGCCAACCGCCACCTCATAGTCATGTGCGGTAACCACTTCATCCTCATCCAGTTGGTCTTTGACTTCCTCATACACCGAGGGCTTCTTTTCCTCCTGGCCTGTTTCTGCAGCAGAGGCAGCCAAAGGTGATAAGGCTCCGGAGAGGATCGTTACCGCAGCCAGCAGGCCGGATACGATACGTTTCATATTTCTTTTCATTTTCATGGTCTGTTCTTCCTTTCAAAAAATAAGCCGGAAAGATGTTGCTCTATCCGGCTGGTTTTATTTCTTTCCTATTCAATTGTCGTGTTACCGGGGTTCCTGCCCCCGGTTTCTTTGCTGTAAGCAGGCATACTGGCTCTTGTCATATCGCCACGCCCGGTCACCTTCCAGATTCTTCAAAAGGTGTTCCCGGACATTTTTATATTCCGGCCCGATCAGGCCAAGCCTTAAAAGAAATGTACGGAATGTAAATGCGGGATTTTCTGATATCTCCGTTTTCCGCATCTGTGTGCATTTCTGGTTGATGGCCTGTGCCGAGATCGCCAGTGCCAGCGTGATGTTCGCCCGCACCTGCCCTGCATGGAGCGTGCTTTCAAAACAGCGCCATTCCAGCGTCCCTTTCGAGAACACCGCATGCAGGTTCAAAGCATAATAGCGGCTCCAATGGTAATGGCTGCCGCTTCCGTCACCGCCCTCATACCAAGCCTGTTTGAATTTCTCCATGGAGATCGTGCTGTTTGGCATCTTCCGGATCTTTTCCAGCACAGCAGGCCGAACCTTCTGGCAGTATTGATCTGCCCTTTCGCTTTGTACTTTTAGTGCTTTAAACAGGATATCCTCTTTGGAATACATGATCGTCATGGCATTCTTCAGGCTTCTTGGCGTGTGGTTAGATGCATCCACATGGACATGCTGGCCACAGGAACCATTGACAAACGCCCCATGATGGCGCAGGCACCGGACAACTTCCTGCAGCTTTCCCATTTCGGAATACTCCAGTTTCGGGCTCACCATCTCGGTTGAATAATCCTCATCAGCCATTGTCTTGCGGCCTCTCACTTTTCGTTCCGTCACAATGCTGGTGTCACGGGAAAATTTCCATTCCTTCCCCTGCTGGTCGCGCACACACCACGAATCATACGAAGATCTGTGGTAACAGTCCGTATCAAACATTTCTGCTACCACTTGAGCCGCACGTTCCCTGGTAATCCCTGTCATCTCGATCTCTGTGCCAAAATACTGGTCCCGAAGATCAATCGGCATAAACAGCATCCTCCAGTCTTAGTTCTTCATCCACTGCTTTCAGGTTCCTGCCAATGGCTTCGACAACCGTCACAGTCACACCATTCCCGGCTTGCTTGTAAAGCTGCCTGTCAGACATCCCCACGATCATCCGGTCGATCTGGCTGTCGTAATAGCCCTGCAGCCGCAGACATTCCCTGGGGATCAGCCTGCGGATCCGTCCATGATAAACAACGCCATGGCGGTCTGTAGCCGTGATCGTAAACATCGGTTCCTCCGGCTCTTTCATCCTCCGGCCATTCTGCCTTTTCTTAAGCCTGTCCGGTGTCAGGATCGCCCTCGGCCCTGTCTCAACAAGGACACCGGAACTCTCCCCCTTATGCTTATGGATACTGGAATCCTGCCTTGTATTCAGACAGCGGGCATGTTCCGTCACAAGCGGCGGAACAGACAAATCCACAAAGTGAACCGTTCCCTGCTGGCTCTCCGTTGTCAGTGTGTGGGCAATCTCATGCCCGACTCTCCCCCTGCGGGTGTTTAAGTTCGCATATCCAAGATCAATGCTGTCACCGGGGTATGCCATCTTGTATCCTTTTTTCGTATTCTCCTTGATTGGGATCCCCACTTCATAGAGCCCGGTCTTACCTCCCATGCCCCCGGCCTGTGAAGTAAGCGTGCAGCTTACTCCGGCGGGATCGTAGACTCTTTCCCCCTGGCTTCCTGCAAGGATTTGTATAAGAGCTGCTCCGTTTGGTACTGGGACAGGTAATATTTTTCCGGCACATCTTCCATCAAGATATCCGATAAGATACACCCGCTTTCTTGACTGCGGGACTCCGAAATCCTTGCTGTTAAGCACCTTCCATTCGACATGGTACCCCAGCTCAGAAAACGTACCGAGGATGGTGTGAAACGTCCTCCCTTTGTCATGCGATAAGAGTCCGGGAACATTCTCAAGGAGAAAATACGCAGGTCGTTTGTCTGCAACCAGTCTGGCAGCTTCAAAGAACAGGGTTCCTCTGGCATCGCCAAAGCCTCCACGTTTTCCAGCGATGGAGAAAGCCTGGCAAGGAAATCCTGCGCATAAAAGATCAAAGTCCGGCATGGCTCCTGTTTCAATTTTTCTTGCATCGTCACAATACCACTCCCCTTCCGTATCGAACAGCCTTCGGTAGTTCGTATCCGCATAAGAGTCCATTTCGCAGTGTCCGACACATTCAAAGCCCCCGGCACGCTTAAGTCCTTCACGGAATCCACCGATTCCGCTGAATAAATCAAAAAATCGAATCGTTCCGGCTATCCGCCTCCTTTCCGAAAAAAAACGGCATGGCTTTTGGCCACACCGTTTTCTCTGTTTTTAATCTGCTGTTTTCCATGTATCTGCTGCTAATGCTTCTATCGGTTCTTCACCCTCATCTTTTCCTTCTGGCTCATCCAGCTCTGCTTTGGTATCCTCTGGTTTCCCGGCCGGCAGCACTGCTTCAGATTCTTCGGTCACCTCCGGTTCTTCGGATTCCGGCTCCCCCTCAGTTTCTTCCCCGGCACACTCCGATTCTTCTTCAGTTCCTTCTGGTTCTTCTTCAGCGCCCTCTGGTTCTTCCCCAGCCCCTTCTGCATCTTCCTGCTGGGACGCTGCAATTTCTTTTGCCCTTCTCGCATTCTCCTGCTCGTCCTCTATTTCCCTGACTGCTTTCTCGATGATGCTTATAAGGAAATCCTTCTGTTTGCATCCCTTCCATGCGACTACTGCTTTGAGCCTTCCGAATAATTCCTCTGTTACTTGTACTGCGATTGTTCTTGCTGCCATCTGGTCCACTCCTTTTTCCATAAAATGTTCTTCGATTACCTGTTGCAGAAATTCTGGTGTGCTGATCCCACGCTGTTCGATCTCCCCTCTGACCTTCACATGAAGCTCTACCGGGATCCTGCCGCATATGTTCTTCATTTCCATCTGCGCTTTCTCCTTTCGTTTTGTTATACACACCATACCCCAAAGATGCATACAAAGCTATTCACAATACCCAACAAATATCGGCTCCAAGATCATTGCATAACCAACAATACATAGATGTATCTATACTTTCAAAACAGCACCACCTCCTTTACATCCCATCCTCCATTGCAGAAAGGAAATCCAGCATCTGCGCCGGAATTTTATCCGCTTCTGCCTGCACCGGATCCCCAGACACAAAATGCGTATTCTGGAGTTCTTCCCGGATCACCTGGCGGATCATCCCCACCATTTTTTCACTGTCCTCAGACTGTAAGATTGCCTGAACCAGAAAAGCATTTTTTTGCCCATTAGGAACACTCTGCAGGATTTCCCATGCCCGTTTATGCTCCGGATCATCCAGTGTCGGGCGGAACGAAAAAACGGGGCGGCTCACCTCGCGCACATCTGCCCCACAATCCGTTCATATCCGGCAGCGTTGGCTTTTACGTCTGTTAAGTAAAAAGCCCTGCAAAGCCCGTCCTGCGGTGTCACGTGGCGTCTTACGATGGTGGATCCGCCGCCCATAAAAACGGAGGGGATTGCCCGCAGGTCAAAGCCTGCCTCCATAATGGCAGACAGGATCCTCTCTGTATAACTGCGCCCATTCTTCTGGATGATCTCTTTGGCTTTCGGATCCAGGCTGCAGCTGTTTCCATTCAGGACACGCTCGATCTGGATATCTGTCACAGACAGCCCGGTACTTCTGCGCACCTGTTCCATCGTTTCATCGATACAGCGGATAACGCCAAGCTCAAGGCTGCGGCAGGTAGCCGCATTAGGGACAGCATTATCCAGCCGCATCAGGTCCACAGTCCAGCCGCCAATGTCCACCAAAAGAACAGACGGCTCATCCCGGACATATTCCGGATGGAGAGCAAGCGCAGAATAGCCCTGGGGAAACAGTTTCACATCCTCAACCGTCAGTTCATATGCTTCATTTTCGTATCGGAAACAAAGCGGCTGCTCCTTCCGGAACAGATACTGCCGGAAAGCCGTCTTTTCCCTTCCGAAACCTGCAAGCGGCAATCCGGCTGCAAGGATGATCTTTCCTTTTCTCTCTGCCCGGCGGTATTCGATCTCCTGTGCCAATGCTGCCATAGTCAGCAGATAATAATTATCATTGGCGGTCTTATCTTTCATAAGCGTCTGGCGTCCGGTACCGCAGACATAATAATTCCCCGCATACTGCAGCACGTTCTGCATCGTGTATGGCTCATAGTCATACCGGGACAGTCCTGTTGGGAAACAGATATGCGGGGTTTTCATGGCATAATAGCCATGGTCGATTCCTATAATCATAGGATCACATCCCTTCTATATTAATTTTTGAAACTGTGGGGGATCTTTGAACATCCGCTGTGGAAAACCTGCCGGGAAAGGGAGTACCTGCCGGCGGCGGGGATTTTTTTCCCAGCTGGTTAGGGTTTTCAAAAAAAAGCGGTAGACAGGACTTTTTGAAAAAGCCTGCCTGCCATCATTTAAAACTTTCCGTATCATGGTGCGGGACTGGATTATGCTGGACTGGATTTTTATGGTTTCTCATCACTGCATTCTTTTCCCATCACAGCCCCTGCCTTTCTATCAGAAATGCCAGGATATCTTCCAGCGCATACTGGTAAATCAGATCAGCGTATCGGCTCCAGCAATCATTGATGGAGCAGGTAAGCAGGTCAACCTGATCCATGATATCCTTGGGTGGATTCATAGATTTTAGGATTTTATCCTGCTGTAGCGATTTTTCCCGCCTTTTCTGATATTCTTCATCTTTCTTCAGGAATTCCATCTCTGCATCGCTGGTCCTTGCCTCTATCAGCATATCCGCCAGTTTTTTCTTTCTTGCCACATCTCCATCCGGATTGATCTCCTTCTGGATGCTTCTTAACATCCGCCCGTAGGAGAATACATGAGACTGTCCATAATAATAGTGGTATTCCTTTTCCAGACGCTCCATGTCATCCTGATTAGACAGGTATTCTTTTAAAGCATAGTGTTCTTTTTCGTTTAAAGTAACTGTACCATCTCCATCCACCGCTTTCAACAGCATTGGATAATCTTTGATCAGTTTCTTCTGCCGTTTTTCTATATCCTGGTATTCCGCGTGTTCTTTTCTCAGATAATTTACGATCTGCTCGCCCACTTTCATTTCTATGGCATCCATCCACAGTTCTTCTAATTGTACATGCATTCTGTCCGCTCCCTTCTTATTCATTGTGTTCTATCAAGCATTACACTATACCATTTTCGGCTGAGAAAGCTATTCACAGAATGCAACAAGATTTTCTTCCTCAGATCGTGCAAACTACCTATCATCAGATTCTGGACGGCTCATTTCGCTTTCGGGGCTTATCCCTATTTTTTTGTTTCGCCTTTTTAAGTTTCCGTACCTCAGCTGCCCCTTTTTCTACCATTGCTTTCAACTCCGGCAGTGAAGTATTCCAAATGGAAGAATCTTTGCTGAAAAAGCGGATGCCATGCGTTTTCATAATCATGTCACCTATTTCAGGATATACCGTAACCACATCCGGCGGCTGCAATGGATACTCAATCAGGGGATGGTATTTGATCTCCCCGGATATTTTCTCCAGCACCCTTTCTTCCATTTCCGGTGTGCAATCTTCATAAGCACTCCGCCCGGTCAGTTCATGATAGGCTTCATCCCCAACATAATTAAGTGATTCAAATTCACAGTCTCCATACTTTTCTACCTTTGCTAAAGAATCCGGATTCTCCAGTGCTGCCATATAGATTTCTTTTCCCTGTGCGATCAGCCATGCCCTGAAATCCATAAATCCGTCATCCGAACAGCCATACTCTTTTATAAGTGTGGCTGCCGTCCAAAGCCTGTATTTATCGGCTGCATCCCGGTACCCGTGCATAATCGCATGAAATTGCAGAGATTGTTCCGGCGGCATACTAAGCAGTTCTTTTTTGATCCAGGAAATAGATGCGTCCATATCCTGTTCGCATTGATTTTTCGTTTCTTCCATGAGTTGCCAAAAAGTTCCTTTATTTATCTCAGTTATTTTACTACCCATATCAAGTCTCCCTTGTTTATGAAATAATTTTGATATTTTGAACAAACAAGAGACAGGAACTGTCAAATTGTAACAGTTCCTGTCTCTTTTACCCCTTTACATAACCATTCTGCAAAATCGTCTTATACTAATACCATCAAGGTTTATCTTTATCAGATAATCTGCGGCATAAAACTTATAACCACACAAACGAAAAGAATAATCAATACCCACTTTAAGACTGTACGCCTCTTGGTAATGAGTTCCTTGCCCAACCAGATAATAACCCCAGTCAAAAGCAAGATGGCAACGATGGCTCCGATAGCAGAAATAAGTATACTGGCAATATCTTGTGTAACTGATAACATAGCTGACACTTCCTTTCCTGATTTGATAGTTGGTTTTTTGTTATATCCAGAATACTCTATTTACCTTAATTTGTACATGCGCACTTTAAATCCCTCTAGGCACGAATAAACTAAAAATCAGAAGATTTTTGTAATAAATATACTATTTTGAAGCTCATTGGAAAGAATACTTAGCAATATGTTCCAAGGACAAGTTTTCCAGCATATTGATAAGAAGAAACGTCCATTGTATAATAAATAATAGACTTTTCCATATTCATTTATAGAAATCGCATCAATTAATTATGACTAAATGGCCAAAGTAAATATAAAGGGGGCATCCACTTATGGCGAACAAAAGCACCAAACTTATGGTTGGCGTAAATGACCTATTAGATGAAATCCAAAATAATAGCCATAAAATTTTTTCTGGTAGTAACATAGCAATTTTATCCCTTATTGATCGTGAAAATGATAGTCGTTTACGGCTAATAATACCTGATAAATACTGGACAACGGAAACAGGGCAAAAAATTCATAATCGCCTTATGCTTAAATTAAATACTGATAATCCAGACATCAAGAATGGCAATAGAGGTGAACTCAGCAATCTATTAACTGGCAATGATGGACATACTGGTGTTAAAGCCACCCGTTTAGATCTTGCACGTGACCTTTCAGGAAATAATTTTTCTTATTTAGAAAATAGCAAATCCCAATTTAATGATTGGTTTTCAACATCACTTATTTCCGAAAGCTTTTCTATTCAATGCTTACCTAGCGTTTTTAAGTGTTTAACTCGAAACCTAAACAACATCAAAAAAGATAAGGGATCTTCGTATTCGAATAATGACGCATTACGTTATGATATCAACTTGTTTCATAGAGCATTACAAAACTTATGTTCTGCCAAAAAATACTCTGACTTTTTTTGGTGGCTGTTTTTGTATGCACTTTTTCAAGCAGAAATCACCAACTTTATTTCTTATTTTCCTCAAACACAGTATAAGCAGATTGCAGATTGTTTAAATACATCAAAAAGTAAATCTCTTTTATTTAATAACACGCAAGTTCTTAATCTTAGTGAAAATAAATTTTGGGATATCCGCCGAAAATTAGTTGAATCAGCATATGGCCACCTCATTATTGCTGGTCCATCCTTAAGAGATGCTTTTAGTGTTGATGATAATCATACTCTTGTTGCATCATTAACTAATGCACTTGAACATGGAGCCTTAACTAAAGTTTCTATTTTAATTACTGATCCAATTATTTTTGACTCTCATATAAATTGCGGAGATCCAATTCGTGATATTAGTGGAACTATTGAGTCACTGCAAGAACGCTTTTACAGTATATTTGAAAAGAAACAAATAGATTTACATATTTATTTTTTGCCACTATTACAAATTGACCACGCCGTAATTACTGAAGAGTTTATGGCTTTTCGTAGCAATAAATTATGGAACCATGAACGAAAATATAAAGGGGCATTTTGTCTCTATTTAGCTGATTATTATACGCCTAATCTAACTGAAAGTTCCGAATACCTTGCGCATAAAGAATACTTGTGTACCGTAATGGAAAATTGTACTACGATATATCCCTCTGTGGATGTAGATCATTCCTTATTAGACAAAACCTCCGCCAAAAGCAAGCATATGCATTGGAGGAATTATCTTGATAACAGAAAATTACGCCATATTTATTTTCACAAATTATATGAAAAACAAATTTTTAGTTACGTATGTAATACATGGAGTGCAAATAATGAATTGATAGGACAATTAACCCCAAGTAGTACTATCCTTCATTCTTCAGATTTATTTAATCCAAAAAATCTACTTAACGATGATACTCAAAAAGTACTATTGCCTTATTTACGTGAAACACAAACTCTGTTTGACAAAGCAATAAGGAAGCATGATCCTAATCCCAATAGCTTTTGTACAATTCTCCCATCCTTGGATCTGGGCATTCCAAACAATGTACAGCGATTAGCTGGAGGTTTCGCAACAGGTATGTTAGTTACATGGCAATGCGGTATTGACATCGTTCCAATTGATGCTACTGTAAATGTTTGCACAAGTAGCATTTTTAAACTTAAAAATTTTGTTCCTGAATCTTTACAAGATCGTCAAAATTTTATTATAACACTTGAAAAATGTTTTAGTGATGCTTCATCCCAAAAAGGATATTCATTCAGTTTTACATCTGGAAATCATTTTTTAATCATAGCCCAAGATAAAGACAGCAATGAATACTATTTAGTATTACATTCTTCTGCTAATGAATTAAAAAATTCCTATATGGGGTTATACCCTGTTGAAGGTAACTGGTATGCATCTGAAATAAAAAACATTCCAGGAAAAAATGGTCGCTATTTTCACTACTTAAAAGACGAAGAAGCTCGACACTTTATAAGAATGGCTAAAAACTTTAAGAGTTATAATGAACAAATCCATAAATGGCTCGCAGAACGCATTAATGGTGCACCTTTTAGTGAATCAGAGATGTTAATAAAACATCATTATTATATGCCAACTGATAATTCTATTGCTCTTGGTACATTTGCAGAACCAATTGGCGAAAAGGTTCCGATTTTTTCTGCACCAGGAAAGAAAATTTATATATTTGAAATCGGAAAGGATAATTGGCAAGTAAACTTGGGTGGTAATAAAGGGAATGTTTGTCTCGTGCCACATGGCTGGGGACAAAAAATTGATAATATCTCATCTATTAAAATAGAACATGACCACTTGATATTATCGATAGGAAATCGCGAAGAAAAATTATTAATTTCTTCAAAAAGTCACATTGACTGTGCTGAAAAAATGCTTAGGGATTTCAAAGATGGACACCAATTCTTGCAATATGGTCGTTCAATGATACAAGGTAATATTATAAAGGAATTAACTCCTTGCTTTGAATATTCACTAACTACAAAAAAAGAGGCTTAATATGATACGACACGTTTTTTTCTTACGACATTTTCAAACAGAAAACAACCTCCATAATCGTCTTAACGGACGTAGCCTCTCTATCCCCATCTCTGAGGGGAAGCCATTAAATTGCAGTACTCCAATAGATGCTATTTTATGTTCATCTGCTTTGAGGTGTCGCCAAACCATTGATTATTTTCTTCCTCAAAATAATACAGCTCAAGTAATATACACGGAAGAATTACTTGAGCGCAACTTAGGCCGTATGGAAGGGCAGCTACGTGACAAAATGATTCAACAGTATCCTAATCTATTTAAAAATGCAAAGTTTATTTTGTATTCTACTCCTCCTGATGGAGAAACCTATGATGAATTTCAGCATCGCGCTTTAAAATTCTGGCAAAAATGTAACCTCACATTTGATGGAAATATATTGGTATGTTCCCATAATCAAATGTTAAAAATGTTATATTTTATTATAAAGGCTGAAGCAATCAATGCTGATTCTTGGGGAAAAAAAACATTTCCTTATGGAAAAATTGTTAAAATTAAATAACTGTAATTTTTAAATAGATTCATTACTATTTCTACCATTGTCAAACTTCCAAAATAGAGCTGGAATCCATAGTTTCTATGTTTCCAGCTCTATTTTGATATAACAATTTATCCTTTCCTTTTATTCCCTATTGTTCCGTTTCGACACATTTTGTTGCATAATCCTGGATTCTCGAACACTTTCCTTGCCATTCTGCAACAAGTCGTTTCTTATTTATCTTATTAAAAAAAACTGACAGAAGAATTTTCACCCTACTGTCAGTTTCAAGTTTGATTGCATTTTAAAATTAGTTTTTCAGTATGTATAATTAACTTTTGCCATTGTCCTTACCCAATCGTCTATTGTCTTATTACTCCCAGCTTATATGCATCATCTGTTTTTCTAATTCAGTAATCGTATCTTCAGCATTAAGTCTCCAAACTTTTCTCTCCAATTTGAGATTATAAAAATGAAATAGGATTAATCTAACAAATTCTGAAAATGTAACTATTCCCTTTATTGGAATTCTACAACTCTCATGATTTGAAATTGTTAAGTGCGTGGCCGCATGTTCCCCATTAATATGCTCCTCTGGTGCATAATCAATTCTCAACATAATAGGAATACTTTCTTCATCTGAGAACCAATCTTCTTCTAACCTCTCATATTCCTGAATTTCTTTAACATCCCATATCCTATTATGCTTTTTAATAAACACTAAGCGTTCTTTAACTATGTTTTGACTATCCACGATGAATTCAGCTTGAATAAGACTTTTATCATACAAAAGAACATTGTATTGTAATCCCTTTAATAAAGTGTCTAGTATTTCTGTACTGGTAACATGTTTATCAAATACAATACTACCAGAATCATTTTTGCCAGGAAATGTTATTTCACATAACCCTCCCGCCATCATTTTCTGTGAAACACCTCTTACATCGCGTACTAATTCTTTACTAAGAAGCTCAGTTATGGTCTTATTCATGTCATCTAAGATATTTTTTACAACCCTAGATGTTGCCATATCATTCGCCTCCTGTTTGTTTCGTAATTTCAGTCAATAGTTCCTCTTTACTCATACCAAATAATTCTTGCATCAATTGCAGTTTCGAGACATTTCCTTCTCCTGTCAATTTATCTATCAGTGATTTCGTATTTCCGATAAGTTTAATATCTTTATCTTCCACATCACGATTATTAAGAAATATCTGTTTTTGCTTTTCTTTATCTGGATATTCGTCAAAATATAATTTAAAATCGTGGTTTTTAATTTCCTCAAATTCTTGATTTAAAATTTCCATGTCCTCGCCATATCCGAGAACTCTTACCCACCCTTTAGAACGTGTAATAGCAGTAAACAAACCATTTCTATCACTTCTGCGTTGCAAAGAATTAACACATTTCTGCGCATTCACAATATATATCATAAACGTTTCATTCCCTTTTGCACGCCGAACGCTAGAATACACCACTGAATCATCTCGAAAGAAATCTTCTGGATTAGCTGCTCCTGCCGTATGAAGACTAAATTCATACGGATACTTAACCTCATCATCCCATTCAGCATCTTTTGTCGCTTCTTTATTAATTCGTGACTTAAGACGTGACAACTTCAAACGATTATCGCCATAATCAAATGTGTCCATATCAATTATCATGATATCTCGCGGCAATAACTGTTCAACTTCTAGATCATTTTTTATCATCCCTAGAAGTTCTATATACATATCATTAGCTGAGTCATAACTAAAGAATCGAATAATATCATCCGGCAAAACTTTTAATAATTCCGGACTTGTTTCCTTGGTTCTATATAAAGTCACTTCTTTTCCTTCAATTATTGGGGTATCAGAAACATACCCTATAGCTTCCCAAACAGATGAAGATCCTGGCAACTGCAAAAGTCCTTCTTTTCTATATAGCCCCATTCCAATAGCATGTGCCGTAACAATAGCATTACCTTGATTTCTATAACAAACAGTAAGAGGAGTATCATGATCAATATTTCTTCCAAAAATTTGTTCCGGGTTTGGCATTGCTTCTTCATTTAATTTTTGCAACTCATCATAGGCATATACCAATCTCTGATTTTGGTCTAAAATTTTCAAACATAATTGTAAGTAATTCTTATCAAAATCTTGAGCTTCATCAATCAAAATGCAATCGTACATCTTGTGAAACTCTTTAATAGACTTTATAAGTTCACCGCACATTCTTGAAAAAAGATTTGCACCATTTCCATATTTAGCCTTTGCCTCTCTTACATTCAACGGAGAAACTCCATGACGAAGGCATACTTCATAATAAACTCCCCGTGATGAGGCAGAGCCCCAAGACTGCATTATTTTCAGCTTTTTGCTATTGTATTTTGCCCCATCATTTTTTGCAGCATAAAACCGACCAATCAAAGATACTAATTGATCTCGTAATGAGCGTGTAGAATAAGTCACCACAATATCCCAATCAGGATGTGCCGTGTGTAATTCAACTGCCTTTCTAGCTAATACAATGGTCTTTCCACTTCCTGCCATTCCTCGAATTCGTTGAATCCCCATCGTATCAGAAAGAATTGCTTCCATTTGTCTACTATCATATTTTTCAATCTGGGCTGCCATCTGACTAATGGCATATGCTTTTGTTCCCTCTTTTACACCTTCACGTTCTCTATGGATATTGATTCCATATGCTTCCTGAATTCCTGACAAAATTTTCCCATATAAATCATCTGAAAATTCTTTATCCTCTTTAGTCTCCTTAATAAAACTCATCATTTCATCAATATTATGCACTAAAGGGTATCCTTCTACTTCTGCCATCGAAGTAGGAGTATATGTTACCGCATAAAAATCAAAAATTAACTTCCGCTTTTTGAAAAGGAAACTTTGTTTTTTAAATTTCGATTCCACTTTAGCATAAATGTCATCTTGTATTTCTCCATAATCTGTTACTGGTTCCGGCAATATATTTAAAATATATACTCCCACCTTGGAAATCAATGCCATATCTACACAAACCCTTCGATTGGCAATTTCATCAACATAAATGGGATAGCCCAGGTAAAGATCCCCCTTAATATCTGGATACTCTGTAGTAAATGCCTGAACAAACTGTTCTGCTATGTCATATTTTATTCCGGGTTCTAAAGAACCTAATATACTCAGATTCTCATTCATTTTGCTATCCTCTTTTCTTAAAGAACTGTCTCCACATATTGCTTACTCGACCAAAATAATTATACTATAAATCATTGCCGTTGAACATACTTTTTAATAGCATCTATGTTCTCATTCCTTATTTTTTATTCTAGATTCACAATCATAATGAGTTCTTCTAATTTCATATACAAAGCGACAATATGAATACAAATTCCACAAATTTGCTTTAACAGAAAAATCCTTGCGGTATATAAACTTTGTCCAGAATGGCACTTGATGTCCTTCACACCATCTATATATATCTTTCATTACCATTTGTTCTCCATTTCTTATGCGTTCAATAAGAATGTTTTTCTTGTACTCATCTAATTCAGTTCTAAATATTAAGTAAAATAAGACATTATAGTACCCGACTAGGACAACCTCGCTACTACCCTCTTTTTCCATGTACGCCATGCACACTTTCCACCTTTCCCTGTATTTATCGTACTATTTATCCACATATTCTTACGCCATACACCTTGTACCCATCCCATAATAAGGGGTGAATATTCCCACGAGAATCAAAATAATCTCCACTACTCCAACTCCATCCTCTTCCTTCAGAAATGCCTTCAGATGATACATACTTTTCTCCTTTCATGAAAATTCCCGTCCAATTGTTATCAGAAAGACAAAAACGCAGGAACCATTAGAATGACAAGTACAACGGCAAGCATCAAAACCATAGGAACTAGAAGCTTGGTTCCTGCCTGTTCTCCGATTTTTCGAGCATGATTCCTGCGGTCATTCAAAGATGTCTCAGCCTCTGTCTCCAAAAGATATGCCAGACCTTTTGCTCCCTTCTTTACATTCTGCGACAGAACACAGCCAAGCCGAATATATTCCGGTAACTGACATCTCTTGCCGAACCGCTCATATGCCTGAGCCTCCGACACACCGCTTTGCATCTCATAACACGCGCTTGTTACCTCCTCGTATACATATCTGATTGTTTTATGCAGTCTCTTCTTTTTTCCAGAGTCCTCCTTTTTCTTCCTCTGATATTCCCCGGATATCCTGAAAAATGTTCCACGAATACTGAGTCCCGCACCCAGAAGCATGGTCATCTTCCACATCAGATCCGGGTAATCAAGCATAAGCTGCGTTTTTCGGGCCTCTGCCCTCCTGTGTACCGCACTGTCCATTTTCAGATATATGCATACTGCCATTACCAGCGTCAGAATAAACATTGCCGGAAAAGGATTTTCTGCCGGATAACTCCATAGCAGATTCTTACCTTCCACGTATTCGGGCAGCCTGATTGACGTTTCGTGGCTACTTTGCGCATCCGCACGTTCCACTTCTTCTTTCAGAACCCGATTAAAACGCTCCTCTGGAGGAAGATTTGGCGGAAAAACTTTTGCGTATGATTTATATACTGCTTCTGTCCCGCCGCATGTAAGTGTCGCCTGTATCTCCACCAGAACACCAGCTTCATCCGTCACTTCCTTCAAACTTCCATCCTCTTGAATGACTCCATAAGGAATCGTCAGCCAGCTTATTTTTACAGCCCCATTTTCGCTTTCGGATGGAAAGTTCAGATTACTTCGCACTTCATCCAGAGAGCGGTTTTCCCCCGGAAGAACCTGCTCCACGTTCTGGAGCGCCTGATCGATCAGCTTTTGTTTTTCCTGGTCTGTATACTTCCTCTCCTGAACGGTAATCTCCAACTCGCGTGTGTTTTCCTCGCCCTCGACCTGTACCTTCAACGCTTCCTTCCGGTCTCCTTCTCCATAATCCGGACGGTTCAAAAGCTGTGCCATTTCCCTTTCCGGAACTGCCATATAAATGGCCAAGCCCAGAAAAGAAAACAAAAGACCTGCGAAAAGAACCATAAGCAAAACAGAAACTTTCCGGACATAATAATTTCTGACTGCCGTTTTTCCCTCCGCCGACAAAGCAATCAGCTCCTGATGTATCCCCTCTTTCCCCTTTCCCGGCCGATCCAGCTTCATGAGATCAACCAGAAACACACCCATTTTTTCAAATATCTGTCTCATACATTAAACCTCGACCCGAACAATCTTTCTTCCCCAAAAATATGCCAGAACGTATACCAGAAAACAAAGGACCATAATTGTAACTCCTGTCAAATTACCATACATGACACTTAAAAATTCCGAGGAGGTAAACTTCACATATGCTAAAATCAAAAGTGGTATCATACTCATAACATTCTGTTCCATCACTTTTCCTGCCAAAGAAGTCTCAATCTCTTGCAGGGTCTCCTGTTTTTGGCGGATGCAAAAAACCGTGTTACGTATCACTGCAATCAAATCTCCGCCGGAACGCTTTGCTGTAAAAAATACTTCTGCAAAGCTCTGTATATCATCAATTGCGCTGCGCTCTCCAAAATCCATAAAAAGATCTTCCATATTTCGGTTAACCGCAAGCTGCGTTTCCATTATTTGAAATTCCTGCAAAATAAAAGCTTCTGGTTCATATACTCTGGCAAGTTCCTTCACGGCCTCCCGAATGGAATTTTCCACAGAATATCCAGCCTGCAAAGAAACTGTCAACATCTGCATACTATCCATGAACTGACGTTTCATCTCTACTGCTCTCTTTTTCTGCAATGCCAATCTCCGTTCCCGAACAAACGGTACTGCACCTGGAAGCAACAGCACAAAAGATACCCAGGAAAAAAAGAATAAATAACTGATGCATGCATCCAGCACAGTATATAAAATCAGATACTTTATCCATTCTCTGAATGAAAACTGATAAACACTGTAATCCTGACAGACAGGCAGTATCTTTTCTTTCAGATCTGATACCCTGCCCTTTGCAGCTTTTGCCGTCGCATCAGCTCCCGCCGTTTTTTCAATGTCCCCATTATGTTGCCGCATGCATCTTCCCCCTCCTCTTCAAAGTCATACAATACCTGTGTCTGCACCTCTCCGCTTTTGCTGTCATACCCGAGAATCTCTAAAATCTGCAATACCTTCCTGCTCTTATCACGCAGCCTTCCCAGATGAACCATAATATCAATACCGGATGCTATCTGCCGACGTACCGCCGTAAGCGGAATCTCAAGCCCCATCAATACCATGGTCTCAAGTCTTGCCAGCATGTCCTCCGGACTATTGGCATGCCCGGTACTAAAAGAACCGTCATGTCCGGTATTTAATGCCTGTAAAAGATCAACCGTTTCACTTCCCCTTACTTCTCCGATCAAAATCCGGTCAGGTCGCATGCGCAAGCTTGATCGAATAAGATCCCGAATCGTAATCTCCTTCTCCCCCTCCGCATTTGCATTTCTCACTTCAAGCCGCACAAGATTCTTCACGCCCTGAAGCTGTAGCTCTGCATTATCTTCAATGGTAATAATCCGCTCATCCTTCGGGATAAAATTAGAAAGTGCATTCAAAAATGTCGTCTTTCCGGAACCTGTTCCACCTGATATAAAAATATTGTATCCAGCACGAACCAGTTTTTCTAAAAAGTCTACAGCTTCCCGGGATACAGCGCCCCACCGTACCAGCTGTTCCATCTGAATCGGTTGCTCCGGAAAACGTCGAATTGTGATAATGGGGCCGTTCAATGCAACCGGAGGCATCACAATGTTTACTCTTGCCCCGCTATTCAGCCGGGCGTCTACAATCGGTACGGATTCATTTACAATCCGATTGCAGCTTCCTACAATCTGCTGAGCAATATCCTCCAGACGTTCTTTTGATACAAAACACTTGTCCCATAACATCAAATGACCATCCCGCTCAATAAAAATACCTTCTGTTCCATTAACCATAATTTCTGTCACGGAATTGTCGTCAATTAATTCCTGAAGGATATCCAGGCGTCGAACGGAATTAAACAGCTCCCGACGGAGCTCTCCCCGCTCAGAAAGCCGGATATAAAACTCCACACCGGTGCGCAGAATCAATTCATCAATGCTCTGATAAATTTCCTCATCCTGAACCTCCCTGTGCTTTTCCAGACTTTCCATAAGCTGTTCCCGCAGCATGGCAAATTTTTTCTGATCCATTATTTACCGGTTCTCTCCCATCCTGTTTTTCCTCCCACAACAAACTCCGTACATACTCTCCCATTTCTCCCCATACCATCTGCTGTACCAAGTCTCCTTCCTTCTGCGGCATCTGTAAAGGCAGCCTCAGGCGGTGCGTTTTCTCTAATATCTCGGTCATGTCCAGCATCCGGAGCAGTTTTTCATACTGGGCAAGTTTTGCCTGAGAAATCACGTCCTCCTGAATCGGCGTATAAATTCTGTCACAATGTTTCATAATCTGAAACAGCTCGTCTACCTGTTCACTAAGGTCAAGAATTATTACATCATACTCACAGCACCTTATAATTTCATCCAGAAAATCGAGCCATTCCTTGCCGGAAACATCCCGGATATCAGACGGTGAGATCGCCGGCGGGACATATTGCAGCTCATGAAATGTCTGAATCACGGAATTTAGACGAAAAATAAAACCATCTCCCTTTTGCCTGGAAAAATAAATCAGATCGGAAATATCCGCCCGATACGTTGTCTGAAACAACTCCTCAAAGCCTGCGAACTCCTCAAAGTTTAAATAAAGTACATTCTTTGTTTCTGACAGAATCTCACCCAGTGTCAGTGCAAAAGAAGTCTTTCTCGACCTGCCAACAGGTGAATATATGCCGTACAACTTCGTTTTCCGCCATGCATTCGCCAGTACATACGGCTGAGGATTTGCTTCCGCATAATACTCCATCACTTCGGACAGAACGATATCCGAAGATTGATATTTATATACAAACGGATACTCCTCAAGATAATCCTGAAGCGGCTCCCCCTCCGACAATATGATGGTACGGTTTACCGGAAGATTTCGGATTTCATTGCACATCGCCCTTGTCGATATCAGAAGAATTTCTATTTCATGCTCCTTCGTAAACTCCTGTAAGCTCTCCACATTTGTAAATGCCTGGACTTCAAAAGGTGTCGTACGCTTTTTATTCAGGTAATCCATAAGATTGCAGGCATAAGCTGCTTCCAGATCACAGACCGCAAATATACTTTTTTTCATTAAATACCTCCCATATAGTAAAGAATCCCCAACAATACTGGCACCGAAAAACAAAGTTTCGCATCCTCCTGCGTACCTTCCAGATAAGAATTCCACCTTCCGTCTTTTGAACAACGGCTTACATAATCCGAAAAACAGACAAGCCGCTGATTAAAATTGTGTCGATGGGCCATAAGTACCATGGAAATCACACCGCCGGAAAGAACAGCAGCCACAATACAGGAAAAACACGCGGATGGTCCAAGAAAACCGCCCACAACACACAGAAGCTTAACGTCTCCTGCTCCTATCATACGAAAATAATAAAATGCTCCAAACAGTACAACTGGAAGAAACACTCCGCCCAAAAAAATCATCGTGCCCAATATCCCTCCTGTAAACAGATGGTACGCTCCTCCCAGTAAAATTCCTGTAACTATAACACTGTTTGGGATACGCCCCCGTTGCAGATCAAAAAGCACTGCCGTCATCACTACACACAACAAAGCTAAAAGCTGTATTTCTATCAATAGCCTTTCATCCCCCTTCCAAGTTTTTTAAATATTTTTTTATTTTGTTTATTAAAATACTTTTTTAATATTTAAAAATTCCCCAATATTTTTATTTAACATTAACGTTTTTTATTTGAACTCCTACTATCAGCCCTTCTTATTCTCTTATTTATATTATATGCAACTTATTATTTATAAATGTATTATATCATACTTTTTTCATTTGTAAAGTATTTTTTGTGATTTTATAAATATTTTTTGTGATCTTTATAATTCCCTTCAACCTGCTGCGTGCTCCGGCAGACCAGAGGAATAAAATGATTGTAAATATTATGGAAATAAGGTATGATTATGAAAAAATTAATACCGGATACGGAACATCTTTCAGTCCGCATAAAAAAGAAAGAGAGGAATGTGAACGCATGATTTCCAGTCAGATTTTACAGAATACGTTAGATGAATTGCATACGATTACCAGGGTAGACTTTCTTCTGACAGATACAGATGGAAATGAAGTTGCATCCACAGTTTCAACCGAAGGTACAGACAGAACAGCCGTCGTACAGTTTGCCGGATCTCCGGCTGACAGCCAGGTCGTGCAGAGTTCTCACTTTTTTAAAGTATTTGATGATAAAAAGCTCGAATATATTCTGATCTCACAGGGCGCTTCCGAAGATGCCTATATGCTTGGGCGGGTAGCGGTTTGCCAGATACAAAATCTGATCGTCGCTTACCGGGAACGTTATGATAAAAATAACTATATCCAGAATCTCCTTCTGGATAATATGCTTTCGATCGACGTTTATAACCGCGCCAGAAAGCTTCATATTGAAACAGAGGTTCGCCGGATTGTTTATCTGATTGAGACCAAATACGAAAAAGACAACACGGCGATGGAAATCGTAAAAGGACTGTTTGGCAGCCGCACAAAGGATTTCATCACAGCGGTAGATGAAAAAAGTATTATTATTGTTCAGGAATTACGGGAACACGACGACTACGAAGATGTGGAACAGACGGCGCGTATGCTACGCGACATGCTCAATACAGAGGCCATGTCAAGTGTCCGAATCTCCTATGGTACGATTGTCAGCGAAATCTCTCAGGTATCCCGCTCCTACAAAGAGGCAAAAATGGCTCTTGATGTCGGCAAAATTTTTTACATGGAGCGCTCTATCGTTGCATACAATACGCTTGGAATCGGCCGGCTGATCTACCAGCTTCCGGTACCGCTGTGCCAGATGTTTATGAAAGAAGCGTTTACCGCAGATGTAACTCCGGATGCCTTTGATGAAGAAACCTTGACTACCATCAACAAATTTTTTGAAAACAGCCTGAATGTCTCAGAGACGGCAAGGCAGCTTTATATTCACCGAAATACGCTCGTTTACCGTCTGGAAAAGCTTCAGAAAAGTACTGGTCTCGACATTCGTGTCTTTGACGATGCGCTGACCTTCAAAATTGCCATGATGGTCACAAATTACATGAATTTTATGGAAAATAATCAATAGCACCAAAATTTATCCAGAAAAAGTTCTCAGTTCATACTTTTTTTGATCGCAGAAACCGAAAAGAGAGACTTCCCTGAGATTCAGAACCTACAGAACGCTGAATCTAACAGAAGCCTCTCTTTTTTAACGGTAATAAATTTTCATTCCATACTGTTTATTTATATTTTTCCACCCATGCTTTTAATTCATTTTCGCTTACATGAACTGGAAACACTTTGCCTTCCTTCAGTTCCGCACCAACGCAGGACAGCAACAGTTCTTTGTTTGTATTCCCCATACCACTACCGCCAGATGTGGCAAC
Source organism: bacterium 1XD42-54 (assembly GCA_003612585.1). GTDB lineage: Bacteria > Bacillota > Clostridia > Lachnospirales > Lachnospiraceae > Choladousia. The sequence continues at coordinate 76,945 of RAZH01000011.1, forward strand.
GGGAATAATCTTCTTACCTGTAAGGTCGTACTGCTCCAAAAATGTGTTGATAATGGTCGGAGCTACGTACCACCAGATGGGAAATGTAAGAAAGATTGTATCATATTGTGTCATGTCCTCAACCTGATTTGCAATAGCCGGGCGGAAAGATTTATCGTTCATTTCCACACTGCTGCGGCTCTTCTTATTCATCCAGTCCAGGTCAGAAGAGGTATATGGTTGCTGAGGTTTTATCTCATGCAATTTTGCTCCAGTTACCTTTGCCAATTTTTCTGCCAGTTCTGCGGTTGTGCCTGTTGCACTAAAATATGCGACTAATATGTTTTTCATCATTTTTATCCCTCCTGAAAAAATAAATTTGCTAACTCATATGTCCTATACTGTATGAATTCGCCGTTTTGCAACAGCACCGATCCTTTTTTATTTTTCAGCTCATATGTAGTTTCATTTTTACATACTCTCTTTGAGCTATTTGTTTGGAATCAACTTTAACAGACTCTTGTAAACCATCTGATAAATCGTTGGTTCCCTGAATTTTACACCTGCTAATTTCATCGCTTCTTTCTGCTTTTCGGTATGGAAAGCGAAAGGATATACGCCAAACAGTAACGCACAGAAGCTGTTGCAGAAATCCTCACATTCCATACCTGTCACATCCGGCTTATAGGCACGAAGTATATCCGAAAGAGCAGTGATACACCTTAAGTAAAGTTTTTTGAATTCCGCCAATCGTTCCACACGGCTGTTCAGTTCAATCTCAAAAAGATTCATATTAAGAATCCGCAGCAAGATTTCTTTATTTTCCAGCGTATGTGCAATCTTTTCTGAGAGCGTTTCTGCTGTATATCCACAGGCCGTCGGAATTATTTTTTCTAACTGTCCACACCAAATCTCATATTCTCTTGCAAGCAGGCCAAGAAGAATCTCCTCCTTGGTTTCAAAATAATTATAGATTGCAGGACGTGTCAAACTGACTTCAGAACTGATTTCCTTAATATTGACTCCATAAAATCCCTGGGCCTTATACACCTTTTCACAGGCATCCAGTATCTCGCACTTTCTTCTCTCTGTTCGTTCCGGTGAACCTTTCGGCATATCGTTTCCTCCGTTCATCTCGCATATTGACACTGTGTAAATATATGATACTTCTATTTTTACACAGTGTCAATATATATTTTAAATAAATTTCAGGGGAGGCAGTGATCTGTACAAGTCACTGTCTCCCCTGTTCACGGCTGCCCATTCTCTGGCAGTCTGTTTTTAAAATTTAAATACCGCAACTCCATACGCCGGCAGATCGTATGCAAAGGAAAAATCTCTTCCGTCGCATTCCTGCTTTACTGCCTTATAAATGACCGGCTGCTCCTTCCCACTGCCTCCAAACTGCAAATCATCGCTGTTCAGAATCAGCCGATACTGTTTTCTTCTCGGCACACCCACACGGTAATCCGGTCTTGCCACCGGAGTAAAATTAATCACAAAAAGCAAATTGCTCTTTTTATCCTCTGAATGACGTACAAAACTGAAAATACTGCGGAAACAGTCATCCGCATTGATCCATTCAAAACCGGACGGATTGGCGTCTGCCTGATACATGGCCGGGTGTTTCCGGTACAGGGTCAATAAAGCCCGCACATAATTTTGCATCTGCCGGTGCTTTTCCTCCCCCAGCAAATACCAGTCAAGCTCTCTTTCCTCACTCCACTCCTGAAGCTGCGCAAAATCCTGCCCCATAAACAAAAGCTTTTTGCCCGGATGCCCGAACAGAAACGAGTAACCTGCTTTGAGATTTGCAAACTTGTCATCGTAGAGTCCCGGCATCTTGTTAATCATCGAGCATTTCAGATGCACCACCTCATCATGCGATAAGACGAGCACGTATCGCTCCGAATAAGCATATGTCATTGCAAACGTCATCTTATTGTGATTATACTGACGAAAATACGGGTCCAGCTTCATGTACTCGAGAAAATCATGCATCCAGCCCATATTCCACTTCATCGTAAAACCAAGCCCATCCTCCTCCGGTTTACCTGTAACCTTCGGCCATGCCGTAGATTCCTCCGCGATCATCATCAGTCCAGGATAGCGGCCGGTCATAAGGCTGTTCAGATGTTTGAAAAACTCAATTGCTTCCAGATTTTTATTTCCGCCGTATTCATTCGCAACCCACTGCCCGTCATTTTTCCCATAATCCAGGTACAGCATGGACGCCACCGCATCCACGCGCAGCCCATCCACATGAAACTGTTCCACCCAGTAAATCGCATTTGCGATCAGGAAATTTTTCACTTCATTTTTCTTGTAATCAAATATTTTGGTACCCCAGTCCGGATGCTCCCCTTTGCGCGGGTCCGCATATTCAAACAGACAGGAACCGTCAAACTCAGCCAGACCTTGTGCGTCCCGCGGGAAATGCGCCGGTACCCAGTCGAGAATCACTCCGATTTTCTTTCTGTGCAGATAATTCACAAAATATGCAAAATCCTCCGGCGTACCGTAACGGGATGTCGGCGCATAGTATCCTGTCACCTGATATCCCCAGGAGCCGTCAAACGGATGCTCCGCAATACCGATCAGCTCCACATGCGTATATCCCATCTCTTTTACATAATCTGCCAGCTCATGCGCAAATTCCCTGTAATTATAATAACCGCTCTCCTCTTCGCCGTGCGGATGGCGTTTCCAGCTTCCCGGATGCACTTCATAAATAGCCACCGGGCTCCTGTCCTGATCAAACAGACTTCGATTGTCCATCCATACGGTATCGGACCAGCGGATTTTTGAAAGATCTACAACTTTTGACGCCGTTCCCGGGCGGAATTCCGCGTGATTGGCAAACGGATCTGCCTTGTAAAGCTTTCTTCCATCCGGTGTAAGAATCAAAAATTTGTACAGATCCCCCACCCGGGCCTCCGGCACAAACGCTGTATAAATCCCAAGCGGTTCCTGGCGCTGCATCGGATGACTCTGTTCATCCCATTCATTAAAAGAACCAATCAGAAAAACTTCTTGGGCATGCGGCGCCCACACTGCAAAATGCGTTCCCTGCTTCCCCTGCTGCTTCGTCGGATGCGCGCCAAGCTTTTTAAAAATGTCGTAATGCGTTCCCATTCCAAACAGATACTGATCCAGTTCCGTAATGAATCCCGTCTCCGTTTCTTTTCTCGTATTTTCTGCCATACTCACGTCTCCTCGTTTTACTTAAAAATATCAGACAATTGCAAAACTCTTTTTCAGGAACGCCGGTTTTCCGGGTGTTTCACAACTGCCTGTTCGAAAACATACTCAGTTCCAATCAGGGCTTCAAAAGAAGAAGCTCACAGCCCCCTGCCGGAAGCGTCCGGTTCACTCTTCCATTTTCCTGAGAAACCATTTCCCCTGTTTCCAGATTTATTATCTGGGAAGCCCCCGTTGGAAGCGGAACAGAAAGGTAGGCCTCATTTTCATCATTGTTGGCAAGCACCAGTACACTTTCCTGATCTCCGATTCTCGCATACGCAAACTGCCGCGTAGTAAGCAAAAGCTCTCTGTACCGTCCCTCTCCGATCACCGGATGCTCTCTCCTGCATCTTCCAAGGAAAGCAAGATATGACGGAAGCTCCGGATACGGCGCATGCTTCTCCATTTCCGCTAAAACAATTTGCGGCCTCAGTGCCGGGTCTCCGCCATTCGCCTTTGTGCCTTCCACACCCCACTCGGAACCATAATAAACAGAGGGATTCCCGGGCAGCGTATACAACAGCGTGTACACCGGTTTCAGGTGTCGCTTATCATTCAGCTTTGACGCGATACGGTCCACATCATGATTATCCACAAAGGAATACAAAACTCTGCCGCGGTATATCCCGCCGTTCTCATCAAACTGCCGCCGGATAGTATGCGCAATCTCAAAATAATTATGGTCATTGTGCCCGGAAAACAGCCCTTTATGCAGCTCATAATTCGTTACAGAATGAAGCACCTCCGCATTCGCCCAGCGCGCATAATCTCCGTGAATTACCTCGCCCATCAGCCAGAAATCCTTTTTCTCATTCCCTGTCATCCAGCGCATCTCTTTCATAAAGTCAAAATCAAGACAGTCTGCACAGTCCAGACGGATTCCGTCAATGTCAAACTCATGAATCCAGAAACGAATCACATCAAACAGATAGTCCTTGACCTCCCGATTTTGCAGGTTCAGATTCACCAGCTCAAAACAGTTTCTCCATGCCTCATAGCCAAAACCGTCATTGTAAGGGTTATTCCAGCCAAAATTAATCCCTTTATACCATCCGCAATACCTGGAGTTCTCGCGATTCTGCTGGATATCGCGAAAAGCAAAAAACTCTCTGCCTGTGTGATTGAACACACCGTCCACAACGATCCGCATTCCCAGCTCATGAGCCTGCCGGACAAACTCTTTCAAGTCCTCATTGTCCCCCAGTCTGCGGTCCACGGTTTTATAATCTCTGGTATCGTACCCATGCGTGGTTGATTCAAACAGAGGTCCGATATAAATCGCATCACACCCGAGCGCGCGTACATGCGGAAGCCACTTCTTAAGCTCCTCAAACCGATGTACAATCCCTTCTTCCTTATTCTCAAAAGGCGCGCCGGTCATACCCAGCGGATACATATGATAAAAAACTGCATTGTCATACCAAACAGCCATTTTTTCTCCCTTCTAATTACACGTTTCATTTCACAGCGAACAGTGCGCTTACGTGAATATTCCATACATAAACTGATTCACGAGAGAGGTGATTTTTTCCTCCTCCAGACGCTCCCCTGCATCCGCCTCGCTGTGAAGCAGCAGATAGTGCGTAAGCGTCCCGATAAATCCGATCGCAAACTGTCTCTGCCTGCCATACATGTTGCCAAGCTGTCCGGAAGCACGCTCAAACGCCTGTACCACGGTCTCATAAAATTCTGTGACATACGGTTTTACCGCCTGATAGGCCTCATTCTCCCTGGCGGAATAAAACAAAGCCATCATCAGCATATAAAATTCCCGGTCCCTCTCAAAAAAATCACAGTATGCCTTCGCCATGTGATACAGAACCGAACGGATGTCCTCTTTTAATTCCGCTGCCGCCCTGACCGCTGCATGCGGCTCCTCAAACTTCGTCTCCAGCAGCGTCTTCAGCAGCCCGAGCTTACTGCCAAAGTAGTAATAAAGCGTCGGCTTGGTGATTCCGGCCCGGTCTACAATTTCCTGTACTCCGACTGCATCATAGCCCTTTGCATAAAACAGTTCCTTCGCGCATTCCATGATACGCATTCTGTTTTCCATGAAAGCCTCCCCTCCCGTTATTTTCCCCAAAGTTTGTCTGTTCATCACTCTTTTCAATGAATTCTAATGCATTTATTATACCGTTCGGTATATCAGATGTCAAGTATCAAGCTGTGTCTATCCCTGTGCCAGCAGAGCACCCTTTGCTTCTGAATAGGAATTCGAATATGGCGTACTTGCTCAAAAATCTTCAGATCAATCTCGCGTGCTGTCCTCTCACTAATTACATTGTTTTCCGCATTCTGGTTATTTTCCTGGCTGTTGGCAAAGAAATGTTTCACGGTCACTCCCACGCCCGGATTGGACTGCACGTCCCCTGTTACATATGCGCCCAATTATAGCATATCAATATGAGTACTGTCATACACAAAAATTTATTTGAAAAAAGCTGCCTCACAGGAAATCGTTTCATACCATCTGTATCAAAATGTTTCCTTTAAGGCAACTTTGTTTTACTTTTTTAACTTTTAAATTTACTCTTTGCTTTTACATTTAGATTTCAGCTTTCCATCGCATACGGCCCACAATCAGAACCGCCAGCATAAGTACAGCTGCAATCACTGATAGCCACAGCGGATACGCGACATCATAATAAACGCCGCCCTCTCCCGGCTCACTCATTGGAACCGGATCATATGCCAGGCCATTGTCAACTGCCATCTGGCGCATATTCAGCATATTAACAACCGGAACGCCGCGTGCAGCATACTCATACATCAGTCCGCGGTTTTTCGTTGTCGGAATCTTAGGCGGATCTAGTACAAGCCCCATCGGGAAGTCAAGCGTGTACGCGCTCGTACCACTGTTTGCACTGGCGCCTCCCACGTTTACAAAGCAGTCAATCTCCTCGCCGAACAGCTCCAGACGCCTTGCAATGCTCTTTTCAATATCATTGTAATCAATAAACTCAACGCCTGTCTCTGCCGCCATCTCAAAGATCAGTTCTCTGGAATCCGGCCAAAGCGCGCTCTCTCCGTAATCATTTGTTCCGCCCGGCGAAACCGCCAGCAGATCAAATGTAATCAGATCATTTTCTTCCAGAATGCTCATCATACGGTACACATTAAGCTCCGGTCGCGTCGCGCCATACATAGAAGAGCAGAACGACAAAATCACCTTCACATCCAGATCCATTTCTTTTGCCGCACATAACGTCGCGATCAGAAGCCCCGGGAAGGAACCGCTCGTACCAACAGCAACCGTATCGCCCTGATTCAGTCCTGCCTCTTTAAAATAGCGCACCAGAACCGCCGCAATGTTAGGATCAAGAGACGTCCGTTTTGCATCCTCAATACCCGGCGTGGTCGTCAGCGGCGTCCACTCCGGCCCGATTAGTCCTGTCTTATTCAGGTCAATATCCTCAATCGGAATATTCTCCTCCTGCACAACCTCCAGCAACACTGCTTCGGCCTGCTGCATACGTTTTGCTGCAGCAAGCTGCAGCTCCGAATACTCCGTCGGCGTACTTCTGCGCAGCGCCCATGTCAGAAGTACGCCCAAAAAACCAATGACAAGCGCAAGCATCAGATATCCCTGGTGAATTTTTGCATTTGAACCATATTTTCTCATATACGTACCACCACCGTCAAAATCAGGCGAATCAGGAACGTACTCACCATCGCCATTCCAAGCGTGCGCACAATTCCCTGTTTGCACATATCATTTGCAAGAAGTCCTGGAATAATGTAACCGATAATACGCAGATCCTGCGAAATGCTGCTGATATAATATGCCTGACTTTCATACAGCCATCCCAGCAAAATGCCGACAATTACCGTTACCATGAAACGCCTGCGCCCATAAAGAATGACCACCTTACTCACCAGCTTCGTAATGGCATATACGATTACAGAAAGCACAAGCGTCGATAATATGCGATAAGGCTGCTCAATAAAGAAGGCCAGATATCCGGCTGAAACCAGACCCCCGGTAAAAACACCGAGCAGCTCCGTTGATAAAAATGATAAAATAATACTGAGCGTTATAGCCTGCTGCAACATAGATCCGATCCTCCCAGCGCCTCAAGGGCTTCTATTATCTGTTTTCCGTCGTTTGCAATATTTCCGATACAGAGCACCGCGCACTCCTTCTTTGAAATGCCGTCCAGCCAGTCCATGGCCGGAACTGCCAGTTTTTCTGCTGCAATCCCTGTCTTTCGGATAAAATACCGGACCGCCTTGTTCCTGTTTTCTCCCGTCACCACCATACTTGCCCCTTCGCGGGCAAGCTCCTGAACGAACGGAGCAAACTCCTGCAGCCGGAATTCCCGGTCACTGCGGTTATTAAAAAGCACGTAAACCGGCACCTGCTCTAGCTTATATTTTTCTACATTTCTCCGGAATACTGTGCGTGAAGATTCGATGTCATTCGCGGCAAATGCATTAATAATCAAACATTTACCTACGCGGAAGGGTCCCCGCATACCAATATCCGGAAGCGCACGTTTCATCCCCCGGAGCGCTGTCACCCGGTCAATATCTAGCATACGCGCTACACGCAGCGCCAGACGGATATTGTCCTCATATACCGGATACTCAAAAGATTCTATGTACGCCGGATCAATCGGCTCGTCCATGGCATCTACGCGTTCTGACGTATACGCATCGAACCGCGCGTCATCACATACAAGAGCTGTGTCTTTTCCAATTGACAGCGCAAGCGTACGAACCGTCTGTGCCTCCGTAGCCCCGATCTCCATCACATGGTCAACGCGGACATTTGTGATCACACCAATCGTCGGCTGCACAAGCTCCTCAGCCATCATACGCTGATTTTCCGGATGCAGCGCCATGCATTCTACGACTATAGCCTCTGCCCCATCCATTTTTGCCTTTTTAATAAACGGAATCTGTTCTCTTATATTTACGGGACGTTTTTTCCGGTATTCCTGTTCCGAACCATCCGGTAAAATCCATGCGGCCTGTGTACCTGTTGTCTTCGCCCATGTCCGAATACCGGCTTCGCGCAAAATGGCAGCAATCAACCGGGTCACACTCGTCTTTCCACGTGTGCCGTTTACCATGATTCGAATCGGAATTCCTTTCAGATTGCGTCTGTGGTACCATTTTTCCATTACTCCCGCAATCAGCATAAGAATACAAAGAATTAAAATGACTGTAACTGTATAATTTTTCATAAGCTTATAGGAACGGGGTTTCCGACGGGCCCGTAAGACCCTCGGAAACCCCGTTTAAATTGTGGTTTAATAAACAGTTTTAAGAATCAATTATTTTGCTTCTGTTTCTACTTCTTCCTCAACCGGTTTCATCGGTGCTGCGTTCAGAACTTCTTTGTACCAGTCTGAGTATCCCGGATTTCTGAACTCTACGATATCCCACATAAGTCTTCCCATCAGCTCATCGCCGAGGTCAAGCCAAATTTCGTACCACTCTTCAGCGGTCTTGCAAGCGTAATCTGTCAGCTCTGCAACAACTGCATCTGTCTCGCCGTTTTCGATTCTAGCTGCCCACTCTTCCTGGAGTTTAGCAACTTCTTCGTACTGAGCTGCCATGCGCTCACTACGACGCTCTTTGATGATTTCGATTGCATAGTCATAGTTAGATGTAGCTGCCTGCTGTACGTAGGAAGCGATCCACCATCCTGCTGTACGGTCAAGTTTCAGATCGTAACGGCTGCCATGGTCATACAGTTCCGGCATAGCTGTCTGAGAAGCCCACAGCGGAGTCAGGAATGTAGAATCCGGAGCGCCATATCCGTGCCATACAAGACATTTAACTTCGTCCGGAAGCCAGCTCTTGATGTTAGCAAGCATTACATAACATGTACGGAACATGTTGATCGGACGGTTCGGGTTGTTGATGTTCAGCGGGTTGCCATAATCGCCAGCGTATGCTGTCATAGAAACGTCATACTCTGTTCCCTCATAGTAGTCGCCAGCCAGTTCGAAAACATCCTGTACGGACAGTTTCTCTTCCGGAACTACATAAAGCGGGTATGTTCCTGTAGTAACTTCAACGCCAAGGCTCGGAGCTACAAGATCAATTGCACGCCACTCACGAAGTGAGCAGTACTCGTTAGCACACGGACCATAAGCCTGTGCCGGGCTGAATTCTTCGCCAGAATCTGCTGACCAGAGGCCATTCTCTTCTGCAAAGCTCTTCAGGTTCGGGGAGCACAGATAGTTCTCTGTATCTTCGAAATCAAACTCATTGATACGAGCACGGTTAGCTGCTACAAAGAAAGCATTGTCCGGAATACGAACTGCTGCCCAGAGATCAAGACCATAAGCCTCGAATACCCAGCACTCATTTCCGTCACAGATGTTGATTGTCTCACCGGAATCTTTCCAGAGATATGTCTCACACAGTTCACCCATGATTTCAACTGCTTCACGAGCTGTTGAAGCACGCTCAAGAGCGATATCCTGTGCATTCCAGCAGTCGATGATACCATTGTTGCTGCCAAACAGAACTTCCATAACCTTGTCAGCATGCTCTGTTCCACGGTCATAGCTGAATGTAGACTCACCCATTGCCACACCCTTCTCGTTCAGGAAGGAGTAACGTGAATGGAAGTAAGCGTAAGTATCTTCCGGCTGATCGATTTCAGCTACAGCGTAACCATTACCGTAATCTTTTACTTCCGGGAAGTTCGTGAAATCACCGTAGTTGTGTGAATCAACAACGAGATCACGCTTCATGCCTTCGCCGCCTTTCATAGACGGTGTCAGCCACAGACGGAAGTCTGCACTTGTTGAGTCGTCGTTGTGTGTTGCGATGGTAGATCCGTCTGTTGTAGCGTCTTTACCTACCAGGAACGTGGTACAAGCACTTGCACTCAGAGAAAGTGCGAGGGCACTTGTCATTACTGCGATTGGCAGCATGCTCAATCTTTTTTTCATACTTCTTTCCTCCTAGATTGTTTTTTATAAAACAGGCCGGAAGTATCCGCCGGCCTGTGATATACAGTACCGATTAAACTTCGTATACAAAGTTCGGATCTGCGGTAGACGGATCGTGCAGGAATGCTCCTACACCCTTTTCTACCAGTTCGTTATACAGCGGCCATGTTGCCACCAGTTCTTTTTCCGGATAGAACATACCCATATACTGGATTGCCTTAGCACAACCGGAAAGATGACGACCTACACGAGTTTCCATCGGCCAACCTGTTTCCAGATCATACGGTACGTAGGTAAGTCCCTTTTCGCCTGCAAAGGACAGGAACAGGTCCTGACCAGTTGTCATCAGTTCTTCTGTCATTGGACCTACAATACGGTCGATGAACGGTTCCGGAGTCTCCATCAGGATAGCGAGTGTATCACTGTAGTCACCCCACTCACGGTGTGTGAAGCCCTTCAGACTTCCCGGAGACTGCTCGATCTTCATATCGAACTCGGAAGAAGAAAGATCCATTGCTGCCATCATAGCGATATCCATTGCTCTGTCATGCGCTACATAAGTACCTACTACCGGGTACATAATGGAAGCCTCATGGTAGTCAAAGGAGATATCAATGTTGTTCTGGCGGATCACTTCCATGATTGCATAAGCAACACGCTCTGTGAAAGTACCATCCAGACGTCCCGGATAACAGCGGTTCAGGTTACGAAGATCGTTGTAAGCCTGAGACTGTCCTGACGGGTAGTTGATGTAAGTAAAGTTATCCGGCCACTGATCCAGCGGGTTCGTGTTACGCTCGCCGATCTTGTATCTTACTTCGCCCCATTCAGTTGTTACGCCAACGGTTGCCGGGTATGCGTTACCCTGTACTCCAAGCGTTGTAGCAGAATAGCTTGACTGCGGGATAACAAAAACCTTACCTTTTTCTACCTGAATGTTCTCCATCAGAACATATGCGGCAATACTGGTTGCCGGCTCGTATGGATGTGTACCGCCGCAAATAAGAGCAGAACCGCCCTCTACGCCTGAATCAAATACAAAAATCGGTGTATCACCAAATGTTCCTTTCAGTTCCGGAACATAATCGCTGAGCCACTGAACCTCAGTCAGCGCATCAGAAACAACAACGGTCTCTTTATAATGACGCTGCTCATAAAAACTGTATCCTGAAATAACAGTCAGTACGAGTGCCACTACGATACAGATAATCTTTTGTGTCATCGGTTTTTTCAATGCATTCATACCTTTTCCTCCCTCTCTCACTTAATATACAAGACACGAAGAAGGAACGGGATAACACAGTAGATGTAAACAATGTCGTATACTAATCCCAGTTTCTTCTCCCTCTTGAAGAAATTCCTCAAAAGGAGCAAGCCCATAATGGCTGCCATAATGAAGTATGTATAATGAATAATAGCCTCAATTAATGTCATATTCTAACCTCCATTCCTTAAGCTAAGAAAGCAAACCAAGCCGGTTTAACCAACATCAACAGTGCCAGTAAGCCAAGTACGAGACATGGCAGGAAAATCTGCTTCAGGAATGACATGTAGCTGCCTTCGTAGCCGGTTGTCTCAAGTGTAACACGTCCTACGATTCTTGACGGCGGCAAGCAGTCGCCGATCGGGAACATAAGACTCATTGCTGCAACGACAACTGTCGTGTTCATACCAGCAGTGTTAAACATGAAGATAAGCGGAGTACCAATAACGATAGCACTACCATAACTCATAGCACCCTGTGCAAACGGTCCGACAATGAGGATCAGGATGTAGATCCAGATGAACGGAAGCAGTACGAATGCTGTACCGATCAGACCCTTAACACCAGAAGCTGCCATAGCATTCTGCATGATACCAATACTCAGAACGGTTGCGATCAGAGAAAATGCCTGATCCATCGTACCTGTAAGGATCTTGTAGTAATCCTTTACGGACATCTTCTTCGGATTGCAGATAATTGCGATAACTGCACAGATCACGAACATAAGCGGAAGTCCGAGTACCGGGAAGCTGAACGGAATTACCAGAGTCAGAACGAACATAACAATCAGTGCTACCAGCGGAAGGAGAATACGTACCAGGCCGCCAACACCCTGCAGTTTTGCATCTGTCTCCGGCATGGTTGCCAGGATTTCTTCCTTCGGAGTACGTTTGGAACCCCAGCCAAGGTAGATGATTGTAAATGCACCTGCGATGACAATCGGGATAATAAGCAGAAGCTCAAATCCAACGTACGGCATGTTTGCCTGAGCTGTCATCAGCATCGTCCAGAGGTTAACTGGCGGTGCTGCCGCACCCATGATAGCGAACACGAATACGAAAGCGCTTGCTTTCTTATCGGAAAGTCCCATGAAACGAACGATCGAATAAACAATTCCTCCAAGCACGAATACAGATACGCTACCTGCGCCTGAAATAGCGCCCGGAATGATCATCAGAACTGCCATAAGTGCAAGAAGAAGCCATTTGTTATTTACATGACTAACAACACTTCTTGTTACAGCGGTCATCGCGCCGCTGCTTGAATAAATGTTAATAAACAAAGTTGCAAAAAAGAATGTCATAGCCAGGTCCAGGTTTGTAAACAGACCTTCTACGATAATTTTGACCGGCTCATTTGTCCAGCCATGAGCTGCAGTGAAAATTACAGCCACAACACCTGCGATTGCCATAGAGATCTCTGTGGACTTCAGCACCTTGCTGCATACCACGAATGCTATGACCATCGCGATCAGGATAATGACTATATCCATTACTGAATAGTTCATACAATTCCTCCCTTATAAGAACCCTCTGCACGGCGCTTTTACACCGCCGTGCAGATTCTTCTCTATCCTATAGTTTCTACATTCTCAATCGATCACTCTTTTACGAAAGCTTCTTTTGCAAGCTCTGTAAAGTCAAGTGTCGTATCAATAACTGTAAGCGGAATATCATACTCCTCTTTCAGTTTGTCGAAACGTCCGTCTGTGTTTCCGTCAGCAACAACTACCATCCACTCTGCATGCGGGCAGATTGCGTCGATACAACGCTCGTTTGCGTTTGTCTCGATATCGGAACGTTTGTCTTTCTCAAGCAAAACTGCGATGATCGGAAGCTCGATCTTCTCTGCGTGCTCTACCATAACCTCAAGACGCTTCAGCTCATCTTCGATTGTGATACCGGATGCTCCAAGACCCTTGTCTGTGGAACCGATAACAACTACAAGGCTTGAGTACTCAAGATCTTCCAGATCTTCCGGCTGCGGCTCTGATTTGTAGAAATAGTCTGTATCCAGCTCTACAGTACCTGCCTGGCTAACCAGCAGACGAGCCATTTTTCCTCCCGGGCCCTGTCCTGCATTTGTGATCAGGAACGGTGTTCCGTAAGTTTTGATTTCATCTCCGGTAATTGCTGCAGAAGCAGTCATTGAGAGACTAAGTGCCATTGTTGCGCAAAGAGCACCACTAATAAGTTTTCGCATAATCTTTTCCTCCTGGTTTTGTTTTTATATGCATGTTTCAGATCTTTATCTGAACAACATGATCAATAGTAAAGTGACAGCTTAATGATGCTGTGTTTCAGCTGTTGCCTCTGGCACTGCTTCTTCCAGTGCTTTCAGCGCTTCTTCGTTGTAAGTTACTTCGTATTCTTCTGCCCAGTCCTTCAGCATATCCGCGCGCTTCTGGCTTGTCAGATATTTTTCGATGCTTTCATGGATCGGATCGCTCATCTCTACCGGGCCGCTTGGCACATCACTCAGATAATACAAAATCTGAATTCCGTATTTGCTGACAACCGGATCACTGACATCGCCTACACTCTGCATCTTGTCCGAAAATGCGCCTGCTGCAAACTCAGCGCCCCAGACTGCACTTTCCTGATGCACTAGATATCCATTCTCTACCATATCTGCATCAAGTCCCGGATCTTCGCTGTATTCTTCCATCAGGGACTTAAATTCCGCACCGTCCTCAAACTTTTTGTAGATTTCATCTACCGTATCCTGACGGGCTTCCAGAATCGCTTCTCTGGCTTCCTCAACGCCTTCTTCACTGTCGACCGCTTTTTTGTACGCATCCGTAAGTTCCTCGTCCACCTTCAGAAGGATCTGCTGTACCTTGCGGAATCCTTCCGGTGTATACCATACATCGTAATTCTGATAATATGTAAAGTACTCATACATCCTGATGTTGTCTTCAAACTGAGTCCGATCTTTCTCAATCTGCTCTTCAAACACCTGCTGAATTTCTTCTTCTGTATTTTCTACTTCCATTGTCTCAAGCAGACGGTCACGCGTTTTGTTAAAGATGTGCGTCTCTTCTGCAGACTCTTTTGTGGTTCCGATCTCTTCCCAGAGGGTTTTCAGCTGTTCTCTGAATTCAGCTTTTTCTTCATCGGAAAGCTCGGCACCATTTTGCTCTGCATAATAGGTCACCAGTGCATCCAACTGCTGCTCATAGTATTCATCTGCTTCCTTTCTCAGCGCTTCCAGCTCTTCGTCTGTATACTGATCAAGTCCAAGCTCCGCAGCCTTTGCTTCGGCTACCAGCTGATTCTCAATCATGTATTCAATCGCTTCCCGGTAAGCCGTATCAGAAGAAATCATACCGCCCTGCGCATACGCAGCTGTCCTCTGTACCAGCTCACTTTGAAATACGTCTTTCCCGTTGAAGGTAAAGAGTACAGGATCTTTTTCCGCAGCCGCTGCTGTTGCACTCATTATTGTCATAATTGCGGCAGCAACCGCCCATATACCTGCTTTCTTTTTCATAAAATCTCCTTTTCGCTTTCTGGATTTTTTACCACGTATGTCTAAGTTTACTATTTTTTTATCGTATTGGCAAGTTTTTTGTTGAATTTTTTTATATTTTCTTAACATACTTTGTTCACTTTATCCAGAACTCTTCACTATATTTTTATGATGCAGGTATTTATTTATTCATTTTTTCCTTTTTTACCTGACAGACCGCACGTCCTTCTCTGGAATCCAAAATGAGTCTCGCCAAATCTTCACTCAGATCATACACCATAATCATCCCGTACAGTTCCTCTGCCTCCGGATAATTCTGTGCAAATATCTCCGGAAACTGTTCCAGCAATTCCGGTTGATACAGTCGTGTCTTACTGTTCTCGTTGATCGCACCGTAATACACATCCGCTTCCACAAGATCCTGGAACATATGGCTGCCATACGAAAGTGCAGGATTATACCCTGCCTTGCTGTATGCCACCTCACAGATAGCAGAAAATCTGCTCACATCAGAATAGGTCACAGGAACGCCAAGCTCCGGAGAAGAAGTCCCGATGCGGCCTGGTACAAGCAGGAGCATCTTTTTTCCTTCCTTTCCAAAACGCTTGTTGATGCGTCCGATCATCCGACTTACATCCGGCTTTTTACTGTACGGATATTCATAATATTTCTGAGGGTCAACCCTCACTATCACATCAAGCGCAACTTCCTTGGAACGCCGCATAGAGGTTCTGCGGACATCAAACAGAATCTCATGGTCGACTCCTTTCGGAATCTTTACCTCCTCAGAAGCATCGTGTTGCTGTGGCCTGCACTGGTACAGATTAATACGCAGTTCTCCGTCCTCTTCACATTCTAGCGCAAATTCAATGTCCACCGGACGGCCGTATTCCCGTTCCAGCGTCTTCAGAATCTGCGACATCATACGGATAAACTCATTTTCGTACGCAATCCCCTGACAGTCCGCAAAATATACGTCCCGGTACTGTCTCATTTCGGCAAGCCTTGCCTCCGCATCCGTATCATGACTGAGCACCAGCTTCTTTTCCCTGCGGGAAAGAAGTGGAATCAACTGTTCCAGCCAGATCGACACCCGCCTTCCCTTTGCGGGATAAAGTACGTCCACCTGTCTCTGTGAAAATTTATGCCGCTCTGCAACACTCGTATAAATATTTCCTTTTGCCCGGTCAAGACCAACCAGTCTCGGATAATCTCCCGGCGTACGCTCAACGGCACGCGTTCCAAGCCCTGTCACAATGCGGAGCATACCCGCATCCGGGTTCATCTGTTCCATCCATTTATAAGGATTGTAAGAGCATCCCATGCCTGCTGCCAAAGGAAGATAATATTCGCCCAAAAATCTTCCCTCCACACGCTGAACAAGCAAAGCCATCTGCTCTCTTGTATCCATAATATTTCTCGTCCTGCGGTATTCAATCGCCTCCTTGTTCTGTGTACTGGCATACACACGGCGCACCGCATCCTTCAGCTCTTCCAGCCGTTCTTCTTCGCTGCCCTGATTCATACAGAAAACAGACTCATATTTACCGGAAAATGTATTCCCGAACCCATCCTCCAGAAAACTACTGGACCGTACCACAATAGGCTCCTGTCCACAACTGGCCAGAAGCTTCTTTAAGTCATTTTCCATCTCACAGGATATGGTTCCGCTGCGAAGCCGCTCGTACAGCTCCTCCTCCTGCGTAAATTCATCCTGTTCCTTTATCTGCCTTTCCAGCAGCTCCACACAATCATTTTCTTCCAGGTACCGGCAGAACATTTCTGAACCGATAAACCAGGAATGGTGTGGCAGAAGCATATCCATATATTCAGGCAGCTTCCTCTCAATTATTTTTCTCGCCATCAACAGACCGCAGGCTTTTCCGCCGATCAGCCCTCCGCCAATCCTGTTGCGCAGTACTTTTTTGAAATCCTTTTCTGTAAAGAATTTCAGTATCAGCGCCTCCATTCGCGGTTCCGTTGTCATCAGGCCGTTACAGACCTCTTTTTTCTGTTCTAAATCCAGGAATTCGCCGTCTTCGAGCCTTTCCCATACTGATATTTCCGTCTTTGGCATCCTGTCTCTCCTATCTATTTCCTTATGACTGTCGGGCCAAAAGTATACACTCTTGGCCCCAACATTTAGGAGTATTATGTTATGGCCAGATCGCTCTAGCTTTCTTCGCTTTCACAACACGTTCTACGGCAATCAGATATGCGCCCATACGAAGTGTCGTGTTCTTTTCCTGTGCAATATTCCATACTGCTTCAAAGGACGGGTCCATAATATTCTTCAGCTTTTCATTGACTTCTGCCTCTGTCCATGAAACAGACTGAATATTCTGTACCCACTCAAAATAAGATACCACTACTCCACCTGCATTTGCAAGGATATCCGGTACAACAACGATATTTTTTTCTTTCAGAATCGGATCGGCCTCTGCTGCAGTCGGTCCGTTTGCTGCTTCTACGATTACCTTCGCACGAATGCGGTCTACATTGCTTGCGTTAATCTGGTTCTCCAGCGCTGCCGGAATCAGTACTGTCACGTCAAGCTCAAGCAGTTCGGAATTGGAAATTCTCGTCATTCCCTCTTCCTCATAATCCTTCAGAAGATTTTTGCGGTCTGCACCGAGGAATTTCAGGATTGCCGGAATATTCAGACCTTCTTTTTTATAAATACCGCCGGATACGTCGCTGACTGCAACAACTTTCATTCCTTCTTCGTCAAGCAGTTTTGCAGTGATGCTTCCTACATTTCCCATACCCTGTACAGCTACGTCTGTACCCTTAAATTCCATGCCGAGTTTTTTCATGATGTTTTTTGTTGTAAACATAACGCCGCGGCCTGTCGCCTCATTACGTCCCAGAGCTCCGCCCAGTTCAATCGGCTTACCTGTTACAACACCATGGACACAATGTCCCTTCAGCATGCTATATGTATCCATCATCCAGCCCATAACAGCTGCGTTACTTCCTACGTCCGGTGCCGGAATATCCTGATCCGGACCAATCAGCGGTGCGATTGCTGCCGTGAATCTTCTTGTGATTGCACGCAGTTCTCTCTCAGAAAGCTCGGTCGGATTACAAACCACGCCGCCCTTGCCGCCGCCGTAAGGAATGTTTACCACTGCACATTTGAATGTCATCCATGCTGCCAGCGCCTTTACCTCATCAAGGTTTACTGCCGGATGGAAACGAACACCACCCTTTGCCGGGCCTCTTGATGTAGAGTGCTGAATACGGTACCCCTCAAATACTCTCGTTGTTCCGTCGTCCATAACGACCGGAATCGCTACCTTCAGCTCACGCTCCGGATATTTCAGTGCTTCAATATCACTGCTTGAATATCCCAGAAGTGCTGCAGCATCATCCATTACCTTCAGTACGTTATCATACGGATTGTACGTCTGTCCTGCCATCATTTTTCTCCTTTACCTATCTTTAATTTTTTACTGCTCGTTTAAAAGTTTTTCTGTTCCGGCTACTTTTACACACAGTACAAAAATATCCATAGCCTTTTCCAACTCTTCCACAGTCGGATAAGACGGTGCAATTCTGATATTGCTGTCTGCCTCATCTTTTTTATATGGATACGTTGCACCCGCACCGGTCAGCACAACGCCGGCTTCTTTTGCAAGACTTACCACACGTTTTGCACAGCCTGGCATCGTATCTACGGATACGAAATATCCGCCCTTCGGATTACTCCACGTTGCCAGATCCGTTTCACTTAAGCCCTCTTCCAGTTTGCGAAGGACCACGTCAAATCTCGGTTTCAGCTCTGCCGCCATTTCCTTCATATGTAATTTCAGCTTTTCCGGAGTTCCGAAATACTGAACGTGACGCAGCTGGTTGATTTTGTCATGGCTGATTGTCTGTGCAGACATATGTTTTTTCAGTTCTGCAATATTGCCTGCTCCGGATGCCACAAGTGAAACACCTGCTCCCGGGAAGGTAATTTTTGCAGTTGAGAAGAAATAATATGCTCTGTCCGGATGTCCGCACGCTGCACATTCCTTCAGAATATTTTTTAACGGTACTTCTTCATATATATGGTGTACACCGTATGCATTGTCCCAAAAAATACGGAAATCATCTGCTGCCGTCTCCATGGATGCCAGCTCTGTCACCACTGCATCGCTGTAGCATACGCCGCTCGGATTCGAATGCAGAGGAACACACCAAATTCCCTTGATCATAGGATCTTCTTTTACAAGCTTTTTCACCAGCTCCATATCTGGTCCGTCTTTCAGAAGCGGTACGGTAATCATCTCTATTCCCAGTTCCTCACAGCATGTAAAATGTCTGTCATATCCCGGAACCGGACAAAGGAATTTCACAGGAGTTCCTTCATATTTATAATAAGACCATGGTTTGCTTCCGCCTGTGCCAAAAAGGCAGTGAGATGCAAGCGTATCAAACATCAGATTGAGGCTCGATGCGCCTCCCATAATAATATGATCCGGATTCAGATCAAGAAGCTCGCCGAAAAATTCCCTGCACTCAGGGATTCCTTCCAGTATTCCATAATTTCTTACATCTGTCCCATCTCTTAATGTAAAACTCTTCGGATATTGCAGTAACTCCATACTTTTATCCAGCTGTGCTGGTGATGGCTTTCCTCTGGCCATATTCAAACTCAGGTTCAATGCCAGAATTTCCTTATACTGACGCTTTAGCTCACGAAGATTCACTTCCAGTGTTTCTTTAGAGACCCGCTGCTTTCCCTCCATATTTTTCTCCTTCACATTACTTGATGTTTTGATGTTTTTGCCGTCTTCTTAGCTTGTAATTATTATAAAACTAGTTTATAATATCAGCAAATACTTATTTCAAGATAAATATCATAATTATTTATTTATGTGTCTGACATTTCTCCCACTATTTTTTTACATTTTTTGGCTTTTATCAGAATCAAGGATATACCGTCAAATAGCTATATTAGTATATAATGTATAACTTTTAACTTATGGAGGTTTTATGTTTAGTGGAATGCACTATGTATACGAGGTATACAAGACCAAAAGTTTCTCAAAAGCGGCGAAAAATCTCTATATTTCCCAGCCAGCTTTGAGCGCTATGATTAAAAAAATAGAAGGGAAGGTCGGCGCTCCTCTCTTTGACCGATGCACAAATCCGGTGCAGCTCACAGAATATGGAAAACGCTACATAAAAATTGCAGAAAAAATTATGGACCTCGAAGACGAGTTTGCCTATTACACAGACAATCTTGACGAACTAAAAACCGGGCATTTATCCATTGGAAGTGCCTCCTTTTTTGTGTCCTATATTCTGCCCGGATATATTTCCGCGTTTTCTTCTGCATACCCAAATGTAAAGATAAACCTTTTTGAGAGTGACTCCTACAAATTAGAACAGAAAGCAGCCAGCGGTGAACTTGATCTTGTAATTGATAATTATCAGGTCGATCCAAAACAGTACAAAACACATACCCTGACCGAAGAACATCTGCTGCTCGCCGTTCCTGCTTCATTTCATGCAAACCGCAGTGCAACCCGTTATCAGCTGTCATGGGAAGACGTCAAAAACAACGTTCATCTGAATCCGACACGTCCCGGTATTTCCCTCAAAAAATTTGCAAACGAACCTCTGCTCACACTACGACAGCCAAATGACACACGCAAACGAATGGAGGCCATCTATCAGAATGCGGGCGTAAAATTTTCCCCTATTCTGAAACTGGACCAGCTCCTGACCATGTACCATATGATTGAGTACGGTCTCGGACTTTCCTTTGTCAGCGACACACTCATCAAATGTCTTCCGTACAACCCAAATGTCATCTATTACAAGCTGGAAGATCCCAATACCGTCCGATATGTCACCCTGTATTACAAAAACAGCAAGTATCTGACACGAAGTATGCAGGAATTTATCAAAATTGTATTGCTCCAAAACGAAAACTCATCACAGCCATAATCCAGGGGAAAATAAAAAATGAAAAAAATAAAAAGCTATTTACTGCATTGTCTTACAACAGGCCTGGCCATATGTCTGCTCACAGGTTTCATGCACTGTAAAGTATCTGCAGCTTCCGACAACAGCACCCGTGCACAGCAAATCTTGAAAACAATGACCTGGAAGGAAAAAATTGCACAAATGTTCGTCGTTGCCGTTCCTGCAAAGGATGCGGAAAAAGTTCAAAAGAAGTACCAATTCGGAGGCTACGTATTTTTTGAAAATGATTTCAAAGGCAGCACACCAAAAAAGACGCGAGCACAGATTAAAAAGATACAAAAAGCATCAAAAATCAAAATGCTGATTGCCATAGATGAAGAAGGCGGAACGGTCAACCGCGTCTCAAAACTCACTGCATTTCGCAAAAGGCCATTCGCGTCTCCACAGACTATATACAAGAAAAAAGGATGGGATGGTATCCGTAAAGATACCACCGACAAAGCAAAATTCTTAAAAAATCTCGGTATTAATACAAATTTTGCTCCTGTTGCCGACACTCCTTATAAAAGTTCTGATTTTATTTATAAAAGAAGTTTTTCGACTGATGTGACTTCTGTTTCCAAATACATAAAAACTGTCGTAACAGAAATGAAAAAGAACAATCTGGTGAGTACCCTGAAACATTTTCCGGGCTATGGAGGCAATGGAGATACCCATACGCTGATCATTACTGATCGACGTTCCAAAAAAACTTTTACCAGCCGTGATCTGAAGCCGTTCTCTGCCGGTATCCGCGCAGGCTGCGATATGATTATGGTCAGCCACAATATTGTAAACTGTTTTGACAAAAACGCTCCTGCCTCCCTCTCAAAAAAAGTCCACAAGTATCTTCGCAATCAAATGAATTTTAACGGCGTTATCATTACAGATGAACTTTCTATGACTGGCGCCGCCGCATTTGCAGGCAGCAGCTCCAAAGCGGCGGTAAAGGCCATTCAGGCCGGAAATGATATGATTTGCACAACACGCTACAAAGATCAGTTTCAGGCCGTATACAAGGCATTTAAAGATGGAAAAATCAGCAAGGCCCAAATTAATGAGTCCGTAAAAAGAATTTTGATTATGAAGTTAAAACGTGGCATTATCAAATAATAGCCTTTTTGTCTCCTGCATCTAAAAAATCACAGAAACAGTACCTTACAGGTGATTGAAGCAGCCTCTTATCTTAATCTGACACATTTTCATCGCTTCGATTGCATTTTTATGGCTCTTGGGCGTAACTCCGGCACAACATGAAGCGTCAACGAATAGCGGAATTTCCGGAAATTTAGCTTTCAGAATCATAGCATTTGAAATTACGCATATATCCGTACAAAGCCCAACCAGCTCGATTTCCTCAATTCCCTCCAAGCCCGCAATGTATTTCGCCAACTCCAATGAACCAAAAGAAGGCTTATCTATAACTACACAACCCTGTACAAAAATCTCTTCCCTAATTTCCCATCCGTGAGTTCCTTTCAGACAATGTGGCACAGGAAGGTTTTTCCCTTCCTGTGTATCCATATAATGTTCTGAATGTGTATCTCTTGTATAAAGTACCGCATTTTTCTCCATCAGATACTGATCAATTTTTTCTCTTACACACCCCGTAATTGCCACCGCTTCTTTCGTTCCAAGCGCTCCATCAATAAAATCATTCTGCATATCAATCACTACCAGTACTTTCATATCGTCCTCCTTTTTACATACTAAAAAAGGAAAGCCCTCCCAGACCTTCCTTTTCATTCATGAGACATCGGGGATTCGAACCCCGGACAACTTGATTAAAAGTCAAGTGCTCTACCGACTGAGCTAATATCCCATCTGTTTATTATAAACAGAATGCCCAGAACCGGAATCGAACCAGTGACACGAGGATTTTCAGTCCTCTGCTCTACCAACTGAGCTATCTGGGCATATTATCTTACAGTAAAAAATACTGAGTTGCGGGAGTAGGATTTGAACCTACGACCTTCGGGTTATGAGCCCGACGAGCTTCCAGACTGCTCCATCCCGCGATATTTAATTGTTTTCACTATAGGAATCTAGTGAGTGGATGGGGAAGGATTCGAACCTTCGAAGTCGTCGACAACAGATTTACAGTCTGCCCCCTTTGGCCGCTCGGGAACCCATCCATATAATTTATAAGCCGATGATCGGACTCGAACCGATAACCTGCTGATTACAAATCAGCTGCTCTGCCAATTGAGCCACATCGGCATTTTGTTTTGCCAATCATTCGGCAAATGATTGAAACTGGGGCCTATAGGGCTCGAACCTATGACCCTCTGCTTGTAAGGCAGATGCTCTCCCAGCTGAGCTAAGACCCCATATTCTTCAATCAACGACCCAGAAGAGACTCGAACTCTCGACCTCCGCCGTGACAGGGCGGCGCTCTAACCAACTGAGCCACTGGGCCACAAAAGTATATCTTTCAACATACCTTCAAAACCACATACAGGATACTATATCTTTCCGTTTTTTGCAAGTCCTTTTTTCTCTTTTCTTTCTAACCCTTCCGTTTTCGCTTCAAAAGTCTTCTTCTTCCTTTCTCCACGCTTGGATAAGCTTG
>RAZH01000012.1 GCA_003612585.1 bacterium 1XD42-54
GGATTTTATATTCCATGTCGTATTTCCGTTGTTTTTTTGCCATTGTAGTTGCCTCCTTATTTCTCTTTGATTATACATCAAATCCTTGAGTGTAAGGTGTCAACTAAAATGATACAACATCAAAAAATAATAGTATATTGATTATATCAGTTGAAAAGATTTCAATCAATAATTAAAATAAATGTATAAAACAGCGTTGCTTTGTGCCTTGAGAATTGTTACAATAAGCAAAGAGAAGATTTCTGAATGAATACGCAAAGATGTAAAATAGTGTACAGAAAGGGAAACTATGCAGGAGTTACGTTCATTTATTTGCTCCAGGCAGATCGTAAATCTGACGATTGTGGGTGCGAATATTGTTCTTTTTATTGCACTGAGTTTTATTGGAGATACGGAAGAATTGCTTTTTATGATAAGACACGGAGCAAATTATACGTCTGCGGTTCTTGAAGGCGGGGAGTATTACAGACTGGTGACCAGTATGTTTCTGCATTTTGGCGCAGAGCATCTTGTTTATAATATGCTGGTGCTGATTTTTATGGGAGATGTCTTAGAAAAAGTCGCAGGTAAAATGAACTATTTTTTGATTTATTTTATTGGAGGAATTGCAGGAAACGTAATGTCACTGTGGTCTGACTGGAAGGTAGGTAAGGTTACAGTGTCAGCTGGTGCCTCTGGCGCAATTTTTGCAGTAGTAGGTGCGCTTTTGTGGATCATGCTCCGTAATAAAGGCAGAGTTGAGGATTATTCTGGGAAAAGGTTGCTTTTGATGGCAGGATTGTCCGTGGCAGAGGGAATAACAACCAGCGGTGTGGACAACTGGGCGCATATAGGAGGTATGGTGGCCGGCTTTTTACTGGCTATCATTTTGTATCGAAAGAAACATGAAAGTTCTGTAAGTATTGAATGAATCATTGATTATAAAGATTTATCTGGAGATTAGCCACTCCAGAACGCTTATTGCTTGTAAAAAAAGGGTTTTTGTGGTAGTATAAAACGAAAATATGGAATATTTTGGAAATAGTTATTTGGCGAATAGAACGTATTGAATTTAGGAGACGAACTGTAAAAAGCTATACTTGAATAAGCGGAAGTTGTATACGGAAATCCGTATAAGTATCGTTTCCACTGGAGGATGTCTGAACAGAGATAGAACCACTGTGCTGGTTTATGATATCTTTGACGATGAAAAGTCCGAGTCCGTTACCGTTTGCTTTATGGGTAACGAAAGGATCGAAGAGAGTCGGAAGGTATTCGTCAGGGATTCCAGGACCGTTATCTTTTACATGAATATTCAGGCAGGAGAGATTTTGACTGTCCAATCCGGCCAAAAGAGAAATGCAACGGTTTTTTGATAAAGAGTCTGGTGTATTTAGGCATAGTGCGTCCACAGCATTGAGAATCAGATTTGTAAGCACTTCTTTCAGTTTAGTTGCATCAGCAGAAATAAAAACAGATGAGAGGCAGTCATCAAATGCTGCATCAAAATAAATTCCTTTTTCATGCATCATAGATGAAAAGGAACGAGCTATATTTGTGAGAAATGATTTTATGTGAATCGGCTCCTGGTAAAGACTTTTGCTTGTGGCAAAAGAGCAGGCTGTTTTCAGAACACGAAACGTTTCATGAAGATCCTGACAGATTTGCTGCCACAGTGGCGATTCAGCTATTTCCGGATACTTTTTGGATAAGAGCTGCATAGAACTGTCCATAAGAGTCAGCTGATTTTTGACTTCATGAGAAAGCGTGGAAATACAGTTTTGATAGTCAGTTTCAGAAAAAGACTCAGATATGCTGTTTTCTCTGGCAGTTTTTTCAAAGGATGAAACGGAGGTTTTCATTTGATTGGCTCCTTTTGTGTTTTAATAAGCAGAATAGGTGGTGATGTTGCAGCTAATAATGTCGTGTGAAAACAATGATACAAAGTGTAGCACTATATGAACAAAATAGCAACGATAATTTATTGACAATTTCCGACATAGTTTTTATAGTATTAATTATGAGATTTTGTTAGGTTATTGCTATATAATGGATGAATTGGGTGTATTAAGATTTCAATTTGAGCTACATAGATTTTATTAAAAAAAGAAGGGAGACTATATTTGGAAGAAAACTGTATTTTTTGCAAAATAGCCAATGGTGAAATTCCATCGGCGACTTTGTATGAGGATAAGAATTTCCGTGTAATTTTAGATCTTAGTCCGGCCTCGAAGGGGCATGCTCTTATACTTCCTAAAAAACATGCGGCAAATTTGTTTGAATTAACAGATGAAACAGCTTCAAAAGTAATGGTATTGGCAAAGCAGATTGCAGCAGTGCTGCAAGAAGGCTTGCATGCGGATGGTGTAAACCTTGTGCAGAATAATGGCGAAGCAGCAGGACAAACTATATTTCATTTTCATATGCACATTATACCGCGATATCAGAATGATACAGTAAACGTAACCTGGAGACCGGGAGAACTGATTGAGAATGACAAAAAAGAAATTCTTAGTCTGTTTGAAAAATAGAGCATGAATGCTCATAAAAAAGGATTGAGAAATGAAAAATAGGGATTTTGAGGAATATTATTTAAAGTACAGAAGCCTTGTGGTTAAAGTTGCTATGGATAGAATTGGAAATTATCAGGTAGCTCAGGAAATTTGCCAGAAGGTATTTATTGCATTTTATACGAATATGGAGCGTATCGAGCCAGCATTCGTAAAAGCATGGTTGATTCGTTGTACTAATAATGCCGTAATTGATTATATGAGAATGGCGCAGACAAAAAAGGAGGTTCTCTCAACCAATTCAGTTTCGGTGGATGGAAATAATCTCGTAGAAAAAAGTATGGAGTTATACCAGGAAAAGATGTACAGTCGTGATTTGGCGGGAAGAATTTTCCGGGAAGTCAGGGCAGTGAATGAACAATGGTATGAGGTGCTGATCCTTTGCTGTGTAGAGGGAATGAGTTATGCGGAGGCAGCAAAGAAACTTGATATTTCAGAAAGCGTTTTGAGAGCGAGATTATACAGGGCACGGGTGTATATCAAAGAGAAATTCGGAGACGAATACAAAGAATGTAAGCTCTAAAAACTAAGGGGATCCCTTCTCTTTCTGAAACAATAAAACAGGAGGAGAAGGGATTTTTTGATGACTACTTATTTACAATGGTTTCTATGAGCGCGACAATAGTTTCGACTGCATTGCTGGCACTACTTTTGTCCATTGCGTTAATATACGTCTGACGGTTTTGATAGAGATTCAGAATGCTGTCAAGAAGCAGATCTGAGGTCAGGTCTTCTTCCTGAAGTACGACACTGAATCCTTGTTTTTGGAAAGAAGCGGCATTTAGCAGCTGGTCGCCCCGACTGGCGGCAGCGGAAAGAGGAATCAAAAGATTTGGCTTACGAAGTTCCAACAATTCACAGATTGCATTTGCCCCTGCGCGGGAAACTACGATATCAGCAAGAGCGAATAGATCGGCCAGTTCTTTTTTGATGTATTCATATTGTACGTATCCGAACGTATCGTTTAGAGAATCGTCCAGATTGCCTTTTCCGCACAGATGGATCACCTGAAATGATTTCAGAAGCTCCGGTAGAATGCTGCGGACCGCTTGATTGACTGCTACAGAGCCGAGGCTTCCGCCAATAATCAAAAGTACTGGCTTATCAGCAGTAAATCCGCAGAATTGAAGAGCTGCCAGACGATTACCATGGCGTAATTCCTCGCGGATCGGTGATCCGGTAACGACAGCCTTTCCTTCCGGGAGGTGTGAAACAGTTTCAGGAAAATTACAGCATATTTTTGAGGCCGCAGGAAGCGCGAGACGGTTGGCCAGTCCAGGAGTCATGTCTGATTCGTGGAGAATAACCGGAATATGCTGTGCTTTTGCCGCCTGTACGACAGGCACTGTAACAAATCCACCCTTTGAGAAAATAATGTCGGGTTTTAATTGTTTTAACAATTGTTTTGCCTGGAAAAAGCCTTTTGCCACGCGAAAGGGATCTGAGAAATTCTTGATATCGAAATAGCGGCGCAGTTTCCCGGAAGAAATTCCGTGATAGGATATGCCGAGCTCTTCGATCAACTTTTTCTCAATGCCGTCGTAGGAACCAATGTATTGAATATCGTAGCCGAGTTTTTTCAGATGTGGCAAAAGCGCGATATTCGGAGTGACATGTCCGGCTGTACCGCCGCCGGTAAGTACGATTCGTTTCATAACGCCCTCCAGTTTCAGAATATTTTGTTATTTACAGTTTACCCGCTATTAGCAAAAAGTCAAGAAGGGACTTGCCTGTTCGATGAAGGATGAAAACAAAAAAACTGAACATGACAAAAAAATTGTAGAATTCGACATTGATGAGACAGTCTTGGGAGATTCAGATCTTGACCGATTTCTAAGAAAGAGCATGCAGGATGCAGCAGATGCATTGGAAGAGCGCTTAAACAATGATCCCCGGCTGCAAGGCATTGATGCCCCGGAAGGAATGTTCGACTCTATTGTAAACGAATTGAAAAGACAGGGACTTTGGCAGGAGGATATAAGTGATCATACGGGTAACGAGAACATTCATTCAGGTTTTGGTATAACTGGTAATTTCTTCTCGCGAGACGGAACAAATGAAATAGATGCAGGCTCAAAGCTAAAAGCTGCAAATGGGTCTGCTTATACGGAAACTGGAAAAGCAGGCGGGCGGATATATTTTGAGAATGCAAATATGCGTTCGCAAGCTGATACAATTACTGGAAATATTTATTCAGATGTTGGTACAATCAATACGCTGGCCAATGAGGAAAAGAGTACACTTGAACAGGATGTCAGTGAAAAATATCAGGAAACGACCTGTGCGATGCTTGTTGAAAATGATAAGCATTCGTTGAAGCTAAGCAGGGGTGACGAGAATGATCTTGAAACATGCGAGATAAAACGGAAAAAGAGAAAAAGAGCAATTCGGTATAGTGGAGTGGCAGCAGCCATAATGGTAGTATTTATGGGCTTTGGTGTGACAGGCGAAGCCAATAAAAGAATGGTACTTAAAGTCTGGGATGACATTAATAATAGTGTTCTTCGTATAGCAGTGAATCCTGTAGACGGAGAAAATGACTTGTTAGATCAAACAAAAAAAGATATGGAGGCAATGGCAGAAATTAACAAGCAGTTGGGGTTTTCCATTATTGACTTTGGTTATTATCCAGAAGGAATGGAGTATCAGAAATATAAGATCCTAAATGAATGTTCGGGAGCAATGGTATTTTATAATTATAAAAACAAAAGTATTATTTTAACGATGCAGAGTTCAAACGATGGAGCAGTAGGTTGTTATGCTATAGATAGTGGTTCAAAGTTGTGTGGTGAGGTAAAAAACGATCAAAATATTGTAATAGAAATATGGGAAGTAAATCCGCATTTACAAGATGAGGCATACGCGGCAAAATTTGAATATAACAATTGTCAATATGTTTTGAATGGACAGATTTCATTTGTTGAAATGGAAAAAATAGCAAAAGGCATGATTATTTTATAAGGTTACATAACTTTTCTTTTATTAATACGTTATTGTATTATGTAAATGAGTATAATAGGAGGAGCAGTATGAAAAAAATGAAACAGTTATTGTTAGTATTCTCATTGTTACTATGTTTTTTATTTGGAACAGTTCAAGTAACAGCTGCAAATGAATCACTTGGGAAGATAGTAGATGGATCTGTTCTGACGGATAAAAGTGAGGTAGAAAGTACGGCGTATCCGTGGGCTAGAGGGGCGTACCTGAGTGGCGGTTCAGGTTATCTTGCGATTGTTGGTTCAGGGCAAGTGAAGATGAGCGGAAGCACAGTTGCTTATCAGACTGTTGATGAAATCAAGGTTACATTATATTTACAAAGGTTAAAGTCAGATGAAAGCGGATGGGTACATATCGCAACGCTCGGTCCGAAAATAGCAAAAAATACAGACTATGTGTCGAATAGTCAGACATATTCGGTGACTCACGGTTATTACTTCCGAGTACACGGTGCACATACAGCAATATTAAATGGTAAAGTGGAGTCAATGACAAGTAATAGTGATGGTATATGGGTGTCATAAGATATTAATACCGATTAATAAAACTTATATTACATAATACAAAAGATAAACCAAAACATACTACAAATACATAATACAATAACATTCTATATTATTCGGATGCTGTTTGCATTTTGCGATCTTCGGCGGGGAATCCCGCCGGAGGGCAGTATCAAAAGGAGATGGGGGAGCCTGTGATGAAGATGAAATATTTCCGGCTGTTATTCGGTGAAGCTGGTGGATACTATATGCATTTGGGGGAATTGAAAGATAGCGTAAGAGATGAACGTTTTACGTTTTTATATTTGAAAAAAGTTGGAGGGCATGTGGAGCAAATGAAAGCTGAGCACACGCTTTTTTTGTGCCCAGAATGTATTGATTTACTTGTTCTGGATCAGGCTGAGATGTCTGGGGAACCGGGACTGGCGGTATTCCTGCAAGGCGCCCGGATTAAAACTTTGGTGATACCGGAAGAAAATGGGAACGTATTTCATGCAGAGCAGGTGATTGGTCTGGGTTCACATACTCCGTACAGAGAGAAGAAATATTGTATGGAGGCTGTGGGATGGCGTTTTTATATAGAAGATTACAGCGGCTCTGTCCTGTTCGCGCATGGACCCGCAAAGGACGGATATATATATGAAGACTGTGTGGTACATGTAAAAGAAATAAATAGAAGCAATCGGTGTTGTGTGGAACGGGATTTGGATGGATACGGCTGTACGTATGGCTGTACGTTGCACCGGGAGTATGACGTGTGTCGATGCAAAGCAGACGGACAGAATATTTTGGAGCAGCTTTCGGTGATGCTGCTTCCGGATCATCTGGATGGTGGTGACTGTACAGAACCGGGGTCTGTTGTACAGGAGCAGTTCCGGGATATTCGGTTTTGGGGCCTTACAAAGGGAATTGGCAGATGGTACAGTCAGATAGAAGGTTTGGCAGCTGAGAAACGGGAAGTTACAGATTTTTATGACAGAGAAAACGAAAGAAGATATTTTATCGGATCAGGGGAAACACTGGATGATGCAACAATTGGGAAGTTGTGCAGAGACAGTATGAGGAACCGGGTGGTTGTTTTGCAGGAAGGCCGGGGACTGTGCTGTTCCGGATTTTTGAAATATACGGGAGAATAAGGAGTAAAGGGGAAAGTAAAAAGAGGAAGGATAAGAATATGATTCAAACGGAGAAGCACCCGGCTCAAAAATTCTGTGGTGAAATTTCCGGTTCAGTGATAAAATAGATAGGACAGAATCCAATAGAAAAGGGGCGCGGATATGAAACTTATATTTTTGGGCGCAACACATGAGGTAACGGGTAGTTGTTTTTTGCTGGAGGCCTGTGGGAAGCGGGTTTTGATTGACTGCGGGATGGAGCAGGGACCAGACACGTATGAAAATATGCCGCTTCCGGTTAAGCCATCAGACATAGATATGGTGTTGTTGACGCATGCGCATATGGATCATTCAGGAAAGCTTCCGCTTCTTTATAAAGAAGGGTTTCACGGACAGGTTTTTGCGACAGCTGCTACTGCAGATTTGTGTGAAATTATGCTGCGGGACAGCGCGCACATTCAGATGTTTGAAGCAGAATGGAAAAACCGCAAAGGAAAAAGGGCTGGGCGGGAGGAGATAAAGCCGCTGTATGATATGGATGATGCAGTTGGTGTGCTGTCCTGTTTTGTGCGGTGTGAATATCAAAGAGAAGTGATAATTGCAGAAGGGATGAGGGTCCGGTTTGTTGATGCGGGGCATTTGCTTGGGTCTGCATCCATTGAGGTTTGGCTTCGAGAGAAGGAAACAGAGAAAAAGCTGGTGTTCTCCGGCGATATCGGGAACACAGATCAGCCGTTGATTCGGGACCCGGAGTACCCTGGGGACGCAGATTATGTGATTATGGAATCAACGTATGGTGACAGAAGCCATGAGAAACCGGCGGATTATGCGCAGGCTTTGGCGAATGTCATTCAGCGGACCTTTGACCGGGGCGGAAATGTTGTGGTTCCGTCGTTTGCAGTGGGTCGTACGCAGGAGCTGCTGTATTTTATCCGCCATATTAAGGAGAAAAAGCTGGTTCAGAATCATGATGATTTTGAAGTATGGGTGGACAGTCCGCTTGCGAATGAAGCGACCGGGATTTTTCGGGAGCATATGTGGAGTGATTTTGATGAGGAAGCCAGAGCGCTTTTGCAGCAGGGTATCAATCCGATTGGTTTTACAGGATTGAAAACCTCTGTCACAAGTGATGACTCCCGGCGTATTAATGAAGATTTTAAGCCGAAAGTGATTCTTTCAGCCAGCGGCATGTGTGATGCGGGCCGAATTAAGCATCATTTGAAGCACAATCTTTGGAGACCGGAGTCTACGATTCTTTTTGTCGGCTATCAGGCAGTCGGCACGCTGGGGCGTGCATTGCTGGAAGGTGCAAAAGAGGTTCGGCTATTTGGCGAAGAGATTGAGGTAAAGGCAGAGATCTGCCGCTTGCCTGGAATCAGTGGTCATGCAGACAATCAGGGGCTGATCAAGTGGATCTCTTCTTTTGAAAAAAAGCCGGCGAAGGTATTTGTTGTACACGGCGAAGATACGGTATGTGAGATTTTCAGGAACAGATTGCAGGATGAGCTGGGGCTCGACGCATATTGCCCTTATTCGGGAACAGAGTTTGATCTGGCGCTTGGCAGAATGATCAGAGAGCCGGAGCCGGTTCGTGTGAAAGCGAAGCCCGGGGTGACTGCGGCAGCGAAGGTGACAAAGACGTTTGCCAGATTGCTGGCTGCAGGACAGAGACTGATTGGTGTCATTCGGCAAAATGAAGGCGGGGCAAATCGCGATCTAGAAAAATTTACCAGGGAAATACACGATTTGTGTGATAAGTGGCAGCGGTGAGTGTTGTACCAAGGAAAGGAAGCAGAAAGAATGCAGGTCAGAAAAGGCAGGAATATCTGCCGTATTTTTATAGGGATTGCGGCTTTTGTGCTGATAGCAGTGGGGAGCCTTTCGCTTTCGGGCTGCGGTGTGGTGAAACGTGTGAAATATGAATTTTCCGGATCAGGTGAGGAAGGTTGGGATCATGCGGCGATCGAGAGCGGCATTGTAACCGGGGTGGAGGAATACTATTATGACCACCTTCCGGAGGAGCTGCATGAAGCGTACCGGGAAATTTATGTGCATGTAATGAAGAACGAGGATTCCGGAGATTTTCTGTCAAAGATCGGAGTAGATGATTTCTGGAGGGTGTATTATGGGATGCTGGCAGACCACCCGGAGATTTTCTGGATTGGAAGCAGTGCGCAGGTGCAGCAGTCGGGCATTACCGGCGATGTGGTCTCCTACAAACTGGAGATTATTGTACCGGTCGAGGCGCGCCAATCCATGCGCGAAAAGCTGGAAGCGGCTGCGGATGCGTGCATCAGTCAGATTCCTCCCGAGGCATCCACGTATGAAAAGATAAAATATGTATATGAGTATCTGATTGATACGGTGGAATACAGTTCACAGAGTGCAGACTCTCAGAGTATTCAAAGCGCGCTTCTGTATTATACTTCTGTTTGTGCCGGGTACTCCAAAGCATTTCAGTACATATTGCATCGAATGGGGCTGTTTTGTACTTATGTTACGGGACGGACGAAAAACGGCGGGGACCATGGCTGGAATATGGTACGAATTGACGATTTGTATTATTATGTTGATGTAACCTGGGGAGACCCGGTTTTTGCGAATCAGATGGATGGCCTGGACGCGGGACAGACGAAAAATTATAATTATCTGTGCTGTACGGAATATGATTTGTTTAAGACGCATGAGCCAGGAGATTCGATCGAGCTTCCGCCCTGCACTTCGGATGCGTATAATTATTATAAACGCAATGGCAGGTATTATGAGAATTATGATTATAATACGGTGTATGATGCGTTGATGAATTCTGTCTGGAACGCAGAGAGCAGTATTGTTATGAAATTTGGCAGCCAGGAGGCGTATGATTCGGCGCGGTATGAGTTGTTTGAAGGAAATCTGCTGGATGATCCGGGCCAGTACTTGATGGAAATAAACGGCGTAAATACCTGGAATTATCGTTACCATACAGATGATAATTTTTATCTGATAACAATTTACTGGTAGGGCTGTTAAAAAAAGCTGCCGCACAGAAAAAATACTGGATATGGTGTTTCCAAAAAGAAACAGCATCCTTAGCGGTATTTTCCCGGTGCGGCAGCTTTATTTTATGAATCATGCAAAGAGCGATATTATTTTTCTTCGAGAGCCTGCTTCAGAGCTTTTGCAAGCTGATCCGGGCACGATGTGGGGCGTACGCCGCAGCGTATTCCTTCGAGACGGGAGATGGCTTCCGGTACGGTCATGCCTTCTGTAAGCCGGGCAACGCCCTGGGTATTGCCGGAGCATCCACCGATAAATTCTACGTGTTTGATTGTATCTCCATCCAGCTCAAAGTGGATTTCCTGTGAGCAGACGCCGCGTGTTTTGTATACTGTCATGAAATGATCCTCCTGTGTTTATTAAAAATGCAGTAAATACGGAACAAGCTACGTTCCCTGTTTTCAGCAAGTATATCGTTTTTTCATAACAGAATCAATAGAAATTTCTTCTTATTTTATACAAATATAGAAATAAGTTTTTTGAAAAAGTTGTGAGGACGAGACAGAGAAACCAAAGTTCGGTATGGAAACAGTTCGTGACAAATGAGCCGGAAACTGATACAGTACGAAGATGAGGAAATATTATAGCAAATGGCTATAATCCGATATAATATATTATATAAGGAAGGTACAGGTGATGCATATGAGAAAAACAGGAATTATCGGCGCAATGGAGATTGAGGTAGAGGGACTGAAAAAGAGTATGGAGATTCAGCGTGAGGTTCAAAAAGCAGGCATGGAGTTCTGCGAGGGCCTTTTGCATGGTTGTCCGGTGGTAGTGGTGCGAAGCGGCATTGGCAAAGTGAATGCGGCGATCTGTACACAGATTCTGATTGATGAATTTCAGGTGGAGGCGGTGATCAACACAGGGATTGCAGGATCGCTGGATGCGCGCATTGATATCGGGGATATCGTGATTTCCACGGATTTGGTACAGCATGATGTGGATGCGGTGAATTTTGGTTATGAACCGGGACAGATTCCGCAGATGGATGTGTTTTCTTTTGCAGCAGATGAAGCATTGTCGGCCCTGGCAGAAAAGGTGTGCCGTGAGGTGAACCCGGATATTTCGGTATTCTGCGGACGCGTGGTAAGTGGAGATCAGTTTGTGGCAGATAAGGCAGTTAAGGAACGCATCAGCGGATTGTTCCATGGGTTATGTACGGAGATGGAAGGTGCGGCCATTGCACAGGCGGCGTATCTGAATGAGATCCCTTTTGTGGTGATTCGCGCAATTTCGGATAAGGCCGATGAAAGTGCCTCGGAGGATTATCCGACATTTGAGCGAAAGGCGGCGCAGCATTGTATGCGGCTGGTGGAAGAACTGGTACAGAAATAATCTTCATATAAGAGGAATGGAGTAGATGTACTTCATTCTTTTTTTTCTGTCCGGCGGAGATTTATTTTCCCCTTGAGAATCGTCGGTTTTGGCGCGAATTTGTCGAACGATTTCGCTTTGCAAATGAATTTTTTCCGGCTATAATGGCGATACTTGAGCGATTGCGGCGACAGGCGCCGTCGTGGACGCGAAATGTGTCCGTCCGAAATCAGAGAGATTTTGGGTTGCAGTGCTCAGAGATAATTAAAAAGGGGGATTCCATATGTTAAAGTTCATCATGGAACAAAATCTATTACTTTATGTACTAGGAGCAGCGTGTATTGTAGGCGTGGCAAGTCAAATGATTCTGAAACAGATTTACGACAGAATGATCAGAGATACGAAGAATACTGGTGAAGCTAACGGAAGATTTTTACAGCAATTAAGACAACGGTTTCAATATTGTTCGCATTTGAATGAAAAAGTTGGTGATGTACAAGCACTGATTCAAAAAGCACTGATCGAGTATCGGTACTGGGGTATGAGCCTGCACCGCTGGAAACGGTTTGGAGCGTACTGTCTTGTTGTGAGTTTACTGTGCGCGGCATACGGCAGTGTCTATGTAGTGCGTGGCGGCGGCCAGCTTTTGAATGGCAACCTGTATTTCTGGATGGGTGCTCTGGCAGTGGGACTGACAGCTGCTGCATATGGAATTGCAGATACGGGATACCGGAAAGAATGTCTGGAAATCCGACTTACTGATTATCTGGAAAACAGCGGTGCAGTTCGTGATTACAGCGAGAATCCGGAAGAAGCAATGGAAACATTCGATGAAACAAAGATGTCAGGCGTGACTGTGACCCCGATTGTTCCGGTGGCAGCGGGACGCAAGGCTAAAAAACGTGCCCGTGCAGAGCGTGCTGCAGCAGCACAAACCAGGGCACAAAAGGAGAAGAGCGATTTGAAAGAGAACCTGGCCCGTTTAAAAGCAGGAATGCAAGAGACAGCGGCGGAACGGGACCGGGAAAAGAATTTGGAGCTGCTGCGGCAAATGGACCCGAAAGAACAGGAACGGATTTTACGGGAGGTGCTGCAAGGGATTCTTTCTTAAACGTATGGATTCCAGGAAGGTTAAAGTTTTCATTTTGGGGACAAACTGAGATGAAGCTTTTCAAGCGGATTTTGAATCAGATCTTCTGGAATATCATGGAATTATGGCTTGCGCAAGACAGGCAGGTCTGCTAAAATGAGAAAAGAATTTGGCCGGGCATCTGCTGCCCGGGCTGAATTTACAAATAAATACGAATAGGAGATGTGGTTATGGGCAATAAAGTGACATTTGATTATTCAAAAGCATCCTGCTTTATTTCAGAGGCAGAGGTTGCGTCGATGGCGAAGATCGCTTCCGACGCAAAAGAGGTGCTGGTGTCCAGATCGGGAGCAGGCAATGACTTTCTTGGATGGATTGACCTTCCGGTAGATTATGACAAAGAGGAATTTGCCAGGATTAAAAAGGCGGCTGAGAAGATCAAAAGTGATAGTGAAGTGCTTTTGGTCATTGGTATCGGCGGTTCCTATCTGGGAGCAAGAGCTGCGATCGAGTTCCTGCGCCACAGCTTTTACAATATGGTGTCAAAGGAAATTCGCAAGACACCGGAAATCTATTTTGTTGGAAACAGCATCAGCAGCACGTATGTGAAGCATCTGATGGATGTGATCGGGGAAAGAGATTTTTCTGTGAATATCATTTCAAAATCAGGTACCACGACAGAGCCTGCCATTGCATTCCGTATTTTCAAGGAAATGCTGGAAAAGAAGTATGGAAAGGCAGAGGCTGCTAAGAGAATTTATGCGACAACTGACAAAGCAAGGGGAGCACTGAAAAACCTCGCAACAGAGGAGGGCTACGAAAGCTTTGTTGTTCCGGATGATGTTGGCGGACGTTTTTCTGTGCTTACAGCAGTAGGATTGCTTCCGATTGCAGTGTCCGGAGCGGATATTGACAAGCTGATGGAGGGCGCAGCGTCCGGAAGAAAGCGCGCACTGGAAGCTGATTTTGCAGAAAATGATGCTCTCAAATATGCAGCAGTCAGAAATATTCTGCTCAGAAAAGGCAAGGATATTGAGGTTCTGGCAAATTATGAGCCGAGCCTGCACTATGTTTCTGAATGGTGGAAGCAGTTATACGGCGAAAGTGAAGGAAAAGACCAGAGGGGAATTTTCCCGGCGTCTGTAGATTTGACTACAGATCTTCATTCTATGGGTCAGTTTATCCAGGACGGCAGCCGTATCCTCTTCGAGACAGTTTTAAATGTGGAAGAAGCAAAGTGCGAGATCACGATCAACGAAGAGCCGGTTGACCTTGATGGCCTGAATTATCTGGCAGGTAAAACGATGGATTTCGTGAACAAAAATGCGATGAATGGAACCATTCTTGCGCATACGGACGGCAATGTTCCGAATCTGACGGTCAATATTCCGAAACAGGACGAGTTCTTCCTTGGGGAGCTGTTCTATTTCTTCGAGTTTGCATGCGGCGTGAGCGGTTATATTTTGGGCGTGAATCCGTTCAACCAGCCGGGCGTTGAGGGGTATAAAAAGAATATGTTTGCGCTTCTTGGAAAGCCGGGCTATGAGGCAGAAAGAGAAGCACTGTTGAAGAGACTGTAAAACCGGACCCGGATGACCGATACAAAATAAAAGGTGACTTTTTTGTAGAAGCCTTCACTTTGTATTGGTCCTCCGGGTTTGATTTATTCTTACTTTAAAGAATTTTGCGGTTGCCAAATAGAACAGAGGTCAGAAAGGAGATACAGATGAGAATAGTTTTTCTTGAGGCAGAGACCCTTGGAGATGATATGCGTTTTGACCGCTTTTTTGAGCTGGGAGAGGTGGAAGTTTACGGCAAAACAGACGTGTCAATGGTAGCGGAACGTATTGCGCAGGCAGACGCAGTGATTGCGAATAAGCTGCCAATGAATGAATCTACATTGAAAGACGCAAAGTTTTTAAAATACATTGGCGTAACAGCGACGGGTACTAACAATATAGATTTTGATTATGCACGGAAGCGCGGCATTATGGTGACGAATGTGGCCGGATATTCGACCGATGTCGTGGCGCAGCATACGTTTGCGATGGTACTTTATCTCCTGGAGCATCTGCGCTATTATGATGATTATGTAAAGTCTGGAGATTACTGTAAATGTAAGTCATTTTGCCATATGGACCGCCGGTTTAGTGAGCTGGCAGGAAAAACATGGGGAATCATCGGTCTTGGCGCAATCGGGAAGCGTGTGGCACAGATTGCGCAGGTCTTTGGCTGCCGCGTGATCTACTGTTCACCGTCCGGCAGAAATCAGAACACCGAATACAAACAGGTAGATTTTGACACGCTGCTGGAGACTTCAGACATTGTTTCAGTACATACGCCTCTGAGTGAAAAAACGCATCACATGATGGATTATGATGCATTTTGCAAGATGAAAGAAAGAGCCATTTTTATTAATGTGGCCCGCGGACCGATTGTGGACGAGAAAGATCTGGCAAAAGCAATTCACAAAGGAAAAATTGCAGCTGCGGGTCTTGATGTGCTTGAACAGGAGCCAATGGATAAGGATTGTCCGCTGCGTAAGCTGGAAGAGAGTGACCGGCTGCTGATTACACCTCATATCGCATGGGCAGCCGTGGAGGCAAGGACAAGACTGCTGGATGAGGTATGGCTGAACCTGAACGCATACATCCAAGGAGAAGAGAGAAACGTATGCCGAAAGTAAAGAAAGACGCGCAGGGCGAGAATGGGCAGGATGCCAGGACAGAGGAAGCGCCGGCTAACGCAAAAACAGGCTGTACAGTTCAAAAAGCAGGCAGATTCTTGGGCGCAGGCGTCATTGTTTTTTTGCTGATCTGGTACTGCCTGCACCCGGATTATTATGGAGGCAAGGGTTTTGGCGCTCTGTTTACAAATGCCAGAACGTATGCCATGATTGTGGGAGCTTCTGTTTTGCTGGCAGTGGTTTTGATTCCAAACCGGCTTCCGGAAGAGATTAACCGAAGGGTCGGCTTTGCCTGGCTTTTTCTATCGCCGTTTGTCATTTATTTTTCACTGCTGTATCTGAATGCAGTAAAATTCTCGATACATTTTACAAAACTGAATAAAATTGCGGTGCTTTTTACGTTTTGGTTTCTGTACCTCGTTGTGTTTTTCCTTGTTGTACTGACCGGGAGCGTCCGGGTGTCTGTGAGTGTGGTACAGACGGCAGTTGCGGTTCTGGGAATTGTGAACTGTTTTGTGATTGGCTTTCGCGGAATGGCGCTGTCTGCCGGAGATCTGTTTTCGCTCAAAACAGCGCTGACCGTGGCTTCGAGCTATGAATATGAGATTGACTGGTATGTGTTTGCAGAGGTTTGTCTGACCGTGGCTGTCTGTCTGCTTAGCTGCAAGCTTCGTAGTTTCCGTTTGTTTTCCTGGAAGATACGAATGGCAGTATCTGGCGTGTGGCTGGTGCTGGCAGGGACATTTTATCATATATGCTGCCGCACGGATTTTCTGGAACAGCATGATATCCGCTCAGAGGGCTTCACACATCAGCTTCGGTATAAAGAATATGATATGCTGTTTACGACGCTGTGCACCGGTTTTTATCTCGCAGTCGATAAGCCCGAAGGATATTCGGTACAGAAAGTAAATGAGATTGCCAGGCCGTATCTTTCCGGGAGTGAGGAGAATTCCGACTATGAGACGCCAAATCTGATTGTGATTATGAATGAGTCATTTGTCGATTATACGCAGATCGGAAAGGGGCTTGAACTGTCAGACGATTGCATGCCGTTTATCCGCAGCCTGACAGAGAATACGATTAAGGGCAATGCGTACGCATCCATTTTTGGGGGCAATACGCCAAATTCAGAGTATGAATTTCTGACCGGGAATACAATGGGATTTTTGCCTCCGTCTTCTGTCGGATTTCATCTCTTTGTGCGGGGCGAGATGCCGTCGCTGGTTTCGGAGTATAAAGCAGCAGGGTATCATACGCTGGCTATGCATCCGTACCGTGGGACAAATTATCGCAGAAATATCGTCTATCCGCAGCTTGGCTTTGACACGTATTATGCGCGGGTGGATTTTCCGCATCCGTACTATATCCGGAAATATATTTCAGATCAGACGCTTGTGGAACGGATTATCGAGGAATATGAAAAGAACCGCGACACGGGCAAGCCGTTGCTTTCCTATAATGTGACAGTGCAGAACCACGGAGGTTACGTCAAATCAAACGTGAAGAATCTTGACACCTCCATTCAGGTTCTGACGCCAGGCGTGAACAAGACGCGTACACAGATTCATACCAACCTGATCAAAGCGTCCGACAAGGCGTTTCAGAATCTGGTAGAATACTTTTCAGGGCAGGAAGCGCCGACCGTGATTTTAATGTTCGGCGATCATCAGGCGAATCTGGGTGAAAACACGTATGAGTATTTGATTGGAAAGGAAGAGGAGCTGACGGCCGAAGAACAGATGGAGAAATATAAAGTTCCATTCGTCGCCTGGGCCAATTATGATATCCAGGAAGAGACAATAGAGCGGACCAGTCTGAATTATCTGTACAGCATTCTGGCAGAGCGTTTGGATTTGCCGATGACAGGTTATCAGAAGTATCTGCTCGAACTGAGCAGTGAAATTCCAGTGCTGACGGCAGGCGGGTACTGGACTGCGGACGGGGATTTTTATGCTCTGGATGATGAGACGTCTCCGTATTTTGAAAAGATAAATGAGTACCATATACTCGAATACAATTATATTTTCGGGAAGGACAAGCGCTGCATGGAGCTTTTCTCGTTTTCACAGTAGCAGTGGCAGTTTTGCATATTAAAAAGGGGACCGGGCGTCAGCGCTCGATCCCCTTTCTTGCAGCCATTCCCTGATCAAAAGGATGCTTTTTTTTGCAGATTTCTGATACGTAATCAGCAGCGGCAATCAATGCCTGATCCGGTCCCTGTCCGGTCAGGATAACTTCAAGATGCGGCGGCTTGTTTTTCAAAAAATCGAGAAGAAGCGTTTCATGAAAAAGTCCGGCGCGGATGGTATAAATGATTTCGTCGAGAAAAAGGACGTCAAAGCGCTCCTCTTTGGCTTTCTGTGTTACCATTTGAAACTGTTTCTCATAAAAAGCACGGTGCTGCTCTTTTTCTTCCGGCGACATCTGAAAACTGAATTTTTCCTGTGTAAGACCGTCGACAAAGGTAATATTTTCTGAAAGCTCCAGCAGATGACGTTCGCTGGTGGAATTATCCTTCATGAACTGATAGATCAGAACACGGTACCCGTATCCGGCAGCCCGGGCGCACAGTCCCATTCCTGTAGTGGTTTTGCCTTTCCCGTCACCGCAGTAAATATGAATCAGACCAGTCTGTTTTTTTCCTTCCATTTGTTTCACCCCGTTTTATATATGCTGTTTTTATTATGCAGGATAAAAAGAAACACTGTCAACCGTCAGAGTGCAAAAATGGAGGAAAAAGGGAGAAGAAAACAGAAAAAAGAGATGTGAAACAAAAGGTTTTATGGTATTATGGTGGGGACATATGATTTGAAGGATTGTGGGGATACTATATGAAAGATACGTGGAATAGATTAAAAGAAAATTATGGTAAAAATCTGCCGGAGATCGCGCTTATGTGTGTATTCGTCTGCGCTTCTCTGGCGCTCAATGCATCTGAAATAGCAGACAGTTCAAAGGCGGTGTTTGGCCGGAACGTAAACAGGCCGGAGGGGGAAAGACAAGCCGGGGAATCCGGGACAGAGTGTTTGCGTGCGGAAGGACTTGAAACGGAGAGCCTGTCCGTGGAAGCAACTGGACGGAAGGACTCATCTGGCGAAGAAACGGAAATGAACGGTTTGCCTGCCGGAGAAATGATAGAAGAACCGGATCGTGGCAGACAGAACGATTCAGAATTTGAAGAAGAGGCAGAAGGGAAGCTGGAGGAAACGACGTCGATCAGCCGTTTGTACGATCTTGTGGATTTTAATGTACTGGAGCAATGTCCGCCTGTTTATCCGCCCAGGTATTACAATCTGCTTCAGCCGCAGACGATACAGAAAATACCGGGACCGGATGGACTTGTGGAATATTATGGGGATAAGAATCCGGCAAGAAATTTTTCACTGCTTCAGAAGATGCTGGAAAACAGAATTGCAGAATTTGACGGGGATTGGTCAGTCTATGTAAAAAATCTGAGCACACAGGAAAGTCTTACGGTGAATGACCGCCCGATGAAGTCTGCCAGTGTGATGAAACTGTTCATCATGGGGGCTGTATACCGCGCGATGGAAGCAGGTGAACTGGAACGAACGGACGAGGTGATAGCGCTTCTGGACAATATGGTCAGAGTCAGCGATAATGATTCTTCTAACCAGCTCTTATATATGCTTGGAAATTCCAGCTATGAAGCCGGGATTCAGGAAGTGAATGATTTTATCGCAGAATACGGATTCAGCGATCTGACGATTGAGTATAATGGTTTTAACAGCGAAGAGACGCTGTTGGAGGAGAAGAAATTCAATCAGGTGACTGCGGAGGATTGCGGAAAGCTTTTGGAGGATATTTATCATCGGAACTGGGTAAATCGCAAGGTCAGCAGCGAGATTGAAAATATGCTTCTGGGACAGACAACCCGGTATAAAATTCCCGCCGGACTGCCGGAGGGTGTGCTCTGCGGAAACAAGACAGGAGAGATGGACACAACGGAAAATGATGCGGCGATTGTCTATGCTGAGCATTGTGATTACATACTGGTTGTTCTCTCAAGCGACTGGTCAGACGGGAATGCCGCCATTTCCGAAATTGTTTCAATATCAGAGCTGGTTTATGAGTTTTTAAACGAATGATCGTGTGACCATAAAAAGGACAGATAAAAGGTGTGATGATGAAAAGATAAGGAGGAGAGCCATGTTTCGTTTGTGGGGAAAAATCTGGAAGGACAGCCGTCTGGAGCGTGATACCGTGTACGAAGAGGAGAGCGATGATACGCGCACGCACAAAATTTTTCGCGGGCTTGAGGAAATTTGCCGGGAGTTTGACCTGGGAAAGCCAATCTGGCTGGATTTGACGGTGACAGAATTTCAAAGACACAGCAAGGCCAGATTTTACCAGGACAGTTTTATTGAAGAGATTGGATTTGATTATCTGGAAATACAGGTGCTCGAAGAGGGCTGATCCATAAAAAGGGGGCATTCGGGTGCAAAAAAAGCCGTTTGTCCCTAACATGAGGAGTGCCCCCGGCGTCTGGTACACCGGAGGCTATTATGAAAAAATTTATCAAGTTGGATTTGAGAATATCTCTCAAAAACTGATTATACTATAACAGTCATTTGTGAACAAAGTATGAACGAATGATAAATAATTAGTGAAAATAGTACAAAAGAAAATAGGAAATACTAAGAAGATTGTCGTATATGCACATATAAAATGCGGCACTACCGAAAATGATATTGACAGATAAGTCAAGAAATTGGCGGTTTCAGAGAGAAAATTAGTTTTTTATAATAATAACCATATAAAACAGGAGGAGCATAGAATGAGTCATATACCAACACCACATATAGA
The DNA here is from genome assembly GCA_003612585.1 of bacterium 1XD42-54. Classification (GTDB taxonomy): domain Bacteria; phylum Bacillota; class Clostridia; order Lachnospirales; family Lachnospiraceae; genus Choladousia. The sequence continues at coordinate 20,124 of RAZH01000012.1, forward strand.
GGCAAAGGCAGGAGATTTTGCAAAGACGGTTTTGATGCCGGGGGACCCGCTCCGGTCGAAGCATATTGCGGAGACATTTTTGGAGGATGCAGTTCTGGTAAATAATGTCCGCGGCGTAAACGGATACACTGGTACGTGGAAAGGCAAACGGGTTTCTGTTATGGCAAGCGGTATGGGAATGCCGGCGATCGGCATTTATTCCTATGAGCTGTTTCATTTTTATGATGTCGAAAATATTATCCGGATCGGTACGGCAGGAGCAATGAGCCAGGAACTGAAGATTCGGGATATTGTTTTGGGTATGGGCGCCTGCACGGATTCTGACTATGCAAAACAGTTTCAGCTCCCGGGCACGTTTGCGCCGATTGCATCGTATGAGCTGCTCGAAAAGGCAGTGAATGCGCTGAAAGCTAAGGGTAATGTGAATTATAAGGTCGGAAATCTCTACTCTTCCGATGTATTTTACAATGACAATGCGCGGACCACGGAACTGTGGCAGAAGATGGGCGTTCTGGCTGTTGAGATGGAGGCGGCGGCTCTCTATATGAATGCTGCGCGTTGCGGGAAAAACGCGCTGGCGATCTGTACAGTTTCCGACAATCTGGTGACTGGTGAGAAGACGACCTCGGCAGAACGTCAGTCGAGTTTCAGCGATATGGTCCGGATTGCACTGGAAATTGCTTAGATCGGAGGACGGAGCATGGAAAGGACGGCAGGAGAGCTGGTGAGACTGGCCTATGAAGCGCAGAAGCGTTCGTATTCTCCTTACTCGGGGTTTGCAACAGGCGCGGCGCTGGAAACGGCAGATGGTCAGATCTTCCTTGGGTGTAATGTCGAGAATGCGGCGTATTCTCCGACAAATTGTGCGGAACGGACCGCTTTTTTCAAGGCAGTATCCGAGGGAGCCCGCAGCTTTATGCGGATTGCGATTGTCGGGAACCGGGCAAACGAGGCGGGGAATTATTGTCCGCCCTGCGGCGTGTGCAGACAGGTGATGCGTGAATTTTGCGATCCGGAGCATTTTGAGGTTCTTTTGGCGAAGAGCCCGCAGGATTACCGGATAGTTCTGCTGAAAGATTTGCTGCCGGAAAGCTTTGGACCGGAACATCTGGAAGAAGTCTGATTTTGTAAAACGTTATGTGTTTTTTGCCGGGACAGACCGGGAAAAGGAGGATGGCTATGCGGATGTATGATTTGATTATGAAAAAGCGAAACGGCGGCGTGCTTTCGGAGGAAGAAATCCGAACATTGATTGACCGCTATACAAAAGGGGAGATTCCGGATTACCAGATGTCGGCTTTTTGTATGGCAGTATATTTTCAGGGAATGACGGACGAGGAGACCGCTGTTTTAACAGATGCGATGGCATGTTCTGGAGACCGGATGGATTTGTCCGAAATCCCGGGTGTGAAGGCAGATAAGCATTCGACTGGTGGTGTGGGCGATAAGACGACATTGATTGTGGCGCCGATTGTGGCGGCGTGCGGCTGTCATGTGGCAAAGATGTCTGGACGCGGACTGGGGCATACGGGCGGAACGATTGATAAGATGGAGTCGATTCCGGGTATACAGACGTCGCTGACAAGAGAGGCATTTATTCGAGTGGTAAAAGAGGCCGGCCTAGCCGTTACAGGGCAGTCCGGCAATATGACGCCTGCGGATAAAAAGCTGTACGCGCTGCGCGACGTTACCGCTACGGTGGAGAGTATTCCGCTGATTGCATCTTCGGTGATGAGTAAGAAGCTGGCAGCAGGCAGCGACTGTATTTTGTTGGATGTAAAGACGGGCAGCGGCGCTTTTATGAAAACCGTGGAGGAATCCGCGGCGCTTGCAGAAAAGATGGTGGCGATCGGAACACACAACGGCCGCAGGACGGCAGCTCTGATTACAAATATGGATGTTCCGCTTGGAAATCAGATTGGTAATTCGCTCGAGGTGGAGGAAGCCGTACAGGTACTTTCTCAGAAGGGGCCGCAGGATTTGACAGAGGTCTGTCTTGCGCTTGCAGCGGAAATGCTGTTTCTGGCAGGAAAAGGGGGACGGGAAGAATGTCTCGTACTTGCCCGAAATGCAATCACATCCGGGGAAGCGCTGGAACGTCTGGCGGCAATGGTGCGCTGTCAGGGCGGGGATGAGACGTATATCCGGCATCCGGAAAAGTTCGGAAGAGCGCCGTTTTTCATGGAAGTGAGGGCCGCATCAGCGGGGTATATTACAGGAATGAATACGGAGGGCATTGGCATTTCCGCTATGATGCTGGGCGCAGGACGCGAAACAAAGGAGAGCCCGATTGATTATCAGGCGGGAATGATTCTGAAGAAAAAGACGGGAGACAGGGTTGCAGCTGGAGAGGTCATCGGTGAATTGTTTACCTCGCAGGAGGAGCGGCTGGAGAAAGCAGGAAGGCATTTTCTGGAATCTGTGACAATTGCTTCAGCCATGCCGGAAAAGGAAAAGCTGATTTATGCGCGTGTGACAGAAGCAGGAATTGAGTATCTATGACGTACTGTGCGCTGTATTTTGGTTACAGGAAAGGTAGGGAGTATGGAGGCCAGAGAAAAACTGATTGAGATAGAAGCGAAAAAGGATGACGCAGGGCTGCCGGGGCCTGAGCATAAGCGTACGGTCTATGTGGTCGGGCACAAGAATCCGGATACAGATTCCATCTGTTCGGCGATCTCTTATGCGTACCTGAAGAATCAGACGTGCAGCGTGAATTCTTACGTTCCGGCCAGAGCCGGGCAGGTGAGCGCGGAGACACAGTATGTTCTGGAACGATTTCAGGTGGAAACACCGGCGTTTCTGGAAAATATCGGAACACGGGTAAAGGATATGGATATCCGAAAGGTGCCGGGGGTCAGCAGTGATATTTCTCTGAAAAATGCATGGGCGCTGATGACGACTCAGAATGTTTATACGCTGCCGATTACGAATGAGGAAAATCAGCTTCGTGGCCTTATCACGATCAATGATATTGCCAGATCCTACATGGAAGAATATGACAGTGCGATCGTGTCCGTGGCCAGGACACCGTACAAGAACATTCTGGAAACGCTGGATGCGGAGATGATTGTGGGTGATGAAACGGGATATTTTGAGAAAGGCAAGGTTGTGATTGCCGCGGCGAATCCGGATGTCATGGAAAACTATATTGAAGAGCATGATATGGTGGTTCTGGGGAATCGCTATGAGTCGCAGCTGTGCGCGATTGAAATGCAGGCAGGGTGTATCGTGGTCTGCCTTGGTTCTCCGGTATCACGGACGATCAGGCGGCTTGCGCAGGAGCGCAACTGTACGATCATTGTGACGCCGCTTGACACGTATGCCGTGGCACGATTGATTAATCAGAGTATGCCGGTTGAGTTTTTTATGCGAAAGGATAATCTCATGACGTTCTGGCTGTCGGACTATACGGAGTCCATCCGGGATATCATGTCGAAAAAGCGTTACCGTGATTTCCCGATTCAGGACCGGGCCGGAAAATACGTCGGCATGATCTCACGTCGGAACTTGCTGGGCGTGCACAAGCGAGGACTGATTCTGGTCGATCACAACGAGGTTTCTCAGGCAGTTGACAACGTACTGGATGCGGAGATTCTGGAAATTATTGATCACCACCGTCTTGGTTCTCTGGAAACCATGGCGCCGGTTTATTTCCGTAATCAGCCGGTAGGCTGTACGGCAACGATTGTCTATCAGATGTTCCGGGAGCAGAACGTGGAGATTCCGCCGCAGATAGCGGGACTTCTGTGCAGCGCGATCATTTCTGACACGCTGGTGTTCCGTTCTCCGACCTGCACGTCCATGGATGTGAATGCAGCCAGAGATCTGGAAAAGATTGCAGGAATTGTGTGTGAGTCTTATGCAGAGAAAATGTTTGCGGCGGGCAGTGATTTAAAATCAAAGACTAATCGGGAAATACTTTATCAGGATTTTAAGACGTTTGAATTTGGGGACTTGAATATCGGCATTGGCCAGATTACCTCCATGAACCAGGACGAGCTTGCGCATATCCGGGAGCGATTGATTCCGTATATTCGGGAGGTGTATGAAAAAGGAACGATGGACATGCTGTTTTTTATGCTGACCAATGTGATAAAAGAATCCTCTGAGCTGATCTGCTGTGGAAAAGATTCGAATGAGCTGGTTCAGGTGGCGTTTCGTCAGACCGTTACGGATGGATGCGTGCAGCTTCCTGGCGTGGTTTCGCGTAAAAAGCAGCTGGTTCCTGGGTTTATGATGGCAATCAGCCAGTTATAAAGGATGAGGAGGTATGTATGAGCAGAGAAGTCTGGAAGGCAGGGAACATGCTTTACCCGCTTCCGGCCGTGATGGTAAGCTGCCAGAGGCCGGAGGAAAAACCCAATATTATCACCGTGGCCTGGACCGGAACGATTTGCAGTTCCCCGGCAATGGTGTCTATTTCCGTGAGGCCGGAGCGGTATTCTTATGATATCATCCGTGAAACCGGAGAATTTGTGATTAACCTTACCACAGAAAAGCTGGCGCGTGCGACAGATTTCTGCGGGGTACGTTCCGGGCGGGATGTGGACAAGTTTGCACAGATGCATCTGACAGCGGGAAAATCAGCGTATGTAACGGCGCCTCTGATTGAGGAAAGTCCGGTTAACATTGAATGCCGCGTGGATAAGGTGCTGGAGCTTGGCTCGCATCATATGTTTGTGGCAGAGGTGCTGGGGGTCGACGTGGATGAGGCATTTTTGGATGAAAAGGGGAAATTTCAGCTGAATAAAGCGGGACTTATGGTATATTCACATGGAGAATATTTTGGTCTCGGCAAAAAGATTGGCAAATTCGGTTACAGTGTCCGAAAGAAAAAGTAAATGTAATCGGAGTTGGCAAAAGTGACGAAAACGTGACCAAATCGTTAATTTTTATTTACAAACAGGAAGTTTGTGGTATACTAAACCTGATTCACTTTTTTATTTTTATAGGAAGACTGCGGTTTTTGGATGAAAAGAGTTATGGTTTTCATGCGAGAGCAGATCTGTGGTGAGGGGAATAAAGCAGAGCTGCGATGCAAAAAAGTGGATTGTTTTTCGCAGGGTATGGGTATAAATAAACTTACAGAGGTGTCCTATGGAACAGTATATTATCAGGGGTGGCAATCCGCTGGTTGGTGAAGTGGAAATTGGCGGAGCAAAGAATGCGGCGCTCGGTATTCTTGCAGCTGCTATTATGACGGATGATACGGTACTGATTGAAAATCTTCCCGATGTTCGTGACATCAACGTCCTTCTTGAAGCGATGGAGAGTATCGGTGTGAAGGTGGACCGCATTTCGAGGCATGCAGCTTTGCTGAACAGCCAGCATGTCGGAGAAGTCAGCGTTGAATATGAATATATCAAAAAAATCCGCGCGTCCTATTATCTGATTGGCGCGCTGCTCGGCAAATACAAAAAGGCGGAGGTTCCTCTTCCGGGAGGATGTAACATTGGCAGCAGACCGATCGACCTTCACCTGAAAGGCTTTAAGGCGCTTGGCGCCAAGGTTTCTATCCGGAACGGATTTATTATTGCACAGGCAGATCATCTGCACGGCAGTCATATTTTCCTTGACACCGTTTCTGTGGGGGCGACGATCAATATCATGATGGCGGCTTCTATGGCGGATGGATATACGATTATTGAGAACTGCGCGAGGGAGCCGCATGTCGTAGACGTTGCGAATTTCCTGAACAGTATGGGAGCCAATATCAAAGGTGCAGGTACGGATGTTATTCGTATCCGCGGTGTGCAGAAGCTTCACAAGACAGAGTACTCGATTATTCCGGATCAGATTGAGGCGGGGACCTTTATGTTTGCAGCCGCTGCGACAAAGGGTGATGTCATGGTAAAAAATGTCATTCCCAAGCATCTGGAGGCCACGACAGCAAAGCTCCTTGAGATTGGTTGCGAGGTGGAGGAGTTTGACAGTGCAGTTCGCGTTGTTGCATCCAAGAGACTGCACAGCACGAATGTCAAGACATTGCCGTACCCGGGCTATCCGACGGATATGCAGCCGCAGATTGGCGTGACGCTTGCACTTGCACAGGGCACGAGTATTGTGACGGAGAGTATTTTTGAAAATCGTTTTAAATATATGGATGAGCTGGCACGTATGGGAGCTGTTGTCCGTGTAGAAGGGAATACAGCGATCATCACCGGTGTGGAAAAGCTTTCCGCTGCCCGTGTCTGTGCTCCGGATCTCAGAGCAGGAGCGGCGCTTGTGATTGCAGCGCTTGCGGCAGAGGGTGTTTCGACGGTTGACGATATTATCTATATCCAGCGCGGTTATGAATGTTTCGAGGAAAAGCTCCGCGGTCTGGGAGCAGAGATCGAAAGGATAAATAGTGAAAAGGAAGCTCAGAAGTTTCTTCTGAGAATTGTGTAGCAGGTCAAAGGGGATATCGCAAAATGCGTGGGAAGCAGATACTTCGATGCATTTTCCGACGTCCCCTTACGTGTAAAAAGGCAGAATCTGTCTGCTGGGCAATGCCTGCGCGGCAGTACTGTTTTCATTAGTGAAATAAGCAGGAGGAAATGAAATGATCAAGTTGTATGAAAATGGAGTGTATCTTTTGCATGGTGCGGAGATTCTGGAAGACGGACCGGATGCATCGGCAGTTTTAAAAAGCAAGATGGGAGATCACGTGCCGGCAAAACAGGAAGCGGCAAAGCAGACGATCGCCTGGTCTATTTTAAATGAACATAATACCTCAGGCAACATGGAAAAACTGAGGATTAAATTTGACAAACTGACATCGCATGATATTACATTTGTCGGCATTATTCAGACAGCGCGCGCATCAGGGCTGGAAAAGTTCCCAGTGCCGTATGTGCTGACAAACTGTCACAATTCTCTTTGTGCGGTCGGAGGTACGATTAACGAGGATGACCACATGTTTGGTCTCTCCTGTGCAAAGAAATATGGCGGTGTCTATGTGCCGCCGCATCAGGCCGTTATTCATCAGTATGCCCGCGAGATGCTTGCAGGCGGCGGAAGTATGATTCTTGGTTCAGATTCTCATACGCGGTACGGTGCACTGGGCACCATGGCCATGGGTGAGGGAGGCCCGGAGCTTGTTAAACAGCTGCTTGGCCAGACGTACGATATCAATATGCCGGGAGTAATCGGCATTTATCTGACCGGGAAACCGGTTCCAGGCGTGGGCCCGCAGGATGTGGCGCTTGCGATTATCGGCGCGGTATTTGCAAACGGTTATGTAAACAATAAGATTATGGAATTTGTGGGACCGGGCGTTGCAAACTTAAGCGCAGACTTCCGAATCGGCGTGGATGTTATGACCACAGAGACTACGTGTCTGTCCTCTATCTGGAAGACGGATGATAAGATTCAGGAATTCTATGAGATTCACGGCAGAAAAGAAGCGTACAAGGAGCTGAATCCAGGCGAGGTGGCATATTATGATGGTATGGTGGAGGTAGATCTGAGCAAGATCCGACCGATGATCGCAATGCCGTTCCATCCGAGCAACACCTACACCATCGAAGAGCTGAATGCAAATCTCATGGACATTCTCGATGATGTTGAGAAACGCGCGGCAGTCAGCTTGGACGGCGCGGTTGATTTTACACTCAAAAACAAGGTGAGAAACGGGCGTCTGTATGTTGATCAGGGAATCATTGCAGGCTGTGCAGGCGGCGGTTTTGAAAATATCTGTGACGCAGCGGATATTCTGAAAGGAAAATTCATCGGCTGTGATGAGTTTACCTTAAGCGTATACCCGGCAAGTACGCCGATTTATATGGAGTTGGCCAAAAATGGACGGCTGGCTGACCTGATTCAGAGCGGAGCTGTCGTGAAGACGGCATTCTGTGGTCCGTGTTTCGGAGCCGGTGATACGCCTGCAAATAACGCGTTCAGTATTCGTCACTCTACGAGAAACTTCCCGAACCGTGAGGGCTCGAAGCTGCAGAGCGGACAGATCGCTTCCGTTGCTCTGATGGATGCGCGTTCCATTGCAGCTACGGCAGCAAACGGCGGTTATCTGACAGCAGCTACGGATATTGATGTGACATATGGAAAGCCAAAGTACTTCTTTGACAGCAGCATTTACGAAAACCGTGTGTTTGACAGCAAGGGCACAGCAGATCCTTCCGTGGAGATCAAATTCGGTCCGAATATCAAGGACTGGCCGGTAATGTGCGAGCTTCCTGAGAATCTGGTTCTGAAAGTGGTTTCTGAGATTCATGATCCGGTGACGACAACGGATGAATTGATTCCGTCCGGAGAAACTTCATCGTACCGTTCGAATCCGCTTGGCCTGGCAGAGTTTACCCTTTCGAGAAAGGACCCGGCATACGTTGGTCTGGCAAAGGAAGTGCAGAAGGCAGAGAAAGCACGTGAAGCGGGCGAGTGCATGGGAAAAGCTCTTCCGGAGCTTTGTGACATTATGAAAACGATCAAGAAGGTACCGGAATTTGCAAAGACTTGCGGCAAAAATACCGGTATCGGAAGTACAATCTTCGCAGTCAAACCAGGTGATGGTTCTGCAAGAGAGCAGGCAGCTTCCTGCCAGAAAGTGCTTGGCGGATGGGCGAATATCGCCAACAGCTACGCAACGAAGCGTTACCGTTCCAACCTGATCAATTGGGGTATGTTGCCGTTTTTGATTGAAGAAGGCGCGCTGCCGTTTAAGAATAAAGACTATTTGTTTATTCCGAATATTCGGAGTGCAATTATGGACAAGGCGACCACGATTCCGGCTTTTGTGGTAATGGAGGATGGCCTGAAGGAGTTTACACTTCAGCTTGGAGAAATGACGGACGATGAGCGTCAGATTATCCTGGATGGATGCCTGATTAATTTTAATAAAGTGAAATAAAAAAGGAGGACGGGTGACCGTCCTCTTTATAATTATTTTTTGAATAAATGCCGCAGTTTTCTCTTCAACCGGAACCACAGAGCGTCATTTTGCAATTCCCGGATTTTTGCCTCAAGTCTTTTGTTCTGCTGTTCCAACTGTTGAATTGCATTACCATATATGAGTATGACATCGCGCAGCAGGTCTTCGGTAGGTACTTCATGTACTGGAAGATCTTCGATTTGAGGAAAAAACAGACCATCGGAATCCTGGCAGTTTTTTGCTGTAGCGGTTTGGGAATCTGGCGTATTTTCATCAGGATTTGCAGCGTGGTATTTCTGGGCTGCCTGCCTGTTGGACAGTGCAAACTGATCCAGAAATTCAGCCTGTTTCCCCTCCTGGAAGAGCGTATTCTTATCAGGTTCTGTCGTATAAGGATTGCTACGAAGGATCTCACCGATGCTTTTTCGAAGAATCCCGTTTTTTATGGGGGACACGGGGAGTGCGTTTAAAATTCGGCGCAGCTCAAGATACGTGCCATTCAGGCTTGGATTATAGACACTCTTACTGTTTTTAAAACCATCCTCAAGGGAAAGCCCGAAAATATCGAGAAAATCAGAAATCAATGTATGCTCTTTTCCGCGGTATTGGTTGTTTCCGTATATTCGTACGATGAGATTGTCTTTTCCGAAAACATCCGAGAGTGTATTCAGATAAGAAAGAAAGTCCAGCGGATAATTGATTTTCTGCAATTCCCTCAGATAGTCAGCGAAAGGCAGGCAGGTGGAGGAGGACTTTACTTTCTGGCGGTACAGAGACTGTACAAATTCGTCCTGACGGCGCAGATAAACAATGATGCGCAGCTCCATATTTCTTTTGGAAAAGTCTTCGCGAATCCTTGTCCAGAAATTGGGGCGGCTCTGGCTGGCACGCCAAATGGCTTCATCGGTAAGGATAATTTTTTCATAACTGGAGCCAAGCAGGGCGATTTTATCCAAAGTGGCATTATACTCCGTACAGGGGCGGGTTCTGTCCTTTTTCCCGTTTTTATTTTTATAAGCCCGGATAAGGAAATGAGCGTTTCTGCGCCAGCCGATACCAGAATAACGCAGTCCGAGATCAGGGAAACAGATGCCGTGACTTTTCAGGACAGCATCATTGGCGGTAAGGAAGTTCTGAATAGCGGTAGTTCCTGTTTTTGGAAGCCCGATGTGTAAATATACGGTGGTCATAGATTTTCTCCTGAGTCTTAATAAGACTGAATTTGTTTGGGATGCATGTAACTGAATTTAAATATGCGTCCAGTTTCAAAGAAGCAGATTTGAGTTGGACTGTTGCGAAACTGAAGCAACGCGTGCGGGCAGCAGTTCCCGTTCTTCAAGCGCTTGCAGAATCTGGTCGACGCATTCCTGTATCTTCCGGTCCGATGTATCGATGAGGGCATCCGGACAGTCAGGCGCTTCGTAAGGACTTGAGATACCTGTAAAATCAGGGAGATCACCGCTGCGCGCTTTTTTGTACAGTCCTTTTACGTCACGCCGCTCACATTCTTCCAGAGGTGTGTTGACGTAAATTTCAAAGAAGCTGTCCTTTCCGATGATTTCACGGGCGTTCAGACGATCCTGTGCATAAGGAGAAATAAAAGCAGTGATCACAATCAGCCCGGCATCGTTCATCAGCCTTGCGACCTCGGCAATCCGGCGGATGTTTTCGATCCGATCCGCTTCCTTGAAGCCGAGATTGCGATTCAATCCCATGCGGATATTGTCGCCGTCGAGAAGCATCGTATGAAGGCCGAGTGAAACAAGCCTTTTTTCCAGTGCATTTGCCACAGTTGATTTTCCGGAACCGGACAGACCGGTCATCCAGATGGTCACAGGAATCTGTTCTTTTTGCTGTGCGCGGAACTCTCTGGTAACTTCAAGCTTCTGCCAGGTAAGATTATCGGAGCGTTTGATGTTTTTTAAAACGACGCCACAGGCAGAAGTCATATTGGTAATGCGGTCGATCAGGATCAGAGAACCAAGAGCCGGACTGTTTTGAAACCGGTCAAAAACAATTTTATCGGACACAGAAATATCACATTCGGCAATTTCATTTTTAAAGGTGGTATCTGCCGGTACTTCGTTGCCGGTATTTACATCAATTTTATGATTGATATGCAGGACAACGGCTGGAATCAGTTTAGTGCCAAGCTTCAGATAATAATTTTTTCCGGCAACTAGCGGAGCATCGTCCATCCAGAGGAGACGTACTGTAAAAAGGGAACCAACGCAAAGACTGGCATCTTTTACAAGGACACATCCGCGGGAGACATCTACTTCACGGTCAAGGGTGATTGTCACAGCATGTCCGCATCCGGCAGAATCAGCAGCTTTTCCGGCATCAAGAATCTGACTGACAACAGCTTTTTCCCCGGAGGGAAGCGTTGTGATCGTGTCACCTGTTTTGATCATCCCGGCTTCAATCTGTCCCTGAAATCCCCGGAAGGAAGAATCCGGCCTGCATACGCGCTGTACGGGCATAAGAAAACTGGTGCTGTCGTCTTCCTGCCCTGTTCGGATGTTTTCAAGATAAGTAAGCAGGGAGGTGCCTCTGTACCATAACATTTGCTTTGAGCGTGTGGTAATATTATCGCCTTCTGTTGCGGATACTGGAAAAATTTTCAGGGAAGTGAATTCATATTCTGCCATCATCCGACGGATATCAGCGGTGATTTTTTCAAAACGAGTTTCATCGTATCGGATCAGGTCCATTTTATTTACGGCAAACACAAAATGACGAATGCCCATCATGGAACAAATGCGGGTGTGACGTCTTGTCTGTGTGAGAACGCCGTGCGTGGCATCTACAAGAATAACGGCAAGTTCAGCAAAGGAAGCGCCGACTGCCATGTTCCGGGTGTATTCCTCATGGCCGGGAGTATCTGCAACAATGAAAGAGCGTTTTTCTGTCGTAAAATATCGGTAGGCCACATCAATTGTAATGCCCTGCTCCCGCTCTGCCATAAGTCCGTCGAGCAGGAGCGAATAGTCGATCGCGCCTCCTCGTGAGCCCATCTGGCTGTCGAGCAGAAGCGCCTGCTCCTGATCGGCAAAAAGCAGTTTCGCGTCGTATAACATGTGGCCGATCAGAGTGGATTTTCCGTCATCCACACTTCCACAGGTGATAAATTTTAAAAGAGTATTCATAGTTAAAAATATCCCTCCCGCTTGCGCTTTTCCATACTGGCACTGCCGCCATCGCTGTCGATGACACGGCTGGTTCGTTCTGAGGAGACGGCGCTTAACGTTTCTGCAATAATGGCCTCCAGTGTATCTGCCTGACTTTTGACGCCGCCAGTCAGAGGATAGCAGCCAAGTGTGCGGAACCGGATGTGATCGTACTGTACCGTCTCACCGTCTCTGAGCTTCAGACGGTCGTCATCCAGCATAATGATATTTCCGTCCCTCTGAACAAAAGGACGTTCCTTTGCAAAATATAAGGGAACAATCTCAATATTTTCCCGACGGATATACTGCCAGATGTCCGCCTCTGTCCAGTTTGAAATCGGAAAAATCCGGATTTCTTCACCGGGACGGATTCTGGTATTGTATAACTTCCACATTTCTGGCCTCTGATTTTTCGGGTCCCAGGCATGCTGTTCATTGCGGAAAGAAAAAATCCGTTCTTTTGCGCGTGATTTTTCTTCATCACGCCGTCCGCCTCCGAAAGCAGCCGTAAAACCATAGTGATCCAGGGCCTGCTTGAGCGCCTGCGTTTTCATAATATCTGTGTAGGCTGCGCCGTGGTCAAACGGGTTGATACCCTGGGCAAGGCCGTCTTTGTTGATATATTCCAGCATTTCGAGCCCGTATTTTTTTGCAGTCCGGTCACGAAATGCGATCATTTCCCTGAATTTCCAGGTTGTATTTACATGCAGAAATGGAAAAGGCGGCTTTTCCGGATAAAATGCTTTGAGAGCCAGGTGCAGCATGACGGAAGAATCCTTGCCGATTGAGTACAGCATGACAGGTTTTTCACATTCAGATGCAACCTCCCGCATAATATAGATAGCTTCTGCCTCCAGTTTGTCGAGATGGGTCATATCGCTCATGAAATTAACTCCTTGTTTTGGTTAGTCTGAAGCAGGATACAAATCGTAAATTTAATCTTCATTCAAACGCATTTATAATAGGGAAAGATTGTGATAGAAATATGTTAAGATTACGTAAAAATGAATATTATTACAGAAATATTACTGCTGATTATTGGCAGATGAATGCAAAACAGAATCATGTGTAAAATGACTTTTTTGTTATAAAAATCAGAAAAATATAAAAAATATATATTATTAAGAGAAAATATAAAATAAAAATACATATATAAAAAATAATAAAGAAAAATACAAATTAAATATTGACAAATAAAAGGAGATTTGTTAAGATACAGACATCAACAAAACATTTGTTGTTCCTATAGAAGAGTACCTATAGACAATGAAGGTTTCGGAAGGATTGGAGGTCGATACCAGTGGATAGCGTTTCGCATCATTTAGCTGATACATGTGGCAGGATAAATGTTTCCTGTGAAAAAGACCTCTGTCAGAAGTGATTCAAGAGTATCGAAAAAGAAACGGTAATTGGAGAGAGAAGGAATCCGTTGACAGAGTACATTTATCCAGGTAGTGTAGAAAAACGAACGCGCAGGTTCAATTGTTTTTAGAACAGACAGATCAGGAAAGAAGCGGCTGGAGACGAGTGAAAGAGCAAAGAAAAGAACATCGAAAGGAAAGATGTAAAAGCGGTAAGAGTTCCAGCGCCTGACAGAGAAAAGCCACATGGTTTATAAAAGGACAATATGTGTAAAGAAACAGACGATACTTTTATAAATAAAACAGGAAAGATACCTCTCCAATTGAGCAGATAAAGAGAAAGACAAGTAAAACTGAATAAAAAGGCACAAAAATAACACGTAACTGAAACACAGATTAAAAAACACAAATTAAAAAATACAAATTAAAATCTGAAACAGAATAAAAACAAAAAACTCTGAACTAAAAATTAAATCAAAAAAGCAGGAGATGCTGTAAATGCAGTACCTCCTGTTTTTGCGTGAAGACGGAAGGAAAATTCTACAAATTTGATGTCGTTGACTGAAATCTGTTTTTGAAGTAAGATAGGTGTAATTAATTACGTTTATGGAGAATATTACGATGTATGAAGAAAAGATAAAAGTATTTTTAGAGAGCTTTGGTGAGCGTTTGACAGAGAACCATGCACAGCGGATCGATAAATTCCGGAATGACCTCTGTCAAGAATATTCATTTGATGATACGCAGGTTTTGGATACAATGGAGTTGTTGTATCTTGTTTTTCATGAGGAGAATACACCAGAAAATGCAGAGGTGGCAGTGAATCTGTTGGATCGGATTCTGAAGATGGAAAGCAAGGACGGAAAAGAGGAGAATCTTCGGCTTGACCGTTTCTGTATTAAGCATTTGCTTCCGGTTATTTATGATTTAGGAGCATATCAACCGGTTACGAATATGCTTCTGTTTATGCAGCCACGACGGGGGTTAAATGAAAGTTTCCGTTATCTTTATAAGAAATTGAAAAAGGAGTATACGTATCCACTTGCACTGTATGAGCTTCATCGGGGAGAGGTTACTAGGCTGGAGTATTATATGAATGCAGCGTGGTTTATTCGTGATATGGCGACAGCCCGGGCTGTGTTTGTGCATGAATCAAACAACCTTATGGGGTATCTGGAGATTCGGCCGGAGACAAAAATCGTCCAGCTTTGGCACGGCTGCGGAGTTTTTAAACACATTGGTTTGAGCACAATTGGGAAAAAGGGTTTCAAAAGCATGGCTCGCTATGAAGAATTTCCAGAATATAACAAATATTCTGTTGTTACAATTGCCAGTCCGGAACTGCCCTGGGTTTTTGAAGAGTTTATGGGTATTTCAAAAGACAGCGGGGTGATTCAGCCGATTGGCGTTTGTCGTACGGATGAAATATTTGACAATGGTTATGTAGAGAAGTGTTATCAGAAGCTTTATAAAGCGATTCCTGCGGCTCAAGATAAAAAGATTATTTTATATGCGCCGACGTATCGGGGCGTTGATCCTCACCGGGTTTCTCCGGATGCCCTGGATATTGCGGCATTTGCAAAGGAGTTGGGCGACGATTATATTCTTATCATAAAGCATCATCAGACAGTACAAAATGTGTCTGAGATTCCGGAACCCTACAGGGATACATTTGCTTATGATATGACACGTGGCAGAGGTATGAATATCAATGAACTTATGACAATTGCGGATATTTGCATTACAGATTATTCTTCTGTAGCGTTTGAATTTTCCGTATTTGAACGGCCGCTTCTGTTTTTTGTATATGATTTAGATGAGTATATTGATAATCGTGGACTTTATTATGATTTTAATGAAATAACGCCGGGACCGCTCTGCCGTACGAATGAGGAGATGATTCGTTACATTAAGGATCTAAAGCAGGGATTTGATAAAACGGTAATTACAAATTTTAAAAATCGTTTCATGTGCAGTTGTGATGGACATGCATGCGAGCGGCTGCTTGAATTACTCGGACTTGTAGATAAAAAACCTTTGAAACCTAAGGGGAAGGAAAGCGCTGATCAGAAAAATTCTATTCTGGCACGATGTAAACGCTATTGTCGGTATATGATAAACTACTGTAAACGGATTTTACGGGTAGTGCGCAGATGGGTAAAACGTTAAAATCTGTTTGAAATAAGGAGATGGAAAATGAAAAAGGTGATAACGTATGGAACGTTTGACTTGCTTCACTATGGGCATATTAATTTGCTGCGGCGTGCAAAGGAACTGGGAGATTACCTGATCGTAGCTTTGTCGACGGATGAATTTAACTGGAACAGCAAATCCAAAAAATGTTATTTCAGCTATGAAAAGCGCAAACAGCTTCTGGAAGCAATCCGATATGTGGATCTGGTGATTCCGGAGGAGTCCTGGGAACAGAAATTATCCGATGTGAAGGAATTTCGTGTGGATACTTTTGTGATGGGGGATGACTGGGAGGGAAAATTCGACTTTTTGAAGGAACACTGCGAAGTGATATACCTGTCGCGAACGCCGGATATTTCCACGACCCAGATTAAAACAAATCTGAGCGCGAAGAAAGAGAAAGGTTTGAACTGCAATGAATAGTTACGACATTACAGTATTATATGCATATCATGCAGAGAAGGAGCGACCTGTACAGGATTTTCCTCGTCAGACACTGCCAGCAGAGAAAATACAGATAATTCCGGTATGGGAACCTGATATTTACAGGCCGCATAAGAATTGTCTGGATAAGGTTTCTTTGGCAGAGGGGACTTTTACAATTCTCTTAGATGAGGGAGATTCCTTTTCTGAAAGATTTCTGGAGCGAATGTTGCAGGCAGCTTTGCATCCGGAAATGGCGTTTGCAATGCCTGCGTTGCAGAGCCAGAAGCCTCTGCGCAGAGGCGAGTATTTTCTGCTCCGGGACGTAGAAGATCTGGAAGTGCATATTCAAGAGGAACCGGCGGTATTTCCGGCAAATCTTTATGGACTGCTGATTCGTACATCGCTTCTGAAAGAGGCTCTTTTAAGTACAGCCTTTCCGTGTGAGGCGGAGAAGCAGGCTTTGCTTTATATTTTGGGAAGGATTCCCAGGTTCCGTTATCTGGGAACGGAGATTCTTTCTTATGCCACGTCACTGGAATGCGATCATGAGTATGATATCAGATGTCATACACTGGAATGGTATTATGAGCCATTTCAGAAATTCCTTCTGCCGTATCTGGAACAGAATGGCACAACCAAGGATACAGATTTATTGACGCAGCTGTATGTGATATATATGATTAAAACGCGTATTGGGGCGAATGAAGATAATCGGAACAAGCATGTTATTTCGAGAGAAGAGGCAGAGAATTACTGCCAGCTGTTTTCAAAGGCGTTACAGTATGTGTCAATGTCCACGTTGCTGTGTATCCAGAAAGTTTCACACCCGGCCAGACTTCACACACGTCGTCTGCTGCTGTTTTTGCGGTTAAAAAAACAGGATTTTTCTTATTATCCGAAAATTCGGTGCACTAAAGAGCAGATGCAGCTGATCAGTGATGGAGAGGTATTTTGCGAGCTGGAGCAGATCCCGTTGCGGATTATTAAGATTGATTATATAGACGAAAAACTGGAAATAGACGGAACGTATAACGACTTTTTTTCGCAGCAGGATGCAGAGGTTTTTGCCAGATTCGGGAAGCGGGAGTATCCTCTGGTTTATAATGGCAGATATGCGCGGACAAAATGTTTCGGCGTGACTTACGCGCGCATGAAAACGTTTCACGTTTCAATTCCCGTGGAACCGTCCAAAGAGGAGCGGATTTTAAATTTTATATTTAAGGTACAGGGAAATGAGTACATAATGGACTATTCATTTCCGGCACATACGAGCCGTTTTGCAAAAGATTTTGGGTATATATACTGGCGTATCGGGACGTATCTTTCCTTCTGGAGCAGAAAAGGGATTCATGTGGTGCAGTCCAGTAAATGGAAAATCCTGAAAAAGGAGGTTGCACTATGGCTTCAGATGTGGAAAAAGAAGGATGGTTTTTATCGGGAGCAGCTTCCGCTTAAGATTTTGAATTTCCTTTTGCAGCCGTATTTTACACGGCAGAAGATCTGGCTGTTTATGGACAAGATCTATAAAGGAGGAGATTCCTCTGAGTACATGTACCGTTATGCAATCAGGCAGAAGGACGGCATTAAAAAATATTATCTGCTGGACAAAACTTCAGCGGACTACGCGCGAATGAAAGCAGAGGGCTTCCAGCCGCTTGTACGCAACAGTCTGAAACACCGGCTCGTATTTTTGAATGCGGATATGGTGATTGCTTCTAATTCTACTGTATTTTCGTTTAACGGTTATACGTTTGCGCGCAGCCTTCCGATTCGCGGAAATGTTCATTTTGATGTGGCATGTGTTCAGCACGGAATGTCCGTGCAGAAAATTGCGATCGCGCAGCAGAGGCTGCGGGACAACACGAATCTTTATTTTTGTGCTTCAAAATATGAGATTCAGAATCTTTCCAAGCCGGAATATGATTATATGGGATATGATGCGCTGAAGCTGACGGGAGTTCCGAGATATGATGGTCTGAAAAACCGTGCGCAGAAAATTCTGGTCATTTCGCCTACCTGGCGCATGCAGTCTGCATTGCCGCCGACTGGCGGGACGGAAAGCGTTTCCAGAACTTACAATCCCAATTTTAAAGAGACGAGTTATTATAAGGTGTACAACAGTCTGATTAATGATCCGCGTCTGCTCGGGGAGGCACGCAAATATGGATATCGGATTCAGTATGTTCTGCACCCGATTGTAAGTCCGCAGAAGGATGATTTTGTACAAAATGACCTGGTTGAGATTATTCCGTCGATCGGAGAAATGAGCTATGAGAAAATATTCTGTGAGGGAGCCTTGATGGTGACAGATTTTTCAGGGGTTCAGTTTGATTTTGCCTATATGAGAAAGCCTGTGATTTATCTGCATCATCATGATATTCCGCAGCATTATGAGGAAGGCGCATTTTTCTATGACACAATGGGATTTGGAGAGATTTGCCATACGAATGACGAATTGATTGATGTTTTGTGCAGATATATGAAAAATGACTGCCAGATGCCGGATCTTTATCGGAGCCGGGCAGATGATTTTTTTGCGTTTTCCGATCATCACAACTGCGAACGGATTTATCCGGTTATGCTGGAACATGAAAAGAAACGTACTAGGTAGTGTCAAAGTGCTGTCTTTGTATGCAAAACGTGACAAAATCCATATTTTTACGACAGTTGGTTTTGACAAGGAAATACAGGTATGGTACACTAAAACCAAATATGATTACATAAAGTTTAAGCTTTATGTAATTTTCATGTACAGATGTGTGCTTAGAGGGAATGAAGCCGCAAGGATGTGCGCAGGAGGCAGATGAAGGATATTGCTGCTGCGGGATATTTGCGGTACAGAGTTCGGAGTTACAGGATTTATTGATGAGTGAATATTAATAACGGGGTGAATAAAGTTGGATAAGTATGAGTACAATCTCAAGCTGGAGGAAATAGACAAACTGGTAGATCAGGAAGATTATCAGGAAGCCGCGAATCTGGCAGATACGATAGACTGGCGGAGAGTTCGAAATATCAGAACACTTTGCCTGATCAGTGAGATCTATGAGGCAGCGGGAAGGCTGGAGGAGAGCAAGACGCTGCTGCTTCGCGCCTACCGCAGATCACCGGTGGGCCGGACGGTTCTGTACCGTCTGGTAGAGGTGACGACCGCGCTGGGACAATTTGATGAGGCGCTGGAGTATTATACGGAGTATGTGCAGGCAGCGCCGCATGACAACAACCGATATATTTTAAAATACAAAATTTACAAAGGCAGAGGGAGCCAGACACAGGAGCTGATTGCGATTCTGGAGGAATATCTGGGACAGGAGTACACGGAGCGCTGGGCGTATGAGCTGGCCACGTTGTATCAGCAGTCCGGACAGATGCAGAAGTGTCTGGCAGCCTGTGATGATCTGGTGCTTTGGTTTCACAGCGGCAAATATGTGGCGAAGGCACTGGAACTGAAAAAAAGGTACGCAGCGCTGACACCAAAGCAGAAGCAGATTTATGACGAATGTCTGCAAAAGAAAATGGCCGATCCTGTGGAGGAAACAGAGGAGAAGGAAACCGTTGTACAGAATGTCGAGCCGGATACCGGAGCAGCCGGAGGGGAGTTTATGGCTGAAAGTATCATGGCGCAGACCGAGCGGGAAATTGCCAATCAGGTGGCGGCACATAAGGCAGAAAAGGACAAGAAAGAAGAACAGCTCGCCGCTGAGGAAGAACCAGGCGAACAGCTGGCATCCACGCGTATTATGCCGGGCAAAACAGATACACAGGTATGGCGGGGTGTAAAGCCTGGGCCGGGCAGTCTGCAGACGAAGCAGCCGGAGGAAAAATCCGTGCAGGAACAGACGGTTCAGCCTCAGGAGGAAGAGGAAGATATACCTCTGGAGCCGGGAGATTTGCAGGTGGAACTTGCAAAGAGCATGAGGAAAATCCTCTCAGGTGTCGTAAAAAATGTAGAACAGCCTGAGGATGATATTCCTGCGTCTGTGGATGCGAGAGTACAGAGTGTTCCTCCGCTTCAAATACCGGAGGCGCCGGAGCAGTCGGCAGGACAGCTCTCTATTGACGATGTGCTTCTTTCTATGAGCGATAAAGGAAAAAGAATAACGGACGCCGTACTGGGCGAAATGGACAGTGAGGAGCCGGAGGCACAGAAAGACAGTCATAGGACAGACGACGGTCAGGAAAACAGAGCGTCCTATGAAATGGATGCGAGATCTGATGCAGACGACATAAGTGGAGGCCAGGAAAACTCTGAGGCGGATGAAGCGAAGGAAAGCCAGGAAAAATCTGTGATGGGTGGAGCAGAGGGAAATCAAGTAGTCACCTTGGCAGACGAGACACCCGTAAGGCGGGAGAGATTGGTGAAGAAATCCCGGGTAAAGAGCAGATCAGAGGACAAAGAGCGTGCTGACAGTCAGGAAGAACCGGCGATAAAAGAAAAGTCAGAAAAGATGTCAGAAGAAAAATATGAAAGAATCGCCAGAGAAATCTCAGAGGATGATTCAGAAAGAAGTACAGATAGCAGTGCAGAAAGCAGAAACAAAAAAGCCGGGGCACTGAGATTTCCAGATACGGCAAAAACCATGGTGGATGCTGCTGCGGATGAACTGACCGATATTCAGCGCGAAGCGCTTCAGTATACGAACCACCCGGAAAAGCTGCTCAGAAACGCAAGATCTCTTCCTACATATATGGAAGAAGATGACGAGCTTGGAAAGACGCGCAGGATTGCAAGCCGTGAGGAGCTGATAGAGGCCGCAAAGAAGGAGATTCTTCAGGAGAAGACGATTCGGATTCCGACCGATCAGATTGCACAAAAGCTCGAAGAGCCGGCAGGAAAAACACGAACAGAAGAGCAGGGCGAAAACCGTTCAGCTGAACAGGCCTATTCCGAAGCCGATGAACGTATCTTTGATGAAATGGAATATTCAGAAGATCGTTCCGAGGAGCTGCCATATGCAGAAAATGCAGAAGACTATTATGATGATGAAGCAGAACAGGCATATGAAGAGGAAGAATATCTGATGATTCCGCAGCATCTCAGAGGCCTTTTCAGCGGTTTCACAGAGGTGGAAGGTCTGGAGGAGCAGATTGCCAATGCAATCATCCAGGCAGAAGCTAAAGGAGATGACCGTACTTCACGCAGTGGCAATATTCTGGTTTTTGGTGCGCATGGTTCCGGAAAGACAACTCTGGCTATGAATATTGCAAAAGCGATTGCTCACGACAAGGGCAACCAGACGATGAAGATTGCAAAGATTTACGCGGCAGATTTGAACCGTAAGGATATCGCGGCAACAGTTGCGAAAATCGCCGGCGGTACGCTGATCGTGGAGGAAGCAGGAGATCTGGAGCCGGGCACCGTGGAGCAGCTTACAACAGCCATGGAGTTCCGGACTGACGGTCTGGTGGTGATTCTGGAGGATGAACAGCAGTATATTCATGAACTTTTGATGCGTCATCCGCGTTTTACGATGAAATTTACTGCTCAGATCTATATTCCGGAATATACGGTAGAGGAACTGGCAGGGTTTGGACAGATCTATGCGAATGCGCAGGATTATATGATCGGTGAGGAGGCGCAGGAGGTTCTTTGCCAGAAGCTTGTGGAAGCTATGGAAGGAGAAAATCCAGTAACGCTTGCAGATGTGATTGATCTGACCGGAAAAGCGATTGCGCGTTCGAATAAGTTTTTCCGTAAATTGTCAATGGGAAAGAAGCGGTACGATGAGAATGATTATATTGTGCTGTTCCCGAAGGATTTTAAATAAAGAGGTTTTACTGGAAGGAATTTGCAATTGGTTAAGTAAATAGAGAGGTGTGCGGTTTCGGTAAGAAAATGGAAACTGCACACTTTATTATTTTAGAGAAACACAGATTAAAGCGTTTCTTCAGATTTAGAAGGGCTATGTATTTTAGAAGCCCAAAATTTCTCCGATGAGCAGGACTTTGATTCGTCCTTTGTTGCGGTTAAAGCGGGTGATGACGGTGTGGGCACAGATGCAGTCGGGGGACAGGCAGTCTTTGCAGATGCCGGTCTGGCTGCAGGGAGTGTGGAGGCCGAGGCGCATTGTGTTTGGCGGAGCAGCGCTTGTATGTACTCGTTGGATTGCTGCGTCTGTATCAGCAGCGACTTTATTCATACCTGCAAGGATGATGACATGCTCCGGACCGCAAATCAATGCAGCGACGCGGTTGCCGTTTCCATCAATATTGACGAGTTCTCCATCAGCAGTAATGGCGTTTGTGCTCATAAAGTAATAGTCTGCACAAAATGCTCTCTGCTGGGCCACCTTCTTTTCTTCCAAAGAAGTAGCAAGTGACCGGTCGATCAGTTCCAAATCTTTTTCTTTCAGTGCATCGATCAGACCTGTCTGTTCCAGTGTGATACTTCCGCCCCAGGAAACAGAGGCTTTGGATGGCAGCATGGAAAGGACATGTGCAACTGCTTCTTTTGAGGTTTTAAAATAGGCCCCCTCCATTCCGCGTTTCTCCAGCCCTTTGATAATAGAATTTGCCAGAATTTCATAGTATTGTTCTGTTGGTGACATAAAATCCTCCTTTTTGTATCAGAGATCAGTCGGCGCCCGCTTTCCATAACATTCCGCTCAGACCTATTATATGCAAGTACCTTCTAAAGATTGTAACATATGATAATAAAAATGAAAACCTCCATTTATTTTTGGACAATTTATGGAATTCATGCTATAATATTTTTATAATCTGCTGCGGACAGATCATTTACAGCAGAAGAGCTGCTGCAAAGAACAGAATTTGCAGTGGACGGACCATTTTATTGGGGCAGGAGGTATTGTGTATGGATAAAAAAGTGATTATTACGATTGGAAGACAGTTTGGGAGCGGCGGACACGAAATAGGTGAAAAGCTGGCAAAAAAGCTGGGCATTAAATTTTATGATAAAGAACTGCTGAAGTTGATTGCAAAAGAAAGTGGTCTGTGCGAGAAGGTTCTTGAAAGTTATGATGAGAAACCGACAAACAGCCTTCTGTATTCCATTGTGATGGATGTATATCCTTCTGCATTGTATTCAGGACCGACGATCGACCAGCAGATTTATCAGGCTACGTATGATTCGATTCGCAGACTTTCCGGCGAGTCATGTGTCATTGTCGGACGATGTGCAGACTATATTCTCCGGGATTGCCCGGGACTGGTCAGTATTTTTGTACACGCAGGTTCAGATTTCCGTGCCGCACGTGTCATGGATGAATACCATCTTTCAGATGCAAAGGCACGGGATATGATGGTGAAAACGGATAAAAAGCGTGCAAGTTATTATAATTTCCAGTCAGAAAAGAAATGGGGTATGGCAGCAAGCTACAATCTCTGCATTGAGAGCAGCGAGCTTGGAATAGATGGTTCGGTTGACTTTATCATGGACTATATCAAATATAAAAATCAGAAATAATAGACTATTTTGTAGCAGATAAGAAAGAGAGCGCCTCTTGAGTCGGATGACTTGAGAGGTTCTTTTTTGTTTAATTTGTTGATTTTTTGAAGCTTTGATCTAGCAAAATAACTCATGGAATATCGAATTAAGAAAAAAGAAAATTGTAAATTTTTAATAAAAAAATGGAAAATAATGACTGTAAATGTGACATGTGTTACATATAAAGGGGGGCGAAGCTTTTATAATCAAAAGTACAATCGATTGTAGCTGCAACGTCGTTGAATAGAAAACTGAATTGAAAATAGAAAACAGAGGTGGGAGAAGATGAAAAGAAGAATGAATTTAGTAGCGCTGGCACTGGGCCTGACGAGTGTATTAGGAGCTACGGCATGTGTGCAGAACGTGAATGCGGCAGAAGAAGGCCCTGTTTATGTACAGTATGAAGGGGCTTGGCCCGCCCCGGAGGGAGTTGCAAATATTATTTATGATACAGATATCGCAGATGACGTTGACGATGCCGGCGGGTTAGCAATGCTGCATTCTTATGTGAGTGAAGGAAGGGCAAATCTTCTGGCAGTGGTCTGCAACAGTGCATGTCTGTATGCAGCGCCTTGTGCAGAAGCAATTAATACCTATTATGGCCGTCCGGAAATCCCGATCGGAACATATAAGGGGCCTTCAGAGGTTACTCCTGAAAGCTATACCTATTGCAAGCCAGTAACTATGAAATACGAAAACACAATGGTAGACGGAAGAGATGCCCGGGATGCGGTTGACGTATACCGTGAGGTTCTGGCAAGCCAGCCGGACCACAGCGTAACGATTGCATCGGTAGGCTTTCTGACGAATCTGACTGAACTCCTGAATTCTGAACCGGATGAATACAGTGATTTAAATGGCGTTGATCTCGTTGCGCAGAAAGTAAAACTTGTGTGCTGTATGGGAGGTAATTTCGAGGATTTTGAAAGTGCAGAATATAATTTTATGTGCGATCCGGCCGCAGCACAGCTTGTTGTGGAAAAGTGTCCGGCGCCTATTATGTTCAGTGGCTTTGAAATTGGTATTAATGTTGACACCGGCGAGCGTCGTTATGAGATGGAGGAGGATAATCCGGTTCGTTTAAGCTATGATCTTTATCTGACGGATGATACTGGTCTGGCGACACGTTGGAGCTGGGATTTGACAGCAGTCATGTATGCGGTTGAGGGTCTGGAAGATTACTGGACCATGGAGCGCGGCGATATCTCTGTGCTTGACGATGGAAGAGTTACATTTGAGAAGAATGAAGAGACCGGATCGAGAGCATTCCTCGTGGCAAAAGCTGATGTAAAAGATGTAGAAGCCAGATTGAATGAAGTGCTGATTCAGGCTAAAAAAGATAATTCCGATGAACGGAAGTTTATTTGTATTGAAGATAAGAACGGCCGTATCGATCGCCGTGGAGCAAATGGCGAGACGTGGGGAATCTGGAGCAGCGATAATCTGGTAAGCTATAGCAATTCTGTAGGCGCTTATATGTCTCTTGATTTTAACGGATGTGGTATTGATGTTTACGGCGGTCTTGACAGCGATCAGGGAATGTTCCAGGTACTGCTTGACGGAGAAGAGGTTGCAGTAATTGACACATATGCAGAGAAGCGGGTAGGAAGCCAGGGCCTGTATTCCGTACACGATCTGGAACCAGGCGACCACACGATCAAGCTGGTTCTTCTGGAAGAAAAGAATGAAGCAAGTTCGGATTGTATTATACGAATTGACGCATTCAGAATTATGGAAAACTAAGAATTATAAACCAAAACAACAAACATTGAAAAAATAAATATTTTTTACCTGATATCATAAGATTTTTTCTCTAAATACCCAGAGGATATTTCTGAGCGCATAAGATGCCCAGGAGTATCCTCTTTTCTTTATTTTTTTAAAAATATACCGGAAATCCTGCACCGTAGCGGAAAAACCAGAACAGCCTGCGAGACTGGCCATATCCCATAGCAAACCCTGTGAGGCCGCCGGCACTTGGTGCGTTTTAGCGAAGCGCGAAACGCGCCTAGTACCGCTGCGTGCCGAACGGAGCGGAAGCGAGTTTGCGGAGGGATATGGCCAGTCTCGCAGGCGTCCTCTATTCACATGTACCCGACACCTGGCATTCGAAGGTTGAAATGAAAACACGGATATGATAAGATAAAATGATGCAATATAAAGAAAATACGGAGGAAACTTATGAAACTTTTTAAATACCGTATCAAGACACTTTTTAAGTACCAGGATTTGATTCGGGATCTGGTAGCCCGTGATTTGAAGCTGAAGTATCGGAGGAGTTTTCTTGGTTATGTGTGGAGTGTTCTGAATCCGCTTTTGATCATGATTGTTCTGACTCTTGTATTTTCCAATCTTTTGGGCAAGGGAATTGAAAATTATCCGGTATATCTCCTGACTGGACGGCTGCTGTTCGACTTCATGAAGAGTAGTACCAATAATGCGATGAAGTCAGTGACCGGGAATGCGGCTCTTTTGCGGAAGGTCTATGTGCCCAAGTATATTTTTACACTGGCCAAGGTGACAAGCTGTATGCTGGATCTCGTCTTTTCAATTGGAGCATTGCTGATTGTTATGGTTGTGACCCGGTCTCCGTTCCACTGGCATATGCTGCTTACGCCGCTGGTGATTCTGCAGCTTTATATTTTCTGCTGCGGGCTTGGGTTTTTCCTTGCACAGTTTAATGTTTTCTTCCGTGATATGGAACATATTTACGGTGCAGTGACGACCGCATGGCAGTATCTTACACCGATTATTTATGAGATCAGTCGTTTGCCGGACAAGATCCAGATTCTGATCAAAGCGTTCAATCCAATGTATTATTATGTGGCGCAGTTTCGTGACCTGGTGTATTATGGACGCCTGCCCGGGCCAAGAGTTTTCTGGGGCGGCTGGCTGATTGCTTTTTTCATGCTGTTTATCGGTGTGTGGTCTTTCCAGCGAAGTAAGGATAAATTTATCCTCTATATTTAACTTTTATTTGATTTTATACATTCGAGGAAAAGGCAATAAGAACGAATGACGGGTGAGAGCCTGCTGTGCAGCTTTTTGTAAGCTATATTATCGTAGTAAATGGAGAACTGAGATGAGCAAATATGCGATAGAAGTAAAAGATCTGAAAATCCGTTTTAATCTTGCTTCTGAAAATGTAGATAACCTGAAGGAATATGCAATTAAGCTTATGAAGCGGGAGCTGATGTTCCAGGAGTTTCTTGCCCTCCAGGATATCAATCTGAAGATAAAGCCGGGTGAATCCTGGGGGCTTGTGGGAGCAAACGGTTCCGGAAAGTCAACGCTGCTGAAGGCAATCAGCGGTATTTTGAAGCCATATGAAGGAAGTGTGAAAGTGCGGGGCAATATTGCGCCGCTCATTGAGCTTGGCGCAGGGTTTGACGGGAGGCTTACCGCGCGTGAAAATATATATCTGAACGGGCTTGTTCTGGGACATTCCAGAGAGTTTATGAAAGAGCATTTCGATGAGATTGTCGAGTTCGCCAATCTGAAGAAGTTTCTGGATTCTCCGGTGAAGAATTTTTCTTCCGGTATGAAGGCCAGGCTGGGCTTTTCTGTAGCAACGATCGTGAATCCGGAAATTCTGATTGTGGACGAGGTTCTGGAAGTAGGAGATATGCGTTTTCGCAGGAAGTGCAATGAGCGTATGCGGCAGATGCTCTCCGGAGGGACCACACTTCTGTTTGTTTCACACAATATTGAATCCGTGAAGTCGCTCTGTGAAAATGCGGTGTGGCTTGACGGCGGCCGTGTTCGTATGATCGGCAGTTCGCAAGAGGTCTGCGATGCTTATAAGGAGGAACAGAATCGTTTGGTGCGTGAGCGGAAGGAGCGGAGGCGGGAGCAGCTTCGTCTGGAGCGCAAAAAATACGATTATCTGATTGTCGGTGCAGGACTGTACGGAGCAGTATGCGCATGCGAACTCACGAGAGCAGGCAAGCGCTGTCTGGTCATTGACAAAAGGGATCACATTGGCGGAAATATTTATACAGAGGACGTTGATGGCATTCAGGTGCACAAATACGGTGCACATATTTTTCATACCAGCAATGATGCAGTATGGAAATACGTGAATAAGCGTGCAAAATTTAATCATTATATTAACTCTCCTGTGGCGGTTTATAAGGATGAGCTGTATAATCTGCCGTTTAATATGAACACATTTAGCAAGCTGTGGGGCCTTCGAAAGCCGCAGGAAGTAAAAGAGCGGATTGCGGAGCAGATTGCGGATCTTCATATTACTGAGCCGCAAAATCTGGAAGAGCAGGCGCTTTCACTGGTCGGAACGGATGTGTATGAGAAACTGATTAAGGGCTATACAGAAAAGCAGTGGGGAAGAGACTGTAAAGACTTGCCGGCTTTTATCATCAAACGGCTTCCACTTCGATTTACGTATAACAACAATTATTTTAACGACAGCCATCAGGGAATTCCGATCGGCGGCTACACCGGAATTGTGGAAAAACTGCTCGAAAATGTGGATGTTATGCTTGAGACAGATTATTTCCAATATAGCAAAGAGAATCCGGATATGTTTGAAAAGGTGATTTACACAGGAATGATTGACGAGTATTTTGATTTCTGTTATGGACATCTGGAGTACCGGACCGTTCGCTTTGAGACAGAGCGTCTGGAAGAGGAAAATTATCAGGGAAATGCAGTGGTAAATTATACGGATCGCGAGGTGCCGTATACGAGAATCATTGAGCATAAGCATTTTGAACCGGAGGCTGAGCTTGAGCAGCCGAAGGATTATACGATTATTTCACGGGAATATTCGACGGAATGGAAACCGGGAAGCGAGCCGTATTATCCGGTGAACGACGAGAAAAACAGTAAATTGTATGAAAAATACCGTGCACTTGCCGAGAAGGAAACGCATGTAATATTTGGCGGACGTCTTGGTCAGTATAAGTATTATGATATGGATAAGGTGATTGAGGCGGCCCTTGCAGATGTAAAAAAAGAGCTGGAAATAAAGATGTAAGCAGGCAGGGCGCGTGAGGGTATCAATGAGCAATCAGACAGGGGAAAAGCAGGAAAAAGCAGGTCGGGAAGCAAAAAATCAGAAGGAATCTGCGGCATGGGTTTTGCTGGAGCTTTTGGAACGCGAGGGAAGCATCCTTCGCCTGGATGGTTCCATTCCGCCTGATATGGCGGCGGATTCGTTTGCTCTGAAACTAAATGGCGAAACTCTTCCGGTATATTTTACGGAGAGATTTTCACAGCCGGAAGTGGATGAAAAGGTTTTTTGCGGATGCAGGGCCTTTTTTGCAGAGGTATCTCCAGAAAGGCTTCAGCGGGATAATATTCTGACATTCATCTGGACGGATGAGGAAGGAAAAGAAGAAGTTTTGCCTGTGGTCAGTACGTGTTATCAGGCAAGGCTTCACACTGGGCTGCGGCACGGATGGTGGCTTTTTGAGGATTATATGATCACACTGGCAGGCGCTGACCCTGGGGCTTGCCGGGCCGCAGGAATTAGGATTTGTCGGACGGGAAAACCCGAGCGGGTGAGGCAGGAGTTTCGTTTTCTGAAAGAAATTTTGCGTGCATCCTACGGATCGCGCAAAATGTTTCTGATGCGCCTGGCATACTGGCTTTCCTATCCGTTCTATTGCCGGAAAAATATCTGGCTTACGTTTGACAAGCTGTATAAAGGCGGCGATTGCGGTGAATATTTTTATAAATATGTTACGGGCAGGAAAGAGGACGGGATATCCCCGGTTTATGTAATAAAAAAGGATGTTCCTGATTATGAAAGGCTGTGCCGCGAAGGTTATCGGCCAGCTGTATACCGGAGTTGGAAGCAGAGAATGTGTTATTTATATGCGTCAATGGTGTTCGGAACACACAGTGGCGTGCCTTCGTTTTGTGGTTTTAATCAGTGGGAGATCCGGTTTGTACAGGACCGCCTTCGCTCTGTCAATGCGTGTATTCAGCACGGACTTTCGGTACAGGATCTTCGCGCCGATTCGAATCGGGTCGTGAATAACAACAAACGGTATTACTGTGCGTCGCGCTATGAGGTAGATAATTTATCCAAACCTGCGTATGATTACTGTCCGGAAACTTTGCGGCTTACCGGTATTCCAAGGTATGACGGGCTGATGCCACAGGATGGCAGGCAGATTTTGATCGCGCCCACATGGCGCTCTTATCTGGCCATGCATTCCGTAATGGGACAGACACGGCCGTACAATCCGGAATTTAAAAATACGGAATATTATCGGATTTATCAGGCGTTTGTAGAGCATGAAAAGCTTGGCGAGACGGCCCGACAGATGGGTTATCAGATTGTGTATCTTCTGCATCCGGTAATCAGCGCGCAGAAAAAAGATTTTCGTCCTGCTCAGGGAGTGGAAATTTTATCTGCGCTTGAAGCAGATTATGAGGAGCTGCTGACGCAGTCGAGCCTGATGGTGACGGATTATTCCGGCGTTCAGTTTGATTTTGCCTATATGAGAAAGCCGGTGGTCTATTTTCATCCGCCTGCACTGCCTCCGCATTATGAGGAGGGCGGGTTTTTCTATGAGACGCAGGGCTTTGGCGAGATTTGTACCGGCATAGACGAACTGGCAGAGACGCTTTGCAACTATATGAGAGACGGATGTCGTCTGAAGGACTTTTACCGGAGACGGCAGGATGATTTTTTTGCATATCAGGATTTTGAGAGCTGCAAGAGAATTTATGAGGATGCCCGAAGTTACCAGGAGCGTCTGAAGCAATCCGGAAAAGCCGCAGGAAGGCAGAGAAAAAAGTAACAGGTCAAAGGCAGACATGAAGATACAGAGATATTACAGACTGTCCGGCAGATGAGATTGAGGTACAGTGAGAGAAAAGGAGGCAGCCGTGTTTCGGATCAGGCAATATTTAAAGATGTTTTTGCAGAATGTGCTGCTTCCGGTGATTTACGGATGGTTCAGCCGGGCCCCAGTGCAAAAAGGACTGGTGCTTTTTGCGGATGCCCATCATGAGGAGCTGCCATTTTCCATGCGGCGGATGTATGAGGCAGTGTCAGAGCTTGAAACGGCGGGACAGTGCCGTACGGAGTTATTTATCAGTGATTTTGGCCGAATGCCGTTTGGAGAAATGCTCCGCGCGCTGCTGTGTTTTATGAAGCGATATGCAGTGGCGGAGTATGTGTTTATCTGCGATTATTATCTTCCGGTGGCCTCATGTCGGAAAAGGCCGGAGACGACGGTGGTTCAGCTCTGGCATTCCTGCGGATTGATGAAAAAAATAGCATATGACACGGGCGAGGATATCCCGAAGAATTACAGGGGAAATATGTTCGGAAATTATACGTATCTGACGCTCAGCGCCGAGATTTGCGTGCCGGTGCACGCGCAGGCGCTTCGGCTGTCAGAATCACATATTCGTGCAACCGGAGTCAGCCGGACAGACTATTATTTCGATCAGACATGGAATGATACATGCAGGAAACATTTTTTTGAACAGTATCCGGAGGCAAGAGGAAAAAGAATTGCGCTGTGGGCGCCCACCTTTCGGGGAAATGCGGCCGCGCCGCGTCTGGAAGGACAAAAACAGATTCTTGAAGCAGCAAAGGAGCTGTCGCCGGATTGGTATATCATTATCAAAGCCCATCCGCATGTGGATGCGCATGGAAGGGTGTCAAACTGTACGATTCCGACAGAGGAGCTGCTTGCCGTGACGGATGTGTTAATCACGGATTACTCTTCGGTGCTGTTTGACTATCTGCTGTATGAAAAACCGGCTGTGTTGTTTGCACCGGATTTACAGGAATATGAAGATGGTCGCGGTTTTTATCTGAATTATCTGAGTATTCCGTTCCAGCTGGCAGATACGCGGCAGGAGCTTACAGAAGCGATCAGAAGCAGCAGCGTCTGGAACGCAGAGCATAAAAAGGAAATACAGGAATTTCGGGAACAATATGTGGGCGCCTGCGACGGGCGGGCCACGCAGCGGATTCTCGGTCTGGCCGGACTTGGAGAAGAAACGACACAGAGCAAAAACTAAAGTGGATGTCAGAATGCACGGGTCAGTGCTTTGAGCGAAGCGAAAGGAATGGTATTATGAATATAGCGATTATATTTGCCGGCGGAAGCGGCGTGCGCATGGGCGCAGGAGTACCAAAACAGTTTCTGGAGATAAACGGAAAACCGATTTTGATTCATACGCTTCAGCTGTTTCAGGAGCATGAGGAGATTGATAAAATTTATCTGGCAATGAGCGAGGATTATATCCGTTATACGCAGCAACTCGTACTGGATTACAGAATTGACAAGATCGCAGCGATTGTGCCGGGTGGTGAGACGGCCCAGGATTCCATTTTTCATGCGCTCCAAAAAGCGCAGGAGGAGAATCCGGAGGACAGCGTGGTTCTGATTCACGACGGCGTGCGGCCGTTTGTGGAATATGGCGTGATCAGTGACAATGTTGCGGCAGTGAAAGCGTATGGAAGCGCAATCACTTGTACTCTGTGTTACGAGACTGTGCTGATCAGCAAAGACGGAGGCACGGTTGAAGAGCTTCCGCTTCGCAAAGAGAGCTATACGGCACAGGCGCCGCAGAGTTTTTATTTGAAGGATATTATAAAAGCGCATGAGGCGATTCGGGCGCTGCCTGCCAGGTATGAAAATATGGTAGATGCCTGCACGATTTATCGGTCGCTTGGGAAGCAGCCGCATATGGTAATGGGGAATCGGGGTAATATTAAAGTAACGACTCCGGAGGATGTGTATATGTTCCGGGCTTTGCTTCAGTATAAAGAGAACGAGCAGGCATTTGGGTTTGGGTTGACGAATCGGTTGGCAGCGAAGATGAACCGGTATAAGGATAAAAAGTGACGGGTTTCGCAGCAGGGAAAAGGAGTATATGGATGGCTAAACGGATTTGGGAAGCGGATGTGGTTTTGCAGGAGGATTTGGAAGGGATTGCGGCCTCGGAGCAGATTGACTGGGAAGCGTTGCGGGGAAAGCATATTCTGATTACCGGGGCGACGGGGTTGATTGGAGGATTGCTTACAAAGGCGCTTGTCTGTGCCGGAGAGAGCCGGGGGCTTGGTCTGAAGGTTCTGGGTGTGGTGAGGAACCGGGAGAAGGCAGAGCGGCTTTTGGGAAATTATCTGGGGCATGGTTTGGAGCTGATTGAAGGGGATGTGACAGAGCCGATTTTGTATGATGGAGCGGTTGATTATGTGTTTCATACGGCCAGCATGACGGCTTCTAAAGATTTTGTTGAGCGCCCGGTGGAG
The DNA here is from genome assembly GCA_003612585.1 of bacterium 1XD42-54. Taxonomy (GTDB): domain Bacteria; phylum Bacillota; class Clostridia; order Lachnospirales; family Lachnospiraceae; genus Choladousia. Next base: position 52,837 of record RAZH01000012.1, read on the forward strand.
ACGATTTTGACGGCTCTGAGAGGTACGAGAAATCTGCTTGAGCTTGCAAGAGAAAAGCAGGTGCGCAGCATGGTATATCTTTCTTCGATGGAAGCGTATGGCGTGGTTGACCCGGAGCATTACAATGTGAGGGAGACGGATTATGGCTATATTGATCCGCTTGAAGTGCGCAGCAGTTATTCTGAAAGTAAGCGTATGGCGGAGGGGCTGTGCGGGGCCTATGCGCATGAATACAATGTCCCGGTAAAAACGGCTCGGCTTGCGCAGACGTTTGGGGCCGGGATTGCGAAAAATGAAAACCGTGTATTTGCACAGTTTGCACGGAGCATTATGCAGGGCGAGGATATTGTTCTGCATACCGATGGAAGTAAGGCGCACTGTTACTGTTATACGTCTGACGCAGTGCTGGGGCTATTGACGGTACTTCTGCGGGGGCAGTCAGGGGAAGCCTACAATATTTCAAATGAAGAAACCTTCGGGACAATCCGCGAAATGGCGGAAATGTTGATTCGGGAATATCCGAAGAGCGGTTCCGGTCTTGTATTCGATATTCCGGAAGATGCAAACAAATTCGGCTATGCGCCGACCTCGCGGATGCTGATTAATTCGGAAAAATTGCGTGCACTTGGCTGGAGGGCGCAGACCTCACTTCCCCAGATGTTCAACCGCTTGATGGAAAGCATGCGCGCTTAGCAGAATGGAGCATAACATGAGACAGTCGAAGGATGGGCAGAACATTTTGCAAAAAACGATATGGGATCGTTTGGCAGGCAGAAGAATTGTTCTGGCAGGAATACAGGGAGAATGTTATACACGGTTTTTGGAAAATCTGGAGAACCTTGCGGGCCAGCCGGGTTTTTCTTTTGAAGTGACAGAAGGGTTGGAACAGGTCGCGGCCGGAGATTTTGTGCTTTTGTTTGCGGAGCTGTCAGGTCAGGAAAATTGCTGGCCACAGGAGTTGGAGCTGTTCGATTCATTTCAGATGCTTTTAAAAAAGGACCCGGCATCCGTACTTCTGGTGAGCAGCAGCGCAATTTATGGAAAGCAGTATGGAGGTGCGCGGTTTCTTCACGAGGATGAGATCGGTTATGTCTGTCATACGAAGCAGGCAGAGCTTGCATTACAGTGCATGAGGACTTCTGAACATTTCGCGTGCCGATTTTACAGAGAAAATGGGATGCCGGTAAAAATAGTGCGTTTGGGGACCTGGCCAGGGAACGGTGATTTTGTGGCGGAGCTTCTGGATAAAGCGATGCGTGTACTGGTGAACGGAGCATCCGGGGAAGCGTACAACCTTCCAGAGGGATGTACGGATGATTCTGCGGTCACGACTCATTGTTCAGGGAGCGAAACAGAAGAAAAGAAGGCTCGGTATTCGCCTTTGCAGGCAGTACCAACTTACATGGACGCAGAAAAAGCGGGGAAGCTTGGAAAGTAAGGGAACTATGTTGCTGCGAGATTATTTGAATGAATTTGAACTGGATTGGGCGCAGGCTCCGGTACGTTCGGAGCTGATTCCCAAAGCGGCGCTCAAAGGTGCAAAAATATTGCTGATCGGAGAACAGGCGGAGCTGCAAAAAGCGATTGCGTGGTCATTTTTCGCGTGGAATGACAGTGATAGATCAGGCGTACGTGTGCAGAGCGCGTCACTGGAAAATGGAGTGCTTAAAACGGAGATTGCGGGAGCAGAACACGAAATGTTTCGTCCTGAAGAGGCAGATTACGTGATTCTGACCGGTTTTTGCTGTCGGGAGGCAAACCTTGATGCAGCGGAGGCAATTTCCTATTTGAAACATTTCAGGCAATTGCTGGAAACGGTGTCGGCACTGCAATGCCGCCGGGTGCTGTTGTTGTCTGACGGGCGCGTTTACGGAAAGCTGGGGCCAGGCTTTGCTGCGTCGGAATACGAAGCAGGGAAAACGGACCCGTGTGGGCCGGGCTATGAGGCACAGTATTTTTTGCAGGCAGTGGAAAGCATGCTGGCAGCTTTTGCCAGGGAAAAAGGATTTGCGTTTCAGATTCTTCGGACTGGTATGATGTACGGCGCCTGTATTCCTGTGATGGAGCATATGGCAGCGCAGCTTGCCAGAAAGACAGCATTTGGAGAGCCATTTCAGTTAACGCTTTCGCAGGAGAAAACTTCCTATATCAGCATCCACGACGTCCTGACAGCGATTCAGTTTGTATTGACAAAATGCCCGGAGAATAAGATTTTTAACGTTTCAGGACTGGCTTCAAATGCGTCGGCAGGAGAACTTGCCATTTTGCTTTATCAGAATTTTCCAGAACAATGTCGGGTGACGATGCATAGTGAGGCGGCAGAAAAATCTGATACCGAAAGACCATCCGAAAACAAACAGATGGCAATACCTTCGGAAGGAAGCGGAATCTGGCTGAATACGCAGCTTTTGGAGCACTATGGTTTTGTTCCTCAGGTGTCTTTGGAGGACGGACTGATAATTTTGGTGAAGAGCCTGCAAGATACCGGCGAGGTGTTTTTGTTTGACAATACGTATCTGGGGAAACTTGAAAAAGTGCAGAAAATCCTTCTGGGTTATCTTCTGGAGATTGACCGCATCTGTAAAAAGCATGATATCAAATATTTTCTCGCGGGCGGTACGCTGCTCGGGGCAATCCGGCACCATGGATTTATCCCGTGGGACGACGATGCAGATGTGATGATGCTGCGGGAGGATTATGATAAATTTCAGCAGGTGGTACAGCAGGAACTTCCCAGAAATATTTTTATGCAGATTCCGGAGACCGAGAAAGGGAATTACAATCCGTTCACAAAGCTGCGCATCAATAATACCATGTTTGCAACGGAGTTTACGGGGCATTTTATGGAGATGCATAATGGGATTTTCTTTGATGTACTTTCGCATGACCGAACAGGCCGGCACAAGTGGTCGCAGAAACTGCATCTGATGGCGACCATGTTGACACGTTCAGTGGTTTTTAACAAGTGGGGGAACACGGATATTAAAGGCGGCGGCGCGCATCCGGTGATCTGCAAAATTGTCGATCATGTGAAATATCTTATTCCGATGCGTCTGGCGCTGTGGGCGCAGAATCATGCTCTTACTTTTTTTAAGAACAAAGATACCGGGTATCTGTATGACGGCATGGGGCGGAATCTGAAACGGGGCGCTTTTCCGGCCAATTGGCTTTCGGAGGCGGTTTATGTGGATTTCGAGGGATATCAGTTTCCTGTCCCAAAGGAATATGATAAATATCTCACTTATCTGTACGGAGATTACATGCAGATGATTCCGGTGAGCCAGCGCAGGACGAGTCACAGCATTGTGTTGATGGATCTGGGCGAGTACTCGGATTATCGGATTTGACTGACCGGGATTGCTTACGAATAAACGGGTGCCTGCAGGGAACAGGACGGACAGGAGAAATGAAATATGCTTTCAGTGATTTTACCGGCATATAATGAGGAAAAAATGGTGCCGAAGGCGGCGGAAACAATCGGACGGCTTTTAACAGAAGCGCAGATTGCATATGAAATTGTTTTTGTAAACGATGGATCAAAGGATGGAACGTGGGAGGCAATCGAAGAGACGGCAATAAGGGATTCTCATATTGTTGGAGTAAAGTTTTCAAGAAATTTCGGGAAAGAGTCTGCGATGCTGGCAGGGCTGGCAAATGCGTCCGGGGATTGTTGTGTGGTGATGGACTGTGATTTGCAGCATCCGCCGGAAACTGTGATCGAGATGTATCGTCTCTGGGAACAGGGATATGAGGTTGTCGAAGGTGTAAAACGAAGCCGTGGGAAGGAGAGCGCCATGCACAGGGCGAGTGCGGGGATGTTTTATAAGATCATATCGAGAGCAGTGCGGATTGATATGTCGCGGGCATCTGACTTTAAACTGCTTGACCGGCGGGCTGTGGACGCGCTTCTGGCCATGCCGGAGCGGAATACCTTCTTTCGCGCGCTTTCCTCTTGGATTGGATTTCGGTCGGCTTCCGTTGAGTTTGACGTTCAGGAGCGCACGGAAGGAGAATCAAAATGGTCATCCTGGTCGCTCGTTCAGTATGCGATTAAAAATATTGTGGCGTTTTCTACGGTCCCGATGCAGTGTGTGACCGTAGCGGGAGTGCTTGTGTTTCTGATGGCTGTTCTGCTCGGGATTCAGTCGCTGGTGAAATATTTCAGCGGTCATGCGGTGGAAGGTTTTACAACCGTAATTCTGCTGATTTTGATGATTGGCAGTATCATTATGATAAGCCTTGGGATTATCGGGTACTATATTGCAAAAATTTATGAGGAAGTGAAGGGGCGTCCGCGCTATCTGATTGCAAAGCGGATTGGAGGCAAAGAAAAAGCAGATCAGGAAAAGAAAAATCCGGAAAGCAAAATATGAAAATATGAAACAATGAAAAGCGGAAAACGGAAATACGTGGAACAAAAACGGCTGTCACAGTCGTGTGGGGGATTCAGGAAGGATCTACATCACACTCTGTGACAGCCGTTGCATTTGGTATGCCGTAGCGAAGCGTGCTCGGCTGCTCTGCTTCGTAATCAAAAACAAAACGTTCATAGGCATTGATGACATGGGTATCGAAATATTTGTCGTAGCGTTTATACGTCCGGCCGTAGGAAAGGTGCACATGTCCGTGCAGAAAATATTTTGGTTTATATTTTTCCATGAGCTGGATAAAAGTTTTGAAACCCTGGTGCGGCAGATCGCGGCCGTCATTTAACTGATAAGCCGGGGCATGCGTGACCAGAATATCAAATCCGCGGTGCCGCAGGAGTTGAAACCACAGCTTTGCGGCCCTTCGTTTCATTTCCTTCTCCGTATACTGGCAGCTTCCGGCATGGTAACGCATGGAACCTCCCAGCCCCAGAATGCGGATGCCATTGTGCACATAAATTTTATCATCAATGCAGATGCAGCCATCCGGCGGAATCTGCTGATATTTATCGTCATGGTTGCCGTGCACATAAAGTACGGGGACATTGGAAAAGGTAGCCAGAAAGGAGAGATAGTGCGGATGCAGATCTCCGCAGGAAATGATCAGATCAATTCCTGCAAGTTTACTCTTATGGTAATGATCCCACAGATACGCAGATTCTTCGTCTGCAATTGCAAGTATCCGCATAGTTCGCTGTTCTCCTTCCTCATTCCGCTGTAATTTCATCCTGTACGCGCGGTACTCCCTGTTGTGAGAGCACGGGTTTTGCTTTTTCTGTAAGCTGACGCGCCTGTGGAATGGAACCGATAATATTTTCTGCAAGCCAGTCCATTGTCATGATTTCCTCGGGCGAGAGTGTATGGTTCGGGTCTTTGTTTGCCGTTGAGGTCTGTGTGTGGAGAACGCCTGAAAACGGGTTAAATTCTCCGGCACGGATTGTATGCCTCAACAAATCAACCAGGCGTTTGGTGCCCACAGGAAGATTTTTGGAACAAATAACGTCGACTACGCCAGAGGACATGCCCCACCAGTAATTGATGGCTTTGCCGGAGTGGTCGTCTGACTTCCAGGTACCATTCATGATGGTACGAATCAGTTTTTCATAAAATTTACCCCAGTGGCACAGTGGCATTGCCAGGTTGTGCGGATACCCGTCAGCCATATGATAAATTCCGAAATAACGGGAATTTTCCTCCGGAATTACCATGTCTCTCCCAGAGATACAGGCCGGGTTTACTTCCCGGATGCGCTCGGAAATATCAACATCCTTTTTTGAGGACCATTCCAGATAAACCTGCGCGCGCGGATTCACCATTCTTGCACCCAGTGCAAAGGCATTGATATTGGCAATTACACCAAACAGCGGGTAGTCTTCAATGTACAGCAGCCGGTTGTTTTCCGCCATAGCCCCGGCGATCGCGCCCATCAGAAATTTAGCTTCGTGCATTCTCGCATAATACGTCCGGATATAACGGTGGGATGTATTCAGAGAACAGTTCAGAATGCGGATATTTGGATGCGCAATCGCTGCCTTTACGCTTGCAGGAGCGAAGGCTGGGGTGGTCGTAAAGATCAGGTTACAGCCATCGGAAATTGCTTTTTGCAGGTACTCTTCAATCGTATCAACCGTAACGCCGTCATAATACAGTGTAGTCACTTCGTCCGGGAAGGTCTGCGCAAGGTGCAGGCGGCCCAACTCATGTGCGTAGGACCATGCGGAAGATGCGGCTGTTTTTTCATAAATAAATGCAATCTTCAGCCTGGCCGGACCGGTCGGCAAAATCCAGCTGAGCAGGGGCTTTTTCTCTGTCGTGGGGTTCATTTTCAAATCAATTTCATCATCCTGCTCCAGAAGGCGAAATTCTTCCCAGCTTTTTACAATTAAATTTTTCAGAGCAGTGGTGGTGGTATCAGCAAGCGTTTTATACCCATAGAGCATGATAAAAGATAAAAACGCGTCTCCTGGTGTGATTTTCAGTTTATTGCCGCCGTTTGTCCGATAGACAGCAGTAAAACGCGAATATGCGGAGCTAAAATCAATCTGTTCATCCTCTGACCAGCTTTCCTCGGCAAATTTTCCCACTGCTTTTTGCAGTTTGGCAAAGCTCCCTTCCCTGGAAAACCAGATATAATTGATTTTTGACAGTTTGTAAAAATCGAGAAACTCGTAGTAAATTTTATTTTCTTTTTCTTCTGTACGTTTCGGAATAATACGCGTGACCGTGCCGGGAATGGAAATTGCCTCAAAATACTTCATGACGCTGACACGCTTGTTTCCTTCCACTATGTAAAATTTGTTCATGTATTCACATGCCTTGATCGGGTCGCGGATTCCCTCTTCTTCGTGAGAGCTGCTAAGGGCGGCCCATTTTCGGGCAAATTCTGTGTCTTCGTTTAAAATCGGCATAAAATTGCCGGAAAAAGCATTGCTCCGGCCTTCATATCTTGTACCGACAATCTGATCAATCGGGATCTGCACAAGGCCCAAAGATACCATAGAGTAGGAGTCGTTTGGCGGAAGAATGCTGTCGAGAACCTGAAGCGTAGGCCGTTCGCCGCGCAGCAGTCTGTTCTGGTAATCTTTTTTTCCAGCTTTACAGGCTTTATTGTAATCATCCATTGACATAGCAGGTACCCTTTCTTGTATGATAAATTGGACGGAGGCCGTTTTTTCGTATTCCGCAATGCAAGTATTTCGCTCAGGTCCGTCAGTCTGAGGGTATTATAAACTTCATGTTTGTGGAAATCAAGCTTTGGCGCCTGTAGCATGGGATTTTCTGCGTTTGGCCGGAATTTGAACAATGGTACGGCGGATTCTTCGTTAAAATTTTAAGGAATATATTTTATGGCTCACATGATTGGGAGTATTGAGGAATAGAATAGTAAAAAAATTCCGGAGAGCAATATGAACTATATCTGGGGAATTATGATACTGATAGGCGTAGTATGGGGCGCTCTGACCGGGCGCGTGGATGCCGTTTCCGATGCGGTGCTGTCCTCGGCAAAGGAAGCAGTTACTCTGTGCATTACCATGCTGGGTGTGATGGGGCTTTGGATGGGACTGATGGAGGTGGCAAAGGAGGCTGGATTGGTGCGGCTGATTTCGCGGAAGATTCAGCCATTTATTCATTTCCTGTTTCCGCATATTCCGCAGGATCATCCGGCGAACGAGCATATTACAATGAACTGTGTGGCGAATATTCTCGGCCTTGGATGGGCTGCAACACCTGCCGGATTAAAGGCAATGGAGGAGCTTGCCAATCTTGAGGAAGAGCGGCGGCAGGCAGAGTTGCCAGAGCAGACGGGAGATACGGCAGAGGGAAGAAAGAAAAAGAGAAAAGGAATTTCGCGGGCCATGCCGCGCGGCACAGCCAGCAACGAGATGTGTACGTTTTTGATTTTGAATATATCCTCGTTGCAGCTGATTCCGGTCAGCGTAATTGCCTATCGGAGCCAGTACGGGAGCGTCAATCCGGCAGCGATTGTAGGGCCGGGAATTATAGCTACTGCGGTGAGTACGGTGGCGGCGGTGGTGTATTGTAAGATAACAGATGGGAAGCGGAGAGGGTAGGCTCTTCGCTTTTTTATTTAGAAATAGTGCCTGATATTACGGCTAAGAGGATCGGTGAAAAAATCAGGTTTAGTACCCTAAAATCCCCGCGAACTGCCGAAAAAAATCTGCATATCATAAATAGAGAGATCAGACTATAAAGGTATGCAATCATATGAGAGAATATGTTATTTTATCAATAGAAACACACCTGTTCTTCGCCAGGATCATGAAAGAACATTCTTTGTTTTTGCTGGCATCGCTTCCGGAAAAGGAGACGGACTTAAAAAGGCGTGCGGAATGCTTCAGGAAAGGATTTGAAGGAGGCCTGAAAAAGACCGTACGACTTGCCGATGGAATGGTGGGGAATGCCATTTTGGATTCCGGAGAAATTGTGACGGAATTTACGCAGAAGGCAGAATGTCAGACGAGCAGGCTGACAGGTATTTCTGTGGATACAGAGATTACGGAGGCTGAGAAATGTCTTCAGAGCGGATGCCCCTCCGGAGTAAGCCGGGAAACGGTTTATCAGGTCAGAATGCTGAACCGGGAAATGCTTGAGTGCTTGAACGGGCTGATTGCCTATAAAGAAGAAATTTTGCAGAAGGTGCTGAGCTGTAAACTTTATACCACGAATTATCCGCTTTTGATTGAACACATTTTAAGGGAGGCAAGATTATACCGTCAGTTTATCATGCAGCTTGAAAGAAATGGCTGTATCGCGATGACAGATCTGAGAAATACAGAGGCATTCTGGAATCAGATTATGATGGAACATGCTGAATTTATACGCGGCCTTCTGGACCCGACAGAGTGTGAACTGATACAATCAGCCAATGGATTTGCGATGGATTACTGTGAGCTTTTGGAGGCCATGAAAGAACAGGAAGCCAGGAACGGCAATGCCTGCCATGCAAAAAGTGTCCAGTTGACAGAAGAGTTCCAGAAGTTTAAAAGTGCAGGGACGCAAGGAATTACAGATTGTGACATACGCTCTGTGATCCTTCCACTTTTGGCAGACCATGTGCTCAGGGAAGCAAATCATTATCTGCGCTTACTGGAACAGGCAAACAATGGAAGCAATCGCTGTGGAATGTGTAAATGAGAAATGTATTTTGCACTGCAATAAGATGACAGATAAAAAGCAGAAGGCTTTGGGCTTTCTGTTTTTTATTGCGGAATAAAGAAGCGGCAAATATTAATATTTACCAAATATTGACAAAAAGAAACAGACAAAATACAATTAAAGAAACGAACAGAAAGAAGCTGATGTACTTGATCGCACATATTTCAGATGATGGATACAACAGGGAAGAAACCGTAGCAGAACACACGCAAAAGACGGTGTTTTTATGCAAAGAAAAAGGAAAGCGATGCGGGCTTTCCGAGCTTATGTCATTGTGCGGTATTTTTCATGATATGGGTAAGAACAAGCAAAAGTTCGATGATTACCTGCATGCTGACGAAAAGAGAAGGAGAACCCTGAGAGGAACCATTGCGCATGCATCGACCGGGGCAAGATATGTTTACGATGCATACCATGACAACCCCGGCAATACAAAAGTGATGGCGGAGATGATCTCTTATGCGATTGCAGCGCACCACGGCCTGTTTGACTGTGTGGATAAAGAACACGCAGATTTGCTTTCTGCAAGACTCCATAAGGTAGATGATTATGAAGAAGCATGTGAGAATGCAAAAAGGGATTATCTGGGAGAATATAAACTGGATGAAATTTTTCAGCATGCAGCCGGAGAGTTTCAGTCCGTATGGAAGAAAATAAGAGAACCATATTCAAGAATAGCAATTCTACTGGGATCTAGGTTTAAGGACGATGTCAGGGGAATGTTATTTGATTGTAAATTTTTTCTACTTGCAAGTCTGCAACGCCTACTATTATCGATGTTAATCGATTCAGACTGGGAGGCAACTTCGGATTTTATGGCTCATGTCGATACACTTTCCAAGCAATCTGAATGTTATCCAGAAGCGATATTTATAAAAGCAAAAGAAAACTTTCATACGTATATGAACAGAAAACGGCAGTCTGTGAATAGTTCCGGATTGACGGAGAAAGAGAGAACAATATTTGAAGCGAGGAATTCTTTACAGGAAGCGTGTGTCCAATTTGCGAAAAATCCTGCCGGCATCTACTGTCTCCCCATTCCGACCGGTGGCGGAAAAACGCTCAGCGCGCTGGCCTATGCACTGGAATACTGTAGCTTGCATCCGCAGACAGAACGTATTATTTACGTATCCCCGTTTATCAGTATCACAGAACAAAACGCACAGGTATTTCGGGACGCGATTGGCAATGACAAGTGGATTTTGGAACACCATTCGTCTATGGTGAGGACTGAGGGGAATGGAAGCGGGGAAGAGCGGGCGGATAAATGCACAAGGTATGATATGAACTGGGAAGAGCCGTTCATTTGTACCACGTTTGTTCAGTTTATGAATACACTTTTTTCTGATAAGAGCGAGTCGATACGAAGAATGCACAGGCTTGTCAATTCAGTTGTAATTATCGATGAGGTTCAATCAATGCCTTTGAAGTGTGTGCACACGTTTAATTATATGATAAATTTTTTGAATGCAGTGTGTAACACGAACATTATTTTATGTACTGCAACACAGCCTGATCTGGAGGCAGCCGAGTGCCCGATCTGTTACAGTGAGCCAAAATATATGATAGAAGGGATTACGGGCTGGTTTGAAACATTTGATCGGGTAAAAATTTGTACTCCGAGTAGGGGAGAGAACTATACATTAGAGACACTCGGGCAAGAGATTGCCAATCAAATCGAAAACTATCGATCTATACTTGTGGTATTGAATACAAAGGCGGCCGTGAGAGCGTTGTATGATGTATTAAAATCACAAAATATCAACACAGAGTATCTTACAACAAACTTATGCGCGGAGCATAGGAGCGATAAAGTCAAAGCAATCAAAGCCATTCTTGAGAAAAAAGAGGAACCCATCGTTGTTGTCAGCACCAACTTGATTGAAGCAGGCGTAGATTTGTCATTTGCATGTGTGTACCGCTCTATGACAGGGCTGGACAGCGTGGCGCAGACGGCGGGCCGCTGCAACAGAAACGGTGAGCTGGAATACGGAACCGTTCATTTGATCAAGCTCGATGGCGAAGATACTGGTAATATGCACGAATTGCAGGAAAAGAAAAGGGTGACAAAGTATGTGATTGATCAATACAGAAACAGCGGTGGAGAGGAAAGTCTTTTGATGCCCAGATGGATGGATCTGTATTATAAATGTGTATATGAGGGAGCAGCTGATAAGATGAACTTCCCAATCAAAGAACTGGATAGAAATATCATTGAACTTTTGTCGCGGGGATTTGGCACTGAGGAAAAGATACATACCATGAACCAGGCATACAAAACAGCAGGGCAGGCCTATCGGGTGATTGATGACAGTTCCTTTGGAGTGATTGTGCCATATGGGGAAGGGGCTGAGATCATTGCGTCTATTCAGGAAACATCCGATCCGGCAGATATAAAAGCTTATATCCGGCAGGCACAGCGCTATACCGTTAATGTGCGGGGAAACCAGCTGAAAAAACTGGAAGGTCTGATCACACTGGTAAGCGATAACATTCCCGATCTTTACATGGTAGCGGTCCCCGGAGCGTATAACAGTGATTATGGAATTACACCGGAATGGGAAACTCTGATATTTTAGCAGATAGCAGGAAGAACATTGGAAAGGACAGATGAAATATGGACAAGCCAAATATCATTGAATACAGCGTTTACGGGAGATATGCATTATTTACAGACCCGTTGTCCAAGACAGGCGGTGAAAAGTGCAGCTATCAAATACCGACCTATCAGGCGTTGAAAGGAATTACAGAATCCATTTACTGGAAGCCTACGATTACATGGGTTGTTGACGCGTGTCGTGTTATGAAGCCGATACAGACCGAATCCAAGGGGATAAGGCCAATCAAATACAGTGGGGGCAATGATCTGTCGTACTATACGTATTTACATGATGTAGAGTATCAGGTAAGGGCGCACTTTGAATGGAATCAAAACAGGGAAGACCTGGCTTACGATCGAAATGAAAATAAGCATTATGATATTGCCAGAAGAATGGTGGAAAGAGGAGGAAGAAGAGATATTTTCCTGGGGACAAGAGAATGCCAGGGGTATGTGGAGCCTTGCTCATTCGGTGAAGGAAAGAGTGCGTATCAGGATAAAAAGCTGTCGTTTGGCATTATGGTACATGGCATTACCTATCCGGATGAGGCGGTCAGAGAAGCAGAAAAGGGAAAGATGACAGTGCGGCTTTGGAACGCGCAGATGATGGATGGAATCATACAGTTTCCGCAACCAGAAAAATGTGAAATCAGGCATATCCTGAGGAATGCAAAAGAAAAGGAATTTATGTTTGAAAAGAATTTCAGAGGGTTGAAAGAATTTGAGGGAGGTGACCTGTTTGGCGTGGCTGAAGACTTTGGCGGAAACGTATGATGTTTACGCGGATTTGGCAGGAGTTGAGAAAAACGATCAGGCCGTATTACTGCCGATTTCACACTCTACATTTAATGCGCAGATTGAAGTGACAATTGATAAAGAGGGCAATTTTATTGAAGCTGATAGGCTGGATAAAGGCAAAGACGTAATTACCATTATTCCAGTTACGGAGGATTCCGCAGCCAGAAGCAGCGGAATTGCACCGCATCCGCTGTGTGACAAGCTCTGTTATATAGCGGGGGACTATACGCTATATACCGGCGATGAGAAAGAAAAATATTTTGAAGCTTATATGGAGCAATTGCGGGACTGGGCGGAGTCGGAACACACGCATCCCATGGTACAGGCAGTGTATCAGTATCTGGGAAAGAAAACGCTGATCCGCGATCTGGCAGCAGCCGGGGCGCTGGAGCTGGACGACAATGGCAGGCTGACAGACCGTACAAAAATACATGCGCTTGGTCAGACTGGGGCGAATGTAAGATTTGTGGTTTACACAGAGAACGGGCCGCGGAACGTATGGAAAAGTCAGGAGCTGTATAAAAAATACTCAGAGTATGATCGGCAGAAAGCAGGAGCGAAGAAACTATGCTATGCGACAGGAAAGATGGAACCCTGCTCGGATAAACATCCTTCCAAAATACGGAACAGCGCAGATAAGGCTAAGCTGATTTCAGGAAATGATGAATCAGGTTTTACCTATCGCGGAAGATTTACGACAAAAGAACAGGCCGTTTCTGTAGGATATGAAACATCGCAAAAAGCGCATAACGCGTTGCGTTGGCTGATTCAGAAGCAGGGATATACACGCGATGAATCAGCAATTGTCTGCTGGATGGTGAACCGGGATATGCAGGTTCCTGATATAATGAAAGATTCCCCAAATGCTTACCAGGATATCGTTGATATGGAGCTGGACTTTGATTCTATTGATCTGTATGAAAATGTAAATGAAAATAGACACGACACCGGTAAATATTTTGCGGAGCAATTCAACAAAGCAGTAAATGGTTATATGAATAAATTCAAACCAGATGATAAGGTTGCAATGATTGCCCTGGATGCGGCGACAACTGGCCGACTGAGTGTTGTGTATTATGACGAGATGGGGGCAAAGCAATACATGGATGCCATATTACACTGGCACGGTCATTGTAAATGGCGCAGGACTGTAAAACTGGAAAAGTCAGAAGGAAGCAAAAAAAGAGTCACGTGTGAATGTACGCCTTCGCCTAGAGATATGGCGCTTGCGGCATTTGGAGTGCAGCGGTCAGAGTGGCTGGAAGCGGACAGCAAGCTGATCAGAGCTACCGTAAAGAGGCTGCTTCCATGTATCATCCGGAAGGGAGGAAAGATTCCTGCGGATATTATTAGGGCTGCCGCAAGGCGGGCATCCATGCCGCAGACAATGAGTGATTTTGTATGGTACAATGATGTCCTGTGCGTTGTGTGCGCAATGATACGCTTCAACTATGAGGAGGATAATAAAACAATGGATAATTTCCTGAATGACAACACGAATGACCGCAATGTATTGTTTGGAAGACTGCTAGCAGTCTGCGATTATATGGAACAGAGGGCTATGTTTGAATTTGATGAGAATGGAAATGTAAGTGAGAGACGTATGACGAATGCAAAGCGTTATTGGAATGCATACAGCAGCAGGCCGGCAGCGACGTGGAAAACGATCCGGGAGAATCTGATTGCGTATGAGAAAAAGCTGAGTGGTTTTGAGTTAAAGAAGTTTGAAGAATGGTTCGGCGAAATCACGGTTTACCTGGCTGGAAGTGGATTTGATAATACTGGTTTATCGGAATGGTATTTGCCAGGCTATTATTTGCAGATGGAAGAGATGAAAAAGGCGTTTCAGAAAAAAGAACAGTAAAGGAGAAAAGTATCATGGGTGAATTTACAAACAAAATTGATTTTGAAGTATTAGTAATGGTAAAAAATGCAAATCCAAACGGAGATCCGCTGAACGGAAACAGGCCGCGCGAGACGTATGATGGATTTGGCGAAATATCGGATGTCTGTATTAAACGAAAGATCCGAAACAGGCTGCAGGATATGGGTGAAAAGATTTTTGTACAGAGTGACGAGCGTTCTGACGATCAATGCAGGAGCCTTGCAGAACGGGCAAAGAGCAACGATATGATGCAGAAGGCGTTAAAGAGTAAGGACAAAGAAGCATATGCAAAAGCGGCATGTGAAACATGGATGGACGTCCGTAGTTTTGGACAGGTATTTGCTTTCAAGGACGATAGCGTATCTGTGGGAGTGAGGGGGCCGGTTTCCATTCATTCTGCGTTCAGTGTGCTGCCTGTGGCTATTAACAGTATGCAGATCACGAAAAGTGTCAACAGTGAGACAAAGGACAAAAAATCTTCTGATACCATGGGGATGAAACACAAGATCTATTCGGCATTATATGTGATCAAAGGCAGTATCAATCATCAGCTTGCGGAAAAGACAGGATTCAGTGAGGAAGATGCACAGAAAATAAAAGAGGCCCTGCGCACACTATTTGTAAATGACAGTTCTTCTGCAAGACCTGACGGGAGTATGGAGGTTTGCAGATTATACTGGTGGAAACATAATTGCCCGATGGGGCAGTATTCTTCGGCAAAGGTACATAAGCTTGTCAAGATTACGCCAAAGAAAGATGACCCGAAAGAATTCGAGGATTACACGGTAGAAGTCGATTCCCTACCGAATCTGGCGCTTGAAGAGCTGGAAGGGATTTGATGATGTATCCAGAAGAAGCGTATTTGATGCTTTCCGGAATTCAACATTTTGCGTTTTGCGAAAGGCAGTGGGCAATCATCCATATCGAACAGCAATGGGCCGAAAATTACTGGACAACTGCCGGTAAACTCATGCACAAAAAGGCGCACGATGAAGGTGCTTTTGAAAAGAGAGGCAATTTGCTGACGGTTCGAGGGTTGCGTATTTCGTCGCGGGAACTCGGATTAAGCGGTCAGTGTGACATTGTTGAATTTCATGAGGACGAAGCAGGTGTCAATCTGTTTGGCTATGAGGGAAACTGGAAACCAGTACCCGTTGAGTACAAACATGGGAAGCCCAAAGAGCATAATGCAGATGAACTGCAGCTTTGTGCACAGGCGATCTGTTTGGAAGAAATGTTTCAGACAGAAATACCGGATGGATATTTGTATTATGGGGAAAACAGACGGCGCAGTCATGTGGTATTTACCGATGAGCTCAGGACCGAAGTTAAGAACATGTCCCGGAAGATGCATGATTTATTTAAAAGAGGATATACGCCAAATGTGAAGCCGACAAAACAGTGCAAATCATGCTCTCTGGAGAATTTGTGCGTTCCAAAGCTGCAAAAAGGAATGAAAGTCAGAGAATATATGGAGAAATATCTAAAAATGAATGATTAAAAAGGTCTCTTTTGCAGATGAGAACCTGGGAGGAGCGGTGTGCGAAAACTATTAAATACACTATATGTTATGACGGAGAGCTGCTACTTAACCCTTGACGGGGAAAATATTGTAATACAGGATGGAGAAAAAATGCTAGGCAGATTTCCTCTACATACTTTGGAGAATATTGTATGTTTTACCTACAAAGGAGCAAGTCCTGCATTGATGGGGGCTTGTGCGGAACGAAAAATTGGAATGAGTTTTTTCTCGCCAAGAGGGGCGTTTTTGGCAAGAATTGTCGGAAAAGACTATGGGAATGTACTGCTTAGAAAAGAACAGTATCGCATATCGGATGATGAGAACAGAAGCATTGGGTATGCGAAAAACATGATTGCTGGAAAGGTTTTTAACAGCAGATGGAGCATAGAGCGCACGTTGCGTGACCATGCTTATCGCGTGGACGCCGGGAAGCTGAAACAAATCTCGGATACTCTGTATGGCACATTACCTAAAATAGATGGGACGCTTTCAGTGGATGAACTTCGGGGAATAGAAGGGAAGGCTGCCGAGCAATATTTTTCTGTATTAAACGATATGATCTTAAATCAGAAAGAGGATTTTTTCTTTACAACAAGGAATCGGAGGCCACCGCTTGACAATGTTAACGCTGTATTGTCCTTTGCCTATACAGTGCTTGCAGGAGAATGTGCCAATGCGCTGTCAAGTGTCGGGCTGGACCCTTACGTAGGCTTTATGCATGGTGACAGGCCAGGTAGGACATCTCTTGCCCTTGATTTGATGGAAGAACTCAGACCAGTTCTGGCAGATCGCTTTATTTTAACACTGATTAATACCAAGGCAATTCGGGCAATTCATTTTGACAAGCAAAAGGACAATGCGGTTTTATTAAATGAAGATGGCAGGAAAGTATTTTTTAATGCGTGGCAAACTCATAAAAAAGAGATGATAACGCATCCATATTTAAAAGTAAAAATGGAATGGGGGTTGGTTCCTTATGTACAGGCGCTTTTGCTTGCCAGAACTATCCGTGGGGATGTTGATGAATACCCGCCATTTTTGTGGAAGTAGGTGGTTAAATGTTGGTGCTGATTACATATGATGTATCTACTCAGGACGCGGCGGGAAGGACGCGCCTTCGTAAAGTGGCAAAAGAGTGTGTCAATTATGGACAGCGTGTCCAGAATTCAGTGTTTGAGTGCATATTAGATGCATCACAATTATTGCTGTTGAAAGACAGGCTTGTATCGTTGATTAATGAGAAAGAAGACAGTCTGCGTTTTTATTGTCTAGGAAATAACTATCGGACAAAAGTCGAACATTTCGGTAGTAAAACCTCTTATGATGCGGAAGGAACTCTAATGATATAAGCAGGTGCGGACCGTAAGCTGACAGAAAAGGTCAGAGGGTTCGCACCATAAAAAAGTAACAAAATAGAGTAAGATTGATGTTTGAATTAAATGTCGAGTGCTATACTTTGTAAGTATTGCTTAAATCAGAATCCCTATTTTTAAAAGAAATAGGTGAATTTTGGGTCGCTTCCCTCGCGGAAGCGTGGATTGAAATTAATATTAGACTATTGTCAAGCCTTAAATTAATAGTCGCTTCCCTCGCGGAAGCGTGGATTGAAATTTCTAACGATGCGAAACTTGCATTACAGAACCTCAGTCGCTTCCCTCGCGGAAGCGTGGATTGAAATTTTTTTATCGTCTCCAATCACCTTTACACCGGTTAGTCGCTTCCCTCGCGGAAGCGTGGATTGAAATTCTGGAAGCACAAGAGAAAACACTCAGAAAGTGGGTCGCTTCCCTCGCGGAAGCGTGGATTGAAATACATAATTACTTTTAAGTGTTTCTCTTATTTTTTGTCGCTTCCCTCGCGGAAGCGTGGATTGAAATTCATCTTTCAGAAGCCCGGTATACCCTTGCCCCGGTCGCTTCCCTCGCGGAAGCGTGGATTGAAATATAAAACGTTTTTTCAAACCGGAACTCCCCGATCGGTCGCTTCCCTCGCGGAAGCGTGGATTGAAATTCTGTCCTGACTTGTATTTTCTTCTCAGGCGCCGGTCGCTTCCCTCGCGGAAGCGTGGATTGAAATTTCGTTACCCACAGGTCCATATAATCTTCTACCGTCGCTTCCCTCGCGGAAGCGTGGATTGAAATCATTATATCAAAGTGTAATAATAAATGCTACTAGGTCGCTTCCCTCGCGGAAGCGTGGATTGAAATCAGTGGCGGTGTCGTAAGTAGGCAAGTCCGAAACTAGTCGCTTCCCTCGCGGAAGCGTGGATTGAAATTTTTAATTCCGTATCCACATCCTCTGTTCAGCACGTCGCTTCCCTCGCGGAAGCGTGGATTGAAATATCAATGTTTGTCAAGTTTACGCCGCAAACCTGTAGTCGCTTCCCTCGCGGAAGCGTGGATTGAAATCGTGAAACATCGGAAATGTTCGGCATGAGCCGTTATGTCGCTTTCCTCGCGGAAGCGTGGATTGAAATCACCCATGCGGTGTCTGCCCGACCTGGGCGGTAGGCTATTCTCTTTCACAAAAGGAAACTAAAAAATATAATTTTACTACTTCCTGGCTTTAACGGAAATGAATGACAGGATTACTTTCACGTGGTAAAATATGAAAAGTTATAAATGATAAAAAGAAAGGGGCAGGGCCAGAGCGCTTTGATACATTTGTCGGAGTGGCGTCCCTGTTTTGTCAGATTAATATGAGACCGATATTTGCGCTGATCATTCCATGTTATAACGAGGAAAGGGTTTTGCCTGTTACTGGGAGTTTGTTTTTAAATAAGATAAAAGAGTTGATCCGGAGTGAAGTAATTGATGAGAAAAGCAGAATCCTATATGTGGATGATGGGAGCCGGGATCAGACATGGATGGTTATCCGGCAATTTGCCAGGATGGATGTGCATTGCATCGGAATCCGTCAGAGTCGGAACCGGGGACATCAGAGTGCTGTTCTGGCTGGAATGATGGAGGCGCGGGGCTGGTGTGATATTGCCGTAACGATTGACTGCGACGGGCAGGATGATATTCATGCAGTGGATGAGATGATTCAGAAGTATGAGGAGGGCTGCGATGTCGTTTATGGTGTGCGGAGCAGTCGGAAGACGGACCGTTTTTTGAAACGGTTTACGGCAGAGAGTTTTTACCGGCTGATGAACTGGATGGGCTGTGAGATCGTATTTAATCATGCAGACTACCGACTCGTATCTTCTCGGGTGCTTAATGAGTTTGTTGATTATAAAGAAGTGAATCTGTTTCTTCGGGGGATGTTTCCTCTGATTGGTTTTGAGAGCGGTCAGGTATATTATGAGCGTATGGAACGAAAAGCCGGGAAATCTCATTATCCGGTCGGAAAAATGCTGGGTCTGGCGATTGACGGGATCACGAGCCTGAGTATTCGTCCGATTCGTCTCATAACGGCAATGGGGATTTTTGTGTCATTTCTGAGTTTTCTCGGTGTTATTTGGGCTGTGGGCTCCAGATTGATGGGCAGAACGGTTACGGGGTGGACCAGTATCATCTGTATTCTCTGTTTTCTTTCCGGAATTCAATTGGTTAGTCTTGGTGTAATTGGCGAATATGTTGGGAAGACTTATATGGAGGCCAAGGCGAGACCGAGGTATATTATAAAAGATCGGATTGGAATGTTTCCATCAGGGGAACAGCAGGAAGAGCCGGAAAAGAAAGAGTTTGAATAAAAGAGGGGGAGCTGATGCAAAAAATAGTGACAGGCTGGATAAATAAAAACCAGAAAAAGCTGAGTTTTTCTGTTATGGTAAATGCAGGGATTCTCATTCTCCTTCTGCTTTTCTTCCGACCGGAGTATGAGACAAATGACGATATGGGGATCTGCAATCTGGTCAATGGCGCGAGAGGCGTGTATGAGAGTCATCTGGTCTACTCGAACTATTTTCTCGGCGCAGTGCTGTCCTGGTGTTACCGCATTACGCAGCGTGTACCGTGGTACCCGCTGCTTCAGTATGCGACTCTTTTTCTTTCTTATACGGCAGTGTTTTATGTGATACAGCGAAAAGTTTCAAGCACCTATGCACTGTGGCTTCCCCTGCCGATGCTGGTTTTCTTTTCTTATCAGGGTTATATCCGGCTTCAGTACACGAAGACGGCAGGGATAGCAGCGGCTGCTGGTTTTTTCCTTTTATTTTACGCGTTGGAGCAGGAAAAACTGTATTTCAGAGATATTCTTTGGGGGTATCTGCTGACCTGTCTTGGTTTTTTGTACCGGTCAGAGCAGTTTTTTGCAGAGGCAGCGGTTATGTCGGGGATTGGCGTGGCATTGTTGCTTGAGCTGAAAGGGCTGGAGAGACAGAGACGTAGGAAGCGGCTTTTGCGTTACGTGGGAAGTGCAACTGTTTTGCTTTTGGTACTTGGCGTTTTTTGGACTTCGGACCGTATGGCATACAGAGAGCCCGCATGGCAGGAATATCTCGCTTACAACGAAGCGCGGACAGAGCTGTTTGATTATGGTTTTCCGGCGTATTCCGAAAACAAAGAGGCGTATCAGGCACTTGGAATCAGTAAAACAGCCAAAAGGTTTTATGAGTCGTGGAACCATATGGATCAGGAGCGGTTTTCTACAGAAACAATGCAGGAACTGATAAAATTAAAGGAGCCGCGGACATTTGGGAATGAATTAAAAACAGAGTTTTTGGAGGAGTTTTTGCCCCGTTTTGTAAATATTGCCGGTATTTTCCTCTGTGCACTTTACGGGCTATATGGACTGCTTTGGGGGAGATGGCGGAAAAGTGACAGAATTGGAATCTTGTATGAAATTGTGGTGATTGCAGGGTTATACTTGTATCTGTTTTACCGTGGCAGGTATATCCATAACCGCGTTGATACTGGAATCTGGTTTGCGGCAATTCTCGTGGTGATCCGGTTGTCGGAGCAGCGGATGAATCCGTTTACAAAACGGACCGGATTGGCGTTTGTACTGTCCTGCGTTTGTGTATTTCAGTTGAACTGGGCAGAACAGTTAAGATGGAATGCAGCAAAAGAAAAGGAAACGATGCTGCAGGAGAGAACTGTGATCGAGACCATTCACAGCGATCAGGAGCATCTGTATCTGCTTAAAATGGGAAGTGTCTCATTTGCGAAAGCGTATGGTGTGTTTGATCGCATTCCGTATGGCATCGGTGATAATCTGTATCCGCTTGGCGGCTGGCCGACAAAGACGCCGGTCTATACTACTGTACTGGAGCGTTACGGCGTGGAAAATCCGTTTCGGGATATGATCGGAAGTGATACGATTTATTTGATTGACCAGAAAATTGAATCAACCCTCAAGTACCTGCATGACTGCTACAGCAGTGACGCCAGTGCAGAGGAGGTTATGCGGGTTGGACCATATCCGGTATACCGGATAAACGGACATATAGACGGCGGCAGGCAGGAAGTATCTTCCGCCGAAGATGTGCAGAAAAAAAGAGGAGAACAGAACAAACATGGAAGAAACAGTTGAAAAGATGCAATTTGCGGTTTTAATTGACGCCGATAATATCAGCTCCCGGTACGCGGCAACTATTTTTGAGGAGATGGAAAAATACGGGTTTTCCACGTGCCGCCGGATTTACGGGAACTGGTCTAAAGGAAATGGATGGACGGAGGAAACATTGCTGGAATATTCCACGATTCCGGTGCAGCAGTTTTCTTATACAACCGGTAAAAATGCAACAGATATGGCTATGGTCATTGATGCCATGGATATTTTGTATAAGGATAAGGTACAGGGCTTTTGCCTTGTGACGAGCGACAGCGATTTTACAAGGCTGGCCATGAGGTTGCGTGAAGAGAACAAGTTTGTTCTGGGCATGGGAGAATCCAAAACACCGCTGGCACTGACGAGAGCCTGCAATAAATTTATCTATCTGAATCTGATTGCAGAGCAGAACAAGGACAGCGGCGCTGTGAGCGTACCGGAGGGTAGCGATGTGGAACAGTATGTCACTTCACTGGAAGAGATCAAACAGGCCATTTTGGGAATGCTAAATGATACGGGCGAAGGCGGAATTGAGCTGGGACTTGTCGGAAGCCGCCTGAATGAAAGATTTACGGATTTTGATGTGCGTAATTACGGGTATTCCAAATTGAGTGTTATGATTTTGGAGGAGCTTCAGGAGTTGAATTTACAGAAAGTGGGGCACCGCACTTTTATTAAACGGGGCGATTCCGTATCAAAAGAGGAGCTGGAACAGTATATCATTAAAATGATTGAGCGCAGCGGGGGAGTGATAGAGAATCTCTCCACAATCAATGATGAGCTGCACAAAACATACAGCCATCTTGATCTCAAGGAATATGGATACAGCCGCATCTCAAGCTTTCTGCGAAGCCTGAAAACCGTGACAGTACGGGAAAATGCAGTGTTCCTAAAAAAATAATAACATTGCAGATACCCATGAAAAAGGCTTACGCGGCTGAAGCATCAGTGTTTGTCTGTGTGACACAGATGGTAAACCATTTCCGGCAGCTCTGAGAATGATGTAAAAACATCATCAGCGGCAGATAAGTCCTGATTGCCGGAATCCGGATTGATAAAGCCAAAACAGGTCATGCCGGCAGCTTTGGCAGCAAGGCTTCCGTTGTGGGAATCTTCAATCACAAGACACTCCTTTGGCGGGATTTGCAGCTGCTTTGCTGTTTCCAGAAAAACATCTGGAGCAGGTTTCGGGTGCTTGACGCGTTCGCCGGAAAACAGGAGCCGGAAGCACTGGTCAATCTGCATCCGTTTCATGGTGTATTCAATGTAATACTGATCGGAGCAGGAAGCGACGGCGAGCGGGAGGCCTTTTGCACACAGGGTTCTGACTGCGTTTGCAGCGCCTTCAATGGCGGGGATGCCCTCGTTTTTGAAAATCTCCTCTTTCAGCTCTACAAAGCGGGTACGGATTTGGGAATTATCGTGAAAGGAAACGCCGTACCATTCCTGAATCAGATCGTGCAGATAGCGGGTGGTAGAACCGATACATTTTTTGTAACAGTCGTATGCAAGGGTAAAACCGTGTTCCGCGCAGATCTGTTCCCAGATGCGAAAGTGTACAGGTTCTGTGTTGATGAGTACGCCGTCCATATCAAAGATCACACATTTTATCATAGGTTACTCCCGTGGGTTTAAATTTCCGGAATCAGGGTTCCGGTTACATACAGTATAGTATAAGTGGATTTTACCTGCAAGAAAAAGAACTGCTTATTTGCTGTGTGGAAAAGAGGCTTTATTTTTGGTTGTGGTAACGTGCAAAGTGCGTTATACTGAAGATATCCTTGTTAACGAAGGAGAAATTCTGTCCAGGCAGCAGTAGGGATATCTTAGCCGGACAGAAATATTCATACAGAGAATGATCTGTAAATAATCATAAAGGACGTGATATCATGAAAAGGATAGGTTTGTTAACCAGCGGCGGCGACTGTCAGGCATTGAACGCTACAATGCGCGGTGTGGTAAAGGGGCTTTCCAGCAATCTGGATGATCTGGAAGTCTACGGATTCATGAATGGCTACAAAGGGCTGATTTATGGAGATTACCGGCTGCTGACCTCAAGAGATTTTTCAGGTATTCTGACAAAGGGCGGAACGATTCTCGGCTCATCGAGACAGCCGTTTAAGCTGATGCGGGAACCGGATGAGAAGGGTCTGAACAAGGTAGAAGCGATGAAGCAGAATTATTACAAGCTTCGTCTTGACTGTCTCGTGATTCTTGGCGGAAACGGCACGCAGAAGACTGCCAATCTGCTGAGTGAAGAAGGTCTGAATATTATCCATTTGCCGAAGACGATCGACAATGATATTTTTGGTACTGATATGACGTTTGGTTTTTATAGTGCGGTAAATATTGCGACAGAAGCAATTGACTGCATTCATACAACGGCTGCTTCCCACAACCGCGTTTTTATTGTAGAGGTTATGGGACACAAGGTTGGCTGGCTGACACTGTATTCCGGCATTGCAGGCGGTGCCGACATCATTTTGCTTCCGGAAATTCCGTATGACATCAAAAAAGTGATTGCAGCGATTGACCGGAGAACGAAAGCGGGAAAGGGCTTCACGGTTATTGCAGTGGCAGAGGGGGCAATCTCAAAAGAAGATGCCAAACTGAGCAAGAAAGAATATAAGAAAAAGATCGAAGAAAAGAAATATCCTTCTGTTGCGTATGAGCTGGCGGAAGAGATCAAGGCTGCGAACGGCCCTGAGGTGCGTATTACGGTTCCGGGGCATACACAGCGCGGCGGAAGTCCGTGTCCGTATGACCGTGTCCTTTCGACGAGAATCGGGGTAAAAGCGGCAGAGCTGATTCTGAACGAAGAGTACGGCTATATGGTAGCGATTGTGAATGGGAAGATGAAAAAGGTGCCGCTCAAGGAAGTGGCGGGAAAGCTGAAAACAGTATCCCCGAAGGACCCGATTATTCAGGAAATGAAAATGATGGGAATCAGTTTTGGAGATTAATCGAAAGGCTTTCCGGTTTCCGTAAAAAAAAACCTTTCTGGCAGGAACGTAAAGTGAGGTTGCCGCACGGGCGGATATCTGTGCGGCAGCCTCATTTTCAGAAAAGTACAAGAACCGTAAGACAAATAAATGGTTGGAATAAAACAAAAATACTGTGATTTTGGATTTGGTGGCAGACGGGGAGAACGCATCATGGGCTATACAGCATTATACAGAAAATTTCGTCCGGATTCCTTTGCAGACGTAAAAGGACAGGAGCATATTGTTAAGACACTTCGGAATCAGATCAAGGCGGAGCGTATCGGACATGCATACCTTTTTTGTGGAACAAGGGGTACCGGGAAAACCACGGTTGCAAAAATTTTTGCCAAGGCAGTCAACTGTGAGCATCCGGTGGACGGTAATCCCTGCAATACGTGCGCTGCGTGCAGGGCCATAGCTGCGGGCTCTTCTATGAATGTAATGGAGATTGACGCAGCTTCGAACAACGGTGTGGATAACATCCGGGAAATTCGAGAAGAAGTGGCATATTCTCCGGCGGAGGGAAGATATAAGGTTTATATTATAGACGAGGTGCACATGCTGTCGATTGGCGCTTTCAATGCACTGCTTAAAACTTTGGAGGAACCACCCTCCTATGTTATTTTTATTCTGGCAACAACCGAGGCGCATAAAATACCGGTGACAATTCTATCAAGATGCCAGCGGTATGATTTTCGCAGGATTTCGCAGGAGACCATACAAGACAGGCTGACAGAACTGATGGAACAGGAGCAGGTCAGTGCGGAAGAGCGTGCGCTGCGCTATATTGCCAAAAAGGGGGATGGTTCCTTGCGTGATGCGCTGAGCCTTCTGGATCAGTGTATTGCATTTTATCTGGGTGAGACGCTGACATACGATAAAGTGCTTGAGGTGCTCGGTGCGGTTGACACAGAGGTATTCAGTGATCTTTTGCGCAAAATTCTGGATGAAGATCTGGTGGGCGCAATCCGTCTGTTGGAAACGCTGATGATGCAGGGTCGTGACCTGACGCAGTTTGTGAATGATTTCACCTGGTATATGCGGAACCTCATGCTTCTGAAAGCTTCTGATGATATGGAGGACGTTCTGGATGTCTCCACAGAAAATCTGCTTCATTTGCAGGAGGAGGCTGCATTGATTCGAAGTGACACGCTGATGCGGTTTATCCGGATTTTTTCAGAGCTGGCAAACAGCATTCGCTATGCATCGAATAAGCGCGTGCTGCTGGAACTGGCTCTGATCAAGCTGTGCAAGCCGGAGGCGGAGCGGGATGAACTTTCACAGATCG
The DNA here is from genome assembly GCA_003612585.1 of bacterium 1XD42-54. Classification (GTDB taxonomy): domain Bacteria; phylum Bacillota; class Clostridia; order Lachnospirales; family Lachnospiraceae; genus Choladousia. The sequence continues at coordinate 78,510 of RAZH01000012.1, forward strand.
AACGCATCCGGAAACTGGAACGGCGCCTGGAACAGATTGCGGCCGGCGGTATGATACAGATAAATGGCGGAATGCAGGCAGGCGGTATGATACAGATGGGATCCGGAATGCAAGCAGGCGGAACCATGCAGATGGGGCCCGGAGTGCAGTCGGATGGAACCATGCAGATAGGTCCCGGAGTGCAGCCGGATGGGACCATGCAGATAGGCCCCAGAATGCAGGCAGGCGGAACCATGCAGATGGGCTCAGGAATGCAGGCAGGCGGGGATATGTATGCAGCCGGGCAGGAGTTCGGGATCTCTTATCCGAAGGCAGCCCCGGACGATTTGAAACGGATTCGGTCCATGTGGAAAAGTATTATTGCAGAGACTACAGGACGGTTTCGAATTGCGCTCGCCTCAGCGGAACCGAAGTTTAATGTTCAGGATGAACAGGATGGCAGGCTGTACGTTGTGTTTGCAGATTTTCTGGCAGAGCGTTATATTGATAATCGTGAGAGAATAGAAGAGCTGGAACAGATTATTGCAGATAAGACCGGAAAAAAGGCAGAGGTTCGTTTTGTTCTGGCAGCAGATGAGAGTATTCAGCGTGGAAAACTCTCTTCGATTGATATTGATGAAAGAATTCATGAATTTATTCATACAGATATAGAAATCGAAGATTAAAAATGATACAATCAAAAAGAACAGTTTTGATGATGGAGGAGAAATATGGCAAAGCGTGGAGGATTCCCGGGAGGTATGCCGGGCAACATGAGTAATCTGATGAAGCAGGCGCAGAAAATGCAGAAGCAGATGGAAGAGAACCAGAAAGCACTGGAAGAGAAAGAGTTTACGGCTACAGCCGGTGGCGGAGCGGTAGAAGTGACGATATCCGGCAAAAAAGAAGTGACCAAGGTAAAGCTCTCAGAGGAGGTTGTGGACCCGGATGATATCGAGATGCTGGAAGATCTGATTGTGGCAGCTACGAATGAAGCGCTGCGTCAGGTAGAGGAAGCATCCGCGTCTGCAATGTCTAAGCTCGCAGGCGGGCTTGGGGGAGGACTGGGAGGCTTTGGGTTCTGATGGACTATTACGGAAGCCAGATGACGAAGCTGATTGAGCAGCTTTCATCACTGCCGGGCATAGGCGGCAAGTCCGCCCAGCGCCTGGCATTTCATATTGTGCATATGCCGAAAGAACAGGTGGAGCAGCTTACCACATCAATCACTAATGCGCGTAACAACATCCGCTATTGCAACGAATGTTTTACGATGACAGATCAGGAAACGTGTCCGATATGCAGCAATCCTGCCAGAGATAAGAAGACAATTATGGTGGTGGAGAGTACCAGAGATCTGGCAGCATACGAAAAGACCGGGAAATATGAGGGTGTGTACCATGTCCTTCACGGAGCGATTTCCCCTATGCTCGGGATCGGTCCGGGAGATATCCGACTAAAAGAGCTGATGCAGCGACTTCAGGGAGACGTGAACGAGGTCATCATTGCGACCAATTCCAGCCTGGAAGGCGAGACGACAGCGATGTATATCAGCAAGCTAATCAAGCCGACCGGGATTAAGGTCAGCCGGATTGCAAGCGGTGTTCCGGTAGGCGGGGATCTCGAGTATATTGACGAGGTTACGCTTCTGCGTGCTTTGGAGGGGCGGGTTGAGCTTTAGGCATTCGCTGTGTCTTTTGCATAAAACTCGTCAGCCCTGTGCCCTTGCGCAAAGTCAGCCCTTACGCGCTGGCAGACAGGCGTTCACGATACAATGGCAGATGATATCTGCCATAGCAGATACGGTGGAAAGCCTGGCTGTTTGCAGATCAAGGTAAGGCTGGCTGCTTTCGCTGTTGGCAATTCCTGTGATAGAAATATCTCCGATTTCGGGCAGCTTTTTGAAAACACCGGCTCCGGGGCGCAGATGTCCGGGACGGATAAAAATACCACCGACCTGATTCGGGTCGCCAAGAGAGGCATCCACTGCAATGACAATGCGGTTGGGATGCTTCTTTTTTATTTGTGAAATGGTGTCTGGAAGATTCAGTGCATGTACTGTGTGCTGAAGCGTTCCGTAAATAGGCAGCTGGTCTTTCACGGTACGTTCCAGTGTGGTTCCGACCAGCGGACCAAGGCAGTCGCCGATGATGCGGTCCGTCCCGATACAGAGAATAACAGGGGTATCTGGCCTGTCCGGGAAAGATTTTATCAGTTTTTTGAGGCACATTGCCTGTGAGGAAGCCGAAGTATCCGGTAAATATGAAATATTTGGGTAAGCTGTCATAATCCACCTCTCTGTTACTAATCTTTTCATTTTATCCGGAAACCCGGGACAGTATACAAAAAAAGAAAAATTTTGAAAAAAATTCTGTTTTTGTCCATGAAATACTAAATTCTGCATAAAGTATATGGTAAGGTTATGTGAATATGGCAAAAGGAGTGAGAGGAGTATGGAAAAAGGGACGGCTTTGCCGAAGAACATACGCCAGATAGGGGAAATCCAGGGAAAAGAAAAAGTCTGCATTGAGGATTACGTGATGACGTATATTCACAAAAAGGAACCGCAGGAAGAAAAGGGGTACCTGGGTGTCTTTTTGGGAGAGCGTAAGGAGACGGAAGAGGGTACCTATGTGTTCATACGCGGTATTTTGGAAATGTCTTTTGCGGATGACCAGATGAAAGCAGCGCAGCGGGTACGGGAAGAAAAGCGAAAAGAAGAGATGCACACAGAGGCTCAGGATGGAAAAGACGGAGAACTGCGTGCACAGAATGATCAGGAAGAAAAAATACAGGTACGCGATGAACATGGAAAAGAAAGAGAAACAATGGACGGGAACGCGGTAAAAGCAGCGCAAGAGAACAAAGAAGAGAAGAAAGGCAAACTCGAGAAGGCCGAAATAGAGGGAAAAACGCTACAGGAAGAAGGCACACCGAAAGAGACAGAGGAAGTACCATTAAATAGCAGAGAATGGTTCGAAAAACAAAAAGAGGAATATTTTCCGGGATGGGAGATCCAGGGCTGCTGTGTCATCGGTATGTATCAGCCAAAGCAGCTTGAGCAGCTTGCCGAGATAGCACCAGAGGCAGGACAACTGATTTATCATCTGCAGGAACAGGAGGAAACACTTTATTGGAGGGATGCAGAAGAATATCGCAGACTCCGGGGATATCTGGTTTTTTACGAGCAAAATCGAAAAATGCAGGAGTATATGACCGAGGAATTTAAGGACAAAAGTGTAGAAAAAGAAAGCTTGCCGGATCAGGCAATTCGAAGCTTTCGAGAGAAAATACGTGAAAAAGGAGAAAAGAGAACAGGAAGCATGCTGCGGCTGGCCAGTTCCTTTTTTGTTGTGACTGTTTTGATTGTCGGTGCAATCGCAGTGAACCGGATTGATGATATCCGGGCCGGACGAAACGCACTGAAGAACGGCCAGGAGGCACTGTCAGGGCAAGTTCAGCAGGAGGGAGAACGGCTGCCTGCTTCAGATCCCGGTGCAGATGGAGGAAGTACGGCAACTTCCGGAAATGTTTTGGGCCAGCCGGGCGCCGGAACTGATACGGCAGGCGATCTGCTAAACGTGGCAGATACCATACAGAATACAGCAGAAGGGCTGCAAGGTACGGCAGGAAATATGCAGAATGCAGCAGAAGGAATGCAAGGTACGGCAGGAAATATGCAGAATGCAGCAGAAGGAATGCAAGGTACGGCAGGAAATATGCAGAATGCAGCAGAAGGAATGCAAGGTACGGCAGGAAATATGCAGAATGCAGCAGAAGGAATGCAAGGTACGGCAGGAAATATGCAGAATGCAGCAGAAGGAATACAAGGTACGGCAGGAAATATGCAGAATGCAGCAGAAGGGGTACAAGGCACAGTGGGAAACATGCAGAATTCTGCGGAGGGAATGCAGGACGCAACGGGAAATCTGACAAATCAGGCTGACAGTATGCAGGGTGGTGCAGATGTTCTGCAAAATACAGATACAGCGCAAAGTGGTGGGCAGAACCTGTCAGGGGATGGAAATACACAAAGTTCAGGCGGAACCGGTAGTATACAGGGAACGGGGAACCTGGCAGGCGCAGCCGGAGGACAGGATGTTTCGGGGACGCAGAGTTCAGAGAGCGCCCGGGATACATCCATTGGCAGTACATCTGGCATGAATTCTTCACCTGTGGAAGGCAGCGCAGCCGACACAACAGGTACACAGAGCAGTACGACAGATGGTACGTCAGCTTCTCCGGCAGCAAGTGAAACGTCGTCAAGGGCCATTCACTCCTCTTATGTAATCCGGCAGGGAGATACACTGGCGGATATTTGCAGCCGATATTACGGAAGTTTGGATCGGGTAGAAGAAATCTGCAGCGTGAATCATATTGCAGATGCAAATATGATTATGCCAGGACAGAAAATTGTGCTTCCGTAAAGAACGGGAAAGAAAATTGAAGGCTCGGTTGCGTTTGCCAGCAGATTCTGCTATGATAACATACAGGTTTAAAGGAAGTATTCTTTGGTTTTAGTATATGCAGGAACCGCGCAGCAGGTAACTGCAGAACAGATAGCAGGTATAATACATGAATAAAGATAAATGGAAAAACAGATTCAACTCTTTGATTCAGAAACTTCGGTTTTTAAAAGAGGAGGATCCGGATTCGGAAGATGAAATACTGGTAGAGGAAAAGGAGCTTTCCTCCGGTAGTCCGTCAGAACGGGATTTACCGGAGGGAGATCTGCGGGAAAAGCTGGCAAGAAACAGGCGCTTCGTACGGATTCGCAGAATTGCTATTGTCGTGCTTATTGTGCTGGTAGCCGGTGGTTTTACACTATACAATAGAACGAACACATTCAGTGATTATGTGATTGTCGATTCTTATGAAAATAAGGTGGCTGCCGGCAGTAAGTATGAGTCAGTTGGGAAAAATATTTACCGCTACAGCTCTGACGGGATTTCCTGCGTCAGTCGAAAAAATGAACTGAAATGGAGCATTACCTATAATATGCAGGCTCCGGTTGCGGATGTCTGCGGGGGTACGATGGCAGTGGCAGAGCAGCAGGGGAATCAGATATACGTGGTAAATGAGGACGGTCTGGTTGGAAACTTTAACACGCTGCTTCCAATCCTGAAAGTACGGGTGTCCAAGCAGGGGGTTGTGGCTGTGGTATTGCAGGAGGAAGGCATTACATGGGTTAGCCTGTACCGCCCGGACGGGACCTCGATTGCAAACGATAAAACTACCGTTGCGCAGTCGGGCTATCCGCTTGATATTGATTTGTCTCCGGACGGCCAAAAGCTTGCAGTTTCGTATCTTGGGATCAAAGAGGGCATTATTGAAAGCCGGGTGGTCTTTTACCATTTCGGTCAGGCCGGGCAATCCGAAAAGGATCATGTTGTGAGCAGCGCCAATTATCTCGATACGGTGATACCGGAAATTTATTTTACGGATAATTCCAGAGCAGTGGCAGTGGCGGACAACGGCTTCATGGTATTTAAAGGAAATGATGCACCGGAACAGTCGGCTTCCGTATCATTTGAGGAGGAGGTTGTCAGTGCATTTCACGATGGCAGTCGGATCGGATTTCTGTTTCGAAGCGGCAGTGCGGAATATCCGTATCGGATGGAGATCTATAATTACAGCGGCCACAAGAAAGCTTCCAAGGAAATTGACGCAAGCTTTGATATGATCCGCATACAGAACGGGCAGATACTGATGTATGACGATCATCACTGCGAAGTCTATACCCTGTCCGGGACGAAGCGTTTTTCTTCTGTTTATGAAAAAGAAATAGCCGATGTGTTTTATTTTTCAGAATTCCGGAAATATATGATTATTACAAGGGACAGTTTTGATCGGATTCGTATCAGCTGACTGTAGGCTGTGGCCATTGTTACGATTATGGAGGAAATATGAATTTACTGGAGATTATTGTACTTATAGTTATTGCAGGAATCGCGCTGTCGGGGTACCGCAAAGGATTTGTGCGGAAGCTGGCTTCTATGGTGTCGTTTGTTCTGTCCATCGTCCTGGTTTCCGTTTTTCTGCCGTATATGACAGATTTTCTGAAAAACAGCACACCGGTGTATGATTACATTGTAAAACAGTGCCGTCAAGTAGTGACGGAACAGGTGACAGAAGCACTGGTCGGCAGTTCTGAGGCGCAGTCAGGCAACGGAAAAAGCGGCACATCACAGCTGGATATGTATCGCAATATGGGACGTGAGCAGATTAAGTCGCTGATGGACCAGTACGGTTATGACAGTACGGTTGTGGATACGCTTACCGATGCCCAGCTGGAGGAATACAAAGAACAGTTTATCGAAGAATATCTTGGCGATTACCTGGGGATCAGCGATACAGAAAGCAGTGGACAGTCCAGCGAAAAAAGCGCAGGTACGCTCTGGCAGCCAACCCGCATTGAACAGACAGAGCTGTTGGAAAATCTGCCGGTTCCGGAGGTGTTGCGGGATCTTCTTCTGGACTACAACAATGCGGATGGTTATGCAAGCCTTGGCGTTTCCACGTTCCAGGATTACGTTATTCATTTTATTGCGACGATCATTTTGAATGTGATTTCTTTTGTTGCTGCTCTGCTTGCCGTACAGCTTGTTTTGCGGGCAGCGATTGCAGCCCTTGATATTATATCGCATATTCCGCTTCTGGGAGGGGTCAACCGGCTTCTGGGCTTGCTGCTCGGGCTTTTGCAGGCATTGTTTTTTGTCTGGATTTTCTTTTTGATTTTGTCGATGACCTCGACAACGGAAATCGGTCTTCAGCTGATGTCCATGGTACAGGAAAGCCGTCTGCTCGGATATCTGTATGATGCCAATTTGTTTATGACGATCGTTGTTCAGGCAGCCTCACTTTTTGTGTAGTACGGGAAGGCATATCGTGCAAGATAGATATTGAACAGACAATCTGAAAAAAATTATAAAATCTGATGTTCGTAAATAGTCGGTGACAGAAATTTCTGGTTGACAAAAGTATCGCCAGATGTTACACTTTACCACAACAAAGGAAGAAACCGATGAGAAAGAGTAGTAGGCATACGATGCAAAGTTACAGAGAGTTGCAGGTGGTGTGATTGCAGCATGGAGCAGTTTGCCGAATGGACTTTTGAGGGTGGCCTGAAATATATCATATAATAAAGTAGGAGCCGCCGGGAACCGAACCCGTTATCAATCAGGAGTGTATAACAGTACATGCGAGAGTGGACATTACGTCAAATTGAGTGGTACCGCGATAATAAGAAATTATTACCGTCTCAGATAAAATCTGAGACGGTTTTTTTCGCGTTGGCAATGAGCCGTGCCAATATGTCCAAAGGGCAACCGGCTGCTAGCAGACGCGTTTCCCTTTGGACATATTGATAGGGCGAAGCCCGCGACCTTGATGCAGCGAAGCGGAATCGAGGTCGCAACACGGCGGCGTCCCGGCGACTCCAGGATGCGCCGCGAAGTCATAATCAAGATCGCATCCCAGCGAAAGCCAATGAACCCGTACCACATTCAGATAAACACCGGTTATTTCTTTGCGCATCTAAAAATGAATCAGGAAATCTCACAAAGAAAAGGAGAGCAAAACTATGAAAAAGAAAATTTTAGCAGGCGCAACAGCATCCGTTATGGCATCCATTATGTTAGCAGGAACAGCAATGGCAGCAGAGTATAAGGTAGGAATCATTCAGTTCGTGGACGACGCATCTCTGAATCAGATCGAAACAGCAATCGAAGCCCGGTTGGATGCGAGATCGGAAGAAGGCGAGGACAAGTTTATCTATGAAGGTTATGTATACAATGGTCAGGCAGATCCCACTACACTGAATCAGATTGCCTCGCAGCTTCTTGCAGACGGTGTGGATGTGATTGTTCCGATCGCAACGCCGGCAGCGCAGATCGTGCAGGCAGCAACAGAGGATAACGAGATACCGGTTGTTTTTTCAGCTGTATCGGATCCGGTAGGCGCAGGTCTTGCCGATAATATGGAAGCTCCGGGCGCAAATATCACAGGTACCAGCGATGCACTGAATACAAATGCGATTCTGGACCTCATGTTGATTGCAAATCCGGATATTAAGACAGTCGGACTTCTGTACAGCCAGTCTGAAGATGCCTCAAAACAGCCGATTGCTGACGCCAAGGCATATCTTGAGGAAAAAGGTATAGACTATGTAGAAAAGACCGGAACAAACAACACAGAAGTGACCCAGGCAGTGGATGCTTTGATTGCAGCAGGTGTTGAGGCTGTCTTTACACCGACGGACAATACGGTTATGACGGCCGAGCTTGGAATTTATGAGAAATTTATTGATGCAAATATCCCGCATTACGGCGGAGCAGATTCTTTTGCATTGAACGGCGCGTTTTGCGGTTACGGTGTGGATTACGTAAACCTTGGAACGGCAACGGCTGATATGGTAGTTGAAGTCCTTCAGGGTGCAGATCCGGCGACAACGCCGATTCAGACATTCGATAACGGAATTGTTACGGTTAATACGGAAACAGCAGAAGCAATCGGACTTGATTACAGCGGATTTGCAGCAAACTGCAGTGCAGTAATTGAGACAATTACCGCAGAAGAATTCGAATAAGCGTCTGACTAAGAGAAAAAACGAGATTTGGGTAAGCGATTGTATATAAGCGAAAAGCTGTCGTTTGAAAAGGAGTAAAATATGGAATCACTACTTTCCCTCCCGGTGATCATCAGTGCATTAGAGCTTGGTTTTATCTATGCTCTGGTGGCGCTGGCACTGTTTTTAAGTTATTCAATTTTGAATATTGCTGATCTGTCAACAGACGGATGCTTTACCCTGGGATGTGCGGTAGGTGCACAGGTGGCAATTATGGGACATCCGATTCTGGCATTGTTTGCGGCAATGGCTGCTGGTGTGTGCTCCGGGTACATCATGGCATTTTTGCAGACAAAACTGGGAGTGGAATCAATTCTGGCAGGAATTATAGTTAATACAGGCCTTTATACGGTTAACCTTGCAGTGATGGGATTTTCTTCGAATCTGTCTCTTTTTAAATGCGATACGGTTTACAGCCTTTGCAAAGATTGGTTCGGAAGTACCTGGTATAAGCTGATTGTTTCGATTGTCATTGTTGTGGTTGCCTGCGTGATAATCGCGTGGTTTCTCGGTACGCGGATCGGACTTTCGATTCGCGCAACGGGAGATAATCCGGACATGGTCCGCGCGTCCAGCATCAACCCTGGTTTTACGATCACGGTGGGGCTTTGTATTTCTGGTTCTCTGACCGCGCTTTCTGGCTGTCTGATCGGACAGTATCAGAAAACGTGCGACATTAATCTGGGAACCGGAATGGTCACGATTGCTCTGGCCAGCCTGATTATCGGTGAAACTTTAATTGGAAAGAGCAGCGTGTTCCGCAGAATTCTTGGCGTTATCGTTGGAAGCTGTTTGTATCGTTTTGCTATTGCGATTGCACTGCGGCTTCATATTCCGGCAGAGTGCCTGAAACTCGTCTCGGCAGTCATCGTGGCAATAGCCATTGCGTCGCCTTATTTGAAAAAACAGATTGCATTTCAGAAGAAAAGGCTGGCTGCTGCTTCTGCCAGAAAGGGAGGAAGCCGGACATGTTAAAACTGACAAATATAAGAAAAGTGTTTAATGAAGGAACCGTGAATGAAAAGGTTGCGTTGGATGGCGTGAGCCTGACGGTGGAGGATGGGGATTTCGCAACCATTATCGGGAGCAACGGAGCAGGAAAATCTACGTTATTTAACTGCATCTGCGGCAGTTTCTATGTAGACGAGGGAAGTGTGTATCTTGATGAGAAAGAGATCACCTATATGCCCGAGTATCGCCGGGCGGTTGAGATCGGGAGACTGTTTCAGGATCCGATGAAAGGAACAGCGCCGCATATGACGATTGAAGAAAATCTGGCGCTTGCGTATCTACGTGTCGCAAAGAGCAGAAACTCTGTTTTTTCCAGGATTGGAAATAAGGACAGAGAGAAATTTCGGGAAAAACTGTCTCTTTTGAATATGGGACTGGAAGATCGGATGAAGCAGCCGGTGGGACTGCTTTCAGGGGGTCAGAGACAGGCGCTTACGCTTTTGATGGCAACGCTTATACCGCCCAAGGTTTTGCTGCTTGATGAACATACCGCTGCGCTTGATCCCGGAACGGCTGACAAGGTGATTGCGCTTACGAAACGCATAGTGGAGGAGAATCATTTGGCCTGCCTGATGATTACCCATAATATGCATTCTGCTTTGGAACTCGGCAATCGAACACTGATGATGGATGCAGGGAAGATCATTCTGGATATCAGCGGAGAGGAGCGCGCCGGGCTGACGGTAGACGGACTTTTGGAAAAGTTCAGCGTGGGTACCGGAAAGGCGCTGGATAACGACAGAATCTTGTTTTCAAAAATAGAAGGAAAATAACCAGAAATTAAGTCCCGGGAGGAATCGTTTCAGCAATGAAACGCCTCCCGGACTTTCGTTTTACGTATGTTATCAGGACTTTTTATTTTTCAGGTGATTTGCAGCAGTATATATTTATTGTGGGAACAGTGAAAGGAGTCTGAAATTGCGGATTTTAATTGCAGAAGACGAGAAAGATTTGAATGCCCTTCTGAAAAAACGTCTGGAAGAGCAGTCTTATAGTGTGGATGCCTGTTTTGACGGGCAGGAGGCAATAGACTATATTGCGTGTACAGAGTACGATGTAATTATGCTGGATATTATGATGCCGAAGAAGAGTGGCCTGGAGGTGTTGAAGGCATTGCGGCAAAAAAACCGGAGGACTCCGGTGCTTCTTCTTACAGCAAAGGACAGCATTGAAGACCGCGTGATCGGTCTGGATGCCGGGGCAGATGACTATATGGTAAAACCGTTTGCGTTTGAAGAGCTTCTGGCACGAATTAGGGTTATGCTGCGTAAGCACAGTGGGCAGCTTTCGAACCTGCTTCGTGCAGGAAACCTGACAATGGATTTGAGCAGTCACACCGTTACAAGAGGGGAGCAGAAGATAGTCCTCTCAGCGAAAGAATTTGCGCTTCTGCGTTATCTGATGATGAATCAGGGGAACGTTCTGTCCCGTGATCAGATCGAGCAGCATATCTGGAATTATGATTACGCCGGCTCTTCTAATATGGTAGACGTGTACATTCGGTATTTGCGAAAGAAGATAGATGATCCTTTTTCAAGCAAACTGATTCATACGGTACGTGGAACCGGATATGTGCTGAGAGAGGAGCCAGACCAATGAAAAAAATTTCCCTGAAATGGAAGCTTACGATTCTGTATACATTGCTGATGACGCTGCTTACAGGCGTGGTACTGACCGTACTTTTGTATCTGGGAGGTGATCTGTTTCTGGAATCTGCAACCGACGTTTTGAAAGAAAGGGTTTTTGAAAGCGTCGATTTGGTGAAAATGAAAAAAGGGACGTTAATCATAGATTCTGATTTTTCTGATGTGGAAAATGGCATTTATCTGTCTGCATACGATGAAACAGGGGTTCTTCTGGCAGGACGGATTCCATACGGATTCACGTCTGCCGTATCCTTTCAGGAAAATACATTACAGACTGCAAAATTAAATGAAACTACGTGGTATATTTTTGATGCTGCATTTCAGATAAGAAAATACGGCGTGATTCATATTAGGGGAATCTGTTCTGTGTCCGCTGTGGAGAATGAGTTGTATCTTCTCATAAAACTGTGTTTCATACTTCTTCCTCTGAGTGTGATTTTGTCTGCGGTACTTTGTTATTCTCTGGTTAAGCGCACGCTGCGTCCGGTGTCCCGCATTACCCGGACGGCAGCGGAAATCTGCGAACAGAAAAATCTCTCACGCAGGATTGGATTAAAAGGAAGCAGAGATGAAATCGGTGTCCTTGCAGAAACCTTTGATCAGATGCTTACTCAGCTTCAGGCAGCTTTTGAGAACCAGAAGCAGTTTACTTCGGACGTCTCTCATGAGCTTCGCACGCCTTTGTCAGTGATTCTTTCACAATGTGAGAGTTGTCTGGCGAATCCGGCGCTTCATGAGGAAGAAAGACAGGCTTTGCAGGTGATCAGAGACCGGACAACGGGATTGATTCGCCTTGTATCTCAGCTGTTGCTTTTGTCCCGCGCTGACCAGAACCGTCAGCCGCTCTGTTTTGAGATACTGGATTTTAGTCTGCTAACACAAACTGTCATGGAAGAACAGGGAGAGATTGCAAGGCAAAAGGGACTCATTATGGAGACTCATATTCAGAAAGATATTATTTTGCAGGGAGACGAGACAATGCTGTTCCGGCTTTGGATGAACCTGTTTGACAATGCAATCGCTTATACGGAAGAAGGAGGACGGATTCAGGCCGGACTTTTCGCAGATGATACAAGTGTGACCGGGTATGTGAAAGACACGGGGGTAGGAATTTCCGAGGAGAATCTGCCGAAAATCTGGGAGCGTTTTTATAGGGCAGAACCTTCCCGCTTTGAACCTTCTCATTCAGGGCTCGGGCTATCTATGGTGAAATGGATAGTCGAAGCGCACGGAGGGAGTATTCAGGCACAAAGCGAAGAAGGAGAAGGAAGTATATTTACATTTACACTTCCCTCAGAGCCGGTTAATAAAAGAATGTAGAGCACAGAGTGAAATTTTTTTTGTATTAATCTTGTTTTAATCTTTTGCAGTTATATTTTCAATTACAAAGAATATAGTAAACAATTGAATAGCAGGAGGACAATAGCATGACTAGAAAAAAATTTTTAACAGCGACCATCTGCCCGCTTGGTTTTGCAGTATTTGTAGCGTTTTCCGCTCTGGCTTCCGAAGCCGTCAAAGAAACGACGGTTAAAGGATTTGAGCAGAGAGGAGAAGCATCCTTTTCAATTCAGGATTATGTTTCTGGGCAGACAATCACAGAAGAGGAGGGGATTGCCTTAGCCTTTGCGCATGCCGGTTTTGCCCGGGATGAAGTAAAACGTGAGCGTTCAGAGTATGACCGGGATGACGGAATGAATATTTTAGAAGTAGAATTTGAGGTGGATGATGACGAGTATGAATACGAGATTGACCTGGATGATGGGCGTATTCTCAGTGCATCCTATGATATGTCTGACCGGAAACAAAGAGAGCTTCCCGTGCAGGACACCGCTATTTCTGACAGTGAAGCCGCAGCCCTGATTTTGGAGAAGGTACCAGAAGCCGCCACAGATGACATGTGGATTGAGGCGGAACGGGACGACGGAATTTTGTATTATGAAATTGAATTTATTCTTAACGGTGTAAAGTATGATTTTGATGTGGACGCTGACGCGGGCGCTATTACATCATGGGATCAGGAATTGATGGCAAAGAGATGATTGTGATCAGGCGGTACTTCTCTGTAATGGGGATTGTATCGCCATTTTCTTCGGTTATTAAGTTGTTTTTCCCTTGCAGTGGTGTGATACAAAAAAAGAAAAATAAAAAGTAAAAAAATAGTTGACAAACCAAAAAACGGGTGATAGAATAAAACACGCTGTTAGGGAAAATAACAGTTGAGAAATAAAAAAGTAAAAAAAATCCAAAAAAGTTGTTGACAAACCGAAAAAGACATGATATGATATCAGAGTTGCTCCGGTAGAGAGACAACAGAA
>RAZH01000013.1 GCA_003612585.1 bacterium 1XD42-54
TTTCTTTCTCTCCGCCATAAATCTACATTTTTTCTTCGGCGTTTTCTTACATTTTATCATTGGCGCTAACAACCGGAGTACCATTTCCCGGCTCATGACATTCACAAGGGAAACCTCTAAACCGGATAATTCAATGTTCCCCGGCATAAGGTCTATCCCTTCCTCATGGTGGAGGATACCTTCTCCCGGCTCTACTTCCTCGTCATTGATTAGATTGCCCATAATGGTTGCAAGCGTGACTTCCAGACTGTCCGGCTCTGTAAAGCCTAAACTTGCGGTCAGGCTGCCCTGTGCGTCCGCATCAATCAGAAGCACTTTCTTTCCCTGTTTTGCCAGCCCGATTCCTAAATTGCTTGTGGTGGTGGTCTTGCCGACTCCGCCTTTCTGGTTTGCGATTGCGATTATTTTACACATGATCATTCTCCTTTGCCTTCTACTGGTTTTCTTTTACATTGCTTTTCCTGACTTCCACATAAGTCCTGTAATATTTCTTTGTCCCTTTGTTTGGGAACATATCGGAAAACTCCGTCACTTCGATTTTCGGATTCCTCTGTAAAATCTTCCCGAACCACTTAATATCGTTCTTTGTTCCCATAAGCCTGACTTTTAACATCAATCCCGTCCTCCGAACATGGCGTACAGATTGTGGTTATACGTTGCATATTCCGGATACCTGATCTGTACCGCCTGCCAAAAATAAGGTGCATAGGCACAGCAGAATAATTCCTCCACTGTATAAAGCCTGCACTCGTCCACCTGTTCCTCCGCATCATCGTAATCAAGGACACTCGGCGTACCGTTGCAGTAAAGGTTATACGCCATCCTGACTACTTTCACGCTCCCGCTGGTCTGCCAGCCTTCATGCAGGCACTCCGTTTTTACACAGCCTGTCTTAAAATCATAGATACTGTAAATGTTTCTTCTCGTGTCATCGCTGATACCAAGACAATATACAAGCGCTTTGTGGTACACGTCCCGATACCTGACCTCTTTCAATTTCTCATAGTAGAATTTTTCATGTGCATCGCTGATAAAAATAATCGCTTTCTCTTTTTCTGCTCCTAACGCTGTATTTGCCATAATTAATCTCCTTAAATTTTTTAATATTATGAAGGATTTGAGAAAATGAGTTTTAAGGGATTACGATAATTGAGTAAACTTCGCCGAAGATTGTGAGTATCCAATTTACTCAACAAAGCTGTTGAGTAATACTCAATTTGAAGTGATTTTAGACGGTTTTTAACGGTAAAAGACGGTATTTCCATCTTGACCTTTTTTTGAATAGAAAAAGGCTCCGAATCCCTCATAATCACTTGAAAATGCGTGATTACAAGGCATTCGGAGCCTTATAATTTTTATACAGTTATTTCAAATGCAAACTTCGCTTACATGCCCATCTGCTTTGCAACCTCAGCCGCAAAATCCTCTTCCTTCTTCTCAAGACCTTCTCCTGTCTCGAAACGAACGAAGCCTTTGATTTCAATCTTTGCACCTGCCTCTTTTGCTACCTGAGCTACGTACTGTGCAACGGACTGCTTTCCGTCCTCTGCCTTTACGTATACCTGGTCAAGCAGACAGATTTCTTTCAGTTCTTTGTTTACACGGCCCTGGATCATGCCCTGGATCACCTTCTCCGGCTTCTGGGACTCTTTCGGGTCGTTCATGATCTGAGCAAGGAGGATTTCCTTCTCATGTGCGATGTATTCCTGGCTTACTTCCTTGTCGCTTGTGTACAGCGGCTTCAGAGCTGCTACCTGCATAGCTACGTTCTTTGCCATCTCTTTTACTGCATCGTTTACAACGTCAGTCACAACATCTACCAGAACACCGATCTTTCCGCCCATGTGTGTGTAGGAAGCGATGAAACCCGCGTCCTCTGATACCTGTGCGAAACGGCGGATCTTCATGTTCTCACCGATTACTGCGATCTGGCCTGCGAGCGCTTCGTTCACGCTCTTTGTTGTGTCGAATTTCCACGGCTCTGCAAGGAACGCATCAATATCTGCTGCTGTTGTATCCATTGCCTGCTCAGCCACCTGTGCAACGTATGCCTGGAACTTCTCGTTCTTTGCCACGAAGTCTGTCTCAGAGTTTACTTCTACTGCAACTGCCTTCTTGCCGTCTGCTGATACCTGAACCATTGCAAGACCTTCTGCTGCAATTCTTCCAGCTTTCTTCTGAGCGGTAGCAAGACCTTTCTCTCTGAGCCATTCAACGGCCTTGTCCATATCTCCTTCAGTCGCTGTCAGTGCTTTCTTGCAATCCATCATACCAGCGCCTGTCATTTCTCTTAACTCTTTTACCATTCCTGCTGTGATAGCCATTCTATTTTCCTCCTGAATCTGTCATTCCTCTACGCACAGAAAACTGTGCGTCCACACAATCCTGCATTTGCAGACTGCGCTATCTTAATCGGTGTGGGATTATTCTGCAATCGGTTCTACCGGGGCTTCCTCGTAAGCTTCTTCTACAACTTCCTCAGCGCCCTGCTTTGCCTCGATCACTGCGTCTGCCATCTTAGAAACGATCAGCTTAACAGCACGGATTGCATCGTCATTGCCCGGGATTACATAATCCAGTTCTTCCGGATCACAGTTTGTATCACAGATACCGATCAGAGTGATACCGAGGTTATGAGCCTCCTGTACACAGATTCTTTCCTTCTTCGGGTCAACTACAAAAATAGCGTCCGGGATTCTCTTCATTTCCTTGATGCCGCCAAGGTTCTTCTGCAGCTTCTCCATCTCTTTCTTCAGAGCGATGACTTCCTTCTTCGGCAGTACGTCGAAGGTTCCGTCTTCCTGCATGGTCTCAATGTCTTTCAGACGTTTGATTCTGCTCTGGATCGTCTTGAAGTTAGTCAGCATACCGCCGAGCCATCTCTCGTTTACATAGTACATACCGCATCTTTCTGCTTCTGTCTGTACTGCGTCCTGAGCCTGCTTCTTGGTACCCACGAAAAGAATGCTGCCGCCGTCTGCTGCAATGTCAGCAACAGCCTTGCATGCTTCATCTACTTTGCCTACTGATTTCTGAAGGTCAATGATGTAGATGCCATTGCGCTCTGTGTAGATGTACTCAGCCATCTTCGGGTTCCATCTTCTTGTCTGATGTCCGAAATGAACACCGGCCTCAAGTAACTGTTTCATTGAAATTACGCTCATGTCTTTTCTCCTTTTGGTTGTTTTCTTCCGCATGTCTCACGCTTCCAAAGAGACCCGCTCTTACCGGACAACTCCCGGCCGCCGTCTGTCTGACAGTTCCGGCCCTGCCTGATCTGTCAAACGTTCCGCCTGTGCTGGCACCGTCTCCGGAATCCACATGCGTGTTTAATTTGGCAACTTCGGTATTATAACATAAGGGCTCACCCTCAGGCAAGCCCTTTCTTCATATTTTTGCTGCATTTCTGCCACATTCTGCATATTTTTTGCTGCTTCCACACACTTTTCTGTCGCTTCTTATTCTCTTCGCAATGCCTCGATCGGATCAAGGTTCGCCGCCTTCACAGACGGAAGCAGTCCAAAAATAATACCGATCAACATGGAAAACAATACTGCCACTGCAGAAGCCGGAACACTGATGGATACAGCTACCCCGGACACCTTGTTAATGATCTGCGCCATACCGATACCGGAAGCAACGCCAATAATTCCTCCAATACTCGTAAGTACCGCTGCCTCTGTCAGAAACTGCCCTAAAATAGAACCTTTCTGCGCCCCGATTGCTTTCTTCAAACCAATCTCACTCGTACGCTCCGTGACCGACACAAGCATGATATTCATAACGCCGATTCCTCCGACAAGAAGCGAAATACTGGCAATCCAGATCAGCTGGTTATTCGTCGCAGAACTTAAATCCTGAAGTCTCTGTGCACGCTCCAGCACATCGTCTGCCTTGTATTTTGTCTCGGTCTGAGTCGGGGATATCGTTTTGTTCAGAATATCCGCTGTCTGTCGTCCCGCATTTTCCATATCGTCCACACTAGCCGCACGCACAATAACATTTTCCGGCTCATCATAGCTGTACACGATTGGCCAGGAAGCTTTCGGCATATAAATTGTTCCGGAATCCTCGCTCATGTAGCTGTAGTAATCCTGCACTGTGGAAATCGTGGGAGTAAACTTTTTCACTGCGTCCACAATGCCAATAATTGTAAACGGAACCTTGCTGATCTCAATCGTTTTTCCGATCGGATCCTCGTTCTGGAACATCGTATCCGCAGCCGTCTGGTCAAGAATCAGCACTTTTCGAAATTTTTTGTAATCATCCTCAATAAAATTTCTTCCTCTGTGCACGGTGTACCCTGTTGTAGAAAAATAGTCCGTATCAATTCCACGGATTGAGACGCCATTTACCTCATTATTCAGATAAAAAATGCTGTCCGTATTCCGCCTTTCATTGTAGCACGTCACATTTTCCACTGACTCCAGATCACGAATCTGCTCCCGGACTTCATCCGTAACTTCCCGGATGCCGTGCGGAATGTCACTTTCCGAATAAATCGTGTACGTATATCCGTTCTGATACAGTACAACCTCCACCGTATTGTTTCCGGAACCAATGAGGTTGTTTTTGATTTCTTCATTCGTTCCCTTGATCGTGGACACAATCGAAATAATTGAGGCAATACCAATAATAATACCAAGCATCGTCAGAAATGATCTCATTTTATGCGACCAGATGCCCTGAAATGACAGCCTTACATTTTCAAGCAAATTTTACACCTCCGCATCTACATATAGGCATCCTGCAATGCATCTACTTCCTTTGTATCAGCTCCCTCCACGACGCTTTTCCCATAAGGAAATGCAATCTTGTCCGTAAGCTCCAATCCGGAAACGATCTCAATCGCATAAGAATAGATGGTCTTGCCCGTCTGAATATATTGTTTTTTCAGCTTGCCGTCCGGTCCCTGCATAAACACATAGGATCTTCCGTCACTCTCCGTCCGCACAAAATATTTCTCCAAATAAATTCCATCTGAATTCGTACTGAGTGTTCCGGAAAGCTGAATTTCGGCTTCACCTTCTTCAATCCCTTCCACATCATCAATTTTGGCAAAAAACGGATAGTAGGACGCATTTGTATTTTCCGTTCCAAAGCTCATGCTGCCACCGTTTGGATCTGGATAATTTGAAATTTCCTTAATTTCTGCTGTAAAGCTGATGCCCGTATTTGTCATCATACCGGAAATCGTATCGCCCACATGAATCTTTTCAAGTGCCAACTCATTCATAGAGCCTTTCGCATACAGTCCTGTCTGGTTCGTTACCTTGACAAAATAGTCGTCATCTGACTCCCCGTCAACCGTACCAATGCCTACCACAGTTCCGTCCAGAGTACTCTTGACCACTTTGCCATCCAAAACTCTTTTCCTTGATTTCAAGTTCAGCTCAGTTTCTCTGATATCAAGCTTACACGTTTTAATCTCGTATTCCTTCTCCTCGATCATCTCTCTGAGCTCACTGGCCGTATACCCTTCATCGCCAAAATCATCAAATCCGCCCCAGTCATCGCCTGGGTCCGGATCCGGAATCTCCGGCTCTTCCCACAGACCATACTGCTGCAATGTCGCTACAAGCTCCGGATTCTGCTGCATGACAAGCAGCTTCTGCTCTTCTGTCAGCGTGTTATATTGTCTCGCTACTGCCTGAAGTGCCGTAAATTTGCTATCCTCCGTTGCATCCGGGTCCATTTTCTGGTAATCCTGGAACAAAATATATACATGGTACACTGCAAGCAGATCACCGATACTAGCCGGCGTCGCAGGCGTCATACCCCCCAGATTCTGGTCCGGATCTTCGCTTTCTTCCTCGCCATCCGCTTCGTCATCCTCACTGCTCGGCTCTGTCTCATAAAGGCTTCCATCCGTCTCTGCCTTCTGCGCCTGCTCTTCCTGCCATCTGGCCTCAAGCTCAAACCGCCATTCTTCACCCAAGACACGGTATACTCTGGTGGCCTCGTCAAGATCCACCCGCACAAGATCGCTTGGATTTAATTTATCAAACAGTGCTCTCGCATAGCGAATACTCAGCTCTTTGTAAGAATCCTTCAGCTGTTGCGCCTTATTCTCCTCCGGATATTTCTCATTCAGGTACTGTTCCACATTTTCCAGCATCTGAAACTTGCTCATATCAGCCTCGTCATACGGCGTATTTACAATATCAACCGGATTATAACACAGCCATTGCTGGTAAAATGCTACCGCAGTACCCAGCTCTGTCGCATAGTCCTTACCCTGAGCCGCCAGGGCCTCAGCCGCCCCCTCCTGCAATACATAGTCCGACATTGCCAGAAACGTATTGATTTTTACATCAATCTGATCAATATTGTCAATATAAATCGCTGTGACAGTGAGATTTACAGACGGCATAGCAAAAGTCGGCCCCGGCGTTGTCCAATCCGGCTGCTCCCAGCCCTGCAATTCATTCATACCGGGATCTGTTACTTCCCATCTCACAAAGGTTCGTGTCGGATCATCCTCTTTTGCTTTGAGAGAAACCACCAGACTTCCTTCTTCATATTCGAGAACCTCAGGCTCCGGCCCTTTTGCCGGATCATAAATGGTAAGCGTATAGCTGTCCTTTTCTTCCGGAACCTCTGCCCCGTATGTATTTCCCTCGAGAGCTTCCGTAACAAGTGTTTCGGTCTCGTCCAGAGCTTCTGTCTCCAGTATGTCAGTAATTCCGTCCTGGTTTTCCGTCCCCTGTTCTGTACTGATCTGCTCTGTACTTGTCTGCTCCGTATCTTTTTGCTCTGTATCTATTTGTTCCGCATCTGTCTGTTCTGTTTCAGACTCAGTACCATCTTCGGTTTGTACTTCCTGTCCTGCATTTTCCCCAGACTGTGCCTCATCCTGCGGCAGATTTGCTTCTCTTTCTTTCAGTTCCTGCCATACTGCCACATTCTGAACTGCCTTTTGCTGAGCAGTTGTCAGAAGATCATACGATTTCTGAATCTGACTCATGGATTCCAAAAATCCGGCTGTATCGGCGGGATCAATTCTTGAAGTCTCAAAAATCAGCATATCTACATATCTGATCTGATATTCATCCAACTTTTTGCTGATCGTCAGTAGCTTCTGATAATCTTCTTCCCCCAGCACCTTTCCGATCTGCTCCTTCAGAACATAAGTCCGAATCTCAACATCCCTGCCTTCTGCATCCTGCTCCTGCGTAATCTTCTCCTCCGCAAGATGCTTTCGGTAGTAAACAACTGCCTCTTCTACCGCACTTCCGACCTCCTCTGCCCGAAGCTCGTCTCCGTACGCCCGGAACAGCGCATCAATCGCCAGTACAAGGCGTTCATAACTGAGCACACTGTCTACGAGAGTCAGGTCTTCCGCATTCTCTCCAGAAGATCCAACCACTTCCATACCCTCAATTTTCAATCCACCGGAGCTGCCTTGACCGCCTGTCGTACCGCCAGGCAAAGCCCCGGGACCTTCTGTCTGTTCTCCCTGCGTACCTGGAACGTCTTGCTCTACACTATCCACAATCCCCTGCGCATCATCTTCCGGTATCACCTGGTTTTCGGCTCCCCCCAGACTGTCTGATAAAGCGTTTTGTTCCGGCGTTGTAACGTCTCCAGATGTCTCCTCAAGCACTTCCTCCTCACCCGAAGATGCGGTCATGACCGGTCTCTGGCTTTCCAAAGATGCCGTTGCTCTGGTTCCTTTCAGCTTTTCCAAGTCCTTTTCAAGCTTTGTCAAAGTTAGTCCCTGCGTCTGGAGCGTCAGTTCCTCCATCTCATACTCCAGTTCCTGCAACGTCATATCATAAGAAAAAAGAGGTGTCCCCTCGGTAACCTCATCTCCTTCTTTTACAAAAATTTCAGCAATACTGTAATCTTCATTCAGCTGTACCGTCTGCGCCACCTGGGAAGTCACACTACCAAAGAAAGATTCTGAACCTCCCCAATATCCCGTATTTACATTTGAAACAGGCACCACTTCCACTGGTGTCTTATTTCCCTGCATTGCATGATACGCTCCGTATCCGGCACCAGCTACCAGCGCTGCTGAAACCACAACGCTAATTATCGCCGTTCTAATCTTCATTGAGCCACCTCCCCTTTCTGTTCTGAGAGCTCGCCGTCGAATATCGTAACCACACGCTTCGCATGTCCTGCAATGCCGCTGTCATGTGTAATCATAATCACTGTTACCCCTTCATCGTTCAACTTCTGAAACAGCTCCATGACCTGCTTGCTGGACTTCGAATCCAAAGCTCCGGTCGGCTCATCTGCAAGCAGAATATCCGGCCGGTTTACCATTGCCCGTGCGATTGCCACTCTTTGCTTCTGTCCTCCGGACAGCTGTGACGGTGTAAAGCTCACACGCTCCTCCAGTCCGACACGAATCAGTGCCTCTCTTGCTTTCTCCCGGCGCACCTTTTTGCGGACTCCCGCGTAAATCAGCGGAAGCGCCACATTATCCAGCGCCGACATGCGCGGTAGAAGCTGAAAGTTCTGAAACACAAAACCGATACTGTTGAGTCTGACATCCGCCAGCAACTTATCGTTCAATTTGAGAATATTCTTCCCTGCCAGCTCATATTCACCGGAAGTCGGACGGTCAAGACAGCCGACAATATTCATCAGTGTCGATTTACCCGAACCGGAAGGCCCCATGATGGCAACATATTCCCCCTGCTCCACGTGCAAGCTGACATCTTTAAGCACAGGGACCGTCATTTTTCCCTGAATATAATCTTTATATATATGATCTAATTTCAGGATCACAAAAAAACCTCCCCGCCTTAATTTTCCTGCTCTGCATCTTCACTTGAATCATCATCTGCCTCTTCATCAAGATCCAACACATCTTCATCATTATCGCTATCTGCATCATAGGCATCCAGCATTTCTTCCCCTGAATCACTGTCCGCATCCAAATCAAAGACATCTGCTCCCGGATCAGAAAGCATTTCGCCATCCATGTCCATTTCTCCCATATCCATGCCGTCCAGACTCATATCTCCCATATCCATGTCCATGCCGTCCAGACCCATATCTCCCATATCCATGTTCATACCGCCCAGGCCCATACTCATATAATCGTTATAGATCACCGGGTCACCCTCTTGTATCGTATCCATCGGATATGCGATGTAATCCTCTGCGTCAAGACCATCTGTCACTTCGTATTTCATCAGCTCTTCATCGTATTCACCAAGTGTAATCTCATGTTTTTCGATCACATTTGCAGTATTTGCCATCCACACATAGGCCTTGTCATTTTCTTGTATGACATAGTAATCTTCCAGCCAAAGGCCTGTTTTTTCTTCTTCCTGACCAAGATCTGGTTCCAGATAAACATGCTGTCCGAGAATCAGGCCCTCTGAATGCTCCAGTTCCACATAAAACGCATAGCTCGAAGAACTAGATTCAGAGTTCATACCACTGTAATAAAAATTGTTGTTGTTTTCGTCCTCATCCGTGTTGTCAGTCTTGATCTCCGAAATTGTTCCGTTCCAGGTCAAAGAATCATCCACACGCGAATGTACGATGATCGGCATCCCTACATCAATCTGATTCATATTCTGTTCATTGATCCTGCCCTTAATACGGTAATCTCCCGCAGCAAGAATAGTTATGTATGCACTGTCTCCGCCCGAACCATAACCGTAGCCATAATTGTCCTGCCCGGAAGAATCTGATATTTTCTGGACAATACCGCCCATGTCTGCCGTCACCGTCGCACCTGCAATCGACTCACGCAGCTTCTCCATCTCAAGTTTTTTTGTCTTTATCTCATATTCTTTTGATTTGATCTCATTCTGGGTAGAGAGGATATTAGTGGTAGCCATAAGCTGATCGTCGGAATTTGTTGCGTTGGCTTTATCCTTTTCATACTGCTTGATCGCCTTCTGGGCAATCTCAATATCGCCTTCCGCTTTCTCAATGTCTATCTCTGCCTGCGCAATTTTGTCTTCATCCTCCTGCGTCTCATAGACAAACAGCCTCTGCCCCTCCTGTACCTCATCCCCTTCTTTGACAAAGCACTCCTCTACCTTCCGGTCGCTTTCAAGCTTTACCTCCAGCGTAGCCTGCGGCTCTACTTTTCCGCCATAACGGTCAATCAGTCCGTTTCCGCTCCCAAAACCGGTTATATTTGATACCAGATCTACATATACAGCGTTCTCTGCGTCCGAAGAAACACGCTCCGCTTCCCCTTTATTCTCAAAAAAATAATGATAAACACCGTATCCACCCGCTCCTAATATGCCGAGGATCAATACGGTAACTACGAATTTCTTCATCAAAATACTCCCCTTCGAACAAAATAATTTACTTCACCACTATACCACAATTATCTTGAAATAAAAGACATTTTTTCTTAATAGTTCTTAAAGACACGGAATTTTCACAAATTCTCTCCCCCTGTAAACCTCCTTTGAATTCCTCTCAGTACAAGTTCTTTCATCTTGATTTTTCTGTCTATATGACGCATAAAACTCCGATTCGTCACAAATATATGAAAATTATTACAAATCATTCCCTGCGAATGCCTATAAAAACCGTACTTTCGTCAAACCATCCATGCGCAAATTCCTGATCTCTATTAAATGGACAGAAGCCGTTGCAAAATATTTTACAACGGCTCCTGCTTTCAAAAATTCTTTTTTATTTACCGCAAAACAGTACAATACGAAAGCGCTGCTTCAACGTTATTTACAGCAACGGATATTTATCTGTCAGAGACTTCACAAGTGCACGTGCACGCGTCTCACAATCAGCCTCATCCTTTAACATAATTGCAATCGCCTCAGCGATTGTGTCCATATCTGCTTCCACAAGGCCTCTTGTTGTAACCGCAGGTGTACCAAGGCGTACACCGCTTGTCACGAATGCCGACTGCGGATCGTTTGGAATCGTATTTTTATTACACGTGATATTCACACTGTCAAGGAGATGTTCCGTTTCCTTTCCGGTTTTGCCCACACTGGTAAGATCAACCAGCATCAGGTGATTGTCGGTACCGCCTGATACGATGCGGATGCCTCTATTCATCAAGCCGCTGCAAAGAGCTTTTGCATTCTTTGCAACCATCTCCTGATATTTTTTATATTCCGGCTGGAGCGCTTCTTTAAAGCAAATAGCCTTTGCTGCGATGACATGCATCAGAGGACCGCCCTGAATACCCGGGAAAATCGCCTTGTTAAAATTCGCTTCCTTTGCAAACTCGGCACTGGAAAGAATCAGACCGCCTCTCGGTCCGCGCAATGTCTTATGTGTTGTCGTTGTCGTCACATGTGCATACGGAATCGGGCTCGGATGCACACCTGCTGCTACAAGACCGGCAATATGCGCCATATCGACCATCAGATAAGCGCCAACCTCATCTGCAATTTCACGGAAACGCTTAAAATCAATCGTGCGGGCATACGCGCTTGCTCCTGCCACGATCAGTTTCGGGCGGCATTCCAGAGCAATTTCATGTACTTTATCGTAATCAATGTATCCATCATCATTTACACCGTACGGAACAATATTAAAATATGCACCGGAAAGATTTGCCGGGCTTCCGTGTGTCAGATGTCCGCCATGTGCAAGGTTCATTCCCATCACTGTATCGCCCGGCTTCAACAGGGCAAAAAATACTGCCATATTTGCCTGTGCACCGGAATGTGGCTGTACATTTGCATAGGTGCAATGAAACAGTTCCATAGCCCGGTTTCTGGCCAGGTCTTCCACAACATCCACACACTCACAACCGCCGTAATAGCGCTTCCCCGGGTACCCCTCTGCGTATTTATTAGTCAGCGGGCTTCCCATTGCAGCCATCACAGCCTTGGATACCCAGTTTTCAGATGCAATCAGTTCAATATGACTATTCTGACGCTCCTGTTCTGCAACGATCGCGTCAGCTATTTCACAGTCCACGCACCGAACCTCATCAAGTGAATACATCGTTTTTTCCTCCTGCTATTCTTTTGCTTATATTTTTCACCAAAAATAGCTTCCTACCGACTATCTTTGGCATATCTCAAACATCATACTTCGGTTCTTTTAAATTGTCAAGCGATTGTTCGTCTCATTTTTTCAAATGTCCGTGTCTCAAATACACTTTGCTGTCTCCATTGCTATTCGGTCCTTGCCGTATACTTTTC
This sequence comes from bacterium 1XD42-54, assembly GCA_003612585.1. Taxonomy (GTDB): domain Bacteria; phylum Bacillota; class Clostridia; order Lachnospirales; family Lachnospiraceae; genus Choladousia. The sequence continues at coordinate 12,114 of RAZH01000013.1, forward strand.
ATCGCACAAATCCTTTACAACCTCTCCGGCAAGAATCAGTCCTGCCACTGCCGGCACAAACGCATTGCTCCCCGGTGTTTGCCGGCGGCCCTTCTTATCTGTCCTATCCGTCTGTGCTGCCTCACACGCAGAATTTTCTGCTCCACTTACAGCATTTGCGCCCTCTACCATAGGTATACGTGCCTTTTCACGGGAATATACAACCTTCAAATGCGAAATTCCCCGTTTTTTCAATTCTCTGCGCATAACTTTCGCAAGTGGACAGACCGATGTCTCATAAATATCCGCCACCTCAAACGCCAACGGATTCATCTTATTACCTGCGCCCATTGCGCTGATCACAGGAACCCCTGCTTCCTCACATCGTACAATAAGTTCCAGCTTTCCGGTTACTGTATCAATCGCGTCAACTACATAATCATACTCCTCAAAAGTAAACTGCCGCGCCGTCTCCGGAAGAAAAAAAGTCCGAAAGCAGCGGACTTCCGCCAAAGGATTCACATCCAGAATCCGTTCCCGTGCCACATCGACCTTGTACCGCCCAACCGTACTGTGCAGCGCAATAATCTGTCGATTAAGATTAGAAAGCGCCACCACGTCACTGTCAATCAGATCCAGTTTTCCGACACCACTTCTCGCCAGAGCCTCCACCACATAACCGCCGACGCCGCCGACGCCAAACACCGCCACACGTGCTTGTCTCAGCTTTTCCACATTCTCCTGCCCGAACAGCATCCGCGATCTGGAAACCTGTTCCTGCCACAAACTCCTGCAGTCTGCTTCTCCGTTCTGAATCTCAACACTCATTGCACACATCCCTCCAGACACCACTTTCGCATTCCTGCTATCTCAGGTACTCACACAAAAGCCGAAGCGTATTCTCCGCCCCTTTTCGGTGCGAACGTTCATAACCATGCGAAGCATACACGCCGGGCCCAATCAGACCATGCCGCACGTCAAAGCCAGCCTTAAGCGCTGCATCCGCATCAGAACCATAGTACGGATACACATCTACAGCAAAATCGACCTTTGCTTCCTTTGCCGCCCGAACCAAATTTGAGACTACCTGATAGTCATACGGTCCGACACTGTCCTTGGCACAGATTGATACCATCGTCTCATCACAGCCAAGACCATCACCCACACAGCCCATATCAACGGAAAGGATTTCCGATACCTCTGCCGGAATGCCAGCGCATCCCCCATGACCAACCTCTTCATATGAAGTAATCATCACATAAACCGCACGTTTCGGCGTAATCTTTTCCTCTTTCAGATACTTTGCATATCCAAGCAGAATCGCTGTGCTAAACTTATCATCCAGAAAACGACTTTTGATGAAGCCGCTTTCCGTTATCACCGTACGCGGGTCAAAGCACACAAAATCGCCTACCATAATTCCAAGCTTCTCTGTATCTTCTTTCGTCTTTACAAGCTCATCCAATACAGCTTCCATGGTGTCATAACTGCGCTTCGTATCGTCATAGCTGCCATTTACGTGCACAGAAGCATTCGCAAGCTGAAATGTCGCATCATAGCTTCTGCCGTCTCTTGTATAAACCTTACAATTTTCGGCCTCTGCATTATTAGAATTTAACCCGCCGATTTTGGTGAGCTTCAACCGTCCATTCTCCCGGATCTCAGACACCATCGCTCCCAGTGTATCCATATGTGCCGCCAGTAGTATGCTGTCTTCCCCGCCGCAAAGCTGTACCAGCACAGCGCCTTTTCTGGTCAGTGCCGGCTGATACCCCAACGCTTCCAGCTCCTTCTTCACAAAATCTGCCGCCCGGTACGTATAGCCGGTTGGGCTGGGAATAGCAAGCAGTTTCTGTGTCATTTCCATAATATAAGCCATGTATTGTTTCATTCCCGCGTTCTCCCTTTGCTCTGATTTTCTTTATTATTTATACATTTTCAATCTGCCAGTCAATCGGCGTAAGCCCGTTCTGTTCCAGAAATTTGTTTGTCCTTGAAAATGGCCTGCTCCCGAAAAATCCACGGTAAGCAGACAGAGGGCTTGGATGCGGCGCTTCCAGAATAAAATGCTTTGGATTGTTCAGCATTGCCTTTTTCATCTGTGCCGGACGTCCCCAGAGAATAAACACAATCGGCCGGTCCTGTTCATTCAAAATCCGGATTGCTGCATCCGTAAATTCTTCCCATCCAATTCCATGATGTGAATTTGCCTGATGCGCGCGCACCGTCAGCACCGTATTCAGCATCAGAACGCCCTGTTTGGCCCATTTTGTCAGATATCCGTTGTTCGGAATTGTACAGCCGCAGTCTTCATGCAGCTCCTGATAAATGTTCACAAGAGAAGGCGGAATCTCCACATCCGGCTTTACAGAAAAACAAAGCCCATGCGCCTGACCGTCTCCATGATACGGGTCCTGTCCAAGAATTACTACCTTTACCTCGCCAAGAGGCGTAAAAGCAAATGCGTTAAAAATATCATCCGCAGGCGGATAGATCACCCTTGTCCGATACTCCTCATTGATAGTTTTATACAACTTTGCATAATATGGTTTTCCGAATTCCGCTTTCAGCGGTACCAGCCAGTCATTTGAAATCGGCGGCATGTGAAATTCCTCCTTCTCTTTCGTAATTTTTTCTCCTGAATGAATATGTTTTTCAAAGCAGGCGTACCGGAACCCCGCGCCCCCGCAAATATTGTTTCACCTCACAAATTTCCAGTTCTTTATAATGAAACAAAGAAGCTGCAAGCGCCGCGTCTGCCTGTCCCTCTGCCAGCGCATCATAAAAGTGTTCTTTCGTGCCTGCGCCGCCTGACGCAATAACCGGTACGGAAACATGCTCCGCGATCGTACGGGTCAGTTCCAGATCATATCCTGTTTTCATGCCATCACAGTCCATACTCGTAAGAAGAATTTCGCCGGCTCCCATCCGGTCTGCCTGCACCGCCCATTCAACTGCATCAATTCCCATATCCACGCGGCCGCCGTTTTTGTATACATTCCACCCGGAACCATCCGGACGCCGCTTTGCATCAATCGCCACAACCACACACTGACGGCCAAATTTTTCTGCTGCCTCCCGTATCAGCTGCGGATTCATAATGGCTGCCGTATTCACCGAAATCTTATCCGCACCCTCACGCAGCAATTGCCGGAAATCTTCTACTGTCCGTATTCCGCCGCCTACCGTAAATGGAATAAATACTTTTTTGGCTACCTCGCGGACCATATCAACCACTGTATTTCTTGCATCCGAAGAAGCTGTGATATCCAGAAATACCAGCTCATCAGCACCGGCTTTATCATAGGCTGCCGCAATTTCCACCGGATCGCCCGCATCCTTTAAATTCACAAAGTTGACGCCCTTCACGACACGCCCGTTATGTACGTCAAGACATGGAATGATTCGTTTTGTAAACATTCAGCTCTCCTCTCAAGAATAACCCATTCATATTATTTTCCTGTGTTTGCCGGGTTCCTATCGCTTCACAGCTCCACAAAATTTTTTAAAATTGCAAGCCCCGTCTCACTGCTTTTTTCCGGATGAAACTGACAGCCAAACAGATTGCCCTGCTCCACCGATGCATGAATATGCACAACATATTCCGTGGATGCTTTTACAATTTCCGGATCTTCCGCTTTCAAATAATAGGAATGCACAAAATATACGTACGATTCCTCCGGAAGCCCGGCAAACAAACGCCCCCTGCTGCCAGCAGACGGATACTGCAAAGAATTCCATCCCATATGCGGAACCTTCTGCTTACCAGTATCCGGAATCCTCACAATTTTCCCTTTACAAAGCCCCAGACCTTTTACCCCGGGCGATTCCTCACTCGATTCAAACAGAAGCTGAAGACCAAGACAGATGCCAAGAAACGGTGTTCCTTTTTGTACCGTTTCGCTGATCACCTCTGGCAGCCCATACTGATGCAGCTTTTCCATCGCATCGCCAAAAGCCCCGACACCAGGCAGTATCACCTTATCCGCTGCCAGTATTTCCTCCCGCTTCCTTGTAATCACAGGTTTTTCACCCAGATAAAATAGCGCTTTCTCCACACTTTTCAAATTGCCTGCGTCATAATCAATAATTGCAATCATTCTTTTCTCCTCAAAATGCCTGTATCATCCCGCAATTTCAAACGATCACAGGTAAATCGTTCACGCGTCAGCAGAACAAAATATTTCCTGTGATACGAAAAAGGAATCCTGTTAAAAAACAACAGCATTCCTTTTTAATTTAACATATTATGTTCTTCGATACAAGCCGTATACAAAATGTTCTGATTACATTACAAAAATCTGCTTATTGGAACTTTTTCTCCTAGTATCTTAACACAGCCGCCCGCCTACAGTTTCGAATATCCAAAGCTGTTTATAATTGCATCAATTTTCTGTTTTTTCTCACACATCGGACACCTCGAAGCCTCATACGTCTCATATCCCGGAATGTCCTGCCCTCCAAATATGTAATTGATCTCAATCCCCTGTACATGATCATTCGCGCTGAAAATCGCGGATACTCCTTCAACAATTCCGCCGTAATACTGTACACACTCAACTGCACGGGCTATGGTGCGCCCCGTTGTCGCGGAAGCCAGCAGCAGCAAGCAGTGCTTTCCCTGTATCATCATCTGCATATTGTCGCGGAATATCAGCTGTCCTCCGGGGTTTATCTCCGGGGTGACAATGTACATCGTCTGATGCTGGTTCAGGGACATAATCCCCGATGCTGTCAGAGCATCCGCCAGATACGCCCCGATCACCTCGCAGCCGTCCAGACAGATGATCGTATCAATAAAGACACTGTTTGAATATTTTCTAGCTAATACGGAAGCCGCGGCAGCAGCCTCGCTCTTTCTCGATTTCAGGATCGTCATATCCACATAATAATTGATATGAGAATGATTGGTTACAAAATGGCCGGGTATAACGCGGATAATCGCATTCTTGTTAACAGCCGAGTGAATCTTTGTCGCTCTCGTTTCCATAGATACACCTCCATTTTCTGAGACGCTGATGTCTCTTCCGTTATAAAGATATACCTATTATATAGAAGTACTACTCAAATATCAATAATTATTGACTATTTTTATATTTTTTAGTTTCTATTCAAGAAATCAATCGGATTTTCCCGAATATTAATACCTTGCACCGACAATTTCTCTGCTAATTGTGGAAATTTTTTATTAATTCTAATAAATTTTGATTTTTGATTAAAATATGCTGTCTTTTCAAAGGGAAAGCGAATCACCTGCGGATATTCAAAATCAACGCCCAGCTCCAAAATGCAAAGTCTGCGATTTAAGGTGCAGGAAAGCCATTTCATATATTTATTCCACTGTGGCAGATATCCCTCTTCCAAATAATCCGGATTTTTAATTGTGTGAAAACCAAGTCTTCGCCCACACTGCGGACACACCGCCAAAGCCTGCCAGCCATCCTCACATTCTTTCGCTCCCCCTTGCATCTGTGTCAGAATTTCATCCCGGATTTTGGCCGCTTCCACAATGTGCTCCGTGCACTGTAATTTGCGCATGCTTCCACACGGCGCAACAACCAGATCTGCTTCAAATCCCGCCCGGTAAATCAAATCATCCGTATTCAACGTGACCACAAAATATGGCTTTGCCCCGATCAGTTCGCTCAGTCTGCGATAGGCGCGCAGCACCTCATGTTCCTCAGGAAGTTCCTCATAAAACCTGCTTTTCTCACAGTCCGCTAAAAACGGTTCTCTCAATACCGTTGTCTGCTCCCGGACAGGCATACATTCTGTTCCGACTCCGATCAGAAACATCTCTGCATGCTCAATGGCCTCAAATACCTGCTGTACCGTTTCTTTCCCGTCTACCATCATACCGCTATCCTCCGTTCTTTCTGCGCTTATTTTACTTAATCTGAAAACGCCTGTCAACACATCGTATCTGCAAAACTGTTTGCCACTTCTTCTGATCTGTGCTAAACTGATTTTATCAAATATAATCCGGTATTTGTGTGACAACAGGCAGCAGAAATCTGCCTTTTGCAAAACAGGACCGGTTTAGAGAGGAGTATATACAAATGAGTGAAAATTTTGATGATCTCGATCAGAAGAAGCAGGCAACCGATTATGACGACGACTTTGAAGAACGCCGCCGTCTACGGCGGCAAAAACGAAAGCAGCAGGTTATGATTCAGCGGATTGTGGTTCTTTGTACTCTGGTACTGGTTGTCGGCGTCGCTGTCTTTATCAGTTCACAGACGCTTTTCAAAAGCAGCACTTCGCCAAAGAACGCAGCTTCCTCCACAGGAACCTCCGGACAGCAGGCATCCATGCAACAGCAAACAGAGCCTCCTGTCCAGACTGAGACCTCAGCGCCCGTCGAGCCGGTTACGGAAGCATCCGTTTCGCCAGCGCCGTCTTCTTCAGACAGCTCTACTTTAGAACAGGCAAAGCTTCTTGCCATGGGATATGATTATGATGGAGCAATCGAACTTTTAAAGGCGGTTCCGAATTACGAGTCAAACACTGAAATCACGGCCGCCATCAGCGATTTCGAGACGCAAAAAGCATCCTGCGTGGCTGTGGACGTTAATACAGTTCCCCACATTTTCTATCATTCCCTTGTAAATGACCCGGGTCGCGCATTTAATGTCTCCGTCCTCGGTCAGGGAACGGTTGACGGTATGAATGCCTGGATGACTACAATCGAAGAATTTGACAAAATCACACAGACCATGTATGACAACGGCTACGTGTTTGTGCGTCTGCGCGATCTGGTTGTAGAATCCACTGACGCAAATGGGAATGTCACCTTCAGTCCCAATACAAGCCTGATGCTGCCTCCTGGCAAAAAGCCGATTGTCCTTTCTGTAGATGACCTGAGTTACTATCATTCGTATGAGCTGGCCGGATTCCCGGACAAGCTTGTTCTGGATGAGAACGGTGAAGTAAAATGTCATTATGTCACAGCAGACGGCACGGAACAGATTGGTGATTTTGATGTGGTACCACGCCTCAACACATTTTTAAAAGAACATCCGGACGGCGCATACAAAGGAGCGCGCGGTATGATCGCACTCACCGGCTACAACGGTGTCTTCGGTTATCGTACAGATTCTGATTACGAAACCCGGGACAATCTGCTGGAAGACCAGAGCAAATGGCTTTCCGAGCACCCGGACTTTGACCGTTCTGTCGAAATTGCTGAAGCTACAAAAATTGCCGAGGCCATCAAGGAGAGCGGATGGGAATTTGCCAGCCATACCTGGGGCCATTTAAGTGTAACAAATAAAACCGTCGAACAGCTGCAAACTGACAATGAAAAATGGGTAAACAACGTTCGCAACATTGTAGGCCCGGTAGATACGATCATTTTTGCCCACGGAAATGACATCGGTGACTGGCAGGATTACAGCCCCGAAAATGAAAAGTATCAGTATTTCAAAAGTGCCGGCTACAATTACTTCTGCAACGTAGACAGCTCGCAGCCTTACTGGGTACAAATCCGCAGTAACTATGTCCGTCAGGGACGTATTAACCTCGACGGCTATCTGCTGTACAAATCCAGCCAGGGCGGAACCACGGTTCTTGACAACATGTTTGCGGCTTCACAAGTCTTCGATACAAGACGCCCAACCCCTGTTGTTGCAAACGGAGAATCTTAAATAAAACACGCAGCATCTCCTCCCTTTGCTGCATCAAGCCGCCGCACACTTTTCCGGAATTTTCCGGGACTGTGTTGCGGCGGTTTTTTCTGTCTCTGTATAAAATTTACCAGTTTCGGGTATACTTTTCCCGAATGAACTTACAGGAGGCAGATTTTCGATCTGTACAAAAGCTCCCTGTACTGAAAACGGAGGGCAAACCCATGCCGGAAAAATTAATTGCTTACACAGAAATACGTGAAAACCGCGACACAATGAGCCGCCTGCTTCCAATTCAGGAAAGCTTTGACCTGATTCAGCGCGATATACAAATTGGTGGACGCGATACTTCGCTCTATTTTCTGGACGGAATGTTAAAAGATGACTCCATGCAAAAAATCATGGACTCACTGCTAAAGATAAAAGAAGAAGACATGCCGGAAGATGCCACTGCCTTTTCCAAGCAGCTCATCCCCTATACAGAAGTAGATATTTACAATGATTTCGATCAACTGACACGCGCGGTGCTCTCCGGCATCCTCGTACTTTTTATTGACGGCTACGCGGCAGGCATCACAATTGACTGCCGGACTTACCCGGTCCGCAGCGTCGAAGAACCAGAAAAAGACAAATCCCTGCGCGGCTCCAAGGATGGTTTTGTCGAAACAGTCGTCTTTGATACCGCGCTCATCCGCCGACGCATCCGCGACCCCAACCTGGTCATGGAAATGCTGGAAGTAGGCACTTCGTCCCGTTCTGACGTCGTGCTCTGTTATATGAAAAATCTTGTAAACCATGATCTGCTGAACAACGTGCGTCAAAAGATTGAGGCCATTGACGTACCTGATCTGTGTATGAATCAGCAAAGCCTCGCACAGGCTCTGATCGGCTCACGCTGGTACAATCCGTTTCCCAAATTCAAGTTTTCAGAACGTCCGGATACCGCGGCAGCCTGTATCATGGAAGGAAAAGTTGCCATCCTGGTTGACAACTCTCCCGCCGCCATGATTCTGCCAACCTCAATCCTTGATATGATTGAAGAGGCAAACGATTACTATTTTCCGGCCTGGACTGCCCTGTATCTGAAGATGACAAGGATCATGATCCTTTTACTGACTGTCTTTTTGACGCCGGTATTTTTACTTCTGATGCTGAACCCGGAGTGGATTCCGCCTGCTTTTGAATTTGTAGCAGTCAAAGACATCGTAAATATCCCACTGGTTTATCAGCTTCTGATCCTGGAACTCGCGATTGACGGTCTGCGGCTCGCATCCTTAAATACGCCGAGTATGCTGAGTACACCTTTAAGTGTATTTGCCGGACTTGTGCTCGGAGAATTTTCTGTAAAATCCGGCTGGTTCAATTCAGAGGTCATGCTGTATATGGCATTCGTTGCAATTGCCAACTACACACAGCCCAACTTCGAACTTGGCTATGCAGTCAAATTCATGCGAATTATCCTTCTGATTCTGACTGCCACGTTTAACTGGATTGGATTTCTGGCAGGCTGCATTCTTCTGCTCGTACTGCTGTGTACCAACAAAACGCTGTCAGGCAGAAACTATCTGAACGTAAAATTAAACTAACCAAAAACAGGGCCGCCTGTCAAAAAATAACGAAAAATTTCCCTGCATATCAATGATACAACTACTGCTTTGCCGCGCGGGTTTCTTCAAATGTTTTCATATCCGCTGCACACTTTTTCAGCATCTCCCGGATCGGCAGATGATATGGACAGCGCGTCTCACATAGACCGCAGTCCACACATGCATCTGCCTTTACCGGAAGTGTCTGATAACGGCTGTAGCCCCATTCGCCCAGATCATATCGCTGTAAGTAACCTGCGAACAGAAAAACGTTTGCAATACTGATTCCCTTTGTACACGGCTGGCAATAATTGCAGCGTCTGCAAAAATTCGTTCCAAGCTGTCCGCGTATCGCTTCGATTTTCTGCTTTTCTTCCTCTGTTAACGGACTCTCGTTGAGCACTGCCGCCAGATTCTCTTCCGCTTCTTTCACACTGTACATACCCGGAATCACAACCGTCACATCCGGATTCGCGCAGATGTAACGCAGCGCCAAAGTTGCATCCTCAATCGCGCCTCCCGCAAGCGGCTTCATATCAATAAAACCGATGTTTCTCTCTGTACATTTTGCCATAAGCGCTTCGCCCTGCGATTCCACAATATTATAAGGAAACATAATTGTCTCCACCCAGTCCAGCTCCAAAGCCCGCTCAAATACTGCAAGAGAATGTGCTGTAATGCCAAGATGCCCGATCTTTCCTGCTGCCTTTGCTTCCTGAAGGGCTTCCAGAGCGCCGCCGGGCGCCAGCACAGTCTCCAGATCTGCCTCGCTCGGATTGTGTACCTGATACAGGTCAATACAATCCGTGCGGAAATTCTGCAAACTGATCTGAATGTCCTTTTCCATTGCCTCTTTTGTTCTCGCCATACTTTTTGTCGCAAGAACAAACCGATCGCGCATCCCCTCCAGAGCCTCTCCAAGCAGCTCCTCGCTGACCGTATAGCCTCTGGCACTGTCAATGTAATTCACGCCCTGTTCTATCAGAGCCTGCAACAGCGCTTTTACCTCCTGCGCATTGCTTTTCTGGATTGGGATTCCGCCCAAACCGACTTTTGAGATCTTTAAGCCTGTTTTTCCTAATGTTACGTACTTCATAATACCCTCCTTTTTCTTTCTATTTTTTCACAATTTTTCTATTTCCTCTTCTTATTTCATTCTCTATTCATGCATTTATTTCTTTTGATCCAGTTTGATTCCCGCAAGAGCCGCCGCAAAAGCATGATTGACTGGCTGCTCCGCCTCTTTTTGCTGCTTTTTCATATAAGCTGCCACATCCCGCTTGGTCACGCCTGCCCCTTCCTTTTGCCTGCGCTCCTTAAACTTCTCCAGGCGTTCCCGATAACCGCAGGCACAGAAGAAGGTCGCGTGCTCACCGCTTCCGGACATCTCCATTTTCTTATGACAAACCGGGCAGCGGGCGTTTGAAATCCTGGAAATTGTTTCCCGGTAACCGCAGTTTCTGTCCTGACAGACGAGAAGCTTTGCGTTTTTCCCATTCACAGCCAGCAAACGTTTCCCGCAGTCGGGGCATTTTTTATTTGTCATATTTTCATGACGGTATGTGCCTTCCTGCGTCTTAATTTCCTGCAAAAGTTCCCTCGTATATCCTCGGATCTCTTCCATAAACCGATCCCGCCGAATCTCTCCAGAGGCAATGCGCGCCAGCTTCATTTCCCAGTCTGCCGTCAGCTCCGGCTTCTTCAGCTCTTCCGGAACCAGCTCCAAAAGCTGCCGGCCTTTCGCTGTCAGATAAATCTCCTGTCCGCGTTTTTCCATCAAAAAGCTGCCGAACAGCTTGTCAATAATATCAGCCCGGGTCGCAACCGTTCCAAGCCCCCCGGTCTGCGTCAGTGTCCTTGCCCTGCTGCGGTCACTGCTTTCCATATACCGTACAGGATTCTCCATCGCGGATAAAAGAGTGGCCTCCCGGAATCGCTCAGGCGGTTTCGTTTTTCCCTCTCTGCAAAAAACAGAACGAACTGAAAGCTTCTGTCCCTGTGAAACAGCCGGAAGTATCTGCTCCTGTAAATCCTCCTCTGAGTCTTCCTCTTCCCCTGCAAGTTCCCCGTATGCATCCTTCCATCCGGGCACCAGAATTGTCTTTCCTTTTGCTACCAGCTCAGGCACTCCATCGTTTCTTGCACTGTTTTTACTCTTTGTTTCCGGAAGCCTCCCGGCGCCTGATTTCCCGGCACACTGCGCTGTCAGCACGGTTTCCTCATATTCAAACGGAGGATATAAAACAGCCAGGAACCGCCGCACTACCAGATCGTATACACGCCGTTCATCCACCGTCATATGCGAAAGTTCCGGCACTTCCTCGGTCGGAATAATTGCATGATGATCTGAAACCTTTTCATTGTTCACAAACGGAAATGCTCCTGCAAATTTCTTGCCGCGCAGCTTCCCTGCAAGTATTTTGTATGGACCAACGCCGCACGATGCAACACGCTCTGCGAGCGTTGGCACAAGGTCTGAGGTCAGATATCTCGAATCTGTACGCGGATACGTCAGAACTTTGTGGTTCTCATACAGCCTCTGCATGATATTCAGCGTTTCCTTCGCGGAATATCCAAACCGTTTATTACAGTCTCTTTGCAGCTCCGTCAGATCATATAGAAGCGGTGCATACGTTTTTTTCTTTTTCTTTTCTGCTTTTGTAATCGTCAGTACGCCGTTCTGCAAAGATCGCTTTACCTCTTCTGCCCGTTCCTTTGAAAACGTACGGAAACTTCCGGAACCGCTGTCCCTCCACTGAAAACGGATATTCTGGCAATCTGCGGTCAGCGTATAGTAAATCTGCGGTTGAAACTTCCGTATCTCTTCTTCCCGTTTTGCAATCATCGCCAGCGTCGGCGTCTGTACCCGGCCGCAGGACAGCTGTGCATTGTATTTACATGTCAGCGCTCTCGTCGCATTAATACCAACCAGCCAGTCTGCCTCTGCCCGTGACACGGCTGCACGGAAAAGATTTTCATACTCTTTGGCGTCCTTCAGCTTCGCAAACCCTTCCCGGATCGCCTTATCCGTCACAGAAGAAATCCACAGCCGTCGGCACGGTTTGCGGCAGCCCGCTTTCTGTAAAATCCACCGTGCCACAAGCTCGCCCTCCCGGCCCGCATCCGTCGCTATAACCACATCCCGCACGTCACCGCGGCCAAGCAATGTCTGTACCTTTCGATACTGCTTCGAAGTCTTTCCAATCACCACGGTCTGAAGCTTTTCCGGCATAATCGGCAGCTCCTCAAGCTTCCACTCTTTGTATTTCTTATCATATCCCTCAGGGTCCTGAAGCTCGATCAGATGTCCAAGTCCCCATGTTACGACGTACGTACGTCCTTCCAGATATCCGTCATTTTTCTGCGGGCACCCGAGCACCCGCGCAATATCCCGCCCTACCGAGGGCTTTTCTGCCAATACCAGTGTTTTCATAAGCAATCCCCGTCAAAACTGAAAATAGATAAACTGACTTGCATCAAATCCCGGGCCATACACACCGAAAATCAAAATCCCAAAAATTGCAACATAATATATGAGCCAGCGCAGCCATATCCCCTGTGCGCACAGCCACTCGATAATACTGATTTTGCAATATTTGCAGATATCCGCCACAAGCAGAATCAACAGTGACACAACAAGCAGATTTCTTGTTTCCGGCGTCAAACCCATGGCCTTCAGATTGTCGCCCCACGTAAACCAGTGAATGCTGCCAAATCCGAGGATTGATTTCAGGATCGAAATGCCCTCCCGAAATGAAGCCCGGAAGAAAATCCAGCTGACATCCACAAGGCCGAATGTGATCAGCATCTGCAAGAATCTGTGGCTGAACGCTGTCTTGTCCACGTTCAGTACCTTCATCACTTTTTCCCGTAGCGGACGCAGCCAATCTCCGACGATCTGGTATGCGCCGTTCATTGCGCCCCAGACAACGAAATGCCAGCTTGCCCCATGCCACAGACCACTAGCAAGGAACACTACCATCAGATTAAACCATTTCCGTACCCTGCCCCTGCGGTTTCCTCCGAGTGGAACATACAGATAATCCCGGAACCACGTGGAAAGAGAAATATGCCACCTTCTCCAGAAATCGGCAACCGACACAGCGAAATACGGTGTATTAAAGTTTTCCATCAGACGGAAGCCCATCACTTTTGCCGCACCGATTGCAATGTTGGAGTAGCTGCCAAAGTCACAGTAAATCTGAAATGCAAAGAAGATCGTGGCAATCATAAGCTGAAAACCTGTCCGCTCTGTATACGTATTGTACACACTGTCAACCACAACAGCAAGATACTCGGCCAGGACAACTTTCTGGAAATAGCCGTACAGCATCAGCAACAGACCGCTGCGGACACGCTCGAATTCAAATTTATGCTTTTCATTGATCTGAATCAGCAGATTTTTTGACCGTTCAATCGGCCCTGCAACAAGCTGCGGAAAAAACGATACAAACAGCGCGTATTTCAAGAAATTACGTTCCGCGTAAATATCCTTGCGGTAAACATCTACCGTATAGCTGAGCGCCTGAAACGTATAAAACGAAATTCCGACCGGAAGAATCACGTCAAAAGCCGGAACCCGCGCCTCAATCCCCGCCATAGAAAGAATGCGAACCACAGAATCTGCTGCAAAATCAAAATACTTAAAGAAAAACAGAATCGCCAGATTGCTCACAAAGGAAAGCGCTACGTACAGCTTTTTCCTGCGGATTCGCTGTTTTTCATCGGTCACTTTATCCGCGGAATCAATCAAAAGCCCCGACGCATACGTAATCACCGTAGAAGTCAGCATGAGCAGCGCATACTGCGGGTTCCAGCACATATAGAAAAAGTAGCTGCACGCAAGCAGGAACAGATATCTCACACGGTACGGTATCACATAATAACACAGACAGACCGCCGGAAAAAACAAAAGAAATTCCAGGGAATTAAACAACATAATCTACATCCTCCATCTATTTAGCCACACTGATCTCAGTGCACATTTCTGCACTTCCAGATTCAGCGCATTTACTCCTGCTCATTTTTCTTTGCATACATCGCATTAATCCTGCTCTGGAACGCTTCATAGTCTTCCTGCCAGGACTGATATGCTTCGTCCCCGCGGTGATCTGGCAGAGCATAGTGTTCTGTAATATACTTTCCCAGGCTCCTTGTTATTTTCATAGCGCCATTCGTATTTAAATGCGCATAATCCCGAAAATCTGTGGCAAAATCAATTCCGGCTTCCTTTGTTTTCTGAAAATAGAGATACGGAATGCCCTGCTGTTCCAGGTATGATTCCAGCGTTTCATTGATCTGCTGCTTTTTCAGGTATCCTTTCAAATCGTCCTCATACCCGTACGGCGCCGTGAACAAAACAAGCTGTATCTCATTTTCTTCACAAAGTGCTATGACTTTTTCCAGGTATTCATACACGACGTCCGGAATTTCCCTGCCATCTTCCGGCAGCTCCGGCTCCTCCATCGGATAGACTTCAAAATCAAAGATGGAACCCTTCAGATAGTTGTCAGAATGAAAATCTGTATTTTTCAGATCATTCCATCTGCCATGATATTTTAAAAACGGAAGATAATAAGACAACCATTCCTTCTTCGAATGTCCACTTAACAAATCCTGTATCGCCTCATGCTTTACTCTGCCAAGCCGGATACCATCAATCGCAAGGCGCAGCGCGGCCTCATCGGTATATTTTTTTGCAGAAAAGAAATAGTATGATTCCAGAAACAGTACTTTTGGCTTCTGGTATTTTAATGCTTCCTGTAAAAGATAGTAAGTCGTTGCCGCAGTCTGTCGCTGACTGCACAGAACATATGAGGTCAGCCCAAACTCGTTCCAGAGTGTATTCGGCTGAAAGGCAGAGTAACCGTGGCTGCTTCCCATGCAGAGAACATCCAGCGTATCGTAAAAGGAGTGCACCATGTCTGCTGCACCGCCTCCTTTTCTGCGTAATACTTCGGAAATATTAAAAAACAGCATAAGTCCAATGACGACAAATACAACTGCTGCAAAAATCCATCGAACATTTTTCTTCATTTGAGTTCTCCTGTTACTTTAAAATTATATATTGGCGGTGAAACGTTTTACCAAAATAGATTAGGCCTTTATTAGCCCGATTGTATCGCTACACTGTTTCTTGCCTATCGAGACAGGTTGTTTGTCCAGATGGGCAAATGTGGGGAGCCTGGTTGACGGACAGCCAGATATCAAGGGCTGTCGGGTTATGGATGTATCTGCCGTCGGCGGAGTATTGCAGGTGCCGGGAGGCTTTTACATAATCGCAGATTTCGATGTTTGATGCGTACCAGATTTCTTCCCTGCCGGACATCTGCGCCAGAAAGAGCTCCATCCGTTCCCAGTCTTCCCGCAGATCAAATTCATAGGAATGACCCCAGACGTAAAAAAGTCTTGGGCCGGAGTATTTCTGTTCGGGTTCGAAGAAACGCTCTGCGAGGACAAAAAGCTGTTCATCTGCGTGATGGCAAGTGGGGTTCCATGTGAGAAACTCCTCGGGGATTGTAAATGCTCCGGTACTTTTTGTCGTTCGGGAATAGGCCGTGCCGCAGCTGCGAAGCAGGTTTACAAGCGCTTCGTTCCAGGTGCCGAACGGATAGGCCATACCCCGCACAGGAGTGTGCGTCAGGTCCTCGAGATTTTTACGGTCTGCCATGATCTCATATGCTGCCGCCGCATTTCCTGCCAGGGCCAGATCCAGATGGGTCAGACCGTGCACCGCCAGCTCATGGCCTGTATAGACTGCATGGATCGCTTCCCTCTCCAGCCTGTTCTGTGAAACTGTTTTTCCGTCTCTTGTATACGTCTTTTCTGTTCCAAGAAGTCCCGTATTAATGTTAAAAGTTCCTTTCATTCCGTAGCGGTTCATCAGCCTGACAAGCTGTGCATCCTGCGTTACCGCATCATCATAGCTGAAGGTCAGCGCTTTTTTCTTGCCGCCCGGAAATAAGAGCAAATCCCGTCTGAGTCCCATCGTGTTTCTCCTTCCTCTGAGTGCCTGTATCCATTTTATGACGACATTTATGACGTTTCTTTCCATGTGGACCGTGTTGGAACATTCCTTTCATTGACACGCTCCGCTCTTCAATAAATATTTTCACACACGTTCCAGCGCACGCAGTCTTGCCTCAATGCTCTGCCTGTTTTCCTCAAACAGCAGTTCTTTGTTATAACGGTAGTACCGCTCACAGTCGTATTCCTGTAAAAATTTTACACTGGCCGGATCTTTGTTCAGCTCTGTGATAAAAATAACAAGCTCCTGGCCTGCTCCGAACACTTCCTCCATAAAATCAAACACATATTCCAGCATCTTTCCTGCAGCGTCACGCTCAAGCTCCAACGCATCCTGTAGCGCATCGAACCAGCTTTTTATCTGTTCAAACGCCTGCGCCCCATCTGCCACATCTTCCTTTTGAAGCTTCAGCAAATACGCTTCCAGCATTTCTGCAACGTTCCTGCGTCTGTGCTCGTCCTCACGGGTAAGAAGCTCCGCCTGTCTTTTCTGCTGCGTTTCCGTTTGGAATATCTCTGTAATTTCTCTAAAATAAACAATCGGACAATCACTGTAGGTCCCCAGTGCTCCTTCTTTAAAAGTCTTCAGCGCTTCAAAGAGGAGCTCTGCTTCCGCTTCTGTGCAAAGCAGTTCCCAGAAACGTTTCCTGCACCGTCCCAGCAGAAGGCTGACAACACTGAGCCGTTCATCAAATGACGCATGTGCCGCTTTCTTTTGCAGAACCGGATCAATTGTTCCCGCAAGCACTGCATCCAATTGATAATCCATCTGATATTTCCGAAACAGTTCCAGATAATTCGCAAAATCTTTTGCAATCCTTTCATGCTGGATATACTGGGCTGCAACCTCGCGGTCCAGCTCCTTGCCAAGCGTTTCATACACGCTCAGCATCTGCGATAAATCTTCCCAGCCACGTGGTGTTGCAAATTTTCTGCCATCTACCGTTGTTTCCATCTTGTAAAAATTGTCGGTGCGCGTATTCAGATAAGAAATAACGGCCGGATGCAGCCTCTGCTCCAGCGCATATTCCTTCCACACCGTAAAGTCAGGCTCCACCTCGATTTTCTTTACTCGGTCCATCGTCACCACGTCAAATTCGCGAACTGATTTGTTGTACTCCGGCGGATTCCCGGCTGCGGCGATCATCCATCCCTGTGGAATTTCATGACTGCCAAAGGTCTTACACTGTAAAAACTGCAGCATAGCCGGAGCCAGCGTCTCCGACACGCAGTTGATTTCATCAATAAACAAAATTCCTTCCTTCAGCCCTGATTTTTCCATTTTTTCATAAACAGAAGCCACAATTTCACTCATCGTATACTCTGTCACCGTATACTCTTTTCCGGCAAATTCCTGTTTGGAAATATACGGAAGGCCGATCGCGCTCTGTCTCGTGTGATGCGTGATCGTATATGCCACCAGACCAATCCCGCATTCTTTTGCGATCTGCTCCATTATCTGTGTCTTCCCGATTCCGGGCGCGCCGAGCAACAGCACCGGGCGCTGACGAACCCTGGGAATCACATATTCCCCGTATTCATCCTTCAGTAGATACGCCTCAATCGTATCTTTGATTTCCTGTTTTGCACGTTTGATATTCATTGTAATTCCTCCGGATCAATGATGAGTTTTATTGCCCAGGGCGGCACATCCACATCCCTGTAATCGTTTTTCATAAATACAAACGCAGTTTCATACGGTGGCTTTTTTACCGGAAATGTCCCGTAACCATCCGTAAAATAGATCAGTCCCCGCAGCCGCGTAAAACAGCCCCGCTGCAATAACTCTTGTACGCGCACAAAAGCCGGTCTGAAATCCGTGCCTCCAAAACCGCGCACCGTAAAATGCTCCATATAATCCTGCATTTCTTTTTGGTTTGTGATGAGTACATCCTCCTGCACCCTGTCGTCACATTGCAAAATATGCACATGAATTTTCCGAAAAAATCCTTCCGATTCACACAACACACTGTATGTCTCTTCCAGAAAACGTTTCAGCAGCTCACCGCTGCACGACATGGATGTATCAAGAACAATTACAAAATCCTCCACTTTGTGAACCTCTTTTGTCTCCAGCGGTTCAATCAACGGCATATTCCCATACAGCTCCATCCCGTAATGATAAAAAATATAGTCAAAGGAATCCATGTCGACCTGCATTTCTTCCTTTAAAACTGAAAATTTCCGTAAAAATTCCTTATAATCGTATCGTTTTCGGTTCTCCGCGCAGACCTGCTCCTCAAGGCTTCTCACATCTTCTGAAGCCTCCTTGGAAAATGTCTCCAGCTCCGTCTGCATCCGGTCCCGAATATCATCCCATTTCTTTTGCTGCGGACTCGGACTTTTCTGGTCATTCTCCTGTTCCCATCTGCTGTGGTCATCCACAAAAAATGCTCTTTTCCAGATATCAATCTGCGCCTGTACCGGATGCATACGGCAAAGAATACGGTAAACACGTTCCGCCGTCATAACTGCATCCGAAGAAGACAGCATCCGGTAAAATTCTCTTCGCACCGATGAGCGCGGCAAATGCACAGCCCGAAGATACAGACCGTCTATCACAGCTTCCACCGCTACGTCACATGCAAGATTCCAGTACTCCACATCCCGGTCCTTTTTGATCCAGATATGGGAAAAAAGACAATGCATGACACTGTGCAGATACTGATGATTGATCGCTTCCCGTCCTTTTCGAAACAACACTGCCACTGCATCCGGCTGGAAATACAACCGGCTCCCATCCGTGCCTGTTCCACGTATCTGTCCATCTGGAATCAACGCAAGCGAAGATAACGCAACATCCAGAAAACGCATATTCAAATACAGCTCATTTCTCGCACCAACCAGAATGTCCTTCCCAATCTCAATAAAGTCCAGATTCTTTGTTCGTTCCTCATAGACAGGATTCATGTTCAGGTCGGGCCTCTCTTTCTTCTATAATATAAATCTATATAAATAGTTCCTGCTAACTCTGTAAAATATTACAATTCTATCACAAAGCTTCTCACAACTCCATCCGGCGGCGACCCGCGCGGCCATGGCTGAGCCGCCTGTTCATCAGGTAACTGACTGCTTCCGTATCACACAGCTGTGACGCAACTGTAATGAGTTGATTGGTCAGTCGATCTGCCTCTTTTACATAGTTCAAAAACCATCGAAGTCCATCCAAATCTTTCTGTTGCAGAAACCATCTGCCAAGGTCTTCCTCATGCTCCGCCACATAGGCCTCATACATTTCCTTTGCTTTCTCTGCCAGTCCGACCGGATACCGTAGCCTGCCAATCACCATACGCGTGACGACATCGCTGCTCTCAAGTGCTCTGGCATGCGGAAACAAGGCGTCATACTGAGTAAAGTCAAAACACCTGCCCTGAAAACAGTTTCGGTAGGAAATTCCGCTTCCGTGTACGTGCGTCTCTAAAATTCTGGCCGGTGTATTCTCAACGCCTTCCTCGTAAAACTCCGGGAAAATAAGTCTTGCCTCCGTATACCCATCCGGCTCCTGCGTTCCTGTTTTCCCCTCTGCCTGCTCCGCTATATCCTGTACCAGCACGTTCCCTCCCGGACTGATATATTTTACCTCCAGGATTTCAGGAAGCTCGTCCAATACATCCTTCAAATAAGACTTCCCCTGCATGTCCGTATGGACACAAAGCGCTCTGATTCGGTGGCATCTGGTAAAAACACCGCTGCCCCAATCTGTCAGCGCTCCATGAAATTCCAGCTTTTCTAGATTCCCGCAGTCATAGAAACAATACCTGCCAATGCGCCGCATCGTCCAAGGCAGATGAATCTCCTCCAGATTGTTTCCGCAAAGCGCCGGGATATCCAACCATGGTGTGCCGGCAGCTGCCTCTGGCACATACAGCAAGACCTTTCCTGACTCTATCATTCTTCCCAGTTCCTGCTCATCCATATGCGCAGAAAATGCGTAAGGCAGAAGCTCTGTCACCGGAAATCCGTTTATTTTCTCCGGAATTTCTGCCTGCGTATCACGAGAAAAACAGCGCCAGATCACTGCGCTGTCTTTCCTGATCTCGTATGCAAACGACTGTGCCGATATGGCGCCTGCATTATTTCTCTCCATTTTCTTCTGCCTCTGACAACAGACCAAAGATTTGACACAGCCGTTTGCCTGCGCGGTCTGCTCTACAATTCCTTCTTCGTTGCACGTTCTATTGTATACACTTATGCGTATCAGTTATCAGACATGTGTCAGTACAAAAATATCATAAATTGCTTTTACCGCACGCTCAAAATCATCATTGCGTACTCCGATAATAATATTCAGCTCACTGGAACCCTGATCGATCATCTTGACGTTGACATTTGCATGAGACAATGCTGCGAAAATCCGTCCGGCAGTTCCACGGTTTGCACGCATCCCGCGTCCCACCACGGCAATCAACGCCAGGTCTGATTCCAGATCCAGCATATCCGGATTTACTGCACGGTGCAGCCCGGAGATTACCTGCTGTTCTTTTTCCATAAATTCTGACTGATGTACGAGTACGGTCAGTGTGTCGATTCCGGACGGCACATGTTCAAATGAAATTCCGTTTTCCTCAAATACCTGAAGTACTCTGCGACCGAAACCGATCTCGGAATTCATCATATCCTTTTCAATACTGATCGCACAGAATCCCTTCTTTCCGGCAATACCTGTTATGGTAAATTTCGGCTGACGGCAGGTATTTTCCACAATCAGCGTACCCGGGTCCTGCGGCCGGTTTGTATTTTTGATATTAATCGGAATCCCTTCCTGGCGAAGCGGGAAAATTGCATCTGCATGAAGCACCGTTGCGCCCATGTAAGAAAGCTCCCGCAGCTCACGGTATGTGATCGTCTCAATCGTCTCAGGATTCTCCACAATATGCGGGTCAGTCACCAGGAAACCGGAAACATCCGTCCAGTTCTCATACAGTTCTGCATGTACCGCACGCGCTACGATAGAACCCGTGATATCAGAGCCGCCTCTCGAAAACGTCTTGATCGTACCATCCTCCAGGGCGCCGTAAAAGCCCGGAACCACAGCATTCGCAAGACCCTCCAGTCTTTTTTGCATGAGCTCGTTTGTCAGCTCTGCATCAAACACGCCGTCCTCATCAAAACGGATTACCTCTGCCGCATCGACAAATTCATATCCCAGATAGGAGGCCATAATAATTCCATTCAGATACTCTCCCCTGGAAGCCGCATAATCGCTGCCAGAATGCGATGCAAATGCCTGTTTGATTTTCTCAAACTCTTCCGCAAGGGACAAATCCAGCGCCAGTCCGTCAATAATTTCCTGATAACGTTCTGCAATCGCTGCAATCTTTTTATCCAACTGCTTTGCGTTTCCTGCTGACTGATAGCAGTCGTAGAGCATATCTGTTACTTTTGTATCCTCTGAAAAACGCTTTCCCGGGGCAGACGGAACCACAAATCTTCTGCCCTGGTCGGAATGGATGATCTCTCCTACCTTTCGGAACTGCTCCGCGCTTGCAAGAGAGCTTCCTCCAAATTTGACAACTTTTTTCATTTTTTCTCCTCCAAAAATACAAACAATCTTTTTATCCGCAGACGACATCTCCCATGTCATAAAATCCTGCTTCTTTTCCGGCCATATATTTGGCTGCCTGCACCGCGCCTTTTGCAAATACACTCTTGGAATAGGCCGTATGCTTAAACTCAATCACCTCATCCAGACCAGCAAAAATAACCTCATGTTCGCCGACAATATTGCCGCCGCGCACAGCGCTGATTCCGATTTCGTATTTATCACGGCGTTTCCGTTCCTTTGAACGGTCATACGTATATTCATACTGCTCATCCAGCGCAGCATTCAGGCTGTCCGCAAGGGCAAGCGCTGTCCCGCTCGGTGCATCCACCTTCAGGTTATGATGCTTTTCTACAATCTCCATATCAAAACCAGCCGGTGCAAGCAGCTTCGCCGCCTCCTGCACAAGCTTCAGCAACATATTAATTCCCAGTGACATATTCGCTGATTTCATGACAGCAGTCAAAGAGGCTGCGTCACGAATCTGAGCAAGCTGCTCTTCGGAATAGCCGGTCGTACAAAAAACTGCCGCCACCTTTTTCCCGGTACAGTAGGAAAGCAAACCGTCAAGCGCTTTGGGCGATGAAAAATCAATCAGCACATCAGCTTCCACTGTACACTCCTCAATATTTGTAAACACCGGGTACGGCTTATCGCCATGATCCGCCAGATCAATCCCGGCAACGATTTCCGCATCCGCATCGGACGCTACGATTTCTGTAATACTGCGCCCCATGAATCCGTTGCAGCCACTTAAAATTATTCTGACCATTTTATCCTCCATCAAAGAATTCCGTAAGCTTCCATTGCAGCCTTCAGCCGTTCTACGTTTGCCTCATCCATCTCACACAGCGGCCCGCGCAGCGGCCCAGCCTCTTTGCCCATCAGATTCAACGCTGTCTTGACCGGAATCGGATTCACCTCGCAGAACAGTGCGTCAATCAGCTCAATCGCTTCAAGCTGAAGCTGACAGCTCCGTTTTACATCTCCGTCCAGATAGGATGCAACAATCTCATGCGTCTGAGTCGGCGCAACATTGGAAAGAACTGAAATGACTCCGATACCGCCCAGAGACAAAATCGGTACGATCTGATCGTCGTTTCCGGAATACAGGTCAATTTCTCCTCCAGTCAGGCTCATAATCTTTGCTACCTGTGAAATATTTCCCGATGCTTCCTTGACACCTACGATATTCTCCACGTTTTTCACAAGCCATGCAACTGTTTCCGGCTGCAGGTTGCAACCTGTACGGCTCGGCACATTGTAGAGAATAATCGGCAGAGACACTGACTCTGCAATCTTGGAATAATGAATCCTCAGGCCCTTCTGCGTCGCCTTGTTGTAATACGGCGTCACAAGCAGCAATCCGTCTGCCCCTGCCTTTTCCGCCTCCTGAGAAAGATAAACAGCTGTCTCTGTACAATTCGAGCCCGTACCTGCAACAACCGGAACTCTTCCTGCCACTTTCTTTATCGCATAGCGAATCACATCCAGATGCTCTTCATGCGTTAACGTCGATGATTCCCCCGTAGTCCCGCAGATGATCACCGCATCCGTTCCTTTCGCAATCTGTTCTTCCAAAAGCTCACCGAGTTTCTCGTAATTTACTTCCCCATTATCATACATTGGCGTGACAATTGCAACACCCGCACCCTTAAAAATTGCCATAATGCTCCTCCTTTTATGAAATATAATATTTAACTGACTACAAAACTCTTTTTAGAACCTTTTCCAAAATACTATGTCAAAATATCGTCCTCACTATAAAAAGGACTGTCGACAGACAGCCCCCAAAGAATTCTTGCTCTAATTTCTTCAGATAGCCCTCCATCGCGATGCGATGACAGTCATGTGATTCTTCACCACATGCCCAAGAAAACAGCCACCGGAACTGCTCCTTTCGGCGTTCTCCCCTTTCGACAGCATTCGCCTGTGCCCGGACACATCCTGCTGTTTACTGTTGAATCACGCAACCTCTATCACTCTCAAAATTTATTTTACTATAGCATTGTTCTGCCTTCTTGTCAATGAATTCTTTGTTTTCACGCTTTCACCTAAAACACCCGACAGAACGAAACATTCTGCCGGGTGCATCTGAAACTTATTTACACTTCCATCTCTTCCTTATAACATGTCTTCAGCTCTGTTACCTCATCCACGCTGGACCACAGCTCCTCACATCTGCTCGTTCCGGTCAGATAGAGCTCTGTCTCTTCTCCCACTGCGTCAATCAGACCGCGCAGCTCTTCCATCGTGACAATGCCTTTATCCGTAAGACCTAATATTTCATCAAGAATCAATACGTCACATTCTTCTGTCACAAGTACCTTTTTGGCAAAATTCAGACCGTTTTTAATATTCTGAATTTCATCTTCTTTTTCCCGTTCTGTCAGATTCTCGTAATTCTCCGGAAACTTTTCAAAACGGAACAGCCTCATCTCCGGTTCCAGACGTTTGAAAAAATCTATGCTTTCTCCCGACTGACGCTCTTTCAAAAACTGTATCAGAACCACACTTTTTCCGACACTCGCTTTACGGATACCCTTTCCGAGAGCTGCTGCGGTTTTTCCTACACCAGTACCACAAAAGATGTGTATATATCGTTTGCTCATCCTGCACCTCATCTATGCTTACTTCTTTGTATGTTTCTGTCATTTTACTACAACTTCTTACAGAATGCAATCTTTACTGCCTGATTTGCCATTTTCGCTACAGACATGCCTTATAAAAATAGCCAAATTGTCATTCCAGATATTCTAGCTTGCTGACAGATACTTCATACGCCACTCTTTTTTCTGTAGACTCGTCATCCAGCTTTTTTACATACTCTCTGCTCTGAATTCGTCCCCATACCTGCACATGACCGCCCACCTCAAATCCGGAAGTAAAACGGGCATTTCTCCCCCAGCAGATACACGGAATATAATCAGATTTCCCGTAAGGTCGGTTCACAGCCAGCAGCATATCTGCGATTTCCCTGCCAAGCGGTGTCCGGCGATAAACCGGCATCTTACAGATATATCCATCCAAAAAGATCTGATTGCTCTTAACTTTGTCACATTCTTCCTCAACAAAACAAACTTCACGCGCAAACACGGAAAGTACAAGCCTGTTCTTTTTTTCTTCATGTCTGTTGTATGAGCGGAACTGTCCAAAAATCTGTATGTACTCTCCCTCATAATCCTGTGTAACATCAATCAACCGCTCTGAAATCATCACTGGAATAACATCCGACGATTCGCTCAGCCTCTGAACGGAAATATCCACCATATAAAACCCTTCTCCGAATACCTCATGGCTGAACGTAAACCCGGAAATAATTTTCCCCATGATGGACACCTGATTGTTTTCAATAATCTTATCTGTCATATATCTCTGTTCTCCCTTCATACGAAGTATCTCTTCTTGTATTCTATACTATTCATACTTATTCACTGATTGCTCCGTTTAGAACCATTCTTTTCTTTTTTTGGTATATTTTTCTTTGTCATCCCTGAAAAAATACTTTCATCTACTTGTAATCTGAAAAAATTGTGATAAACTAAATCGGGTGAATACAGTAAAAGGTTCCTTTAGAAAAGCCGTACTCCTGCATAACAGAAACATGCCAAGCAGCAGGAAAACACGGTATTTATAATAAGAAGAGAGAGATTTGTATGGTAAGAGAAGATGTAAGAAACATTGCCATCATCGCACACGTCGATCATGGTAAAACAACACTTGTGGATGAATTACTCAAACAAAGCGGTGTATTTCGTGAAAATCAGGAGGTTGCCGAACGCGTCATGGATTCCAATGATCTGGAACGCGAGCGCGGTATTACGATTCTTTCCAAAAACACTGCTGTTTTTTACAAAAACACAAAAATCAATATCATTGATACCCCTGGCCATGCGGATTTTGGCGGCGAGGTAGAACGAGTTCTCAAAATGGTAAACGGCGTAATACTCGTCGTTGACGCATTCGAAGGCGCTATGCCGCAGACGAAATTCGTTCTGCAAAAGGCATTGGAGCTGAATCTCCCAGTCATTGTCTGCATCAATAAAATTGACCGTCCGGAAGCACGTCCTGACGAAGTGGTTGACGAGGTTCTGGAGCTGTTTCTTGATCTCGACGCTTCTGACGAACAGCTTGACTGTCCTTTCGTTTATGCTTCTGCAAAAGGTGGATATGCCATGCTGGACCCGGAAGATACGTCAACAAACATGAGCCCGCTGTTTGAAACAATTCTCAACTATATTCCGGCTCCCGAAGGCGATGAGAATGGTCCCACTCAGATGCTGGTCAGCACGATCGACTACAATGAATATGTCGGCCGTATCGGAGTAGGTAAAGTAGACCGCGGTACTATTTCCGTCAATCAGGAAGTTATTCTTGTCAACCATCACGATCCGGATAAAAAACAGAAAGTAAAAATCAGTAAACTTTATGAATTTGATGGCCTCAATAAAGTAGAGGTTCGCTCCGCTACGATCGGTTCTATTGTTGCCCTTTCCGGCATTGCTGATCTCCATATCGGCGATACCATTTGTGCGGCAGATTCTCCGGAAGCCATCCCCTTCCAGAAAATATCCGAACCGACCATTTCCATGAATTTTGTTGTGAACGACAGTCCCCTTGCCGGACAGGAAGGAAAATATGTCACATCCCGCCACATTCGCGACCGACTGCTGCGCGAACTCAACACAGATGTCAGCCTGCGCGTAGAAGATACTGCAGATACTGATACGTTCAAAGTTTCCGGCCGCGGCGAACTGCACCTTTCCATCCTGATTGAAACAATGCGCCGGGAAGGATACGAATTTGCAGTCAGCAAAGCAGAAGTGATTTACAAAACAGATGACCGGGGCAAAAAAATGGAGCCGATGGAGCTTGCCTATATTGATGTTCCTGAAGAATTTTCAGGAAGCGTAATCCAGAAGCTCAGCCTGCGCAAAGGTGAACTGCAGGGCATGAGCATCGGTCAGGGTGGAAGCTCGCGTCTTGAGTTCTCCATCCCTTCCCGTGGTTTGATCGGCTACCGCGGAGAGTTTCTGACCGATACAAAAGGAAACGGTGTTATCAACACAATCTTTGACGGCTACGGTCCTTACAAAGGAGATCTGACTTACCGCAGCCAGGGTTCCCTGATTGCGTTTGAAAGCGGCGAATCCGTTGCTTACGGCCTCTTCAATGCGCAGGAACGCGGAACGCTCTTTATCGGCGCCGGCGAAAAAGTTTATTCCGGCATGATCATTGGACAGAGTGCAAAACCGGAAGACATTGAACTCAATGTCTGCAAGACAAAGCACCTGACCAACACCCGTGCTTCCGGTTCGGATGAAGCACTGAAACTGACCCCGCCCAAAATTCTGAGTCTGGAACAGGCGCTTGAATTCATTGATACCGATGAACTTCTTGAAGTCACACCAAAAAGTCTCCGGATTCGTAAAAAAATCCTTGACCCGACTCTGCGGAAAAGAGCAAGTTTCAAAAATAAACAATAAAACACAAAAAAGAGGTTGTCTCTGAATTTGTTTTCAGGACAGCCTCTTTTGACTTTCCAGTTAAAATACCTCTCTGTGGATTTTTTCCATTGGTAGCTCTTCCAGCGTGCGCATCTTCGGATGCATCCGTGGCATACCAAGCGATAAAATTGCCTCCAGCCTGAAATTTTCCGGAAAATCTAACAGTTCTCTCAGATATTCTTCTGTACGCTTCCCATCCGACGCCTCTCGATTTCTTCCCTGAATCCAGCAGCTTCCCACACCGAGATAATCTGCCATCAGATGCATATTTGCCATTGCAATGCTACAATCTTCTGTCCAGACATCCGTTTTCTCTTCATCTCCAAGAACAACAATCGCACAGTCTGCTGTCTCAAGCATTTGAGCACCTGCCGCTCTACTTCCTGCCATATTTTTTAATGTTTCCTTTTTTCTGACAACAATAAATTCCCAAGGCCGAACTCCTTTTCCCGATGCTGACAGCAAGCCTGCCTGCAATATCTGATTCAGTTTTTCTTCTGGTACCTCTTCTTTTTTATACAGCCTGACGCTGCGCCGCCTCTGCATTACTTCTAACAACTCCATACGTGTTTCTCCTTTGTTTTTATTATTTATTTTTTTGCACTGATCCAGATTCAAAACCACCGAAACGATATTTTCCATTTTTCCGGCTTATGAAGCAGACTCTCATATTCCTCTGCTGTCAGTACTTCTTTTAGCTCCTCCTTATCTCCCTCCTCTACCACTGCATGAAGGCAGTCTGAAAAGCAAAGATTCGGATAAAGCACACACCACCAGTTATGCCCCTTCGCCTCACCAAGCTGAATGCGTAAGGCCTCATACCAGCCAGCTGGAAACGTACAGTCGCCATACGTCCGATCTGGAAAATAGCATTCCTCAAGAGAAGCTGTTGCCGTATAAAATACGCCCTGCTCCTGTAACACCTGGTTTGCAACCTCCGTCAATTCACCCAGATGCGATACCAGAAAACGTTCTGTTTTCTCCTTTTCTGTAAGCTGCTGTAACGAATCGCTCTGTTTTCCTGAAGCCACTTCTCCTTGTCCGTTTTCCTGAGACTGCTGCATCCACTGAAGGATTGCATCACGAACCATATATTTAATCCTCTGATCTTCCTCACTGTCACTGTTTGCAAGCACATGAAAGCGGATCACTTCTTCTGCAATTCCATGCTGCAAGGCTCCCCGGTATGCAAACGCTGTTCCGGTATTCAGAATAACCGCAAATATGGCAACCATAACCAGCGTCCTTCCCCAGTTTATGCAAAATTCCCTGCACTCCATCCTTACCCTTTTTACTGACTTTTTTACTTTTTCAAACATAATAGGCAACCCTCCCATCCTGTTGAGAGTGTTGCCTGTTTTTCGTTTGATATTCAGTAAATTAATCTTTCAGCACTGAATCTTCTCCCTCTGGAAGCAAGAACGCAAGAACAATTCCCACAACAGCAGCCAGAGCCAGACCGGAAATTGTCACGGTTCCTGTCACCGGAATGCTGTCGCATCCAATACCAAGAACAAGCACAATCGCAGCAATCATAAGATTACGGCTGTTTCCGAAATTTAATCTTTCATTTACCAGGATTCTGACGCCTACAGAAGAAATCATACCATACAGTACAATACTGATGCCACCGATAACCGGACCTGGAATGCTCGTAATCACAGCGCCAACCTTGCCGAAAATCCCAAGTAAAATAGCAAAGAATGCAGCAATACGGATAATCGAAGGATCGTAATTCTTCGTTACAGCAAGTACGCCTGTGTTTTCACCGTATGTCGTATTGGCCGGTCCTCCAAGCAATCCTGCAAGTGCTGTCGCAAGACCATCTCCGAGAAGTGTCCTGTGCACACCCGGATCAACCATAAAGTTCTGTCCTGTAACCGCACTGTTTGTCGTGATATCTCCAACATGCTCTACCATCGTGACAAGTGCAATCGGAGCAATGGCCAGAACTGCATCCGCGCGAAATACCGGCATACAGGTCAGCTGTTCCATAATACTTTGATCCATAAAGGAAAAGAAAGAAGCACTTCCTACCGATGAAAAATCACAAAAGCCCATAAAATAGCTGATCACATAGCCTACAATAATTGCAAACAGAATCGGCATCAGATTGAAGATTCCTTTTGCAAAAATAGAAATCAATACCACCGTCAGAAGCACGCACACTGTAACGAATACTGCTTTCATATCAAACGTGCCGTCTACATAAAATGCATTGTTGATTGCCGACCCACTCAGACGCAGTCCGATGACAATAATTACTGGACCTGTAACAATCGGTGGAAGAACCTTATTGACTTTCTCATATCCCACCAGCTTAATGATAAGAGCAAAAATTACATAGACAAGGCCTGCAACAATCAGACCGCCCTTCACTGCAGCCAGCTTCTCAATATAGTCCGGATCTCCCGCGCGCGAAGTGCCAAGCACTGCCATAATTCCGCCCATAAAAGCAAAACTTGATCCAAGGAATACCGGTACCTTACGCTTTGTGACCAGATGAAACAACAATGTTCCGATTCCTGCGCAAAACAGCGTAATTGATGTGTTCAATCCAGTCAGTGCAGGTACAAGAACCGTTGCGCCAAACATGGCAAGCACATGCTGGATACCAAGGATCAACTTTCTTCCAGTTACCTTTTCCATACTTCTCTCTCCCTTTTCTCTTGCATTTTTATTTCTATTTTCTTTTGCATTTTTATTTCTGTTTTTTTTGCGTTGTTTCTTCTTACAGAATCTGATTTTATTTATCCGCTCAGTCTTTTGCTTTCACATTCAGAAGCTGCAACGCTGCAAAAGCGCCGTCCAGATACGGATTGACTGCCTGTGCGAACTCGCCCGCATCTGATAACTCTGTAAGCCTCGGATCAATCGGCATTTTTCCAAGCACTGCCACCTGCAATTCCTTCGACACTTCTTCAATGCGGCTCTTTCCAAATACAGAAATTTCTTTACCACAATCCGGGCATTTCAGGTAACTGTAATTTTCAATCATGCCGAGTACCGGAATGTTCATTGTCGCAGCCATATTAAAAGCTTTTTTGACGATCATCTTAACAAGATCCTGCGGTGATGTAACAATAACAATTCCGTCCACAGGAAGTGACTGGAATACAGTAAGCGGTACATCGCCTGTTCCGGGAGGCATGTCCACAAGTAAATAGTCAAGCTCTCCCCAGATCACATCCTTCCAAAACTGCTTTACCATATTAGCCAGCACCGGACCACGCCAGATAACAGGCGTTTCAGGGTCAGGCATCAGCAGATTAATGGACATTACTTTAATATCATTGTCAGTCAGAACGGGATAAATCCCTTCTTCTCCCGCCTCAGCCGGACCTGCCAGACCATACATTCTCGGAATCGACGGCCCCGTAATATCAGCATCCATAATTCCCACACGATACCCCTTGGAAGCCAGTAAATTAGCCAGCGAGGCCGTTGCCATGGATTTTCCTACGCCACCCTTCCCGCTGACGATTCCTATTACATGCTTTACTTCTGAATAGCTGTTTAATTCCTCTAAAAAGCTCTGCGGCTGCTTCGCACTCGGACAGCCTTCACAGCTTTCTTTACTGCAACTTGAGTTGCTGCAAGATTTTTCTGCCATATCGGCACCTCCTTATAACTACATACTGTACACATTTCATCCATTCTATACCAAATATACACATCATGCAAGAGGTTTCTTTCCGGACGGTTGTCAGAAATTTGCGCTGTCTTCTTCCAGCACTTTTCTCAGATATTGTCCCACAACCCTGGAAAAATTCTGTATGTTCCGAATATAGGCAAAATCCCTGCCGAAAATCTTTTTTTCAGCCAGCAGATCTTTTTCCTTTCCTGTAAATACGCCAAGCACACAGACTCCATTGCTGCGCAGCCTGCGTATTTCAAACGCAGTATCTTTCAACGCATACTCTCCAAAGTACGGCTTTGGATTCCTGCAATTCGGCCGTCCCACAATGACATCGTTTGGCTTTCCATCGCTCAAAACAATCAGAATTTTTCCCTCCTCGCTTCGTTGTAACAGGCTGTCTCCGACTGCACGGATCGCAAGACCGTCACGGTTGTTTGAAGAAGTCACGTAATCCATAATCCGCAGGTTTTCCTCACGCGGCGCATCGTATTCCCGAAACCGCTGCAAAATTGTATAATCCCAGAAACTGCAAAAGCTCATAATCCGATGTGGAATCTGATTGTTACTCAGCGATTCGCTGATGATAAAAGCCTGAAGCGCAACCTGAGATTGCCTTTCCCTTTGAGACCCGCTCGCATCCATCAAGATATCCACTACAAATTCTGTACGGTTCCGGCATTCTGTTTTGCGAAACAGCTTTCCTGCATCTTCTTTTCTTCCCACTTTCCACAAAAGCCGCGGAACAATCTCACCCGACCATGCCATACGATCTTCCGGCTCACTCCTGCGAACCAGCGAACGTTTCAGCTCATCTGTAAGACGTTCTATATTTCGTGCAAGCATATTCTGGTTGTTGCGAAATGCAACTTTGTTTTTCTCTGCATGGCGTCTGGCATTCACATACTGCGCATTCGAAAGAACCGGATTTTGCAGGATACCATCCGTAAAATATAAACTGCAATCTGCGTGTGCCCCACGGCACAGCCTTTCATTCTGTCTTTTTTGTTCTTCCTCCGCCAAATAAGACCGGCCGTAATTCAGCTCAATATAGGAATACATCTTTGCAGCCGCTTCTTCTGTGATTCTTGTAACCTTCAGCCCTGATTTCGAGTTTTGCTTCTCTTTCTCCTCACGCTCCTCATCAAGCGAAACCACCTGCCTGTCCATTCTGCTCAGATATTGTTCCAGCAAATCCTCTGTCAGTTCTTCTTCCAGAAAATCGCCCCAGTCAAATTCCCGCAATTCCTCCAGGGTCACATCCAACACATGCTGTAAATCACCATGTTTACGCACAAAGCTTCTATCAATCAGAGTATTATACAGTTCATCGACAGCCTGAATAATCTCCATCGTGTTGTCCGCCTGTTCCAGCCCTTTGATCCTTTGCACTGCCATCTTTAACGTCTGTTCGCAGCTCCAATCTCCAGTCACACTGCCGCGCAATAAAACGATCTTTAACCTTCCGGGCAAAGAAGCGCTCATTCTCTGAAACGAATCATCCAGAAGATCGGAAAAAGCTTTTTGCCGAATTTCTGGAACACCCGGCCGTTCTGCCACTACTTTCTGATACGAAGCTGCGTCTACACAAAGCTGCGCAAGATCCGTAAGGGATTGCTCATCCGCTCCATAATATACCTTTTTCACCAGATACATAGAAAGCTCCCCACGGTCAAAAAAACGTGCAAAAGCCCCCTGCTTTACTGCGTCGTACATTGAGATATATTTTGATCGTGAAAAAGACGCCAGATCCAGCTTCACATCAAGCGCATAATCCCCGCTGACCGTCCACATCAAATTTCGTATTCTATTCTCTGCTTCTGCCAGCAATACACCGGCTTCCCGGTCATACAAAAAATCCAAGGTTCTGCTACCGCCTTTCTCTTTTGATAACTACCCTGTATTCGCATACATGTTTTATAACAAATCGAAATCTCGTAGAGGTCGTCTTATTATTCAAAAATATCTGCCGGTGTCCACTGCTCAGGAATCCGGGTCATAACAATATCTTCTACCAGTTCCCGCTCAAACAGATCAAAACTTTTATTTACAATTCCCATACGTATAGCAAGTCGCGGCGACAGCCCTGCCTGCACGGTCCGCAGTGCGCCAATCAGTCCCCGCAAATCAAGTGGCTTTGTGGAAATCTCATTGTTATTCGCCTTTGTCTGCAAGTCAAGAAAAAGCCCGCAGACCTGTTTCAATCCTTCCTTCTTTAAAGTCGGAAACAAACTGTTCAGAATCCGAACCAGCGTATCTTCCGTCAAAGCTGGCATCTCGATCACAAGAAAGCGAGACACCAAAGCTTCATTCAGCTCTCTTGTTCCCGCATAGCCATAATTCATGGTACCGATAAAACGTGTTGCTTCATGAAGCTCTATTTTTTCATACCCCGGCACATCAAGAATCCTGCGATAATCCAGAGTAGCATGAAGCACGGATACCGCGTCATTTTTTGCCATATTGATTTCATCAAAAATACCAAAGCCGCCCCCAACTGCACAATCATACACAGGTCCGGTACGAAGCCGCACTTCGTTTTGCTGAAACGTGTCTGTTCCGATCAGGGCGCTGCTGTCCATATTGACATGGAACGAAATGTTCCAGGACGGACGGCCAAACACATAAGCCAGATTTTCAGCAAGCATATTTTTCCCGGTGGCTTTTGTGCCGGTCAGCAGAATATTTTCGCCCTGCAATAATGCTGCTGCCGCCATTTCAAACGTTTCCCGCCCAAAAAATGGTAGCAACGGCACATTAACACGCTCTTTGAGCCTTTCCTCTACCGGGTACCTCTGACGAAACTCCCGGATTGCATTTAAAAGTCCCGGATTTATCTGCTGTTCTTCGAGCGCCTTTACAATCAAATCCATGTGTCTGCTTTCTCCTCTCAGATTTCAGTAAAAGAATACCGTTCTTTAATGCCAGATGCCAGAATGTCGTACACAATCGTACCGTCCGGCTGCACAGTTTTATCAAATGTAACCTCTTTCCCCTTAAATTTTTCCCGTAAGAAAGCGTCAATATCCTCAATTTCCAGTTCTTCAATAAACACGTCCCGCATCTGGTTATTGGCACACTTATTAAAAATCTCCCACACAGTTTCGTAACATTTCATATCTGTTTTCTCCTCTTACACATTCTCATGATTTCTTTTTATATATTTTCAAAAGCTCATCGGTCAGCCGAACCGCAACATCTTCCTTGCTCATTAGCTCCAGCTCACATATGTCCTGCTCTGTAATCAGAGTCACAACATTTGTATCTGTTCCAAAACCGGCACCTGCCACTTTGACATTATTGGCAGCAATCAGATCAAGTCTCTTTTTCAACAGCTTTTCTTTTGCATGCGCAACCATTTGTTCCGTCTCCATCGCAAATCCGCATAACACCTGCTGCTCACTTTTATGCTCGCCCAGCCATGCAAGAATGTCCCTGGTTCTTGTGAGAGCAATGCTTAACTCTCCATCTTTCTTTTTCAATTTCTGATCAGCAATTACTTCCGGACGGTAATCCGCCACAGCCGCCGCCTTGATAATCATATCCTGCTGCCCTGCCCGCGCTGTCACCTCATCAAACATGTCCTGTGCAGAACATACAGAAACAAATGTAACGCCTGCCGGTGCTTTCAGATTTGTCCTTCCACTGACAAGCGTAACCTCCGCTCCCCTTTGACAGCAGATTCTAGCAATGGCATACCCCATCTTTCCGGTCGAGTGATTGGAAATAAAACGCACCGGGTCGATCGCTTCCATCGTCGGCCCCGCAGTAACCAGGACCCGCAGTCCCTCCATATCCTTCTCAAATCGAATCTGATTCAAAATGTGTTCCAGGATCAGATGCTCATCCGGAAACTTCCCGCGCCCCGTATCGCCGCATGCCAGATGCCCTACTTCCGGCTCGACCACCTGCCAGCCATACTGTTCCAGGACCTTTTGATTGTCCTGTGTCACTGGATTTTCATACATACGCGTATTCATAGCCGGTACAATCATCTTCGGACATTTACATGCGAGCAGCGTTGTCGTCAGCATATCATCTGCCAGCCCATGTGCAAGCTTTGCCATTACATTTGCTGTCGCCGGAGCCACAACCGCAAAATCTGCCCGTTTCGCCAACTCCACATGCTCTACCTGAAACTGAAAATTCCGGTCAAATGTATCTACAAGACATTTATTTCCGGTCAGTGATTCGAATGTAATCGGACTGATAAACTGCGTCGCATTTTTTGTCATGATCACATGCACATCTGCATGCTGCTTTTTTATCATACTTGCCAGATTCGCAGCCTTATAAGCTGCGATACTGCCCGTCACACCCAGAATTATGGTTTTCCCTCTCAGCATTCTATCATTCCTTTCTGCTGCTGTTCACTTTTGCATTCTTTCTACTCTGCTTTATATTGGTATACAACCCTGTTGTTCCCGAAGCATATCAAAATACGATTTTACAAACACGCTCCAGTATAGCGGATTTTTCTTTAAAATACAATCATACCGGGAAAGAAAACCTCTTTTCCTTAAAATACCAGCTACGCTTCACTACATTCGCAATAGCAAATACCGTATCGTCCTTATACACGCCGGCCTTTTCGTTTTCTTCCCAGCCAGATTGCTGAAATACAAGCGCACGATCCCATCAGAAGCAGTGCCCAAAATAATATATTTGTGGTATCTCCGGTCTTTGGTGCCTCCTCATGATTTCCTTTATCCGAAGTTTCAGATTCTCTTTTCACAGTTTCCCTTTTGTTTGTCAATTCCAATTGTAATTCAACAACTGCGGTCGTATCATTCTGATAGGGAAACACTACTTTATGTCTGGTCTTGTCCAACTCATAGCCATCTGCTGTTTTTGTTTCCACCAGCTCATATATTCTATCTTTCTCATATATACCGTTTTGAAAGGCTGCAATCTCATAAAGAACACTTTCGGCATAGCCGTCTTTGTCTGTTATCAACGTTTCCAGAATATTGCCTTCCTCATCCGATAGCTCAAATTCTACTCCTTTTAAAGGCTTTTTCGTATCCTGATCGAGTTTATGAATGATCACTTTTCCTCTCACCGTCTCATTTTTCATGGAAACTGTCTGTATTTCTTCTGTGTTAAGCACATGAAAAGAGAGTTCCGAACCGATCGCATAGCCTTTTGGAGCCTGTTCCTCTCGAAGGATATACGTTCCGACGGGAAGCTGCTCCACATCGTGCGGGCTCTCTTCAGAAATCCAGCTCTCCACCACCTGATTCTGTTCATCAAAAATCGTCAGCTTTGCTCCCGGAACTTCAAGCTCTCCGGTAAGGTCTGTTTTTCTGACTCTCACCTTTGTGGCATGATTAGTCTTTCTTGCTTTTAATTCAACGCTCTCCGTTTCCTGTCCCTGATAAGTAGCGTCAAACTCAAGTATCTCTTCCGAAGAAACAAAGCCTTCCGGCGCTTTCAGCTCCTTTACATAATATCGTCCCAATGGCAGATCAAGCGTACAAACTGCAAGTCCTTTTTCATCGGATGTGATCTCCTGAAGCAGTGTATCTGCTTTCACAAGGATTCTTTCCCCTGCTTTGATATCCTCCTTGTTATAAATGCCAAACACTGCGCCTGCAATAGCAGCTCCACTTTCTACACTTTGTTTTTCTACCGTCAACTTCACTTTCTGCCTGTCGTTTTTAATCGCTATCTCCTTCTTAACAACAGGCGTATACGGACCATCATACAATAAATCAACCATAACAGGGGCTTTCTGCAACACAAATCCCTCCGGCGCCTTTGTCTCTACAACTTGATATCTTCCAAGCGGCAGATCGGAAACCATTGCTTTGCCGTATGCATTCGTCGAAACAGTCGCTACCAACGTCCCCTCTGCATAAAGCAAAAGCCGATTGCCGTCTTCTCCTTTCTGGAAATCCGGGGTATAGATATTTTCACCCGCATAAATATCAAATTCAGTACCTTCCAAATCTATATCCTCGTAAACAAAATCCCCATTATAATCAGTAAGCACACTGCCTCTTTTACCAAGAACTAGTTCACCTCTTACAGAGTCATTTTCATACTCTGCTTCTATCACCACATCGCCGCTGACGTGATCAATCTGATAGGCAGTATCCGAGTCCACCTCAATCTCCACAAATGCATCACTGAGCGTATAGCCTTCCGGAGCCGTCACTTCTTCTATCCGATAGCGACCGATTTTCAACGGTTCCGGCAAAATCAGACATCCCTCGCTGTCTGTAACATAAGATCTGTGTGTCACGAGATTCGGATATGTAGTGCTCTGCTCCACATATTTTTGATGTACTGTATCATATATTTTAAACTCTGTGCCAGCTGCCAGTATTGGCTTCTTTGTCCCACTGTCTTTCTTCACAATTTTCAGCTTCGCTTCAAATTCATCGTCCAGCAAGACTCTCCATGCCTGTGGCTCATCCGGATGATGTTCCCGGATTGATACAACAAAGTCTTTTACTGGCTTATAATTATGCGGAGTCGTCGTTTCCCTTACAACATACGTTCCATAAGGCAGCGCGACAGAACAGGCATACCCGTTTTTATCAGTAAACATCTCGGTCTTCCCGTCCTCAGTCAGTACAACCGGTTTGGCAGATGTAAAATCATAGCTTCCATCCGTTTTTACCGTAAGGCTGCGTTTTAAATATGCGCGGAAACCGACCCCCTCCAACAAATCTGCATCCGTTTTTCCGTTATTGGCAGCTTTAATCACCTGGAATGGTTGCTTGATTACCTGCTCTGGTACTTCTATGGTCCGCTCCACTGTATTGATCTGATCCCCTTCATAATCACAATACACATCATATTCCTGGCTGTCCAGAAGGTACCCTGCCGGAGCGCTGATTTCTTTAACGTAATATTTTCCCAGATACAAACTCCGGATTTCCGCGCTTTGGTTTTCATCAATGGTAAGGGCTGCAATCTGTTCGCCTGCACGGTAAAGAACGCCGCTCCTGCCGTCCGGATGCACGATATCCTCCCGCGCATAAAGTCCGTAGACAGCCCCCGTTAATATGGCTTCTCCCTGTGATTCTGCTCCGGTCTCCCGATCCTTTTTTACCAGTTTAATTGCGGCTTCTGTACGTTTATTTTTAAATGTATGCACAAATTCTACGATTTCCTGATTATCATTGCTATACCGGAAGTCAAAAACATAGTTACGATCGCCATCGCGCAGATACAGATTAGGCGCCTGTATTTCTCTTACATAATAACTGTAATTGATGGGAAGATCTGCCTGAAAAACGGCCCTCCCTTCTGCGTCTGTAACTGCCTTTTCGAGTAGCGTATCCCTTCCGACGATCACCTCACCTTCTGCATTCCGGATATCCTCCGCCGCATAGAGACCGTAACTGCCACCCGAAAGGGGATTTTTTGTTGTTTCATCTTGTTTTACAGCAATAACAACTGCTTTTTGTCTCTCATTCTGAACGGTAAGCGTATGCAGTTCATGTTCTGTCTGCTCCTCTTCGCGGCCGATAATAATTGTCTCAGACACTCTGTTGCAAACCAGATTGTCCGGCGCTTTTGTCTCTGTCACCACATAAGTGCCCGGATAAAGATCACTCAGAATAACACTTCCGTCCTCCCCCGTAACCAAACCTTCCTTTACCAGACTCCCTTTTGAATATTGAACGGTACCATCCCCGCTTTTTATATCTTCTCCTGCATATACGTTATATACGGCGCCTTTTTGCCTCGCGTTTTCATAAAGAAACGTCGCCCCTTCTTCCGCTCCTT
This sequence comes from bacterium 1XD42-54, assembly GCA_003612585.1. GTDB lineage: Bacteria > Bacillota > Clostridia > Lachnospirales > Lachnospiraceae > Choladousia. Next base: position 50,759 of record RAZH01000013.1, read on the forward strand.
CAGCTCCCGTTAGATTTTCGCCTTCTTTATAAATTGCCAGACTGTATTTTGGTTCCGGCCATTCGACCAACAGTTCAATATCTGAAGAATCCGTATAATATCCAAAACTAATATCCTGAGATTTTTGCAGTTTTAAAAGCATCGCATGAAAATCCAACGGATAATTAGAAGTAATCGTATATTTCCCATTTAAAGCTCCGATCTCATCTGTGACAGCCACCAAATGAAAACGTTCCCCACCTTTTACGGTCACTTTACCGGAAGCAGTCTCCCCTGTCGTTTCATTGACCAGATTGACGCCCTTTTCCAGGTCCAGTGTAATTGTAAAGGCTTCATCCGCCTTCCAGATAAATGTTTCCGTCTCTCTTCCGGATGCTGCCACAGAAAGTCCGGGCAATAGCTGCATTTCCGTTGGATCTGGCATTTTTGCAAGCGCAGCTTTTATCTCCCTAAGCATATGTTTAGCCTTGTCCGAAAGAGCCCCGCCAAAACCTGCTTCTCCATCATACAAATAATCCACGAGATAATGCTGCATCACTTGCATCTCAGAGGTACAGCCTGCTTCTTCCATGATCGTTTTAATATTATATCCCTTGAATGTATGGCCCCATCCCGGTCCCCCATACCCGTAAAAAAGAGCTTTTCGGAGATATTTGTCATCACCGCCTTCCTTCAGCTCAACCATACTCTTATATGTCGTCCCGCTTGGTGGCGACTGCATTGAATGCTGCATACAGTATGCATTTACCGTATAGGTTTTTCCTGAAACTTTATAACGTACATATTTGTAGGAATCATTCCCTCCTTCTCCCATAACAGAATGAAACGGATGCAACCTGCCATCTGAATAATAATAGTATGTATCTGCTTCAATATCTGTCATTTCATCCCACGGGTCCCCTGCCAAAAGCGGCATCATACCGTTCTCCGCCGCATCAACCGCAACGCCTAACTGTACGTCATCAGCCGGCATCTGAAAGCGAAACTTACTGTTATCCGGGCAATACGTTACTTCTGAATACAGAAGATCAGCAGTATCACCCTTCTGATTGGCTTCTACCATGGTCGTGTTTACCGCTGCCAGTCCAGGTACATTTGCCGTAAATTCTACAATTTCACCGGCATCATATCGGCCATCGCTATGATTTAAACGGATATAAAATTCCTCTCCTTCCACAATCTTTACCTGATAATCGCCATGTTCCACGTTCTCCGTATCAGCTTCCTGCTCCGTTTTGGGCTCAGCCTCTGATTCATTTTCCATTCTATCTCCAAATTCTGTATTTATTTCTGATTCTCCTTCATTTAAAAACAGATCGCCTTGCGTCTCCTTTTGTGTTTCTATCTCTTTTTTTGTTTCCGTCTCTTCCTCCGTTTCATTTGCTTCCAAATCCTCTGTTTCCATCGGTGCCTTCGGTTCTTGTCCTCCCGGCCCTTCCGATATTCCTGGTATCACCGGTACGTTTACTTCTTCTGACGTTTCTGACTCTTTTGGTGTCTCTACTCGTTCAAATGTTTCCGGCTCCTCTGATTCCTCTACTTTTTCAAACGTTTCCGGCTCTTCTAATTCCTCCATGCTTTCTGACATTCCTGCGCTCTCTAAACCTTCACCCCTTTGTGACGTTTCCGCTTTCTCTGAACCTTCCATTCTTTCTAATGGTTCCGCCTCGTCTGCCTCATTCTTTGTTTGCTCTATAGAACTGGCTGCCACTGGCGGCAACACACTTGATATCAGCGCCATTCCTGCAAGAAATGCTGCTATAAATTTTCTGAATCTGTTTTTTTCTCTCAAATTATGACCTCTCTTTCACAAAATAAAAATACAGGTAATTGTAAAACATTCTAAAAGGGAACTTTCAAGCAACACAGGCAAACAGCTACAAAATCGTCCTCTTCTCTTTTGCTTATTTCTTTTTATTTTTCTTTCTCGGTACTCTGGAATTTGTCCATGAAATATGCCTGAACGGACAGATTTATCCTCTTAGATTTTTAGAATTATAGAATCGATTCTTTTTCTTATTATACCACTTATTATTTTTATATTCAACCTCTTTTTAATTTTAATAATATCTTTTTATATATAATATTTACAATTTAAAAATAGGAATTGTTTTTCTTACCGTGCACGCCTCTTTTTATTCTTTCCGTATTGTTTTCAAAAAAAAGACATGGTATACTGCCACTGTAATTGTATTGTATCCCAACTGAAGAATGGATTGCTCAGTGTAGTACAGGAATTATTGAAATGTCTGCGCAGGAAAACACGCGGTGAACCGAAGTCAGTGTGTGCTTAGCACACATCCCTGGCGAACGTGCACTGTTTGGGGACTGTACCAAATGGACGGGAACCTGTTGTATTTTCTGCTTTGGCCTTTTGTATTTCTCTGTCTGCATATACCGTCATTCTTTCTGAGGGAATAATAACAAGGAGGAAAATCTATGAAAGCAAACACAAAATTCAACACATCGCAACTCGTCATTCTTGGCCTTATGACCGCAATTCTCTTGCTTATGGCCTACACCCCACTTGGTTATCTGAACATTGGGCCTCTGGCTATCACTTTCAATGTCATACCTATCGCAATCGCTGCGATCACACTCGGGCCCGTCGGAGGTGCAATTACCGGAGGTGTATTCGGCCTTACCAGCTTCCTGCAATGCATCGGCGTCGGTGGAACCAGCGCCATGGGCGTGATTTTGTTTGAAATCAATCCTGTTCTCGCCTTTATCCAGCGTTTTGTTCCGCGGTTTCTTGACGGGCTTCTGCTTGGATACATATTCCGGGGAATGAGAAAAATCACTAATATATCGATTGCCAGTTTCGTTACAGGTTTCTGTTCTGCATTTTTAAATACTGCCTTATTTATGAGCGCCCTGGTACTTCTGTTTGGCAATACAGAATATCTTCAGGGTCTGATCGGCGGAAAAAATATCATTCTGTTTATCTGCGGATTTGTCGGAATCAACGCAGTGTGCGAAATGATATCTTCCACGCTTATTACCGGTGCCGTTGCCATGGCCCTGTACAAAGCGCATTTTGTTCCGTCAGTTTCACAGAAAATGCATGTCTGATCGGAAACCGCAGTTATATCAAAGGAGGAACCCATGATTCTCGCAGTTGACATCGGAAATTCAAATATTGTGCTCGGATGTTTTGAAGATGAAAAAATTCTTTTTATAGAACGATTGTCCACAAATCAAAACCAGACCACGCTGGAATACACGATCTTAATCAAAAACATTCTGGAACTGAACGGCCTGAGCCACCACTCGTTCGAGGGCGGCATAATTTCGTCAGTAGTTCCCTCTGTGACTCACACCGTACAGGATGCTATGTCCCGGCTGACCGGCAAACCGGTTATGGTCGTTGGCCCCGGAATCCGGACCGGACTGAAAATCCTGCTGGACAATCCCGCGCAGCTTGGCAGTGACCGCGTAGCCGACGCAGTTGCTGCAATACATGACTATCCCTGTCCACTGATCGTAGTTGATATGGGTACTGCCACCACCATTTCTGTCGTGGACAGAAACAAAAATTTTCTCGGTGGTATGATCATCCCGGGCCTCCGCGTCTCTTTGGATTCCCTGACAATGCGTACGTCGCAGCTTCCAAAAATCAGTCTGGACCCTCCCAAACGCGTAATTGGCTCCAACACGATAGACTGCATGCGAAGCGGAATTATTTACAGCACAGCTTCCAGTATTGACGGCACGATTGAAAGAATTGAAGAAGAACTCGGCGAAACGTGCACCATTATTTCGACGGGTGGACTCGCCAAAACCATCATTCCATACTGTAAGCGAAAAATACTCATTGATGACCGTCTTCTTCTCAAAGGACTTATGATCATCTACAATAAAAATGCTTCAAAATAAAATTCCCATGCAGCAAGCATTCTGCAATATAAAAACAGAGGGCGTACACACAAAAATTATGTGTGTACGCCCTCTGTTTTTATAACACTTGAGTCTGCTGAGCAAACTTTATATCTCTCTTGTGGCTTCTTTCAGCCACGCGCGTTCTTCTTCGTTCAGATATGGAGATAGCTTCTCATATACCTGTGCATGATACGCATTTAAAAGTCCCCGCTCCCGGAAGCTCATTTGTTCCGGAATTACTGCTTCCAGATCAAACGGAACCATCGTCAGATGTTCAAAGCACATAAATTGCCCGAACCTGTTCTGCTCCGCTTTTTTGCAGACAATCATATTCTCATGGCGGATACCGTATTCCCCTTCCACATAGTAGCCCGGCTCATCCGAGGTAATCATCCCCTCTTCTAGCACTGCATTTTCGCTCCGATCGGATAATACCCTCCACCGAAAACCATTCGGTCCTTCATGCACATTCAGATAATAGCCAACACCATGGCCAGTTCCATGATTAAAATCCTCTGCCATATCCCAGAGCGGTCCACGTGCCAGAATATCCAGGTTCAGCCCAGTACAGCCATAACGGAACTTTGCCGCCGCCAGATTCAAGGTCCCGCGCAGAACTGCTGTAAACATTTTCTTCTGTTCCTGCGTCACTTCCCCCATCACGATCGTCCTTGTGATATCTGTCGTGCCCTCAAGATACTGCCCGCCTGTATCTGCCAGCAGAAATCCCTGTTTCTCAATCGGCACATCTGTCTCCGGTGTTGCCGAATAGTGGTTCATCGCTGCATGCGGCCCAAATGATACAATTGGTTCAAAGCTGTTTCCCATAAAATGCTCCTGCTGTGCACGCAATTTGTTCAGATAGTCTGCCGCTGACAGCTCCGTAATTGGAATCTTTCCAACGTTCTGTTTTAACCAGTAAATAAATTTTGTAACTGCAACGCCATCTTTGATATGGGCAATTTTCTCATTTTCTACTTCAACCGGAGTTTTCATTGATTTCGGCAACAGCGTCAGATTTTCCTCATCGAGAATCTCCGCTCCATCTGGGATACTACCGGTCAACCGACTGTTTACTTTTTCGCTGCACAGCAGAACACGTTTCCCTTTTTCAATACATGAGGCATAAGCATAAACTTCCTCATAAGGATGCAACGTCACTCCGTCCTTTAAAAGAGCCGCTTTTACTTCTGCTGAAAATGCTTTTTCATTTGCAAACAGAAAAATTTCATCCTGCGTCATAGCGACAAACGAAAGTACTACCGGATTACACAGAATATCTCCGCCACGGATATTCAATAGCCACGCAATGTCATCCAGGGAGGCCAGCAAAAAAACATCTGCATGCTTCTCCTGCATCTTCTGCCGGATCTCGTGACATTTCTCCAGCCTTGTCTTTCCGGTCCATCTGATATCAAGCTCGTGTACCGGTTCACAGGACAGCGCCGGCCGTTCCTTCCAAATCTCGCCTACCAGGTCTTTGTCATCCTGAATCCGGATATTCTTTTCTGCAAGTCCATTGGAAAGTTCAGCTGCCTCCCGGGCACTCACAGTCCGCCCGTCAAAGCCCAGACACTGTCCATTTTTCAGATTTCCCTTTAGAAATTCATGAATACTTGGCACCCCCGGCTCCCGCATTCGGAAAAGTGTCACACCGCTTCCAATAAGCTGCTGTTCTGCCTGAATAAAATAGCGTCCGTCTGTCCACAGCCCAGCCATATCGTGCGTAACCAGAAGTGTTCCGGCTGACCCTGTAAATCCTGTCATATATGCTCTGCATTTAAAATGTTCTCCCACATATTCCGATGCATGAAAATCATCCGTCAGAACCAGATAAGCATCCACGCCATGTTCCTTCATCAAAGCACGAAGTGCTGTCAGACGATCTGGTATTTTATTGCTCATTCTTTTTGCCTCCTATCTGTGCGGCAAAGTGTTTTTTATAAATTCTTCCGCACATTTTAAACTATATACAATCCATTCTTTTATAGCATACTATTCTTTTTCAAATCTGTCTATCTGAGAAAAATAAAAGAGCCTGTTTCATGACCCGTATGTTTCTCATGACACGAAAGAGGCGATACGGAAAAATCCGTATCGCCTCTTGTAGCTCGCCTGTTTTTGTCTGCTGATAGAAAAATTATTCTACAATATCAGCGTACATGAAATGCCAGTATCCGTATGCAGAGTGCCACATTCCTGTGATCTTGCTGCTCTGCAGCCAGAAGTCATTGTAGTATGCCAGCGGACAGCATGCTGCGTCTGCAATCAGAATGTCCTCTGCCTCATGAAGTGCTGCGGAACGCTCTGCCGGATCAATTGTTGTACGGGAAACGTCCATAGCTGCATCAAAGTCTGCGCTTGTATATTTTCCATCGTTGTTTCCATTGCTGGAGTAAAGCAGATCCAGTATGTTGGACGGATCGTCATAGTCTCCTACCCAGCCGTTACGTGCGATCTCAAATTCGCCGTTACGACGCATCGGTGTGAAGCTTGACCACTCAACGATTTCAACCTCAAGTGTAACGCCGATCTCTTTCCATGCCTGCTGCAGGTACTCTGCAACCGGTTTGTGATAGCCGGTATCATTTGTAGTGTAATGAAGAACCGGAAGTCCTTCTCCATTTGGATAACCTGCTTCTGCAAGAGCTGCAAGAGCGCCATCAATATCAGCTGTTGCAGTCATATACGGAGCGCCTCCATTCGCATTTGCTGAGAAGTCGCTGCCGTCTGTATCTTTCCAGCCGCCGCCAACGAAGTTCGTTGCCGGTGAATACGTTCCCTGCATCAGAGTATTGGCAACATACTCTCTGTCGATTGCCAGGTTCAGAGCTTTACGTACAAGTGCATTGTCAAACGGCTCTACCTGTGTATTGTAAGAAATATAATAAGTACCGATGATCGGCTCTACATGGAATTCTTCATTGCCCTCAAGGCTCGGGATTTCCTCAGTCGGAACATCTTTGATCATAAGAACTTCGCCGCTCTGGTATGCGCTATAGGAAGCATTTGCATCCTCAATCAGATTCCATTTGATGCTTCCAAGCTTCACTGCATCTGCGTTCCAGTAGTTCGGGTTTTTGCTCATGATAATATGAGAACCCGGCACCCATTCAGTAATCATGAACGGTCCGTTACAGATATAAGTTTCCGGCTCAATTGCCCATGCATCGCCATTTGCCTCTACGGTTGCTTCCTGAACCGGGCTGAGTGTAGCGAATGCTGCCAGGCTGTCAAAGAAGGTACAAGGAGCTGTCAGCTTTACCTCAAGTGTCTTATCATCAATGGCTGTCACGCCAAGCGCTTCCAGATCGCCGTCCATTGCCTCTGCATAGCCTACTACCATGCCGAGAACTGTCTCTGCGTACGGAGCTGCAACTTCCGGATCGCATACACGTCTCCAGCTGTAAACAAAATCATTTGCTGTCAGATCGCTGCCATCAGACCATTTCAGTCCGTCACGAAGATGGAAGGTCCAGGTAAGACCATCCTCAGAAGTCTCCCATGTCTCTGCCTGTCCTGGTGCAATCTGTCCGTCCTGATCAATCGTCAGAAGACACTCAAATGCATGCAGGATCATATTTCCACCATCTACAGCACTGTTCAGAGCCGGATCAATCGTTTCCGGGTCAGGACCAATCTGAACGGAAAGCTGTTTTCCTTCTCCTTCTTCTGCCCCTGCTGTCATTACAGTTCCACTTACCATGGATACGGTCATCACTGCTGCAAGCAACATACTGATTACTTTCTTCTTCATCATATCCTCCTTATAAGGTTGAAATTTTTATGTGAACAGCACTTTTGCTGTGACACATCGTAAAATAAAAATAATAAAATCTGTCTGCATATACCTTAATTAACCTTCTCAAGGTTGTGACATGCCGCAAAATGTCCTTTACTGACCTCACGCCACTTTGGTACCTCTGCCGCACACTGCTCCGTCGCATAAGGACATCTTGTACGGAAGCGGCAGCCTGACGGCGGATTCAGAGGACTGGGCACATCTCCCTTCAGAACAATACGTTTATTTGCTCTTGCAATCTTAGGATCTGCAATCGGAATCGCAGAAATCAGGCTCTTCGTATACGGATGCAGGCTGTTGAAAATCAATTCATAGCTGTCCGCCAGTTCTACCAGCTTTCCAAGATACATAACGCCAATGCGATTCGAAATATGCTTCACAACAGAAAGATCATGTGCAATGAAAAGATACGTAAGACCCATCTCTGCCTGCAAATCCTCAAACATATTGACTACCTGAGCCTGAATGGAAACATCCAGAGCTGAGATTGGTTCATCGCAGACAATAAATTTCGGATCAACTGCCAACGCCCGCGCAATGCCGACACGCTGCCTCTGTCCTCCGGAAAACTCATGCGGATACCGGTTTGCATGCTCCGAATTCAGTCCCACGCACTCCAAAAGTCTCTGGATTTTCTCGTATCGCTCCTGTTTTGAGGAAGCCAGATGGTGAATATCAATCGCCTCACCGACGATATCTCCAACCGTCATACGCGGATCAAGACTCGCATACGGATCCTGAAAAACAATCTGCATTTCCCGACGGTATGGTTTCATATCCACTGCTGTCTTTTTACCAAGCTTCGGCTCGCCATTCTCCAAAATGTCATGGCTGTCCTCATCCATCATCGGAACATCACCGCTGTCAAACAGCACTTTGCCGTCATAAACAATACGTCCCTTTGTTGGTTCATACAGTCGGAGCAATGACCGCCCCGTTGTCGTCTTTCCACAGCCAGACTCTCCCACAAGTCCCAGCGTCTCTCCTTTATTTACATAAAAGGAAACATCATCCACTGCCTGTACGTATTTTTTATTTTTGCCAAAGCCTCCTGCCGGAAAATACTGGTAAAGATGTTCTACTTTGAGTAACTTCTCGCTCATTTCTTACTTCCTCCTTCCAGCTCGGCCTTCTGATTCATCCAGCATGAGGTATAATGCACATCGCCAAAAAATGTAACCGGCGCCTTCTCACGCAGGCAGATCTGCATACAGCTGTCACAGCGCGAAGCAAACGGGCACCCCTTCGGCGGATTCAGAAGATCGACCGGCGTTCCCTCAATCGGAATAAGACGCTCATGCTCTCTGCTGTCCATACGCGGAATACTGCGGATCAGTCCCTTCGTATACTCATGCTTCGGAGCATAGAAAATGTCGTCAGTCGTGCCATATTCTACAATATTGCCCGCATACATTACAGCAATGTGGTCACACATACTCGCAACGACTCCCAGATCATGTGTAATCATCAGGATCGCCATGCCAAGCTTATCCTTCAGCTCCATCATCAGCTCCAGGATCTGTGCCTGAATCGTCACATCAAGCGCTGTCGTAGGCTCATCAGCAATCAACAGCTTCGGCTCACACGCCAGCGCAATTGCTATCATGACTCTCTGACGCATACCACCGGAAAGCTCATGTGGATACTGTTTCAGACGTTTTTCCGGCTCATTGATACCGACCAGCTCCAAAAGCTCAACCGCCCTTGCCTGAATCTCACTTTTTGTTTTATCTGTATGAAGCTTCAGAACCTCGCGAATCTGATTACCGATTGTGTACACCGGATTGAGACTCGTCATCGGATCTTGGAAAATAATAGCCACCTCATTGCCGCGCAACTTCTGCATTTCTTTTTCGGACATGTCATTGATTCGGTGTCCGTTAAAATCAAGCGTACCGCCCAAAAGCTTTCCTGGATGTGCAGTCAGCCCCATCAGAGAGTATGCTGTCACCGATTTTCCGGAACCACTCTCCCCTACGATGCCGAGAACCTCACCCTCGGAAACATGCAGCGATACATCATTCAGCGCTTTTACCTCTCCTGCCGGCGTAAAGAAGGAGAGACGCTCATGTTCAATGTTTACCAAATATTCACTCATTGCTCTCTTCTCCCTTAATTTTTCATCTTCGGGTCAAACGCATCGCGCAGACCGTCCCCCAGCAGATTAAAGCTCAGAATAATCAAACTGATCAAAATTGCCGGGATAAACAACAAATATGGAAATGTATTAAATCCGTTAATCGCATCACTGGCAAGGCTGCCAAGTGACGGCATCGGCACTGCAACGCCAATACCCAAAAAGCTCAGAAAACTCTCTGTAAAAATAGAGGACGGAATCTGCAGTGTCGTGGTAACGATCAGCGTACCAATACAGTTTGTCAACAGATGCTTTTTAATGATACGCGCATTCGATGCACCGAGCGCTCTGGCTGCTGTGACATATTCACTTTCTTTCAATGTCAGAATCTGGCTTCGCACCATACGCGCCATACCGCCCCAGTAAAGCAGGGCAAATACGATAAAGATACTGATCAGATTGCGTCCAAGTACCTGAATCCAGCCAAAGCCCGGCATCTGTGACAATTGCTCCAGAGGCGCCTTTAAGGCAAACGATAACAGCACAATCAGCAAAATATCAGGAATCGTATAAATAATATCAACAATACGCATCATAATGATATCGACCCACCCGCCAAAAAAGGCTGCAATCGAACCAAATATAGAACCGACAATCAAAATGATCGCTGCCGCCACAAGTCCGACAATCAGGGAGACACGGCTTCCCATCATTACACGGATTGCATAGTCGCGTCCATGCTTATCCGTACCGAGAATATGCGGGAACACATGCTCGCCATTGTCTATGCGCGTCTGCTCCTCCTCAGAATACTCCATCGGCGCCAGATGCTCACTGCCACGGATCTGCTGCTCATAGCTGTACGGATAAAAAGCCGGTACCACAAAGGAAAACAGCATGATAATAACAACAATGACCAGACTGACCATAGCAATCTTATTTTTGCAGAAACGGCGCACACCATCTTTCCAGAAGCTAACGCTCTCACGCAGAATCACAAGACTCTGTTTTTCCTCATTGGATGCGGGAAGAAAATCGTCCGGATTGATTCTTGCCTGAAAGCTTAATGGATTTGGATTCTCTTTCATTCTTCTTCCCTCCTACTTCAGTTTGATACGCGGGTCAACCAACTTATAAACAATATCGACAACCACGTTCATGAATACCATTAAAGTCGCCAGGAAAATCGTTGTTCCCATAATTACCGTATAATCACGGTTTGTAATGGAACCGATGAATTCGCTTCCCAGACCCGGAATTGTAAAAATTTTCTCTACGATAAAACTGCCCGTTACCGTATAGGCAAGCAACGGTCCCATATAAGTAACAATCGGAAGGATCGCATTTCGAAGCGCATGCTTAAACAGGCTGACAAACTGATTCAGTCCTTTTGCTTTCGCCGTACGCATATAATCCTGTCCAAGTACATCCAGCATAGAAGAACGCATCAGGCGGGTTATGTATGCAGTCGGATAAAAAGCAAGCGCAATCACCGGCATAATATAATGCTTCCAGGTCGACAATCCAAGCGTCGGAAGCCAGCCGAGCCGCACACCGAATACATACATCAGCATTGTACAGATTACAAAACTGGGCACTGCTATTCCGCAGGTCGCTATAACAATGATAATGTTATCCCCGATTTTCCCTCGGTTCAGAGCCGAAATACATCCCAGTGGCACTCCGATACAGAATGCAACCAGAACAGCCATACCGCCAAGCCGTGCAGATACCGGAAATTTTGTGGATATAATCTTGGATACCGTACGTCCACGTTGTTTCAGACTGTCCCCAAAATCACCATGTACTGCATCTCCTATATAAGTGAGATACTGTTCAAACAATGGCTTGTCCAGCCCATACTTTGCTTCCAGGGCCTTCATAGCCTTGGGACTGACAGCTTTTTCTGATAAAAACGGGCCACCCGGCACCAAATTCATCAGGAAAAACGTTAACGTGGCAACCAGCCAGACCGTGACAAACGCCATGCCAAGCCGCTTTAAGATATACTTTACCATACTGTATGTCTCCTTTTCTTATGACACTTGACAGCGGTCACCCCTGCTGTCCGTACCACCTGATTTGTGTACATTAGGAAAAATATACGGTCGTGTAAACTTCATTCCCTTTATTTCCCGTAATAATGCACAACAAAGCAACACTTTTATTCTATTGAATATCCACATATATGTCAAGCAAATCATCCCCGAAAAACACACAAAATTCTTCCTCAAATTCCTCAATAAAACAACACAGGTTATTAGATGGAAAATTTTTTATGAAAAACACCGGTATCCCGTTCTTCTTTTCACAGTTATAAAATAGACTTTATCTTTAAAATGTGGTAGACTATAGAAAAATATTACGAGGAGGAGGTAGATAAATGAACAGTGATGAAAAACTTGATCTCATGTTAACCGAAATGCAAAAAATGAATGAACACCTGCAAAATGTAGACAATTATTTACAGGCCGTCGATGAACGATTACAAAATGTGGATAATCATTTACACACTGTTGATGAACGGTTAGCAACATTGGAGACTGATGTTGCAGATATCAAAGATACTGTCCATAATAATTATGATAAAACGTTAGAGTTTTATGGTACATATAGAGAAGATCGCTATTTACTTGATGAACGTTTGGATGAAATGGCCGCCCATACAGATATGCTTCAGGCCCAAACACTAAATAATACGGCTGAGATACGGCGTTATAAATAAATTCAGTACACTTGTAGGATAAAATCCATTTTGACCACTGTGCATGTATTGCATAGGGGTCTTTTTATGTTCTGGCTCATTTATCTTAATATTGATCATCAGGTTTGGACCAGCCGTTATTTTCCTTGTATCTTCGCACAAAAAAACCTGAAATTCCTTTTTTTGAGAAATTTCAGGTTCTGTTAAACAGGGGTTGAGAGAATCGAACTCCCACTAAGAGTTTTGGAGACTCCTGTCATACCACTTGACCAAACCCCTATATGATAACTCACCAGATATTTATACCACAAAGATCAAAAATTGTCAATTTATTTTTTTTAAATTTTGCCAGTATATTTGATATAAGCCGTGAAAAGGGCAAAGCTACTTTTTGCCGCTCCCCTTTTCACGTTTCCTATCCTCAGTATATGTTACACATCCAGCTTCATCTGTCCGTCCTGGATATATCCCATATTTTTCATTCCACGGTAAATCATATAAGAAAGCACGCCAGGAAGGATAAAATGGAACACTGCAATCTTCAGTAATACCGTCATAGGATCTTCCGTTGCCGCCATCGTCTGATAAGTCATGATCTGTCCCACAAGCCCGGATGTTCCCATCCCTGCACCCGTGGCATTATTAATCATATGGAACGGCCCTGCAATTGCAACAGGCCCGAGAATTGCAGATGCTAATGTGGGCGGCACCCAAATCAGCGGTCTTCGCACAATATTGGGAATCTGCAACATTGAGGTACCGACGCCCTGCGCAAACAGCCCTCCCACTCCATTGTCTTTAAAACTCGTCACTGCAAACCCGACCATCTGACAGCAGCAGCCGATCGTAGCCGCGCCTGCTGCCACCCCATTCAGTCCCAGAATAATTCCAAGCGCCGCTGAACTGATCGGCAGAGTCAGCGCCATTCCCATCAAAACAGAAACGACAATTCCCATCAAAACAGGCTGCTGTACCGTTCCCCAGTTAATCAGGTTTCCAATCCAGGACATAAATTCGGAGATACCAGGTCCGACAAGCAATCCCACCGCTCCGCCAGACAAAATCGTAACCGCCGGAGTAATCAATAAGTCAAGCTTTGTCTTTCCTGCTACAAGTCTTCCCACGGTAATTCCTATGTACGCAGCAACAAAAGCGCCCAGCGGTTCTCCGGGGCCTGATAACAGAAGTGCCCCCTGTTCCGTAAACAATGTCCCTGCAATTAAGTTACTTGCATACGCGCCGATCATACCCGCCGCGCCTGCTGACAACAACACATAGGTAGATTCTTTGAACTTATACGCAACGCCGATTCCAATTCCCGCGCCAGTCAGTCTCTGGGCAATTACAGCAAAAGAACTTAAATATCCTCCGTACGTACCCCCGATCAGATCGCCTGCCTGCTTCAAAATGGTACCAATAATCAATGTGGAAAAAAGTCCCAGTGCCATGCCACTTAAGCCGTCAATAAAAATGTTATTCAGTATCTTTTTGATTTCTTTCATCTGCTCATATTCTCCCTTATCCTGTCTGGCCCGGCGTCTGAGTGACACCAAAGGCTGCGTTCTCGTGTCATTTGACATAATAACATAAAACCCACACGCTTGGGAAACTTTTTTTGCAGATTGTTAAAAATTTTTCAATCATTTTCCATGTTTATTTACGGGGACGTATTTTTTGTTTCTCTATCGCCTCTGTTCATGATCTCGAAATGGAAAGCGCATTACTACCTTAAATAAATCTCCGTCAATACTGACCTCCAGAGTTCCTCCCATATTGTGGACAAATCCTGATGCTATGGCAAGCCCAAGTCCATGCCCCTGCGTTGTCCTCGACTTATCGCCGCGCACAAAACGCTCCATGATTTCCTCCGGATTAAAATCCATCTCATAGGATGCAATATTTTTCAGCTGCATTTCCACCTGACTGCCTTTTCTTCTGGCTTCCAGATAGATTCTCGTGCCTTCCATAGAATACTTCAGCGAATTTTCCAGAAGATTCTGCACGACGCGATACATTTTTCCATTGTCACCTTCAAAAAGCAAAGGTTCATCCTGATAGCTGGTACGTATTTCTCTTCCGCTTTCACAGACGGCATCCTCCATATTGCCCAGTGTCTGTTCCAGCAACCTGCGCATATCAAGCACCTCTATCGCCATCTGCGTCTCACCGCTTGTTGCCTTTGACAGATCAAACAAATCCTGAATCATATTTTTCAACTGCTCCTGTTTCAGTGAAATAACGCCCACATAATCCCGCGCTTCTGCGCTCAGTTCTTCCTTTTTCAGCAAATCCGTATACCCTACCATTGAAGTCAGCGGAGTTTTCAGGTCGTGCGACAAATTTGTAATCAGGTCAATTTTCAATCTCTCCGTCTGAATCTGCTTTTCCATACTTTTTTTCATAGCCGTATCAATATGCAAGAGCTGCTGTGACGCCTCATACAGAGCAGATTGCTCCGTGAGGATATTTTCCTGTGGAATTTCGCGATCTTCCGTCATGCACTGAATCTGATATGTCAGGCAGCCAACCTCCCGCTGAATCCGGCCAGTATATCCGTTTTTGATAAACAGGAGAAACAGCCCCGCACATGACACAATCACCAAAAACCCTACCGTTGGGTCACACACCCCCATTGATAGCATCCCCGCAAAAGCACCGACTGCTAAAAACAATAACGCCAGAACAAGCGCGCCTTTCCTGCGGTTCTGCATACGGATTTCAACTGGCGTCCGATTCCGATATCGCCACACTTCCGACCAGATCAATGAAGTCTGTTTCATGATTCCGAGAAGCCACTGCCGTACCAGAAGCAACAGACTTCCATAAAAAACGAAAAGCACAATTGTCAGATGAAGCACAAACGCAAACAGAATATCCAGCCTGTCGTTGATCGGATATTTCCCCCACACTGCTGTTGAGTAAAAAATAAAACAGGTTCTCCATTTCCAGCTGCTATAACATAGTAAAATAACGAGTAATTCCGTCTTTATTCTGTCGCCTACAAAAGTACCTCCTGACAGCTTTGTTATCAGCATTTTCCGATGAAAAAACAGACCGCGCATGGTCATAAAACCAGACAGAAACATCAGTAAAAAGCAAAAAAAAGCAGAAAACTGATACCCGTCTATATATTCCCAGGAATGAAGATAATAATTATAATACTGATAATAAATAACCGTCAGCGTCAGAAAAACAGACGTCACGATCAGACTGCCTGCCAGGAAAAACGGCCCTCTCTCTTTTGTGAACCAGCCCTTCCATCTCTCACCTTGCCTTTTCATCGAATTTTTCAATCTTGTAACCAATTCCCCACACCACCTTCAGATATTTTGGATATTTCGGAGTAATCTCAATCTTTTCCCGAATTCGTCTGATATGTACCATCACCGTATTTTCGATTCCATAAGCGTCCTCCTGCCACACACGGCAGTAAATTTCTTCCGCCGAAAAAACGTAGCCTGGATGGCTCATCAAAAGCTCTACAATTTTATACTCTGTCGCTGTCAGACGCACCGGTTCCTGATCTACTGTCAGTTCCTTTTTATTTTTATCCAGTACCAGGCCGCCGTTTTTCAGTATATTTTCTCCGGAAATCGCAGTCACTGCTCCTAGAGAAAAATAACGCCGAAGCTGTGATTTGACCCTGGCCATCAGTTCTGCTGTATTATAAGGCTTTGTCACATAATCATCCGCCCCCATCGTAAGTCCGAGCACTTTATCACTCTCCTCTGTTTTTGCAGAAAGCATGATGACCGGTATGTTATTTTTTTCTCTGATTTTCATAAGCGCAGCCAGCCCGTTGAGCTGCGGCATCATCACATCCAGAATAATCAGATGGATTTGCCTTTCTGTCACCATTTCCAGCGCCTGCATCCCATTGTATGCCTTCAGTACCTGGTACCCTTCCAGCTCCAGAAGTCTTGCAAGTGATTTCACAATCTCCCGATCATCGTCCACCACTAAGATACGATATGTTTCCATTTCCGGCTCCTTTATCTCAATATAAAATTCTGGTATCTTCCATCCGTCTTTTTTCTCTCTTAGTATAACAGATAATGCCATGATTTTTTTTATAGAAATCTGACTTTTTTCTTACAGAATATCCGGCTGGATACTCCTTGTATTTCGATGCTTTTGTTGTATTTCGATGCTTTTGCATAAATACATAAATAAAAGGACTGTTGCAAAATACAGCGTTCCAGCCATATATGGTTTTGATGCCGCTTACATCTACGCCATATATGGTATGGATTCGCCATTTTGCAACGGCCCCTCTTTCTCTGATATTTACTGATATTTATGATTTCTCTCAAAATTTGAACCGGCTACAGAATCGCTCCCAGCGCGTCTTTTACATTCCGAACGCCGATCAGCTTTATTCCCTGTACCTTCTGGGCCTGCTTCCGGCAAACCTCCGGAAGAATTACTGTGTCAAATCCCAGCTTCTGCGCTTCCCGCACGCGCTGTTCTGCCATACTGACGGAACGGACCTCGCCGCTTAACCCTACCTCGCCAAACGCGATCGTCTTCGCATCAATCGGCCGGTCCTTCATGCTGGAAGCTACAGCTAAAATAATCCCCAAATCCAGCGCCGGTTCATTCATCCGTATCCCGCCTGCAATGTTTACATACGCATCGCAGGAAGAAAGTCCGAGTCCTGCACGTTTTTCCAAAACCGCCATCAGAAGATTAACTCTATTTAAATCTGTTCCGGCAGCAGTTCTTCTTGGAAACGCCAGATTGCTCCGGCATACAAGTGCCTGTACCTCTAAAAGCACTGGACGCGTCCCCTCCATTGTACAGGCCACAACAGAACCGGAAGCCCCTTCCGGCTTTCCCTCCAGCATATACTCAGACGGATTGGGCACCTCCTCAAGTCCGGATTCTCTCATCTCAAATACGCCGATCTCATTCGTGGAACCAAATCGATTTTTCACACCGCGCAGCACGCGATACGAGGCATGCCGGTCGCCTTCAAAATAAAGCACTGTATCGACCATATGTTCCAGCACTCTCGGTCCTGCCACAACGCCTTCCTTTGTCACATGTCCGACAATGAAAACGGAAATGTTCATCCCCTTCGCAATCTGCATCAGTACGGCAGTTGACTCCCGCACCTGTGAAACGCTGCCTGGCGCTGACGTGACATTTTCATGAAACATCGTCTGAATGGAGTCAATAATCACGATCTCCGGCTTCACTTCCGTGATCGCCTCCCGAATCGCCTCCAGATTCGTCTCACAAAGAATCATCAGATGCTCTGTAAAGGTCCCCATACGTTCTGCACGCATCCGAATCTGCTGCAAAGATTCCTCGCCTGAAATATACAATACCTTTTTGCCACATCCGGAGAGATTGCGGCACATCTGAAGAAGAAGCGTTGATTTGCCGATTCCGGGATCGCCGCCCACCAGAACCAAAGAACCGCACACAATCCCGCCGCCAAGCACACGGTCCAGCTCCGCACTGCCCGTTGCCAGCCTTGCGTCCTGACTGAATGCAATCTGCGAAAGTGTCTTTGGCTGGGACTGCTCCCGGTGCGCCGCGCCGGAAAGAGCTGTCTTTTTAAGCGTCTGTCTCGGCTCTTCTGCAAATGAATTCCATTCTTTGCAGCCCGGACACTGTCCCATCCATTTGGAAGACTCAAACCCGCAATTCTGGCAGAAAAATACTGTTTTTGCTTTTGTCATTTACAGCTTCACAACCTTTACCGGAACACTGGCATCACTTGCGCCAATTTCCACGCTGAGCACCAGTTTGCCTCCCATATTCGTCTTCATGGTTCCGATACTCATATCATCAATATAAATTTTATACTCTGCATCCTCCTCAAGGCCGAGAATAATCTGTGCATCCTGCTCGCCTTCCACTTCAAACGAAACGCCACTCTCTGTTGCGCTGAAATGATGAACCGCGGTTCCAGGAACAGACTCATATGCAAACATTCCGTTTTTCTCAAGCTTCGTAATCTCTGCATATGTTTTTATCTTATATAAATCGCCTTCGTGCTCATAATCTGAACGTTTTGCCTTCTGTGCAAGCTCATAATCCCCAAAGCTGAGCGTGCCATTTTCTTCCGTGCGTATAAGCTCTTTAATACCTGACATTTACATGCCCTCCTGATTTTGTCGTATAAGTTGTTAACTGATATGTCATCTTACCATAAATCCAACTAGATTTCCAGACAGAAATTATGATTCCCGATGAAACTGTATCTTCCCCTTCTGGCAGGACACAGACACCGTATCCCCTGCTTTTATATTGCCGGCAAGAATTTCTTCTGCCAGCGCGTCCTCCACCTGATTCTGCACTGCGCGGCGCAGCGGACGGGCCCCATACTTCGGATCAAAGCCTGCTTTTGCGATATGGCGTTTTACGGCAGGGCTGATTTTCAGTACAATCCCCATCTGTCCCTTACATCGCTCAGACAACTCTTTCAGTAAAAGGCCTGTAATTTCCTGAACGTTTTCCTCGTTCAGTGCATGGAACACGATGGTTTCATCAATTCTGTTCAGAAATTCCGGCTTAAAAATCCGGCGTACTTCTTCCAGAACGCTCGCTTTCATGGATTCGTGATTTCGTTTTTCATCATTCCCCGCTCCAAATCCGAGATGCTTCGGCGCTATGATCGACTGTGCGCCTGCATTTGAAGTCATAATCAGAATTGTGTTCTTAAAATCAATCTTTCTTCCCTGACCATCCGTAATATGCCCTTCATCCAAAACCTGAAGCAGAATATTAAACACATCCGGATGTGCTTTTTCAATCTCGTCAAACAGCACCACAGAATAAGGATTCCGTCGGACCTTTTCACTGAGCTGTCCTCCCTCGTCATACCCTACATATCCGGGCGGGGAACCGACCAGACGTGAAACACTGTGCTTCTCCATATACTCAGACATATCGACCCGAATCATCGAACGCTCACTGCCAAACACCACGTCTGCCAAAGCCTTTGAGAGCTCTGTTTTGCCGACGCCGGTTGGGCCGAGGAATAAAAAGGAACCAATCGGCCGATTCGGGCTTTTCAGTCCTGCGCGGCTTCTTCTGACTGCCTTTGCAACAGCCTGCACTGCCTCCTCCTGGCCAATTACACGCTGATGGAGCAGTGCGTCCAGCTTCAGAAGTTTTCTTCCCTCTGCATCGCCGAGCCTTTGTACCGGTATTTTTGTCCACATCGAAACAATCTGTTCAATGTCCTCCACGGTAACCACTGCATTTTTTCCCTGATATCTCGCATGGAGACGTTTTTTCTGGCGGACAATCTGCATTTCCAGCCGTTCCTTTTCCTCATTGTAAGCTTTGGCATCTCCCAGCCTTCCTTCTTTAATTGCAGCTTCTCTGGCAGCAACCACTTCATCATACTGCTCTTGAAGTCCGTTTTCTGCCTCTGACGCCTGATAATATCCAAGCTGCTTTCTGGCCGAAGCCTCATCAATCAAGTCAATCGCCTTATCAGGCAGAAACCGGTCATTGATATAACGCCTTGAAAGCTTCACTGCTGCTTCAAGTGCCTCATCTGAGATCGTAACACCGTGATGCTTTTCATACGCCGGACGAAGCCCTTTCAAAATGTGTACGGTATCCTCCTCGGACGGCTCTTCCACATGCACCGGCTGAAATCTGCGCTCAAGTGCAGAATCCTTTTCTATATATTTGCGGTATTCCTCCAGCGTCGTTGCTCCGATCAGCTGCAAATCTCCTCTCGCCAGAGACGGCTTCAGAATGTTGGAGGCATCCATCGCGCCTTCCGCACCTCCTGCTCCGATAATCGTATGCAGCTCATCCACAAACAAAAGTACATCTCCGCTATCCGTCACTTCCTGGATAATCCGCTTGATGCGCTCTTCAAATTCCCCTCGGTACTTTGAACCTGCCACCATCCCGGCCATGTCAAGCGTCACAACACGTTTGCCGCGCAAAGTCTCCGGCACCTGATCATTTACCATACGTTGGGCCAGCCCTTCCACAATTGCTGTCTTTCCGACGCCCGGTTCACCGATCAGACAGGGATTATTTTTTGTACGTCTGCTCAGAATCTGAATAATGCGTTCCGTCTCCTGTCCTCTGCCGACCGTAATATCCAGTTTTTTCTGATAGGCAAGCTCTGTCAAATCCCTGCTGTACTGATCGAGCATTGGCGTAGAACTACCTCCGCTGCTGTCCATTTTCATGCTGCGCGCCAGCTCCTTGTATTTCTCCTCCGAAAGCCCCATCGCAGAAGCTACATCATTGCACAGCTTCTGAAGGTTCACACCAAGTGTATGCAAGAGCCTTGCCGCAACATTCTGCGCATCCTGCAAAATCGCAAGAAGCAGATGTTCTGTCCCCACTGATTCACAGCCAAGCATTTCAGCCAGGCTGCCGCTGTCCTTCAAAATATCCTCCGCGCGCGGTGTCCATGCCTTTTCATCTGCAAAAGCGATACTTCCCTCCGGGGCAATCAGACGCTCAATCATTGCTTTCAGCTTTTCTTCCTCAACATGATACGATCTCAACACTTCACCCGCAGTTCCCTTTTGCTCCTGCACGAGTCCGATCAGCAGATGCTCCGTTCCGATATAGCTGTGACCACTGCTTTTTGCTGCCTTCACAGCAAGTTTTAACACAGCACTGGCACTTTGTGTATAATTTTCCTGCATGAATGTTCCTCCCGTTTTCCGTTTATCCGGTCAGCGTCTACACACGTACGCTGCCATTCTTCCTGAAACCTTCGTCTTAAAAAATCCACCCGGCAATCACTGGTTCCTTTTTCCAGCTTGTTCGGGCGGATTTCTCTTAACGTATTATTCTTTTTCTCTGCTCGTTTCTTTCCACCGCCAAAGGATTGTCTACAAATCGATCATTGTTACTTCCACATCTTTGTCCGTCTGCTTTTTTCCTGCAGGCTGTCGATACGTATACTCTGGCTGCTGCTGATACTCCGGCATTTTTTTCGGTTTTTTCTTTGCTTTTGAAGGCTTCGGTACAGTCGTAGGATCATCATCCTGGCCATACCAGTCCTGAGAACCGGTACTCTCTTCATCATACCACATCTGATCCTGCACGCCTTCCTGATCATATCCGGAGGAAGCTGTCATACGCTCCTGTTTCTGCATCATATCTTCCCCGCCCTTTTTTCTGCGGCGTTTTGATGATGTTTTGTCCTTTTTCTGACGTTTAGCCGGTACGTCGTCAAAATATTCTTCTGCCTCATAATTCTGGCCTGTCGCATAGTCAGATCCGCTCCCCTGCGGATATCCAACCCCGTAGTATTCATTCAATTCTGTTTTCAGATCTCTTTTCTTTAAAATCAGGTTGATGACCACAAAAAGCAAAATCACACAGAATGCAATCATTCCATACAATATTTTCATCAGAATACCAGACCGGTCACGATAGCTTCCCACTTCCGTCTTCAGCGCTGTAATCGTTTTTTCTGCTTCCTCCATCGCTGTTCGGTCAACCTTAACATAGCGTGGATCTTCGGTCTGAGGTTCTGTCTCTGTCTCCTTTTCCTTTTCCGTCTCCGTCTGCGGTTCCGTCTCAACCGGAGCAACAGCTCCTCCGGCCGCCTTCACATGCAGATGATACGGATACTGTTCTCCGTTCTCTGCTGACACTGTAATAGTTACCGTCGTCTCTCCATTTGTCAGCTCCGTCCCTGTAATATCCGCAATCCATGCTGCTCCATGGGAAGGAATTGGTTCCAGTTCCAGCTTCTGCGTCCCTGCAGGCACCGTTACCTCGTACTCCGTTCTGCCATATTCAAACGCCGGCGATACTTCCGCTCCCTCAGTCAGAATACCAAGAGAGGACAGAGAGTTATCATTCGATGCGCTCCCTGCAAATACAGGCATACAAAGTCCCCATACCAATGTAATCACAAGCAGGATTGCTGCTTTAACGCAGTATCTTTTCTCGTTCATTTTACACTCCTTTTCCTCTGGCACCGGCTTATGCCTCGTCAATTGCCTTACCAATATCATGTCTGTAATATTTATTCCCAAAATGCACCCACTCTACTGCCTCATATGCATTTTTCCGTGCAGATTTTAGATCAGCCCCTGTCGCAGTCACGCCCAGCACCCTTCCGCC
The DNA here is from genome assembly GCA_003612585.1 of bacterium 1XD42-54. Taxonomy (GTDB): domain Bacteria; phylum Bacillota; class Clostridia; order Lachnospirales; family Lachnospiraceae; genus Choladousia. The sequence goes on from RAZH01000013.1 coordinate 73,298, forward strand.
GTTTGTGACAATACCGCCCTTTCCTTTCGCAGTTCCTGCATGGAACACATAATATCCTTCTTTTCCATGAAACGTCTCAAGACCCTCAATCAGATAGCCTTTCTCATAGCTGACCGGATAACCCTCCGATGCAAGTACGACGCAGACTGCCGCATTCTCCTCAAACACAAGATCAATTTTATCCAAAGTGCCGTCAATACAGGCCTCAAACACATCCACGATGTCGGTCTTCATCCTTGGCAATACTACCTGCGTTTCCGGATCGCCGAATCTTGCATTGTACTCCAGCACTTTCGGACCATCCGCAGTCAGCATCAAACCAAAGAAAATAATTCCTTTAAATATTCTGCCTTCTGCCGCCATGGCATCAACCGTTGGCTGATAGATATGCTTCTGGCAATAGGCATCAATCTCTTTTGTATAAAACGGACTTGGAGAAAAAGTACCCATACCGCCAGTATTCAGTCCTGTATCTCCGTCTCCGGCTCTCTTATGATCCTGCGCAGAGGTCATCGTCTTAATCGTCTTTCCGTCCACATAGGCAAGTACCGATACCTCTCTGCCTGTCATAAACTCCTCGATTACCATACAGTTGCCTGCTGCGCCGAACTTCTTATCTGTCATAATCTCCCGGACACCGGCCTGCGCTTCTTCAAACGTATTGCAGATCAATACACCCTTTCCAAGTGCCAGACCGTCTGCCTTCAAAACAATCGGAAACTTCACTGTTTTCAGATAGTCAAGTGCCGTTGCCGCATCCGTAAAATTCTCATAGGACGCTGTCGGAATCTGATACTTTTTCATCAGGTCTTTGGAAAAAGCTTTTGATCCCTCAAGAATAGCCGCATTTCTGCGCGGACCAAATACCCGAAGTCCCTGTTCCTCAAACACATCTACAATACCGCCCACAAGCGGATCATCCATTCCGATCACTGTGAGATCAATTTCATGTTCTTTTGCAAATGCAGCCAAAGCCTCAAAATCCATCGCCTTGATGTCCACACACTCTGCGAATTCTTCAATTCCTGCATTCCCCGGAGCACAGTAAATTTTATCTGCCCGCGGACTCTGCGCAATTTTCCAGGCAAGGGCATGCTCCCGGCCGCCGCTGCCGACGATCAATATTTTCATTCGGTTCCTCCATTGTATCTCAATCGGTCTGTTCTCGTCCCAGACAGATTTTCATGTTCCTGATTTATTCATTACGCATCTTCTCTGATTTTTTGTTTACCGATCTTTCCTGAACCTGACCCTGCCATCCACTACTTCCAGACAATCATTTGCGATCAGATCAATCGCCTGCGGCAGAAGCTTCCACTCTGCCTGCTCCATCACTCTTCTTTGCAGCGTCTCCGGTGTATCATCATCCAATACTTCCACTGCCTTTTGCAAAATAATCGGCCCAGTATCTGTTCCACTGTCAACAAAATGAACCGTAGCTCCTGTCACCTTCACTCCGCGGGCAAGGACTGCCTCATGAACGCCCAGCCCATAATACCCGGTACCGCAAAAAGACGGAATCAGCGCCGGATGAATGTTAATAATCCGATTGGGATATGCATCAACCACATTCTGCGGAATTACAACGAGACATCCGGCCAGAACAACCAGGTCTGCTCCTGATTCCTGCAAAGCCCGCAGCAATGCTTCCTGAAACTGCTTTTCCTCCGGATAATCCCTGCGCGTGACGCATTCTGACGGAATCCCTGCCACCGTCGCACGTTCCAGTGCATACGCCTTCCGGCTGTTGCTGATTACTTTTACGATCTGTGCATTTGTTATTTTTCCATCTGCCACAGCGTCAAGAATCGCCTGCAGGTTCGTACCGCCCCCGGAAACCATAACCGCAACTTTTAACATAAAACGACTCCCTTTTCTCCATCTTCGATACCGCCGATTTCATATACGGTTTCGCCAGCCGCTTCTATCGCTTTCTTTGCTGCCTCTACATCTTCCGGGGCAACCGCAACTACCATACCGATTCCCATATTATAGGTATTGTACATCATCTCTTCCGCAATCTGCCCGCGCGCAGCAAGCATACGGAAAATCGCCGGTACCTCGTAACTGTCCTTTTTAATAACCGCGCACACACCGTCTCTTAGCATACGAGGAACATTCTCATAAAATCCGCCGCCTGTGATGTGGCTACATCCTTTCACCACCACGCCAGCCTCACGGATATTGCGAAGCGCTTTTACATAAATCTTCGTCGGAGCGAGCAGCGCCTCTCCAAGCGTTGTGCCGAGTTCGTCATAATAAGTCTCCAGTGCCTCTTTTTCCATTGGGAATACTTTACGCACAAGAGAAAAACCATTGCTGTGTACACCGGAAGACGCAATACCAAGCAGCACATCGCCCGCCTTCAATTCTTTCCCGGTAATCAAATCCTTCTCATCCACAACACCAACTGCAAACCCTGCCAGATCGTATTCATCTTCCGGATAAAAGCCTGGCATCTCCGCCGTCTCTCCGCCAATCAGCGCTGCATCTGACTGCACGCAGCCCTCTGCCACACCGCTGACAATCTCTGCTATTTTCTCCGGATAATTCTTGCCACATGCAATATAATCCAGGAAAAACAGTGGTTCTCCGCCTGCACATGCGATATCGTTCACACACATGGCCACACAGTCAATACCAACTGTATTATGCCTGTCCAAAAGAAAGGCCAGCTTCAGCTTGGTCCCCACGCCGTCTGTGCCGGAAACAAGCGTCGGCTTTTCCATATGTTTGAATTTTTCCATGGAAAACGCTCCGGAAAAACCGCCGATATTCGTCAGTACCTCCGGTCTCATGGTCTTTTTGATATGTTCCTTCATCAATTCTACAGACTTGTAGCCTGCCTCAATATCTACTCCAGCTTTCTTGTAATCCATGGCTTCCTCCCGTGTATTTATCTCTTCTGTTCTGACATATACTGCCTGTATCCGACTTCCTTCAGCTTTGCATCCTTGGCCTCCACCTGGCCTTTCAGCTCAGCCGCATAATCCTTCACCTTCTGCAAAAGCTCCGGATCTGAAACTGCAAGAATCTTTGCAGCCAGGATCGCTGCATTCGCCCCGCCGCCAATCGCCACGGTCGCTACCGGAATCCCGCTCGGCATCTGTACGATCGAGTACAGGGAATCACGTCCTCCAAGAGATGTCGTGTGCATTGGAATACCGATCACCGGCATTGGGAAAATAGCCGCGCACATCCCCGGCAGATGTGCCGCCATACCTGCACCTGCAATGATCACCTTAAAGCCCTTTTCTTCTGCCGTTCTGGCATATTCAAAAAATACATCCGGCTCTCTGTGCGCAGAGATGATGGTCATCTCATAATCAATCCCGAACTTTTCCAACATATCTGCTGCTTTACTCATTACAGGCATGTCTGAATCGCTGCCCATAACAATACCTACTTTTGCCATAGTATCTGCTCCTTTTCTTTTCGCTGCCGCTCTACCTCATACGGTATCTGCGCGGTATCGTTCAAAAAACACTGCGTTTAAATTCTACCCACTAAAGCCAGGGTTGTCAATGCTCCATTTTGTTTTTTCGGGATTTTTCTCAATCCATTTCCTCCGCCAACGGACCGTTTAGTTCTTCTGTCCCCGGCAGTACAAACCTTCCGTTCTCAATAAGTAAAATCCTGCCGCCGTCCTCCCGGAGCACCTCAATATGCCCCAGCTCTTCATACGGTATTGTGATATCCGTGTGACAGCCAAAATATGCGCTGGCCGGATCTTCTTTTCGGAGCAGGGAAACTTCATTGTCACGGGCAATAATCTCCTTGCCGTCCGCATTGTACACAGGAGTATCTTCCTGCCAGCTGTAACACGTATCTCCCAGCGCAAAATGCGGTCCCATCTTCTCCGCAATCAATATTGGCAGCTTGTCCGCAATATGATACTTCTTTGCCATCCGGTATGCCGTCGTATTGGTACCGATGGCGAATTCTCCGAGCGGCAGCGTATCATGATGATGCATTACATTTTCAAAGAAATACTGATGATTTTCTTCCGGCGTCTCAAAATTTCCGCACGAATATCCACACACCATGCCATCCTCAAACCGGATCTCCAGATCCATATAATTCAATTCATTCAGATATACCTGCCGGATGTGCAGCACACCGTTTGTCCCTGCAAGACGCGGGGACGTAAAGACTTCACCCACCGGAATATTTACATCTGCCACACAGTTTTCAAACAGCGTTTCCTTTTTCGGATCTGTCAGGGACGTAAGCGCCACCGTAAGGTCCGTGCGGTTGCCGTCCTTTCCCTGAATATGAACCGCAGTGCCCTGATCAAGCGCATCAATGAGCTTTTGCTGAATCTCCTGATAACGCTTATAATCCAGCGTATTAATCTTGACCGTCTCACGGAAGATTTCCTCAAACTGTGCACCGATTTCCGGAACCGGGAATGCAATGATTGTAAAACTGCGTTCCTTTCCTATGATATATTCATTGGTGAGCTGCGACGCCTCATGGTCCGCCTGAGCCAGAAGCTTCTGCTGTTTTTCAGAGAGTCTGTACGCTTCAGGTTTTACGGCCGGAACAAATGGCGCCTCGCCAAACACTTCAACAACTGCAGGTCCTCCATGCTCCTTCGCAAGCGTACGATACGTCTCATACGTCTTTCGCATCACCTCAAGCTTCCTTTTTATAAATTTTTTATCCAAATAAATGGCCTGATCTGCACGGTGGTCATAGTCAAACTGTTTGTTCGGGACAGCCCCTGTATATCCGATGCGCAGATGCTGCCGCTTATTCACCGTGCTCACTGCTGCCCGGTAGATCGTCGGCCGCAGCCCCATACGTTCAAAATTCTCGATTGCCCTGCGTATCATACGTTCAAAGCCAAGTTGATACCGCAGATTGACCGTTTTTTTCAGCGAAATATCTTTCCCTCCCATGAGAAATCCGATCCGGTACCCTTCCGTATACGTATCTGCCATAGCTGAAATCTCCCCGTCCGAAAGGGAATTTAAAAATTCAGCGGTTTTCAGCTCACTCTCTGACACATATTCTCCATAACGGTACAGATAACGCAGATCATTCAGATCAGAATCCATAATAATCCTTGCCGCAAAATCAAGTTCCGGGTCCAGATTTTCCTGAATACGCCGTGCCACAAACAATTCGCTGTAATCGCTCACAAACCAGTATATGATCTGCTGTATCTCCCTGCGTTTTGGGAGTTCCTCCTGCTCAAAACAGTTATAAACTTCAATAAACAGTTCCAGAAGAATCACAATCTCTTCCAGCCTCTGTTCAAATACATACACAATCAGACCGCGAAGCTCCGCATACAGAAAACTTAGCAGCTTCCCGTACGTCTTCCCTAGTACTGCTGCTGCGTACGCCGGATTGCCATAACTCGTGTCATACTGTCCGGGAAGAATATCAAAATACAGAGATACATTCAGCTCCTGCCACTGTTGTAACGTATAGAGTTCCGTCTCACCGTTCTCAATCGCGTTCTTCACTTCTTCCATCAACAGTAAAAACTGCGCTGTCTTTTTAAAATAAATGCAAAAAGGCGCGGAAACCGTCTCCTCTGTACAGATTCCGTGAATCCGTTCCATTGCGAGATGATACCGCTCCTTTAAATACACTTCCTTTCTGTTGTCCTGCTCCATCCTAACCTCCTACATATTGACCAATCCAATGCATACGATAAAAAACCAGCCCGCAATGGAAACTGTCCCGAGTATCGTTCCGACTTTGCTGCAAAAATAGGACTTACATTCATCCTTGAACCCTGCAAAACCATACCACAGTCCGCCGAATGCCATCAAAATCCCACAAAATCCAACCGCACCAATCCAGGTATTTGCACGTCCCTTCAACACAAAAGATACAAACAAGAGCCCCACCAGTAAAAGAACCGACACTACACTGAACACTGCTGCGATCACGCTGTTTGTCGAATATTTTTTTTCTTCAAACGAATATACCTGTCTCTTTGCCATAATTTCTCCTTTTCCGGAACTTATCGTTTCTACGCTGCGCGCTCCTGCCTTTCGGCCTGCGTTTCCGTCTTTTGCCTGCCGCTCTCCAGCCATAAATAACCATGCCTTCCAACCCAAAAGACTGCATATCCCAACAAACCGCCAAGCGTATTCAGCATAATATCATCCACATCAAAACAGCCCACCTGAAAAATAAGCTGGGACACTTCCACAAGCGAGCTGATTTCAAAGCTGATCAGCACCGTCTTCCACCATTTTCTTGCGCTCCTCGCCAGCACGGGAAGTAATGCGCCAAAAGGCATAAATCCAATCACATTCCCTGCCAGATTCAGAAACACTGCGCGCGTCCCAAGTATTTCCCGGTAAGAAAGAAAACGCCTGATCTCCCGAAAGGGGCAGAGATTGTAATCATATACCATGCCTTCCACACCCCTGCCATACTCTTCCGCAAAAAACAGGAAATAAATCAATCCTGTCATGTAAACCAGAAACAGAATTGTCCCGAAAATTTTTATCCCTTTCCGAATCGTCCCTGCCATTAAATCATCAAATCATCCTTTTTCTTCATTATTTTGGCTCCACTGACAATCAGAATAACACCTGAGGTCACACCTGTAACGATAACAATAATCCCCATCACCAGATTTGAAATCCCTGTATTTGCAACCAGTTTAAAAAATTTTTCGTTCATGTGAATGAAACCCTCCTTTTTATGAGTACTATGCGCCGTATGTCTCATAATATGCATCAATCGCCGCTTTTATCGCATCATCAATGATTACTTTTCCCCGATATTCTTTTCCATATAAGTGCTCCACAACCTCTGCCATCGTAACAATCGCTGTTGTCTTTAATCCGTACTTTTCTTCGATTTCCGCAAGTGCGCTCTTCTCGCCCTGTCCGCGCTCCATGCGGTCTACTGACACAACCAGTCCCATCACATCCACATCTCCTTGTGCCTTTATAATAGGAAGCGTTTCCTGGATGGAAGTACCTGCTGTAGTCACATCCTCAATAATAATCACCTTGTCGCCGTCCTTTATCGGACTGCCAAGCAAGATCCCTTTATCTCCATGGTCCTTTACTTCTTTACGATTCGAGCAGTAACGAATGTCCCTGTCATACAGTTCGCTGATCGCTGTCGTAGCAGCCACGGTCAGTGGAATCCCTTTGTATGCCGGTCCAAACAATACGTCAAAGTCAAAGCCAAACTTCTCCTGAATCGCTTTTGCATAGTATTCTCCCAGTCTGCGAAGCTGTGTCCCGGTCCGGTAAAATCCGGTATTCACAAAAAACGGAGTCTTTCTGCCGCTCTTTGTCACAAAATCGCCGAACTTCAAAACCTCACAGTCCACCATAAACTCAATAAATTCCTGCTTGTACGCTTCCATCTCTCTGACTCTCCTTTATTCTCAGTACTTTCGCCCGTTTCTTTTATGCATAATCTTTTCTTTTTATCTTTCTCAGACCTTCTGTGATATCTCTCCCATTCTACCATAACATTTCCGAAATAACAACCAGTCAAAACACGCTTTTGCCAGTCTGCCCTCCGAATCCTCAAAGCCTACCCTGCAATTAATACTTCTCCCCTTCACTGGCACAGTTATTCCCGCGACATAAAAAGAATCCGCCATTTCTTTTCACAAAATTCGGCGGATTCCCTTTTGTTTTCTTTTCTGTTGCTGTCGTATTTCTAATTTACTCTTCTGCTCATTTGCGGTTTAATTTCCAAGAGCTACGCTTCCAATACTGTTACAATCGCCGTCACGTCCTTCATCGCCTGTCCTCTTCCTTTGTCCGAAACATTCACATCCGCCACGCCCGATACCTCAAAGATACCTGCTGCTGCATACGCATCTGCATCAATTGCATCCCAGTTTACTTCCACATCTGTAATCTCACCTGTCGCCATATCCATACTCTTCACGGTTTCCGGAAGTACAGGAGCTTCACCTGCTGCCGTTGTCACACTGATACTGCTCTCTACAACATTCTTAGCAAACGCATCATTCCACGCCTGAAAGGATGCATACAGGGTATAACTATGTTCGTTTTCTTCTGAATTTACACCATATACACGCTGTCCGTTCCACGGCCATACACCCTTTCCGGCGTTGTTTGGAACATCATTGATTGTTTTCATGATTTCAATAGCAATATCCCCTGCCAGCTGTACAGTAAATTCTGTTCCTACCGGATAGTTCGGGTTATCCAGTTCATGTTCCACCGCACCGGTATGAGCAGGAGAACACTCTGCAATATTGAATGCTACTTCCGGAAGCATTTTGGAAAGCTCCACGATATTCCGCTGCACCTGATCATACGTACCATGCCAGTCTGGATAATAAGAAACACCAATACGATCTACCATGCCGCCCATACCGTCCAGATCTTCGGCCAGCAGGCCGATCAGAGTCGTTACCTTTTCAAAAACATCTCCTTCATCCAATACCACCTTCTCGCTGTCCTGTGGTTGTTCAAATACATTAAACGCGAAATGCATCTCGCTCTGGATATCCAGTCCGTATTCCTCGTTCAGAGCCGTGATCGCCCGGTTTCCTGCATCAACCAATCTTGCAAGATTGTTAACAGAAGCTACAAACTCCTGGTACGCTTCTGATTCCTTATCTCCGTTCGCTTCCGCATATTTCACCCATTTTACACCGCCGCCTTCCGCTGCCTCCGGGTTAATTCTGGTTCCGTCAATCGTCCGTCCGTCTGCGTCCAAATTGTCCTCTGAATTGTCGCGGATAAAACGCTTATAATAGTCATGAAAATGCGCAAATTCATTCACGTCGAGATATTCTGAGCCCCACATCATCCCGTTCGTAATCTCATTACCGATGGCTACGATGGAAGGAACTGTACCCTGATCAATCAGTTGCTTGATGTAATCATACGTATAAGCATACACTGCATCTACCAGCTCATCAAAAGTAAGGTTGGCCCATGCATACGGCTTTGGCTGATTCTGCGGGTCCGACCAGCTATCTGAGTAGTGAAAATCAATCGCCAGCTCCTGTCCCGCTCCTATAATATATTTCGCATATTCCATCTGTGTTTCAGGAGCACAGTTCGCTCCAACTTCCGGTGCATGCTCCAGATCTATTGCCTCGTTAATGTCCGCCGCCATACGCCAGTCACCTTCACTCTTCGGCTCATTCCATACACGCAGTCGCGTAACATCCCAGCCAGATCTTTCACAAGGCCAAAATAATTTTCGCCTGTTTCCATAGAAGCCTGTGTCAGCTGACCGCCCCGCACACCTTCCTGCACTGGCTCATTATCTCTGTTATAATAATACAGATCCTCAAGTCCCACTGTGGAACTGTCTGAACCATTGTTCATGTCCCTGCGGAGATAATTCATCACACGAAATTCCTTCACACCGGAAATTCCTTCTGTTTCTGCCGTAAACTTTACATAACGCAAACCCTCGAATGCAAACAAATCTGTATAATTGGCTCCGGCCGCCTCATTTTCCATACGATCTGCAAACACCGTCCAGCTCTCACCGTCAGCAGAACCTTCAATTTTATACTTATAAACAGAAGCACTGTCCGCAAATACGGTCTGAATTTTATGAATCTCATTGTAAGTACCGCCAAGATCCACCAGAAGCGACGCTGAATCTGCATCCCACGTCCATGTCGTATTCAAGTCCTCGTCTGCCGCAAGCGCTGCCTCACCCTCATCAGAGGAAAACGAAACCCAGTATTTTCCGGAAAGATTGCTCTCTGCCGGCTTATACTCTGCCTCTCCCTCCAATGCCAATGCAGTCGTCGGCAACATACCGGCAATCAGACTGGTGCTCAATAAAAGCGCTGCAATTTTTCTCTGTTTCATAGTGTGTTCTCCTTTACCTTTTTCTCTGCCAAAGAGCCGTTCACTCTGCTTTGCAGGACAGTATTAGCGTATCATTTTTCACAATCGCCAGCCAGAACACATTCTATAGAATTTGTTTTTATTTGATAGATCATTTTACCGAATCTAGTTTTATTGAACCGTTAAATCCGGAAATTCTCTGCGTAGTTCACTCCGCAGTGTATTGAGCGCCTCATCTGCGGTCATATTCCGGTCAGCATCCAGCACATTGGAAAGCAGTCCCAGCCGCTCAAAGATAACGCCATCCTCTGCAGTCAGCGCTCGCGTTTTTATATTTGGAATAATCTTATCCATATAATAAACACCAATATCCTGCTCGCCAAACCACCCGCTCTTGTAACTTTTCAGTTCCGGTTTTACTTCATACGGCCTTTTTGCTGCTGTCATCAGTCCCATAGAATTGAGAATCTCCGCTCCCTCTGTTGAAAGAGTCGCAAACTTCAAAAATTCCCAGGCCAATCTTTTGTCTTTACACATTTTCGTAATTCCCATTGCTGTACCGCCCCAGCTCACATTCCCTTCTGGTACCCCCATAAGCCCCCACCGGCCCTTTTTCCTTCCATCAAGGTCATTATACTCAATAGATTTTACAGACCACGTCGCACACGGCAGAAAAATATGAGAATTTTCCTGGAGCGCAGCATACCATGCAGGCGTCCACGCAACAAGGTCATCTGAAATGTGTTCATCACGGAAGCTACAAATCAACCTGAGCGTCCGACCAAAAACCGCTTCCACATCAATCATCTGATTCTGTACCCACGGAAGCTCAACCTGCTCCTGTAAAAACTGGCGCACATCGCCAATACCTGCCCACATGCACACCTGCCCATTGCTTTTATTGTATACTTCTTTTCCCTTTTCCATAAACGTTTCCCAGTCCGGAAGTAATTTCTCCAGCTCTTCTGGCTCGTCCGTTCCCAGATATTTCTTTGCCAGATCCCTGCGGTACGCCAGGCCTGCCGGGGAAAGAGACTGCTCAATCCCACAGACATTTCCGTTCGCATTTACCATATGGGGATGTATGTACTCATACACGTCTGCAAGCTGAAAACAATACGGTTCCTGTTCCAGCGCCTCCCACATATCCAGCTCAAACGCCTCACCTCTTGTATCTACAATCGCCCATGCAAGATCGGGCAGTTCGCCTCCCATAATAAGTTCCGTTTCATAACGCTGTACTACGTTTTTATTCTGTATTTTAACAAACTTAAATTCCACATTTGGATAATGCTCCTGAAATGCCTCAGACATCATCTTGAAATAGGTTTCATCCCATCCCCATGTCGTCAACGTTCCGCAGTAATCTTCCGGAAGCGGTTCGTCATAAGGTAGTTCTAAAGTAGTATGTAGTTCTGTTTCTTTCTCCATCATTACTTCTGCCTCTTCCTCACTGCCACTGCAGGCAGTCAAAAGAACTGTGCACAGCAAAAGAAATAAGAGCCCTGTCTTTTTCTTTCTCTTATTCACGCCTCTCTTCACCTCCCTGTGTCTTTTCCCACAATAACGGCAGACGCAGCCAGACACGAGTCCCCTTTTCTTTTCTTCGCTCAATCTTCATTCCATATGTAACGCCATATAGAAAGCAGATTCTGTCCCGCACATTGCTGATCCCGATATGTTTTCTCCCGCCTTGTTCCGCTCTCCCCACTTCTCCCTGTGCAAACTGCTCCAGACATTCTTTTGCAATTCCGACTCCGTCATCCTCCACAGTAATGTGAAGCTGTCCATCTTCCACAAAAATGCGGACACAAACATTCCCCGGTTCTTCTGCTGGCAATATCCCATGCAATATCGCATTCTCAACGAGAGGCTGGATAATTGTTTTTGGCACCACACATTTTTGCAGCCCTTCCTCACAATGTATATTCACCGTATATCTTCCTGGATACCGATACGTCTGAATCCTAAGATAACATTCCGTCAACTCCAACTCCTGTTCAATCGTTGCTTCAATACTGTGCTCTCCGATATTGAGCGTCTCATGCAGAGAGTACAAAAGCGAACGGACAATCTCCACCACATCCCATTCCTGTTTCGCCGATGCCAGGTACACCACAGTATTCAGCACATTATACAGATAATGTGGATTAATCTGTGAAAGCATAATGTCAAATTCCATTTCCTTTTTCTGACGTTCATATCTCATCTGCGCCTCAGTTCCACGCTTTATTTCCTGAAGCATGTGATCGCAGCATTCATATAGTGTCTCTATCTCATCTCCTGTATGGATTAGTTGCAGCATTTCCATATTGCCATATTCCATTTTTTCCATTTGTTCGGAAAGCTGTGTCACAGGCCAAATCATACGCTCCATCATCCGAGAAATAAAAACCAGAATTAATCCCAGTGATATAAAAAACGACAGTGCAAAAAATTCCAGCACAAACTGACTTCTTTCCCACAGAAACTCGTTCGGAATCAGCATACACAGTTTCCAGCCCGTCTCCTCCACAGATTCGCAAAGCAGATAGCCTCTGTCTACCTTTACAGCCTGCTTGTCGGTCACTTCTGTCATTTGAACCAGATAATCCTGCAAAAGTCCCTCTGCATCCTGCGCGTACAAAACAGCGCCATCACCGCGCACTAGACATACATGTTTATAATTTTCTGCATAGAGACGAACCTGTTCCAGAAAAGAATTCAGATAAATTTCGAGATATAACGTTCCCTTTCGTTCTCCAAAATGATACTTGTCCAGCATCTGAACCTGATAACAGATAATCGGTTCCCCGTCGGCTCCACGATTATAAACCTTGGAATATGGGCTGTCCTCTGTACTATTTTGCACAATAAGCTCCTCGCCGGGCATCTGCTCACTGTAACGTACATAACTTGTCCCATACCAGATTCCGCTCTCCATTTTGAGCATGGAATTGTTGATATAACTTCGCAGATTATTATAAAAAATTAACCGGTTCGCTATGCGGTCATACGAACTCTGCCTCTGAAACTCACTGGTAAAAGGTTCCAACGCAAGACTTTCCTGCAATTCCTGGTCAATCAGAATGCTCTGCGCAAATCTCTGTACATCTTCCACCATAAAACGAATCTGACCAGTAACCTGACGAAGCTTTGCTCTTTCATCGGATATTTCCTGGCTTCGCACAACCGCTTCAAAATAAACGAAGCTGATAACTGAACCAAGTACCATGGAAGCAGCCAGAATCAGAGAAATATTCCGTAGCATCCGCCATTTAAACTTTCTTTTTCTCTGTTTTTGCATGTTTATCCTTTCTACAACGCCACTTGGGCACTCATCTCTTTCTGCGATAATCCTGCGGCTTTTGCCCTGTTTTTCTGGCAAAAATCTGGCTGAAATACTGGCTGGTCTGATATCCCACCAAGCGCGCCGTCTCAGACACAGTACAATTTTCCTCCCGCAACAGTCTTTTGGCCTCTTCTATCCGAAGCATTGTCTGATACTTTAAAACAGTCAATCCCACTTCTTTCTTAAAAATCTGTCCTAAATAAACGCCGTTCATATGAAATTCTTCTCCGAGAAATTCCAAACTCAATTCTTTCTCAAAATTTTTTCTTATGTATGAAACCACGCCAGCCACAATGCGCGAATACTTCTCATTCTCTTTCTTACTTATATACTGATGTAACGTTTCAAATGCTTCTCTATAATAACCAATCAGTTCATCCATTGAAACACAGTAGTTTTTTTCTGTTTTTATTTGCTTTTCTGTCCTTTTTTCCATTGGCGGCTCCATTCCCGCCTTCCGTTTTTGTTCTAGCAAAAGATTATTCATCTGCGGAAGCAAGGAACGAAGTGCTTCCATTTGCCGGTCTTTCCATAATGTCTCAAGCCATTCTTTGATCAAATCTCCAGGTTTGCCAACCTCGGCATACAACACACTTTCCAGCGTTCGAAGCTGTTCTCCCCACAATACTTTTTCTTCTTCTCTATATGTCTCCAAAAAACACCAACTGTTTGGTCTCCAAAAAAATGCCTGATGCACTTGCCGTGACATCAGGCGAAAAGTCTCGCTGATTTCTTGCGGCGCAATCTGTCTGCTACAAATTGCATGAAACAGATTGCCCGATGTTCCATCTAATAATCCAATCATCTGCCCTGCCCATTGATTGATTCGGTTGTCCAAAAGCTGTCTGCTCGGTGTATGAGTCATTCGGCACAAAACAACCCAGTTATCCGCTGAAACCGGCACTTCTGCTACGGAAGAAATCCCTTCCCTTTCCATCTGCGGCAATATTTCTTCCATTACCCTGGCCTCCGCTGTGTCCCACTCAGCTTTAACAAATTCGCCGGACACAAAGCTGCTTCTTTTATGTACCATCATCAAAAACAATACCTCACCCGCCTTTGGAATATAAAGCTCATTTGCTGCCGACTGATCATAAATCAACTGATTCATAAGATATTTCTGGTGCATCTTTTTTCTTCTGTTTCTGATCTCCAAACTCTTTTGCACCTTCTGCAACTCTGCTAACAGATTATCCCCGCGCAACTCATGCTTCAACAGATAGTTGGACACACCATAGCAGATTCCTTTTTGCGCATATGCAAAGTCGCGATACGCAGATAAAAGGATAATCACCACATCTGAATTTTTTTCTTTCAACTGTCTGGCAAGCTCCAGGCCGTCCATTCCGGACATTTTTATATCAGAAATTACAATCTCCGGAATCAATTTTTCATATAGCTCCAAAGCCTTTTGCCATTTACCGCTGTTCCGACAATGTGATATCCATTTCCTTCCCAATTGATCAAATTCTTTAAATATTCCAGAGCCAGCACTTCGTCATCCACCAGCATGACATTAATCATAACAACCCCCTCTTTCGTTTCTTATGCGTCTCATGCTTAAAATTTTCTTTGTATGCAAAAAAAGAACCTTTTAAAGGTTCTTCTGAAAACAAAAGCATATAAAATTAAAATCTTAACATACCTTCAAAACCACATACAGGATACTATATCTTTCCGTTTTTTGCAAGTCCTTTTTTCTTTTTTCTTTCTAACCCTTCCGTTTTCGCTTCAAAAGTCTTCTTCTTCCTTTCTCCACGCTTGGATAAGCTTG
>RAZH01000014.1 GCA_003612585.1 bacterium 1XD42-54
GGATTTTATATTCCATGTCGTATTTCCGTTGTTTTTTTGCCATTGTAGTTGCCTCCTTATTTCTCTTTGATGATACATCAAATCCTTGAGTGTAAGGTGTCAACTAAAATGATACAACATCAAAATATGCAAAAAGATAAGGGAGAAATATCGCTATCCAGTGATAATGCTCACGGCAAAGGGAGAGGAAATTGATAAAATAACGGGATTAACATTAGGTGCAGACGTTTATATTACGAAACCGTTTTTGCCTTTAGAATTGGTCGCCCGTGTGAAAGCCCAACTAAGAAGATATAAAAAATACAATGTGGGAAATGAGCCAGAGGAAGATATTTTGATTCATTCTGGTTTAGTTCTAAATGTGAAAACGCATGAGTGTACTTTAAATGAAAAGCCTCTTTCATTAACGCCTACGGAGTTTTCTATATTACGGATTTTGTGTCAGCAGAAAGGAAATGTAGTCAGTTCGGAGGAACTTTTTCATCAAATATGGGGGGATGAATATTTCAGTAAAAGCAATAACACCATTACTGTTCATATTCGGCATCTTCGTGAGAAAATGGGAGATTCATTTGAAGAACCACAATATATAAAAACAGTCTGGGGGTGTGGATACAAAATTGAAAATTAAGATTTCAAAGACAGCTACACTAATTGGCACTTGTATCCTCGGCATTGCTGCATGTTTTGGATTGTATTATCTGGTAGATAAGGTTTGGAACGGCTTTTTTGTGGACTGGTTCACGGCTAAGTACATGAACACGCATGAGGTTTATTCTGCTGATGTGGGAAAAGATATTCTTGTTACAGAGCCTTTGTGGTCGGAGCTGAAAGTATTTATCTTGACAGTTCTGATTATAATCGTACTTATCTGCATTGCAATTACTTTTGCGTTTGCAAATTTACATGCAAAGGCAGAAGTGAGAAAATCCATCACTGCGACTTCGGTGATGCTGCATGATTTTATGATAGAAGAAAAAGGAAATATAGATATTTTTCCAAAAGAGTATGCCGAAATTTCAGTCCAGATGTCCGAAATAAAATCCACGATGCAGCGGCATGAACAAATGTTAAAGGAAGAAGCAAGCAGAAAAAATGATTTGATTGCTTATCTTGCACATGATTTAAAGACACCGCTTACCTCTGTTATTGGATATTTAGCATTATTGGATGAAGCACAGGATATGCCGATAGAACAAAAAACAAAATATGTAAATATTGCATTAAGCAAAGCACTTCGTTTAGAAAAGCTTATCAACGAATTTTTTGATATAACAAGATATAATCTGCAACAAATTGATTTGGAAAAAGAATCTATAAACCTCTGTCATATGTTGGTTCAAATGACAGATGAATTTTACCCGCTGTTAAATGCTCATAGTAATCAAACAGAGGTATGTGTTGATGAAGATGTAACGGTTTATGGGGATTCTATGAAGTTAGCCAGAGTTTTCAATAACATTTTAAAAAATGCGATTTATTACAGTTACCCAGATACGATAATTAAAATATGGGCTGAAAGCACAGATACGGATGTTTGGATTTATTTTTGCAATAAAGGAAAGACAATTCCCGCAGGTAAGTTAAATTCTATTTTTGAGAAGTTTTTCCGTATGGATGAAGCACGTTCGACGAATACGGGAGGTGCAGGATTGGGGCTTGCGATTGCAAAAGAAATCATAACACTGCATGGAGGTAAAATTACTGCCGAAAGTGAAAACGAATCAACAACTTTCCGTATCTCTTTACCTGTAACACATTAGTAAAATATATAGGCTCTCTTAGCATTTTCTTAGGAATTAGAAAATTGAATATTAAAGTATGGATAGCTTCTGTTCAGTAGAATGAATACTGAATAGAAGCTATTTGTTTTGTATGAGAAGAAGTATAGAAAAAGGAGGACTTCATAATGAATCAACAAAAGAAAGTTGCCGTTTTTTTTGGCGGCTGCTCAACAGAATATGCCGTTTCGTTGCAGTCGGCATATGCGGTGATCAAGTGTATTGACACAAAGAAATATGTACCAATCTTAATAGGCATTGCCCCTCACTCTGGCAAATGGTACTGGTATCAAGGGGAACTGGAAAAGATAAAGGAGGATAATTGGCAGTCAGAAGAAAACTGTACGCCAGTATTTCCGTCTTTTGACAGAACAGTTCACGGGTTGTGTTACTTGGACAATCATCATTTAAAGATAATTTCATTCGATGTCGCATTGCCAGTTTTACATGGAAAGAATGGGGAAGATGGAACAATTCAAGGGGTTCTGGATTTGATGGGGATTCCTGTTATCGGATGTGGTTTATTATCTTCCGCTTTGTGTATGGATAAAGAACTGGCTCACCGTATCGTACAAATGAGCGGAATAAAAGCTGCACGGTCTTTTATTGTTAAGACAAATTATTCAGAGGAAATGGTTCAGAAAAAAGCCCTAGAGCTTGGCTATCCTTTATTCGTAAAGCCTGTACGGTCTGGTTCATCGTTTGGGATTTCAAAAGTCTTACATGAACAGGATTTGCTTTTAGCAATCGAGAGTGCCTCCCAGCATGATTCTACCGTTATTCTGGAAGAGATGGTTGATGGTTTTGAGGTTGGGTGTGCAGTTTTGGGGAATAAGGATTCCAATTTGATTGTGGGTGAGGTTGATGAAATTGAATTGTCGGATGGATTTTTTGATTACACAGAGAAATATACGTTGAAAACTTCCAGTATTCATGTACCTGCACGTATTTCTCCACAAAAGGCAAAAGAAATTAAAGAAACAGCTCTTGAAATTTATAAAGCATTAAATTGTTGCTGTTTTGCAAGGGTGGATATGTTTTTGACTCCCGCAGGGGAAATTTATTTTAATGAAGTAAACACAATCCCCGGCTTTACGGAGCATAGCCGTTATCCCAATATGTTAAAAGAAGCAGGTCTGCCATTTGATGAAGTAATCGAACGCTTGATTGAAATGGGGGTATCGAAGTGACACAGATTGACTTTATCTGCCCGCATTTTCCATATACGGGGATTTGTGGGGAGTTCAGAGCGACCGCTCCTCGATTTGGTTTTGTTGAAAGGTATGTGTCTGGGAAAGAACAGATAGCGGGTATTGGAGCAGAACCGTGGCATTTCCGTTATGTGGGGTATCCCCATTCTGTCATTATGGCAGAAAAGGATATGGCTTTAGAAGAATACATTTGCTTTTTAAAGGAAACTACCGATTTAAGGCATCCTTATATTTATAACAGTTCTAAAGCGGACAAAATCGAAATTTCGTATGTTTTTTTAGATGGCGGTTACTCTGTAAAACTTGATGTATCGGAGATGTCGCCGTATATGATTTCGGGTACAAACGAGGAAGGGGCTATTTTAAGTAGGTCGAGGGAATATTATGCGTCATAAAACATTTGCAGGAATAGATTATTTCCGCTTAGTGGCTGCTTTCATGGTAATTGCAATTCATATATCGCCATTGTCAGTCTGGAGTGAGGGAATTGATTATTTAATTACCTATTGTATTGGGAGAATTGCTGTTCCATTTTTCTTTATGACGACAGGATATTTTGTATTAGCTCCCTATGTGCTTAGCAATTTTAAAAAGAAATATCCTCTCCGTAAATACCTTGTTAAAAATATAAGGCTGTACCTCATTGTGACCGCTGTTTATATACCTATTTCAATATATTCTGGGAATATGCCAAAATCTATCTTGGAGTTTATAAAGCAGCTTCTTTTTGACGGCACGTTCTATCATTTGTGGTATTTTCCCGCCGCAATTATTGGGTGTGTACTTCTTGCGTGTCTGACAAAAAGATCAGTTCAGACAGCAGTTTACTTTTCGCTCATTGCTTATGTGATAGGAGTATTTGGTGATTCCTATTATGGTCTTATAGAAAACGTGCCTTTACTACGCACGTTATATACTGGCATTTTCTATGTCAGCAGTTATACAAGAAATGGTATTTTCTTTGCGCCAATTTATATCCTGCTCGGTATGTTGCTGGCTGTTCCCGAATTTCATTGTAGGGAACAGGTATGTAAATGGGGACTTGCGTTAGCATCGTTACTTATGCTTTTAGAGGGATGGATTACTTATTCTTTCCATATCCAAAAGCATAATAGTATGTATTTCTTTTTGCTGCCAGTGATGTATTTTTTGTTTCAATTACTGCTTGAAATTTCTGGGAAAGCTCCCGCTTGGATACGGAATGGCTCAATGGTGCTGTATATTATTCATCCTGCGGTAATTGTTGCCCAACGGTTAATCGCTAAAGTGACAGGACTTACAAAAATACTTGTGGACAATTCCTTTTTCCAATATATTTCGGTCTGTCTATTGTCATTGGCAGCCATGTTTATGATTCAAATATTTTTTGAAAGGGGAGATAGAAATGTATCAAAAAGGTAGGGCGTGGATTGAACTGGATATAGACAATCTGGCTTACAATATAAGGCAATTCAGAAAAATACTTTCTCCTAAGTGTGCGATTATGCCCGCCGTTAAAGCAAATGCCTATGGACATGGTGCTGTCCTTATTGCAAAAGCATTGCAGGGTTTGGAAATTAAAGATTTTTGCGTGGCATCAGTAAATGAAGCGGCCCTGCTTAGAAAAGCAGGAATTTTAGGGCAGATTTTGATTTTGGGATATACCTCGCCAAATCAGTTTTCTGATTTGGTGAAGTACAATCTTACACAAACCGTAGTTGATTATCCCTACGCAAAACTGCTGAATGACTTTGGACAAGCTGTCTTTGTCCACATTGGAATAGATACGGGTATGCATCGATTAGGGGAAAGAAGCGAAAATATAAAGGAGATTTGTAAAATCTGGGAGTTTGAGAATCTGAAGATAACAGGCGTATATTCCCATTTGTGTATGTCAGATGGAGTTAGTGATGCAGAACGGGATATTACTCTGAAACAAATTGAGGAATTTAATATGGTAATAAACTTTCTGCATAGAAAGGGAATACATCATTTTAAAACGCACATACAAGGAAGTTATGGCGTACTGAATTACCCCGCTTTAAAGTTTGACTATGCACGATTAGGAATCGCACTTTATGGTGTATTAAGCTCTCCGAAAGATAGAATTATTTCTAATACAAAATTGAAGCCAGTTTTATCATTAAAAGCTAGAATTGCGTGTGTAAAGCAGTTACATAAAGGTGAAGCACTCGGTTATGGTCTGACTTATAAGGCTGGAAAAGAAATGCAGATTGCTACTGTTGCAGTCGGATATGCAGATGGGATTCCCCGTGAATTGTCAAATAAGGGATTTGTTTTGATAAACGGGCAGAAAGCAGCCATTGTCGGTCGTGTTTGTATGGATCAGTTAATGGTAGATGTGACAGATATTAAGGGCGTATCTTGCGGGGATGAAGCCGTATTTATTGGGAAAAGCGGAAACAGTGAAATCATGGCTGCTGACCTTGCAGATAGTATAAACACTATATCAAATGAGATTTTAAGCCAATTAGGAAGTCGTTTAGGCAGAGTATCAATAAAAAAAATAGCGGAAGATAGCATTTTCTTATAGGCATAGCAGGAAGTTTAGAATAAGATTTTTGATTGGATTTATAACTCGTCAAATAAAAAAAACAGCGTTTTGGCGGGTTGTATTTTCATGCAAATACCTGTTTTATCAATATATATCATTTTCTGTTATAATTACATAAATTAAGTGATTTTTGTATCCTGTTCTATTTTTCAACCATATCACAAAAACAGGACCCTCTTCTGAGAATCCTGCCTTGTTTTAACTACAATAAATACGGATTGCTTCCGCTGCAAATTTTGCCGTTCCTATCTGCGACGCCCGGTCTATATTTTCTGTCATTTCTCCACCGGTTCCATACATTGTTCCAAGTCCTCTTAAAATCTCCTTGGTACACGTATAAAAATGCTCCGTAATATACATCTGTAACTTTTTTACCTGCTCCTGTACAGCAGCGCTGTCCGGTGTCTGATCCGAAAGCTTTGCAAATCCCTGAAAAAGTTCCATCAATCCCCGATTTCTCTCTTGGACTTCATCCTTGGACTTACCTCTCGATTTTTCTTCATATTCCTGATAAGCCTCTGTATTTCCCCAGTTTTCCTTTGCCTGTTGTGCGTATTCTTCCAGTTTTTTTGTATCAAATGCTGTAAAATCCAATTTCTTCACTCCTGTCCTTCTTATTTCACGGGCAAGATCAATCAATTCTCCCAAACGCTCCTTTCTGAGCTCCAGTAACGCAATCTGCTGATCAAGAGCTCTGTTCCGATCAAAATTCGGACTGTCCAGAATTCGTTTGATCTCCTTTAATGGAAACTGAAGTTCACGGAACAGCAAAATACACTGCAAACGTTCCAGTGCCGTATCGTCATACAGCCTGTATCCCGACAGGGTTGTTTCCGTTGGATGCAAAAGCCCGATCCTGTCGTAATAATGCAGAGTGCGTATACTCACTCCTGTCAGCTTGCTTACCTCATGTACTGTTCTCATGTCTTCCCCTCCCCGTGTGACCTCATTATATGCTATGACGTAAGGTCAGAGTCAAGAGCTTTTTTCATTTTTACCAATATTTTCAAACGTATAGTACCTGCTGCACGATTGGAAAGCTTCCATCGAAATACCCTGTCACCGTTTATTTTTTTAGGTTATTTACCATAGAATAAGCTTCGTCACAATAGAGGCACAATATCGTTGTATTTGCATCTGTATGCATAAAAAGAAGACCAGCCACTGTGCAGCTGATCTTCCATTTCTCCTTTTCAGGAAATCCATACGAATTTTTTCTTATTTCTGTTTATCGCATTTTCGCCAATTCCTGACGTACCATAGCCTTTCGAAGTGCGATTTCCGCTCTCGAAAGATCAATCTTCGGATCATGCGCCTGCAGTCTGCGTTTTGCACGCTCTTCTGCCTCCCGCGCACGATTCTCGTCGATTTCATCCGGCCACTCGGCAATCTCAGCCATCACGGTAATCTTTTCCGGCAGAATCTCGATAAATCCGGCGTGTACCGCCGCTTCTTTGTTCTCTCCGTCCAGATGGATGGTCACAATGCCAGGCTCCAGAATCATCGTCATCGGAATATGGCGTTTGTAAATACCAACCTGTCCCTCTGTCGTATTGAGCTCCAGCATATTTGCCTGCCCCTTCCAGAAAATACGGTCGGGTGTGATAATTTCCAAATCAAAATTTCTCTCGTCTGCCATACTCAGTCACCCCCTACTTTACGCGGGCAACAACTTCGTCAATCGTTCCGGCATTCAGGAAATAGCTCTCCGGAATATCATCATGCTTACCTTCCAGGATCTCCTTAAAGCCGCGGATCGTCTCAGAAAGCGGTACATATTTTCCTTCCACGCCTGTAAACTGAACAGCTACGAAGAACGGCTGTGACAGGAATCTCTGAATCTTTCTTGCACGGCTTACGACAAGCTTGTCATCCTCAGAAAGCTCGTCCATACCAAGAATTGCAATGATATCCTGCAACTCTTTATATTTCTGAAGAATCTCCTGTACACCGCGGGCTACCGCATAATGCTCTTCTCCGACGATTCTCGGGTCGAGAATACGGGATGTAGACTCCAGCGGGTCTACTGCCGGATAGATACCAAGCTCTACGATAGAACGTGAAAGTACGGTCGTTGCATCCAGATGGGCAAATGTTGTTGCCGGAGCCGGGTCAGTAAGGTCATCGGCTGGAACGTAAACTGCCTGTACGGATGTGATAGAACCGTTCTTTGTTGAGGTAATACGCTCCTGAAGAGCGCCCATCTCTGTCTGCAGCGTCGGCTGATAGCCTACCGCTGATGGCATACGGCCAAGCAAAGCGGAAACCTCAGAACCGGCCTGTGTGAAACGGAAAATATTGTCAATGAACAGAAGCACGTCCTTTCCGCCCTCATCACGGAAATTCTCAGCCATCGTCAGTCCCGTCAGACCAACTCGCATTCTCGCTCCAGGCGGCTCGTT
Organism: bacterium 1XD42-54; assembly: GCA_003612585.1. Lineage (GTDB taxonomy): Bacteria > Bacillota > Clostridia > Lachnospirales > Lachnospiraceae > Choladousia. Next base: position 7,949 of record RAZH01000014.1, read on the forward strand.
CATCTGTCCGAACACCATCGTTGTTTTATTAATAACGCCTGAATCCTGCATCTCATGATACAGGTCGTTTCCTTCACGTGTACGCTCGCCTACACCTGTAAATACAGAGTAGCCGCCGTGCTCTGTTGCAATGTTACGGATCAGCTCCTGAATCAGAACTGTCTTACCTACTCCTGCACCTCCGAAAAGGCCGATCTTTCCACCCTTCTGATACGGGCAGAGCAGGTCAACAACCTTGATTCCTGTCTCCAATACTTCTGTTGAAGTAGACTGCTCCTCAAATGACGGTGCTTCACGGTGAATCGGCATCTTCTTTACGCCTTTTGGCGCCGGCTTGTTATCGATCGGATCTCCTGTTACATTGAAAATTCGTCCCAGGGTATTCTCTCCAACCGGAACAGTAATCGGAGACCCTGTAGCCACCGCTTCCATTCCTCGAACGAGTCCGTCAGTCGGACCCATAGCGATACATCTCACCGTCTCATCACCAAGATGCTGTGCAACCTCTACTACCAGCAGCTCGCCGTTTGCTCTTGTAATATGAATCGCTTCGTATATAGCCGGAAGCTTTCCTTCCGTGAATTTAATATCTAATACTGCACCGACAATCTGAGTGATTTTACCTTTGTTCTGCATGTTTTTAATCACTCTCCTTAATTATATTTACCACGCCGTGCTGCGATGCCTCCTTGCACGGCTTTATCACGCCGTGCTGCGAACCTCCTTGCACGGCTCTACCACGCCGTGCTGCGAACCTCCTTGCACGGCTCTACCACGCCGTGCTGCGAACCTCCTTGCACGGCTCTACCACGCCGTGCTGCGAACCTCCTTGCACGGCTCTACCACGCCGTGCTGCGAACCTCGATTCCGCTTCGCTTCATCTCGGTACGCGGGCTTCGCCCTATAAAATCAGCGCCTGATAACCCCGTCCGCCAGCGGCCAGGTTATCATCCTCTGATTTTGCACGGCTCATTGCCATCACGATATGGCATTCGCTCCCGCAATGATTTCGGTGAGCTCCTGCGTGATGGAGCCCTGACGCGCGCGGTTATACTGGAGCGTCAGTTTTTCTATCATCTCTTCCGCGTTGCTCGTCGCGGAATCCATTGCCTGCATTCTGGCGCCGTTTTCACTGGCAACTGCTTCTACCAGAGCGCCATATAAAATGCTGGTCATATATTTTGGTATGATAATCTCCAGCGCTTCTTCTTCCTCCGGCTCGTAATTCATCAGCGCATTAGACTTTGCAGCTTCAATATCCGCCTCGTCCACCTCCACAGGCAGAAGCTTCAAAAGCTTCGGCTCATGGACTACCGTATTTTTAAAATACGTATATGCCAGATAGATTTCTCCAACCTCACCGGATACATACAATTTCAGTACCTCGTCGCAGATTTCCTTTGCATCCGGGAACATCGGGTTCTCAATCACCTCGTTGTATTCCTTTGCAATGTTATAATCTCTGCGGGCAAAATACTCTTTTCCCTTGCTTCCGACGGTAAAGAGAACAACGTCCTCCTGCTTCAGGTCGGAACCTGTCACCATCTTGATCACATTGGAATTGTATCCACCGGCAAGTCCGCGGTTGGAAGTAATCAGAATCACTGCCTTTTTTGTAGAAGGCTGTGGCTTCAAATACGGATGCTCAATCATCCCGGATTTGGCCAGCATGGAGGTTACCGTCTCGTACATCTTATCGAAGTACGGCTTGGAACGCTCGGCGCGCATCTTTGTTTTCTGCAGCTTTACCGTTGACACCAGCTTCATAGCTTTCGTAATCTGCTGGGTACTGGCAATACTGTTGCGGCGCCGCTTGATGTCTCTCATTGAGGCCATACTGTCACCCTTTCCTTATTTGAAGCTCGCTTTGAACTCTGTAATCGCTGCCTGCAGCTTCGCTTCTGTCTCATCAGAAATCTGTTTCTCGGAAGCAATGCTTTCCGGAATTTCCGGATATTTTGTATCCAGGTACTCAAAGAACTCTCTCTCAAAACGGAGAATATCTCCTACCGGAATATCCAGAAGATATTTCTTTGTAGCAGCATAAATAATAATAACCTGATACTGTACCGGCATCGGCTGGTACTGCGGCTGCTTCAGAATTTCCTTGATGCGCTCGCCCTGTGCCAGCTTCTCTTTCGTATCATCGTCCAGCTCGGAACCGAACTGTGAGAATGCTGCCAGCTCGCGGTACTGCGCCAGCTCCACACGAATCGGAGCTGCAATCTTCTTCATAGCCTTGATCTGCGCCGAACCACCAACTCGTGATACGGAAAGACCTGCGTTGATAGCCGGACGGAAACCGGAGTTGAACATCTCTGTCTCCAGATAAATCTGTCCGTCTGTAATCGAAATAACGTTTGTCGGAATATATGCGGAAACGTCACCGGCCTGTGTCTCGATAATCGGAAGCGCGGTCAGAGAACCGCCGCCCAGATCATCGGAAAGCCTTGCTGCACGCTCCAGAAGTCTGGAATGCAGATAGAAGACATCACCCGGATAAGCCTCACGTCCTGGCGGACGCTTCAGAAGCAGGGAGAGTGTACGGTAAGCTGCCGCATGCTTTGACAAATCGTCATAAATAATCAGCACGTCCTCCCCGTTTTCCATCCATTCTTCACCGATTGCGCAGCCGGAATATGGAGCGATATACTGCAACGGAGCAAGCTCGCTCGCCGTAGCTGCAACTACCGTCGTATAATCCATTGCGCCGTATTCCTCCAGTGTATTCACGATGGAAGCCACTGTGGAAGATTTCTGGCCGATTGCAACGTAAATACATTTTACGCCCTGACCTTTTTGGTTGATAATTGTATCGACCGCAATCGCTGTCTTACCTGTCTGACGGTCGCCGATAATCAGCTCACGCTGTCCTCTTCCGATCGGTACCATGGAGTCAATCGCCTTGATACCTGTCTGAAGCGGCGTATCTACGGATTTTCTGGAAATAACACCAGAAGCTACACGCTCGATCTGGCGATATTTATCTGCATGGATCGGGCCCTTTCCGTCAATCGGCTGGCCAAGTGCATTAACAACACGTCCCAGCATTCCATTTCCTACCGGAACCTCAACTACACGTCCGGTCGTCTTTACGATATCTCCTTCTCCGATATCATCGCTGCTGCCAAGGAGTACCGCACCGACATTATCCTCCTCCAGATTCAGGACCATGCCGTATACCTCTCCCGGAAATTCCAGAAGTTCACCCTGCATTGCCTTTTCCAGACCGTAAATACGTGCAATACCGTCTGCTACCTGAATGACAGTACCTGTGTCAGACACCGCGATTTCGGAGGAGTATCTCTGAATCTGTTCTTTGATCACAGAACTGATTTCCTCTGGTCTTAAATTCATGAGATCTGCACACCTTCTTTCTCGCTTTCTAATGAAATCTTCATGAGGCTTCCGGTCAGAGCGCTCAGCTTACTGCGAATCGTGCTGTCTACCACACGATCGCCTATCCGGATCATCAGACCACCAATACTGCTCTCCTCTACCTTATAGTCGATTTCCATTGTCTCATAATGGGTCGTCTCCAGAAGCTTCTGTTCGATTTTCTGCTTCTGCTCGTCCCGAAGCGGAATCGCCGATACCACCTGGGCAATTCCAATTTTTTTGTATTCCTTCACCCTTGCAATAAAATATGCAAAAATATCCGGTAAATTTTCATATCTTCCCTTTGTTACCACAATTCTCAAAAAACCTGTGAGGGCGTCGGATATCCTTCCCTTGAAAACATTCTCAATCAGCTGGAGTTTTTTCTGCTTCGGAATCTCCGGATGCATCAGAATTTTTTCAAAGTCACTGTTTTCTTTCAGAACAGTTTGCAAAAAATCAATTTCCTGCATTAAACTGTCCGTCAGGTTCTGTTCCACAGCAAGCTCAAACAACGCATCCCCATAGGTTCCCGCGATCAGCTTTGCCATGTCTTTTCACCTATTTCTTTCAATGTATCATCAATTAACGAATCCTGGATAGTAAGATCAATATTTTCGCTGACTACCTTTCCAGCAATCATGGAAGCTACCGTAATGATCTCCTTCTTTATGTTGTCTTCAGCCTTCTTGACTGCCAGCTCCGTCTGCTTGTTGGCTCTTTCAATAATTCCTGCCGCCTCAGCCTTCGCATTCTCGATAATTTTTGCCTCAGTATCAAGTGCTTTCTTGCGCGCCGCACTTAAAATCTCATCCTCTTCGCGGTGAATATTGCGGAGCTTCTCCTCATATTCTGCACGAAGACGATCTGCATCTTCCTTTGCCTTCTCGGCTGAATCAATATTTCCTTTGATTCTATCCTCACGCTTTTTCAGAAATTCCCGCGCAGGATTAAACAGAAGATACGACAAAAACAGAAACATTACGAATACTGAAATTGCGAGAAGTACTGCGTCATGCAACAGCTGTGGGTCAAGATTAAACAGTCGTTCCAAGATTTCGCCTCCTTTCACTTGTTATTTTTATACCGCCGCTTGCAAATCTGCTGATTTTACATCCGGCGTTTTCCGCTATGTGCACCTAGAGTCTGTGCTAATTAAAGTCTTCCAATAAGCGGATTTGCAAATAAGAGAATGAACGCGATAGCCAGACCATAAAGACCTGTCGTCTCGGCAACAGCCTGTCCAAGAAGCATCGTAGATGTGATATCACCCTTTGCTCCCGGATTTCTTCCAACTGCTGATGCGCCGTGTCCTGCAGCGATACCCTGACCTACACCAGGTCCGATACCTGCGATAAGAGCAAGACCTGCACCGATTGCTGAACAAGCTAATACTAAACCTTCGTTTGTAATTCCTTCCATAATAATTAACCTCCTGTTTTATTTCATTTTTAATTTTACTCTGTACCTGGTAATTTATCTGACACAAATACCATTGTCAGCATACAGAATACATACGTCTGTATGGCTCCTGAAAATACATCAAAATAGATGTGCAGAAATCCGGTCCATCCGATTGCGATTCTGGACAGCAATGAGTAGATCAGCGACATCATAACCGTACCGGACAGAACGTTTCCGAAAAGACGCAGCGACAGCGAAAACGGCACCGCTATCTCTCCAATCAGATTGATTGGAAACAGAAACGGCAGGGGCTGAAAAAGCCCGGTAAACGCACCGACTTTGTTGTACTTGATATTGTTGTACTGTATGATCCCGAATGTGATCAATCCAAGCGGTAGCGTTACGCCGTAGTCCGCCGTAGGCGGCCTCAGTCCAAACAAACCTGAAATATTGCTGATAAAAATAAAAATAAAGATCGAACCGATATAATTTCGGAACTTCTTTGCATGGACGCCCATGCTGCTTTCAACCATATTGTCGAGCATCTCGACAATCAGCTCCACAACATTCTGGAAGCCGGTCGGATACTCACCTGCATGGCTGATCGCAATTCTCGCTGCAATCGCAAAAGCAAGGATAAGCAGCATGACGATCAGTATGGCTACATGTGTCGTTGTAATCCAGAAGGTCTGGCCAAACATCTCATAGCTGAAAACGCCATGTATCATAAAATCCACATCTGACCCCGAAGATGCCAGCAAATTTGCAGTCTCCACGTTTCATCCTCCTTTCCTTCAAAATAAATGGTTTTATCAAAATCGATCGGGATTCGACTGATTTTGACTGGAAAAATACAGCGTATTTTACCGATGGAATTTCTTCCATAATTTATGCATGAGTGGCTGCAGGAATGCTCCAAATTTCAGACAGAGCACTCCCAGAAATGCTGCCATTACATACCCTATTTTCAGAAAATAAACGAGCGCCGCCATCGCAAAAATAGCCACGGTGCGCAACAGATATGCCTTTCTCATATAACTCTCCGCATCACCTGAAGCCATATCAAGCGCACGGTCAATTGAACGGTACATATGCACTGAAAGCCCCAGCGCTGTGAAAATTCCGATCCAAAGCCCCAGCGCAAAGGAAAGCGGAGACCCGGCCCATTCCGGACATACCGCCACTACCACAAATTCCACAGCCTGAATCAAAACTCCGGCCACCAAAATACCAGCCATCAGCTCAGCCAACGTTTCATTTATTCTTTTTTTCATGATCCATGCTCCCCTTATGATCCGGCTTTATGACTCCCTTTACCAGAATCCAGGTATTTCTTGCCCCTGCCATAATTCCCAGTATCAAAAGCACTGCCGTAACAGACCATCCAAATCGCTCATCAAGCCACATTCCAAGAACTGCACAGAGAACCACCGGGGCTAGCATACTGATCCCCAGCTGTGTGACCATAGAAAGAGCGCGTGCAATTTCATTTGCATTCTTTTTCATTTATTAATTCTCCCAGAAGCGCATTTTTCGCACTATACACAGTTTAATGTATTTTTCCTATTCTGTCCACAATTTCTTTCATCAAGATGAATGATTTTTGGACCGATTCTGTAAAGCTCTGTAAGAACAAAATTGTGCTTTGCACACATCACGAGTCAATAAATTTCAGAGCACAGCGTTTGTTCCGCGCGCGAAGCTGCGCATCCTGCCGGAGGCTTTTATCGTATGGGAGACGTAGTTTCCTATTCGATAAAAAAGACGTATATCAACTGATATACGTCCTTTATAATCCGAGCTGTTTTCTGCCTGAATAAATACTGAATTTTTTTCCTTTTTACATAGATTAAATTTTCTAAATTTAAGCGACTCTTTTTCATCATCCTATTCAATCTCTGTTTTTTTATAAATCTCTCTTAATATTTCCATAACAATCAACAGCATCACCGGCCCGAAAAAAACGCCTGGTGTGCCAAACAGATAGAGTCCTACATAAACAACTACCACCATAACAAACGGATAAACTCCCAGCTTGGCGCCGATCAGACGCGGTTCCAGAAATTCGCGTACCACATACGTCAGAAGAAAAAGTCCGATATACCCAGCTGCAAGGCGGAAATTCTGCCGGAACATCAGAAATACCGACATAGGAATTAATACAGTTCCTGTTCCGATAAAAGGAAGTGCATCAAGAAGTCCAATCACGATTCCAAGTAAAAGAAAATACGGATTTCCAAGCGCCCAAAGTCCGGCAGTACAAAGAATACTGATTATTAAAATAATAATCATCTGCGCTTTCATGTACATTCCGCCCTGTTTCCATATTCTCTGTGATATATTGTGGAAATGCCCATAAAAGCTGTACCTTTTGAACTTCTGATTCATATCATCATAATCCTTCATCAAAAGAATGACAGATACAAACAACATTAAAAGAAATAAACCAAGATCTGCCAGTTTTTTCAGATAACGCACAGAATAATTAAAAACTCCCGGAATTATATATACTTTAATCTGTTCCGTAGCATGATTGATACTGGAATACACAAATTCTTTCACTGCATCCACACGGATGCCGAAACTTTTTTCCGCCATTAAGCAACAATCATCGACAATCCCGCAAAAACATGAATAATAATAATCAAAATTCATTGCTATTCTTCTTATCTGTACCATCAGCTGACAATAGAGCAGATAAAAAAGGAAAGTGAACACTGCCAGCAGAATCACCAGTAGCACTGACACGATAATCTCCTTCTTCCACCTCAATTTTGTCTGTATTTTCTCTACAACGGGATTTAAAACATGAACCAGAACATATGCAATTAAAAAAGGAATTACATATGGCAGTAAGTATTTAATTACAATATACACCGCCAATGTAACTCCAACTCCTGTGAGTATCTTCTTCGTTTCTACCATACCTTCGCACCTTCTTTGTCCTCTTCCGTGCGCCGTACTGCATAATCTTTTGATTTCTGTTGTTTCTCTTCTTTCTAAATTTTTGCACGGCTGCTTTTTTGATACTTTTAGTATGGTATTTTTAAAACTTCTTATTCTGGCAGAAAATATTACCAGAACGTATTTCTTTCTCACATTTCTTGCATTACAGATTTTCAAAAATCGCAAAGATCTTATTTTCCGGACAAATCGCAAAGTCCATGGTTTTCTTGGTCCGTGGATGAAAAAACGTAAGAGACACTGCACAAAGCGCCAGCTTTAACTGTTCTTCGTTTGTTAAAAATCTCTCCCATTTCTCATTATATTTCCGATCGCCGTAAAGTGGAAAACCTGCATGGGCCATCTGCACACGAATCTGATGATGACGTCCCGTCTTCAATTCAATCTCAGTGAGCAGTAATTCGCCATGATCCTCCGGCATTCTTTTTTTTGCCAGAACACGAAAAGAAAGTTCAGCTTTCTTTGCATCCCGTCTATCCTTTCCAGTAACTGTGGATACATTTTTTCTACCGTCTTTTACCAAATAATCAACGAGCTGATACCAGCTGCGATCTGAAGTCTCAGATAACTTTTCTAATTGATTTTCCGGCAGTCTTTGCTGTTTTAAAATAATTTCTGACTTGTTTTTATCTTCTGTTATTTCATGGCAGCACACAGCATGATATATCTTTTTCATGCGTCCGTCTGTTACCTGCTTTCCAAGCTCCGCTGCTGCCTGTTTCGTCTTTGCTAAAACAATGATTCCCTCTACAGGCTGATCGAGCCGATGAACTACATGAATCATATCTTTTCCGAGATAATTATTCAGCTTACTCACCAAGTCCAATTGTCCGATTACTGCACTTTGCACTGCAAGTCCTGCAGGTTTATGGTAAACGATAATTTCTTCATCTTCGTATAAAAGCATAATCTGGTTTTCTCCCGCCATTTCCGATCTTTTTTTCATTTTAACACGTTTTTTTTCTGCTGAACAGACCGTTTAGATACGCGGATAAACCTCTTTTTGCTGTGCTTCGCTAAGCTTTAGAAAATCTGAACAGGACATGCCAACGTAACGGCGAAATACCACTGCAAATTGTTTATACTGAGTAAAACCCACCTGATCTGATATTTCATTAATACGATACCCTCCGGCACGAATCCGTTTTAAAGCCTGATTAATTCGGTATTGATTCAGACAATCCAGAAATGTAATACCTGTTCCCTCTTTAAATTTTCGTGCCAGATAACTCTCACTGACGCCGAGCTCTGCTGCGACTGTGCGCAGTCCTAGCTGTGTATTATAACGATCATGGATAATCTGCAACGCTTTTTCCACATAAATATTACCGTTTTTAACCGGAAGTACATCTATAATCGTTTTTTCTTCTTTTTCCAGCCCTTTGTAAATTTCGTACTGCATGGAATTGTGCATCTGTAAAAGGCTGCTTTTTGCTTTTTCTACTGCCTCTTCCAGTTTTCTTTCATCAATTGGCTTGAGCAGATAATCCACAACATTTAATTGTATCGCTTCATGCGCATACTTAAATTCCAGATATCCTGTCAGAATAATCATAGAAAACCGATACAGCTCGTTCGCCTCCCGGAACATAGTAAGTCCGTCCATTTGCGGCATGCAAATATCAGCAATCACAATATCCGGTCTCTTTTCTCTGATTAACGCCAGTCCCACCCGGCCATTGTCTGCCTCTCCTGCTACCACACAATCCATGGAAGCCCAATCAATCGTATGCACGAGACCCATTCGTATTACAGGTTCATCTTCAATAATAACCACTTTATACATTTCCATCCTCCTCTGTCTTAACAGGCAGAATAACTGTAAATGTATTTCCGTCCACACTCGTACTGCGTCCACAGGTTACACCATATGCCTCTCCATATGCTAGCCTTATTCGTTTGTGTACATTGTACAGTCCGATATGAGATGTAATATTATAAGGTTGTTCCAGAAGCTTTCGGATTGCAGTAATACGTTCATCTGCGAGTGGATCGCCAAGATCACATACCTCAAGCCAAAGCTTTCCATCTATTATTTGACACTCTACGTTAACTGTACAGCTTCCATCAGACGACTTACCGTATAACACAGCATTCTCTACCAGAGGCTGCAAAATAAGTTTCGGAACAATACATTCCCCGGCTTCCGGTTCGACAGAAAGTTTATATTCCAGCCGATCCTGCAAGCGGGTTTTCTGAATCTGCAGATAACACTCCGCATATGATATTTCCTCCTGCAACCGGACACTTGTCATGGTATTATCAATACTGTACCTTAAAATGCCAGACAGAGCCACAATCGCCTCCCTGGCCTTGTCCGGATCCGTTTTTATAAATACCCGTATTGTCTCCAGCGTATTAAACAGAAAATGCGGGTTAAACTGTGCTTCCAGCTGTCGGATTTCTGAAACCGCCTGCCTTTTAGCCCGTTCCGCATTGTCATCTATCAGATGATGAATGTCCCGGCACATTCGATTGTATGCATCTGCTATTTTTTCCAGCTCATCCCCGGTATTAATGCAAAGCGGTTCATCCAATGTCTCATACTCGGTATGTTCCATCGTCCGTGCAATCCGATCTACCGTTTCCCCAATCCGGTCTGCCACCCGATGCGCCGCTGCCGACAGAAGTACCAGCATACCAACAAAAATTAATACAAGAATTGGAATCAGAATCCGGTAAATAGAAAGATATCCCGTTGTATCAGCATACGTATAAATCAGAACTTTTTCATGAAAAGCACTCTGACAAATAACAAAAAGCTGCTGTCCACTGTGCTCTGTTATTCCCTGTCGCAATCTCATCTTCTTTTCTATACGATGATACGAGTCCAGCAAAAGCATACTGTTGTTCCAGAAGCAATAATGATACTCATCTGTCATGACAAGATTGATTGTTCCGGAAAATTTTTGATAAAAAGCCTGCCACTGTACTTCAAAAACCACATAACCAGACGGATTCTCAGCTTCTCCTACTCCCACCGCAAACAAAAGCGACTTTTTTTCCTTGCTATTGTCACCTGCAATGGCAACTTCTCCATGGTTGCTGCGGATGCGCCTCCATATCAGGCCTGTCTGAATTCCTTCTTCCGTCAAATAGGAGGGGCAGTATGTTGTACTTCCACCCAGGAACTCAAAATTTTCATCTGTTAAATAAAATGCTGCTTTTACCGGAGCATCATTTACAAAATCATAAAGTTCCTGATACAGCGCAGCTGAAATATGGCGGTCTGATAACTCCTGACGAAAATCTTCTCTTCTGGAAAGCTGATTCAGCTTTTCTGTATAACATGTGTACAGGTTGTTTGTCAGCTCTACGGCTTCATTGCTGTATTTTTTTACCCGCACCATCGTAGAGCTGTATAACATTACCATGGTCAACACAATGCCCGAAACCGTCAGTATCAGCATCGGCAGAAGCGCATTATAAAATATGGCATTCTGAATGGATTGCCTGAAGCTGTGCTGTGATTTCGACCGCATTCATTTCCCTCCTTTTCAGCTAAACTGACACCTCTGTACTGCCTGTCAGCTTAAAGAACAAAAGCAGCGATAAAATAGTAGAAACCGTAAGAATTACCGATAAAGCTGATGCCGAACCATAATTTGTCCGTAAAATCTGTGAATATACCGTAACGGACATAGTAGCAGTTTTCCCGGTATAAAGCAGCATAGATGCACTCAGCTCATTGATTACCGTTACCCAGCTCAGAATAGCTCCTGAGAAAACACCAGGAAGCATCAGCCTTGCCGTAATTTTAAAAAATGTGCGTATTGGAGGGCACCCAAGACTGATGGATGCATCCTCTATGCTTGGATTAATCTGGTACAGAATAGCCGAAGATGAACGGAGTGTATATGGCATTCTCCGAATTACAAAAGCAAGTATAATAATATACGGCGTTCCTATCAGAGTCAGCGGCCCATGATTAAATGCTACCAGCAACGTAATACCAAGCACTGCGCCCGGAAGAATATATGGAAACATTGTAATTGTATCTATAATTCTTGTAAAGATATTTCTTCTGCGCATCGACGTATATGCCACCATCATTGACAGACCAATGATAATAACAATGGCAATCACACCATAAATATAAGTATTTACAATTGGCTTTGACAGAGAAGAAAAAACCTTCTTATAATTTTCCAGTGTAAAACTGCTCCGGTACATGGAACTGTCTGATTTATACAAAGATGTATAAACTACAACCAGATGTGGCACACAGGACAGGAAAACCAGCAGGCCTATAAAGATATATGCTACTGCTTTTTTACCGGACGACAATTCTTTACTCTCGACCGGACGCGCACCGTTTGTTGTATATGACTTTCGGCTGATGTAATGACGCTGTGCCAGAAACAGTGCAGCTGTAACAAGCGCCATCACAGAAGCCAATGCCGCCGCAAAATTTCCGTTTCCGGAAACCTCTCCAATATATTCTTTATAAATCAGCGTCGTCATCGTTTGGACACCTTCTCCGATCAGCTGTGGTGTGCCAAAATCTGCCATTGCATTCATCATAACCATAAGCGCGCCAGCCAGCATCGTTGGCATAACTAGAGGAATTACCATCCTCCAGATCTGACGGCCCGGACGACACCCAAGACTGCTGCTTGCTTCCAGCAAGGACCCGTCCACCTTTTTCAGGGCGCCACACATATACATATACATAAATGGATACAATTTCAGCGTCATAACAAATATAATGCCGCCCATGCCATAGATTGTCGGCGACTGCAAACCAATTGCAGCAAACAACTTCGTAACAGCGCCGCTGCGTCCCAGCAGAAGAATCCAGGAATATGCTCCGATAAAAGGCGGAGAAAGCATAGAAATGACAATCAAAATTTCAATCAGTTTTTTTCCGCGAATCCGGTAAAATGTCATAATATATGCCATCGGAACACCAATCAGCATACACAGCACTGTTACTGCCAGCCCGATTTTCAGGCTGTTCAAAAGTGCACGCATATAATAACTGCGCGACATAAATTTCACAAAATGGTCCAACGTAAACATCCCTGAACTGCTTTCCCGCAATGCACTGGAAAAGAGTGAAAACAGTGGATAAATCAAAAATATTCCAAATACTGCCACCATAATAACTGTAATCAATGTCCAAAAATCCAGCTTACGTATTTTCTGCATTATGTATCATCACCCCTGTCCATCAGGCTTGTCCCTCCATCGTCTGTAAACACATTCAGCTTTTCGGCATCCGGCATTATACAGATTCGCTCTCCCTGCCTGTAAAAATGCCTGGCTGTACGGACAGATTCTACAAGTTCGTTGCCATCCTCTGTCTCAACAGCTATTTTATTTTCAAATTCTACTGCATAATTCATATTCTGGCCCAAAAATGTATCGGATTTGATTTTACACCAGATGCCTCCCTCCGATACGCAGGTGAAATCATCCGCACGCATAGAGACAATTACTTTCTGTCCATCCTGTACGTTGTTTCCAAGCCGCAAAACAGGCAGTAAACAGTCTCCGATCTGTACCTGTTTTTTTCCATCCTGTATTCGTACGGTTCCATGAAACAGATTCGAGAATCCAATAAAGGTCGCAACAAAAATATTAGCCGGATACTGATAAATCCGTCTGGGCGTATCTACCTGCTGGATGACCCCTTTATTGATAACTGCAATCCGGTCAGAGATCGCCAGAGCTTCTTCCTGGTCATGCGTAACGTATACGGTTGTAATACCGCCACAACTTTGTTTCTGTATTTCCCGGATGGTGCTTCTCATTTCTATACGCAGCTTTGCATCCAGATTGGACAGTGGCTCATCCATCAGCAGAACGTCCGGACGGATTACAATTGCTCTTGCCAGAGCAATGCGCTGCTGCTGTCCGCCGGAAAGTTTCGCCGGAAGCCGGTCGGCATATTCCTCCATTCTCACAGTTTCCAGAATTTCTTTTACCTTTTTATTTCTCAGCGCTTTATCAACCTTTCGCTGTTTTAATCCATATTCTACATTTTGTGCCGTTGTCATATGCGGGAAAATCGCATAATTCTGAAACACCATACCTATATTGCGTTCATGCACCGGTACACAGTCTATACGACGTTCTCCAAAATATATATGACCCCCATCCAATGGATAAAAACCTGCCAGCATACGCAAAAACGTCGTTTTACCACAGCCTGATGGACCAAGTAGCGTAAAAAGTTCCCCCTCTTTTATAACGAGAGACAGATCTGGAATAACCGTAGTTTCTTTATCAAATTTTTTAACAACATGTTCTGCAGTGATCTGAATACTCATAAAACACCCTCTTTTTTTCTTTAAAATTTGCGGACAGTTTCACCGCCCTGCCCGCAAAATGAATTTCTATCTGCAATTTACTGGTACATAAGTTCATTAAACCGATCAAGAATCTGCGCTTTGTCTTCAGAGCTTACCGCATATTCACCGATCGAATTTAATTCCTCTACATCTGGTAAGGTTTCCGGTGACGCTACATCTGTTCTTGAAGGACGAGTTGAATTTCCAATCATATAATTATTCTGACAGTCATATGACAACAGATAATCTACAAATAATTTTGCATTATCCATGTTTTCGCAGTTTTTAATAATTGCTACGACATCTTCTGCCACATAAGTACCTTCGGAGAAATACTGCGCATGTACCGGTGCTCCTTCTGCGATATAATTTGCAACATAAACCTCATGTGTCAGGCCAACCGTATATTCACCGTCTGCTACTCCACGCGGAGTTGCAGAGGAGCTTGAGAGTATCTTTCCGTCCAGCTGATCTACAAATTTTCCGACATACTCCCATGTAGCATCACTGAATACATCCCCTTCTCCCATATCGTACAGCATATTTACGAGAAGATTGTATGCATTTGAAGATGCTGCCGGATCTGCAAATGCAATTTTTCCTTTCAGTTCCGGATTCAGCAGATCTTCCCATCCTTCCAGCTTGATGCCTTCTGCAAGATTGTCATTTACGATCATACATACTGCAATAATAGAGGTTGTCGTCAGCAAACCGTCCTCTCTTCTGTATTCCTCTGCTAAATTCTCCATTTCCGGTGATATATATGATTCATAATAATTACTTCCGGAAAGATTTGATGTATAGGTTCCACCTAACAGGATATCTCCCTGCGGACTGTTTCCTTCTGCCTCCACACGTTTAATCAGTTCTCCAATACCTCCTGTTACAAGTTCAACCTCTACACCATATGCCTCCTCAAAAGCCGGTACAACCAATTCGATTTCTGAATCACTTCTCGCGGTATAGATAACCAGATTTCCTTCTGCACATACAGAGATGGAACCAAACAGTAATCCAACCATTGTCAGGCATGTTATTATCCTACTTCTTTTTTTCATGTTGTTTCCTCCTTTATTTGGTTTGTTTTGTGTATGTATCACAATTATAAATGTTTTATTTTTTAAAAACTATCCATTATTGCATAAAAACATCCTTTTTTTTGACTATTTTTATAATATTTTCGATAATAACAAGTCAATTTTAAAGATATAATTACAATTACTGGTATAGAGTTTTAATCTTCCGTCTTTTATAATTATAACAAAAAATAATCAATCAAAAAAACACACATATTAAAAAGGAGGTTTTAAAACTGTGTTAACTGCTCATTGTATTCCATCATCTTACCTTATAAATCCTTTTTCTACACAAACTATTTCTTATGCGTTTCATGATATTGACGGCACGCATTCCCTGATTCGGGAATGGGCACCTGTCATGAGTGTCCTGCTTGCAGATGTTATCACGTACGGGCTGCCAGACAATCTGGAAAGTGAAGAAAACTGTACCAGATTAATCAATCTGGCCGGTAAAAAGCCTTTTCCTGAAACAGACCGGTTCTGTGAAGAATCTGCCGGTTTGTCTGCTTTAACGCAAATGGAATGGGCAATCCGCAGAGCAATAGAAGAAAGACAGATTACCATATCTTGCGATATGTTTGTAAACTCCCAGAAAATTCAAAGAATCTGGAATGGAGAAGAAATTTCTGATGATTTACCGGAAACTCCGGAAATGCAACAGTTTCTTTCCGTCAATGCTCCAAGGCTCTTCCGCTTGTATGAAAGGATACTTAACGGTTATTGCCGTAATCATAATCTGGCTGTTGCCGCACATAGTCCTGAACTTTATCGTGTACCTGGGAGTTTGGCATTTCTGGAATATTTAAAACAAAATGGTGTAAAAAACTATTTTGTTACAGGAGCCGTTGTCGAAAAAGGAAAAGGAATGTTTCAAGAGATAGAGACGCTAGGCTATACCATCGGAAATGGCTGTCTCGCAGAAGATATCATTGGTTCTACGTGGGACGAAAAACTCCCAAAAAATGTTATTATGAACCGTTTGCTGCAAACTCTTGGTATTTCCGGAGATCAGGTACTTATAGTCGGAGATGGGCGTGCTGAAATCAGCGCCGGTGTTTCCATGGGCGCGGTAACAGTCAGCCGACTTCCGAAAACTTCATTGTATCAGCGTAGCCTGCATCAAAAACTAGGTACAAATTTGATTTTCCCAGACTACACAGACCCTATCTTATATAAATATTTTCAAAGAAAGGAATAGATTTTCATGAAACCTTCTTCACAGGCCATTATTGATGAATATATTGCACGCTATCCGTCTCTTCTTTCCTGTAAAGCTTCTATATGTTCGGCCGCGAATCTTCTGTTTACTGCTTTTTATTCCGGCAAAAAACTTCTGATCTGCGGAAATGGCGGCAGTGCATCAGACTCACTTCATATTGTTGGAGAATTGATGAAAAGTTTTACACTTCCAAGACCTATTTCACCAACAGAAGCTACATTCCTTCATAAGATTTCTTCCAATGGAGCGTTCCTTGCTGCCCATCTCCAGCAGGCACTTCCGGCTATTGCCCTTGTTGAAGAAACTTCATTACATACAGCCTATGCAAATGATGTTGCCCCACAGCTCTGTTTTGCACAACAGGTATACGGATATGGAAATCCGGGAGATGTCCTTCTTTGTATCAGTACATCGGGCAATTCTGAAAATGTCGTTTATGCTGCTGAAACCGCAAAGCTAAAACAAATGCAAACTATAGCTCTGACTGGAAGCTGCGGAGGCAGGCTTTTTCAAACAGCCGATATTTGTATTGAAGTTCCTGCAAAAAAAACACACGAGGTACAGGAATTTCACCTTCCGGTGTATCACTGTCTGTGCCTCGTGCTTGAACATGAATTTTTTGCATAATGATTTATGAAAGTAATTTTCTCAGGTCATTTAAAAACCCTTCCATGGACAGAATCTGAATTGTTTTCATTCCAAAGGCTCTCGCTCCTTCTATATTCTCAGCTCTGTCATCAAAAAACATGCATTCTTCCGGATCTGACAGGTATTTATCGCCGAGAGCCTGATAAATAGCCTGTGATCCGCATCCTCTCTTGAAAGACCAAAATCGATCAGCATATCTTTCCAGCGAAAGCTCAGAAGTACGTTACCCATATAAAATACAGTATTTTTAATTATCTTTCATTTTCCTTTTTACATCTTAAACCGATAGCCCGTTTGGACCACCCCGGAACTCCTCTTTTCACCACGTTTTTCCTTGGAAAAACCCTTTATTTATGGGAAGAATTCCGCTTTTTTCCTTTTTTATTTTTTTAATCGAATCTTTAACCTTTTTTGTTTTGGTAGGTTGTTTGGTAGTTTTTGCAGTAGTTTTTAAAAACTACCAGAATTTTCTTTAAATTTCACGTTTTTCAGAAAGTGCTCCGCAAGCGTCTGTATTATTACTCTTTTTCAAGTACAAATGAGGATACTATGCTTTCCGAAGAACACCCCACTTTGCACTTTACCAGAGCATTAGTCGCAGCGCTGTACTGGCTCCTGATCCTGATCTTTTACAAGCATTTTTTCAGCTCTTGCCTTGTATTCCATGAGCCGGAAAACGTAGTCTGGCATAGATCTTTTTCCAGCCTCCCAATCAGTTACTGTACGATACGGGATATCAAAGTATTCACAGAATTCTCTTCTGTTCATATTCATACTTTCTCTAAGTGACTTTACTTCCTTCTGAACATCCATGATTATAACCACCCCTATCAATAATAGCTTATCATATGTTATGCATTGCATCAATAAGTATTTCAAAAAACAATCCCAGAAAAATGTGACGCTTTTCCCTTCAATTTTTGAGTTCGTGGACAATTGTTCCACCTGCATAGAAATAACACCCACAGAGCCCATTATACGCGGTCTCCGAATGCCAAAAGCGTTACCTTTGATCCCCATAAAAATCCCTGCAATATCTCATCCGATATTACAGGGTATAAGTACTACTATCTCGGAATCACTAACTATACTCTGTCAAACAATATTTCATTCCGGATAAGAAACGTGCCATGCACGGAGACGGAAGCGCTATAATAGATAAATCAGTCTTATTCCTATCAGTCTTATTAATATTAGTATTATTAGTGTGTTTTTTGTGGAGGTCTAGACCTCTTTTCTATGGAGGTCTAGATCTCTTTTCTGTGAAGGTCTGGACTCTTTTCTGTGGAGGTCTGGATCTCCTTTTTGTGGAGATCTGAAATTTGTTTACAATCATTATATTATTCATCTACTCAAAGCATGTTATACCATGCCCAGAATGAATTGGAAAAAATCATATCTTTTACCGTAAGAAACAATTTGTTTTTATATTTATCCGGATAATTTATTTCTGCCATTTGGTTTATCTCCTTCCGTTACATTTCTAATTTCTAATAGTTTTTGTAGTTCCATCATTTCCCCTGCGCAAGACAAAACAGACATTATGATACGCTCCATACAGAGAAGCGATATCGCTATACATACATATATCAGTCTTATTCCTATCAGTCTTGTTATTATTACCCTGTTTTTTTAACAGGTATGGAACAGACTCCGTTATTATAAGTATGATTCCGACTATAATTTTACAAAATCTATTGCTCTTTCAGCCACTGAGTAGCATCACGTTTCAGTATTTTCCATAAATTATCCAACATGACTTTCACCTCAGCTATATCGTCAGGCGTTGCAGCACCCGTCGTATTCGCAACTTTGGCAAGCTGGTTTACATTCACGCCAATCTTATGCATCTCCTGAAATATTTCTTTCTGGTATGTCATATCAATATTCGCAATAATACCATCAATCGCCATTTTCCTGAGATACGCACCCATGTTATTTGTCTTTGCCATGTACATTTTTCGACGGATCAAATCCCTTTCATTCTGTGTAACCCAGAAACGTATCTGGATATTTCTTTTTCTGTTTTCCATATTAATTTGTCCTTTCTTTGATTGTGTTTTTTCGGAATTGGGCAGGGACCCAGTTCTGTTTTCGCCAGAGTGGGGCACCTCTGGCTGTCCTTGCTCTACTGAGTAATCCCTTCATATTCTAAGGACAAAGTTTTTTCCAAAAATAAATAAAGATTTGAAAATTATTCAAAAAAAATATCTCCGTTCAAAGCAACAGCGGCGCACCATCAGGTGCACCGCCGCATATATCTCCCGTATTCCAGGAATTTCATACATTATTAAATACGAGTTTTTATTCGAGTTAAACTCGATTCCCACTCGAATGAAGACTCACTCCAAACCATTTGCCTCTTATTCTTGCTTCGAGTTTTTTCGAGTGGTTTTCGAGTTTTTCTGAGTGGAACACTCGTATCATGATTTAATAAGAACATATTTTGAGGATTTACCTTTACCAATCATATCGATAATATTCTCTTTCCGCATTTTATCAATGGTTGCTCTGGCCTGCTGCTTTGTAAATCCGCAAAGTTCCTGGATCGATACATTTGTAATGGTACCATTCGTTTCCAAATAATCCACGATCATCTGTTTTGCCTTAATATACTGGACAACCTTATCACGCGTATATTGCACATCTGATTTTACCATCTCATATACTCTGGCAGTCAGCATATATTCTTTACCGACAGTTTCTATCAATCCCAATTTTACCAGATTAAGGCAACATTTCCTTGTGTCTTCTAAAGACAACTGCACCAGATCCTTTGCGTCAGACAACTTGATCTGCTTATTTTCTGTTACATATCTCAAAATCATTAACTCCGCTAATGATAAAATAATTTGCTTTTTCTCTTGCTCAGCAACAACA
This sequence comes from bacterium 1XD42-54, assembly GCA_003612585.1. Classification (GTDB taxonomy): domain Bacteria; phylum Bacillota; class Clostridia; order Lachnospirales; family Lachnospiraceae; genus Choladousia. Next base: position 27,817 of record RAZH01000014.1, read on the forward strand.
AATTTTACAAAAGACATATCTTCAACCGAACTGCGGAGCGTCAAAGAAACAGCATCACTAAATACATGATATTCTGGGTAAGGTTTTCCCATAGATACCATTTCCCGGTAAATAATATCCACACCCTGTCCTGTTCGCTGCACATATTTTAAATGCTGTAACGTCTCCGCAATTAGTTTGTTCCGAGGAGCCGAAGGATGTGTAATGATATTATTCTCCGTGATACCATCCAAAAAGCCACCTGGATTCTCGATCACAATTTTATCCGGGTAATGCTTTACATATACAGCACTCATACTCTGATAGTCCCTGTGGGACATTGCATTTAACAATGCTTCCTGAAATACTTTTTCCGAAAAATCCGCTATCTCCAACCGGAACAGTCCAATCTGAACATTTAAAATCCGGTTATCGTTTTGTATAATTTCTGTAAGTCGATCTAAGACTGATACGATCGGCTGCCGCAAATCAAGACGTGCATCATATTCTTCTAGATTATCTGCACTGTAATGTAAATAAATCACTTCTGCTGACGGCAATAATCTGCTTATGGATGACTGTTTTCCTACAAATAACAGTCCAGCAACTGTCAGCTTTTCGATTTTTCCATCTGCTTTTATCAATCCAAGATCCCGCAAAAATGCAAAATCTTCAGAATCCGGGAGTGTTGATTTTGGATCACGAACCCTGAGTTTCTCTTTCAGCGAATATACTTCCAACAGATTTACATCTTCCAGAGTGCTGTCTGCAACGATCTTTGAAGAGAAATCTGGAATATGTTCTCCATAGAATCGATTGCTCATTTCATCCGGAAAAAACGGTTTCGAGTTTTTTCCTAAACGCTTCAAAAAACGTCCATCTGTCGTTCCGTATGTTTTTCCGTCAGGCTTCACTGTTAACGCAAGAACTTTCATCCCTTGATAGGCGATCTCCTCGATCTCCACAAATAATGACGGTCTTGTTTTGTCATAAATGGATTCAATCAGATTCTGAGTATCGTATTTTTCACAGCCCGTAACAGTACCATTATCTTCAACACCAAAATAAACGGTTCCACCGACCGCATTAGAAAAAGCAATCAGTTCATCAACCGCAAGCTGAACCCGTTCTCGCATATTGGAAGCTTTCTTCCAGCTTTTGAATTCTACTGTAAGAGTTTCTCCCTTTTGGAGAATATCTTTAAATTCTTGTTCGTTCATATAGCTTACCATTCCTTGCTTCTGCTTCTTTTGTTATACAACTAACTACATTATTATTCATCTAAATCTTCGTAGATAATCTGAACATCATCAAAATCCAAGAGACTATCATGAATTTCTGGGATCCGGTCTAACGAATACATCGAGATGGGATTCATTATCACATCCATAAACTCTTCCGGATTATTTCGTTCCAAAGTTAATATATTCGATATATCCTCAATACTAATAACAGCCACATCGCTACTCATAGAAAAATAACTGGTACCAGTAATTATCATATATATTATTTCCTTTATCTCATGTCTGCTTTGAACTAGTTTTTCTCTTTTTAAATTCGAAAACAGAAGATTTTCATCTTTTGTTATCGCCTCTTTACAGCGAGAAATCTGAATATTTGCTTTTTCAATAGTCTTAAATGCTTTCCAAAGCTGATAAGGTTTTCTACCAGAATGTGCTGTCTTTACTTGTCCAAGAATCACCTTGCCATCTTTCCATGCGACTAAAGCAAAATCTGTATTTTTAACCTTTATGCTTGATGATAATGCTGTCCAACCAGAGCATCGAAATCTTTGTTTCACGCATGTTTCCAAAACACTTTTTCCGAAGTAATTTACTTCCTCTCCTAATTCTGATTTTCTTTGATTAAATATAATATCTCTTAAATCTTCAAAAATATTATAATCCGTATCAAACAAACTCGAAAAAAGATATATCTGAGATTTTACCTTAAAATACGGTCTGTCCATTCCAATAAACTTATAAGAATCCTGAATACCTATAAACTCTAATATTCTTTGGAAATCCATATTTGACATATCTTTTCCAAAACAGCAGTTTCTTTTTATATCATTTATTTGAATAACCCCATATCCTTGATTACTCAAAAGAATAACGAACAAATATTCAATATACAAATATAACAGCACAGAGACAAGATATATTCCTGTTTGATATTTTTTAGAACGGCAAATTAAAAAGTCCAAATATGTTTCAGATGTTAGCTGATTTTTCACCATTGAAATAATCCACTCTTTTTCATCTGCAGCAATATTCATGATGAAACACTTTTTACAGACATAGCACTTATAATATTCAAAGATTTCTGGTTCCGGAATAGTTTTCTCAGCTCTTTTACTCCATGCTAAAAGATTATACTCAGAACCCAACTTAATTCCATATGAATAATCTATGTCCTTAATACCGATCTCGAACACCATCTTGCCATCCTTAAAATCAGTAGCAAGTATTTCTTCAGACAAATAAGAAATAGCTTCATAACGTTCGTACATGCACCCTATTTCCATAGCTAATAAATAAACAACTTCCAATACATGTACCTTTTCTATAACGATGGCATCAGGTATCAATATTAAGTTGTATTCATCTTTACAATCTATATTACCCCAAATAGCGAATGCATTTTTAATTAATATATCTTTAGGGTATCTTACTAAACCACCCTTCATCAAAGAAAATTGGTTTAAACATGTCATAAACATAAATATCGAATCAAAATTTTTTCTAATCGTTTCCTTTATCGTATCATTTACTTTACGAAACTTATTCATAACATAGTCCGTAAACAATGCCAAATTACTAATCATCTCTGTTGGATACTGTTTTTGAATATCCTGTACTAATGCAATTTTTTGATCATCTGACAAAGCATTGTTACCCAGTATTTTCCAAAGCAACTTTTGTGCAAGAAAAGAGTCATACGATACCTTTGATATATTCTTTTTTATATATGAAATCACTTCGTCTTGAGTAATAGTCGAATCATCACTTAATAATTCTTTAATTTTTCTAATGATACCATTTTCCATTGATTTTTCATATTCCTAGCAGTTATATGGCAAACTGTTTTACTGCATTCAGTAAATAACCCATGTTCTTTTGGAATTCCTCTAATGAAATATTAGCTCCCCAGCTAATACGTACCGATTCTTCAATCTCATTCACCGGAATTCCCATTGCTTCCAAAACATAGCTTGGCGAATAACTCTTTGAAGTACATGCCGAACCATTTGAAATACTACAATACTGCTTGCTCGAAATCATAAGAGCTTCTGACATTACCCCTGGGAAACGAATATTAACCGTACTATCTACACAATAATTCTGATCACCATTAAAATAATGTTCTACACCCGATTGCTTTAATAAATTTACCAATTCCGCCTTGATGCTTTTCATAGAAATACAGTTAATCTGATATTCCTTTTCTGCAAATTCGCATGCCATACCGCATCCAACAACTAAGGCAACTGGAATTGTACCAGGACGGATACCATGTTCTTGCTGTCCACCATACATTATAGATTTTACAGGTGGTAATTTATATCGTCTTTTTCTAAGTACAAGCACTCCGATGCCTTGTGGCCCACTCAACTTATGAGCACTAAATGACAGCATATCATATTTAAGTCTTCGAATTTCGTCTACAAGCTTTCCACAGCTCTGTGTCGCATCTACATGAAAAAATACGTTCTTGCCTTCTAAAAATTCTCCAATTTCTTCTACAGGTTGAATAATCCCCGTCTCATTATTAACGTGCATAATGCTTACAAGAAGTGTATCTTCTCTAATCAACTCAATAACCTGTTTTGGATCAATACGCCCAGATGCATTGGGGTTTACAATATCTATTTCATATCCTCTCTTCTGCATTGCTTTTACAGTCTCTAATACCGCTTTGTGCTCAATTCCAGTCGTGATAATATGCTTCTTACCACTTTGATTCGAATATTCATCTAATCCCTGAATAGCAATATTATTGCTTTCTGTTGCACCACTTGTAAAGAAAACTTCAGATGAAGTTATCCCAAGAAGGGATGCCACCTGCTTTCTGGCATTCTCGACCAGAATTCTGGCATTCTCCCCATGGTCATGAGTTCTGCTATCCGCATTTCCATATGAATTTCTATATACATCGATCATCACATCAAGAACTCTAGGATCTATCGGCGCCGACGCGTTATAATCAAGATATATTCCCATTACTGCTCCCCAATTCCCAAATTTATTAAATCATCTAAGTTCTTTATAAAATTAGTTCCTGAAAGATGTGCTATTCCTCTCTCCAAATGGAGTTTGAAATATTTGGCTAACGTTTCTTCATCTGTTGGAAGTCCCATTTTAATGCACCAAGCTTTCATAAGCGCATCATACAAATCGCTGTATTCTCCGGCAAACGTATACCAGGACATTTCAACATTACTATCTGCAATTATTGGAACATCCGTCGGCATCGTATATTCACCCAGAGAATAACAAAAAGCCCACCTGCAAAGCACGTTCCAGTTTTTAATTCCTGTTTTTCCTTTCAATCTACTGAGTCTATCCTTAGATTGATTAGACAGTTTTATCTGTTTTACTAACATGCATTTTTCCTCTAAAACAAATATCCTTTTCTGATTGTTGTTTTCATATTTTCATCATCAAAAATAAGCGCAAACTCATCACCGATACTTGGTTTCATTAATTCGTAATACTTATGATCAATTTCCGAATCTGTTGATAGAATAATAGTCTGATCACTAGCATTTGGAAAATATGTCGTAATAAGCGCTTCCCTATGAATGGAATCAAGACGTGATAATGGTGTATCAATAATAACTGGTAGTTTCTTCTTTGAACAAATCGCTAATGCCCAAAGCAGAGATATAACCATTAATTGTTTTTCACCAGCAGACAACTTCTTTTTTTCTACCTCTTCGCCTAACCCGTTTAAATAATGCAAATCTAGCGTGGTAGAATCCATTTGGATTTCTTCAATCAAATGTTTCTTAAATGCAAGTTTTCTATAACATTCCGTCATTGTTTTAGCCAATATATCTGTTTTTTGCTCTTGAAGACGAATTCGATATCTGTTAATGATTTCCATTGCCATATGAGCATACTTAACAGTACGTTTGCCATCATCACTTGTTTCCATTGATGAAAGGACCTGTTCTGCCACTTTGCTAAATTCTGTTTCTGCAATCATCGCCGCACCATGCAATGTTGTTCGTTTCTGTTGCAATGATTCCAGATTTACTTCTTCAGTTATAATTTCCTTTTCAATTTCTTTTATGCGCTTAAAAATTCTATTCAGTGCCTTCTCATCAATATCAACAGATAAATAATTGTCTATTTCATCTACCTTGTGTTGACTGGCGTTTCTTCTTCTCATCTGCTCTTTTGTATGAGAAACACATTCATTCAACTCATAAGAATTTAATCTATGTATCTGATAGAGAACTGTATCAGACAATTTATATATTTCTTCCTGTTTCTGTGCATCATTATCGGCCTGTACATAATTAATGAATGAGCTAATAGTTGCTTCCGCATCTGGATATTTTATAATAAAATCTTTATAGAGATTCTTAACCTTATTGGTTGCAATTACAGACGTTTTATATGCTTGTTCAAGATTACCCTGATCCTCAATATCCCTTAATAATGATGATACAAGTCGCAATGGCATTGCTCCTGCTGCTTGTTCCAGAAAATCATCTTCATACCGTTCAAGCAAGGCAAGCTGCTCCGATCTTTGACGCATAAGATCATGTCTTTGCTCTACGATATCTCCGCCCTTAATAGCATATTCAGCATTTTTCTTTTCCACTTCCAAACGCAAATCTTCGATTTTTTCTATCACTCGCTGTATTTCATCATCGGTTGCTTTTAAATCATCGATAGCACTTTCTTTTTTTTGCCTTAATTGTTCCAGATAAATCAAATCTTGATCTTCTGAAGCAGCCGAACTCAGCCTTGTAATAATTCTGCCTAAATCGTTATTTATCAAATCGAGAACAGAAATGCCTAACAATGCCTTTATAGATTCCTTCATCTGATCATTAGTATTTTCAACAGCGAGTTCAGCTATTTTTTCACCGTCAAAAAAGAAAAAATTCGACAACGCACTTGGAAGAATATTCTCAACAAACATTGGCCAATTTTCAGTCAAGAAACCATTATCGATGCCGTTTTTCTTTACCCAAATTTTTTCTCGTATTCTCTGTGTATTGCCGTCCCATTCTCTATGAACAAGATATGTTTCCTCATCAGACATATCTAATGAAAATTCCAGCTCTACATACGTATACTTTGTACCGTCTGCCTTATTTACGTATGATTTTAAATACTGACCATACGTTTTATATTTACTTTCAGTATATGCAAATGAATTTGAGCCATATAATCCAAGTAGAACAGCCTCCAAAAAGGTGGTTTTTCCTCGACCATTCATGCCTCCGATTAATACTACTGGTTTTTCACCATGGAACTCAAATTGATTTGTTGATGCATATACTCCGAAGTTATGCATAATCAATTTTTTTAAAATCATTCTGTTGCATCCCCATCTTCTTCATCGTCATCATCTTCATTCAGATAATCATATCTTCCATCCAATGCCAACGGATTATATTTCCCGCCTAAGTCCTTTTTACGTACTATACGATCCATGTAATACTGTGTAGCATCATCCTCATCCTTATAAAATGTATTTTTGATGCAATTTTCAAGTGTGTCAGTAATACCTTTTCGCTTATTCAGGCTACTTGCTTGATTTTCAATATCAATCAAAGTGTATGCTAGTTCAAATGCCAATGTTTCACCAGGATATTGTTCATCAGTTACTTCTTTGACAACTTCTTCCAAGATATCCCACTCCTCTTTCCTAAAAGCTTCTGAGCCAACCCATTCCGGATCTTCGAATTTCTTACCTGTCACATCTTCGTATATGCCTGGTAACGCGTCATCAAATTCATGTTTATCAAAAACCCATATTCTTCTTATGCATCTGAGTTCAGGAAGCGTAATTAATTCCAGATCAGCAAACTCTTCTGGCCCATTCTCATTAATATCCTTTTGAATTTCCAGTAATTCCCTTAACCAACTCATACGCCATTCTTTTAAATATGGACCGTGATGCAATTGTTTGTAAGAACCTTGAAGAAATCCTTGCATTTTTCTAAAACTTCTTCTCTCTCTATCCTTTTCCTCGTCTCCAAAACGGCTACGGAATTCCAAAAGTGGTGTCATCCATGCTTTCTCATCATCGTTTGCTATCATCGCTTCCATGGATTTATCCTTTTCAACCATAGTACAAACCCAACATCCAAAACGACTTTTTCCACAGCTTGGTAATCCTTTTTCAACCATCATAGGACATTCATTATCAGCTGTTGCACCTTTATAAAGAGTCAATAAATCTGTATTGGAATACCCCCAAGGATTTCTATACTGCATAAGAAAAACCCAAACATCATTATCATTCCAATCTTCTAATGGAGAAAAAACTAATTCGTTTGCCATTGACGGATTTGGACTAAGCAATTCTCGCACACGCTTTTTTTCATAATATGCCATGGTCTTAGCTCGTCTTGCACTCTCTGCTTTTCTGGTTCCGATAACCAGAATTATTTCGCCGTGTTCTGCAATCTGTTCTTTGACGAATTTATTCACTGGTTGTATCTTTAAACGATCAGTACACCATCTTAATTTTTTTCTAGGAAATGGATAGCCTCTTCCAAGCAGATTTACCCAAAAAGTATTATCTGTTTCTGGGGTTAATCTATGCGTAACAAACGGTAACCCCGACTGATTTGATCTCATTGTCATTATTTCGAGGGAATTTTCAACCCATTTTGAAATAACAGGTGATTCAACCATCGTATCAGTGTTGATAACATGGATTTTTTTTGCATTCTTCAAACGTTCTTCCGGTAATTCTTCGATTGCTAACCAAACCAGTTGTAAAGTTGCTGTACTATCTTTTCCACCTGAATATCCGATTACCCATGGAATATCATCAGCAAGATACAAATTTCTTATGGTTTCTTTTAACCCCTCAACAGTCTCTTTATTTATTGTAACTCCTTGTTTATTTGCTTCGCAGCTTAAACACTTTTCTGCCATTGCTTCTCTCCTAGACATTTATACTTTCTAAATATCGCTTCTCCTTCAGTTTTTCTTCTGGCAGAAGTGGAATACCCAGTTCTTTTTTTATCTGGTTAGCTGTTAATAGTATTGCTTTATTACTCGTAAGAATTTTTCCATCAGATCTGATTACTCTATACTTCCAAATATCAGCACTTCTTTTCCAATCAATAGTTCTTAACCCACTTAACATTTCTTTCATATCAACATCCTGATTGTCAAAAAAATAAGCACCGACATTTCCTAGCGCTTGTATTACAACACCTTGTGTTACAATATAATTTTCTCGCAAATCAACTTTAGATATTTCTTTTCTTACGAGTTCGTTCCATTGTACGATATTGTCTGCAACATACTTCCAATAATCAACTAATAATTCCTGTACTTCTTCATCTATACGTTTCCCAGCTACCATTCTTTTAATAGAACTGTAAAATGTATTTAATGTGAACAAATTGGAAGAATACTTTCCCAAATTATCTTTTTCCTTATCCGTATAATCATTTAAAAACTCTACTCGAGAAACAACATTTCTAGTGATTACCGCAAGTTCATCTCTTGAATCATATAACTCCGAAATAGAATTTGACGTTTTTACTGCATGCTTATTAAGATCTGTAAAAATTTGCTGACTCCTTGACAGCCCTGAATCTTCATACAATACAACGGAAATCGTTTCACTTCCTAATTCAGGTTCCTCATTTAATGCATCAATAATGGCAGCTTTCCGATGTTGTCCGTCATTGATTAAAAATTTAGCATCCATCGAGACTTCCAAAATTCCAATATCAGCACCATCATGGCTTTGTACAAACTGAAATTCTCCATCTATAGATGCAGCTAATGCAGAAAAAACATAAGAATCCCTATTTTCTGTAATATAACGACTTATGACAGGAATTCTACTTTCATTTAATTTTCTTTGAGCTCGATATTCTGGAAGTACATATTCTTCTTCATTCGGAAATAGTCTTGTAAGCATTCTCAATGGTATCATTGCAATATAATATTCTCTTCCAGCTTGAATGCCTCTCACAACAGGAAACTTATATACGAAATCCATCCTCGCACCCCCAAAGCAAAAGTGATATACTTACGTATTCTACGTAAGTATATCACCTCGAATATTATGCGTCAAACAGATTTAATTGTTTTATAGAGTTCCCAAAATGCACGATCTTTGACATATATCGGCTTTTCAGAGCTGATTTTTATAATGCTATTGTGCTTCTGTAATTTTTTAATGTCATTATATAACATTTGGCTTTCTTGGCTTTTACTTTCTGTTTTGAAAACGAAATCAACATCACTAGATTTTAAGTCGGCAACATTATGGACTATCCACGTTAAAATATATTTTGCATAGTCATCGTCTCCTGAACCAAAATGTTTTAAAAACTGCGTTGACAATATCGTTCCAACACCAAATTCACGTCCTTCTTTTAAAATTTTCTTCAAAGAAGGAAATCCTTCGGACATAAAGTTATCTGCTTCATCAACCAGAATTAATTTAGTAAGCTGACGATACTTGCCATCAAGCTTGCTTGATCCAACTGCCTGCATCTGTGCATAGAACAAATCTAATGTAATCGCTACTATTAGGCTCTGAATGTCCGCATCGTACCCTGACAAATCAATTACAACCACTCCCTTTAATAAATCAAACAATGATTTTGTTTTACTTGGTGAATTTTCAAACACCTGGAACTGATGTAATTTATTCATAGCTGCCGCCAAAGAATCATTCTTTTTAATATCCTCGTCATTTGCATATCTTTGATATACTTGCTCAAATGTAGGCGCTTCGTTATCCCAGCTACTTGGATTTGCCGGAGAAATAACAGAATTGGCATATGTTTCTATTATGCACTGAAATAAGGCATCCTGTTGTTTTGGACCCAATCCATATACTTTAGAAATCGTATCCTTAAATGCATTTGCAGTATGTACTGGCAATAAAGGCTTAAATACTTTGGATTTAACTAAAGCCAACGGATTAAACGGTAACTGATATGGTTTTAATACGGTTGCTCCAGTTGCATCTAAGAAATCCGGTTTACTTTCATTGTAATCCCCTTTATAATCGAAAATCAAAATACCCAGTCCATCATCACCGATGTTTTTATTTCTCTCTAAGTATAATTGGGTAATTAAAGATTTCGTAAACTGAGTCTTTCCGGTACCCATAGTACCAATTATACCTGTATTAGTATGGAATAAAACATCTGTATTATTCGGTTCCCAAATCACATCCTTTCCATCCTGTTGGTTTGTTCCAAAAACAATATGCATACCTCGACAATCACAAACATCTTCTGACGGTTGTTCATATGTGTCTTCCTTTGATTCTTCAGGAACATATTTCTCTCCCGTATCTTGACTGTCTTCCGACAATTCTGTGCCCTGTTGGCCTTCAGTTGGTATATTTGTGTTTGTATCATCTTCCAACTGTGTTGTCTTAATCTTTGTTGTATCTCCAGTCAGATGATTTACTTGTAATTCTTCAAATACTAATAAATCATTATCTTTCTTGCTCAAAATCTCAGAATGAATATCATCTACGCTACTTAATATCAATCTAAATTCATCTTGTTCTGGCATTTCAATAAAATTGATTGTATCTGCTTTAAAAGAAGTACGTCTTGAAACAAGTGCCTGCCTAAATGATAATACCGCGCCTCGTCCGAGTACTTCCTGTATATCTGTAGAAATAACATACTCTTCATTGAGCAAAGCTGATCTGAATCGGTCTAATATGATATCCCAATTCTGCGAATCATCTACATGATATACCTTCATTTTCTTACAGCTAGTAATCAATAACTGCATAAGAAAATTTCGATTTACCCTATACATGATTGTTGATGACAATTCCTCACCTGGGTTCATAGCGCTTTCCAATCCTGCTGCAGTTGCTGAGACTTGCTCAAAGGCTTTCTTTATCACATCATTGGCATTGATTCCTGTTTTTACTTCAGTCGGATAGAGATATATCTTAGTCTGATCAGATGAATAATTTAAACCGACAAGAAGCAAATCATCGCTGGTTGGACCCTTTTCAAATCCTAAATTTTTGTATGACAAAAGCCCTTCGGTGCTTGAAAGTCCAGCGCCACCTGATACTCTAAGCATTTCTTCAAGAGAAATCGGGACCCAAACAATATCTGAGTGTCGTAAAAAAGCAAGCATAAATTTAATTGCAGCTACAATACTTATTTTTTCTCTCGAAAAAGTAGTGTCTTTATTTGCTCCAATCATTTTTTTCGATGAAACCAGTCTTAACAACCAGTCCCCATTAATTGCATTAAATAGATTAATGATTTTTGCAACATCTTTTAATTCTGCATTAACACCCTTTTCTTTAAGATACTCCTGAATGACCTTCGCGTATTGCTGTGACTTATGCGTTACTGTAATAGCATCGTATCCGCTACTAGACGTATATTGATCACTATAATGGATTATCAACAAGTCGCTATTTGCTTCTTTTTCACTGAAGAAATCTAAATCCACTTTCGGATCTACAAATACAACCCAATTTGAAGCTTTATAAATATATTCCATTTTATCTTCGGCAAGTTTATCAATCTGGGTGGAAATGCTAATGCCTGGATGATATGGATTTCCTGTATTACCAACTTCTACAAGAGAATTGTATTTTTCAGCCAATTCTACTACTGCAGTACGTTTAGCGTATTTCATTCCGAAACCAGTTCTATATTTTTGTCCATATTTACTTGATGGAACACCTGATACTACTCCTCCCAAAGATATTCCTGTTTCAATCTGATCCATGGATGCAGTTTCTGAAGTAATCTCCGATTCCATCTCATAAAATGAAATATGCGCATACTCATAATTTCTTCCATTATCTTTATGGAAATAACATTCCACATTCTTTGAAAGAACACCTTCCAGATTACTCATTGCCACACCATTTGCAAATGACAATTTGCTTGCATTCAAATACAGCTTAAGGCGAGTATACTCTTTAATATTAGAAAAAACATTTGTCCTTGCATTATCAGTGTAGATATGTAATTCAAATTTCATCAATTGATCTATATCTGGAGTTTTTCCTATTGCGTGAACATAGAATTGAGCAATTCCCATAAATACATCACAACAATCTCCCATATTAATCAGATTGATTCTGATTTTTTTATTATTTATATCTGAGAAAATATATCTAAAATGTGATGCAAATTCAGTTATCTTCTCTTCAATTAGCTTAGGAACAAATCTCCTACTTCCTCGATATCTTCTATTTTCTACCGGCGCATAATATTTCCATTCCATCGAGTACAACTGATCAGAAACTTTATAAATCTTCCGATTATATTTTGTATATGGCAACAAATACACTGAATTCAAGCGATCTATGACAATATCAGTTGCATTCTCAAATTCAGTTTCTGAAAGAAGTTCAATCTGATATGCCAAATTAAGCGGATGAAATGGCGTTAATATAACCTCTTCATCATCTTTTCCTACCACTAACGTTCCGAGTAAAAGAGAATTCTCCTGTTGTTCTGACAAATTACTACCATCATGTAAATCTGCAAACACTTCCGAAAATGCTTGCAAATATCGTGCAACTGCCTCGTGCAACTGCCCAGACAAATAAGCTAGTGTAGGAACTGTATTTCTTTGTTTAAATTCATGAAGCATATCATAATACGCTTGTTTTAAAGATAACGGTATGTTTATATCTTCTGCCTGAATTGAAACAGTCTCTGAACTACTCTGCTTTTTACATCGACCATATAAAATACGGTCGTTAATAATCATTCGCTCTATCCTAAGTTCTCTCAATAAATTAGCTTTTGCAAAGTATTCCTGGGAATCCTTATAAATATGATCCGCATCATCAAATTCAAAACTTTTTTTGCTTGCGAATTTATCTCGAAGAATTCTTCTTCCTATAATTTCTATGCTTTTAGATTCATCTGGATACAAAACAAATGGAACTATAATACCTGAGAAATTGATTTCAATATTAATCCCGCTTCCGTAATTTGATAATTCTTCCTCTGTAGAAAACAAATGTAATCTCTCATCATATTTGCATTGATATTGAGTATGATCATCCATTTTTTCAGAAACATTCGTAGCCCCATTAAGATTAAAGACTAAATCAGTCCCGACACCAAGAAGTTTCATCTTGCACTTCTTTTTCGTTGCCTTATAATCAACACCAAAATTACGACGTATAGTTCCTGCCAAATACTCGGCACTAATATCAACAATACAAATTTTAAAGATATACGATATATTATTTACCGAATCCTTTATTTCCAACTTATGAAACGATGTGATTTCACGTTGGAATTCAAAAATCAATGATTTTCCTTCTCTGCTGAAAGCTGAATCATCTGCTGAAATATCACTGTTAAGAATTCGCGCATTACACTTAATCCTAATATGTATTGTGTCATACTTATCAGGATTAAAAATAATCATACTTCTTGTTCGTTTTCTTGTTTTCATAGACCCTTCGTCTCTTATCAAAACCTTTTCATCAAGAGGTAATGAATAAAGTGGCATAGGACCATATACTTCTATATTTTCAGGATCAATTTTTAAAGGATTGTCTTTTTTAGATTGTTTCTTCTCCATTGCAGCCAGCATTTCTGCATAAGTATAAAGAATTGTCCAATGCTCAGGATCTGCTTTTCGATTTTTCTCAATTTGCACCAAAAATCCTTCTTCAAAATCATCCGCCAAATCGGTCTCTAAATTACCAAAACGAATACTTCGATCAATCTGTTCAAACAAATCATGATTTTCTTTTAATTTCTTATCGACTTGAGATTTTCCTTCATTCTGATAATCATTTTTTCCATCTACAGAAAATAATCTGAATCCCGGATAATTCTCCTTGGCGATTCTACCACTACTCATAATCGATAGTAAGTCACGATACTCATAGAGAGAGGCTTTATCGCTAAAAACATCGTTATCTCTTCGCCTTAATTCAAAATCAAGTATTCTCTTCTCCAATTCAGTTAACTGAGTGCTCTCTTCAGCCATTCTCCTTATTTCAGCCATTAAGTTATCAGCATAAAACGGCATACCATTAGCTGACATATCCCTTGAACCACTCTTAGCACTATCAATTGGATTAGCCGAAATCATTAACAAAGGTTTTCCAGCATCATTAGCAGCATTTCGCAAAGTTGCACAAAGAAAATCATTCGTCATTCCATCTATTTGAGAAGCTATAATGATTTCATCGTTTACTACCCTCAATGTAAATGTTTTATAAATGGAGCCATCCTTACACTCGTATTCATAATTTCCAAGATTATGGTCCTTTGTTGCCAAATCTTTCAATGCATCAGATACTTTTTGAACCGTTTCCATATCATCTAGCTTAAGGCAAAAACTCTCTCCCTTTTGAAGATAACCATCTGCAGATAATTCTAAAAAAAACTGATTTATTCTTTTGGCTATGAAATCATAAAATTCTCTTAACATACTGTGCATCTCCACTATCACTCTTCTTGTCAATAAGATTCAGCTTGGTAAAGAATTCCTGAAGATATTCCTTTGATGTATTATCAAGAAATATTCCTCTGTACTCATATTCTTTATATAAATCAATCAAACGAATCTTTTCTTTGTCTTTGATAGCTATCTTAGTCAAGAATATAATATCTCGTTCTGTGAGATTTAATACTAATCCCGACTTACGTCTATTCTTTATCCATCTTGCTTTACAGAATTCAATAAATTTTTCATTATAAAACTGATTAGCTCTTTTTCGGTCAGTATTCAAAAACTGTTCTTCAACACATCTAAAAAGATGTCTGATTGCTGCGTCTGTTTTAGTTCCACCAACTGAATATTTAATCTGATCAAATCTCTTATAATCTCCCACGCAAGAAACATAAGCATTTTCTGCCTTCTCGATTTCTTTTGCAATCTGCTCATCTTCTTCCGGATTCTGCTTCGCATATTCCTGAAGCTGGATGTAATCAAACATTTTTCCATTCATCGAATGCTGATTTAATATTTCCAGGGTGATTGCATGGCTAAACATATGATTTACATTGGTTTGTATTCTTTCCCAGCCTTCTATACAGCACCTTCGGTTTTTGCTAACCTTTTCCCAATCTAAAGCATAATATAAGCATAACGGATTCTCACGGCTTCCCATTCCAAACTGATCTAATGCGACACATGTTTGCGACATATAATAAAAATAGTAAACAGCCAATAGATTAGCAAAATCTTCCAATGTGGTCATTTCTGTATGTAACATGAAATGGAAATCTTTTTTAAATTTTTCCTGGACGTCAATAATGATAGGAAAATATGAAATTTCTGTATCTTTCTCTGTAGTTTTTGTCGCATTGATTGCTTCAACAACCATTTTCTCAATAACATTGTATTGATATTGATCCATAGCATTTCCTATATCGATACAATCATGTTGGTCTACACCTAAAATATTCAGCAGAAAACCAGCTAAACGCTCCTCGCTTTTATTGTTCATTCTGGTTTGAAATGGATATAATCCTAAGTTTTTTGCAACAAAATCTGAATCCTCGAAGAAAAGAGATTGAATTACATCTTTAAAGAATTCAACATCTTCATCTTCAATATCCATTTCTTCTATCAATGAATTGCATAAAGCTTCAAATTCAACAGGCTCTGTTTCCACCCCCAAGGCTTTTCTGAAAAACCCACTAACTATCCCATCCAGCTCGGTAACAATAGGTGCCTGTGCTTTTCCACTAGCCTTGTACGGGAATAATTTAAAACATATATCCTGCGTATGAGTGAGGCGTAATGAATCTACTGCTTTATCTGTTTTTACATTAAATGTTTCACAGAACTTTTCATAATCAAATTGATAATTCATTACTTCACCACCTTAAATTTATATCCAAATTTTGTTTTTTCAATGACAGCCTTCTTGTTGTCATCAGTGATAACTGTTAACTCTTTTTCCGATGATCCTGTTTTCAAGATTTTTTCTATAAAGCTGATAAAATCTGCATGATTATTTCTGTCGTCCGCAGTTTGAATATATCCTTTTTCGAGCCTATAAATCATCTCATACAATGAATAATCGATATCAAGCACAACTATTTCTCCCGTTTTTTTGTTCTCATATTTAACCGTAACAAACGGAAGAAAACGCTGCAATTCTTCACTGGCATTTTGATTTGGTAAGTCTTCCAAATATGGTTCGAAATCTATCTTTTCATAAAGTGTTATACCCTCATGTATTTCATCAAAACAGATATTACCGTCTGGAGTACTTCCACACCATTGGGTTATAGCAGCCTCAACCAAATTATATAATTCACCAAGTTTTCGGGTTTTTCCAATATTATAGTAATACAAGTTGCGCAAAAAAGAGGAATATGCCGCACCAACACTCATTCTATTCCTCATGGCATTGATTCTCACAAGCGCACTAAAAATCTGTGCTTTCAGTGTTTTATCGTCGTTAATTTTAGCGATTGCTGTATTTTTACACAGAATTTCCCCATACGACTCCTTACCGAAAGTATCGGTAATTTCTTTTCTTACATCTGATGACACATAATAAAATATAGCAGCTTCATCCGCTTCCTCAGATCTTTCTAATAACGGATCGTATTTCTTTAACTGATTCATTAAAACAGACATGTCTGTATACTCATACATTAGAGTAGGTGTAATATCTCTAACATATTCTTTTAAAAATGAAACTGTGTTAGTTGATGCTTGTGCCATTTTTTTATAATTAAACGAAGGCGCAACCACAATGTCATAAACATAATTTAGGATTTCTCTTGTTGTAAGAATTTCTTTATCTTTCACGATAACTTCAACAAGTGAGTTGGCAATAAACTCTCTGTTTTCATTCTTTGTAAGAAATTCAAAGTTATGCTTTACAGGACATTTTTCAGAAAGAGGACAAATCTGACATTCATTTTTATAAACAGTAAAAAAAGGATTCTTTTCCTCTTTGTTAAATATTCTACTTAGTATGGCCTCAAGATATACAGGGTGTATTCCATCTTTTGTTAATGAATACATGTGATAGTCTGAAAAACTCACATGTTGGAATGGACTGTTCTCAATATACCCACCTTCATTTATTTTATTTGTCAGAATATTACTTGAAACGACATGTTGGTATAATTTACGGAAAGATGCTCCATACTCAGATTCAATAAAATTACTCAATACACCAAGGTTAATTGCAAGAATAAAATTATTTCCTGGGTTTTCAATATTTTCATCCGAAAAATCCACAAGAGCTTCGTACAGTGTTTCAATAGCAGTTTTAGATGGCGCACTACTCTCTGTTGCATCATTGTAAACTGTGTAATTTTCCAATAAATGCAAATCATTTTTCAGATAAGATAATAAATGCGACTTTCCATCTCCAGCACTACCACACAACAACACTAGCGTTTTTTTACCAGAAAGTGCCACTTTTCTTAGTATTTCAATCAGGTCTTCTTCTGCCTTTCTTGAAACATGCATATACTTTTTGAAATCATCAAAGCTTCCAATTCCATCAATAGACTCACTTGACGATTTTCTCAATCTGTTTAATTCATCTACCAGCTTACAAATACCCATCATGCACCTCTCTGGTCAGAAGATATTACTATTACTACATCTTCTATTTTGCAATTCAGTGTTTCACATATTTTCAATATAATCCCTAAGGAAACAGGTTCATTATGTTTCATCTTGGACAAAGTACTTGTGCTAATCTCAGCCAACTCACACAATGTTCCTTTTTTCATTCCTTTATCAATTAATGTCTTCCATAGGTTATTATAACTTAAAGTCATGAGTATCTCCTCCGAGTCGTAACATCATAAAAACTATAATTCATACCAAAAATAATTATACAGATCGGCCAGATTTACATCAACAACTACATTGTCGAATTTTTCGAATTCGTGTTATTTTTACGTTGAATAAGATATTATTTACTTATTTGAAGAGTATCCAGTTATGACTTCTAAATTCAATTTCTGTCATGATATAAGAATGATATAAGAATTATTTCTATCTCATGTATATTTTCAAAAAATAGTGTAACGCTTTTTCCCCTAATTTTTGAACTACTGGAACATTTATCCACATCTACTAAATATCCACGTAAAGCTTTATTTTACACGTATTCTAAAGATAAAAAGCGTTACTCTTTTTCATACGGTTTCTCCAAAAATGTGACGCTTTCACCCCTCATTTCCAACTTTCTGGACAAATATATCATCTTCTTCATTTTCGTGCCCACAAAGCCTTATTCTACAAGGTCTCCAGATGCCAAAAGCGTCACATCTCACACAAAAAATCCCCTGTAATTCGCTTGAGAGATTTTACAGGGGCTGCTCTTATACTTGCTATTCTATATTCACTTGAATAATCTGATTTATTAAACCAATGATTTCCGACCTGTTACCATCATCATGCCAGTATGTAGAAACAGTTGTATTATTATCCTCTCCTGAATATGTGTGTCCACAATTTGCAGATACCTGAAACCTGTTTACTCCTCCATTCAGGCAAAGACTTATGAATGTATGACGCATATCATGGAGTCGGACATATGGCAATGGTTCCAGTCCATCTTTTCCTCTGGCTTTATTCACACGGTTTAGAAATTCCGAAAATCTCCGGCTGACTTTTCCCGGATGAGGAAGATATCCTCTAACCAGATTCTCTTTTGTCATATAAATATAGTCATCCGGTTTCACGGAACGCTGCAGATATTCTTCCTGCTGTGCTTTGATATGATCCAACATCTGAACCAGGATATCTGGCAATGCTGCATATCTCTGCTTTCGTTCTTCTCTGGTATGTCCCGCATCATTTCCTCTTTTCGGTACTTTCTCAATACTACCGGTAGAAATCTGGCATCTCTGATATTCCACATCAATCAGTCTGTTTTCAAAATCAATATTTCTCCACTTGATTCCGCAAAGTTCACCTCGTCTCATACCAGTCAGGACTGTGAATCCAATCATGCTCCACACAGAATAATCTGCCTCATAATTTATCGCAAACTGAAGCATATAATTGACCTGTTCAGCATTCAGAATATTGCCCTTGAATACCTGCACTTCTCCGTAATCTGCATCGAGAACAACATTCTCCGTAATACCATACCTGTTCTGATTCTTTTTCATATATCTCCAGAAATCTTTCAAATGTGTTCTGATTTTCTGAACGCTGTTATTGCTTAAAGGATGTTCAAACCCCAGCTGACTTTCTTTACACCATGCAAAGAATTTTTCGATGTCAAGTGTATCAATGTTGCGAACATCTCGATCACTGAAATATGCTTTCATCCTCTTCGCCTGCGATTGTTTCTGCATCATGTAGGAATCAGACCATGTACTTTTATAGTATTCCGTATATTCATCCAGCACTTGGTCAAATGCAATCCTTCTCGTAATACCGGTTGTTCTCCTAGTTTTCTTTAACGCATTATTTTTTCCCTGAATTGCTTTTGCTTCCTTCATGGTACTGACAGTTCTGGTTGTCTTGATCTGCTTCATTTCCATTCTTCCTGTTTTCTTGTTCATACGTAGCTGGCGTCCAAAATCAAGACTTACCACATACTTTTTAGTGATTACGTTCTGTTTAATTCCTGGTGTTCCAGTATCGACGTACGTATCTTTTTTCATTTTCTGATTGCTCCTTTTGGTGAATTGATATTAGTTCCTTCACCTTTTAAAGACAAAGAAAATGGTAAAAATAAAGGAACATCTCAAAAGTTTTTTAGAAATTTAAAAAATCCCAGACACCTTAGCATCTGGGATTTCAAATAATAATTAGTATTCACTCATATCCAGAATTTCCAGCTTCGCTGTAATCATCTTATCAATGAAAGCGATTATATCTTCTCTGTTGTTGTCATCATGCCAGTACACTGATACTGTAATGGAATTCCCTTTTCCGGAAAAGGTATGTCCGCAGTTTGCGGAAACCTGAAACTGATTAACTCCACCATTTAAACACAAACTGATAAAAGTATGCCTCAGATCATGCAGTCTCACCTGTGGGATTGCTTCCAATCCTGCTTTTTCACGAACCTTATTCATTCTATTCTGAAACTCCGAAAACTTTCTGCTAAGCTTTCCCGGATGTGGCAGATATCCATTCACCAAATTTACTTTTGTCATGTAAATGTAGTCCTCGGGAATAACCTCGCGTCTGAGATAGATCGCCTGCTGATCCTTGATGTAGCCAAGAAGAATTGCCAGAGAATCCGGAAGTGCCGCATATCTCTGTTTACGCTCTTCTCTGGAATTACCATCGTCTTTCCCGCCCTTCGGTACTTTCTCCAGACTGCCTGTAGAAATCTGACATCTCTGATATTCCACATCAATCAGTCTTTTTTCAAAATCAATGTTCTTCCATTTCACACCACATAATTCTCCCCGGCGCAGTCCACTGAGAAGCGGGAGACCTATCAATGCCAATATAGAGTAATCTTTCTCATTGTTGATTGCATACTGAATCATATAATTGACCTGCTCCGCATTCAGTATTGTTGCTTCAAACTTTTTGATATCTCCGACCTCAGCATCCAGAACAACATTCTCTCGGATTCCATACTTTTTCTGATTCTTCTTCATATATTTCCAGAGATCATACAGATGTGTTCTGATTTTCTGAATGCTGTTATTACTAAGTGGCTGCGAAAATCCCGGTTGTGGGCTTCTGCACCACTTGAAGAATTCCTCGATATCCAATGTATCAATGCTTTTTACATCACGATTTCCGAAATAGGTCTGCATCCTTTTTGCCTGTGACTGTTTTTGCATCATATAGGAATCCGACCAGTTCTCCTTGTAATGTGCAGTATATTCTGCAAGGGCACGAATGAAGATCACTTTTTCAGCCACTTCTGTCACCTTTCTTTCCTTTTTCTCCTTGTTATTTTTTCCCAGAAGTGCTTTCGCCTCTTTTAATGTGGTTACGTGTTTGGTAGTTTTTGCCTGCTTCATTTCCATCAGCCCTGTTTTCTTATTCAAACGAAGCTGACGTCCCAGATCAATCGTCACGATGTACATGTTATCGCTGATTCTCTGCTTAATTCCCGGGTATCCGGTCTCCTTGTACAATTCTTTCTTCATAAAGCTACTTTTCCTCCATCCTGACGCATTCGCGACATATTTTTCGATTTTGGTAGTTTTTTTGGTAGTTTTTAAAGAAAAAAGCCACTCCTTAAAGGTTAAAGAATGGCTTAAATACAAGGAAAATTGGCTTTTTGATTTACGAATTACACTTTAAACCGATATCCTACTCCCCAGATCGTCTCAATATACTGTGGCTTTGAAGAATGCTTCTCTATCTTTTCCCGGATTTTTTTGATATGCACAGTAACGGTAGCGATGTCCCCGACTGACTCCATATCCCATATTTCTTTAAAAAGTTCCTCTTTTGTAAACACATGATTCGGATTCTGTGCAAGAAATGTGAGAAGATCAAACTCTTTTGTTGTAAAGTTTCTCTCTTCTCCCTCAATCCATACGCGGCGGGCTGTTTTGTCAATCTTTATTCCACGAATTTCCACCATATCATTTTCCGGCAGATTACTGTTTACAAGCCTTTCATAACGTGCAAGGTGTGCTTTCACCCGGGCCACCAGCTCGCTTGGGCTAAATGGTTTTGTCATATAATCGTCTGCGCCAAGACCAAGACCGCGTATTTTATCAATATCGTCCTTTTTTGCTGAAACCATCACAATGGGAACATTTTTCTTTTCCCTTATTTGGCGACAGATTTCAAAACCATCGACTTCAGGCAACATCAAATCCAGAATAATCAGATCAAATTCCTCCTCCAAAGACCGTTTCAGGCCCGTATCACCAGAATTTTCCGTCTCCACCTCAAAACCGGAAAGCTCCAGATAATCCTTCTCTAGATCTGCAATCGCTATTTCATCTTCCACAATCAGTATTCTACTCATGAACAGGTACCTCCTGATATTTTCTTATTTCAAAATGCATAACCGTTCCCTCTGATACTTTGCTGGTTGCCCAGATTCTTCCACCGTGATCTTCTATAATTTTTTTCACAATCGAAAGGCCGATGCCGTTTCCTCCTTGCGCAGAATTTCTTGACAAATCCGTACGATAAAAACGATCAAAAATAGATGGTAATTCTTTGTTCGGAATTCCCTTTCCGTTATCCTCCAGTTCCACATGGATAAAATCCCCCATATCCATCACACGCAGCTGTACGTTCTTTTTCTCTTTCTCCATATATTTCACAGAATTTCCGATAATATTATTTACGACACGCTTAAGCTGCTCCGCGTCTGCGATAATGAGCTCTCCTGGTTCCACTGTGTTGATGTAAGAAAAAGTAATATTCTTTTCCCTGAGTTCAAGCCCCACTTCTTCGGCACAGTCGTCAAAATACTCTGACACGTCAATTTTATTGAAATTATAGGGAATACGATTTGTATCAATCTTGGAATAAAAAGTCAGCTCATTGATCAGCCGGTCCATGTCATTTGCTTTAATATAAATAGTTCGGATATAGCGGTCCATCTTTTCTGGTGTGTCCGCCACTCCATCCATAATTCCTTCCACATAACCCTTCACTGCTGTAATTGGCGTTTTCAGATCGTGTGAAATATTGCTAATCAGCTCTTTGCTTTGCTGATCAAAAGCACGCTTCTGCTCATCCACATCCTTTAATCTCTGCCTCATTTCATTAAAATCACGGCAAAGCTCACTGATCTCATCGTTGCCTTTTACCTCTATCTCAAAATCAAAGTCCTCTCCCTTAATCCGGTTCATACCCTCGCTCAGCTTCTTCAAAGGAGTGTGGATTCCCGTATAAATCCACATAATCATAATTAAAACAGTGACAATTAAAATAATTACGACAGAAATAATCAGATCACGCATCAGTTTCTTTGTCTGTGACGCAATCTTGCTGGATGAGGAAACAATAAACAAACTGACCTCAGAACCATCCTCCATACTCACATCAAGCTGTTTGATAAATGCCTGAACTGCCTTTCCAATATAAGAACCACCGTCTGCCGCACTCGTAAAGCTACGAAAAGCAGGCAGCTCTTTCAGAAGAAGATCTAATTTTTCCGTACTTCCATTGTAAAAAATCTCTCCATCTTTTCTCACAAGTAGAAATGAAAGCTTATCCTGAAGAACGCTGTTAACCTGTTTCAAAAAACGTTCCTCAAGAAATCTCTCTGGATTCTGTCTTGCCTGCTCTTTCATCCCCTCAAATATTTCCTGCGTGGATCTTCCGATCATCTGCATAGAATCCGAAAGATTTTCGTATGAAACAGAAACACCGTAATTTCTCTCGATCAGATCCATCTGATATTTTGTAAACCCGAAAATCGTCACTCCAAATAAAAGAGTAGGCACAAGAATAATAATCAGAAAAGCAGTAATAAGCCTTGTCTTTAATCGCATAAAATCACCTGTTTTAAACTTATTTTCCAGAAATACGGATATGAAACGTTTTCATTTCCTCATATTTTTTAAGTATAACACAATCCTTTTGTTATTTCACCTAAACAATATTGAAGGATTCTAAACTTTCTCTAAAAACATAGAAAAAAATCAGGGCTGTTGTCTAAATACAAGCTTTTAACAATGATTTAAAACAACCCTGATCTTTTTTCTATTCAGATTCTCATTTTTTTAAAGATACTTCTTTAATATTTCTACCTTATCCAGCTTTTCCCATGGGAGATCCAGATCTGTTCTTCCGAAATGTCCATAAGCTGCTGTCTTCTTGTAAATCGGTCTGCGCAAATCCAACATTTTAATGATACCGGCCGGTCTCAGATCAAAATTCTCTCTTACAATTTCTGTAAGCTTTTCATCCGAAAGCTTTCCGGTTCCATCCGTGTCGACCATTATGGAAGTCGGTCTGGCAACTCCAATTGCATAAGACAACTGGATTTCACATTTATCAGCAAGTCCCGCTGCAACTATATTTTTAGCCACATAACGCGCCGCGTATGCTGCGCTTCGGTCTACCTTAGTACAATCTTTTCCGGAAAAAGCGCCGCCGCCATGACGAGCATATCCTCCATACGTATCCACAATAATCTTCCGCCCAGTCAAACCGCTGTCTCCGTGC
Organism: bacterium 1XD42-54; assembly: GCA_003612585.1. GTDB lineage: Bacteria > Bacillota > Clostridia > Lachnospirales > Lachnospiraceae > Choladousia. The sequence goes on from RAZH01000014.1 coordinate 52,053, forward strand.
GGGCCTCCGATGACAAAACGTCCAGTCGGATTTACAAAAAACTTTGTTTCCCCATCAATCATATCTTTTGGAAGGATCACGTCAAACACATGCTTTTTAATATCCTCATGTATCTGTTCCTGTGTGACATCCGGGTCATGCTGTGTGGAAAGTACAACTGCATCAAGACGTGCGGGCTTTCCGTTTTTATCATACTCAACAGTCACCTGTGTTTTTCCATCCGGACGCAGATAGGAAAGTGTTCCATCCTTTCTCACCTTTGTGAGCTGCAATGCCAGCTTATGCGCAAGCGATATCGGGTATGGCATGTATTCTTCCGTCTCATTCGTCGCATAACCAAACATCATTCCCTGATCTCCGGCTCCGATCGCTTCAATCTCCTCGTCGCTCATAGCACTTTCTTTCGCTTCCAGCGCTTTATCCACACCCATAGCAATATCTGTAGACTGTTCATCAATCGCAGTAATCACTCCACAGGTCTCTGCATCAAACCCATATTTTCCTCTGGTATATCCGATCTCCCTTACGGTATCTCTCACAATTTTCTGGATATCAACATAAGCCTTTGTGGTAATCTCACCCATCACAAGCACCAGTCCTGTTGTCGTCGCCGTCTCACAGGCAACACGGCTCATGGGATCCTGTGCCAGCAATGCATCCAGAATTGCATCAGAAATCTGGTCGCACATTTTATCCGGATGTCCTTCTGTCACGGATTCTGAGGTAAATAATAATTTATCCATTGTTTTTTCCTTTCTTTTTCTGGCTGCTTTTCTGTTATTTCCGGGATAAGTAAAACGATGTATGACTCATTTTTCATTCTAAAAAACTTTTATACATACAAAAAATCCACCTGAAAGGCGGACTCAATTATATATCATCAAATCCCCTTATTGTTCGATTTTACTCGCTCAGGTTGGCACCTTCCTTTTCAGGGGTTGCCGTGGCTTCACAGATCCTTTGTATCTCCACCACTCTGAATAAGAGAAAAGCATTATTCAACTGTTCGAAGTATAAGTTACAGCCATTTGCGGTTTTTGTCAAGCTTTGTTTTTTGGGGATTTGTTTATTTATAGAGGACAACCAGAGAGAACCCATAAAAAACGGGGTTCCAACAAACAAGTCACCCCTTATTTTGCATGGGTTCTCTCTGGTCTGATTTTGATAAAATAAATTAATAGATACTGTTCATATTATTATTTTACAAAACGTTCCACGATGTATCGGTTTGCCTGGAGTTCCTGCTCGTCGTCGAGTGGGGAGAGATCGGATGTTCCGTATTTGCGTTCCAGCGCATTTTTGATCAGGTAATCGCAGATGTGAGGGTTTTTGGGTAACAGTGGGCCATGCAGATAGGTTCCGATTACGTTTTTGTAGAGAACTCCTTCTGCTTTTTCCGTTTCATTATTTCCGTATCCGAACAGAACCTTTCCCAGCGGTTTGTTATCTCCGATAAAGGTTCGTCCTCCGTGGTTTTCAAAACCGACAATCGGATAAGGGAACAGATCATTTTGTATTACAATATTTGATATAAGCCGGGGGGTTCCCTGTTCTGTGTATAAATCGACCAGGGAAAGACCTTCGATTCTTCCATCATCTGTATCATAATAGTGGCCGAGCAGCTGATATCCACCGCAGACTGCGATAACGACGCCGTTATCCTCCACATACTCCTTAAAATCCTGACGAATTGTTTTTAACTTTTCACATACGAGCATCTGTTCCCGGTCTGAACCACCGCCAAGCAAGACGATATCCAGATCCAAGAAGCTAATTGTATCCGTGATCTGAAATTCCTGCACTTCTGCATCAATCCCACGCCACTGCATTCGCTTTTTTAAGCATTGAATATTTCCCCGATCACCATATAAATTCAATAAATCCGGATATAAGTGTCCTATTCTTATTTTCATCATCTAATCCTCATTCTCAGTGACGCTTCGCTGTCATCTGTTTACTGAATCTTCAGTTTTTATTTGACCGATTCGTCTTTTTCCCTGCCATTTCCACTAAAATATTTCTGGTAGAAAACAGCGCTGTATAATTTACCAGAACGTATAAATTTTTACATCCGTCTTTAATTCTTGCTTCAATTGCAGTTTTGACATCACCAATCAATTCTGAGTAGATATCCACATATTTCATTCGAAGCAGCATGTCCTGACAACGAATTCCACTAACTGTTATGGAATGAATATGATCCTCTGCAAACCGGTCAAAATCAACATCCCAGAGCCAGGAAATATCGGTTCCATCCTGCGCATTGTCATTGATCACGATGACAATATCCTTTTCTTTTTCATCCTCCATGACTGCGGAGATATTCTGGTTAAATCCAGCCGGATTTTTGGCCAGATTCAAAATAACATGCGTTCCTTCAATCTCAAATTCTTCCATTCTGCCGTTTTGAGGATTAAATTCTGCAAGTACTTGATCAAAATGAGCAAGACTCATTCCTGCCGTTCTTGCCGCACTGTATGCTGCAAGAATGTTATAAATATTATAAAATCCCTTATAATCAGCTGCGACGCGACGTCCTTCTACCTCAAAACAAAGACCATTTTCCATACTGATTCCGGATGCTTCATAATCAATCACAGGTCTTGTAAAATCGCAATTTGGACAATCGTATTTTCCGATCTGGCTATAATGATAAAAATCATATTCCAGCCTTGCTCCGCATTTCTTGCAGAAACGTCCCTCCCGGATCTCATGTTCACTTTGGGAATCAAATACCTTTTCCGTTATACCGTATGTCTTATACGGATTTCCGCTTTCCATGGCAAGATAGGCGGACAGCGCATCATCTCCATTTACAATTACTGTCATATCCGGAGCCATCTGCATGGCTCTTTTTAGCATATCCATCGTTATATCAATTTCTCCATATCGGTCGAGCTGATCGCGGAAAAGATTGGTCAGAACCATATAATCCGGTTTGAAATGCGGGAAAATCCGAAGCGTTGAAGCTTCGTCAATCTCGATACATGCATAATCTGCATCCAGCTTTCCGTTATTTTTTGCCGCAAGCACAAAGGCGGCAGCCACACCGGCCAACATATTGGACCCTGTGTGATTACATACCAGCTTTTTGCCCTCCGATTCTACGGCGGAACACAGCAGATTATTTGTAGTTGTCTTTCCGTTTGTTCCACATACGACAAAAATCTTTTCCCGCACCTGACCTGCCAGATCTTTTAAAATCTGCGGATCAGCCTTAAGTGCAACTTTTCCGGCAAACGTAACACCCTGTCTGCCGGAAATTCTGCATGCAGTACTCACGATTTTTGCCATCCAAATGGCAATTAACCTTCGTACTCTCATTTTCTATTCTTCTTTCTTCAGTTCCTCTTCCAGTGATTTTAAGGTATCCTCTTCTGTTTTTGCCAGGGATTCTCTGACTCTGGCAATACTTGCTACTCTGGCATCTCCACTTAAATTCATCAGCTTAACGCCGCTTGTAATACGTCCAAGCACAGAGATATCTTCACATGACATCTGTATAATAATACCTTCTGTGTTGATCATCATAATTTCATTTTCATTGTTTACTGCTTTAACGCCAACGACATTTCCTGTTTTTTCCATAATTTTGTAACATTTTACACCTTTTCCTCCTCTGTTCTGAGGAGTAAATTCTTCCATGGAGGTGAGTTTACCCATACCGTTTTCTGATACGATCAGAAGATAATCGCCCTGCGTATCGAGCTGCATGCCGACCACCTCGTCTCCGTCTGAAAGGTTCATTCCGATGACACCCATGGAGACACGGCCTGTTCTTCTTACATCCGTTTCGTGGAAGCGAATACACTGTCCGTATTTCGTTACAAGGAAGATGTCTTTCTTATTATTTGTAAATTTGACCTCGATCAATTCATCTTCTTCACGGAGACTGATGGCAGCAAGTCCAGTTTTTCTCACATTCACAAAATCCGTAATCGGCGTTTTTTTGACAATTCCATTTTTTGTTGCCATAAACATAAAACGACCGTCTTTATACTCTTTGATCGGGATCAGCGCCGTTATCTTTTCTTCTGGCATGAGCTGAAGAAGATTAATAATCGCTGTTCCTCTCGCCGTTCTTCCTGCTTCTGGAATTTCATACGCTTTCAGACGATACACTCTTCCTTTATTTGTGAAAAACATCAGATAGTGATGCGTTGTCGTCATAAGAAGTTCTTCTATGTAATCGTCTTCGATTGTCTGCATTCCTTTAATTCCCTTGCCGCCTCGGCCCTGGGACTTAAAATTATCCGGAGTCATACGCTTAATATATCCAAGCTTTGTCATGGTAATCACAACATTTTCATCCGGTATCAGATCTTCCATGGAAATATCAAATGCATCAAATCCGATTGAAGTTCTTCTCTCATCTCCAAATTTTTCTTTTACGATCGTGATCTCTTTTTTAATCACGCCAAGCAAAAGATTTTCATCTGCAAGAATTGCCTTCAAATCTTTGATTTTTTCCATGAGTTCTTTGAATTCATTTTCCAGTTTTTCCCGTTCCAGACCGGTGAGCGCGCGCAGACGCATATCTACAATCGCCTGTGACTGTGCGTCCGAGAGACTGAAACGTTCCATCAGCCGTGCTTTTGCAGCCTGTGTATTCTGAGAACTGCGGATAATAGAAATTACTTCATCAATGTTATCAAGCGCAATCAGCAAGCCCTGCAAAATATGAGCGCGTTCTTCTGCTTTGTTCAGCTCATATTTTGTCCTTCTTGTTACGACATCCTCCTGATGTTTGATATAATAACTCAGCATCTGATGAATGTTCAGCACCTTTGGCTGATTTTTTACAAGCGCTAGCATATTGACACCAAACGTATCCTGAAGCTGTGTATGCTTATAAAGCTGATTGAGAATGACATTTGCGTTCGCGTCTTTTCTCAGCTCAATGTTGATTCGCATTCCTTCACGGCTTGACTCATCTGTAATTGCCGTGATACCGTCAATTCTTTTATCCCTTACAAGGTCTGCCATTTTTTCAATCAGACGCGCCTTGTTTACAAGATACGGCAATTCCGTCACAATAATATGACTTTTTCCATTCGGGGCTGTCTCAATATTGGTTATTGCTCGAACACGAATTTTACCTCGTCCCGTACGATAGGCCTCCTCAATTCCTCTTGTTCCAAGAATCTGTGCTCCGGTTGGGAAGTCTGGCCCTTTGATGATATCCATAATTTCTTCAATTGAGGTATCTCTCTTTTCCTCAATCCGGTTATCAATCATCTTTACAACAGCAGAAATTACCTCTCCAAGATTATGAGGCGGAATGTTAGTTGCCATTCCGACTGCAATACCCGTTGTTCCGTTCACCAGAAGATTTGGAAATCTGGAAGGAAGAATCACAGGCTCTTTCTCAGTTTCATCAAAGTTTGGGGCAAAATCCACGGTATCTTTATTTATATCAGCCAGCATTTCCATGGAAATTTTGCTGAGGCGCGCCTCCGTATAACGCATAGCCGCCGCCCCGTCGCCATCCACGGAACCGAAGTTCCCGTGTCCGTCAACAAGAGGATATCTTGTGGACCATTCCTGCGCCATATTGACAAGCGCTCCGTAAATCGAACTGTCACCATGCGGGTGATACTTACCCATCGTATCACCGACAATACGCGCACATTTTCTGTGAGGCTTGTCAGGACTGTTATTCAGCTCAATCATGGAATAAAGAACCCTTCTCTGTACCGGCTTCAGACCATCGCGCACATCCGGGAGAGCACGGGAAGCGATTACGCTCATGGCATAATCAATATAACTTTCTTCCATTGTTTTCTTGAGGTCTACTTCTTTTATTTTATCAAAAATATTATCTTCCAAAGTTTCGCTCCTCCTGTGATGCTAATCCAGAATCAGATGTCCAGATTTCTCACTTTCTTTGCATTTTCTTCAATAAACTCACGTCTGGGCTCCACCTGGTCTCCCATCAGTGTTGTGAAGGTCACATCAATCTCCGAAGACTGATTTTCATCCATCACAACTCTTTTCAAAATACGTTTCTCTGGGTCCATAGTAGTCTCCCAGAGCTGATCTGCATCCATCTCTCCAAGACCTTTATAACGCTGAATTTTGTTATTCTGATCACGGCCTACTTCATCGAGGATCGCCGCCAGCTGTTCATCACTGTATGCATACCATACTTTTTTATTTTTCTCCAGCTTAAAAAGCGGAGGCGTAGCCAGATACACATATCCCTGTTTGATCAGCTCCGGCATAAAGCGGTATATGAATGTCAGCAGAAGCGTCGCAATATGAGAACCATCTACATCGGCATCTGTCATGATAATAATTTTGTGATACCGAAGTTTTGAGATATCAAAATCTTCATGAATACCGGTACCAAACGCTGTAATCATTGCCTTAATCTCTGCATTTCCATAAATGCGGTCAAGACGCGCCTTTTCCACATTCAGAATTTTACCACGAAGAGGCAGAATTGCCTGTGTTGCTCGGCTTCTGGCTGTTTTGGCAGAACCGCCTGCCGAGTCTCCCTCAACAATATAAATTTCACAGTTTTCCGGATTCTTATCCGAACAGTCTGCAAGCTTTCCGGGAAGAGAAAGTCCGTCAAGCGCAGATTTTCTTCTCGTCAAATCTCTCGCTTTTCTTGCTGCCTCCCTCGCTCTCTGTGACATCAGCGATTTTTCCACAATAATTTTTGCTACCTGAGGATGCTGTTCCAGATAAATCATAAGCTGATCGGACACAATATTTTCCACAGCTCCTCTTGCCTCACTGTTGCCAAGCTTCTGTTTTGTCTGTCCTTCAAACTGTGGATTTTCAATTTTAACGCTGATAATTGCAGTCAGACCCTCACGAATATCATCACCGGAAAGATTCTGATCATTTTCTTTAATCAGCTTGTTTGTCTTTGCATAATCATTGAATGTCTTTGTGAGTGCATTTTTAAAACCGGTCAGATGCGTACCGCCTTCCGGTGTCGTAATATTATTGACAAAGCTGTAGCTTCCTTCCGTGTACGCATCGTTATGCTGCATCGCTACTTCTACGTAAACTCCGTCTTTTTCACCCTCTGCAAAAATGATATCCTCATAAAGGGGCGTTTTTCCTTTATTCAGATACGTTACAAACTCTTTGATTCCGCCTTCATAGTGAAACGTACGCTCTTCCGGTTCCTCCTCCCGGTCATCGCGGAGAACTATCTTGATCCCTTTTGTCAGAAACGCCATTTCCCGCAAACGCTGTTTCAGCGTATTAAAATCAAAAATTGTCTCCTCAAAAATCTCTCCATCCGGGAAAAATGTAACGGTAGTTCCTGTCTTTTCCGGTTCACACGTACCGATAATTTTCAGCTTTTCAACAACCTTACCTCTCTCATACCGCTGTCTGTAAATGTTTCCATCTTTGCAGATTGTTACCTCAAGCCATACAGAAAGAGCATTTACAACAGAAGCTCCTACCCCGTGAAGACCGCCGGATACCTTATATCCTCCGCCTCCGAATTTTCCACCTGCATGGAGTACTGTAAATACGACTTCCACTGCCGGAAGTCCTGCTTTATGGTTAATTCCAACTGGAATACCACGTCCATTGTCCGTCACTGTTACAGAATTATCTTTGTTTATTGTTACTGTAATATAATCACAAAAACCGGCTAGCGCCTCATCAATTGCATTGTCCACAATTTCATAAACAAGATGATGAAGACCTCTCGCCGAGGTACTTCCAATATACATACCGGGTCTTTTTCTTACTGCCTCCAGACCTTCCAGAATCTGGATTTGATCTGCACCGTATTCTGCACTCATCGAAACCCTCCTAACCTTTTTCCTCAACTGTTCCACATGAAACCTGAAACAGTCTATTTATTTGAAAATTATAACTGACAAAATCGTCCACGCCTGTACACGTAATCAATGTTTGGATATCATGAATATTCTCAAGAAGATATCGTTGTCGGCTGCTGTCAAGCTCAGAAAGAACATCATCCAGCAACAAAACAGGCGTATCCTTTATTTTTCTTTTAACAATCTCTATTTCTGCAAGCTTCAAAGACAGAGCTGCTGTTCTTTGCTGTCCCTGAGATCCATATTTCCGAATATCAATTCCATTAATCAGAAAACACAGATCGTCTCTGTGTGGCCCTTCATTTGTCACCTTTGTCCTGATGTCTCTTTCCCTGTTACCCCTTAATTTTTCTTTTAATTTTTCATAATCTGTATCTTTTTCATATTCAACAACTAAAATCTCTTTTTTTCCAGAAAGATTTCTATGTATATCCTGAATAATTTCGCATAATACTTCAACAAATGTACTTCTCATTTGAATGATTACCTGTCCGTATCTGACGAGCTGTTCATCCAGTACATCAAGCATGGTATTCGATTCCTCATAAAAGGTATAATCCTTCAGCAATCGATTTCGCTGATTCAGAATTTTATTATAGTTTGACAGATGATAAAGATATATTTTATCGAGCTGACACATCTCCATATCAAGAAATCTTCGTCTCTCAGCAGGGCCATTTTTAATAATATTCAAATCTTCAGGAGAAAAAAATACAAAATTGCCAAGTCCGATCAGCTCACTTGCCTTTCGAACCGGCATACCATTAATTGCAATCCCTTTTGTTTTATTCTTTTTGAGATGCATATCAATCCGATATGGAATCTCATTTTTTTTAATTTTCATGCAGATATGGGATTCGTCTTCTCCAAAATGTATTAATTCTCTGTCTTTACTCCCTTTATGAGACCTGGTTGTACCACAGAGATAAACCGATTCCAGAATATTTGTTTTCCCCTGCGCATTATCACCATAAAAAAGATTTGTTCCTCTGTCAAAATTCAGTTCGAGCTCATCATAATTACGAAAATGACAAAGCTTTATGGATTCAATAATCATCTTTACACCATCTTTTTATCTGGTTATTTTAATCATAATTTCTTCACAGATTACTTCATCACCTTCAAAAAGCTTTTTTCCTCTCTGAAATTCTTTTTCTCCGTTTATAAGAACCTGTCCTTCCAGAATCTTATACTTTGCATCCACTCCGCTCTCTGCAATACCGGCAGCTTTTAACGCCTGACCCAGCTTAATGTATTCATCCCGAAGCTTGATTTCCGTCATTTCCATAATTTTATTCTCCATACTTGTAACATGTAATTATGCATCTACAAAATTAACCGGCAGAATCAGATAAATATAATTCTGCTCCTCATCCCTTATAAAACATGGCGCTTTTGGATTCATGTAATAGATATCAATAGATTCATCATCAATGACACGAAGTGCATCAATCAGGAATTTCGGATTAAAACCAATTTTTATATTCTTTCCTTCCAGTTCAATATCAATAATTTCATCCATACTACCGATCTGAGACGAAATTTTAAGTTCCATAACACCTTCTGAAATATTCAAAATAATAGGTCTTTTATCACCTTCTTTTACAAGAAGGGTAGCCCTGTCTATACAATCAAGAAATTCTCTTTTATTGATTGTAACTTTTGTCTCGTAGTCATTGGAAAGCATTTGATTTACACGGAAATAATTTCCTTCAATCAATCTCGAAACAACAACCGTCTGATCAAATTCAAAAACAATATGATTATCCGTAAAATAAATATCTACGATATCTTCTGTTCCACCAGTTAAAATTTTTGAAATTTCAATCAGTGTTTTACCAGGAACAATAACCTTTTTCTCTCCATACTGTGATTTAAGCTCTATTTTCCGAATTGAAATCCGATGACCATCAAGAGAGACAACTCTCATTTCATTTTCCTGAATCTCAAACAGCTCACCCGTCATCATTTTATTACTGTCGTTCACAGCAATTGAGAAAATAGTTTGTCTGATTACTTCTTTCAGAGTAAACTGCGATAAGCTTATCTTATAATCTCTCTCAACAAATGGAAGATAGGAGAAGTCTTCTCCATCTTTTCCCATAATAGAAAATTTTGCTTTTTCACAGGTGATCTGTGTATTGTTTTTTTCATCTGCAACAATCGTAACATCACTGTCAGGCAGTTTTCTGATAATCTCAGAAAAAAGTTTTGCTTCCAAAGCTACAATTCCTTTTTCAAGAATTTCACCTTCCACCTTGGTTTCAATTCCCAGTTCCATATCATTGGCTGTGAACTTTATGATGCCTGATGAAGCATCAACCAGAATACATTCGAGAATTGGCATCGTGGTTTTTGAAGGAACGGCCTTCATTACAGTATTTACACCTTTCAGAAGGTTACTTTTGCTGCAAGTAATTTTCATAATAGATATACTCCCTTCGTAATGTTGCAGATGATCTGAACGGAAATCGTTCTTTCCATCATTTTTTTATCAAAAAATATAAAGCTTACAAAAAAGAATCGGCTCTGCGAAGTGTAAATTGCGCGAAGCGCTTTAAATATATATATGAGAAAAATCCGCAGTAATCTTATTAAGGGCTGTGGATATGTGTAAAACCCATATAAGGCTTTATATTTACGGCATTTTTTAGATGGACAACGATGTGTAGTCACCTAAGAAACGATATGGATAACAGAAAGCTTATTCACATTTCAAATTTTTGAAAGGATAAAACGATCTGATCCGGAAATTGTTTATAAACACTCGTCCACAACTCTTTCACACACATTAAAACTGGTTATCATGTGGATAAGTGGATAACTTTGTGGATAACTTTATGCCGGACTTATCTTTTTTTTCAAAATTTCTACTATATTTCTTGTAGAATCTGAAGTTTTTATTTCAGAAGCAATTTTCTTGGAACCATGAAGAACAGTGGAATGATCACGATTTCCCATCTCGGAGCCAATTTTTTTGAGTCCGACGCTCGTCATGTTGCTGCAAAGGTACATAGCGATCTGTCTTGGGAAAACAACTTCTGTGTTACGTTTATTACTTTTAATATCGTCTTCTGTAATATGAAAATGTTCTGCTACAACAGAAATAATGAGGGAAGGGGTAATCTCTTTCTTTTCATCTGGGGAAATAATGTCTTTTAATGCTTCCTCAGCCAGACGTATCGTTATTTCTCTGTTTTCCAGGTTGCTAAGCGCAACGAGTTTATTCAGAGCTCCTTCCAGTTCACGAATATTGGATTTAATATTCATAGCAATGTATTTGATGACTTCATTATCAATGTCATAACCGTCGGTTTCTTCTTTTTTATGAAGAATAGCCATACGAGTCTCAAAATCCGGAGACGAAATATCAGCAATCAGACCCCATTCAAATCTGGAACGGAGCCTTGCTTCTAATGTTTCAATATCTTTTGGCGGTTTATCAGAGGAGATAATAATCTGTTTTTTGTTGTTATGCAGATCGTTAAAGGTATGGAAAAACTCTTCCTGCGTGGATTCCTTACCTATAATAAACTGGATATCGTCAATCAGAAGGACATCCACGTTGCGGTATTTTTCACGGAACTTGGTCATAGAAGTATTATTTCCATTACGAATGGAATCAATCAGCTCATTTGTAAAATACTCACTGGTCACATAAAGTACTTTCTTTTCTGGATTTTCATTCAAAATAAAATGAGCAATGGAATGCATAAGATGCGTTTTTCCAAGTCCGGCCCCTCCATGGATAAAAAGAGGATTATACATTTTTCCCGGCGACTCCGCAACAGCAAGTGCTGCAGCATGTGCAAATTTGTTGTTATTACCAACAACAAATGTATCAAAGGTATATCTTGGGTTGAGATTAGCCTTTTCTATGCTGGGGCTGTTGTCTACAAGATTTACAGGAGTGAACTTTTTTTTGCGTTCTTTTGCCTGTTCCGGAAGTATAAACTCAATGTCATATTCTTTTCCTGTAAACTCAGCGATTGCCACTTTAATAGGAAACATATATTTTTTTGTAATATAATCAATGCCCATCTGTTCAGATGGAACAAGTATTGTTACCATATGGTCGGAAACACTGTGTATTTCCAGTGGCTTGAGCCATGTTTTGAAAGAGATATCAGAAAGTTCATGCTCAGTTTTGACGAGCTGAAGGATCTCATCCCATTTTTCTTTTAGTATGTCCATGTTGTAATCTCCAAAAAAACCATTTTTTCCTACCATAATATTAAAACAAAATGGGTGATTTAGCAATGGTAACTTTTTTGAAAAAGAAAAAATGTAAAAAATTACCTTTTTATTACCATTAAAGAAAGAAAAATAGTTTACGTAAGTTTATCCACAATTTGTTGATAAGTTGTGGATAACTTTTCAATAGTGTGTGAAAAAGTTCTTGAACAAAAGAAAAAAGGCAAGAAATAAGGATATTTTATCTATGTGTATGAAGTGAAAGAAGGTTATCCACATATTTTTTATAAACCGTGAAAGCCTTATAAAATGCTTGACTTCCCTTATATTATTGAATATAATTGAAGCGATGTTTTCTTAAAATATACATGACCAATCAATACCATTATTACCATAGATTTGGTTAGAAAAAAGGAGGTGCCCGTTTATGAAAATGACATTTCAGCCGAAAAAGAGATCCAGATCAAAAGTTCATGGATTCAGAGCGAGAATGAGTACAGCAGGCGGAAGAAAAGTCTTAGCTGCAAGAAGAGCAAAAGGAAGAAAAGTATTGTCAGCATAGGCCGCAGATTTGTGGCCTTTTCTTTTATCAGAAAATTTTTAAAGGAACGAAATATGGTATTTTCAGAATCCTTAAAAAAATACGGTGATTTTCAGCGTGTTTACCGAAAAGGAAAATCTTATGCAAACAGATATCTGGTCATGTATATGTTAAAGCAGGATACGCAGAGAAACCGTATTGGTATATCAGTCAGTAAAAAGGTTGGCAACAGTGTAGTAAGACATCGAATTACAAGGCTGATTCGTGAGAGCTATCGTTTAAATGAAGAAAAATTTGTTGATGGCCTTGATCTTGTGATTATTGCAAGGCCCAGCGCTAAAGAAAAAAATTTCTTTGATATCGAGAGCGCACTGCTTCATCTTGGACGTCTGCATGGTATTTTGCATGCAGAACAGGAAAAAGAAGCGGAAAAAAAGGTTTAAGAAGAAGTAAAAAATGAAAAAATTATTGATTTATCTGATCAAATTTTATCAGAAGTATCTTTCGCCGATGAAAAGAACAAGATGTCCTTATATTCCGACTTGTTCCCAGTATGGTCTGGAAGCGATTCAGAAATACGGAGCTCTCAGAGGAGGTATTTTGGCTGTATGGAGAATCCTACGGTGTAATCCTTTTTCAAAAGGCGGATATGATCCCGTTCCATGAGGAGGAATTTAAAGAATGTTATTGACAAAAAGTACAACATTCATTATAGGACCTGTGGCCAGTCTGCTTGGTTATATTATGAATGCGATATTCTTGCTTCAGGAAAAGATCGGTATCGCAAATATCGGTCTTTGTATTATCTTATTTACGATAGTCATTTACATGATCCTGATGCCGCTTACGATTCAGCAGCAAAAGTTTTCAAGACTGTCTGCAAGAATGAATCCTGAATTACAGGCAATTCAGAAAAAATATAAAGGTAAAAATCAGGATCAGGCAGCCATGATGAAAATGAATGAAGAGACACAGGCTGTCTATGCAAAATATGGTGTAAATCCGATGGGAAGCTGTTTGCAGCTTATCATACAGATGCCGATTCTGTTTGCACTTTATCGCGTGATCTGGAATATTCCAGCTTATGTTAACTCTGTAAAGAATGCATTTCTTCCTCTGGCACAGAAGCTGATGACAATGTCTGGTGTGGAAGAATTTATGGCAGAGATGGCAAAGGCTAATTCTGTTACATTCAAAGAGATGACAGAAAACACACTGATTGATGTCATGTATAAATTCAAACCGGATAACTGGACAGCGCTTGCTGATAAATTTCCGGATATTGCAAAAACAGTAACAGATACACAGACACATGTCGATAAGATGAATTATTTTCTTGGACTAAATATTGCAGATGCACCTATGCAGATTTTTATGCGTGCAATTTCCACGGGAGCAATTCTTCTTGCGATAGGAGCAGCCTTGATTCCGATTCTTTCCGCATTATCTCAGTGGTTAAATACAAAGCTGATGACTGCAATGAATCCAAATTCAAATGCGAATACGAATGGACAGGCGGATACCATGGCAAATACCATGAAAACCATGAATACAGTAATGCCGCTGATGTCCGCAGTATTCTGTCTGACGCTTCCTGTCGGTATGGGTATTTACTGGATTGCCGGTGCAGTAGTAAGAGGTATTCAACAGTTCTTTATCAATAAAAAAATTGATAAGCTTGATCTTGACGAAATTTTGAAAAAGAATCTGGAAAAAGCGAATAAAAAGAGAGAGAAAAAGGGGTTGCCGCCCCAGAAGATATCAAATACTGCAAAGATCAATACGAAAAATATTGAACATGAAGAAATATCTCAGGAAGAACGGGATGAAAAGATAAAAAAATCAACGGATTATTATAAAAATACAACGACTGCAAAGCCTGGAAGTCTTGCATCAAAGGCACAAATGGTAAAACAGTTTAATGAGAGAAACGGAAAGAAATAAGAGGGAGGCCGATTATGGATTCTATAAAAGTAACAGCAAAAACAGTGGAAGACGCGCTGACAGAGGCTTCCATTTTGCTTGGAACAAGTAAAGATAATATTGAATATACCGTAATTGAAAAAGGATCAGCAGGGTTCTTTGGAATTGGCGGAAAAAAAGCTGTAATCGAAGCAAAAAAGAAATATACGGACGATGATCTGTTAAAAGAGGTATTCGGGAACAAGGAAGCAACAAAAAAAGAGATAAAAAAAGAAGCAAAAAAAGAGATCAAAAAGGAAACGAATAAAGACTTTAGCAGAGAGACAAGTAAAGAGAAAAAGGAAGACAAAAAAGAAGTAAAAGATTTCAAAAAGGAAGAAAAAGAAGAAAAGAAAGAGGAAAAGAAGGAAAAGAGAAGAGAAAAAAAACCTGAAGCAAAAGAAATCACCAAAGAAATAAAGGAAGAGACGGCAAAAGAAGAGAGTACTCCAAAGCAGCCAAGAATACCGGCAAATCCGGAGGAAGCAATTCGCAGAGCTGAAACGTTCCTGAAAGATGTTCTACGTACAATGGAAATGGATGTGGAAGTGAAGTCTGTATATGAAGATGATACGCTGTCCGTTGATCTCTCCGGCGAGGATATGGGTCTTCTGATTGGAAAGAGAGGACAGACGCTTGATTCACTTCAGTATCTGACAAGCCTTGTTGTAAACAAAGGAAAAGCTTCCTACGTAAGAGTAAAGCTTGATACAGAAGATTACAGAGAGAGAAGAAAAGCAACTCTGGAAAATCTTGCAAAGAATATTGCTTTTAAAGTAAAGAAAACAAGACGCCCAGTATTTCTTGAGCCGATGAATCCTTATGAGAGAAGAATTATTCATTCTGCACTTCAGAATGATCCTTATGTCACAACACATAGTGAAGGGGATGAGCCGTGCAGAAAAGTGGTAGTTACATTAAGGAAGAAACAGTAGATTAGTTATAGTGTGGTAAGAGGATGACCTCGTATCCTACAGAAAAAAAGGAGTTTCAGAAAGTATTCACTCCTTCTTTTTCTTGCAAGATACGGGGTCTTATTTTTTAGACGCTTAAAAAAAGTTAATTGTATAAGCGTAGTGATAAGATTCTTAAATAAAAAATAATTGGATAATCTGATGAAAAAGTATGTTAAATGTGATATGATAGGTTGGCATAAAAAGGAGATGGGGGCAGAAAGATGAAGGGAGATACGATTGCAGCAATTTCTACTGCGGCAGGTGGTTCAGGAATCGGAATTATACGTGTAAGTGGAAGTGAAGCAATTTCTGTTGTGGATCGCGTTTATCGTTCCAAAAAGAACAGAAAGAGAATCGCAGATCAGGATTCTCATACAGTTCATTATGGATATATATATGATGGAGATGATCCGGTGGATGAAGTTCTTGTTGTTCTGATGCGTGCCCCTAGAAGTTTTACTGCGGAAGATACGGTGGAAATTAACTGTCATGGCGGTGTGTATGCGATGAAAAAGGTGCTGGATGCTGTCATTAAGCATGGAGCAAGACCTGCTGAACCCGGAGAATTTACAAAACGTGCTTTTTTGAATGGAAGGCTTGATCTATCCCAGGCAGAAGCGGTTATGGATATTATTCAGTCTGAAAATGAATATGCCCTTCAGAGTTCTTTAAGCCAGTTAAAGGGTTCTGTTTTTCAGAAAATAAAAAGGTTAAGAGAAGATATACTTTATGAGATCGCTTTTATTGAATCGGCGTTAGATGATCCGGAGAATATCAGTTTAGACGGTTATCCGGAAGGATTGGCGGAAAAGACAGGGAATATGTTGAAAGAATTGAAAGATCTTATTGTATCCGCGGATAATGGACGGCTCATCAAAGAGGGAGTACAAACGGTCATACTGGGTAAACCAAATGCAGGAAAATCCTCTCTTATGAATGCTTTGATTGGTGAGGAAAGAGCAATTGTCACAAATATAGCAGGAACGACAAGAGATACGCTTGAAGAGACCATTCATTTCGAGGGAATTACGTTAAAACTTATAGATACGGCTGGGATTCGTCAATCAGAGGATATGGTAGAAAAAATTGGTGTGGAGAGAGCAAAAGAAAAGGCGGCGAACGCTGATTTAATTCTTTATGTAGTAGATTCTTCCACACAGCCGGATGAAAATGACAGAGAAATTCTCAATTATTTGTCAGACAAAAAGGCAGTTATTTTGTTAAATAAATCAGATCTTGTACAGGAAACTACGGAAGAAAAGATTCAAGATTTTATCGGAAAAGAGTATCCCATTATCAGTATTTCTGTAAAAGAAAATAAAGGAATTGATCTTTTGGAAAAGAAGATTAAAGAAATGTTTTATACAGGAAATATTTCTTTTAATCATGAGATTTATATTACGAATGCCAGGCAGAAAGCGTCGCTGATTCGCGCAGAGGAAAGCTTGAAAAAAGTACAGGAAAGCATTTCGTTTGGCATGCCGGAGGATTTTTTTACGATTGACCTGATGAGTGCGTGTGAAGCGCTTGGAGAGATTACAGGCGAAACAGCAAGTGAAGACCTGATAAATGAAATATTCGGAAAGTTTTGTATGGGGAAATAAAGTATGGGCAGAGTAGAAGAATTTATTGATGTTGCAGTAATAGGAGCAGGACATGCCGGATGTGAAGCGGCTCTTGCAGCCGCGCGGCTCGGAATGAAAACAGTGATGTTTACCGTAAGTGTTGACAGTATTGCTTTGATGCCATGCAATCCCAATATTGGAGGAAGCTCAAAAGGACATCTTGTACGCGAGATAGATGCTCTCGGCGGAGAGATGGGAAAAAATATTGACAAAACGTTTATACAGTCTAAAATGCTGAACAAATCAAAAGGACCTGCCGTCCATTCACTTCGCGCACAGGCGGATAAATCCGACTATTCAAGAAGTATGAGACAGGTTCTGGAGCAGACGGAAAATCTGATTATAAAACAGATGGAAGTGACAGAGCTTCTTGTTTCAGAAGGAATACTGACAGGAGTAAAAACATATTCAGGTGCCGTTTATCACTGTAAGGCTGCTGTGCTTTGTACAGGGACATATCTGAAAGCAAGATGTATTTACGGAGATATCAGTTCTTATACGGGACCAAATGGATTGCAGGCGGCAAATTATCTTACCGATTCGCTCAAAAAAAACGGAGTGGAGTTATATCGTTTTAAGACAGGTACCCCGGCCCGTATTTCCAGAAAATCCGTAGATTTTTCAAAAATGGAAGAGCAAAAAGGCGATGAAACAATTGTTCCTTTTTCTTTTACTACAGAGCCGGCATCTGTTCAGAAAGAGCAGATATCGTGCTGGCTTACTTATACAAATGAAAAAACACATGAGATTATCAGACAGAATCTGGATCGTTCGCCGCTTTATTCTGGCATGATCGAGGGCACTGGCCCGAGATATTGTCCTTCAATTGAAGATAAAGTTGTAAAATTTGCGGATAAAAACAGGCATCAGGTATTTATCGAACCAGAAGGAATACATACGGATGAAATGTATATTGGAGGAATGTCAAGTTCCCTGCCAGAGGATGTCCAGATTGACATGTATCGAAGTGTCAAGGGACTGGAACATGCTGAAATCGTTCGCAACGCATATGCAATTGAATATGACTGTATTGATGCAAGACAATTAAAGTTATCGCTGGAATTTAAAAATATTCAGGGATTATTCAGTGCCGGTCAGTTTAACGGTAGCTCAGGATATGAAGAAGCAGCGGCACAGGGATTGATTGCAGGAATTAATGCAGTACAGAAAATAAAAGGGAAGCTTCCGTTGATTCTGGATCGTTCAGAAGCTTATATTGGCGTGTTAATTGATGATCTGGTAACAAAAGAAAATCGGGAACCTTATCGAATGATGACTTCTCGGGCAGAATATCGACTATTATTGCGACAGGATAACGCAGATATTCGTCTTACAGAAAAAGGATATGAAGTAGGACTTATTGATAATAATAGATATGAAAAACTGCTTCAGAAAAAGGAAGCAATAAAAAAAGAAATAGAACGAGTCAGGAAAGTACATATTGGGGCAGGAAAAGAAATTCAGGAATATTTGAAAGTTTGTGGAAGTACAGAATTAAAATCCTCTGTTACTTTGGCAGAATTGATAAGGCGCCCGGAATTAAACTATGAGATGCTTTCTGATTTGGACCCGGAAAGACCGGATCTTCCCTGTGATATAGGAGAACAGGTGAATATTTATATAAAATACGAAGGATATCTGCAACGCCAGTTAAATCAGGTGAAACAGTTTCAAAAGCTGGAACAGAAGAAAATACCGGAAAATATGAACTACGATGAGGTACCAAGCCTTCGGATTGAAGCGCGGCAGAAATTAAAACAGTACCAGCCAGCCTCGATCGGCCAGGCATCGCGTATTGCCGGAGTTTCGCCCGCAGATATTTCCGTCTTGTTGATTTATCTGGAAAAAAATCTTCATTTATAAAGAGGTCCTGTTTTGCATGAAGAGGCAGGTTTTCATGATTTGAGTTTTGATTGAGAGATGGCAGTAGGGGAATTGAAAGGATTGGAAGGCTTTTTTATGAAAAAAGTGGAAGAATATCAGTTAGTTTTAAAAGAAAGCTTTGAAAAAATAGGCTTAAAATTAAACGAGCAACAAATGGAACAGTTTCTAATTTATTATGAATATTTAATTGAAAAAAATGAAGTTATGAACCTGACTGCGATAACAGAATATGAGGAAGTCGTATTAAAGCATTTTGTTGACAGTGTATCACTTATAAAAGTTATTGATCTGGAAAAAGTAAATACACTCATAGACGTAGGAACAGGGGCAGGCTTTCCTGGAATTCCGTTAAAAATTGTATTTCCTCATTTAAAAGTTGTGCTGCTTGATTCCTTAAATAAGAGAATTTTATTTTTAAATGAATTAATCGATAAACTTCGATTTGAAAATATAACAGCAATTCATGCAAGAGCAGAGGATGCAGCAAGAAAAAGAGAATACAGAGAACAGTTTGATTTGTGTGTTTCCAGAGCAGTAGCAAATCTTTCTTCTTTATCAGAATATTGTCTTCCTTTTGTAAAAAAAGATGGTTGTTTTATATCTTATAAATCGATAAATATCGATATTGAAATTGAAGGAGCAAAAAAAGCATTTTATCTGCTTGGTGGAAAACTAAAGGAAAAGAAAACTTTTTTACTTCCTGATAGTGAGATTGGTCGTGCTTTGATTGTTATAAAAAAAGAACGAGGGACACCCTTAAAATATCCAAGAAAAGCCGGGATGCCATCAAAAGAGCCTTTAGGATAGAAGAATCATGAACAGAGCTATTGCATGAAAAATAAAAACATATCAGATAGAAAAAAATCTAAAGGAAATTTTTCATTTGATATGTTTTTATATGAATGTAATAGCTTTTTTATTTTATGAACTGCAAGAATGTATCAGGATCTTCTAATTGTGGAAGAAGCTTTGTATTTTTTATAATCTTTGTTGATATTTCCGGATTTAATCTGGTATAGGAATTTTCAATATCCGTTATATTTTCATTGTGATCTCCCAAAATCAAAGTTATATTTTTACCTGCATGTTTTAAAGCTTTGGTAATGTCGATGTTAATATAAAATCCATCTACGCTGGCAAGCAGCATTTTACCTTTCCCACTGCAAGTATGAGCAGCATCATAATATGCTTTTGTTATGGATTGTGTTAAATGAAATGGATTGCAAAAGCATTTTTCTGTCAAATAGTATTCTGTGTTTTGCTTATTAACAGCCATATAATATACAGTTTTTCCGACAATAGGAAGGTTCAATAATTTTTTTAGTACTTTTGAAGAAGCATCAGGTGTCTTTTTCAATAAAGTAAGTGATTTTGGATTAACCATAACGATTTCAGAAAATAGATTTTTGTTCATAAAATGAGCCATTAAAACAAAAGAAGAGGATAATCCCGTTGCAACAACTTTTGTTGGAAGACCAATGACATCAGTAATAAAATCGTTTATCATTTGCACATAAAAGTAATTTGTGTAAGTAAGTTGCGGTTTATCTGATCTTCCGCAGCCAATGAGATCAAGTGTAAAAACAGTATACGATTTTGATAATTCTTTTATAATTGAATGCCACTCATATTCAGAAGAAAATACAGTTAAATCATGAATCAAAAGAATTGGACTTTTCAATGAATCATGATCAGAGACAGTGTAATAGATATCTCCATGTTTCCAATGATAAAATTTACCCCCGGATTTGTGGATCGAGTGGGAAATAAATTTAGAATTAATATATTCATTCATACAATGCATTAAACCAAGTGCAGTAATACAAGTTTTAAAAAAAGATTTTGATTTTTTCATAAGAGTCTCCTTTTGGATTTAAAATTAATGCAAAGGTAAGTATTGTAATATAGTAGGCTAAATATAGCATCATGTAAATAATAAAAGAAAAAAAGTTGATTATTTTATATGATGCCCTGTGTCTACTTTTAGAAATTTATACAATCTTATTGAGAATATAGTCTCACATAAATTTTGAAATTAATAAAAGAATACATTGGCTCATATTTCGTTAAATAGTCTTGAAAAATCTTAAATACTAATAGTATTTGAAATAATTAGTTATTATATTATCAAAACGGAAATAAAAAAAGTTACGTAACAAATAATAATATTAATTATATCACAATACCTTTTATTGACAAGTATATATGGAATAAAAAGGCTAAAATAGCAACATAAATATTGATTGCAAATAATGAAATAATTGAATCCTAAAAATAAAAAATAAGATAGAATTGTAAAATATTCAATCTCAAATGTTTCACGTGAAACATTTTAATCTCCAATAATTTCCCTTTTATTTTAACTCTTTTTCATGTATGATATAAATAACAAAAAATGTACGGTAAGTATTTTATAAAGAATCAGCATAAGAAATTTTATTTATAGTCTAATAAAATACCTGTAAAAAAACTGTCGATTAAGTAGGTGTAAATTAATTTATGATAAGAAAGTATATAAACAAATTAGCAGATGAAAATGATCAGACTTTAGATAAATTAAAAAAACAGATGAAAGATTTATTAAACGAACTTTCAAGCGCAGAAGAGTGGTCTGAGTCATTACAAAGGGAAAATAATACCCATACGAATATTTTTTCTCCGAGAAATAGAGATACTGAGATTGGTCAAAAAATAGAAAAAGCAATAAGTTCTGTTTCTCAAATTAAACAGCAGATTGAATATGTTCGTGATTTAATAGAAACTCATTTACAAAAAAAGGCAGAATATGAAAAAATGTTTGCAGAATTAGAAAATTCTGAAAAGGAAGATGCGAATGATCAGAATGAATTTTTTAGTCCAAAAAATTTTATTATAGAGGATGAGAGCAAAGAGGAAGAAAAAGAAACTAATAATAACTCTGTTAATAATAAGCAGGAAAACAGTCTAATAGATTTAAACCGTGAGTTGGATTATGAAATATCCGATCAAGTATTACAACAATTCTTATCTGAATTATATGCAAAAACGGAACTATGTTTAGCACTTTTAAATGGAAATAAAAATAGATGTAAAAAAGAACTTAACAGTATGAAGCAGGAAATAAAGAGATATAGTGAAACATTAAAAAAACAGAATGAGTGATTTGAAAATTTTTAAAAGAATTTATAAATGAGGTTCGTCATATTTTAATATCCTTTCATAATTATAATATTATTTTTGTGTAAAAGAGAGGAATGTTTCACGTGAAACATTTTTTATAGAATAATAATTAAATTAGTGATATACTTATAAAAGCTAATAATGAAGGGAGAAATAATTATTATGGGGAGAATAATAGTAGTTGCCAACCAGAAAGGTGGAGTTGGAAAAACAACAACTACGATTAATTTATCTGCCTCCCTTGCTGAAAGTGGACAAAAAGTTCTTGTTATTGATATGGATCCTCAGGGAAATACAACGAGTGGGCTTGGCGTTGATAAGGATACAGAAGAAAATACAGTATATGAGCTTTTACTCGGTGAGGCAGAAATAGGTCAATGTATAAAAGAAAATATATATGAAAATTTATCTATTATTCCTTCTAATGTTAATCTTGCAGGAGCAGAGATTGAGTTGATAGGAGTAGAAGATAAAGAAAATCTTTTAAAAAATGCTTTGAAACTAGTAAAAGATAAGTATAATTTTATTCTTATCGATTGTCCTCCTTCGTTAAATATGCTTACGATCAATTCAATGTGTGCGGGGAATACAGTACTGGTGCCAATACAATGTGAGTATTATGCATTAGAAGGATTAAGTCAGTTGATTCACACAATTGATTTAGTGAAAGATCGATTGAACCCGGATCTTGAAATAGAAGGTGTAGTCTTTACAATGTATGATGCCAGAACGAATCTTTCTTTACAGGTAGTTGAAAATGTAAAGAGCAATCTGGAACAAACTATATATAAAAGTATTATACCGAGAAATGTTCGTTTGGCAGAAGCGCCGAGCTATGGAATGCCTATTACTGCATATGACAGCAAATCTGCAGGAGCAGAAGCATATCGCCTTTTGGCAGAAGAAGTAATACATAGGGGAGATGAAGAATGGCAGTAAAAAAAACAGGATTAGGGAAAGGATTGGATTCTCTAATTCCTAATAAACAGACAAACAGTAAAGTGGAAACGAAAACTGTAAAAGAAAAGGAAACTGTTGTAAAGACAGTAATTAAAAAAGAAGAAATTAAATTAAAAATAACAGAGATTGAACCAAACAGGGAACAGCCAAGAAAAAAATTTGATGAAGATGCTCTCATTGAACTGGCAGATTCAATAAAACAGTTTGGTGTCCTACAGCCTTTGATTGTTCAGAAGCGAGATGGCTATTATGAAATAATAGCTGGCGAGAGAAGATGGAGAGCAGCAAAATTAGCTGGTGTAAAAGAGGTTCCTGTTATTATTAAAGATTTTACAGAACAGCAGATTGTAGAAATTTCTTTGATCGAAAATATACAAAGAGAAAACTTAAATCCAATTGAAGAAGCAATTGCCTTTAAACGGCTTCTTACAGAATTTCATCTAAAACAAGATGAAGTGGCAGAGCGTGTTTCAAAAAGCCGAACAGCTGTTACAAATTCAATGCGACTTTTGAAGCTGGATGAACGTGTACAGCAAATGCTGATCGATGATATGATTTCGACAGGTCATGCCCGTTCTTTGTTGGCTGTTGAGGATAAAGAACTGCAATATCGACTGGCGCAGCGCGTATTTGACGAAAAACTCAATGTGCGCGATGTGGAAAAGTTGATGAAATCCATGACAAAGGAAGCAAAAACGGATAAGAAAGAAAACAAAAATGAATTTGTTTATGAGGATTTTGCTGAAAAGATGAAGGCCTTGCTTGGAACAAAGGTTTCCATTAATCACAAAGCGAACAATCAGGGAAAAATAGTAATTGATTATTATTCAAATGAAGAATTGGAACGATTGCTCTATCTTTTTCAGTCGATTCACAGTGATCAATCATGAAAAAGTCATAGATTCGAAATATCACTTATTATATTTACTAAAAGAAATGCAATTTGTATAAAAGGGGAAGATAAATGCAGAGTAATATTTTAAATTCATTGGGGATTGACCCGGGCATCATAGTAATTATTATGATGGGAATTATGATATTTGTGCTTCTTTACATGGTAAGGGTATCCATGAAGATGACACGTTTTATGAAACGATATCGCATTTTTATGAAGGGAAGAGATGCAACATCACTGGAAAAAGCTTTTGCACAAAAGTTTATTGAAGTAGATAAAATTGTGGAGCTGAACAAGATTCATGCAAATGAAATTCGCAGAATCAAAGATGTGCAAAGCCGTACAGCCAACAAAATAGGAATCGTAAAATATGATGCATTTCCAGATGTCGGAGGAAGGCTGAGTTTTGCTCTTGCTATGCTGGATGAGAGTGATTCAGGATTTGTACTGAATGCAATTCATGGGCGGGAAGGTTGTTATACCTATATTAAAGAAATAGTAAAGGGTGAGTCTTACGTCGTTTTAGGACAGGAGGAAAAGGAGGCGCTGCGTCAGGCTGTTAATTATTTTAACGATATGCCAAGTTAGCCCCTTTACTTGTAAAAATAAATGTTATATGATTAAGAACAGTGGCATAAATTGCCTGGAAGTTTGCAATATTAGATTCTTTGAGTATTTTTGATTTTGAAACGATTGTATGGAAGCTATGAGAGGCTTCTGAAAGATAAAATGTTAATGGAGGCAGAACATGTTAGATATTAAATTCGTAAGAGAAAATCCAGAAATAGTAAAACAGAATATTAAGAATAAATTCCAGGATGAAAAACTGGCTCTTGTAGATGAAGTTTTAGCGCTTGATCAGGAAAATAGAGATATTAAAAAGGAAGTTGAGGCACTTCGCGCAAACCGTAATAAAATATCCAAGCAGATTGGCGCGTTGATGGCTCAGGGAAAAAAGGAAGAAGCTGAAGAGGTAAAAAAACAGGTAACAGAGAATGCTGCACGGACTGCTGAGCTTGATAAGCGTGAGAAAGAAGTGGAAGAGAAGCTTCTGAAGAATATGATGGTGATTCCGAATATCATTGATCCATCTGTTCCGATCGGAAAGGATGACAGTGAAAATGTGGAGGTACAGAAATTCGGAGAACCTCTGGTACCTGATTTTGAAATTCCATACCATACAGAAATCATGGAAAAATTTAATGGTATTGATATGGAAGCTGCAGGAAGAGTGGCAGGAAACGGATTTTATTATCTGATGGGTGATGTGGCGAGACTTCACTCGGCAATTCTTTCTTATGCAAGAGATTTTATGATTGGAAGAGGATTTACGTACTGCATTCCTCCTTATATGATTCGCAGCAATGTTGTGACAGGAGTTATGAGCTTTGCTGAGATGGATGCTATGATGTATAAGATTGAAGGAGAAGATCTTTATCTGATCGGAACAAGTGAGCATTCTATGATCGGAAAATTTATTGATCAGATTCTTCCGGAAGAAAATCTTCCATACACACTGACCAGCTACTCTCCTTGTTTCCGCAAAGAAAAGGGAGCGCACGGCATTGAAGAACGTGGTGTTTATCGGATTCATCAGTTTGAAAAGCAGGAAATGATCGTTGTCTGCAAACCGGAAGACAGTATGATGTGGTTTGACAAGCTGTGGCAGAATACGGTTGATTTCTTCCGCACACTTGATATACCGGTTCGTACTTTGGAATGCTGTTCCGGCGATTTGGCTGATCTGAAAGTAAAATCTGTAGATGTAGAAGCGTGGTCACCGAGACAGAAAAAGTATTTTGAGGTAGGAAGCTGCTCCAATCTTGGCGACGCACAGGCAAGAAGACTTAAAATTCGTGTAAATGGTAAAGATGGCAAAAAGTATCTCGCACATACTTTAAATAATACAGTAGTAGCTCCGCCGAGAATGCTGATTGCATTTCTGGAGAATAATCTGAATGCAGATGGAACTGTGCGCATTCCGGAAGCATT
This sequence comes from bacterium 1XD42-54, assembly GCA_003612585.1. GTDB lineage: Bacteria > Bacillota > Clostridia > Lachnospirales > Lachnospiraceae > Choladousia. The sequence continues at coordinate 78,038 of RAZH01000014.1, forward strand.
GCGTCCATATATGGGTGGCATGGAGTTGATTACTGTCAAATAGTAAATCTGGAGAAAAACATGCATTCTTATTTAAGAGCAATAGGCTTTAGCAATTTAAAAAAAGAGGCCGAGGCAGAAAATCTTCTGGATGAAATTTATCAGAATTTTGATCGCCGGGAAACGATAAAAGAGGAACAGAGCGTTTTTCTGGAGATGGAGAAAGAATTTGCCCCGGATATGGGTATAAAACTTTGTGGAAACCTCGATCAGGATGGTTTCCACAGACAATATTATTTTCCTTATTTTAAGGGAAATGGTATTACAACAAAGGAAGATGTGACGGTAGAAAAAAAAGTCAGCGGAAACGCATATTCTGGTGTCTGTGACGATGGACGTATTGGCGTTTCTCTGATCTTTTATCTTCAGAATGCAGCCGTTTATTGTCGTGAGCAGCTTTTGAATGAACTGTTCACCAGAAAGACAGCAACGACTTTGTCAGGGCTTTCGACAAGCGGAATGGTCCTGCTTCCGGTCTGCAAAAACAGCGATCAGATAGATTCACAGAAGAAAATTTCGGCAAAGCGCAATCAGCTGCTGAGCGCTGCCAAAAACGGCGATCCTGAGGCAATGGAGAGTCTTACCATTGAGGATATGGATTTGTATTCTATGCTCTCGCGAAGGGTATATGAAGAGGACATTTATACTATCGTAGATACCTTTTTTATGCCATATGGAATAGAATGTGATAAATACCAAATCATGGGAAATATTAATTCCTATATGAAGGTGAGAAATTCTGTTACAAAAGAATATATCTATCAGTTAAATGTAGAATGTAATGATATGAATTTTGATATCTGTATCAATGAAGCGGATCTGACGGGCGATGTAGAGGTTGGACGTCGTTTCAAAGGGACCATATGGCTGCAGGGAATCATAAATTTTGAATAAACGCCTGCTTGTAATTTCAGAAAAAATATAGTATACTGTACCGTGCGAAGAAAAGCATCTTTCAGTATACTATACTTTTAAAAGCTATAAGGTTTGCAAGATATATTTTAACAATATAATAGATAAGTTCCCTTAGTTAAATGGATATAATAAGCGCCTCCTAAGGGCTAGTTGGAGCAATCGCCTTTTGATATGATAACCAGATAAATTTGAATAGATTTTTGAAAATGTCCCAGTACCTCAGCAGGATAGAGGGTCCGCCTCCTAAGCGGAACGTCGCAGGTTCGACTCCTGTCTGGGACGCCACAAACAACGCTGAAAGCCTTGATTTTTCTAGGTTTTCAGCTTTTTTAATTCTGGCGTTTCTATCCTAGCTGAAAAGGGGAGCTATTTTTCTTTATGACTTCAATTCGATACTTTATAAAGACTTTTTAAGGAAGTAGGTTTGCTAACACTTTTTTATTTTTGATGAAAAAATGCTGGATTTTTGAAAATTTGCTAACACTTTTGAAAAATCACTTTTTGAGTGTTTGCTTTAAAAGCTGTTCTTTCATCTCTGGCGAAAGGGATTTAAGCAGCTCCAACAGTGCCATATCATTGTCCGAAAAACCAGTATCTTGCGGTTGATTGCTGGTATCTTCATTGAGAGTGGAATAAAATTCTTTGTCCATTTTCTGTGCGTTGAAACGTCTGTCCTCGTCAATGATTTTAGAATAAACATCTGTAACCATTTCTGCCTCTGCGTGACCTGTATCACCCTGTACGGATTTTACATCACCGTTTGTCATTTTCAGTTTGTAGCCTGTACTCAAATGACGTAAGCTGTGGAATACCACAATTTCATAGTCGTTTTCTTCACAGAGCTTTTGAAACCTATCTCTGACAATGCGACTTTCTACGGGATTTCCGTTTTCTAAGGCAATGACAAGGTTATAATCGTTATATGCACTACCGAGAAATTCTTTCAATTCCTGCTGGTCTTTTTTGTACTGTACCAGTAGCTGTGCAACGGTTCTAGGTAGCCAGACGGTTCTGTTACTTGTTTCTGTTTTTGGTGTTTTCAAAACAAGTCTTGTCGTACAATGAGGTTTCTGTGTAGGAAAGATTTTAATAATGTCTTTCTCTTTCAATTTCTGCATAGCCGCAGCATTTACTCTTGAAAGCTCCTTATTGATGATTACCCTTGCATTATCCGTAGCAATGGATTCTTCATCAATAATCACATCTTCCCATGTAAGACCCGTAATTTCACCAATACGCATTGAACAGGAAAAAGCTAAGTGCATACAGATGGAAAGTAAATCATCTTCCGCAGCCTGTACCGCTTGACGGAATGTCTGTATACTCCATACTTTACGTCTGACTTTTGGAACTTTTGGTAAAGTCGCCAATGACGCAGGATTTCTCTTGCTTGTGTCTATGTACTCCCAACGGATAGCTTGATTCAAGGCGCAGCGGATAATATCATGTATCTTTTTGATGTTCGCAGGCTGCACACAACGACCAGTTGCTTTTCTGTTTGAACGTGGTACTTCTGGTACGCTCAACAAATCATTGTAGTATTTTGATAAGCCTTTTGTTGTAATCTCATTGAGTTTCCAATCACCAATAATCGGATTGATATAATTCTCAATACTGCTTACCTTACTGCTGAATGTGCTAGGCGACCACTTAGATGTACCGTAGAGATTGACGAAAATTTTTAGGAAGTCACGCAATGTAATTTCCTCGTCAGCAACTTCCAGCTCTTTTTTTGAATCCTCAATCTGGCGTGCAAATTGTTCCTCTAAAGGAACTAACACATAACCATATTTTTCTTGATAGTATTCTACAAAGGCTTTTCGCTGCTTTGCCTCTTTTCTTGTTTCCAGCGTGTCCCATTTTTGCTTTCTCTTACCTGTATTGTCTAAGTACCAGTAAATAACGGAAAAAGTTGATTTTCTTTGTTTGATTGTAGCCATAATTTCTCTCCTTAATAGTCAAATTTGATTCAACCATTTATCGAAAGAAATTTTTGATACTCGTATGACTTTACCAACACGAACATAATGAAACTGACCGCTTTTCACCAATGAATAAGCTGCTTTCTTACTAATATTCAGTTGTTCAGCAATTTCCTCCACTGTATAAGTCTTTTTTTCCTTTTTTAGAGGGTGTGCATTTTGTGTATCACTTATCACTAAAAAGACTCCTTTCTTTGTGACAGCAACAAAACACACTCGCTTAATGAAATCATTATAGCATAACTTCATAAAAAGCGAACATACATTTTGCTGCTGAAAATATCTTTTTTTCTAACAATCAAATAGCTCTGGAAAAGCTCACTGGACTTTCACCATTCCCATTCTGATGGGTGAACCGTGTCATACGGGTGTATCATTATACAGATATACAGGTCATGGCAGGGCGACCATTCCAAAAGTCGCTCACGGATCATTGCATGAATCGCTCACTTTGTTTTGAAAGGTCATGGCGTACAATATCCGTCGGCTCGCTGCATATCAAACGTATCTGATTGTTTATTCAGTTTTCAAAGACCACTCGACTGTGTTTGCCAGTCTATGAAAATCTACTATCCGATAATAAACTTTCATAGAATGACAAGCAGAGGGAAAGAGAGAAAAGCTCTGCCCGTCAGAATTGTTAAACTACAATAATTTCAAAGTTTGCAATCATGTCCATAACAGCAGCCTGTATTCTGCCTTTTAGTTCAGAATCGACTACCATATAGACATTACCGTACTCGTCGTACAACTTGCGTAGGCTCAACTTTGATATGTAACCGTCATAGAAATTCAAGATTTCCTGTATTGCGGTTTCATCACCATTGGTAGCTGCCACAATCACAGCAAACGGTATACGTTTTGTGTTGTTCTCCACACTTATTCCTCCTCCATCATTTTTCGTATTTCTTCCAGAGTGCTTGTCCTATGACGGTAAACAGTGGAGCGAACCACGTTCATAAGCTCTCCGATTTCTGCGTCAGACATATCCATAAAGTATGACAACAAAATGATATTGCGCTTTCTCTCTGGTAAACATTTAAGAGCTTTGCTTAACTGGTCGTCAGATACTTGTACTTCCATGCCAAGAACATTGAATACGGTATAATCGCAGGAATAATTATCGTAAACGCCAGCTTTATTCAATTCCAAATCTGATACATCAGAGAATGGAATTTCATGCTGCAAACGTCTTGAAATACTGCGCTTATACTTCATTGCTGCTCTCTTGATGACTTTTTTCGTAAGGCAATCAAACTGTGCTTGAATAGCCTGCTCGAAAGAAGATGACTTCATATTTTCACCTCCTTTCTGCGTGAGAGTGAGTGAGGGTTGTTTTCCCTCTATCCCTCTTTCCGCACAGTAGCTACCCACGCAGCAGCTATTTGTTGCGCTTTCAGAAAAGAATTTGAAAAATATTTTTAAACAGCAAAAAAGCACAAGAGTATGATGGAAATACTGTTCTTGTGCTTTGAAAATTATTCCTGTTATATGATGTAAAAAACCATATTCAAAAGTAGACTGTACCGTTGTATAAGCTAAGATTTTTTTGACAGTAACGGATAAATCGAAGAATATCGTCTACATAGTATTTTCAATGCGGCTACCTCCTAGAGCCGCTAAACCAAAACCAATATGCTGTTTTCTGCTGGGAAAAGAAAAAAGCGGCTTTTAACCGCTATCTAAATAGAAATGAATTATTTGCACGCAAAAATGGTACTGCCGATAGCGGTTTTTTTTATTTGCCGCTAGGCAGCACTTTTTTGACTTTGATACGCATAATAGGAACTGATAAACCGTATAACACGTTTTTCTGTACCTGTTAGAAAGTCAATAGGAACAGTAAAATGTGGTGAGGTGATTACATATGCGTAAAAAAGAAGATAAATACGATTTTAGAGCTTTTGGTCTTGCCATCAAAAAAGCCCGTATGAAAAAAGGTTTGACCCGTGAACAGGTGGGAGCAATGATTGAGATTGACCCTCGTTACCTAACAAATATCGAGAATAAGGGGCAGCACCCAAGTTTACAGGTGTTCTATGACCTTGTTTCATTACCGGAAGTTTCCGTTGATGAATTTTTCCTGCTTGTGTCTGATCTGGTGAAAAGCACCAGAAGACGACAGTTGGAAAAGCAGCTTGACAACTTATCTGATAAAGATTTAATCATCATGGAAAGCGTTGCTGACGGAATCATTAAGTCTAAGGAAGTGGAGGACGAGTAATCCTCCGCTTTTTATTTATCAAATAAAATAAGCCGATAACCCAAGAATATTTATCACTCTCGGTGTTATCGGCTCTGCGTCTTAGCGTCTGGCTCTATAATGGTTATTTGCAGTCTTTTTACATTGATGATACTTTCCTGTTTGCATTTAGGGCAGAATAAAGGGAAGTTTATCAATTCTGTATCTGGTCTTACTTTTGTTCGTGTCTTATTTTTGCAAATAGGACACATTACCCAAGTTTTTTTATCCATTTAATAAATTCACCTGCCTTATAATATCGGAATACAAAATTCGCATAAATGATTAGCAACTTTATTATAGACATAGCGTTCAATAATTGGTCGCTTATCGTCCACTGATAAATCTGCGGTAAGGTTTTGGATATTTTTCCAAAATTGCAACACATCTTGTTTAGTATGACTGACCTCAAATATCGCATATTTCCCATCATCAATTTTGCGAGTAGCTAGGTTTATATCCGATTTTTTATCTATGACAAGTCCTACATCATATCTTAGTCTATTAGTAGGTGTAAGGGCAGGATTATCTAATGCAATCCCTAAAATAGTGGTTTCTTCTGTAAACAATTTGTTCTTTCTCAAAAACTCTTTAAAATCTTCCATTAACCTTTCATTTTGTTTGCCATATTCACCTGTATTACGCATATAAGCGATTGTAATATCTTTAAATTCTTCTATTTTCAAATCATTACCTCCAAAAATAAAATTGTTGATGTCGACTTCAACACGTAAATAGTAAGGGCAATTAAAATGATTTTCAACAACTTTTTTAAAATGATACATAATTCTTCCTGTCGTTGATCTGGCAAGTATACCAGAACACGACGGGAGAAAATTACCATCTAAATAATTTTATTGCAATTTCAAAACAAACTATTGAAATGGTAATCATCAAAATGATGGGAAACATTAGATTTTCAACTAATCCAGTAGAAATTATACAAAATAAGAGATTCAAATACTTCCCTCTATCCAATCAGTTACAATTTTTCTATCAGAATCACTCATAAATGAATGTTCACTTTCTTTTGATATGTATAATTGGCAATTAAATTTCATTGAAAAATGACGAACAATTTCTATTGATTGCAATATATCTTTGCTGCCATACATAATAGCTGTTGGTATATCCCAGTGTTGAACAGGATTCTCTTTTACATATTGGTAGTATTTCCATGATAAAGTTTCAATCGGTGTTTCGATTTTTTGTCTTTCCTTTAATTCATTCTCGCTTACATCAAACCATGAAAACATATTATGTATTAAATAATCCATATCTAGTATCGGCGAAAGAAAAAGACATTTTTCAATATTTCTGTTCTTATAAGCGTACAGACTGAAATATGCGCCTATGCTGCAAGCATATAAATAAATTTTATCCCAGTTACGTTGAACATATTTCCAGATACATTCTAAGTCATGTATTCCATTCCATATATTACATTCAATATCTTTATTTTTTCTCTCACCATGAGATGGTAAATCAAAACTAATAGTTTGATAACCTTTTCTTTCAGCAATATTGGCAAAAAAAAGAGCTTCTTCTTTGTTCCCGTTTTTTCCGTGAACATAAATATATATTTTTTCTGATTCCTTGCCCCAAACGACAGTTGGTATAGAATCAATCAAAATTAAATTTCTTTCCATATAGCACCTCCTTGAAAATAGTATCATTGCAAAGTAAGCACTACAATATAATGTTATTTACAGACTTATTTTTTACATAAAAGAGAAGAGGTCGCACAGTGGCAAACCTCTTCTTGAAATTACTTATATATTATCTTTTTGATTGAATGAATGGATAAGAAATAGCTTTTTGATAATTCTTCAAGGCTTTTTCCGTGTTTATAATCCATTCTGATTTTTTTATTTCTTTTTTCAATCTCACGCTTATATCCACTCAATTCTCCCCAACCTTTTTTATTCTCATTCTTAGATGGTATATAAATATAACCACCTTGAATGTAATTTTGCAATTCTTCAATCAGAGAGATAGGAAGTATTGAGTTTGCTTTTATATATTTCATGCAGGCTCACTCCTTTAACATCTTATTGTTAAAAGCAAAGCCAGCATTTACGCTTTCTTACTCCATGCAAATTGCGTATGTATTTACTGACTTTGCATGGAGTAAAACATCATTTTTTCGTTTCTTGTTTTGACACATTATATCACCACCTTAATTTCTAGCACATTTGTTATTGTAATTCGTCAATTTTTCCTGCCTGTATAGCCTTTATATTTTCAGAGATTTTTTCTTTCGACCAGTTCCACCATTGAATACTTAATAAGGATGAAATAGTTTCGTCAGAAAAGCGTTTTTTAATCGGTTTTGCAGGAACACCACCTACAATAGTATATGGTGGTACGTCTTTGGTAACAACAGCACGTGCGCCGATAATTGCTCCATCACCGATACTTACACCTGCTAATATAACAGCCTCATATCCAATCCATACATCATTACCAATAATAATGTGATATTGTCAATATTGGTTGACACTTTTTTTGCAAGGATATCAATGCCTAAGCAGCAGTATCCAGAGCTTCATAATATCTCTGCCGCTTGACCATAGGAGGAAGCCCA
>RAZH01000015.1 GCA_003612585.1 bacterium 1XD42-54
GTTACATGACTCCGCCGAAAAACTACAAAATATAATCGGCGTTTTCTTACATTTTTAATTCGGCGTTGACAGATTCCGATGCCGACCAGTTTTTGCTATTTGTAAACTTTTTTGAATCGTATTGTCTTTTCATTTGTTTTGTGTTATAGTGTTATGTATAATAGTATAACACTTAAAACAGCAAGAAGGTGAGATGGATTGAAACTAATTATTTCAAATGTATCAGGCATACCCATCTATGAGCAAATTAAGCAGCAGGTCAAGGCGGCGATCCTATCTGGAGAACTGAAAGAGGACGAAGCCTTACCTTCTCTCAGAACGCTGGCAAAAGATTTGAAAATCAGCGTTCTAACGGTTACACGGGCCTACACAGAATTAGAGCAAGAGGGATTCGTCAAAAATGTTCAGGGGCGCGGCTGCTTTGTCATGGGCCGTGGCTCTGAACTGATGAGAGAGCAGCTTATTTGTAAAGTGGAAAATGGGTTGACCGATGCAATCAAGGCGGCAAGAATCGCAGATCTTCCAAACGAAGAACTGCACCGTCTTTTAGATATTTTATTGGAGGCGAATAAAGATGACTAACTATTTAGAGGTGAAAAACCTGTCGAAATCCTTTGACAGTTTCCAGCTTCACAATATCAGCTTCACCTTGCCGAAAGGATATATTATGGGGCTGATCGGGCCAAACGGCTCCGGCAAGACAACCACCATCAAACTCATCCTGAATATGCTCAAGCGCAACGGCGGCGAAATCAAAATCATGGGGCTGGATAATATCGCTGACGAGCAGAAAGCAAAATCGGAACTTGGTGTTGTATTTGATACCAACTATTTCAGCGATGATTGGCAGGTAACACAGGTAGAAAAATCTATCTCCGTTTTCTATCCCAACTGGAAGTCGGAACGGTTTGCGGAGATGCTGCGGAAGTTTCACATCGCTCCCACCAAGAAAGTGAAAGAACTCTCAAAGGGGATGCAGATGAAGTTGATGCTGGCCTGTGCGTTCTCTTACGACGCAAAGCTGCTGATCCTGGACGAACCTACCAGTGGTCTCGATCCGGTTTCTAGAGATGAACTGCTGCAAATTCTCTCGGAGTATATTGAGGATGGAGAACACAGTGTTTTGTTCTCTACCCATATTACCGGAGATCTGGAACGCGCTGCGGACTATATTACTTATATCAGCTATGGAGAATTGTTTTTCAGCGGCAGCAAGGATGAATTTGTCGATATGTTCCGCATTGTCAAGGGAGGAACGGAAGAACTGTCTGCTGACCTGAAAGAAAAAGCGGTTGGTGTTCGCACATTCCCTACGGGCTTTGAGGCTCTGGTCAAGGCCGAAGATACGGGTGCTTTTTCCTCTTTGAGCATTGAACCGGCAACCATTGATGAAATTGTTGTATTCACGAGCAAGAAAGGTGACGATTATGAGTAACACATTGAAAGCAACAAAATTGGACTTTTCGCTGGTAAAGCCATATATCAAGGTGATTGGGTTTACCATGCTTCTTCCTATCGCTTTTGCGGCCATTAACCGTTCGATCCTGACAGGCGTTTCCTTTGCCATGTGCTTTATCGCTATGACCACAGGCTACACTTTCTCGGTAACGGAGAAAAACAGCATGGAGCGTTTGTATGGGATTTTACCAATCAAGAAAAGCGAAATGGTAACAGGACGGTATCTCTTTGTTCTTGCGCTGGGCGCGCTGGCTCTGGTGGTTTCTCTTATCACACAGCCGATTGTGCTGCGGGTAATGGGTGAAAGTGTTGGAGCATTTGATATGATTAGCGCAGCCATCGGTGGCCTGTTCCTGTTCGCCCTTTATACCGTATTTCAGATTCCGGGCTATTACAAATATGGAGCCATCAAAGGCCGTGTGTTCATGTATATTCCCGTGGCTGGATTTTTGGCGACCTTGTTTTTCCTGCCCAAGATGCCCGCAGACAATCCCATTGTGGCTACGGTTGTAAGTTCCCCGGTACTGCTGATCGGCCTTGTGCTTGTACTCGTCGCTGTCATGTACGCTGTGTCTATCTGGTTCTCTATTCGGATTATGGAAAACAAAGAAATGTGAGGTGAGCAATATGGATTTTACAATTTTAGCGGTAGTCCTTCTGATTGGCGTTGGTATTCCTGTCCGTAACAAGCTGATCCGTAAGTATCGGGAGGAAAAAAGAAAAAAGGATGATTCTGAAAAGAGGCGTTGAAGCTCTTTGAACGAGGGATAAAATGAAGCAAAAAATATTGATGATAGAAGATGACCCGTTGATACGAAATGAACTGGACACCCTGCTACAAAGTAACGGCTATGAAACAGCCGCGCCGGAGGATTTTGACAATGTAATTGACCAAATCAAGGCGGAACAGCCGCACTTGATTTTGCTGGACATCAAACTGCCGGGAACCAGCGGATTTTCCCTCTGCACTCAAATTCGCACCTTCTCCCAGGTGCCGATCATCTTTGTGACAAGCTGCAACACGGATATGGACGAACTCAACAGTATCATGCTGGGCGGCGACGCCTTTATTACGAAGCCATACCATACGGCCATCCTGCTGGCGAAGATTGCCTCCCTGCTCAAGCGGGCGTACCCGGTCCAGCAAAGCGAGCAAATGACCTGCGGGGGTGCGGTGCTGCGCTTGGAATCCAGCAGTCTGGACTATGACGGGCAGAGTGTGGAGCTGACCAAGAACGAACTGAAAATCCTCTATTACCTGTTCAAAAATGCGGGGAAAATTTGCGCCCGCGGAGATCTGGTAGAGTTTTTGTGGGACAACCAACTTTATGTGGATGACAACGCCTTGAGCGTCAACATCAACCGCATCCGGGAGAAATTGGCGGGCATTGGACTAACCGATTTTATTAAGACCAAGCACCGGCAAGGGTACATGATATGAATAGCAGACGATATTGGAAAAACAGAATCCCGTTTTTGCTAACCAACCTGATCTGCATGGTGGCCCTCATCGTGTTCCTGCTGGTGTGCGGTAACTCCATCTCGGTGGTGCTTCTGATTCTCGTGGTGTGGGCGGTGGTTCTGCTGTCGGGACTGTTCCTCACCTACTGGAAACGGAAACAGCAGATGCAAAAACTTTTAGATATGGCTGGATGGCTGTCGGAACGCTATCTTATTTCCGAAGTGATGGAGCTGCCGGAGCAGGCAGAGGATCAGGTGTACTACCAGCTTTTGAAAATGGCCGGGAAGTCTATGCTGGAGCAGATCGGGGAGGTTCGGCGGGAGCGCCTGGAATACAAGGAGTACATTGAGCAGTGGATTCACGAGATCAAGACGCCTATCACCGCCATGAAGCTGTTATGCGAAAATCACCGGACGGACTGGACAAAGGAACTTCTTCTGGAACTGGAAAAGACCAACCGCTTTACCGAACAGGCGCTCTACTATGCCCGCAGCGAACACACCGAGAAGGATTATTCCGTCCGGGAAATGTCCTTGTCCCAAGTGGTGCATCAGGCGATTGCGGACAACAAATACCTGCTGCTTCAGAGCGGGGTGCGGCTGGAAGTAGAGGAAATGGCGGATACGGTTTATTCCGATGAAAAATGGGTGCGGTTTATCCTGAACCAGCTGATTGCCAACGTAGTCAAGTATCGGTCCGGACAGCCGGTTCTCCGCTTTTCCACCCGCAGGCAGCAGGATCAGGTAATCCTCGTGGTGGAGGACAACGGCATCGGGATTTCTCCCGCCGACCTGCCGCGCGTCTTTGAGAAGGGGTTTACCGGGCAGAACGGGCGCATGGTCCAGCAGTCCACGGGCATCGGCCTGTACCTGTGCAAACGGCTCTGTGACAAGCTGGGCATCGGCATTGCGGCGGAATCATCGGGACAAGGAACCGCCATTTCCCTGGCGTTTCACATCAACTGTCTGATCCATGAAGTGCAGGGCTGATTGTAGTCCTGCACTTCTTACATTTTTGTTAGAACTTTGTAAGAAAACTTGATACAAACGCCGTTCGCACTATTTTACAATAGAGAGCAGAGGTGATAGTTATGAAAGAAGTATTGAAGCTGGAACATATCCAGAAATATTACGGTAACGGCGGGAATGTCACAAAAGCCATTCAGGACATCAGCTTTTCCGTGGAGGAAGGGGAATTTGTGGGGATCATGGGCGCGTCCGGCTCCGGCAAGACCACCCTGCTCAACTGCATTTCCACCATTGATACCGTCAGCGCGGGACATATCTATTTAGATGGAACCGATGTGACCGAAATCAACGAAAAGCAGATTGCCCGGTTCCGCCGGGAGAACCTGGGCTTTGTGTTTCAGGATTTTAACCTGCTGGACACCCTGACCATCTCCGAAAATATCGCCCTGGCGCTGACCATCAACAAGGTCCCCGCAGGCGAGATCGATGGTCGGGTGCGGGAAATAACCAGAAAGCTGAACATCACAGATATTCTGGACAAATACCCCTATCAGGTGTCCGGCGGCCAGAAGCAGCGGTGCGCCTGCGCCAGAGCCATCATCAACAATCCCAAGCTGATTCTGGCGGACGAACCCACCGGCGCACTGGACAGCCACTCATCCCAAATGCTACTCTCCACTATTCAGGGCATCAACGAAACCTTGGGGGCGACCATTCTTATGGTAACGCATGATGCCTTTTCCGCAAGCTATGCAAACCGTATTCTCTTTTTACGGGACGGTGCGATTTTCACGGAAATCCGCAAAGGCAGCGATTCTCGTAGGACTTTCTTTAACAAGATTTTGGATGTCCTCACCATGATGGGAGGGGGGAGTGAATGATGTACTCTAAACTGGCTTTTCGGAACATCCGCAGGAGCTTGCGGGATTATATCATCTACTTTGTAACGCTCACCCTGACGGCGGCGTTGATGTACTCCTTCCTGGCGCTGGGGTTCTCCCCGGATATTCTCGCCATGACGGAGAATATGTCCATGCTCACCTCCGGTATCCTGATGCTGTCGGTGCTGGTCGCGCTGCTGTCCTCCTTTGTTGTGGGATACGCCATCCGGTTTATGCTGGGCCAACGGAAAAAGGAGTTTGCCGCCTACGAACTGATGGGCATGGAAGTGAAAACGGTCCGAAACCTGTTTCTGGTGGAAAACAGCATCATCGGCGGAGCCGCCTTTTTGCTGGGGTCTCTGCTGGGAACCGCCATGTCAGGGTTACTGAATCAGGTAGTCCAGAATATTTTTGAAATTCCTCACCGCTATCAGGTCTTGTTCTCTCTCCGTGCGTTAGGGATGACCCTTTTCTTTTTCATCCTGATGTATGGATTTGGGATGCTGCGCGCGGCAAAGGTGATCCGGCGTAGGAAAGTGATTGACCTGCTTTATGATAATCAGAAGAATGAAGAAGCCGGGTTCCAGCCCTTGCATCGGAGCGTCCTGACCTGTCTGCTTTCCCTTGCCGCGATGGTGGCGGGAGTGATTTTGCTGGAAAAGGGATTGCACATTCAGACCAATGAAGCAATGCTGTATTGGGGTGGGGCCTGTCTACTGATCCTTGCGGGCGTTTATGAGTTGCACCGCAAAATCCCCATGCTGTTGTACCAACTGGCAAAACGAAACCCGCACCGGAAGTACCGGGAAGAAACGCTGTTTTTCCTGGGACAGATCGGCAGGCGCATCCAATCTTCCGGGCGGACAATGGCGGTGGTGGCGATCCTGCTGACCGTTTCCCTTGCGACCATGTTTGTGGGGATGACGATGGGTGCGGGCTATAAGGCCAACATGGAGGCGTATTACCCCTATGACGCCGGTGTAGCCATTGACGCGCCGCTGACCAAGGACAGCATGGATTCCGTCCGTTCCTTTGTAGAGGAACGCTGCGAAGTGGAGGACAGCGTAACCTATTACCTGTATGCGGTTCCCAATGAAACGATTGAAGCCTTGTCCTTGTCCGATTATAACCACCTGCGGGAGATTCTGGGGCTTTCCCCTGTGTCCATGAACAACAATGAATTTCTGGTTCACTGTGATACCTGGAACTATATGGACGGCATCCGGCAGGGCTTAGAGCAGAAGCCGGAGATCACGCTGAACGGCTGGACGCTGACGCCTGCCGAAACTCCGATTTTGACAGAGCCGATGGAGCAGTATCAGATGGCCGGAACAAAGGGATATGTTCTGGTTCTACCGGATGAAGTGGCTTCCCGGCTGTCCGGGGAGAAAATCCGTCTGGTGATGAAACTTGAGGATAGCGGATACCCGGAACTGAAAAACGAACTCAAGCAATTCCTGAACAGCGGTAAATGGCAGCCTGACATCCAGCCCGGACAGGAATTGCCGGAACGGGTGACGATGGGGGTAACAGTAAAGGCGTGGGGCGTTGCCAATTCGCTCACCGGATTCACAACACTTTCTTTCTGCGGCCTATATCTGAGCATTATTTTTATCATTCTTTCCTGTTCAGTGCTGGCCTTTGAGCAGCTTTCCGCTATTGACCGGAACCGGAAAAATTATGCGGTGATTGACCGGCTGGGCGTATCGGGCCGCAGGCAGGCTTCCCTCGTCCGCAGGGAACTGTCCACCGTGTTCCTGATCCCGCTGTTTTTCCCTATCGTTCTTACGGTTCTGCTGATTGTGGGGACGCAGTTCTTTTTCGGGGAAGCAATTTTGCAGGAAGGACTGGTGCTGTTTTATGGTCTGGTCACAATCCTGCTGTTCTGCGCGATATATCTGACCTATTTCGGCGCCACGATGTCCCTGTTCAAACGGGTTATTTTGCGGCCTGAAATGCACTGAATTTTGAATTTCTACAAAAATGAAGCAATTCGGGCTGTTTTTCTGTCGAAAGAAGTGGGCGTTAGGACAATTCTGCAACAATTCAGTTTTAGAATAAAAAAATAATAGTATTTGGATCAACTGCCATGCGGCGGTAAAGAAAAAAAGCCGTTACATAGCAGTTGTATTCATACGCCTATTTTATTTTGTGGCGGCTCTAAATTTGAGCCGCCGCTTCTTTTTGCTCAAAGGGTAACGACGACCCTACACCTTGCAATTTAGCATGGCGGCAACAGGAGGACGCCGCCATGCACGACAAAGTTTTTCGACATAAAACGACAATACCCGTCTTGTCAAAAAAAGCCTGAGTTTTGCCCGGGTACATTATGCCCCTCCACCGGCATTATCATGGCAGTATTTCCGGCATTATCATACTTTATTCTGCTGCGCCAATTTCCTTTTACGGGAGACTGGCGCTTTTGTTTGCTCTTTTTTAGAAAGGCATCCTGGACCTTACCATTGCCGGTCCCCACCTCCATTCGATTCACCCGTCAACCACGCCTGAATCGAAATGGAGGAAAACTATGGGATTTCACTATGGATACGAAAAAAGGAAGTTTGATACAGAATGGACCCGGCTGGAACAGGAATACCGTGCAGCCGGTATGGACGATAGGCAGATCGCGGCCATGAAGGAATATGACTGGACCTGGTTTTGCAGCCAGCGGGCCTATCTAAACCGCGTACAGGCCCTTCCCGGCGAACAGTGTGAGGACGAGAGCGAGCAGTCCTGCCTGTTCCGAAAATTTGAATCCCTGTCCTGCACCTGGGACACCGGCGATGTGGATTCCCGGCGGTTTGGCTGGCTGTCCTCCCTGGAGGATGAACTGCTGTACCGGCGGCTCTGCAAATTGCCGGAGGACGATCTGGAACTGCTGACCCTGCTCATTGTGGACGGATACCGGCAGGCTGATGTCGCAAGGCTGTGGAACTGTTCCCGGAGCGCAATCACACAGCGAATAAATAAAATCAAGATTTTTTTGAAAAAGGCTTAACAAATCGCCTTTCCCAATGCCTACACATTGAAGGGACAAGTCCTCTTGCCCCTCATTGCAGCTTGACAACTGAATATACGGCATAACAGGTACATAACCCGTATCGAAGCGGAAAAGGCGCGCCGCCAGGACGGTTGCTTGCAGGAGGTGATGACAGACAGGCAATCCGAGCGATCTACGTCCAGCCTTAAACCCGGAGATGGCGTTCCGGGCGCGATGATGGTGCGGGGGCTTAAAGATACTTCCTCACGGCCCGCCAAAGACTTGGGGGGAACCCTGCGGCGCACGAGAAAAACGGCGCTGCGGAGTTATGACAGCTCTGCCGGGAGCGGCCTGTTATGTCCCCATCGTCAGGGGGCGTGGCAAATATGACGAACCATCCAAACAGAATTGCAGCAGCCGTACCGGACGGTATCCAGCGGCAACCGCCGCCCTTATCTTTCGATACGGCTGCTTTTTAACCATAGAGTAAAAACAATTTTTGAACGGAGGTGCGTCTTTATGACCAAACAGACAACCCCGACAAGCTCCTACAAAGAGGTGCGGATCGGGAAAACAATTTATCGCGTCACCAGCTTTTTTTCGGGAGAAAAGGACCTGGGAAAGACGCTGGAACAGCTGGCAGTCAGACGCGCCATGTCGGAAGCCATTCCAGCTGCCAGCGGTTCCAAATAACAGAAAGCCTCGCGGCCTGCCGTATCCTTGCGCGGCGGTGGATTCTCCGGTAAGATATTCATGCAGGGTAAAACCTGCGGAGCCATTTTGCCGCACGAGGTATGGATTCTGAGATGGTCGGGAGGTAAAAGAAAGATGATGGATACAACATACAACGTGGGCATCTACTGCCGGTTAAGTAACGACGATGAACGTGATGGGGAATCGGTCAGCATTGAGAACCAGAAATTGCTGCTTCAAAACTATGTCAGGCAGCGCGGCTGGAATGAGGTCGATGTCTATATCGACGACGGATACTCCGGCACGAACTTCAACCGTCCAGGCGTCAGGCGGTTAATCGAGGACGCAAAGGCCAAGCGGATCAATGTGATTCTGGTGAAGGACCTTTCCCGTTTTGGCCGCAACTACATCGAATTTGGGCAATATACGGATTACCTGTTCCCCTCTCTTGGATGCCGGTTCATCGCGCTGAACAACGGCATTGACACCATGAGTGACAACGGAAGCACCGATGTCATGTGCTTTTTGAACTTATTTAATGAGTTTTACAGCCGGGACACCAGCAAGAAGGTCAAGGCGGTCAAGAGGGCCTGTGCCGAAAACGGAAAATTCATGGGAACCTACCCCGCCTATGGCTACCGGCGCGACCCGCTGGATAAGCACCATCTGGTGATTGACGAGGAAACCGCGCCGGTTGTCCGCCGTATCTTTGAGATGCGGGCATCAGGCATGGGATTTCACGCCATCGCGGTGGCGCTCAATGAAGAAGGGATTCAGCCGCCCGGTGTGCTGTACTACCAGCGCAAGGGCCAGAGCGACCCCCGCAGGGTCAACCACAAGTGGGCCGACCAGACGGTAAAAAACATGGTCCGCAACGAGGTCTACATCGGGAACATGGTACAGGGCAAAAGCGGCACACTCTCCTATAAATCCCGCAAGCTCGTCAATAAATCGGAGGACGAGTGGATTCGGGTGGAGGGGACCCACGAGGCTATTATTTCGCGGGAACTGTGGGATACCGTAGCCAGCATCGGCAAAAAGAAGGTGCGGAAAAGCGCCCCGTCCGATGGCTGCAAGAGTATCTTCACCGGACTTGTGTACTGCGCCGACTGCGGTTTCAAAATGCGGAACCATATCGAAAAATTCACCTATAAGGACGGCAGGCCGGGACGGTACAGCTCTTTCATCTGCGGCAACTACTCCCGCAGCGGAAGGGGCGCGTGTACCATCCACACCATCTATGAAACGGTGCTGACCCAGCTGGTATTGGAGGACATCCGGGAAAAGGCCCGCTTTGCGGAATATGACCCGGACCGGCTGATGGGCGAGATTCTCCGGCTGAAGGAGAAGGAATCCCACACCCGGCTTTTCTCCTATGAGCAGGAATTAAAATCCTCCTTAGCCCGTATTTCCGATTTGGAGCGCCTGATGCAGAATCTCTATGAGGACAAATGCACCGGCTCCATCCCGCAGACGGTATTTCAGACCCTGATGCAGAAATATGAGGCGGAACGGGCAGAAAAGGCGGAGGCAGTCCCGGAGCTGGAAAGGAAAGTCCGGGCGCACCTGGAAAACCAGGTGGATACCGACCGCTGGCTGGAAATTATCCGGCGCTATACCGAAATTTCGGAACTGGACGAAACCATTCTCTTTGAACTGGTAGACCGGATCGAGGTTGGCGATACCCAGAAGGTCAACGGGCAGCGGATTTGTGAGGTCAAGGTCTACTACCGCTATGTCGGGAATGTGGATGGGGCGCTGGCACAGGAAAGGGGGCAGGATTATGGCGAAGCAATATAAAGTCGGTATCTACTGCCGCCTGAGTGTGGATGACGCCTCCAATTCCGCAAAAGCGAAGGGCTATATCCCCAGCGATGAATCGGTGAGCATTGAGAACCAATATGAAATCCTCTCCAAATTCGTCATGCTGAACGGCTGGATTGAGGTCAAGACTTATCAGGACGATGGGTACAGCGGCGGCAATTTTCAGCGGCCCGGATTTTTGGAAATGCTGGAGGACGCAAGGCATGGCCTGATTAACCTGATTCTGGTAAAGGACCTTTCCCGCCTGGGCAGGGATTTTGTGGAGGTGGGCCGTTATACGGACGTCATTTTCCCTTCCCTCGGATGCCGGTTCGTATCGGTTCTGGACTGCCTGGACAGCGAGGGGGACAACACCGATATGCTGCACTTCCGCAGTCTGATGAATGACTACCATCTCAAGGACCTGTCCAGCAAGGTCAAGTCAGTGCTTCATGCCAAGAAGAAAAGCGGCCAGTATCTTGCCGCCTACGCTCCCTACGGATACCGCAAGAGCGAGGAGGACAGACACAAGCTGGTGATTGACGGGGAATCCGCCGCTGTTGTGCGGCAGATATTCCAGATGCGTCAGTCCGGCATGGCCTATGGGAAAATCGCCGCCGCCCTGAATGAGAAAGGGATTCTCCCTCCCCGCTGGTACTGGGCGGTCCATTACGGAAATGGCAGCTGCAAGTATTCGCGGCTGTGGGCTTACGCAACCGTCCGAAGCCTTCTGAACGATGATGTTTATGCCGGTACGCTCACACAGAACTGCACCGGTTCCCGTTCCTATAAGGATAAGACCATGATAAGGAAACCGGAATCGGAATGGATTTCCCATGAGGGCGCGCACGAGGCAATTATCGGGCCGGAGCTGTGGGAGGCTGTCCAGAAAATCAATCAGGCGGCGAAACAGATTTCCGCTAACAATACGCCGCCCCAAGCATCTCTGTTTACCGGAAAGCTGGTCTGCGCGGACTGCGGGCATCCTCTGGTTGCCGCCCGCGAAACACAGCGCCGGAAAAATGGCACTGTCAAGCACTATACTTCTTATTTCTGCTCCCGGTTTGCCACTACCGGACACAGCATCTGCTCCTGGCACCGGATTTTTGAGATCAGCCTGAAAAACCTGGTGCTGAGTGAAATCCGGGCGCATGGCAAAGCGGTTGCAGCCGATGAAGCCGCTGTACTGGATAAGCTGAAACAGCACATACAATCCGCAAGCGCCGCGCAACAAGAGGACTGCCGACAGGAAATCAGCCGTTTGCGGCGGCGTTTGGAGGAGCTGGAACAGATCACCGCAAAACTTTATGAAGATAAGGTAAGCGGGGCAATCAGCGGCGATTCCTTCTCGGTTCTGATTCAAAAGAACGAGCAGGAACGCATCCAGAAATCGGAACGCCTGGACAGCCTGTTAGCCGGGGAACGGAAAGCCCAGCAGGACATCGCCAATATCCACCAGTGGGCCGGAACCATCCGGCAGTATCTGGACTTGCAGGAACTGAACCGGGAAATCATTGAGGAACTGATTGACCGCATTGAAGTTGGAGAACGAACCGTCATAGACGGTCAAAGACACCAGGACATTAAAATTTACTACCGCTTTGTTGGGCTGGTGTGATCGGGCAAAAAAAGCGCCTGACCGCATCAGCAGCCAGACGGAAACATTCTGTAACAGCAGCGATATTTGATTGTTGCACACTGATTTGTCGAATTGGAGAGAAATTAGCAGTTTACCCCTCCCAAATGCCTCGTGTTCTTCATCACATTTGTAATCGGGACGATAATACTGGAAACGCTGTCTGGGTTGAGATAGCTGTCCACATTTTCAGCAAGACTGATAAAGCGGACACCCATCTGAACAAACAGGTTATCAATCAGACTTCCCGCATCGCTGTAATTTCTTGCAAAACGGGAAAGGTCTTTTACTACCACGCAGTTTATTTTCCCGCTCATTACATCGGAAAGAAGTCGCTGGAAATTCTCCCGGTTGGCATCCGTTCCCGTGTGCCCATCGTCTACATATTCGGAAACACTTTCAAATTCTCCGATATGCTTCTGGTAAAAGTCATTGAGCAGATCACGCTGGTTGATGACGCTGTTGCTGTCGTCCTTTCCCTTTTTCAAGTCCTCCTTGGAAAGCCGGATGTATTCGCCCAACCGCCAGCGGCGGACGGTATAAGAGGGAGAGAAACTCTGTTGCAATCCTCTGTTTTTTGTTCGTGCCATTGTTCCTCCTTCCCTATCACATTACATCTATATTATACCTCTGCCCGGGCGGGACAACAAGGATGCCTCCGCCTCGGGACACTTTGTCTCGAAGTAAAAACGGGCCATAACCGCAGTTACAGCCCGCTTTTTTGCCGGAGCAGGAAGTCCGTTAGTATGTCCTGCAAGGACGGCCCGCTTTCCGCAAATTCAATTTTTACACCGATCCCACCGATGCAAAAGCAGTATGGATTTTCTACCGCCTGCAAAAACAGAGCGATCCACTCCTCCTGGGGGAGAGAGGTGTCAAAGGCCATGCCACTCACATCCGGCAGGGACTCGGGAGCCACTGCGCCGATGTCAACGCTTTTCATTTGTTCCAGTTCCTTTGCCGTTAATCTCACGGTAAAATCTCCTTATCAAAAATAGGATACGCCTCCCGCATATCGTGGGGAAACGCAAGAGGGCAACACCCAAACGATGCTACCCTCTTGTCTTGCTCCACATTGGGACACAATGTCTCGAAGTCAGAAAAGGCTTTTTTGATAGTGGGCTTCGGCCTCCTCCAGAGAAACGAAGTCAAATAGCTCATGGAGCTCGGCCATCATACGGCGGATGTCATCGCCAGCAAAGCCGCAGTTTTCCATCGCCATAATCACATAACCACGGCAGGCTCCGTTGCTCCACGGCTGGGATAACAGGGCCGCCAATTCTGCGGGATCATAGTTCATAGACTGTACCTCGCTTTCCTAAAATTAAGGGATCGCCGCCCACATTTTCTTGACCTGTCCAAAGACAACAACTCTCGGAACGGCGATCCCGCACAGATTAGAGGGCGGCCCGGAGGGACAGGCGGCCAGCCTGTCCTATGCCGGATCGTGGCCGTGGGTTGGCCCGGCCCAGTTGCGGTGTTGGTGTTGTTCGCTCGTTCTTCCGAAGAAAAAGTCACAGCGCACCCACCGACCGGCTCCCCGGACTATGCCCGGGGCCGCCGCTGTTTATCTGCGGAAAGAAGAATATCTCCTTTCATAAACCGAGACATTTTTTCATCATTTCCAAGTGGGGAAAATGAAAAAATCAAAAAGTTTTTTTCATGCGCTCAAGCCCACGCTTGATCGACTGGCGGACAGACTCCTCATGTACGCCCTCGGCCTCGGCAATTTCCTTGATGCTCTTTCCGAGAATGATGTGGGCATCAATCCTGCGGCCCTGGATCTCCGGCAAAGAGTTGAGTGCGTTCCACAGACGGATAAACAGCTCCATGCGCTCCAGAAGCTCCTGGGGCGTTGGCTCGTGCAGGCAGGCGGAATATTCGATCCCGTCATCGCAGTCCAGAGAATACTGCGCCTTATGCCGGGAGAGCCGCCGCTGGTAGGCCATTTCGTGCCGGGCATCGGCCACAAATACTTCGGCTATCTCGTCAGAAACCTCGATAAACTGATCCTGTGTGTACCAATAATAAAAATCCTTCAGATTGATTGTAGTCATAAATAAACCTCCGTTTCGGTGTTGGGTGGATGAGTGACCGAAACGGGGCTCGGCGGAGAGCGGCATCCCGGGGAGCCGCCCCGCACCTCGGGACAATTTGTCTCGAAGTACAAAAAAGCGCCTGGGCGACACAAAGCCACACAGACGCATGAAGTTATATATTCATTTATGTACCGTCTAATTTCATATCCATAACCAGACTGCCCCGGAGGGGGAGCTACGCTTTTTTTAGTTGGTGCAGATTATGGGTATTGTGAAAAAAGGCAAAAATAGACACGGCGGCAATCCTCCTATATGCCGCCGTGGATTTACACGGTGTTAGGTCGTCGTTGATTTAGGATAGACGAAAAGGAACGGCGGCTCTGAAAATCAAAGCCGCCGTTTCATAGGCGCGTGAAAATGTGTCTGCTGTACGACGGCTTTTTTTCTTTTGCCGTCGTGCGGCAGCTATATTTTAGGTGATAATCAATTATCTATTCTCTTTATTGCGGTGCTGTATATTCTTTTTGTACGGCTGTGGGAAGCTCGTCATACTGAACTTCAACCCATTCCAGCACTCCACGAATGGGCATTACCGTCAGACGAATAAAGGCGTCCTCTTTCAATTCCCTCGATGTTCCAAAGGTAATGTCCTTTTCGTTTCCGTCCTCGTCATAACAACGCAGCGTGTAGGAGTAGTCCATGCTTCCCCCAAAGTTAATTACACCTCCGGCAGATCCCGTCTGCTCGATCTTGGTGTTGTCGATCTGTGAATAGTAATAGGTGCTGCCTGCACCTGAAAGCAGGAAAATACCAAAACAGATTGCCACGAAAGCACCGGCACCAATCCCAATCAATATTTTTTTCTTCATGTGTAAGTCCTCCTGTTTACCAGCCTTTTTTGAGGGCGGTTTTTTTCGGCTTTTTAACAACTTTTGCGGATGAAACATTTTTTGTTGTAACTACAATAGCCACAGAAATCAATAAGACGACTATCATACTTAGGCTGCATAAGCCTATATTCCAATGAACAGCCGCATCATGGCTTCGGTACTGGATCAGTCCCATACTCGCTGTAATCGGATAGAGATTTGCAAGGGACATATTTCCGGCTGCGAACATTCCCCCGTAGCCATAGACAAATGCAAGAATAACACCTATCATGTGCCCGTTAGGAATACGGGCGGTAAAGGCTATAATCGGAGTTACGGCTATATACAAAAATAAGGTATTAAGGGTGATCTGTATCAAAGCCTGTATTACGGCTGTTACCGAAAATCCCGGAAAGCCAACAAGTAATTCCGCAGCGACAGTAAAAAATGTACTTGCCATACCCAAAAATACGGACAGGAAACCGCAAACAATCAGTTTTCCGCCAATCAACGCAGGGTAGGAAACAGGTATTGTCATAATGCTTTTTAAGGTATCATCTGATTTTTCACGAGCAATGATATATCCTGCAATCAGAGTAATGCACATAGGAAAAATGGTTGTCGTATTATTTTGAATGACGCGTTCGACCAAATGAGGGAAAGTCCAAACTGTACCATCTAATGCAGTAGAAGCAAAAAGAGTAATTCCAACGGAAAGAAGCATTAGCAGAATACCAGCCCAAATGATATGATACCGCTTTAACTTCCATAATTCTGTTTTAATGATCCGATACATTTTATTCCCCCCTTTTCTTGTATAAGAAGTCGATCAATGAGATTGATGCAACAGCCATTATCCCAAGAATGATAACCGTCTGAAAGGTTGAGGGAATAATTGCTTCCAAGGCATTTACATTCAATGGAAACCCATGTTTCACCATATCTCCCGCACCCCAGAGCGTTGTAAGCGGGATAGGCATGAGCCAACATAACCATTTAGGCAATGTTCCGAACAATGTTTCGACGGTAAGGCTCACTACACTGTAAAACACACATAGCAGAATGGAGAAGATGTATGTTTTGCTGAAAAAGACCACAAGTACGATAATCGGCAAAGTTCCCGCTGTAATGAATATTCCAAGTTCAACTGCAACAAGTAGTTTATAGGTAAGACCATGCACTTCCATTGAGAAACTGCCGCAAACAATGGTAGCAAGCATGGAAGCAAGGCAAAAGATAACTCCAAAAATAAATAGCACAATGATCTTTGCCATAATCATCTGTGTACTTGTTACCGGGATTGTGCGTAAATTTTTGAAAGTGTCATTGTCCCGTTCCATAAAAAACAGCATTGCTGCAATGACACCGATGATACACGGCAAGAGAAAAATAACGCCATATCCCATAACCATATTGAACAATCCATCAAAAAGGACTGATTTATTTGGGTACTTCTCCAACATTCTCGGTGTTGCCATCAGAAAGGTAATGGGAATAGGAAATAAAAAAGCGGACAAAAACACAAGCGGGATGATTTTTTTTCTCTTCAATTTCGCGAACTCACATTGAACCAGTTTAAGCAATTCCCTCACCCCCTGTTACTCTCTTGAAATAATCCTCAAGACTTTCTTCACAGGTATGCGCCTCTGATACCTCCAATCCGTTTTCTACAAAGGCAGTTACAATTTTCCCCACAGGTAGATCAAGGTTGTGCAGGCGCAAATTGTGGTCGTCCTGTATGGAGAAATGGTTTTCATGGAAATTGCGTTCCAAAATTCTTGCCGCCTGTGCAGTATCAGAGAGCGTAAACCGGATATGCTTACTGCTTTTTTGCTCCAGCTCAGCAAGGCTTTCTTCTTCCAGCAATGCGCCGTGGTCGATAATCCCAATATCGTCAGCCAGCAGGGAAATCTCCGAAAGAATGTGACTGGAAATCAGAATCGTTTTTCCTCTTGCGTCGCAAAGCTCCCGGATAAAGGAGCGTACTTCTGCAATACCGATGGGATCAAGTCCGTTGATTGGCTCATCCAAAATCAAAAGTTCTGGATCGTGCATCACGGCAAGGGCGATGGCAAGCCGCTGCTTCATACCAAGAGAATACTGAGAAAAGAGCTTTTTATCTTTGTAGGGCAGTCCTACCAGATCCAGAGCATCTTTGATGGCATGATTGTTTGGTACCCCCCGCAGGGTGGCAAAGATACGCAGGTTCTCTGTGCCGGTCAGATTAGGATAAAAGCCGGGGGACTCAATCAGGCTGCCGATACGGGGCAGCAGCTTCTTTTCATTCCCCTGCAAAGATTTTCCCCAGATTTTTACCTCTCCGGAAGTCGGCTTCGTTAAGCCCAACAGCATTTTCATGGTAGTGGTTTTTCCGGCTCCGTTTCTGCCCAGCAGACCATAAATTCTCCCACGCTTCACATGGATATTTAAGTCAGCCACACTCTTTTGTGAGCCGTATTGCTTCGTCAGATTTTTTGTTTCAATGATGTAATTTGTATCCATATTCAAAACCTCCTGTTCTGTAAGGTATTCTATCACGCCAACCTTGCATTAACCTTGCCACAACCTTGCATTAACCTTGCAATTTGAAATCCGGCAAAATGACAAAGGCTCCCGCCATAAAGACGGGAACGCGCTTAAATCTCCAAAGGAAAAAGCAACATAAATGCAGTTCCTTTTCCCGGAAAACTTTCAACTGTTATGCTTCCACCCATCTTTTCTACAAGCTGATGGACAATAGAAAGACCAAGACCGCTGCCTTTTTCAGACCGGCCTTTATCACACTTATAAAGCCGTTCAAAAATGTGTTTCAAATCTTCTTTCTCAATTCCCACTCCATTATCCGCCAGCAGCAGCTCCATGTTATTTTCCTTCTTTGACAGGACAATTTTGATTTTGTCCGCATGGCTGTGAGCGATTACATTTTGAATGAGATTATTGATGATCCTCATATAGCTGTCCATATCCAGTCTTACCCAGACAGGCTGTTCAGGAATATCAATATCATAATCAACCTGTTTATCCTCAAAAATCGGTATCCAGTCAATCAGGATATTTCTTGTCAGCTCTGCGGCCTCAACAGGCTGGATTTCCAAAGCGAACTCGTCGGAATTTAACTTGAACCAGTCAAAGAGTACATCAATATATTCTTTCAAATCATGAGCTTTCCGACGGGCGGTTTCAATATAATCATCCCGGTCTTTTCCTGTGACCAGTCCTTTGTGTGCAGCATCAAGATACCCAATCAGAGTGGTAAGGGGCGTCCGAACATCGTGAGAAAGGCTCGTCATAAGCTGGCGGTTGGTTTCTTCTGTCTGCCGGACAATCGAAAGTCTGCTTTCATAGGCCACAACGATCTCATTGATTTCATAGGCAAGAGGTGCGGTCAGTTCATTTGTTGCAGACAAAATACGCCGATTGCCATTTCCATTTTTCACATCAACCAGAGCGTCGGTCATTTCTGCTATTTGCTTTTTTACGCGCCGAACGAGAACGATGGAAGTCAACACAGCCACAACAGCAATCACAATGGACAAGAAAACGATGATTTCCATGCCGGCTACACCTCCTTATTAAAGCGGTAGCCAATCCCTTTGACCGTTTGGATATACTTTGGACTGGAAGGATTGACTTCTAATTTTTTACGAAGCCGACTGATAATCGCCATAATGTTACTGTCATCATAGAAATATTCTTCGTCCCATACTTCCTCATAAATCTGCTGTTTTGTCAAAATTTTTCCTTGATGCTTTGCACAGTACAGGAGCAGATCAAATTCCTTTGGCGGAAGTTCAAAAGTGCCGTTTTCCGTAGTGACAGAACGATTTTCAAGGTCAATTTGCAATCCGTCAAAATCCAGTTTTTGCATGGCTCCGGCTTGCTGATTAAAGCGGGTGTAGCGGCGAATGAGGGACGCAATACGGGCAATCAGTTCGTCCATATCAAACGGCTTTGTCAGATAATCGTCCGCACCGGCCCGTAACCCCCGCACTTTAGAAGCACTGTCATTTTTGGATGTGAACATCAAAATCGGCAGGCTGTTTTCTTTGCGGATTTCTTCCAGCGTTTCAAAGCCATCCATACCGGGCATCATCACATCCAGCACCACAAGCTGATATTTCTGCTCTTTTAATTTCTGCAATCCTTCTTTTCCGGTATTACAAAAATCGGCTTCTATATGTTCTGATTGTACGCTGCGTTTAATCAAAGCGCACAGTTCTCTGTCATCATCTATAATCAAAATTTTATTCATGGCGCAACTCCTTCCCTTGTCTTGTCCGCCCATCAATCGGCTTCTCCGCAGTTTTAGGGATCAGCCAAACACCGGCCATTTTTACAGCGCCGGGGATACGCCCTCCAGCGCAATAATAATTTACCCTACGAGGTGTCACGCCCCACTTTTCGGCGGCCTCTTTCAATGTCATATAGTCCATTTCGCACCTCCACAGGATATATTATAGTTCTCTACCTCGAATAATACAAGTTAGAGCCTACACGGATGCGAAATAAAATACTACTTAATGTAAAATTTCATTACATTCTCATAATCTAACACGAAATGTAGAATGATATAGGGTGATATGAGAATGAACCAAGATGAAAGAAGGTTTGACTTTCACGGCCTCGGGGCGGCTCTCAAAAGAGCCAGAGAAGAAAAGGGCTGGACACAAGCCTATGTTGCGGAATTAGTAGACTGTGACTCCCGTACGTTTTTGTTATTTTAGGATATTTCCTGCTCCATTTCTCATCAAAACTGTCCAGTTTCGCCAGCGCGGTCTCTTCTATAGGAGCCGCATATACACGCTTCAAATCAGCCATCAGGGGTCTGATCTCCTTATAGGAAACAAACTTTGTTGTGTTCGAATCTGATAGATGATGTACTGCTGGATTTCTGCCTGCAGGAATTCAGTCAGCCCATCCACACAGGCAATCAGGATATCTTCCACCCCGCAGTTCCTCAGTCCGTTCAAAATGGAGAGCCAGAATTTTGCACTTTCATTCTGCCTAACATACATACCGAGCACATCTTTGCGGCCTTCCATATCAATACCGATCGCAATATAAACCGCACGTTTTACAATCCGGCCTTCGTTGCGTACATGATAATGGATAGCGTCCATGAAAACAACCGCATATATCTCTTCCAGCGGTCTTTGCTGCCATTGTTTCACAATAGGGAGTATCTTGTCTGTGATTCTGCTGATGGTACTGTCAGAAATCTCGATATCAGACAATTCCCGCATATGGCTTTCGATATCGTTTGTTGTCATGCCTTTGGCATACATGGAAGCTAAGCATTTCCGCCTTTCGATTTGATTGTATTTTGTACTGGCTGCTTGGCTTGTGGGTGACAGCTTACACATTTTTGGTGTGAAAGCAAGCTCCAAATTACTTATTTGATAAAATTACTGAAAGGCATTTCTTGTTTTATGATATGTTGAAAATAAGGATAAAATCTACTATAATATTTTTGGGAATTAAGGAGGCAAAAATTATGGAATTAAGAGTTTTGAAATACTTTCTGATGGTTGCCAGAGAAGAAAATATTACAAAGGCCGCAGCGTTATTACATCTTACACAGCCAACACTTTCCCGGCAGCTCATGCAGCTTGAAGAAGAATTAGGGGTAAAATTGTTTTATAGAAGCAAACACAGTATTATTCTAACCGAGGACGGTATGCTCTTAAAGCGTCGGGCGCAGGAAATCGTTTCATTGTCCCATAAGACGGTTCAGGAGCTTTCCCATAAGAAAGATGTGCTGTCAGGTGAAATCGCAATAGGCTGTGGGGAAACGAAAGGTATGCTCTTTTTTTCGGAACAGATCAGAAAATTCCAGCACAAATATCCCCTTGTGCAGTTTAGTATTCACAGCGCAATCGCAGATGATATTAAAGAACGGATTGAAAAAGGGATTTTAGATATAGGACTTCTTATGGAACCTGTGGATGTTGGGAAGTATGAATTTATCCGTATGCCGCAGAAAGAAAAATGGGGTATATTGGTAAGGAAAGATTCTGAATTGGCAGCGAAGAAATCTATCAATCCTGAGGATTTAACAGGTGTGCCTCTAATCATGGTAAAACGGGAATTGGTAAAAAATGAATTGGCCAGTTGGTTTGGGGATTATTACGAGGGGCTTCAAATTGCGGCTACCTATAATTTGATTTTAAATGCTGCGGCTATGGTAGAACGTGGGGTTGGCATTGCACTATGTTTTGATCTTGGTGTAGCTTTTTATGAAGACTTATGCTTTATTCCACTTGCTCCAACATTAGAAACGGGTTCGGTGTTAGTCTGGAAAAAGAATCAGACGCTTGGAGTGGCCACTTCCCAATTTATGAGTTTTCTTAAAAATGCTTTTTAGGTATTATAAGAGATTTGATGTAGGTATTAGATGTTTCTTAAAAAATAAATTAAAATGTAGGTGTTCAAGGAGGACGCCTGCATTTTTTATTATCTATGGAAAGGAGCTTACGAATGACGATTGATGAAGCAAGCACACGTTACAATATTCCCCTTGATATTCTACGTGAGTATGAGAGCTGGGGATTATGCGGCGCTGTAAAAAAGGTCATGGGCGCATGGCAGTATGACGATCAGGATATAGAACGGCTGAGTATGATTATGACGCTGCATGACATCGGCTTTCTTAATGACGAAGTAGAAAGCTATATGCGCCTGTCACTGGAAGGAGAAAGTACCGAGGCGCAAAGGCTTCATATGTTGAATAAAAGGCGCAGCGCTACTCTTGATGAAATTCATTTCAGAGAAATGCAGTTGGATCGAATGGATTATCTTCGTCACAAGATTCGGGAATCAAACAAAGGAGGAAGTAGATTATGAAGAAAAAATTATTCGCGGTTATGATGGCGAGTATGTTGACGTTTGCACTGGCAGCCTGTGGGAATACAGGAAACAATGGGGAGGAATCTACGATTCCGGAGCCGAGTACAATGAAAGCGCCGGTAGTAGAAACAGAAAGCGAATCAGAAACAGAGGAAAGCACTCTACCGGCGGATACATCAGAGGAGGCCACGGAGTCAGAAACGGAGCTGGAAGATATGGCGGTAACCGGGGTGGTTGTATATTTCTCATGGTCGGGGAACACGGAAGCGGTTGCTGCGGAAATTCAAAATCAGACAGGCGCGGATACTTTCCGTCTTGTACCGGCAGAGCCTTATACAGATGATTATGACGCGCTTTTGGATATTGCGCAGGAAGAACAGAGGAATGGGGCGCGGCCTGCAATCTCCGGCAGTATTGAGAATTTTGACAGCTATGAGGTGGTGTATCTTGGCTTTCCGAACTGGTGGGGAGATATGCCAATGATCCTTTACAGCTTTCTGGACGATTACGATCTGTCCGGTAAGACAATCGTTCCGTTTGTTACCAGCGGCGGCAGCGGATTTTCCAATACCATCCGTACAATCGAAAGCATGGAACCGGATGCGGAGGTTCTGGACGGGCTTTCTTTGGGAAGCTCTCAGGCGGCAAATGCCGGGGACGCAGTGGCGAACTGGCTGAGCGGACTTGGACTTGTAGAGTAGGCGGTGGCATAATGCAATATACAAAACTTGGAAATTCCGATCTGACAGTTTCTCGCATCTGTATGGGATGTATGGGATTTGGCAATGCAAATAACGGCCAGCATTCATGGACGATTGACGAGGAACATTCCCGTGAGATCATCCGCCGCGGGCTGAATTTGGGCGTTAATTTCTTTGATACGGCAATCGCTTACCAAAGTGGAACCAGCGAGCAGTATTTCGGCCGGGCGCTTTGGGAGCAGGTAAAGCGCGAGGATATGGTGGTGGCAACAAAATTTCTTCCCCGTACTCAGGATGATATCCGGGCCGGAATTACTGGACAACAGCATATTGAGCGGATGATAAACCGAAGCCTTGCTAATCTTGGCATGGATTATGTGGATTTATATATTTCCCACATGTGGGATTATGAAACGCCGCTTTATGACATTATGGAAGGCTTGAATAACGTGGTAAGAGCTGGTAAAGCCCGCTATATCGGTATTTCTAACTGCTTTGCCTATCAGCTTGCAAAGGCAAACGCACTGGCGGAAAAAGAAGGATTTGTAAAGTTTGTATCCGTGCAGGGGCACTACAATCTGATTTTCAGGGAAGAAGAACGGGAAATGGCAAAGCTTTGCAGGGAGGACAATATCGCCATGACGCCATACAGCGCACTGGCGGGAGGCAGGCTTGCAAGGCTTCCCGGTGAAAACTCTAAGCGTTTGCAGGAGGACAGCTATGCAAGGCTTAAATATGATTCTACTGCAGGGCAGGATGGAGTGATTATTGACAGAGTGGCGAAACTGGCGGGGCAAAAAGGTGTTTCCATGACGGAGGTTTCCCTCGCATGGCTTTTGACGAAGGTTACTTCTCCGGTAGTCGGCGCAACGAAGCTCCATCATATCGAAGGAGCGGCAAGAGCAGTAGAGTTGGAATTGTCAGCGGAGGAGCTTTCCTATTTGGAGGAACCCTATGCTCCGCATAATTTGGTGGGCGTTATGGCGCAAAATACGCAGGATTCTGCGAAAGAGAGCCATGTATGGTCTACCGGAAATCAGAAAATATAACGCAGGTACAGACATGAGCAAAAAATGGAGGATAAGATTATGGTAAAGCAGACAGCAGGCAGAGATCAGCTTGGGGATTTTGCCCCAAAATTCGCACAGCTAAACGATGACGTATTATTTGGCGAGGTGTGGAACAGGGAGGAAAAGCTCTCCCTAAGAGACCGTTCCGTTGTGACGGTGGTATCTTTAATGTCACAGGGGCTGGTGGATTCTTCCTTCCAGTATCATCTGATGAGTGCGAAGAATAACGGGATTACAAAAGAGGAAATCGCGGAGATTTTAACTCATGCAGCATTTTACGCAGGATGGCCGAAGGCATGGGCGGCTTTTAAGATGGCGAAGAATGTCTGGACAGAGGAATCACCAACGGAAGACGAAAGGGAAACCTATGAGAGGAATATGCTGTTTCCGATTGGAGAAACGAACAGCGGTTTTGCGCAGTATTTCATCGGACAGAGTTATCTTGCGCCGCTTTCCACTGAACAGGTGGGGATTTTCAATGTTACGTTTGAACCGGGATGCCGGAATAACTGGCATATCCATCATGCTGCTTCCGGCGGCGGGCAGATTCTAATCTGTGTAGGCGGGCGCGGTTATTATCAGGAATGGGGTAAAGAAGCACAGGAATTAAATCCCGGAGATGTCATCAATATCCCGGCTGGAGTGAAACACTGGCATGGCGCTGCACCGGATAGCTGGTTTTCGCATCTGGCGGTTGAGGTTTCCGGTACAGAGGTTTCTAACGAATGGCTGGAAGCAGTGGATGATACTTCCTATGGTTGTTTGAAATAAGAGAGGTGGTGGGCGGAAATATGAACAGAAAACGGAAAGGGGCCGTTGATGCTGCTATGACAGTGGCGCTGCTGTTCTTGATGGGCTATCAATTCTGGGGAGATGAAGCTCACGAATGGGCGGGAGCGGGGATATTTGTTCTGTTTGCCGTCCATCATATATTGAATTGGAGATGGCATAAAAATTTATTTCGGGGCAAATATTCACTGATGCGTGTTTTTCAGGTCGGTATGGATATGCTGACATGGTTTTCTATGATTGCCCTACTATACAGCAGCATTGTTTTGTCAAGATATGTATTTTCGTTTATGCGGATTGAAGGAGGAATGGCGTTGGCAAGGCGGTTGCATATCTTAGGCTCTTACTGGGGATTTTTACTGATGAATGTACATCTCGGTCTGCATTGGAACATGGTGATTCGTATGGCTCAAAAGAGGATACGGATAAGAAAATCATCAAAGATACGCTCTATTTTGCTGTTTTTCATTGGTACAGCCATTTCTCTGTATGGGATAGCAGTATTTATCAGAAGGGATTTTCTGACTTATTTGCTGCTCAAAAGCGAATTTGTGTTTTTGGATTACGGGGAATCTGTCTTTCTGTTCTATATAGATTATTTTGCATTGATGGGATTTTGTATATTTATTGCACATTATCTCGCAAAGCTGTTAAGAAAAGTACATGGACAAAATAATATTCAAAAAGATAAGCAGGAAAAAGAAAAGGAGGCTTCCTGATGAAAAAATGAATAATAGCTTTTCTGTCGTTCTGCATGCTGCTTGGAATGGCGGCCTGCGGTACTGAAAAAACAGAAAATATTCCAATGCCAGAGAATAAAAGTGAAAAACCGGCAGCAAATGCTTTATATGATATGCTCCCGCTGTACTTGAACTTTGAAGACTTAAATCTTGCCTGGAAGGTCAAGCTGCCTTGTGTAGATTGGCCTTTTTTTCAGAAATCTTGTTTTTGATTTTGGAAAGAATTATCTTTTTTGGATTAGGAGAGGCTATTTTGTTCTTGATTTATGTGGGTTTGCGGGCGTTGATAATAAGTTGTTTTGAATACTTCCTTATCACCGTAAAACTAAATGGCGGTGCGGTTTATATAGTAAAGGAATATCATTGCAGAGGAATTGCAGGACATCTGCTTAATATGGTTGTAGATGACTTGAAATCCAAAGATATAGCTCTAATCTATTTACTCACGGATCATATAGGATTTTATGAGAGATATGGTTGGGAATTTTTGTGCATGGTTCAGAGCGATAATGGACCCGATATGTCAAGAATGTATATTCATAGATAATTCCAGTTTGTTGGTGGTTTTATTCGCGGTTACAGAGCAAATGTTATCAACAGCAATAACAAAATGATAACATTAGCCCATATAGGCAGAATAATATGGATCATTTTACATAGCAGGTAATTTAAGGAGTATCTGCTATATATTTTTTTCTTTTATAAGCAGTCAATAGGTTCTGTCCAAATCTAGTTGGATTTACTGTGAAAAGTTTCCCAGAACAATACGTTAAACTTTAATAAATCAAAACAGTTTCCACCTCAACTGATGATATATAAAAACAAGTATATTCAAAATATCAAAGGGAAATTCTAAATTTTCTAATCCAGGAAAGACAGGCCGATTAAAAGATGTATCGGCTAAATTGAAAACAAATTCCTTGCGCATAGCTGGTAGAATGTGGAGGTATGAACAATTAATGATCAAAAGTCAAATGGAGCATTTTTCAGAGTGATTCCAGAAATATTAGCATAAAATTCACATTTTTGCCGTTAACAAAGATAAGAGAAATCAGCACAATGGAAACGATCAAAATACAAATTATATACCAAATGCAGGATCATATTTTACGATGCCATTGAGCGGTTCGGCAGCCGGATTCAGCTTAATTGCCATAAAGCTATCATCTGGAACTTCAAAAGGAGGTTTCATTCCATACAGACGTGCAGGATGATATCCTGCTTTCGGATAATAATTCGGATGGCCAAGGACAATGGAATAATCATAGCCAGATTCCCGGGCAATTCTATGTCCCTCTGCTATCAATGCCAGACCGATCCCCTGACGTTGATAAGACGGCAAAACGGACAGGGGAGCGAGTGCGAGCTCAGTTTTCCCGTTTACAGTTACTTCCGTAAAAAGGATATGGCCTACGATGTTTTCATTGCAAATCGCAACAAGTGATAAATCAGGTACAAAGGCTTTGCTGCGGCGCAAAGCAACAACAAGTTCCGGTTCGCTTCCATCGCTATGTGTGACATTGGAAAAAGCGCTTTTGATAATTTGATAGACGGCATTGTGATCGCTGGCTTGTTCTTGTCTTATAATCATTGTTTTTCCTTTCACTGGCTGCTATGGACAGTTTATTTTGTCGGCAAATGCTTCAGCTAAAGCTTCATAAGTCATAAAAAAGATAACATATATTTCACAGAAGTCAAGAAGGATAAAACAAAAAAGGTTAACAACTTCTGCGTGTTGATTGACATTGGGAAACCTGTTTTTCTCCCTAATAAAGAACCGTTTTAATCAGGTTTTAATTTTTATATAACCTGTGTTATAATAGTTCATGCAATTTTGTCTGCCTCGCTTTTCCCTTATCCAAAACCATAATGGCTTGCGGGAGGGGATAATGCAAGAAAAATGCTAAGGGAAAGCAGGGGGATTGTTTCCAAGGCAACGGTATTCTTTTTATTTGCGACAAGAATACATAAAGTATGAAGGGTGCTATCATTATGTACGAAAAATCAGAAAATATTGCTGACAAAGCTATTTTAGAAAAATTTGAATTCAGAAATATAAAACAGGAGGAAGCAGGGCAGGCAATCATTATAGAACAGATTTGTTTTCCTCCTCATGAAGCATGTTCAGAGCAAAATATGAAAGACAGAATTTCAACGGCGCCGGAATTATTTTTGGTGGCAGTCGATAAAAAGACGGGAAAGATAGCCGGGTTTTTAAATGGACTAGCTACCGATGAGTCTGTTTTCAGAGATGCGTTTTTTACAGATGCCAGCTTATATAATTCTGATGGGAAGAATATTATGCTGCTTGGGCTGGATGTATTGCCCGAGTATCGCAGACAGGGACTTGGCAGATCACTGGTATTCCAATATTTGCAAAGAGAGCGCGAAAAAGGCCGACATACGGTTCTTCTTACTTGTCTGAAGGAAAAAGTAAAGATGTATGAGAAATTTGGTTTTATGGATCAGGGAATTGCCAATTCTACCTGGGGCGGTGAGGAATGGCATGAGATGGGCTGTACATTGCAAGTCGAAGAACAAAAGATAGGATAATTTTTATATTTTGTGGAAACAACTACAATAATATAAAAAGAACAGGGAGCAAAACGGACGATGGAAGTCTTTGAACCATATCTGCGCACAATCGAAAATGAAGCGCATCGCACACAAATGCAGAAGGTCTTAGAATGGATAAAAACCAGGTTCCCTCAAATGGAGCCTAAAATCGCCTGGAACCAGCCCATGTTTACGGAACATGGTACCTTTATCATTGGTTTTAGTGCGTCAAAGCAGCATTTTTCTGTTGCTCCTGAGCAGGCGGCAATAAAGAAGTTTTCCGCTGAGATTGCAGCGTTGGGGTATAGTCAGGGCTCTAATATCTTCCGTATTCGCTGGGATGATGAAGTTGATTTCTCACTCCTGGAACAAATCATTCAATACAATCAGGCGGACAAAAGGAACTGTACTTCTTTCTGGAGAAAGTAACTGTCTGAAATTTCCTTATAAAAATAAAAAGATGGATGAGAAATAAGGCCTTCTGTGATAAAATTTAGCTGTCATAGATAGCCTTATTTTACGTTAAAAATAAGGCAGCAAGATGGGCGTGCTTAAAAAATTATTTTAAAAGTTTCGGGAGAAAGGGCGATATCATGAATCCTTTATTTATACAAAAGATCGGTATAGATTGGAACCGTATTGCGCCAACGAGTTATCTTCGGGGTATCCATGCACTGTGCGGACTGGAAGAGCTGGTGTTGGAGTGTCCGGTTACTTGTTTTGTGGGAGAAAATGGTAGCGGAAAGTCAACGCTTCTTGAGGCGATTGCGGTAGCGTATGGCTTCAATCCTGAGGGCGGGACAAAAAATTACAATTTTTCAACGTATGATTCTCATTCAGAGCTTTGCAATGCGGTTACGATTGGAAAGGGGTACCGTAGAAACCGATGGGGGTATTTTCTACGGGCTGAGAGCTTCTACAATGTGGCCACAAAGG
Source organism: bacterium 1XD42-54 (assembly GCA_003612585.1). Classification (GTDB taxonomy): domain Bacteria; phylum Bacillota; class Clostridia; order Lachnospirales; family Lachnospiraceae; genus Choladousia. The sequence continues at coordinate 28,428 of RAZH01000015.1, forward strand.
AGGAGGAATATGCGAGGGACCCGTTTGCAGGAGTTGTGTCGGAAGAGCTGCATTTGAAATCGCATGGCGAGAGCTTTCAGGCGATTGCTCAGAAACATTTCCGGCCGGATGGGCTGTATCTGCTGGATGAGCCGGAAGCGGCCCTGTCTCCGCAGCGACAGCTGAGTTTGATTCTTGATATCCATCGGCTTGTCAAACAAGGGGCGCAGTTTATTATCGCAAGTCATTCGCCCATTTTGCTGGGAATTCCGGGGGCTGAGCTTTTATCGTTTGATGAAGGTAAGGTTCATTCAATTGCATACGAGGATACAAGCAGTTATCAGGTGATGGAAATGTTTCTGAACAACCGGGAATATATGCTGAGCCGGCTGTTTGAAGAAGAAAAAGGGGAAGAAAGAACATGAAACAGCCGCAGGATAGAAACGACTTAAGATCATATTAGGCGAGGACAAATTTGTTCCATGATATCAAGATAGTATAAGCACTTATCAAAAATGATTACATACATCTTAAAATTGTTGAATGGTCTCTGTCCTCTCTTTTTGGTAAGCTGGAGGTACCGGTAGTTACGGGAAAAATCAGTATATTTCTGTAACGTGTATTTTAAGTGGCGCAATTGAAAAAAGAGAACGGAGGAATGGTGTATGAAAAAGAGAAATGTGGCAGCAGTATCTTTGGGGATTCTTGCAATGGGACTTTGTGGTGTGACTGCAAATGCAAAAAACGCAGATATGGTCATTACAGCCGATACGTATGTTGCTGATTTTGGTCAGACCGTGCGAAGCTTTACGCTGGAAAATGTTCCGGAAGAGGCGGCGAAGGTTAAGGCGGAAGATGACCGTATTCTTGACTGGAAAACTTTATTAAATCCAGAGACAGAGGAACAACTTCGGCAAAGCTTCCATGAAAGTCTGGAAAAGACAGCATTGGTTTCAGAGAAGGAACAGGCGAGAAATCTACATGTTGAACGGACTGTTATATATCTCGAAGAAAAGTACAGCCAGGATATTACGGCTGATTTTCCGTTTTTGCGATTCGCCATATCTGTTTCAGGAAACGTATGTGGAGACCATCATTCGCTTACAGGAGATTTTTTATCTTTTTAAAAATGAATGTATGGATAATCTGACAGATGATGAGCTGCTGGAATTTATGAAGGAGCAGTTTGATACAGTATGTTTTGGCGATCCGGATTATCTTAAGGGGACGTGCCTCGCGGTTTTTGCAGAGGCGATTCGCTCTGGATATCGAGACTATTGCAAAAAGGAAGGCCGGGCTGAGCATCTGATGCAGGCTGTGTTGTACTGCATTGAGGAAGGTTGCAGGCAAAGCGCAGCGCTTGCCGGTGGAAGAAAGCTTTTTGCGAAAGAGTCGTACCAGCGGGGCTATGAGCTTGTAAAAGAAAAAGCGCGACTGTGTTTAAAGCAATATAATGAGATGCTTTCAGGATTTTGTTCGTATGGCAACGAGAATTATTATGATACGGTTTGTAAGGCACTTCCTGGATTTTTTCGTACGTATGATGGGCGGTTTGCTCCGCAGGAAACGATCATAACAATGGATTATCCGGTGTTGCTTCCCTTGCACCAATTGACGGAGATCGATGTGATTGAACGATACATTTCGTATATTCAACTAGAACAGGTTTTTCTTGGCGCATTTGAAGAAGAGAAAGTTTGTCGTGTGCTTGGAATGTTTCAAAAGAACTATCGGAGGCAGTTTTACAATATATGCAGTGTTTTCCTGCGGCATTTGCTTGGAACGATCTTACTTAGATTTGGGAAGTGTGGAAAAACGGAAGATCGGTATACCGTTTTGCGGGAAATTGTTCAGGGGTATTCCAAAGAAGAACTGAAGGGGATTTTGAATCAAGCAGTTGATGCGCTCGTATGCAAAATGTGGGAAGGGCAGCAGGAACTTGCTGAATATCTGAAAGCGGATACAGAGGAGTACAGCGCAGCGCTTGTGAGAGCAGCAGAAAATGATTGTCTTCCCGCTGTTGTGGTGTTGTAAAGGCAGAATAGTCGATTTGCTGCAAAAAATTGTCGTCGAACCGAAAAATATACTGGACGATTTGTGATAGGGCATGTAAAATAAAAGGATGTAAAAGGAGGAGAGTACCGTGAAAAAATCAACGCTTGTTGGAGGAATGCTTGCTGCCCTGTGTACATTTGGAATCAACAGCTATACCATCGAGGCAGACCTGGATGGGGAGATCAACATTGTAGAGATCGAAGAAATCGGCTCAGGCACAGTGATGTATTCTGAGGAAGACGGAATTGACATTATCAGTGAGATTATAGTCGTTCCGGAGGAGACGGAAGCGGCAGATATAGAGATTGCTTTGGAGGAAGCGCCAGAGCGCGCGGCAAGTCGGATGCTTGGACTTATTTGTGCCTTTGCGGCAGAAAAAGCAGTGGGAGAAATGACAGTTGCTCTGAAAGACGCGGAGACAGAAGTAGAAACGGAAACTGAGATGCAAACGGAAATAGAGACGCATACAGAAACGGAAACTGAGATGCAAACAGAAACGGAGACAGAAACCGAAACAGAAATGCAAACGGAAACGGAGACAGAAACGGAAGCCGAGATGCAAACAGAAACGGAAACAGAAATGCAAACAGAAACAGAAACTGAAATAGAAATAGAAACCGAGGCGCAAACAGATACCGAGATAGAAATCGAAACGGAAACAAAAACAGAAGTAGAACTTGAGACAGAGATTTCAGTTGATATTGTTGAAGTCATAGAAACAGAGACAGAGCTACCGACTGAAAACAACACAGAAACAGAGACGGAAGCTGTGGAGGTAGCGATAACCGAAACAGAAGCGGTAACTGAAACAGAACCCACTACGCAGTCTGAGACGGCGCCTCTGACAGAATCAGAACGGATACAGGATGTTGATCTGACCATTTATGAGAAGCTGGAAAAGATGGTTTTACAGGATGAACGGATGCAGGAGATTGTAGATCATTATGACAGCTATCCGGAAGATATGCTGGCGTTGTTGTCCCGCAATATAGATATGCTGGATTTTGTGCTCGGATATCCGGAGAAAAAGGGCCAGGTATATGCGGATACAATCGGTGAGGCAGAAGAGGGAGTATTTCCTCTGCTTCTTCAGTGGGATGAGCGCTGGGGATATGGATATTACGGTGACGGCGAGAATACACTGGCGGTAAGCGGCTGTGCTCCGACAGCGCTTGCGATGATTGTGGCCGGACTTACCGGGGATGCTTCCAATACACCGTATGAAATTGCACAGTACGCACAGGCAGAAGGCTATTATGTTTCGGGGATTGGGACAAGCTGGGATTTGATGACCTGGGGCTGCCAGCATTTTGGTGTGTACGGGGAGACCATTTCGCTTTCAGAAGAGTCTGTTTTTTCAACACTTGAAAGTGGAACGCCGATTGCATGCAGTATGAGGCCGGGTGATTTTACGACAGGTGGTCATTTTATCGTATTGACAGGTATCGAAGATGGAAAAATCCGTGTGAATGATCCGAACAGCATTGTGCGCAGCAATCAGCTGTGGGATTATGAAGTGCTTGCAGGACAGATTAAAAATCTGTGGGCGTTTTGGAGATTGTAAGGAAAAGTCTGGAAGTATAAAAGAAACAGAAAAAACAAATGGAAAAGGAGAGACTGTATTCTATAAACAGGATGCAGCCTCTCCTTTTAGGTGTAACGGCTCAGAGAAATCGGGGAAACGCACGACTCTATACATGGAGCAAAGGATGCACAGTGTTTTACGGAAGCCTACTGCATATGCGATCTCAGAAATTTTCTTTTTCGGGTCTTTCAGCAATTCAATGGCTTTCTGAATACGGATTTCATTCAGGATATCGACAAAATTTTTTCCGGTTTCACTTGTAATCAGAGAACTGCAATAAGCAAGGGGACGGTATACCTTTTGCGAGATATCGTTCAGCGTAATCGTATTCTGGTAATTTTCGTGTATATGATGAAGGATTGTATCAATCAGAACATGTTTTGAAAAGACCTTTCAGGAGATTCTCCCGTCACAGCCGGTCAGCCTGCTTGCATGGCTTCTCGAAAACGAGCCGGAAGTGCTGGAGCGGACACAGTACATTTTTTCCGTTAAAGACTACATTCGTTTCCGGATGAACGGTGAGTCTGTTGCTGACTATACAGACCGCCCCTACGCCCTGGGCCTGTATGAAAAAGCCATGCCCCCGCAGCTTCCCTGGAAAGAAAAACTGCAAAGCGCAAAACAGGCCGGCTATGACTACATAGAGCTGAGCATCGACGAAGCAGAAGAAAAAATCCGCCGTCTTGTCATGACAAAAGAGGAACGGCTGCGGCTAATCAGCGCCATGTACGAGACCGGTCTTCCGGTACGTTCCATGTGCGTGAGCACGCTGACAAAATATTCCCTTGGCAACGACAACCCGGCTTACTGCGCAAGAGGCATAGAAATCCTGCGCGGAGCAGTGAAACTTGCAGACGACCTGGTGCGGTCCTCGGGAACGATCGCGCAGGGATTTAATAGAACCGTCATAACGCTGATTCCAGCGGTAGATATACTGTCTGTCCCTTTACTTTTTTACAAAGAAACCTTTACTTTTTGGCTTTTTAGGATATAATAAGTAAAGGAAGAAGGTGAATACTATGATTTCATATTCCGGTCTGCTGCAAAAACTGAATGAAAAAGGTCTGACGAAAACTGCATTGGCTAAGGAGCTTGGTATATCCTCCCGCACCGTGGCAAAAATCCGCCGGAGAGAGAAAATCGCCGATTATGTTCTTGAAAAAATGGCTGTTTTTTTCGGTTGTTCTGTAGATGAACTATGCCAGACCATTTCGGATAACAGTTTGCTTCAAACGCTCAGAGATGAAAAAAACATCCGTATGCCCGGAGGTCTGTACCATGAACTTCAAGTACGGATGACCTATAACTCCAATCACATAGAGGGCAGTAAACTCAGTGAAGATCAGACCAGGCTGATTTTTGAAACAAACACAATAGACATCGGAGAAGGTATCCCTGTTGATGACATTATCGAAACTGTCAATCATTTTCGGGCCATTGACTTTTGTATCGATATGGCAGAAAAACCGCTTACCGAGGATATCATCAAAGAACTGCACCGCATTTTGAAGCAAAGCACAAAGGATTCCACGCTTGCATGGTTTGCCGTTGGTGATTACAAGAAAAGAGCCAATATGGTCGGCGGCCGTGAAACTGTAAAGCCGAAAGAGGTTGCTCCATGCATGAAAGTTCTGCTTTCCGAATATGAAGCCAAAACTGCTGTCACCATTAACGACATCATTCGCTTCCATTACGCGTTTGAACGCATTCATCCATTCCAGGATGGCAACGGAAGAGTCGGCAGGCTGATCGCTTTAAAAGAGTGCCTGCGATTCGGGCTTATTCCGTTTATCATTGAGGATGCCAAAAAAATGTATTATTACCGAGGGCTCTCTGAATGGGAACGGGAGAAAGGCTATCTGACAGACACTTGTCTGGATGGACAAGATACTTTTAGAAAACTGATGTCCATGTTTGATATCCAGTCATAACCCCCTCTTTGGAGAATTCCTTGATGTTAGGATTTTCTCCCTATCCGGATTAACGTATGTATTATGATCTTACATCATCAGAGATGCTCAGCTCCATGTGTCCTTGACATGGGGCTGAGCATTTTGCTATAACAGCTCTTTTGGTTTTCATGCCAGATATAACGGCAGGTGAGTGATGGTTCCATCTTTCCGGCAGCCGTGCTTTGAAAAACGAAGCGCATGATCTGGCTGGTGTATGGAAAAATAACCTTAAAAAGAAGGAACGGTTTTGAAATTTACATTTTTTGTTTGGTTTATTTTTAAATTCAGACATTAAACTGATTGGGCGTTACACCGGTATATTTCTTGAAAAGTTTGATAAAATAGCTGACATCCTAAAACAAGAAAGGAGCCCCCAAAAATGCCAGACCGCCCCTACGCCCTGGGCCTGTATGAAAAAGCCATGCCCCTGCAGCTTCCCTGGAAAGAAAAACTGCAAAGCGCAAAACAGGCCGGCTATGACTTCATAGAGCTGAGCATCGACGAAACAGAAGAAAAAATCCGCCGTCTTGTCATGACAAAAGAGGAATGGCTACAGCTAATCAGCGCCATGTACGAGACCGGTCTTCCGGTGCGTTCCATGTGCGTGAGCACGCTGACAAAATATTCCCTTGGCAACGTCAACCATCTGAAAGAAGCCGCCAGGATTGCAGAAAAGGCGGGAGTTCAAGTTACTTGAAGGTATATCCGCATATCGGGAACCTTACAAATGCGGCAGCGGTGTACCAGACGGATATCCTGGAGGATTGGGAGCTTGGCAGAGGCAGTATTACTTCAATGCATTTAAAAGAGACAGTCCCAGGCAGGTACCGGGAGGTTCCGTATGGAGAAGGGCATGTGGACTTTGAACAGGCGATTGCAAAAATGTGGGAGATGGGTGTTCGAAGATATGTAGCAGAATTTTGGTACAAAGGGAGCGCTACATGGCGGGAAGATTTGCAGGACGCGAATCGGAGGATGCGGAGAATTTTAGATAAACAGCAAGTATGAAGAAAGGGATCTGGAAGGTCCCTTTTTGTTGCAATTTTTGTTCCGCTTATATTCTGTCTTTTTGAGGATATGACAAGATTTTAACGGAGATACTAAAAGAAAGGGTTGCAAAATACCCATAAGGGGTATATAATGTTAAATGTAAGATACCTGGATGGGGTATGGGAAGGGAGGAGAGAGGATGGAACAATATACAGTGACTGGTATGAGCTGTGCAGCGTGCAGTTCCAGAGTGGAAAAAGCAGTTTCCAGTGTTCCTGGTGTAGAGAGCTGTTCCGTGAGTCTTTTGACTAATTCTATGGGCGTAGAAGGAACTGCAAATATGGAAGAAATCGTTCGGGCTGTGGAAGCGGCCGGATATGGTGCAGTTCTAAAGGGAAGTAAAGGCGCAGAGGGGAACTCTGGGGTAAATACGGTTGCAGAGTATGAGGATATGTTGAAAGACCGCGAGACGCCTGCGATGAAACGGCGCTTGATTGCATCGCTGAGTCTGCTCATTCCGATGATGTATGTGTCCATGGGGCATATGATGTGGAACTGGCCGCTTCCGGCTGTTCTTTCGGAAAATCATGTAGCCATGGGGCTGATTCAGCTTTTGTTTGCAGCAGCGATCATGGTGATCAATCAGAAGTTTTTTATCAATGGTTTGAAAGGCCTGATTCACCGGGCGCCGAATATGGATACCCTGGTAGCCCTCGGTTCTGCCGCATCTTTTGTATACAGCACGTACGCACTGTTTGCGATGACAGATGCGCAGATGCACGGAGATATGCAGACCGTTATGAGTTACATGCATGAGTTTTATTTTGAATCAGCAGCAATGATTCTCACGTTGATTACGGTTGGTAAGATGCTGGAAGCACGTTCAAAAGGCAGAACCACAGATGCATTGAAGGGATTGATGAAGCTTGCACCGAAAACTGCCACGCTGCTGCGAAATGGACAGGAAGTGGAGGTTGGCATTGAGCAAGTACGGATCGGCGACCGCTTTGTGGTTCGGCCGGGCGAAAATATTCCGGTGGACGGTATTGTCGTGGAGGGAAGCAGTGCGGTCAACGAATCGGCGCTGACAGGAGAGAGTATTCCAGTGGATAAGGCGCCGGGAGACGGCGTGTCGGCCGCAACCTTAAATCAATCAGGATTTCTGACCTGTGAGGCGACAAGAGTCGGGGAAGATACGACCCTGTCCCAGATTATCCGAATGGTCAGCGATGCGGCGGCGACGAAGGCGCCAATTGCCAAGGTGGCGGACCGGGTATCTGGTGTGTTCGTTCCAATTGTGATTGCCATCGCACTAGTGACGCTTGTAGTCTGGCTGGTTGCGGGAGAGGGCATTGGTTTTGCACTTGCGAGAAGCATTTCAGTTCTTGTGATCAGCTGTCCGTGTGCGCTTGGGCTGGCGACACCCGTGGCCATCATGGTGGGAAATGGGATGGGAGCCAAAAGCGGTATTCTGTTTAAAACAGCCGTATCACTGGAGGAGACAGGCAAAATTGAAGTGATAGCGCTGGATAAAACGGGAACGATTACAAGCGGAGAACCGCGGATTACAGACTTGCTTCCATCAGACGGTGTGACGCAGGAGGAACTGCTCATTCAGGCATTCGCATTGGAACAAAAGAGTGAACACCCTCTGGCCCGCGCGATTGTGGAGCGGGCAAAAGAACAAAAACTTCCGGCCAGAGAGCTGCGGGATTTTGAGGCAGTGCCAGGAAACGGACTTACCGGAAACAGTGACGGACGTTTGCTTGCAGGAGGCAATCTGACCTTCATTCGCACGAAAGCGGAGGTGCCGGAGCGTGAGCAGCGTGCGGCAGAGCAGTTTGCGGCAGAAGGAAAGACGCCATTGTTTTTTGCACAGGATGGGAAGCTTATCGGCGTGATCGCAGTGGCAGATGTTATAAAGGAAGACAGTCCGGAGGCCGTAAAGCAGTTGCAGAATATGGGAATCCGGGTGGTGATGCTGACAGGCGACAATGAGCGGACCGCAAAAGCTATCGGTGCGCAGGCTGGCGTGGATGAGGTGATTGCAGGAGTTTTGCCAGACGGTAAAGAAAGCGTGATTCGAAATCTGAAGCATCATGGAAAGGTCGCAATGGTGGGAGACGGAATCAATGATGCGCCGGCCCTGACACGTGCAGATATCGGAATCGCCATTGGCGCCGGTGCGGATATTGCGATTGATGCGGCGGATGTGGTTCTGATGAAAAGCAGACTTCTCGATGTAGCAGCCGCAATCCGTCTGAGCAGGGCGACACTGAGAAATATTCATGAGAACCTGTTTTGGGCATTTTTCTACAATATCATTGGGATTCCGCTTGCAGCAGGACTGTGGTATCCAATCTTTGGCTGGAAACTGAATCCGATGTTTGGCGCCGCGGCCATGAGTTTGTCAAGCTTTTGTGTTGTGGTAAATGCGCTACGTTTAAATCTGTTTTCGATGTATCAGACATCGAGAGATAAAAAAATAAAACATCATAAAGAAAAGGAGACGAAAAAAATGGAAAAAACAATGAAAATCAATGGGATGATGTGCGGACACTGCGAGGCACGTGTAAAGAAGACTCTGGAAGCTCTGCCGCAGGTAGAAGAGGCGATTGTGAGCCATGAAAGCGGAACAGCCGTCGTAAAGCTCAATGCAGAGGTAGATCCTGCTGTGCTGAAGAAAGCGGTAGAGGAGCAGGACTATGAGGTGACAGATATCCAATAAAAGGATTGTGGGAAATATGTGATTTATTTATGCAAGGACAAAGCCAATTTTCGGGCTTTGTCCTTTGTATTACATAGATTTTGGCAGAAAAGAAGGGAAAAAGGTATCTTTACGCAGAAAAGAAAAGCATGTATACTGAATGAAAAGAACTAAGTCCAGCTAAGAAATGTCAATAGGTAAATTGAAAAATGTTTAAAAATTTTTTTTCGAGCAGTTGATCTA
>RAZH01000016.1 GCA_003612585.1 bacterium 1XD42-54
TCTGTTGTCTCTCTACCGGAGCAACTCTGATATCATATCATGTCTTTTTCGGTTTGTCAACAACTTTTTTTAACTTTTTTTGACCTTTTTTAACTTTTTATTCTCTTCAGAATAAAACGGAGAAAGAGGGATTTGAACCCTCGCGCCGCGTTAACGACCTACACCCTTAGCAGGGGCGCCTCTTCAGCCTCTTGAGTATTTCTCCATAATTAATTTAAGTCAGCACTCATAGCGCATTTATTATTATATCTATGAAGTATTGTTTTGTCAATAATTATTTATATATTTCTTGTTTTATTTTCCTGTTTTTTCATGTACTCTATATATTGTGCAAGCTCAATTCAAACGATACTAAACCTATTCCCTCTTCGTCTATATCAACTTTTAATTTTACGTTCTAAGCCCTTATAAGACAAAATTATCTCTTTGATTTCTATTCTATTTCCGTCTCAGAATAAAGGAATCTAAGATTATTTAATTTAAAATAGCTTTAAATATTAACAGATTTATCTGCTTCATTTCCATCATTTAAAAGCAATATTCTGCTCTCAAACCAATTTTCTCCTCCATTTAGTTTCATCACTCCCTGATACTGTTCTACAATATTTTGAATAATCTTCATTCCATATCCATGGAAATCTCCATCTTCTTTATCGGTCAGCAAATCTGGATTGTTTTGCAGAATATTTGCATATGTACTGTTACGGATAATAATTTTTATATAACCTCTCCGATTTTCAAGTTCCAGTTTTACCCATTTTTCCTGCGCTTTTTCAGCTGCTTCAATTGCATTGTCACACAGATTCATTAAAATTACGCCCAGATCATACGATGAAATTTCTTTTAAACTGCATGTGCCTATCCAAATATCAAATGCAATATTACTTTTTATTGCTTTTGTTCTTTTTATATTCAGTATTACATTTAAAATATGGTCTTCCATATATGTTTTGCCATAATCCAACTTTTGCTGGATCTTATGGAGCTCGCTCAAATAGTTTTGTAAAGAAGTGTAATCCTTCTCCTGTATAAGCGCATCAATACAAAAAAGATGCGCTTTATAATCATGTTTAAATTCTTTTAAAGAGTGATCCACGTCAAGAATCTGACCGACATACTCTTTTTGCATATCAATAAAATTTCTTTGCAGCACGGCAATGTTGGTCTTTTCAATATTATCTTCCATCAAATTTAACGCATAGTAAAGAAGCAGCGGAACAGCAACACAAAAGGCATCCAGCGCAATTTCTATATTAAATGCCTGATGTTTTCTGTCAAAACAAAAAATCATCCATATTTCCAGTACAGAAATAATACCAAGAAAATACCAGGATTTTCCCTGCAGATATTCACTCGCTTTCACCCTGTGCTGAAGCAACATTTTCAGAGCTATTAAAAGACATATCTTCATAAAAAGTCTTCGAAAAATATAAACGAGCAACAGTTCCGTATAACACGCTTCTCTTATCCCGATATACGCATGGCAAAGTGTTACAGATAAATTTTCAAGAGCAAATAAAACCGCAGAAAATAAAATAATCAGGACAAATTTTATTTTCAAATCTCCTTTGCAAAATACAATAGTATAAATAAAAGGCACAAGGACGACACTTCCCATCCAAGCATATATATTATTATCTGTCACCGCATCACAAACAATAGCTGATAATAACATCACTGCCGTACCCGGAAGCCAAAGTCTTTCAAAATCATACCTTTTAGGGCTGAACATAGAGTGAATAAAATACATGAATAAAAAACTTTCCAGAAACTGCCCCAGTATATTTATAAGAATAAAACCGATATCCTGATGTCTTAATAATTCACTCATAAATACCTCTCATTCCAGAAGATATCTTGAAAGTTCCCGTTTCAGCTCAGTCGCTTTTCCTCTGCCGAGCGGAAGTTCTTTTCTGTTCACCAAAATTACCCTATCGCATCGTACCGCATATACTTTCCTCATATTAACCAGAAAAGACTTATGACATCGCCGAAAATTAATCTGTTCTAATTTCTTTTGCTGTTCTTTCAAAGAACTCCTGATTAATCTTTCTCCATTTTCCGTAAACACCTGAACATATTTATCTTTTGCTTCCAGATATAGTACTTTATTTACGTCTGTTACAAATTCATATCCCGTCTCATCCGTTATAATAATCCGCCTGTACTTTTCTCTTTCTCTGATCACTTCTTTTATTTCACGCACCACTTTGCAAAGATCACTTTCTAAAAACATTTTCCTTACAAATGAAAAAGGATGAACGCGAAAACTTTCAAATACGAACTCCTCTCTGCCGGAAACAAAAATCAATAATGCTTCCGGACTTTTTTTCTTTATTTCCTCCGCCAAGTCAATCCCGTTTCTTTCCGGCATATCAATATCCAAAAAAATACGGTAATTTCCTGCTTGTCCATGATTTCAAATATCTGAAAAGCATATGTACAGGAAAAAAAAACTGTTTCTATATTTGCATTATGGAAAAAATGCTTTAATTCTTTTACTACTCTCTGTACCGCAGTTATCTCATCGTCACAGACAATAATCCGTACTGTTGCTTCCATAATATTACCCTCGTAACATTTGCCATACTATTTACAGTATTTAATTATATCACAAACAGTGCAACAAATAAAACCTGCTGCACTGTTTCAGAATATGTTTTACTCAAAACGCAAGCGTCCCCACAGACTCGGATTCTTATCAATTTCTCTTGTCCCACACCAACTCATCTGTACGCTGCCCTGTGTATTCGGGAATGGATAATCATTATCTGTGATACAAATATCAAAATTTACTGTGTCACCAGCAATAGGCAAGTATGTTTCCATATACTCATTAGAAAAGTTTGACCATGGAATTGCCAGTTCCAGAAGAAATCCATCTCCTGTCATAGTATAGCCTTTTTCATATCCCTCTAAAACCTGGAGACTGTCTTCCATTCCCTGAGAGGTAAATCGCCCCAGCTTTGACCGGTCAATCATTGAACGATCAAATGCTGTATACCAATTTTGATTGTCCATCATCAGGTAAACTAAAAAATCATTTGTATCATATTCTGTCCGGTTCGGATCTGCATCCGGATTTGTTGAAATATAAACTTTAAAGTTATCCTCCATATTATGCTCAAGCAGACCTACAGCGCCAAAGGGAGATGCCTCTTTTACCTCTGCTGCCAGATATAGTTTTTCTTCATCCCACATGACATAAATGCTGCAACTGACATCATTCTCTCCCATCCAGAAATCCTCATCACGAATGATCTGGGACGCATCTTCAATTTTAATTGGTGAAGACAGATTCCAGTCATCCAATGTTCCATCTATACTGACCGGATTCTCTGCCCGGTATGCTGTTGCCATTTTCTCTTCTGCAAATGCACTGACAGAAACTATGCCCAAACATGTTATCAAAAGTCCTGCCCCTATAATTGCTTTTTTCATAATTCTCATTCCTTTTCTATTTTTTATTTATATAAGAAATTAAAAAGTATCGTTTGTACAATTTCATGATATAAAAACAGACGCTGCTGTTCCAGCAGCGCCCATAAAACAAGAAAGAATTATTCAACAATAATTGTTTCGCTCATATCGCCGACTGTAATCGTATGCTCGCCTGCTTCTAACGTTAGTGCAACCGTAATCACACGGAATTGATCCTGATCAAGAGCTACAAACTTCTCAGCCGCAATCTTATCGCCGTCCATCACCTGAACAGTCACATGACCGTCTCCTCCATTGTTCTGTGCCACAAAACAGATTTCAAATGGAACACCGGCTTTCTGATTTGCAATAGCTGCCGCTTTTCCTAAATTGATTCCCCTTTTCGACGTAGCCTCAACATCTATTACTGTCTGCGGTACTGTCAGTAAACTGAGTTCGATTGCTGCAGGATTATGGTAGCTCATTCCATAATTCGTTGTCCAAAGAACGTCTCCAAGATTATTCGGCATGTCTATTGTCGGATTTTTCTTTGCCATCATTGCCATATACAGACGTGTTTGAGCATCTACTCCAATATCATTCTGCAGTTCTCCCCAGGACAACGTATAAGCATCTGCATCATATGCTGTCTCATATACAGTGCTTCCCATAGGTTCCTTTTCTCCAAACAACATGGATGCTGTCACTTCCGGCGCTGCATAACGGTAAAAACTTCCTACAGATGAACCATGGTCCGGTGTATTACTGTAAGTCTGCATCAGAATTGCATCAGAATTTTCTACCTCTTCCAACCCTGGCTCCGTATCAACAGTACCCTCAAATACAAGAACAATCGGTTTGCCTGCTGCCTGTGCGTCCTCTACCATATAGTAATAATTATCATCAATGATTGTTACATGCAATACACATACATCTGCTTCTTCCATTGTAGCAACAACGGTACCATAAAGACCGAGCGCCTGCATATCACTTTCTTTTATCTCTTCTGTTGTTCCATCCACATATACTTTTGTATCATTTGCGAGCGGAAGAATATTATTTTCATTTTTCAGCAAAATAGTGGATTCTACCATCAGCTGTTCTTCCATTTCCGTAATTTCACTGCGGCGTGCAAGATTAATATCATTATTATTCAATACTGCAAACGGCTCTTTCTGATATTCCTCAGAACCGATCAGAGCAACTGCCTCTTCCCAGTCGGAATATGGATCTTCAAAAATTCCAAGTTCGAATTTATTTCTCAGTACACGTGCGACATGCTCATTCAAATCTTCTTGCGTAACAAGGCCTTCCTTTACAGCTTCAGTAATTACATCTGGGAAAGCACGCCACTTAATATCTTCTGAATATTTGCTGAGATCATCTCCGAGAACCGGTCCAACGCAGCTGAACATATCAACTCCTGCATTCAGAATCATTGCGTAACGCTCTTCTACTGATAAGGTAGAAATATCCACACCGTCAGATGTAACACCTGTCATTTCCATAAGCTTGTTAATATCCAGCGGCCAGTCCAGGCAGACAACTCCGTTGTATCCGAGATCCTTACGGAGGATATCATATGTATCTTTGTCCATATACCCCTGTACGCCCGGTGTGATGCCTTCATTGTTGTTTGTCATAATATAATGTGTACCAGCATCTACGACTGTCTTCCATCCTACCATCCAGCTGTCAAGCAGATTGGCCGGAGATTTCGCATTTACATAAGCGTTGCGGCCTCCACGGGCGATAAAATGCTTGGAATGCGCACTCCATCCGTTATCCTGATAAGCTTTTGTTTCGATTGCAGACATTTTTGCAATATAATTTGGATTATCACCATAAAAACTTCCGATTTCATTTCCATATCCATGGAAAACCTGATGATAGCCAAGTGCCGCTGATTCCTTTGAATACTCGGAAACCAGATTGTAAAGAAGCTCCTCATTATGCGCAATGCCAAACGCATAATGCGGCATATCAATCATGCCGCCCCATGTATTGTAAGAACGGTCACCAGAAAATACAGCCGGAATACCAAGGCGTGATTCCTCTGCAATACCCTGGATTGAATTAAACAGGCCAAGCTGATCCTTCGGATTTCCTGTCAAGGCTCCGATAAAAGTTGTTACTTTCGCTTCCTGGATCTGATATGCCATAGGAACTACCTTTGTTCCGCTGACTTCAACAACCGTATCTGTTGAATACAGGCAGGTTTCAGGGTCATCTACATATGGGATTCCATGAACAGACACATTGGATCGTTCTTCCACATCATTCGCCAGATCTGTAACGGTACTGCCATTGCTTCCAAAAATACAGGAAAATACCAGCGTTCCCGCTTTTTCCTCATCCGTCATTTGTGAGATAAGATCCTGAACACGCGTTTCCAGATCAAGTCTCCAGTCCTCATAAATATCTAATTCTCCATCCTTATCCAAATCCCGAAAATACAGATTATCTGTCTTCAGAAAACCTTCTTTCCTCTTGTTACTCAAACGAATCTGCTCTCCGTTTGCTTCTACATAATAAAAATCAGATGCACTGTACTGAATATCAGATTCTTCTCCTGCAAATACCGGAACAGCAAATGCATTTATTGCCATAGCTGTTGAGAGTAATACAGCAAGTTTTTTCATAGCATTGACCCCTTTCCACAAAAAATGATAGTTTTGTAAATAACTTTTGATTTTTTTCGGAAATTTTGCGCAAATATTTCTAAATCAGGTTATTCTTTTATACATAATTATAGTAACATTCACCAATATTCTTCTGCAAGTGCTATGTCGGCAAGTGCATTTTTTCGTCGTGAACTACAAATTTTATAAATTCTCATTCCTCAATAATGAATCAGTGCCATAAAAAAAATGCAAAAAAGCACTGCTCCACAAAATAATAACCTTTTCGTGGAGCAGCGCATTTGCTTTTCGCTGTACTAGTTTGTAATTGTCAGCTCTGTCTCTTTATCAAATACATGAATCTTATCAACATCAAGTGCAAATTTCACAACATCGCCTGTTCTTGCAGCTGTGCGCGGATTTACTCTTGCGGTGAAATTGCTGCCGGATACCGTGAAATACAGATATACTTCGGCACCAAGAAGCTCATATACCTCAATCTTTGCTTCCAATGTTGAATCACCAGCTTTTGCAAGTGCATCTTCATCATCGTGCAGATCCTCCGGACGGATACCCATGATAACATTTTTCCCGTTGTATCCTCCGTCAATCAGTTTTTTCGCCTTTGTCTGCGGAAGTTTAATCTTTGTGTTTTCCACTTTCAGATACGCGTCGCTGCCCTGAACCTCAACAACAGCATCTACCATATTCATCTGCGGGGAACCGATAAATCCTGCCACAAAAAGATTGCCCGGTGCATTGTAAAGGTTCTGAGGTGTATCTACCTGCTGAACAACACCGTCTTTCATAACAACAATTCTCGTACCAAGCGTCATAGCCTCTGTCTGGTCATGTGTTACGTAAATAATCGTAGCTCCAAGTCTCTGATGCAGCTTAGAAATCTCCGTTCTCATCTGTACACGAAGTTTTGCATCCAAATTGGACAGTGGTTCGTCCATCAGGAATACCTTCGGCTCACGCACGATAGCACGGCCCATGGCAACACGCTGTCTCTGTCCGCCGGAAAGAGCCTTCGGCTTACGATCAAGCAACTTCTCAAGATCAAGAATCTTTGCTGCTTCTCTTACCATTTTATCAATCTGATCCTTCGGAACTTTTCTCAGCTTAAGGCTGAATGCCATATTATCGTATACAGTCATATGCGGATACAGTGCGTAGCTCTGGAATACCATCGCAATATCTCTGTCTTTCGGCTCTACATCGTTTACTACTCTGTCGCCGATCTTCAGTGTACCATTTGTAATTTCTTCCAGACCTGCAATCATACGAAGTGTTGTAGATTTTCCACATCCGGACGGTCCTACAAAAATAATAAATTCTTTATCTGCGATTTCAAGATTGAAATCCTTTACTGCTTCAAAGCCGTTTGGGTATGTCTTATTAATATGAGACAGTGATAAACTTGCCATGATAAAATCCTCCTGACTGTAATTTCTGATTGTAATTCTTACTTTGAAATGCAATACTGCTATTGTCGTTTCTGAAATGTTTCGCTAGAACTACTCCATTCAAGTGATGACATGAGTATAGCTGAATTTTTCTTTTCCGGCTATACCACAACTGTACAAACTTTTTTTAAATTCCTTGGCAGTTCTGTGTATGAAAGTAAACCAAATATTCAATTCCTGTCACAATGACGAAAATTTCAGTTTTTCCTGTACATCTTGACGAAGGCTTGTTTTTTATTCGATCATTCGGTATACTATACTCTGCCTCTGATGATACTGAATATGATACGCAAACAAAACATCTCAGGTAAAAAGAAAGGAGGAATCTGACATGAATTATATTGTCCTGGATCTGGAATGGAATCAGTGTCCTACTGGGAAATCAAATGAAATAACAAATCTTCCTTTTGAAATTATAGAAATTGGCGCTGTAAAATTAAACGATGCTTTACAGGAAACTGATCAGTTCCGTGAAATTGTAAAACCACAGGTATACAAAAAATTACATTTCCGTACAAAAGAGATTGTCTCTTTGCGCTCTATTGATTTTGAATCAGCCAGATATTTTCCGGAAATTATCACAGACTTTCTTGCCTGGTGCGGAGATCAGCCTGCCTTTTGTACCTGGGGCCCTGCTGATTTAATGGAATTGCAGAGAAATTTGGCTTATCATAAGATTCCTTCGCCGTTTCCTTTTCCTTTTCTTTATTACGATATACAGAAAATATTCAGTATCGTTTATGAAGACCGGAAAACAAGACGCTCACTGGAATACGCCATTGACTTTTTGAAGTTTCCAAAAGACATTGCTTTTCACAGTGCCCTGAGTGATGCCCTTTATACGTCGCTCATTATGCAGCATCTTACTCCTAAACAGATTGCAGAGAACTCTTCGGTCGATTATTATCGTACTCCAGCAAGACGGCGTCAGGAAATCCATCTTACCTACAGTACGTATGTGAAATATGTGTCGAAACCTTTTGAATCGAAATCTCAGGCCATGAAGGATCGTATTGTATCGGCTACCACCTGCTATCTTTGCCAGAAAAATGTTCCAAAAAAAATGCGATGGTTTCCGATCGGCAGTAATAATTACTGTGCTCTGGCCTTTTGTCCGGTTCACGGATATCTGAAAAGCAAAATCCGGATGCGTCAAAATAAAGATGAAAAATATTACGCGATCAAAACAACAAAATTAATTTCTGAGGAAGATGCTTTTGCCATTCGGGAAAAGAGAAAAATCCAGAAAGTAAAGAAAAAACTTCATAAGCAAATTTAACTTGTTATCTTTCCATCTGTTGTAGTTCGTTGCATAATAAAAACAGATCAGAAAAACAGCACCCACACTTTTCGTTTTGTTTTTCTGATCTGTTATTTTTTTATTTTGTTCGTTTAAAATTTGCTACGAGCTCTTCCATTTCCTTTAACAGACACTCCACCTTACCAAAGTAAGCGTCGTTATTCAGCGGATTATCCATCTCTTTACTGATATCATCCAGAACTTTTTTCAGCTCTTCAATTCGCTTTTTGCCATTTCCGTTTTTGTAAAGGATATAACGGCTCCGCTCATTCTCCTCCGGTGTCATTTTGCGGAGATAAACCTCCACATTTGGCTTCTCACCAATATAACGGTACGTGATGGAAGGAGAAGCATGATTAAGAAGATTCTGCAAATAATAAATATCTCCTGTGGACTTGTAGTAGCGCCATGCAAAGGTCTTTCTCATCGTCTGCGCGCCGATCGAAGTAAGCCCCATGCTCTTTCCCGCACTTTTTAACGCGCGGTATGCCTGTTCTCGTGAGAGTGCTGCCGGTGAACTGGCATGTCCAAGAATCAAATATGCATCCGGATCTTTGCCTTCTGTATATTGATTGATAATTTCCTTTAAATCAGCGGGAATCAGAAATGTTCTCTTGATATTTTTTGTCCCGATATTTGCTTCAATGCTGTCTTTTCCCCTGATATCTTTATTTTTAAATTTCAAAATCTCCTGAAGCTGAAGACCGGTCCCCACTCCGATTTCAAACATAATATAATATTTGTCATCCATCTCCCGCAGCTTCGCTTTGAACTTTTCTAATGTTTCATCGTCTTTGATTGGCGCAACCCAGTTCATACTTTATCCGTCCCTTCCTTAACTATTTATACTATCCCTTATCTTTTTCTGCCAGTCTTTCCTGGCGTTCCCTTTCAAGCTCATCCAAAAGACGTTCCGTCTCATGAGCTTTTTCGTCCATAATACGGGCCTCCTCGGCAGCCCTTTCTGCCTCAGCCCTGGCAAGTTCCTCCTGCTCCCTGTGCAGGCGTTCCTGCTCCATAACCGCACGAAGCTCAGCTTCAATTTCCGCAGTCGTCATTCGTTCGATTTCCTCTTCGCGTTTTCTCCTTTCTTCCTCTTCCTGTCTTCTGCGCCTTTTTATTCTGGATTCTGAGGTACTACGGAATATCAGTAAAACAATAAATAAAATCAACAGCAGTAGTATAACAATCCCACTGATTACTACTGTCATTGTATTTTTTTCCGTGTACTCTTTAAACATGCGGTAGCCTGTCTGGAAAAATCCCGCAGCCTGGTTCAATACCTCATTCAGGCTCTCTACCTGTATATTTGCTCCTGATGCTTCTTCTATCGTCTCCTCGACTAGATCCGTTTTCTTTTGAAGAAGCGTCTGCGCAGGAACAAAAGCAGTATTGAAGCTGCCCTGAAAACTTCCTACTGAAACACCGTTATATTTATAAGAAAGAGTTTTCTGATTACCATCTTCTGCCATAACCTCATATGTTACATCTGATTCAGCTGCCGTATTCGGAAGCGTAATGCTTCCGCTGCAACCGGATACAGGAACCTGTTTTCCGGCAGATAATTGGAATTTCGAAGCCTCCCCAAGATATCCAAGACCCATTATATCATAAAAAGTACGCTTGGAAGCCTCTGCTTCGAACTTCTTTGTATTAAAATTTTCAAGTCCGTATTCAAGGATTTGTGCGGATTCATTGTAAGCCTTTCCTGCTCCGTTAACACGAAATACAACCGAAACAAGGCTTTTCCCATCCTTTTCCGCAAAAGTAACTAACGTATTCAGACATTGTGAGGTAAAACCTGTTTTACCTCCGGTACAATAGTCCCGATAATATTCTTCATCCCTCAGCATCATTTTCTGATGATTCAAAAATGAACGCTCTTCTTCTACAAGATTTGTCTTCGGAATGGTATGTTCCGTTGTGGTGGCAATCTCTTTAAATACAGGATTCTGATATGCTGCTTGTGCAATCAATGCCATGTCATGCGCGCAGGTATAATGATCCTCCTGATACAATCCATGTGGATTTGCAAAATGTGTGTTCACACATCCGATCTCTTCTGCTCTGGCATTCATCATATCAGCAAAACCGCTGATACTTCCTCCCATATACTCTGCAACGCCATTTGAAATATCATTAGCTGAAGCTAGCATGATCCCATATGCAGCATCCCGCAGCTTCATCTTTTCTCCAGGCTGAATACCCAGATGGGAACTTCCCTCCTCCAGGTCATAAACAATCTCAGAAAATGTAATCTCATCATCCAAATCACAATTTTCAACCAGTAACAGCGTTGTCATAATCTTTGTAACGCTGGCCGGATACATTGTCGCCGTTGCATTTTTACTGTACAAAAAAGTGCCTGTATCCATATCCATCACCACTGCTGACGCCGACTCTATAGACGGACCCTGGGGCCAGAGCGGAATTTTGTTGGACTCTATCTCGTAGTAATAGGAATCTGGAATAGGTTCCTCGGTTTCCTGCTCTTCCTCTCCGTCTTCTGCTCTCACCAAACCATAAGGCACTGACAAAATGGTCAGACAGAGAACTAAAAATCCTGCAATCAAGGCTTTCCAGTTTTTCATTCCAATTCTCCTCATATTCTGTTTTGCGCTATTTTGCCGCACTGTCAAATTTTTCAAAATCTGGCAAACTGCATGAAATAACATAGCACTATTAGTATAGGGGAAAGCGAAAAAAATTGCAAGCCATGCTGTGCAACTAATAACGATTTTTTTCCACTTTTACTGTATTATTCCATATATTGGAAATCATATTTTGCAGAAAAAGACTGTTATCTATTTCACACAAATAACAGCCCTTTCTGTCTCCCTACATATGATTATCCCTGAAAATTTTTATTCTATACCAATCAGAATTTACCTTTTGCTGCTGATCAGCAGATCTTCCTTTTCAATCTTCTTATTCTTGAGGTGCCATCGTAAAATATTCTACATACAGATTCATAAAATGTTCCACATCCATATCAAGAAGAACTTCTACTTTCTTTGCAAGCGGATTGATCACAAAATCATCCGGTCTGCGCGGATTTACCCGGTAGCCAATCGAACGACCGTAATTCATCCCCATCGTTGTATCAATGTCCAGATATCGTTCCTCAGAACCGGTTACAAAGGATGGGTCCAGAAGATAAAGTACTGTTACCTCATCCCAGAGTGTATTGGTATAATCTGGATTTCCTTCGTGATTCGGTCCGGAAATTTCCATAAACAACTTCGTTGCATACGTTTCCGGAGCAGCTTTTATCTTTTCATACGTATCATACGTAATACGAGCCTTCGCACAGATATCCTTCGGTACAATTACCTGACGGGCAAAATCGCTGTTCAGGCAAATCTTAATTGCTTCCGGATCTGCCCACCAGTTAAATTCCGCAGCCGCTGTTGTATTTCCTGGAACATCAATCGCACCACCCATATAAACAACCTGTTTTACAAGAGGAACAATTTCCGGATAACGTTTTACTGCCATCGCAAGATTTGTTCCAGCTCCAACACAGATGATCGTCACTTCTCCGGGATACTGCTTTACCTGTTCTGCAATAAAATCTACTGCATGTCCCTCCTGAGGCTCTATTGTCGGATAACCAATCACAGGCTCCTCCGGAAGATTCAGATAAGAATCCGGACGCGGCCCCCCCATATATCCGATATTTCCGCCCACAATGCCTGTCAGCATACCATTTTCAAGATAAGGCGTATGATCTCCCATCAATGGCTCTCCCATACCCATATAAACCGGAATATCCGTACGTCCTGCAAGTTCCAGATGGCGAAGCGTATAAGCTGTACTTGCTTCCACCCAGTTATTGCCAATTACCGTTGTAATGCCCAGTAGATCAATCTTTCCGGAATTGAGCATCATAAACAGAGCTTTTGTGTCATCTCCGAATACTCCATTATCAGTATCAAAAATAACTTTCATTTTTTCAGAATTCTCCTCACTTGCCACTGCGGAAGCTCCACAGATCAACAGTAACGCCACTGTTAACAACATCATTATTTTTTTCTTCATTTTGAAACCCTCCTTTTCTTTCCTTTTCTCTTTTAAAAACGAAACGTTTTTTAATTTTTGACAAAATCTTATCATTAATATAGAATTTAAAATTTTCGCATAATTTTTTTATTTTTTTCTGAATAACGTTTCATTTATATTTAAATTATATATAATATTTTTTATATTACCGTGATAACTGTCACTTTTTGGTAATTATTTACATAATTACAGAAAAATTATTTTTTTAATCTTCTGATATGCAAAAATGGGCTGCTACAACATGCAGCATTCCTACAACCTATGATTTTAATGACTCTTACATCTATGTCATAGATTGTATGGATTCGCCGCTTTGCAACAACCCATTTTGTTCATTCAATTTAATAAGATTTTTTTAATTACTCCTGTACTGTTACATTTTCTGTCAGTGCTTCCAGTGCCTTTGCCTGAATCATATTCAGATAAGCGCTCTCTTTGATCGGATCTCCGCCACTTTCGTACATTGCTTCAAAAGACTCATATCCATAATTCTGAGCCATAAGTTCATAATCCGCATCAGTAATTTCTATTTTTTCTGTTTCCAGAATCGCATTAAAATACAGTTCCAGATCCATATTCTCTTCTGCCATATCTACAAGCTCTTTCTGGAATTCTTCTTCTGTTATGCCGATAGCTTTCTCAAGAAACTCAGGTAATTCCATACCGTATCTTTCAGCGCTTGCTTCGTAATAATCTTGAATAAACGCTTCGGTATATTCCTTCAGCCCTTCCGGATAACCATTGATTTCTGAGGCTTCTTTTAACATAGAAAAAGCTTTATCATGCAAAGCTGATGTTTTCTGTTGTTCCAGATCTCCATCCATATAACTGCGCACATATTCTGTGTATGACGCAAGATCACTGAAATCACCATTTGTTACTGTACTTACAAGTTCATCTGTTATCTCCGGTACTCTTTTTACGGAATTCACAGTTACCGTAAATACAACCTCCTGGCCTGCCAGATCTTCATTTTTATATCCCTCCGGGAATGTCAGATTCAGATCCACCGTATCCCCTATCTTTACACCAACAAGTCCTTCTTCAAATCCTTCAATAAACATCCCGGAACCGATTGTCAGATCATGGCCTTCTGCTGTTCCGCCGTCGAACGCTTCTCCGTCTTTTTTTCCAACATAATCAATGTTAGCAGTATCGCCTTCCTCAACTGTTCCTTCTGTCAATTCCTCTGCTACGCCATCCACAGAAGCAGCTATACTTTTTAAACTGCTTTCCACATATTCGTTAATTTCTTCATCCGTATATACATCAGGCAATCCCAAATCCTTCTGGTTAATTACCAGATCTTTATAATCACCAAGTGTTACAAAATCAAGAGCCTTGTACGTCGGCCGCTCCATTGCTTCCTCCGTTTCCTCCTCTTTTGTCTCTGTTTCTGTTTCATCGGCTGCTTCTTCTGTCTCTGCTTCTGAAGCTTTCTCTGTCGTTGTTTCCGTTTCCTTTGCCTCTGTTTCCGCTTCTGCTACCTCGGTGTTTTTCTCTTCCGTTTCCTCTTTACTCTCCGTTTTTGCAGAATCTGCTGTTGCTGCCATTCCGTGAACAGATGCTGCTGTAAGACAAAGGCTGCAAGCCAGCACTGCCATCAAATACTTTCTTTTCATGTTGTTTCTCCTTCCATTTTATAGGTTTGACCAGGTAATCACAAATTTTTTTATCAGAACCCAGATAAAAACATAAAAGAAAGGTTGATTTATACTTATGGAACCCATTTTTATATTTTATCAATACTTGTCCATTTTTTCTTTTTTCGCAATCACCAAAATACGTTTTCCTGAAATAACCGGAATGTATGTATCCAAAAACAGTATACGCGCAATATGTTAAAATTCTGTGTTCATAATGACAAAATAAAAACAAATATGTTTCTTTGAGTTACAGTAAATTTATCCAAAAATTTTATAAAAATATCCAGCACTTCTCAAATCAGAAAAGTGCTGGACTTTAACCGTTCCCTGCGAGAATCGAACTCACAACTAGCGCTTAGGAGTTCCCTATGAGCTGTGGTAGCTGGTGGTTCGATTATCCTTTATGGGGCGCTTAATGGCAAAAAATAAAGACGAAGCCTTTGTTATTGCTAGACGCTGATACCCGTAGGTGTACTGCCATACACCGTAAAGTGTTAGCAAGCTGTTAGCAAATACGCTTAGTTTTTTGCAATTTTTACTTTTTTAAATATAAATCATTTGTCACTAGAAATCAAGATACTCGTACCCTTTGGACGTTCAGAAATGAGTGTCCTTTTTATATTTCAAAAGAAAGGAGAATCAAAAAAATATGATAAAGATTATGAAACGATTGCTTACGGGTGTCCTTACCCTAGCAACCGTCTTTACCGCATTACCCACTACTGCGGTTCATGCAGCGCAGACGCAATACTGGACGGAATCTGCGGAACGTGTAGGAATCGTTGAAAAGGTAATGAATGACGGTTCTATCGGCTCAACATTCAACGAGGGTCATATGACCGTTGAGGGCGAAGACGCTTACTGCATAGATATAAACACGAATTTCAAAAATGGCTATAAGACCAGAGCTGACGCAAGCACACGCATGAGTGCCGACCAGATAGCTGACGTTGCTTTATCCATTGAATACGTCAAGCAGTACACAGACAGTCATAAAGGGATAAGCAGTCAGCACGCCTACCTGTTAAGACAGTTAGTGGTCTGGCAGAGATTGAGCGTTCATTTAGGCTGGGGCTGCGATAACGTGCGAGCTGCCTATGATGAAATCCCCAAAGCGATACAAGATGAAGTATTCGCAGGAGCAAAAGCCTTTGTCAAAGAAAACAAAGGACGCTATGACTGTTACGGTTATATCTACACTGGCGGAGGACAGGATATAGGACAGTTCTATGCAAAGCTGGCTGTGGGAAATGGAAAGATTCAGAAATCTTCCAGTAATACGGGGATTACAGAATCTAACGACTGCTATTCAATCGCTGGTGCGACTTATGGTGTCTACGCTGATAAAAGCTGCAAAGAACAGCTTGCCACACTTACGACAGAAAACAGTGGCAGCACTGAAACTGTGGAACTAAAAGCTGCGACATACTATGTGAAAGAAACCAAAGCTCCCAAAGGATTCCAGTTAGATAAGAACGTGTATACTCTTACGGTCAAAGCCGGTGAAACAGCTACCTTGAAAGTGAGCGATACACCTAAAGTCACAGATACCTTGATTGAGCTTTTCAAGATTGATATGGAAACTTCCAAAGCAGACCCACAGGGTAATGCGAGTTTGGAGGGTGCAGAGTTTGTCTGGAAGTATTACGACGGATATTATACAAAAGATAATCTTCCAGCAGAGCCGACACGCACATGGACGACAAAGACCAAAGCAGAAAAAGGCAGCGACAATGCAATCCACTATATCACCCGTTTAGCTGATTCCTATAAAGTATCTGGCGATAGTTTCTATACACAAAACGGTACAGTCTGCCTGCCGCTGGGAACTATCACGGTAGAAGAAAAGTCTGCTCCAAACGGTTACTTGTTGGAGGGCGCATATATGCAGGCTGCTGGAAGTTCAGAACAGATAAAAGGCTTGTATGTGGCGCAGATTACAGAAGATAGCGAGCTTGCAGTATTAAGCGGCAGTAACCAGTATTCTGTATCTGACAAGGTTATCCGTGGCGGTGTCAAAATCCAGAAACGTGACTTTGAAACCAAAGATACCAAAGCACAGG
This sequence comes from bacterium 1XD42-54, assembly GCA_003612585.1. GTDB lineage: Bacteria > Bacillota > Clostridia > Lachnospirales > Lachnospiraceae > Choladousia. The sequence goes on from RAZH01000016.1 coordinate 16,582, forward strand.
GGGGAGCAACTTTAAAAGATACTGCCTTTGCAATCATTTCCTTAAATGATAATGCTGTCTTGGTTGATGGCAAGCTGTATAGGAAAAACGAAACCGTAAAAACAATCCATACAGGAATTGACGGTATCGCTGCGACTGATACAGATACCCTGCCTTTTGGAAAATACCGTTTAGAAGAAACCAGCGCACCAGAGGGATATTTGACAGACGGTGCAAAAGCGGTTGAATTTGAAATCACGGAAAATGGGAAAATCGTTGATTTAACAGATGAAGAACATTCCATTTACAACCAGATTAAGCGTGGAGATATTGAGGGCGTGAAAATCGCTGCTGGCACACACAAGCGTCTTGCGAATGTCCCGTTTAGGATCACAAGCAAGACGACTGGTGAAAGTCATGTTATCGTGACGGACGCAAACGGTCAGTTCTCAACTTCTGCTGACTGGGTTTCCCATACACAGAATACCAATGAGGGCAAGACCAGCGAGGACGGTATCTGGTTCGGCACTTCCGCACCAGACGACAGCAAAGGTGCTTTGCCTTACGATACCTATACGATTGAGGAATTGTGCTGCGATTCCAATAAAGGAATGACACTGATTCCTGCTTTTGATGTGGTGGTTTCAAGAGATAAAACTGTGATTGACTTAGGTACGCTGACAGATGAATACGAACCAGAAATCACTATCCATACAACTGCTGCTGATAAAGCAACAGGTGAAAAATCAATCGTCGCTGGTAAAAGTGTGACTATCGTTGATACTGTTACTTTAGACGGTCTGAAAAAAGGTACAAAGTACCAGCTTAAAGGCTGGCAGATGGTAAAAGCTGAAAACGCACAGCTACTTGTTGACGGAAAGCCTGTGGAAAATGATTATACTTTTACCGCAAAGAAGTCCAGAATGGAAATCGAAATGACATTTACATTCAATGCCAGTGCTTTAGGCGGCAGCGACCTTGTAACCTTTGAGGAATTATACGACCTTTCCAATCCAGACGAACCTATCAAAGTTGCGGAACACAAGGACATTGAGGACGACGGACAGACTGTGACAATCACAGAAAGAGTGATTACAGTCCATACCACAGCGACCAGCAAGACGACTGGCGAAAAGATGATTGTTGCTGGCAAAGAAGTGACAATCGTTGATACTGTTACCTTAGACGGTCTGGAAACAGGCACAGAGTACCAGCTTAAAGGCTGGCAAATGGTAAAATCTGAAAACGCACAGTTACTTGTTGATGGAAAGCCTGTGGAAAATGACCTTACATTTACCGCAACGGACAGCAAAATGGAGATTCAGATTGAATTTACTTTCAATGCCAGCGAGCTTGCAGGCAAGGAACTTGTCACGTTTGAGGAATTATACGACGTAACGAATCCAGACGAGCCTATCAAGGTTGCGGAACACAAGGACATTAACGACAAGGGGCAGACCGTAACAATCACAGAGCGTATCATCACTATGCACACAACCGCCTGTGACAAGGCGACTGGTGAAAAGACCATCAATGCCGACAAAGAGGTAACTATCGTCGATACTGTCACTTTGGACGGTTTGGAAACAGGCACACAGTACCAGCTCAAAGGTTGGCAGATGGTAAAATCTAAAAATGCACAGCTACTGGTTGGCGGAAAGCCTGTGGAAAATGACCTTACATTCACAGCGACAGACAGCAAGATGGAGGTTCAGATTGAATTTACTTTCAATGCCAGCGAGTTAGGCGGCAAGGAACTTGTCACGTTTGAGGAATTATACGACGTGACGAATCCAGACGAGCCTATCAAGATAGCGGAACATAAGAACATTGAGGATGAGGGGCAGACTGTGACCGTCAAGGAACAACCAGAATCTCCTGCCACACCAGAGGAATCCAATACGCCAGAAACACCTAACAGAACAGGCAGCTCTCCAAAAACAGGTGACAATACACCTTTAGCTGCACTGTTAGCTATGCTTGGAATTTCCAGTGCTGGTCTTATCTTCGCAGCCCACAAGAGATTTTATAAAAAGAAAGCTGACTAATACGAGAGGTATCGTCTGATGAAAGAGAAATCCCGTTCACCGCCCATTATAAAAAAGTCAGCATATATCTGACAATCTGGCTAAATTTTGCTTGATGATGATTTATCTTTCTGAATGGGGATTGTCAAGGGTGCAACGCACAACGCCTGCCCTTGATAATCCACAGGCAGACAGATATTATCCAGACAGCAGAATGACACTATCAATAAAATATAGAAAGAAAAGAGGTATATTATGGAATTAAAACACGTTATCCCAAACATGGAAAAGACATTCGGGCATTTAGAATTTGCAGGAGAGAATAAGGTGGAACAGCGTAGGATCAACGGACGCATGGCGGTCGTTTCCCGTAGCTTTAATCTTTATTCAGACGTGCAGAGAGCAGATGATATTATTGTGGTGCTGCCTGCGTCTGCTGGTGAGAAGAACTTTGAATCAGAGGAAAGGGTAAAACTTATCAATCCCAAAATCACCGCAGAGGGTTATAAAATCGGCGCAAGAGGTTTCACAAACTATATCCTGTCAGCAGACGACATGGTGAAAGCATAAGGAGGTATCGAATCTATGAGATTAGCAAATGGAATCATCATTGACAAGGAAAAAACATTCGGCGTATTGAAGTTCTCGGCTCTGCGTCGTGAGGTACATATCCAGAATGAGGACGGTACGGTTTCTGAAGAAATCAAGGAACGCACCTACGATTTGAAGTGTAAGGAACAAGGACGCATGATACAGGTAAGTATTCCTGCCACTGTTCCGTTAAAGGAATTTGACTACAACGCAGAGGTGGAAATCATCAATCCTGTGGCTGATACGGTGGCAACCGCTACTTTTCAAGGGGCAGACGTTGACTGGTACATCAAAGCAGACGATATTGTCTTAAAGAATATAACACATAACAAACAAATTTCAAAACCAGACAAATAGAATTGGATTTAATTGTATCTACCATTGTAACTTGATATACTATACTTGAATTATTTGATTTAGGAGTGATTACAATGGCAGATACAAAAAAAGAACACTATGTACCTCGTTGCTATTTAAAAAATTTTGTTCTCGACAATGACCGAATTAATGTATTTGATAAATTTAAAACACAAATACGTCCACAAAAAATCATGGATATTGCAATGGAAAATTATTTTTATGATATAAAATTTGATGAATTGATACAAATGGCTGAAAAAGATAAAGAAGAAAAAATCAAAAATGATTTAATGGAAATAGTGGGCGTTGATAATTGGGAAAGTGTTTTAGATGAGTTAGATGAAAAACATATTGAAAAAGAGTTTTTTAGCCAATTAGAGGGCATTTACAGTGGACTACTTCAAACTCTTATAAATAAAAGTTACGGGGGAAATGATTGGGTAATACAAAATTGCCTTGCATGTTCTGAAATAGAAAAATCTTTTATGGCATTATTTATTGCAATTCAAATTATTAGGACAAAATCTTTTAGAGATAATTTAAGAGATATGATTACTAAAACATATCAGACGCTTGCTTATAAAAGTCAAATGAATAATGAGGACGCACTTCCAAAAGAGGCATTTGAATGCGAAGTTAATCCAGATTTTGTAAAGTTGCAACATAGTAGCATGATACTTGACGAAGAAATGGCAGTAGGAATCGCTGAAACATTGTGTAATCATATTTGGGTTATGTATGTAAATAAGACTGAATATCCATTCTATACATCAGATAATCCTGTAGCTACTATTCCCCATAAGCACGATAAATATATGAGCTATGGTGGATTTAATTCCGAAGGTGTTGAAATTGTTTTTCCGATTTCACCTAAATTACTATTGGCAATGTATGAGAAGACTACATATGATAAATTGTTTTCAGATAGACAATTTTATGCTTTAACATCAAAAGATATGGTTGATTACTTTAATTGTCAGCAAGTCTATCATAGCTATAGATGTGTTTTTTCTGGAAAAACTAATTTTGAACTTGCAGAAAAAATGTGCAAAGAACAACCAGAATTACAAGAATATCAATCTCATATAGAAGTTGGATAATTAAAATTTATAAAGCAGTAAATCTTCAAGGTTTGCTGCTTTTTTTCGTGGAAAGGAGATTTTATATGCCACATTTTCAAAAGCGTGGAAACCGTATCAGAGCCAGCGATAAATCGCTGGTCTTTCGTTTCTCGGCTGGTTCGCTGCTCCTGCTGTTCCTTGCGGCGGTCTTACTGCTAAACCTAAAGACAATCGCAGCAACAGACTGGAAATCGGTTCATTTCCTGCAAGATGGCAGCGTCCATCTGACGGTCACGCCCTACATGATAATTTCTGTCATTGGGGCACTTCTAATCTGTGGGGCGGCTGCCCTCTTATACCGCAGATTCCAGTATGAAAGGGTAAAGCAGCTCTTTCACCGTCAAAAGCTGGCAAAGATGATTCTGGAAAACGGGTGGTATGAATCTGAAACCATAAAGGACAGCGGATTCTTTAAGGATTTGGCAGCAACCAGCAAGAAAGAGAAAATCACCTACTTTCCTAAGATGTATTATCGCATGGAACATGGACTGCTGCATATCCGCACAGAAATTACATTGGGGAAATATCAAGACCAGCTCCTGCATTTGGAAAAGAAACTGGAAACAGGCTTATACTGCGAGCTGGTGTCCAAAGAACTAAAGGACAGCTATGTAGAGTACGTCCTGCTCTATGATACGATTGCAAACCGTATCACCATTGACGAGGTACAGGCGGAACATGGCAGCCTGCGTCTGATGAAAAATATCTGGTGGGAATACGACAAGCTCCCCCATATGCTGATTGCTGGCGGCACTGGCGGCGGTAAGACGTATTTTATCCTTACCATGATTGAGGCTTTGCTAAAGAGCAATGCGGTCATGTATGTGCTAGACCCTAAGAACGCCGACCTTGCGGATTTATCCGCTGTCATGCCAGAAGTCTATTACAAAAAGGAAGATATAACTGCCTGCATTGACCGATTCTATCATGGCATGATGGCAAGGAGCGAATCCATGAAACTGATGGAAAACTATAAGACAGGTGAGAATTATGCCTATCTCGGTCTTACTCCCCACTTCCTTATCTTTGATGAATATGTGGCATTTATGGAAATGCTGGCGACAAAGGAAAATGCCGCTGTGCTGAATAAGCTCAAACAGATAGTCATGCTTGGTCGGCAGGCTGGATATTTTCTGATTCTCGCCTGCCAGCGTCCAGACGCAAAATATCTTGGCGACGGAATCCGTGACCAGTTCAATTTCCGTGTGGCATTGGGTCGTATGTCGGAGCTGGGTTATTCTATGATGTTCGGTGAGGTTGACAAGGACTTTTTCTTGAAACAGATAAAAGGACGTGGCTATGTCGATACAGGAACGAGCGTTATATCAGAGTTTTACACGCCCCTTGTTCCTAAAGGTCATGACTTCCTAAAGGAAATCGGCAGGCTGTCAAAAAGCAGGCAGGACGGACAGGCGGCGTGCGAAGCGAAAGCCGCAGGTACGGACTAGCCTGTGTTGGTGTGGCTTGCCACACCAACCATTCGCCCCCGTTATCTAACAGGGGGGCACAAATTATCTGGAAACAGTTCAATAAATATGGAAAAAGCCGCTAAGACAGCGGATTTTCCAGAGATTCAAAGGAATGTGATAAATTCAGCAACGGTCACATTCCTTTTTTGATTGGAGGGATTATGACTGAATGATACTGACTGGATAGACCATTTCAAGGAACGACGGACACAGTACGGCGTTTCCCAGAACCAGCTTGCGGTCATGGCTGGTGTCAGCAGGGAATATATCAGCAGGCTGGAATCTGGCAAAGTAGCCTTGACGGAAGAAATCAAGGTGAAACTGACGGACGCACTGGATAAACTGAATCCAGAAAATCCGCTGGAAATGGTCTTGGATTATGTGAGAATCCGATTCCCCACACAGGACGTTAGGCACGTTGTTGAGGATATTCTCAAAATAAGGCTTGATGTGATGATACATGAGGACTTCGGATTCTATTCCTATTCAGAGCATTATGTCTTGGGCGACGTGTTCGTGCTGACTTCGCCCGATAAGGAAAAAGGCACATTGCTGGAACTGAAAGGAAAAGGCTGCCGCCAGATGGAAAGCTACCTTCTGGCTCAGCACAGGAGCTGGTATGACTTTCTCATGGACGCTCTGCTGGAGGAAGGTGTGATGAAACGTCTTGACCTTGCCATCAACGATATGGCAGGAATCTTGGATATTCCAGAGCTGACAGAGAAATGCAACCATGAAGAATGTATTTCCGTATTCCGCAGCTTTAAGAGCTACCGCAGCGGCGAGCTTGTAAAAAGCAGGGAACAGGACAGATACGGTATGGGAAATACATTGTATATCGGTTCGCTGAAATCGGAAGTCTATTTCTGTATCTACGAAAAGGACTATGAACAGTATGTCAAATACGAGATTCCTCTTGAAGATACGAAAATCAAAAACCGTTTTGAGATAAGGCTAAAGAACGAGCGAGCCTATTATGCGGTGCGTGACCTGCTGACCTACCATGACGCAGAGCGTACCGCTTTTGATATTATCAACCGCTATATGCGATTCGCTGACAAGGAGGTGGATAAGCGGCGCAGCGAATGGAAAACCAATGAAAGGTGGGCGTACTTTATCGGTTCTGATCGTGGGCGTTTGAAATTAACGACCAAACCAGAACCGTACACCCTCACACGGACGCTGAACTGGATAAGCAGGCAGGTTGCCCCGACTTGGAAAGTCTTGCAGCAGATAGACGACACCAACGGAACAACGTATCTCAAAGATATTTTGAACCATGCAAAGCTCACAGAGCGTCACAAAAAGCTGATTAAACAGCAGACAACTTCCACAGAAGAAATTACAACACAGGAGGAATGACAACATGAAAAACTTTTTATTTGACCTGTTCCTGTTCTCACTTGGGGCAGGTTTTGGTGTAGTTACCATGTGCTTTATGCAGACAGCAAAAGCCGCAGACAGAGAAATTGAAATGATGGAAAGGAGAAAGAAATAATGAATTTTGGACAGAACTTATACAACTGGTTTTTATCAAACGCACAATCCCTTGTGCTTATGGCAATCGCTGTTATCGGAGTGTATCTCGGATTCAAGCGAGAGTTTTCCAAACTTATCGGGTTCTTGGTGATTGCCTTAATCGCTGTCGGCTTGGTGTTCAATGCCGCTGGCGTAAAAGATGTGCTGTTGAATTTATTCAATAAGATTATCGGAGCGTAAACTATATTGTAGATAGGGATAAAAGTTGATATAATATTCTTATATTTTTCAAAAATTAGGAGGGATAAGATGTCAGATATTTCTGTCAGTCAAGATTTCACTACTCTATGTAAAAATCTTAGAATGAGTGATTATATTGTAAAAGATGTTCAAACTCGCTATCACGCTATTACTAAAAGAATAAATAAAGATTTCTGGTTTACGGATTCAGAAACAAGTCACAGTTTTTATGTAGGTTCATATGGACGAGGTACTGCAATATATACAAGTGATATAGATATTGTTGTTGAATTACCATGGTCCGAGTATACAAAATATGATAATTATACTGGGAATGGTCAATCTGCTTTGCTGCAATCCGTAAAATCATCACTTCAAAAAACCTATTCATCGTCTAGCATAAGTGGTGATGGACAAGTAGTAGTTATTGATTTTTCAAATGGTATTAAATTTGAAATTGTTCCCTCCTTTAAACTAAACGATGGTACATATACTTATCCAGATACTCACAATGGAGGAAGTTGGAAATATATGAATCCTAAGGAAGAAATGAATTATTTCAACGGAAGAAATTCCCTTTCCAATAACAATTTAAAACGTTTATGTCGTATGGCACGTGCTTGGAACTCAAATATGACGGTGCTTATGAGTGGAATTTTAATTGATACTATTGCATACCGATTTATGCAGAATTATGAATATGCTGATAAATCATATTCTTATTATGATTGGTTATCTAGAGATTTCTTTAAATATCTTTATGAAAATGCCGATAAAGAATATTGGGTAAAATTTGGTGATAATAAGCATATCACTAAAAAATATTCTTTCAAAAGTGAATCAAAAAAAGCTTATGAGTTAGCGCTAGCGGCTATTGACGCATATGACAAGGGATATTCATATACTTGGCACAACAAATGGAGGGAAATTTATGGAACAAAATTCCCAATATAGAGAAAATTTATTAATACAACTAAAAGAAAGTTATGGTAAGGTTGTTTACACCTATACCAGCCATTTAAAGCAAGTAAATTCTTTAGAAACAAATCTCCGAGGAATAAAATATTGTCAAATTATATTATCAGCTCTTTCAACTGGAGGATTTCTAGGGGCAATTATTACGAATCAAAGTATTTACACAGTAGTAGCAGGGTTTTTCTCGACAATTTCACTGGCTTTTAATCTGTTTTTTAAAAATTTTAATATAGAAAATGAAATTAAACAACATATTTTGGCAGCAGATGAATTGTGGCTTATTAGAGAAAAATATGTTTCCCTTATGACCGATTTCGATATATTAAATAATGCTGATATAATGTCTGCTAGAGATGTTTTACTACAAGAAACATATGAAATATATAAAAAGACACCCAAGACTAACTCCAAGAGTTACAGAAAAACTCAAGAAGCATTAAAAAAGGAAGAAGAACAATTTTTTACAAACGAAGAACTTAATCAAATGTTACCATCTCATTTGAGAAAAAGCAGTAAATCTTAACGGTTTGCTGCTTTTTTCATGCAAAATTTTAAGACAGGAGGACAACATGAAAACAGATATTTTCGAGAATATGAGAGACTGGGTCGGCTGCAAATATATTTCCGACCTGCCCTACCGCAAACGTGAGGTATGGGAAACCATCAAGCAGCACTCGCCGCTTGCCTATCCAGAGGAACAACTGGAAAAATTCTGCCATTATGTATTCGGTGTAGATTACGCTGTCATAATGGGAATACTGGAAAACAGGAAAGGAAGTGAGAAACCTTGTATGAAATGCGAATCTATCTTTTAAACAATACCCAGCCTTACCGTGACGACGAGGAAGAGGGTTACGCTGGCGGCTGGTTCAACTGTCCTGTGGATTTGGAGGAAGTCAGAGAAAGACTGGGCGTTGAAAATGAAGAACAGCTAGAGATAGCCGATTATGAGCTGCCTTTTGAGGTACACAGTGAAATGCCCCTGTGGGAAATCAACGTAAAATGCCGCATGGTACAGGAAATGGAGGGTACGCCTATCGGCAACGAAATGAAATCCATCATACAGAGATGGTTTTACGGGTTTGATGAATTTATCGACCACAAGGACGAGATACACTACTATGACGTGGCTGACGGTGCGGCACTGGCAGAATACCTTATCTGTGAGGAATGTATCTTCGGTGAGATTCCCCACGAACTGCAAAAGCACATTGACTACCGTTCCTACGGAAACGAGCTGGAAATGCAGGACAGATACCTGTTTACACCCAGCGGCGTATTCCGCTATCAGTAAAGGGGTGATGTGATATAGAAGAAATGCGAATCTATATCGCCAATCTTGGAAAATACAACGAGGGCGAACTTGTGGGCGCATGGTTTACGCCACCTGTCGATTATGACGAAATGGCGGAGCGTATCGGTTTGAATGAATTTTATGAAGAATACGCTATCCATGATTATGAGCTGCCCTTTGAGATTGACGAATACACGCCGATTGAGGAAGTCAACCGCCTGTGTGAGATGGTGGAGGATTTACCAGAGGATATACAGGACGAACTTTCTGAACTGTTATGCTGTTACAGCAGCTTGGAGGAACTTTGCGAACACGCCGACGAGATTATCCACTATCCCGACTGCAACGATATGACAGACGTTGCCTATTATTTTATAGATGAATGTCTAAATCTTGGAGAGATACCAGACAGGTTAAGAAATTACATAGACTATGAATCCTATGGACGTGACCTTGATTTAGAGGGGCGTTTTGTCGTTACGAATCATGGCGTATTTGAATGTCCCTATTAACAAAATATCAACGCAACAACCAGTGAGAACCACTGGCATTTTTTATGCAGCAGCTTGTGGAAAACAGGCTGCTGTTTCCATTTAGAAAAGAAAGGAGCTGTGAACATTGAAGAAAATCAAAAGCTATACAAGCATATGGAGCGTGGAGAAAGTCATTTACGCTATCAACGACTTTCAGCTCCCGTTCCCCCTCACGTTCAGTCAGATGGCATGGTTCGTGGTATCGCTGTTCGTGGTGATTCTTTTTGGGGAGCTGCCGCCCTTTTCCCTGATTGACGGTGCGTTCCTCAAATACTTTGGAATCCCCGTGGCTTTTACTTGGTTCGTGTCGCAAAAGACCTTTGACGGGAAAAAGCCTTTTGGATTCCTAAAATCCTGTGTCAGCTTTCTGCTGCGCCCTAAAGTGACCTATGCTGGAAAGGCGGTTCGTCTGAAAAAAGAAACATTCAATCCCATGATTACAACAGTTAGGAGTGTGATATATGTTCCCGATTAAGTATATTGAAAACAATCTGGTGTTCAACCATGACGGGGAGTGCTTTGCCTACTATGAGCTGATACCTTACAATTATTCGTTCCTGTCGCCAGAGGAAAAATACATGGTGCATGACAACTTCCGACAGCTTATCGCACAGAACCGTGATGGAAAAATCCATGCCTTGCAGATTGCCACAGAGGACAGCCTGCGTGCGGTGCAGGAGCGTTCCAAAAAAAGAATCACAGGGCGACTTCGTGATGTTGCCTGTGCAAAAATAGATGAACAGACAGAGGCGTTAGTGGAGATGATTGGGGAAAATCAGATTGACTACCGCTTTTTTCTTGGATTCAAGCTACTGGTGAATGAGGAAGAAATCAACCTAAAGAGCATAAGGAAGTTTGCAGCTATGACCTTTGCCGATTTTCTCTATGAAGTCAACCACAAGCTCATGGGCGACTTTGTTTCCATGAGTAATGATGAGATTAACCGTTTTATGAAGATGGAAAAGCTGCTGGAAAGCAAAATCTCACGCCGCTTTCAGTTCCGCAGGCTGGATAAAAACGACTTCGGTTATCTTTTGGAGCATATCTACGGGAATACTGGTATTGCCTACAACGATTATTCCTATGAGCTGCCCGTAATAAAGCGAAAACGTGAAACGCTGGTAAAGCGTTATGACCTTATCCGCCCCACACGCTGCCTGATTGAAGAAAACCAGCGATACCTAAAGATAGAGCGTGAAGATCAGACAACGTATGTTGCCTACTTCACGATTAACAATATCGTAGGTGAGCTGGACTTCCCATCTTCGGAAATCTTCTATTACCAGCAGCAGCAATTTACATTCCCCGTTTCCACTTCCATGAATGTGGAAATCGTCACCAACAAAAAGGCTCTGACTACGGCTCGCAACAAAAAGAAAGAACTAAAGGATTTAGACAACCATGCGTGGGAATCCAACAACGAAACAGGAAGTAACGTCATGGACGCTCTGGATTCGGTCAACGAGCTGGAAACCAGCTTAGACCAGTCAAAGGAATCCATGTATAAGCTGTCCTATGTTATCCGTGTGGCTGCGGATTCTCTGGAAGAACTGAAACGCCGCTGTGATGAAGTCAAGGACTTCTACGACGACCTCAACGTAAAGCTGGTTCGTCCATTCGGGGATATGCTGGGGCTGCATGGTGAATTTATCCCAGCAAGCAGGCGTTACATCAATGACTATATCCAGTACGTCACGTCGGATTTCCTCGCTGGACTTGGATTCGGCGCAACACAACATCTTGGGGAAACAGACGGAATCTATATCGGCTATAATCTTGATACTGGAAAAAACGTGTACCTAAAACCCAGCCTTGCCGCACAGGGCGTAAAAGGCTCGGTGACAAATGCGCTGGCTGCCGCTTTCCTCGGTTCGCTTGGCGGCGGCAAGTCATTCTGTAACAATCTGATTATCTATTATGCGGTGCTGTTTGGAGGGAAAGCGGTCATTGTAGACCCTAAATCAGAACGTGGCAACTGGCAGGAAACCTTACCCGACATTGCACATGAAATCAAAATAGTCAATCTTACCAGTGAGGACAAGAACAAAGGACTTCTTGACCCGTATGTGATTATGCGCCGCAAAAAAGACGCTGAAAGCCTAGCGGTTGACATACTCACATTCCTTACAGGTATTTCTTCCCGTGATGGTGAAAAGTTCCCCGTCCTGCGTCGTGCTATCCGTTCCGTGACACAGAGCAGACAGCGTGGCTTGCTGCGTGTCATTGAGGAATTGAGGAAAGACAGTTCGTCTGTGGCAGAGAATATCGCAGACCATATCGAGAGTATGACGGACTATGACTTCGCACACTTGCTGTTCTCGGACGGGAATGTGGAGCAGTCCATCAGCCTAGACAGGCAGCTCAACATCATACAGGTGGCAGACCTTGTGCTGCCCGATAAGGACACGAGGTTTGAGGAATACACCACAATGGAGCTGCTCTCCGTAGCAATGCTGATTGTCATAAGCACCTTTGCCATTGATTTTATCCATTCCGACAGGGGCGTTTTCAAGATGGTGGACTTGGACGAGGCATGGACGTTCTTGCAGGTGGCACAGGGAAAGGCTCTTTCCAACAAGCTGATTCGTGCTGGTCGTTCCATGAATGCCGCTGTCTACTTTGTGACGCAGAACTCTGGCGACGTGGACGACGAGAAGATGAAGAACAATATCGGTTTGAAATTTGCCTTTCGCAGCACCGATATAAAAGAAATCAAGAATACCCTTGAATTTTTCGGGGTGGACAAGGAGGACGAGGGCAACCAGAAACGCCTTAGGGATTTGGAAAACGGGCAATGCCTGTTTCAAGATTTATACGGGCGTGTGGGCGTTATTCAGATACACCCTGTATTCGCTGACCTGTTCGCTGCCTTTGACACCAGACCGCCGATACATACGGAAGAATCGAGGTGAAGTCTATGAGGAAACGAAAAATCCTAAGATTCTTCGGTATCGCTCTGTTGGCTGTCTTTGGCGTGCTGGCGTTCTTATCCATCACGGGTACGGTGGCTCATGCGGCTGGTCTGGTAGATACTACAGTCAGTGACTCTAATGCCTATTCCAAATATCCGCTGGAAAACTACCAGCTTGATTTCTACGTTGACAGATCATGGGACTGGCTGCCTTGGAACTGGCTGGATGGTATCGGGAAAAGTATTCAGTATGGCTTATACGCCATCACCAACTTTATCTGGACGGTGAGCCTTTATATCTCCAATGCCACAGGCTATGTGGTGCAGGAGGCTTACAAGCTGGACTTTATCTCTGATACCGCAAATTCTATTGGAAAGAACATTCAGACCTTGGCAGGCGTGACAAAAAGCGGCTTTTCCAGCGAGGGATTTTATGTGGGATTCCTCCTTATCCTCATTCTGGTAACGGGTATTTATATCGCCTACACAGGACTTATCAAAAGGGAAACCACAAAGGCGGTTCATGCGGTCGTCAATTTCCTTGTGGTCTTTATCCTGTCAGTGTCCTTTATCGCTTATGCCCAAAACTATATCAGCAAAATCAATGATTTTTCTTCGGATATAAGCAGCTCGGCTTTATCTCTCGGAACAAAAATCGTGCTGCCCGATTCCAGCAGCAAGGGAAAAGACAGCGTGGACTTGATTCGTGACAGCCTGTTTTCCATACAGGTAAAACAACCGTGGCTGCTTTTGCAATATGGGGAATCAGACATAAAAGAGCTAGGTTCTGACCGTGTGGAAAGCCTGCTGTCAGAAAGCCCCGACACGGACGACAGAGAGGACATTGTGATTGAGGAAATCGAGGATAAGGACAACGACAATCTAAGCGTCACAAAGACTATGACACGTTTAGGCATGGTAGTATTCTTGTTCATCTTTAATATCGGTATCTCGATCTTTGTGTTCCTGCTTACGGGCATGATGATTTTCTCGCAGGTACTTTTTATCATTTACGCCATGTTCCTGCCCGTCAGCTTTATCCTGTCCATGATACCAACCTATGAGGGCATGGCAAAAAAGGCGGTCACGAAACTGTTCAATACCATTATGATGAGAGCAGGAATCTCACTGATTATCACTACCGCTTTCAGCATTTCCACCATGTTCTACTCCATTTCCTCTGGCTATCCGTTCTTCATGGTCGCATTTTTACAGATAGTCACCTTTGCAGGAATCTACTTTAAGCTCGGTGATTTGATGGCAATGTTCAGCCTGCAATCTTCCGATACCCAGCAGGTGAGCCGACGAATCATGAGCCGCCCCTATCTGTTCCTCAACCGTGGGGCAAGACGTTTGGAGCGTAAAATCGGCAGAACGGTTGCGGCTGGTGCGGCTGGCGGTCTTGTGGGTGCAGCGGCAGTATCACAATCCCGTAAGACGGACAATGCAAAACCAGCAGGCAGCGGTCATTCCAGACCAAACCATGACACTTCCGCCGATACGTCCAGCGTTGGGAAACGTGCCGGCGCAAAAGTCGGTGCTGTGCTTGATGGCAAGGAGCGCATGAAAGACAAGGCAAAATCCGTCGGTCAGCAGGTCAAGGATATGCCGACGCAGGTACAGTATGCGTTACATAGCGGTGCGAACCAGATACAGGAAAACGTATCAGACTTCAAACGTGGCATTGTGGAGGAAAAAGCAACCAGAAAACAAGGACGTGCAGATAAGCAGGAGAAACGCAGGCAAACCATTGCACAGAAACGCATGGCACTGGACAAAGCGAAACCGTCCAATGGATCAGCGACAAAAGGAGCTGCCCCATTGCATGAGCGACCAGTGACAACGCCTGTACCTGCGAAAGCAGCTCCACAGGCAGAGGTTTCCAAAGGAGCGCAGACCGTCAAGGACCGCCCTATCACCACTGCAAAGGAACAGCCGCCCGTAAAATCCAAAGAGCCTGTTACAAGGGTACAGGAGGTAAGGACGCAGGCGGTCAGAGAATCCACTGCACCCGTCAGACAGCAGACTTCACAGGCTGCCGCCGATACCGCACGACAGACGGTGCAGCGTCACAAACAGGTACAGAAAAAGCAGAAAAACAAGTCAACCGTTAATAAAACAACCAGCAGGAAAGGCGGCAAGAAATGAAACTAAGACACTTCGCTTTGTTCGGAGGTGTTTTCTCGGTGATTATTTCCTTGCTGCTGTTCCTGTTTATCGTTACCGCAGATGATGAAGAAAGCAGCACTTCCCACTTTGATTTTTCTGGACTGAACCTTTCTGAAGAAGTGCTGAAACATCAGCCGACGGTAGAAAAATATGCGAAAGAATACGGAATTGAGGACTATGTGAACTATCTGCTCGCTATCATGCAGGTGGAATCTGGCGGCACAGCAGAGGACGTTATGCAGTCGTCAGAATCAATGGGGCTGCCGCCCAATTCCCTTTCCACAGAGGAATCCATCAAACAGGGGTGCAAGTATTTCTCAGAACTGTTAAAATCCGCAGAATCAAAAGGCTGCGACATAGACACGGTGGTACAAGCCTATAACTATGGCGGCGGCTTTATCGACTATGTGGCAGGACACGGGAAAAAGTATACCTATGAGCTGGCGGTCAGCTTTGCGAAAGAAAAATCGGGCGGCGTGAAAGTTACCTATAAAAACGAGATTTCCATTAAGGAAAATGGCGGCTGGCGTTACAAGTACGGGAATATGTTCTATTTGCGGCTCGTCAAGCAGTATCTGGCTGTTCCCAGTTTCAGCGACGCTACCGCACAGGCAATCTTCAATGAGGCATTGGAGTATCAAGGCTGGAAGTACGTCTATGGCGGCAGCAACCCTAACACGTCCTTTGATTGCAGCGGTCTGGTTCAGTGGTGCTATGGAAAGGCTGGTATCAGCCTGCCCCGTACCGCACAGGCGCAGTATGACGCTACCCAGCACCTGCCGCTGTCACAGGCAAAAGCAGGCGACTTGATGTTCTTCCATTCCACTTACAATGCTGGAACGTATGTAACACACGTCGGTATCTACGCAGGAAACAACAGAATGTATCACGCAGGAAACCCTATCGGATATGCAGATTTGACAAGCTCGTACTGGCAGCAGCATTTGATTGGCGCAGGACGGGTAAAGACGAAATAGAAAGGAATGGTGCTATGATATTCAAGAAAAAAGAGAAAGAATCGAAACCTAAAAAAGAGAAGAAACTGCCTGTGATGAAAGTAGGCACACATAAAAAGTCCGTGATTGCTTTGTGGCTGGTGCTGCTTGCAAGCGTCAGCTTTGGCGTATATAAAAATTTTACTGCCATTGATATGCACACGGTACATGAAAAGGAAGTCATTGAACAGCGCATTGTCGATACCAACAGGATAGAGAATTTTGTCAAAGGTTTTGCAAAGTCCTACTATTCATGGAGCAATACGCAGGAATCTATTGACAAAAGAACCGCTGCCATCAGCAGCTATCTGACACAGAGCTTGCAGGACTTGAATGTAGATACGGTTCGGCAGGATATACCCACAAGCTCTGCGGTGACTGATGTAACGGTATGGGAAGTAGAGCAGGCTGGAACAGACGACTTTACCGTTGTCTACTCCGTAGATCAGACGGTAACGGAGGGTGAACAGTCTGCCAGATACACTTCTGCTTATATGGTAGTGGTTCATGTAGATAGCGACGGGAACATGGTTATCACCCAGAACCCGACCATCAGCAGCATACCGTCAAAATCCAGCTATGAACCAACAGCGCAAGAATCCGACGGAACAGTGGACGCTGCCACAGCGGAGGAAGTGACAGAGTTCTTGGAAACTTTCTTCAAGCTCTATCCTACCGCAACGGAAAAGGAGCTTGCCTATTATGTGTCTGGTAATGCCCTCTCCCCTGTGAACTGCGATTATGTGTTCTCGGAACTGGTAAACCCTATCTTCACCAAAGACGGGGAGCAGGTCAAGGTGTCGGTATCAGTGAAGTATCTCGACCAGAGAACAAAGGCGACACAGATTTCACAATTTGACTTGACGCTGGAAAAGGATAGTAACTGGAAGATTGTTAAGTAAAGTTGATTTTATATAAGAGAATGTATATAATTATTCTATCTTAAAGAGAGGTGGTTGAAATGAAACGCTGCATTGTTTTAACTGGAATGGTTATTATATTTTAGCAATGATAGGAGGACTTTAAATGACTATTCCAGAAAATAAAATTTATCCACGTACTGGGGATAAAGAAACAATTTATTTAAAAAATGTAATCAAAAATCCTAATATAGAAGTTGGCGATTACACAATGTATAATGATTTTGTGAATGACCCAACGCTATTTGAAAAAAATAATGTATTATATCACTATCCTATAAATCACGATAAGTTAATAATCGGGAAGTTTTGCTCGATTGCCTGTGGTGCTAAATTTTTATTTAATAGTGCTAATCATACATTATCTTCATTATCAACCTATCCATTTCCATTATTTTTTGAGGAATGGAATTTGGATAAGAAGAATGTTACTCAATCATGGGACAATAAAGGTGACATTGATGTTGTATCATTTTAGTTGACACCTTACACTCAAGGATTTGATGTATAATCAAAGAGAAATAAGGAGGCAACTACAATGGCAAAAAAACAACGGAAATACGACATGGAATATAAAATCC
>RAZH01000017.1 GCA_003612585.1 bacterium 1XD42-54
GGATTTTATATTCCATGTCGTATTTCCGTTGTTTTTTTGCCATTGTAGTTGCCTCCTTATTTCTCTTTGATTATACATCAAATCCTTGAGTGTAAGGTGTCAACTAAAATGATACAACATCAAAATGAGCTGTCAGTAGCGACGTGTCCGTCGCAGATCTGCCAGCCCTATCTTATAATTTCACACATACCGTAACTTGTTTCTATGAAATATCCCTCAATCTCCAAGTCCCGCCCGTAGGCTTCGCAGTCAAGGTAGTATTCCATAGCGGGCGGTATGTCGCCTAACGTGTTCAGTTCAAAAGCGAAATGATACGCCACGTCCGCCATTGTTTCACAGCCAGAATAGCAAATGATACGGTCTAGGTTTTCTGCCAGTTCTTCCACGCTTCCAAAGTAAGACTTGAAATCGTCCAGCTTGTCCAAGACTTCCTCTGGGAAATCCTGTATCATTTCGTACAGGTCGTTGAGTTCTTCAATGGACATATATTCGCCAACTTCACAAGGGAAATTGTCGGTATCGTGGACGGCGTATTCCTCATAGTATTCATTTAGACCGATACGCTCCGCTACATCTTCCTCGTCAATAGGGAAAGAAAACCAGTCGCCCACAAGGTAGCCCTCGTTATATTTTCCAAGATTAGCAAGATACACCCGCATATCTTCACAAGCCATACGACACCGCCTTTCCTTTACGGCACTTCATAGATACCGTGTTCCGTTTCCAGAAATGTCCCGTTGTCGTCAAGGTACTGTCCGTAGGCTTCAAAATCAAAGTAGCGGACAAGGCTCTCGCTGATAGAAGAAAAAGCTGGGTCGTTGTCTAAGATATGACGGGCAACGTCCGCCATGTTTTTGCACCATGAATAATGGATAAGGTCATTCCTGTGCTGGTGCAGTTCGTCAAGGCTGGTAAAGTGGAACATCAGTTCCCCGTAATCTTCTTTGAGGTCGGCGGGCAGACTTTGAAACGTACTGTATAAATCGTTCAGCCGTTCCAACGTCGTTTCTTCGCCCACTTCATCAGAAAAAGGAAGTTCTTTTTCCACAATGCGGTAGTCCTCGCTGTCAGCGTCTATCCCCAACACTTCTTCCAGTTCTTCTTCATAGACAGGGAGCGTGAACCATGCCAAGCGAAGTTCCCCGTCAGCGGGATTTTTGCTTTCTATGCGTACCCGCATTTCATCATTCATACATCATCACGTCCTTTCTTTTTCGTGCTTCCGCTATGACGGCATAGGGTACGCCAAACACATAGCGGGAGAAATCTTCAAGTTGTTTTGTGTCGTAGTCGGTAAGGTTCAGCCGTTTTATTTCATGCCAGACTGTCCGCTTGTGATAGGGTAAATCTGAAATATACATACAGCCGATTTTTGCCTGTATGTCTGTGAATATGTCGTTGTGTCCGTGGGTTTCTTTTTCGTGTACCATTCCGTTACCCCCTTTCATTCCCCCTTAGCCCACTCCCAAAGGGGGAAAGGTACGTTTGCGTGTCCGCAAACAGTGATAGAAATAAGACTATGCTCCGATAATCTTATTGAATAGCTGTAACAATACGTCTTTTACTCCGCCTGCATTGAATACCAGCCCCACGGCGATTAAAGCCACCACCAGAAAGCCGATAAGTTTTGAAAACTCACGCTTGAAGCCTAAGTAAATACCGATTACCACGATAGCCATTAACACAAGGCTCTGTGCGTTTGATAAAAACCAGTTATACAAATTCTGTCCAAAATTCATTTTTCTTCATTCCTTTCTCTGTTGATATGTTTCATGTCCTCGTCCGCCAGCTTGCCAGCCTGCATAAGACACATGGTTACAATGCCGATACCAGCCCCCAGCGACACCAGCAATAAGTCCTTTATCAGTTCATACATTCTCAAATGCTCCTTTCCTTGACGACAAGCTCCTCAACACTCGCCGTCTGTTGCTTGATTATCTGTTTATGCTTTTCCGTTAATCGTGCCTGTTCCTCTATGCTCTTGAGATACGCTGTGTTGTTTCCCGTATCTATCCTTTTCAGCATTTTTAAGGTAGGGGCGACCTGTCTTGCTATCCAGCGGAACGTCCGTTCCAGCGTGTAGGGCTGGGGCTGTTCCGTCAGCTTCACGGGCGGGCGGTCTTTACCGATAAACCATTCCCAGCGGGGATTTAATTTCCAGTCGGTTTTCCGCTTGTTCGGTTCTTCATCAACAAACCGTAAATAATGGTTGATGATAGAAAACGCCGTCCGTTCAGCGTCGTAGTAGGTCAGCAGTTCCTTGACGGCATGATAGGCACGCTCATTTTTCAGCCGTATCTCAAAGCGGTTCTTGATAGGGACTTCTTCAATCGGTATTCCTAATTTTGCGTGCTGTTCATAGCTCTTTTCATAGACACAGAAGTACAGCTCGCTTTTCAGAGAACCGATATACAGCGTATGTCCCATGCTGATACTGTCCTGTTCGTTGGCTTCTGCAAGCTCCCCGCTGGCGTAGGACTTGAACGCTCGGAAGATTGATACACATTCCCGTTTGTTGCATTTTTCAATCAGTTCTGGAATGTCCAGTATGCCCGTCCTGTCATTGATTGCAAGGTCAAGGCGCTTCATCACACCGCCCTCTATGAGTGCGTCCATGAGGAAGTCATACCAGCTCCGCTCCTGTGCCAAGAGATAGCTTTCAAACTGGCGACAGCCTTTTCCTTTCAGTTCCAGAAGCACGCCCTTTTCCTCGTCCTGTGAGGTGTAAACGAACACGTCCCCGATATAGTAATGCTCCGTGTATTTGTAATGCCCGTAGTCCTCATGGAGCATATAGCGGATATTCAGTTTTAGCACGTCCCGTATGATGTGCTGTATATCCAGCGTGGGGAAACGGATACGCACATAATCAAAAAGCAGAAACATAGGAGCGTCGGGATTGCATTTCTCGACGGCTTCCAAAAGTTTCCGCTTCATGTCCTCGGTCAGTGCGACCTTGCCCGCTTCGATACGGCTAAGATGTTCACGGCTGATACCAGCCATAAGTGCAAGCCTTGTCTGTGTTACACCGTAATCACGGCGTTTCTCTTTCAAGGCGGTTATAACGTCGGTTTCATTCAGTTTTCATACCCCCAATCGTGATATTGTGATATTTTCCGCCGATTATCACAAACCGTCCCAAGCGTCAAAAGCCCTTGTAACAAGCGGGTTTCTAAGGCTTTTTGTGATAGTTCTTTGCGGAATTGTACCCCTCTGTTAGATACCGAGGGGCTTCTTTGTGCTGGCGTGGCTTCGCCACACCAGCACGGCTAGTCCGTGCCGCCGCCTTTCGCTTCGCACGTCGCCGTCCCGTCCTGCCGTGAGAGGGCAAGAGAGCCGATAGCCTGTAAGAAATCGTGTCCCTTTGGTACAAGGGGCGTGTAAAACTCGGATATGACGCTCGTTCCTACATCACAATAGCCCCGTCCTTTGATACGCTTCTGAAAAAACTGTTTCTTCACGTCGCTTCCAAAGAGCATACCATAGCCTAGTTCGCTGATACGCCCCAAGCCCACACGAAAATTGAAGTTATCCCTGATACCGTCGCTGAAATACTTTGCGTCGGGACGCTGGCAAGCCACGATAAGGAAGTAGCCCGCCTGTCGCCCCAGCATGACGATTTTCTTTAGCTGGCTAAGCAGGCTCATGCTTTCCTTTGTCCCCAGCATTTCCAAGAACGCCACATATTCATCAAAGATAAGGAAACACGGCGGTAAGCCCAGATAAGCGTAGTTCTCGCCCGTCTTGTAGCGTGGGTGCTGTTTCATGTCCTCGCTTCTTTGTACCATGCTGTCATAAAAGGCGTTGACGCAATCTATCATGTCGTCCTTGTCATGGTAGACGTTCGGCAGGACTGTCCCCAAATCCGCAAGGTCACCGTTCTTCGGGTCGAGTATGTAAAGCTGTGCGTCTGTCCGCAATAGGGCTTCTATGATTGTCAGCAGGAAATAGGTTTTACCGCCACCTGTGCCACCGCAGATAAGGGCGTGGGGGAGTGCGTCATATTCCCAGACAAGATTTTTCATCAGACGCAAGCCCCCGTGTTTCGCCCGCACCTCGTCAATCGTGATACGGTTCGCTATCATGTCATAGAGCAAGGTATATTCAATATAGCCGTCATGGAGCGTCTTGTCGGTCAGCTCACAGTACAGCCCGCTTTCCAGCTTATCCTCTAACCGTAGGAGCTGGTCTTGATACTTTCCCAGAGAAATCTCACAGCGGATATGCAATAAGCCCTTTTCCATGCGGTAGTAGATTTTCGGAAACCAGACGATTTTTTCCCTTGATCTGCCTTGCAGGTCAGTGAAAAAACCGCTGTCCTGTACGTTCTGGGCTTCATACCACTTGTTATCCAGTACCATTCTTGCCAGTTTTTGACGGTGCAGGAGCTTCTTAAAATTGTCCTGTCGGTAGCGGTAATAGAGAAAAGCGACCAATGCACAAACACCAGTCGCTATAAATACAGTTATG
Organism: bacterium 1XD42-54; assembly: GCA_003612585.1. GTDB lineage: Bacteria > Bacillota > Clostridia > Lachnospirales > Lachnospiraceae > Choladousia. The sequence goes on from RAZH01000017.1 coordinate 4,471, forward strand.
AAATTGTAAAGGGAAAGCGTCAGCCCGTTGTCTAACAGACTGAAATGCTCCCAATCGGTACGCATGAGCTGTCCCATGTTTAGCAGGATAAGCACCAGCAGGAACAGGGACAGGAGCGTACCCGCACAGAAACGGTACACAAGGTACTTGTCGCTGGCTCTGATACGGTGTCCTTTATATTTCAAAATGTTCATATACACCTCTTTTCTGAATATGAGAAAAGCGGTCAATCTTTAAAAGACTAACCGCTTATGATACGGATATGAAATTGTTAAACTGAGATTTAGCGTTCACTCATATATTGTTTTATTTCATCAGAAGTCAATTTTCGTACTTCTGTGTGTGGATATTCTTTATACTCTCCAGCACTAAACACAGGTATCATTTGTCTACATTTCTTGTCTTTATTCCTTTTCAAGAATAGATTTAGTTCATCATTTCCTGCAAATATTTTATAAGATAATCTTCCTTTATTGTTCTCTATTTCATAAATACCACACGCACTTTTCGTTGTATAGTCTGCTGTTCTCAAATATAATTTTGCAATTTCCAATGACTTAAAAGGAAAATTCCACCTTTGTAATCCTCTGGCTGGGTCATGTTCGATACAAATGCAACGTCCGCAAGTTCCACAAATATATTGCGTGTGCTTCTCTAAACAGTCCAGTGGATTTAGTAAAGGCGTTATTCTATTTTCATTGGAATAACATTCCTCACACACTTTTCTTTTCACTCCTTATCAAATTCCAATTTGTTTTTTCATACCCATATTATAACAGTTCCATATACTCACTACAACGATAATCTAATTAACAGACTATTTTTTCGGCTGTCCCTGCTGATTTCCCGCTGGCTGATTGCCTTTGTTCTTCAGCACAATGTCGTCCGCCTTGATATACCAGTCCACGTCCGCCCCTCGATAGTTGGCTCTTGCCACCGTTCCCACAACGGGATTGACAAGCTCCACTTCCGCATTGTACGGGTAGTCCTTTTTCGGTACGTCGGCAGGAATGGAAACCTGTATCATACGTTCCTGTACGCTACATTTCAAATCATAGGTTCTTCTTGTGATTTCCTCACTGGCTGAACCGTCGTCATTTTCCATTCGCACCTCATGTCTAAGGGCGGAGAATTTCAATACTCCAAAAGTCTTTTCTTTGTCTACTGCGATACCGTTTGCTAATCTCATAATCTTTTACCCCCTTATTTCATTTCTTCCGCTGGCAACATATCATCAGCGGATAAGATATAGTTTGTATAGCCGTTGCCACGCACATTTTTTCCCGTGGCGGTAATCTTCGGGTTGATGAGTTTGACTTTCTGCTCTGGTTTGAAATGCTTTTCCCCAGCTTTGGCGGGAAGTACCACCATAATGTCGTCGGCTCTCTGAATGTCGGAATACAGGTTATAGGTTCTTGATACGGGAACGAAACGCCCGTTGACACGCTGTTGATTGACAGCTCCCTCGCCCGCAAATTCCAGTGTTCCAAAAGTTTGTGCCATGTTCGGCACGACATATTTTAATTCCATAGATTTTTACCTCATTTCTTTCTAATATATTTTGATTGATTGTTTATTCTGGCGGGTAATGTGATACCAGAAAGCCCCCAGCCAGTAAAGGGGCGGGCGTTGTGCTTCGCACCCCTTGACTGTCCGTGTGCTTTCCAGTACAGGGCAGACAAGCCAGAATAAGGGGAAGTCTGCCAGCGGACAGCTTCGGCGGGGAACGGGATTTTTCTTTTCTCATACGCTTACCGCCTTATGACTTCTTTTCTCTGCGACGCTTGAAGAAGTATGCTCCCGTAATTCCAGCGCCAGAAAGAGCAAGCAGACCAGCGAACAACGCTATATTTGTGCTGTCGCCTGTTTTCGGGCTGTCCATCGGCTTATGCGGTTTGGCTGGTGTTTCTGGCTCTTGTGGCTCTGTCGGTTTTTCTGGGACTTCTGGCTGTTCCTTGAATGTTACCGTCTGTCCCTCGTCGTCCATGTCCTTATGCTCCGCCACCTTTACAGGCTCGTCCTTGTCGGTCAGGTCATAGAGTTCTTCAAAGGTTACAAGCTGTTTCCCGTCCAGACCGTCAGCGTCAAAGGTAAAGGCAATCTCTACTTCCATGTGTTCGCTGTCGGCTGTGAATGTATAAGAGTTTTCAACACGCTTTCCGTCGATAAGAAGCTCGGCGTTATCCTCTTTCAACATCTGCCAGCCTGTAAGTTGATAGGTTGTACCAACTTCCAGCCCGTCCAGTTCCACCTTGTCAATGAGAGTGATTTCCCCGTCTGCCGTCAGCTCCTTGTTGCCGTCCTTGTCCGTGGCTGTGGTATGAATGGTAATGATACGCTCTGTAATAAGAACCGTCTGTCCCTCGTCGTCAATGTCTTTATGCTCCGCTACCTTTACAGGCTCGTCCTTATTCGTCATGTCGTAAAGTTCTTCAAAGGTTACAAGGCTTTGTCCACCCAGAGCAGAAGCGTTGAACGTGTATTCCATTTTTACGGTCATATCCTCGCTGTCGGCGGTAAAGGTATAGGAGTTCTCAACACGCTTTCCGTCGATAAGAAGCTCGGTGTTGTCCTCTTTCAACATCTGCCAGCCTGTGAGCTGGTATTCTATGCCGACTTCCAGATTTTCCAGTGTTACCGTATCGACGATAGTTACCTTGTTTCCAGCAACGATAGACTTCTCGCCCTCTGGGTCTGTGGCTGTGGTATGGATATTGATGATACGTTCCTCAATGGAAACGGTCTGTCCGTCGTCCTCTATGTCCTTGTGTTCGGCTACCTTTACAGGCTCGTCCTTGTCGGTCATGTCGTAGAGTTCTTCAAAGGTTACAAGGTCTTTTCCACCTAGAACAGAAGCGTTGAACGTGTATTCCATTTCAATCTTCATATCTTTATCATCAGCGGTAAAGGTGTAGCTGTTCTCGACACGCTCCCCGTCGATAAGAAGCTCGGTGTTGTCCTCTTTTAACATCTGCCAGCCCACAAGCTGATACTTCGTGCCTTTCTTTAAGCCGTCCAGCTTTACGGTGTCAATGATTGTTACCTCTTTTCCCGCTACAATGGACTTTTCGCCGTCCTCGCTGGTCGCTGTGGTGTGGATAGAGATTTTCTGCTCGTACTCGTCCGTCAGCGTTCCTAAATCAATGGTTACGTTGTTTCGTGATACCACGATTTCAAAAGGCGGGATAAGTTCAAAGCCCTTGTTGCTCTTACAGCGTAATTCCTCAATGATATAGGTATCATAGAGCAAAGCTCCCTTTGTGTCGTCTGGTTCGCTCGTTCCAAACCATACGCCGTCCTCGCTGTCTTTGCCCTCGTTGGTATCGTGCTTATGGGAAGCCCACTCCGCAGAGGTGGAAAACTGCCCGTTGTCGTCAGTTACAACGATATGACTTTCGCCTGTGGTCTTGCTTGTGATACGGAACGGAACATCAGCAAGACGCTTGTGTGTGCCAGCCCCGATTTTCACGCCCTCTAAATCGCCACGCTTAATCTGATTGTAAATGGACGTGTCCTTGCCCGTAAGGTCAACGATTTTTTCGTCCTCTGTGATTTCAAACGTGATCGGCTTCGCCCCGTCGGTCAGATAGCCCGTCGGCGGTGTCTGTTCCGCCAGCTCATAACGCCCATACGGTAAGAGGTCGGCAGAAGTAGAAGCGATACCGTCAATGCCTGTATGGATAGTCTTTACCACCTCGCCCTTATTGTAGAGCTTACCCTCAACCAGTACGGCATTGTCATTTAAGCTCGTGATTGTAAAGGCGGTATCTTTCAAGGTCGCTCCGCCTTGTGGTTTCGTATTGCCTGTTTCTAAATCCCTTTTCTGTGCTTTTACCCCGCCACGGATAACCTTATCGGACACATGGTACTGATTGCTTCCCGTCAGTACGGCAAGGTCGCCGTCCTCGGTAATCTGGGTAACATACAAGCCCTTAATCTGCTCGGAGCTTCCGTTCGCTTGCAGATACGCACCCTCTAACAAGTAGCCTGTCGGACTTTTGGTTTCTTCCACGGTCAGCGTACCCAAAGGAAGCACGTTCTTTCCGTCCTGTGTATAGAAGCTGTCCCCCGATACCTTGTAAGCGTCAGAGAGCTTCGTTACATAATGCGTTGTGTCGTTGCTGTCCTGTTCAGCGATTGTCTTTGTTACCCATGTACGGGTCGGCTGTGCGGGAAGATTGCCTTTGTTGTAGTAGCCGTCATAGTAACGCCATGTAAACTCCGCACCCGCAAGGGAAGCGTCGCCCTGTGGCGTGTTTTTCTGTGTTTCCATGTCAATCTTGAAAAGCTCAATGGAAATATCCGTTGCCTTTGGCGTGTCGGCTACCTTTAGCGTCGCTGTCTTGCCAGCTTCCACTTTTAAGGAATAGACTGTCTTATCTACCTGAAAGCCCGTCGGTGCGGATAATTCCTTGATGTAGACCGTACCCGCCTTGACTTCCACGGTTTCAGTGTTCCCACTGTTATCCGTAGTCAGAGTGACAAGCTGATTTTTACAAGCCTTATCGGAAAACACGCCGTAAGTAGCCCCAGCAAGGGAATAGTTCTTGTTTCCGTCGGTAATGCTGGTGTTACTGGAAGCCTTTTTCAAGGTGGCGTTGCCGACTGCCAGCTTCGCCCAGAATTGTCCTAATTCCTGTCCCTGTCCGCTGTAAATGTAGCCCCCGCACTCATAGCGTCCTTTGTTCTCTTTGACAAAGGCTTTCGCTCCTGTGTAGACTTCATCTTGAACAGACTTCGGGATTTCATCATAGGAAGCACGCACGTTGTCGCACTCCCACCCCAGATGAACGCTTAATCTCTGCCAGACGACACACTGTTCTAAAAGGTACACTTGCTTGTCATTGAGATTGTTGTGCGTCTTTGCGTACTGCTTGACGTATTCCAAAGAGAGGGCGACGTCGCTTATCTGGTCGTCGCTCATGCGTGTGCTTGCGTCGGCTCTGGTCTTATAGCCAGAGATAAAGTCCGTGTTGATGTCGATACAATAGGCGGTTTCGCCCTCAACGACGAACCAGCTTTCATTGAATGTAGAGCCGATACTGCCGTCATTCATAACCTTTTCAATCACGCCCGCCTTTTCCTTGCCCGTCGTCCAGTATTGCTTTTCCGCCGCATGAACCGCCGTAGCAGGTAAAGCGGTCAGCATGGTAGCAAGGGCAAGGAAGCCTGTGCATAATCGCTTGATAATTCCTTTCATTTCTCATGTTCTCCTTTCGTTGGATAAAAAAATAGACGCTCATTTCTGAACGTCTATACTGAAAAGGCTTGTCCTCTCACACATCTTCAATTTTTAAATAGGTACAACAGTTGCCTTTCCTCTGTATTTTATCGTTTTCTTTCCTTGCGCTATCTGTAACCGCCATGCCCCGCATCGAGAACGATCGTTCCTTTCGTTCCGGAAGCCCCCTCTGACCCCCCATTACTGCCAGAGTTATTTTCGCCAGCTGCCTTATCTGCCTGCTGTCCGGCGCTCTCCTTAACATCCAGTCTTCCTCCGTACACCGGCAGAAGTATGGCCGCAACAAAAAGTACCACCAGCATAACATATTGCATCATCTTCCAGAAAACATGAAAATGTCCTGCCGTCTGATTCATTTCCTCCGGTATTTTTTTCTCACTCACGACATTCCCCACTATCAAAAATTCTTATTATTATCATATGTCCCGTTTCTGGAAATAAAACTAAAAAACTGAGTCCCACTTTATCGGAATCCTGTCTGTGGAATTATGACCTCTTGATTCTATTGACATATTATAAATAGAAAGAAAATTTTTGATTGGAGTAAATCATGTATTTGTTAATTGGTATTTTGTTCGCTCTGTGCGTTTTATTTTATGTGATTAATCATTGCCGGAAACGACATATTATCCGAAAAATCTGTTGTATGAGTGATGCAGAAAAATGCTGTCTGCTCAACGAACTGGCACAGCCGTTCGGCTTTGAATACCTGCCAGATCAGGATATTTTTACATCTACCTATGACAGCTGGCAAAAAGAATTTGGCTATTGCGCAGCCTTTGACGATGCTGCTGTTCACTTCAACATGGTATTCGACTGTGAGCCTGTTTATTTTGATTACAACGATCGAACCTGGCTGATTGAATTCTGGAAAGGGCAGTACGGCATCAACACTGGAGCCGAAATCGGCGTCTACCGTGCAAATTCCCTGCTTTTGCCCAGCCAGTATTCCACTGCGCTGTTCCATGGGGTTCCGTCAGAGGAAATGCTCGGTCTTCGTATGGAATTACAGCGCAAAAATCAAAAGCTGTTTTCTATTGAAAGAATTCACTGGTGGCTCACCGGATTCCGAATGGGAGCGTACAGCGAACCCGAAGACCTCGAGCTCCAAGCTGTGATTACCTTTCCAAATGAAGAAATGCTTCAACGCTTTGCAGAAGCCGTCCACAGAAAAGGATGTCACGAAGTTCAGACCTGCGGCTGCAGATGCTCCCTTACTGCCTCCTTCGCTTTTGATGCCTCCTGCAAGCCCTGTCACGATGGCAAAAAAAATCGGCTTTTCCACTGCCTTATCGCGTGGAAAAACCGCATGCTCCGGCGCTTTGCCCAGTGGAAAAACCGTATCTTCTGCCGGCTGTTTCTCTGGATTACACGTCCCTTTACCTGTACGCCTGACCGTATGCTTTACCTCTACTACTTCCTGCCCTTTGCCTTCCGGCGTATGCTGAAGCCAAGAAAATACTATAAACACAGGAAATCTGCATCCAGGAGGTACTCATGAAAGCTCATGAGCGGATTTCACAGGCCTTTGAGCACCCGTTACGGCTTCCGCTCAACGACCACTCTCGCTATATTCTTTTCAGCGACTGTCACCGCGGCTGTGGAAACGCAGGAGATAATTTCATGAAAAACGAATTTCTGTACCTTGCGGCTCTGCATCATTATTTTCAGAAAAACTTTACTTACCTGGAACTTGGAGATGGCGACGAACTGTGGGAAAACCGCTCCTTTCGAAAAATCAAGGACGTACATCCACAGAGCTTTTCCACCATCGCAGAATACTATCAGGAAGGCCGCATGTACGCCGTATACGGCAATCACGATATTGTAAAAAGAAATCCGGCCTATCTACGTAAAAATTTTCGCACCTGGCGCTGTGAACAGCACCGTGAACACGCGCTTTGTCCCGGCATTACGTTCTATTCCGGCATTATTCTGCAGGATGCACACAAGAAAAAAGATATTTGTCTGACTCACGGACACCAGGCAGATCTCCTCAACAGCACTCTCTGGCCGCTTTCCAGATTTTTGGTCCGTTATATCTGGCGCCCTCTGGAAAAACTCGGTATCCCAGATCCAACCAGCGCCGCCAAAAACAACACCCGAAAAGAACATTCCGAAAAACTGCTGACTGACTGGGCGGTCAAAAACAACCGCCTGCTGATTACTGGACACACACACCGCCCTATGATCGGGACGAAAGAAGCTCCTTACTGCAACACGGGCAGCTGTGTCCATCCCGCAGGCATTACAGGTATTGAAATTCAAAACCGCTGTATCACGCTTGTCAAGTGGAGTGTCGGTACTCGTGACGACCTTTCCCTCTATGCCATGCGCGAAGTACTTGGAGAAACCATCTGCATTGATGAATATGACGTCTAAGCAGACGATTCAGGGCTGCCTCCGTCATGATGCACACCACATTTATGCTGTCCGGCACAGCTGTTCACCCTACCCCTGACTTTCTTCTCCCGGGAACCAGATTCCTGCCCTATGGCGCGCTTCCTCAATGACACCGATCACGTCTGCCATGGTATCCATCCTCTGGTACATGGCTGCGTGGTCGTCTGTCAACATGAGCCGCGTAATTTCGCGCACTTCGAGCATCCAGTGATCCGCACCGTTTTGTTCATCAAAAACTGCCTCGCCATCTTTTGTCACTACCTTAAGCGAAGTAATTCCATTGCTCCCCCCTTCTACATAAATATATCCCTTCTCTCCCTGAATTTGTACGGAATTGACGCCCCAGGTATCCTTAGCTCCCGCACACTCACTGACAAAATCCTCATACTGCATCATCAGGATGCCGGACGTATCTGCAAGCCCTTCCGGAATGTTCGGATAATATGCGGTCTGAACGGGCCTGCCAAAAAGCGCCACATTCAGATAGACATTATAATAGTTGATGTCCATCAGACAGCCCCCCGCAAACTCCCGGTTAAACACATTGGGCAGCTTTCCTTCCCGCACCTGATCATACCGGCTGGAATACTGACTGTACGAACTCAGAACAAGTCGTACCCTGCCTACCTTGGACAGCTCTCTTTTCAAAATTTCAAAATTCGGAAGAAAGGCGGTTGGCGTTGCATCCACCAAAAACAATCCCCGTTCTTTTGCCAGCCCAATCAGCTCTCTGGCCTGTTTCTCCCCTGTACAGAACGGCTTTTCACAGATCACATGCTTTCCGGAAAGCAACGCTTTTTTTGTCTGTTCATAATGCAGGTTATTCGGCGAAGCAATATAGATACAGTTAATCTCTTCATCCCGCAGCATTTCATCCAGATCTGTATATACCTTTTGTACGCCATAATGCTCCGCCAATTCACAGCCCTTCTCCCGGGTCCTTGAATATACGGCTTCACAACAGATACCGTCAGTCACCTTCACTCCGTTTAAAATATAACGCACAATAAATCCCGTACCGATTGTGCCAAGCTTGATTTTTTGCATGTCCATCCTCCTGTTATGCCTTTTGCCGGTCTTTTATTACCCTTCATTCCGATCTGTGTTCAATCATCTTCTTTCATTATAAATCTTTTTCTGTATTCGGCAATATATTTCTTTGTCCTTGCAACTGCATTTTTTACAGAAGCCTCTGTCCGCCCGGTCGCCTCTGCAATTTCAGAATAGCTCATTTCAAGCAAATAGTGCATAGTAATATACGCGAACCATTTCGGATTCTTGCGATATAAGACATCCAGAATCTGATTGGCAAACGCCCTATCAACCACCGTATCAGAAAAATCCTTCTCATACAAATCCGACTGTATCAGATAACCAGAAGAACATTTTCTTCGCAACAGATCAATGGACGTCGTTCTTGCTGTTATCCTGAGCCATCCGGAAATGTTTCGGATATTCCTGTTCGCCTTTAAATAACTGTACAGTTTACAGAATACTTCTGCGGAGACATCCTCCGCGTCTGACTCATTTTTCAGTATACTGTATGCCGTACGATATACTAAATCCTTATTCTGTATATACAATTTTTCGAAATACCGATTCATAATTTACCCTTCCGAGAAAATTGCAGCAAGAGAACAGCTAAAAAGTCGAAAAAAGTCGATACCTTTTTCTTCCCTTCCACGTCATATAAAATATAACACATGCCAAAAGAAAGGCACGCTGCGAGAGGAGGTACCCAGATGGATTACAAGAGACAAATTGTCGAGTTGGTCATGCAATCGGATAATAACAAGTTACTTGAACTTGTATATCGTTTTTGTAAAAAAATTCTGAGCTGAAGAAAACTCCTTCTATAAAATACATCGGAGAGGTTTTTCCCCTTCTGTTCAGAGCTGAGCCGCTCCGATGTACGCTTCTTCATTTTTCAACAATTTCGCTGCAATACCCTCTAGAATCTCCCACTCCTCCTTATCAAGCTTTGCAAGCCCCTCTACCAGACGTCTTCGAAAAGTATCCCCCTCTTTGATTAAATCACCGGCAAAATCCGCAATCAACTGCTCCCCTGTTCTGGATAGAACCGGCTCTCCAACCCCATTTCTAAGCCATGCTTCGTTAATACCGAACTCATTGCAGATCGAGGAAATCACTCTGTCCGTCACAGAAACCTCACCTGTCTCAATATTCCCCAGATTCGAACGGGATAATTTTATTACAGATGAAAACTCCTGCTGCGTGAGATGCATAACTTCTTTTCTTAGATATCGGATGCGTTCGTTGATACTCATCGCTGTATCCTCCTTTGTCTGTTCCCTGAGTATATCACAAGCAAAATATGCTTGTAAAGGTCATTATATATTATCTTTTCGCTTTTAACAAGCTTTTTGTTGTGTTTTACCAAACAGATTTTCAAACACAAAAAAAGCACCGTCCCCACGGAATCCATGTCCGCAAAAACAGTACTTTCAGTGCGCGATCAGGGGCTCGAACCCTGGACACCCTGATTAAGAGTCAGGTGCTCTACCAACTGAGCTAATCGCGCTTTTATGCATTTTTCTTGCTTTTCTCTCACAAGCAAGGCTCATTATAATACAAGGTTTTATAAAATGCAAGTCCTTTTTTATATTTTTTTAATTTTTCTTAAATGAATGAAGCAAAGACCAGTCAGTTTCTATGTCCCGGTTTAGTTTTTTTTAACATTTCATACTCTTGAAACTCTTCATAAAATCTTCTATACTTTATATAAATATGTTATTAATTTAGGATAACTACCGACAGGAAAGGACACATCTGCATGAACGAAAAGCCACAGAAAAATGCTCGGGACCTGACAACAGATCCTCTACCCAGGAGCAAAAGCCAGCGCTTTATCAAAAACAATCAATACTTTACCATCTGCATTTACGCGGCAGTCATGATGGTAATCTGCGCCATCATCTTTAAATGTATCATTGATATTGAAAAGACAAAAGCCTGGGTTGGACAGATCCTGACAATGCTCAGCCCTTTTATTTTTGGCGCTCTTCTGGCCTACGTACTGAACCCGATGGTTCATATGTTCTATCGGACAATTGGCCGGCTCTGTGACAGAACCAGAATCCGCCTCAAACACAAGCCGCACACGATTATCTCTATTTTGATTACATATGTAATCGTTATCAGCTTTGTGGTACTGGCACTTGTCTATGTCCTTCCGGAAATTATACAGAACATCGTTGATTTTGTAAATTACATTCCAACCGCCTACAACACACTGATGGATCTGTTGATTCAGCTTCAGGAACGTTTTCCGTCCCTTGATTTGAATGGTATCATCAAACCGGTTTCCGACACCGTTCCGCAGCTGATCAATACACTGCAAAGTCTCGCCGCAGATATGCTGCCTGCACTGTATTCTCTGTCGGTCTCCATTGCAGGGTGGATTGTCAATGTCTTTATCACCATTATTGTATCCATTTATATGCTGTATGACAAACGCCGGATCATGCGGGTCTGCTGGAAGATGATTTATGCGTTTCTTCCTCAGAAGTATATTCCGCTGTGCAAAGAGATTGTTGCTGAATGCAACCGCCTTTTCAGCAGCTTTGTTGTTGGTAAATTTATCGACTCTCTGATTATCGGTATCCTGTGTTTTGTCCTGATGACGATTTTCCGAATGCCTTACACGCTGTTTATCAGTTTGATTGTCGGCGTGACAAATATGATTCCTTATTTCGGCCCATTTATCGGTGCAATTCCTGGAATCCTCATTATACTGTTCATCAGCCCCCTGCGCGCCGTAGGTTTTGCCATTTTAATCCTGGCATTGCAGCAGTTTGACGGTCTGATTCTCGGACCCAAAATTCTGGGGGATTCCACTGGCATGAAGCCTCTTTGGATTATCTTTGCCATTTCGATTGGCGGCAGTATTGCCGGCGTGATCGGTATGTTTCTGGGAGTTCCTCTGGTTGCCTTCCTCAGCTATCTTCTGGATCGCTATCTTGACCACCGCCTCCGAAAGAAAAGCATTACCGACGCTATGATAGACGGCGCATTAAAAAATTTGGAGCTGGATGATTAATCCAGCTCCTCATTTCTTTTTGGGACTCGAGGTCCCAAGTATTTTTTTTACCTCATCAAGCGAAGTGCGCAACTGCAATGCCTTTTTGTTTAAAGCAGGTTTATCGTATGTAATATGATACAACTTTCTCTGAATACCATTCAAGCGCAAACAATTCCCCCCAGTTTTGATTGTCTCTCATAAATATATATTATGAAAGACCAACTCCCCTGGTTCTTCGTTTTTTACCGGTCAGCTCTGTCAGAATGACACCTGGAAATTACCATTTTAAAAATAGGATTCCCCTGACTGGAAAAACGCTCTTCATATTCTGTCATAATATTGCCCTGCATCATTTTTTTGTCGTGGTGCAGATCAAAGGTACATGCCTCCAGCCTCCAGTCCGTCTCTTTCACCTGATCGAGCGCAAAGTCAAACAGCGGGCGGTTATCTGTCTTAAACTCCACCCGGCCCTCTGGCTTCAAAATCTGGCTGTATCGCGCGAGAAATTCCTTGCTCGGCAAACGACGTTTCGCATGGCGGTCCTTTGGCCACGGATCTGAAAAATTCAGATAAATTCCGGAAACCTCATTCGGTCCGAACACCTCCGGCAATTCTTCCGCATCCATCCGCAAAAAGAACAGATTGGTAAGCTCCTCATGCTGTTCACGTTTTTCTAAAGCACGCAAAAGTACACTGGAATATTTTTCGATGCCAATGTAATTGCGCTCGGGATACAAGGCAGCCAGCTCTGTAATAAAGCGGCCTTTTCCCATCCCAACTTCAAGATATACCGGATGATCATTGCCAAAAACAGTATTCCACTTTCCCCTTTTCTCTTTCATTACATCTTCATGAACAACATACTCGCTTGCTGCAATCGTTTCCCGTGACCCTGGTATATTTCTCAGTCTCATCTCATCTCTCCATTTATGAAAAATTACTTTTCTGTTAACTGCTTCACATTTCTCTCACATTACACGTTTCTATCCTAGATATTTTCTCAGAAATTCGAAAAAAGTCAAGCTGGACTTATTGACTTTTTATTAAATATCGAGTAATATTTTAACTAACATGTAAAAAAATTGTAATCTTTATTCTACCCGCATGCTTATGTCGGTAATATAATTATAGAAGATATTTTGAGGGGATATGATATCATGAAAAAGCATAAGGTACTTGCACTCGTGATGCTGTCCGGACTTTTAACCATCGGCGCTCCCGCACTTTCTGTAAGCGCTAAATGGAAAAGTACCGCAGCTGGGAAAAATACCATGTATACCCAGAAAGCATCACCGGGTTATGTGACCGGCTGGAAAACCATCAAGAAATACACATATTACTTCAACTCGAAGGGTATTTTACAAAAAGGATTTCAGAAGATCAAAAAAAAGCTTTACTATTTTGAATCGCATGGAAGGTTGGTGACCGGATGGTTCACGACACCCGACGGCAAAAAATATTACGCAAATAAAAATGGCGTTGTCGCCACAAAAAAATGGGTAGGTAAATACTACCTGCAAGCCGACGGCTCCATGGCTGTTAATACATGGGTCAATGGCAAATGGGTGGGTCCTGACGGAAAATTTACCGGAGTCTACAATAACGGCTGGGTCAAAAAAGGAAGTAAAACATACTACTATGATTTGAATCTTCAACCAGTAAAAGGCTGGCTGATCCTAAGCGGCAAGAAATATTACCTCAATCCCAGTACCGGTGTCCTGATGAAAGGATGGATTACGGTTGGTGGCCGCAAATATTACGCACATTCCAGTACAGGCGCAATATTAACCTCCCAATGGAAAAGCGGTAAATACCTGACAGAGGATGGTTCCATGGCAGTCGGGGTTACAAAGATCGGAAAGTACACTTACTACTTTACCTCCGACGGCACACAGAAAAAAAGCTGCTGGCTTAAAATCAATAAAAAATACTACTACTTTAACAATAAAGGCGTCATGCTGAAAAAGAAGTGGGTTACAAATAAGTCCAAGACCAAAAAGTATTATGTAACCGCAGACGGTACGAGAGCACTTGGATGGATAAATATTGGTAAAAACACCTACTACTTCAATCCGAAAAATGGCCTGATGCAATCCGGCTGGATTACCGTAGACGGGCAGCGGTACTATCTGAATTCAAAAGGACGCCTTCAGAAAGGTCGCTGGCTGTGGTCCGGAAAGTATTATGCTACAACTACCGGAGCCGTTTTAAAAGGCCTGAACGCAGTCGGCAGTTCGATTTATTACTTTGATACAACGACCGGTAAGAAGCTTACCAGTTCGTTGAAAAAAATTGGTACCGACTCCTACTATTTTCAGAGCGACGGTACTGCAGCTATAAATAAATGGATTACAATCGGTTCCAAATACTACTATTTCCAGAGCAACGGCAAAATGGCGAAGAATACCTGGGTAGGTCAGTATTTCGTCGACGCAAACGGAGTGCGGACCAATCAGGTACGCAAGACCGGATGGAACACGTTTAACGGTGTAAAGTACTATTTTGACAGCAATGGTACTATGCTAACCGGATGGCAGACGATCAACGGAAGCACATATTACTTCAATACAAACGGCGCAATGTTTTCCGGTATTCAGATGATCGGCAGTCAGAAATACTGTTTCTACAGCGACGGACGCCTTGTCACCTCCACTACGATCGTATTCGGTACAAAACAGTACACAGTGAACGCAAACGGCGTAGTCACCAAGGAGGAAAGCATTAAAGTATCCGGCAGCACCAAGGGAGTCCAGATTGTAAACTACGCGCTTCAATTCGTCGGCAACCGTTATGTATATGGCGGAAACAGTCTGACAGATGGAGTGGACTGTTCTGGTTTTGTACAGCAGGTATTCAAATACTTCGGCATCTCGACACCACGTGTTGCAGACGACCAGATGAAATATAAATATGCAACAGTTGTGGATATTTCCAGCATCCAGCCGGGAGATCTTCTCTTCTATGGCTCCGCAAACTATGCATCGCACGTTGCAATCTATATGGGTGATGGAAAAATCGTTCATGCCAGCAATTCACAGCCATATCCACAGGGCGGCATTAAAGTATCGAACTACAATTACCAGACTCCAATCCGTGCCGTACGTTACTGGAGCTGAATCTGATCTCTTCGTTCGAAAATGATTCTTGTAAGTTATGTTTATAAAAGGGGATCATTCAATCATCTAATTTAGTGATTGAATGATCCCCCTTTTCGTAGGAACTCTCAGGTATTAGAAGAATATTCCAGTAGAAATGCCCATGTATATTCTGATTATTCTGACAATATATCAAATTTGCTCAAAACACACTTGTCAACCTTTTTCCTCATTTTCCCCTCACATTTTAACAATTTATCACATTACACAAAACGTCCGTTCTTTCAAAAAACTATGTAAACCGACTTATACACCACCAAAAATGTGGATAATGTGGATAAGTCGGTGCATAATTCCATTTCATCGCTTTTTTCAACGCTTATACTTGTGGATAACTTGCGGATATTTTGTCAGTCTCTGTCGGATTCTTCAAAAGTATCTCCTCCAATTTTGTGCAGATTTCCTTTACATTTCCTTTTTTCCCAGTCCTCTGACAAACAAAACCATACAATTCACAGACAATTATGCAAACTATCTGATTTCAGTGTCCAGATACGACACAAACCGATTTCCCGCAGCCTCAAAATCTCTCTTACTGTCTTCCGGTCCCCAGAAATATGTCTCCGTCTCTCCCGGATTGAGTAAAATCAGATTTCCGTAATCATCATACCCTGTGATGATTACCACTTTGCCCGGCATTGCTCCGATCACCGGATGCCCCTGCCCTACAAAGTACAGTACCTGCTCCAACGTACAGCCGGTCAGGCCGATTGCATCCCTGCCAAGCGATGCCTCCAGTGCCTCTATATCCATTGTACCAGTCTTCACAATATCCGGAATATTCTCCACCTTAATCTTGCTGACAGCCGGTTTGTTTCCACGCTCCCAGACAAACTCTTTCGCATTGTTAATCACAACACCTACCTGCTCATCTGCTCTGCGGACCGCCTCTGCCGCAGTTGGCCACTGACTCTCGAGCTTACCGCCTGCATAGACGTAATACAGATTTTCCCGGTCTGAATTTCCAGGAATGAAAACCGTACGTGAATTATCGTAAACAAGTACCTTACTGTTCACCTGCTGTGGGTTTTTGTCTCTTATCTCTGTACCTACCCGCAGGAGAATTTCCGTCTGTTTTATGCTGTCCTCCTTTGTCGCAACACCATAAACGACATCCTCTTCCATACTTGTGCTCACAATCTGATCTTCCGTTGTCTCTGTATAAACACCGGCCTGTCCCGTCGCGCGCTTCAGCCTCAGCATATTATTCGTCTGCTCTGTAGACATGACATAAATTCCACTCGGCTGATAATTCTTGATTTCCTCGCCCTCTTTATTCACAATTGCCAACCGGTACATAGGAAATACTTCATTTCCCACATCCGTAGTGTTAATCTCCGAGGTACGCGCGCTACCGTAAACAAGATCCTCTCCCATAAAGCAAATCGGGCGAATTCTCTCATCCTCGCCACAGGTCATCTCTCTCACGGAGCCTGTCTCAAAATCCATCGTATACAGCGTTCTGGAATCATAGCGTTCCCCTTCCTTCAACCAGCTGAAATAACGGTTACTCTCAGAACTTGCATAACATCCATTTCGGATTCCGTCTACCACACGTTCATACTCCCGGGTATTCAGATTAATGCGATAAATAATCCCTTCCAGAAGAATATAACAGTTCTCACGATTGTCCGTGACATATGCCAGTGCGTCAATATCCAGCTTCAGCATATCGTAGGATTCCATTGTCTGAACAAACAGAATTTCCTCTACTGTCGCGGACGCCTCTTCATAAGAATAAAAACCGATACCGTTCTCTCCCTCGCGTTTGCCACGGTTCATATAACCAGATACTGCAAACAGAATATTTCCTGATTCTTCTACCCGCAGCACCTTAATATTATTCTGATCATAAAAATCCCGGTAATCCATATTTTCCTGCTGCGGGAAACCAAAGATACGTGTCAGCTTTCCTCCATTGATCCGATACTCCCACAGTTCATTTTCCTGTACAAAGGCTACGGTCTTTTTCTTCTCATCAAATTTGAACTCCACATCCGTATTTGAGATGCCAAGGTTAATTCCGGCTGTTTCCAGAACCCCCTGATCCGGACGAAATGTTTCCTGTGTCCTCCGCGTAAAATCGAGAAGGAACACACGCGTGTCTGTATAGCGGAGACGATAAAACTCTTCGATATTGTAAATATCGCTCACGCCTGCCTGATTTACAGCTGAAACGCGATAATTTAATACAAACGAAGCCGTTGTACCATTGATATCCACCAGGCTTGGCGTAGGTTTATAATAAATCTGCGGATTTACATCCCCCCACATGAGCTGGTAAACACTGTCATGAATATCCATATATGCCAGCGATTTCGATTTTCCCGTCCTCTCATTCGGCTCTACGACCGCGCCCAGGGATTCCTGATCTGTCTTATTGACACATTTTTCATAAAATCCTGTCACAAAATTGAGATAATCCTCCAGATGAAGTCCATCTTCCAGTAATAGCCTTGTATAATAATAGATTTCTCGGCCGCCCGCCGTAATTTGAATCTTTAAAATATATTCCTGTTCCAGCAGCATATGATTCTGAATTTGCAGCGTTGCATTCAGATAGTTATCTTTTTCTTCAAATCGGATTACATTCGTATTCTCGAGAGACTGGCTCCCATCCAGTTTCACCACCTCATAAGAAACGCTCTCGATATTTGTGTCAAACGGCTGAATCGACACATTCAGGCTATGGCTCTCCGGAAGAACCGTCACTGTATCACGAATATAGTTTACATCCATCTCCCTTGCATATCCATGAAGACAATTATAATTCACACCCTTATTCTGCATATAAACAAGCGGAAACGTAGAATATTCCATTGCCTGTGCCGTACTCGGCGCCGTCTGATTCACCCAGCGCGCAAACCCAATCACGGAAATGATAAAAATCACCGTCAGTACAGCAACGTGAACCAGTATATTTTTTACTGTCGATAATCTATCCTGCATATTATCTGTCTCCTATCTCTTTGTACAAACTGGTTGACGGCATCCCTGGCCTGTCCGAAAGCAGCGCAGCCAGCGTCGGCTGCACGTGCAGAAAATCCATGCAGCCGCGAAGGCTCTCCCCTGATTTTTCTGTCTTTTTCTTATCCTCCCACACTGCCCGGAGCAATATATTTTTGGGCGTGTGTTCCATATCAATAAACTCTAGTACCTGCACGTGATACCCAGCCTGCTCAAGAAGCTCTGCCCGCAAACCATCCGTAACCAGCGCGGATATCCGTTCCTTCAGCAACCCGTATTTCAGAATCGGCTTTAGCATTTCATTTTCAATCTGCCCATTTAACTCATGCTGGCAGCACGGCACGGAGAGGATTGCTTTTGCATTCCAGCGAACGGCTTTTGCAAGCGCATAATCGGTTGCCGTATCACAGGCGTGCAGTGTAATGACAAGATCTACCTGATCTGGCCCCTCGTAGTCAGCAATATCGCCAGTTTGAAAATGCAATTTTTCATAGCCAAATTCCTCTGCCAGATGATTACAGTTCCGTATCACATCTTCTTTCAGATCAAGCCCGATAATCTTCAGATCGTACCCCTTTTTCTCATGCAGATAATAGTAAACGGCAAAAGTCAGATACGATTTGCCACAGCCAAAATCAATCACCGTAAGCTCCCGGCCGTTTTCCAGAACCGGGCAGACGTCCTCGATGAATTCCAGGAAACGATTGATCTGCCGGAACTTGTCATATTTCGCCCGAACCACCTTTCCCTCCGGCGTCATAACGCCAAGCTTTACAAGAAAAGGAACTGGAATGCCTTCCTGCAAAAGATATTGTTTTGTACGGTTATGACGCAAATCTGCTTTTTCCCGCCTCTGCGCGCAACGTTTGGAACGAATGGTCACTTTCCCCTTTTTGCTGACCAGAACCGTCACCGTTTCTTTCGTTGTCTCCAGCTGCATCTGTTTGAAATCACGGCTCATCCAGGCAAGCAGCGCGGAAATCATCTCTTTCTCTTCATAATTTTTATGAAATTCTTTTTTGCCATCCCAAAGAGCTGCCTGAAATATCAGTTGGCCCCGGCCCTGCAGCGGCCGCACTTTGATTTTCTGAATCGCATCCGTCATCACTTTTTGCCCGCTTATCACAATATGCAGCAGCTCTTCATTCAGACATGTTTCCAGTAATGTTCTCAGTTCTTCCATGCTTTATCCCCTTATTTCCTTATTTATTGCCTTATTCCCTTATTTTCCATCTGCTTTTTATCAGTATACTATTCCTGTTCTGATTGAACAAGGCTTTTCTGGCGTTTTATCGATACTGTGCCGCTCTCTTGCATCCACGATGCCTGCATCGTCTGTGATGCATTTCCTGCAACAGCAAAACACGAATCAAATCATCCGCCCAGTTTCTTCCCGGCCTTCTTCCTGGTCCGCGGTACTGCATAGATAACATCTCGTCTACTTCTTTTGTTGTGCTCTGTGTTGTCTCCAGCATTTCCGGCGGAAGTTCATCTCGCATCTCTTCCAGAATCCGCTGTACAATCTGCTGTACCGTTGTATGATCGGGATGCTCGTCGTACATCGCGCTGCCCTCATACTCCATCTTGTCACATTCCTCCTCTATATATGGGAGCATCCGTTTTACCGTATCAGGATACATGGACTGCAGTCTGCGCAGATCGCGTTCCATCATTTTCTGCTCTTCCATCACACCCGCGTAATCTGGCATTGTAAAATACGGAGGCAGTTCTGATTGTCCTTCCTGCCTTTCCCCCTGAACTGTCATCTCCTGTCCTGTTTTCCCGCTCATCCCGGACGGCATCTCCTGCACACCCTCATTTGCCATTGGAGCCGTCTCTCGTGTAACACCTCTTCCAGTTGACGGCATTCCCCATGCCGTATCGCCATTCATTCCCCACGCCGCTCTTTCATTGCGCTCCTGCGGAAGCTCTTCCTCGCCTTCGTAAGGATTCCATCCGCTTCTTTCCCGCTCCTGATCAATCTCTTCCGCTCTCATAAATGCGCTTCGTACCGCCATGGTTCTTCTCCGTCTGCTGTCCTGCCCTTGCCCTTTGCCTGTATTGTAATAATACATAACTGACCTCTCATTTTTCTGTTCCTTATATTATATGACAAGAGAGGCAAAAGGAAATAAATTTTCATTTGCATTTCTGTTCATCCGTAGTAAAATAAGATTTTGTAATTATTTCAGCGTACGTAAAAGGAGAGCAACCATGTCCAAGGGAAAAGAAATCAAGACAAATGCCATGCGGATTCTCGATCGCATGAAAATTCCATATAATACACATACCTATGAATGTACAGAATTTACAGACGGCCAGCAGACCGCAGACCTCCTCGGTTTTCCGCATGAGATCATGTTTAAAACGCTCGTTACAGTCAGTCCGGCCAGAGCCTATTTTGTCTTTGTCATTCCCATTGACTGCGAGCTAAATTTAAAAAAAGCCGCCCGGGCAGCATCCGTCAAATCGCTTTCTATGATTCATGTCAAAGAAATAAACGAAGTGACCGGATACGTCCGGGGCGGCTGCACCGCGATCGGCATGAAAAAACAATATCCTGTGTATCTGCATGAATCTGCACTTGCCCATCCGCAAATTATCGTCAGCGGAGGCAAAATCGGCGTGCAGCTGGAACTTGCTCCACAGGATTATGAAAAAGTATGCCATGCAACGTTTTGCGATCTTGTGGAATAACCTCTGTCTACTTTATAAACCGGCTCAAAAATCAGACAAACAACAACCTGATTTCAAAATACGCCCAGATGCTCCAGTAGTATTTTCAGTCCCAGCAAAATCAGAATCAGACCTCCGGCAAACTCTGCCTTTGCCTTATATCTTGCTCCGAATGCATTGCCAATCTTTGCTCCTGCCATGGACAGTATAAACGTGACCAGACCGATAAAAAGGACGGCTGCCACAATGTTCGTATCCGGCAGAAATGCAAACGTAATACCGACAGCCAAGGCATCAATACTCGTTGCAACGGCAAGTAAACACATAGTCTTAACATCCGTGGAGCCGCTTGTTTCCCCTTCTTCTTGCTTGACGGCTTCCCGGATCATATTCCCGCCGATCAGCGTCAGCAGCACAAATGTAATCCAGTGATCCACTGCCGTAATATACCCCCGGAACTGATAGCCAAGCAAATATCCGATTAAAGGCATAAGCGCCTGAAAGCCTCCAAACCATATACCACAAATGGCTGCATGTTTGAAATTGCATTTTTCCATAGCAAGACCCTTACAAACCGAAACAGCAAACGCATCCATCGACAATCCCACAGCCAGAATAAACAATTCCAAAATACCCATTTTTGTTCATCCCCTTTTCCTTAGTTTTTATACTTCTTATCTTATTCCGAACAGGTTCTACTTTCTCCTGCATAGATACCTCTGAAACATATTTCCCTATTCTTCATGAAGCCATTCGAGATAACGACGGATAGTTCGTTCATAACCATTTTCTGACGGCTCATAAAACCGTCTGCCAACCAGCTCATCCGGCAAATACTGCTGCTTGGAAAAATGCTTAGGGTAATCATGCGCATATTCATAGCCGATTCCCCTGCCAAGCTTTGCCGCTCCTTTATAGTGGCTGTCACACAAATGCACCGGAACAGCAGCCGGTCGCTCTCTCACTGCTCTCATTGCCTCTGCAATCGCTTTATCCGCAGAATTGCTCTTCGGCGCAGAGGCCATATACAATACCGCCTGCGACAAAATAAGCTGTGCTTCCGGCATCCCGATCCGTTCCACGGCCTGCGCCGCAGCGACTGCCACCTGAAGCGCCTGAGGATCGGCATTCCCGACATCCTCTGAAGCGCAGATCATAATCCTTCGCGCAATAAATGTGACACTCTCGCCTGCATACAGCATCCGCGCAAGGTAATAAACCGCGGCGTCCGGATCGGAACCGCGCATGCTTTTAATAAACGCCGAAACTGTATCATAATGGCTGTCGCCGTTTTTATCGTAACGCACAGCCCGTTTCTGAATGCATTCAGAAGCCACATCCAGGGTAATACGAATCGTTCCGTCCGCTCCCGGCGCCGTCGTCAGCACGCCGAGCTCCACCGCATTCAAAGCTGCTCTGGCATCCCCGCCGCAAATATCTGCAAGAA
The DNA here is from genome assembly GCA_003612585.1 of bacterium 1XD42-54. GTDB lineage: Bacteria > Bacillota > Clostridia > Lachnospirales > Lachnospiraceae > Choladousia. The sequence goes on from RAZH01000017.1 coordinate 26,403, forward strand.
AATCCGCCGCATCTTCATCAATCGCCGCATTGTAAGCTCCCATCCCGCGTTCTGTATCATAAACGGCCCGGTTAATCAATACCCGAATATCCTCTTTTTCCAAAGGCCTCAGTTCAAAAACTACAGACCGTGAAATCAGAGCACTGTTCACCTCAAAATACGGATTTTCCGTCGTTGCTCCGATCAGAATCAACGTGCCGTCCTCGACAAATGGCAGCAGATAATCCTGCTGGCTTTTATTAAAACGGTGAATCTCGTCCACAAACAGGATCGTCTTTTTTCCGTACATGCCAAGATTATCCTTTGCGGCCTTCACCACCTCTTCCATATCTTTTTTGCCTGCCACCGTAGCATTAATCTGCGTAAACTCCGCACTGGTCGTATTTGCAATGACTCTCGCCAGCGTGGTTTTTCCGGTTCCCGGAGGGCCATAGAAAATCAGCGAACTCAGCTTATCCGCCGAGATTGCCCGGTACAAAAGCTTATCTTTCCCAATAATATGCGCCTGGCCGACAACCTCCTCCAGCGTCCTTGGCCGAATACGCGACGCCAGAGGTGCCTCACTTTTCATAGTTTTTGTTCTTGCATACTCAAATAAATCCATTTCTGCTCCTGTTCACTCAAAACTGCGTCATATGTTATTACTTTTTGAAGTATGGCCTGTTCTATTATCTCACTCAAGTATCAGTTCCTCAACCGTTACAAATTCATACCCTTCCGCCAGCAGCTGATCCACAACCTCAAGCGCCGCTGTAACAGAAGATTCATAACAGTCATGCATCAGGATGATATCTCCTGCCTTTACTTTATCCAGAATACGCTGTTTGACCAGCGCCTGATTTTTGGTCGTCCAGTCCAGAGGATCTACATCCCACATGACCGGAATCATCTGAAAAGAGCATTCCATTGATTTATTCCACTCGCCAAACGGCGGCCGGACAAATTCGGTGTCTTCCCCCGTGATTTCCCTTATCAGAGCACTTGTCTTTTCAATCTGCTCACATGCTGCCTCACCGCTCAGATCACAGATCTTCACATGATCAAATGTATGATTCCCAATCAAATGACCTCCCTCATACATCTTCTCAATCAAATCCTCTCTGCCGGAAATATTTTTCCCAATCACAAAAAAAGACGCGTGTACATTCCGCTCTGCCAGGCCTTCCAAAAGCATTTTCGTATAAACTGGATGCGGACCATCGTCAAAGGTAAGCGCGATCCGCTTATCTTCTCCCGCAGCTGTAATCGGCACAGCATCCCCCAACTTCACAAGATCCGTATAAGCTGAGAATGCCAGGATTGCCGCCATCCCCCAAAAAAACAGAGATTTTCCAATCCTGGCTCCTATCTCAACAAATAACCGCCGATATCCGCTCTTTTCTTTTTCTTCTCTGTCAGAAACTATCTTCTCCATGCTCTACCAGATATCCATATTTTCTTGCTCTATTATATGATACTGGTTCGCGAAGCATGACACTACGGTTCTTCAACTTCCAACGCCGCTTCAGTCTCCTCCACTTCTTCGCTTTCCGTCTGCCCTTCAATCTCTGGCTGCGTATCAGCCATCGGCTCCTCTGCCTCTTCCTGTCTGTTGCCGTCAGTTCCGCTAAATTCCTCCCGGAACCTCTTTTTCAGGAAAATGCAGCAGATATAAATCAGAATCCCTGTCGTGCCCTTCAAGTCAACCATAAAGTACACGAGTCCGCCAAGGCCAATGAAATCCAGCCCCGCATAGATATAGTAAGCTCTTTTCTGTGCATCATTCTTACCTTCAAAGGCATTCAGCCACATGACAGCAAGCACATCAGACACCACCCAGAAAATTGCAAGACAAACGCTGATTGCAATCGGAAAAAGAATCGTTTCCACTCTGTCGGTCACGCCAAGCACAATCAATACTGCTAGCAGCACCACAAGTGACGCGATTGAAAGATACGTCACTCTGTTCCGGACTTTTCTTCTCTGTTCGTCTGTCATAGCACGCCTCCTGTCTTCAGACTAACGTCACCTTGCGGAAATTCTTTTTCCCACGTTTCAATACAATACCGTCTCCGCTCAGTTTTTCACCTGAAATCACGGTTTTGGTATCAGTCACTTTTTCACCATCCACGGCCACGCCGCCCTGTTCTACCGCACGGCGGCCTTCTGAACGAGATGGTACCAATCCGGTCTTCTGAAGAAGAGAAACGATATCAATACCTCCATCCTCAAGATCTGCCTCTGTCAGCTCTGTGGTCGGCATATTTGCTGCATTTCCACTGGAAAACAGTGCGCGTGCGCCCTCCTGCGCTTTTTTCGCCTCTTCTTCCCCGTGTACAAGGGCGGTCAGCTCATAAGCAAGAATCTCTTTAGCCTGATTCAGCTGGCTTCCTTCCCACTGATCCATCTCATCAATCTGCTCCAGCGGCAGGAAGGTCAGCATACGCAGGCACTTGAGTACATCGGCATCCCCCACATTCCTCCAGTACTGATAAAAATCAAATGGAGAAGTCTTCTTCGGATCAAGCCATACTGCACCACTTTGCGTCTTGCCCATCTTTTTGCCCTCGGAATTCAGCAGCAGCGTAATGGTCATCGCGTACGCGTCCTTGCCCAGTTTGCGGCGAATCAGCTCTGTGCCGCCCAGCATATTGCTCCACTGGTCATCCCCGCCAAACTGCATATTACAGCCATATTTCTGAAACAGTGCATAGAAATCATAGCTCTGCATAATCATGTAATTGAATTCAAGGAAACTGAGACCACGCTCCATTCTCTGCTTGTAGCACTCTGCTGTCAGCATACGGTTTACAGAAAAATGCGGGCCTACTTCACGCAGAAGCTCCACATAATTCAGATCCATAAGCCATTCTGCATTATTAACCATCAAAGCTTTTCCCTCTGAAAAATCAATAAAACGGCTCATCTGCTCTTTGAAACAATCACAGTTATGCTGGATTGTCTCTTTTGTCATCATCTGGCGCATATCCGTTCTACCCGACGGATCTCCGATCATACCGGTTCCGCCTCCAATTAATGCAATTGGCTTATTCCCCGCCATCTGCAAACGCTTCATCAGGCAAAGCGCCATAAAATGCCCTACGTGAAGGCTGTCCGCAGTCGGATCAAATCCAATATAAAACGTAGCCTTACCATTGTTCACAAGTTCCCGGATCTCCTTTTCATCCGTCACCTGAGCGATCAGTCCTCTTGCAACCAGTTCCTCATAAATCTGCATCATTCTTCCTCCTAGTATAATAATGATATAGCTACAAGAGCTATAGAGTTAATAAGTTACAAGGTCATATCTGATGAATAA
>RAZH01000018.1 GCA_003612585.1 bacterium 1XD42-54
TAGATCAACTGCTCGAAAAAAAATTTTTAAACATTTTTCAATTTACCTATTGACATTTCTTAGCTGGACTTATAAAACGGGACGGCCGAAAACCGCCCGTCTTTATCCTATATCAGCTTCTTGCCATACCATCTACGCTCAGCACAACACCAGTGATGTAAGACGCTTCATCCGAAGCCAGGAAAACAAAGGCATTGGCAATATCTTCAGGCTGTCCTAAGCGACGCAGAGGGATTTTCGCGATCAGCGGATCAATCACTTCCTTCGGCACGGCCTTCATCATGTCCGTCTCTGTAATACCGGGCGCCACTGCATTAACACGGATTCCTTTTGGCCCCAGTTCCCGCGCTAAAGATACGGTCAGACCATTTACTGCAAACTTAGATGCCGGGTAAGCAAAACCACTGGGCTGACCTGAAATGCTGACCATCGAGGAAGTGGAAAGAACAACGCCCTTTCCTCTGGCCACCATACACTCAGCGGCAGCACGAGTTGCATTGAACACACCCTTCACGTTCAAATCCATAACTTTATCAAAGGTATTTTCCGTATATTCCATAAACGGGGTACTTTCAGAAACGCCTGCATTATTGACCAGAATATCGACGCATCCATATTTACCGGTAACTTCTTTGAACGCTTCTCTTACTGATTCCAGACTTGCCAGGTTTGGACTGATACCTGCAACGATTGCCTCAGGATATTTTTCCTTTAGCTGAGCAACCGCCTGATCTGCAGAGGCCTGAGAACTTGCTGTCACAATAACTGTTGCTCCTTCTTCCAGGAATCTATCTGCGGTGGCAAACCCAATGCCACGGCTTCCGCCAGTGATGATCGCAACTTTATCTTTTAATCTCATATTAAGTACCTCCTTGTTTTTTGTTTTTAATATACCTGCTTTTCGTTTCATTTTCTGTGATGATATCACAAATATGACAGATTTGTTGAACTATAACATTTATTATGGGTCTTTGCATTCTCATTTATCCGTTCGGGAAGATTATCTGCGTTGTGTTTTTCTCTTTGTCTTAATAAATTATCACATAAATGTCTGTTTTTCCATAAAAAAGTGACAATCCGCTTTTACTGCGAATTGCCACTTTCCTTGTGACATTTTCAATTCTGTTTGCTCTTTAAATCTTGTACCTCCAATCACATGTATAGTATCAACTACACTTTCCCGGTATATCTCCTACGATAATACTCCATCGTGCGATATTCCAGAATATCCTTCATATGCTTTTTAAATGCCTCATTTCCTATTACTTCGCTCAAATCGTCCCTAACCGCAAGCACATAACCGTCTTTCTCAATAAAGAAACCTTTTCCAGAGGCCTTTAAGAATCTAACCGGCATACTTTTTGCCTTGCTTAGATGCTGCATATCTGTCATCGTTTTATAATCAGCATAAGATATGCCCGCAGAAAAATCTTTCCAGTTCGTTCCATTATCAAAAAATCTTTTCCACGCTGCTAATACTTCTTCCTCTTTCACAGCCAGGCGCACATCACCATCGTTATAAAAACTATATAAAATCGGCATCTTATATACTTTCTGCATATCTGTAGTTTCAATGAGCGACAAAAACTCTCTTCCGATTCCTGAATATACTTTGTTCTCATCCTCAGACAATTCCTGCATTTCATTCAAAAATTCCATATATTTCCGGAACGGATTTTCCTTCGCATGTTTGATACAATATTGATAAATATCATCCTCCATATAGGTAAACAGCTCCATTCGAGTAGGTACTTTGCCGTCTAACAATTCCTTCACTTTGTAAAATTCCTGCTTTATCCGCTCCTTAACCGATAACGTTTTTTTATCCAGTTCTTTGAATAAATCAATCAATTTCATATCGAAATCAACGATACAATCATCAGGATATTCTATATCGCTGTAATCATATCCAGATTTTTCGGTCAAGCTCTTCCTGCCGCTTAACAGCAGCGGTGCCCGTCCTGCCTTTTCATAATTCCCAATAAAATCCAGCACATTTAAATACTCTTTGCCTTTACTGGTACGAAGACCGCGTCCTAATTGCTGTAAAAATACGATGGGGGATTCCGTTGGTCTTAAAAACATAACCAGATCAAGTGTAGCAATATCTACACCTTCGTTAAACATATCTACTGAGAAGATTACCCGGATTTCCTGATTCTTCAGTTTATCAATTGCTTTATCCCTTTCTTCTGAAAATTCTCCATCCGCATTGCTATATACTGCAACAGCCTTTATACCTCTTTTGCAAAATTCCTTTGCCATTTCTTCCGCATGTTTTCTGGAACAGCAAAACCCCAGTGCACGCTTGGAGCGGTATTTTATGTAATATTTATAAATCAAATCATAGCGTTTTACATTGCCAATATAAGCTTCATTCAATTCCTTCTCGTCATAATGCCCCTTTACAAGATGCAGCGATGAGTAGTCTGTTTCATCATAAATGCCATAATAGTGGAATGGAACCAACGCCCCTTTATTGATTGCTTCTTGCAAAGAAATCTCATATGGAACATTGTAATCGCAGATTTCATAAATGTTTTTTCCATCCATTCTTTCAGGCGTAGCAGTCAGCCCCAACAAAAATTGCGGTTTAAAATAATTTACGATTCTTTGATACTGTTCATTTACCGCATGATGAAATTCATCTATGACCAGATAATTAAAATAATCCGGTGAAAAAAAATCTTCTGTCAGATATTCCTTTCTGCCAAGCGTTGCAACAGAAGCGAAAATTACTGACTTATCAGTATCTTTCTGTTTTCCATAGAAAAACCCATAGTCTTCCGAATGTCTCACATTTTTAAAGGATACTGCTGCTTGCTTTAATATTTCCTCCCTATGTGCTACAAATAAGACCCGCTCATACTTTGCAGAGTCGAATGCAGCCAGATATGTCTTACCCACGCCGGTGGCCGCCTGCACTAATCCCTTTGTTGCACCTTCTGATCTGCTGTCTTCCAAAGCATACAACGCTTCGATCTGCGCCCCTCTTGGCTGAAACAGCATCGCAACTTTTGTATCAGTGTCTTCTTCTAATAGATCATATTTCGCCAGATCTTTTGATACAGCTGGCTTGTGCCAATTTTTAGAATATCTGGTCAGTTCCTCATCATCAATCACAATAGAATGATTTTCAAACAAATCCAAAAAAGTTTCATAGAATAAACCAAAATTTTTCTTATCATCCTGACTGTTAAAACGATAATTCCACTCAATGCCGGAAGTTAACGCACTCCTTGATATATTGGAAGACCCAATATATATTTCCCCGATATTACCATAGTGAAAAATATACGACTTCGGATGAAAAGAACGTTCCTTATTATTATAAAATCTCAAATCCACCCGATTGCCTAATTCCTTTTTGATCAAACACAAGGCTGACGGTTGCGTGATACCAAGATAATTCCCGGTAAGAATTCTTACCTCGGCGCCACGCTCCAACGCCGCTTTCAAATCCTTCAGAAGCATTCTCACGCCGGATTCCATAAGAAAGGAAACAATTATATCAATCTTATTTGCGTTTAACATACTTCTTTTTAACTGGTAGTATAAAAATCGATTTCTATTTTTATCACCAGTCATAACATCTGTATATTCTATTTGTAATTCATCTATCTCTGTCTTTTCCGCAAAATCAGATTGAGCCATTTTTCTTCTCCTCTTCCCGGCCGTACATCCGAAGTTATCCATTGCTCTTCCACATCCAAACCCTTTATTTTACTTAAAAATTCGGCAAATGTCTCCTCTGTCATGTCTGTGAAAAATCGTCCATCTCTCTCACCTGCAAAAGTTCCATATTTAAAAGATGTATAGATAATCCCTTTCTCCTTTAAGGCGATTACCATCTTTCTCATTACTTCAGCCAGTTCGTCAATCGGTAAATGTAATATAGAAGAACAGGCCCAGATGCCATCATACCGGCCTACTTCTGACAATTCCTGAAAAATCATATTTTTGACTTCAATTTCCGTATATCTGCTCGCTAACTTGCACAATTCTTTAGAACCATCAACGGCATCTACCCGATACCCCTGTTCCAGAAAAAATTTTGTGTCGCGTCCAGAACCACAACCAAAATCAAGTATGTAAGAACCTCTTCGCAATTTTGCTAAAAAATGCCTTTGCATTGTAGCAAATTCAACATTCACTGTACTTTTATAAAATCGATCCGCATGGATATCATAGTAACCAAGCGTAGTATTATATTCCATAAGCTTCCCTTCTTAAATATGAGGCCTTTTATCTGTACGATAATACTCACTCCACATTCCAGCGCTGAACCTATATGTAACAAAGAATATGTGGATATTCTTTCATGTGATGATTCATAAATATAATCTAATTCATCCCTACAAACCGCAATTTGATTATACCGCCTTAGACTGCCTTATTTCCCTTATCAAAAGTATCATACCGTATACGCCTACAAGCAAAAGAATGATATCCTCATACGCATTAAAAATGATTGTGCGTCCATTAATATACCTCTGTAAACTATACGTTGTCTATTTTATTTTTTGACACTCGCTACATTCTCTATCGTGAATGGAAATAATAACGCCAGATTCCGGAAAAATATATTTTTCTTTTGGCATTTTTAGTTGCTTGCCTCTTTCTATAAATATGAATTGTTATTTCTGGTTCGGTTTTCTTTTAATAGCCAACAATTTCATATAATCATCAAATTCAGCAGTATTGGTCGGTTCAAACATTACCCATTTTCCATCATGGTAGATTTTTGCCTCATCATACTGCCTACAAACAGCAGTAGAAAGAGTACTTCTTATGTCTTCAAATTTTGTTCTTTCATCTTTTCCAAAGATAACCATAAAACCAACACAATTATTTTTTGCGTATAGGCAACAAAGTGTTTTTCCACCTCTGCGGTATTTATACTCGTAAGTCCAATTCTTACCACCAGTATTCCATAATCGTTCCATTTCGTATTTTTCATCAATAGCCGAACATAACTCTTGCCAAACTTCAAACAAAGATTGCCCGAGCAATTCAGTCATAATTGATTGAGACGGTATCTTTTCAGGCATTGTATCCCCTCCATTAATTGTGATTTGTTGTTTAAGTATAGCATACCATTCTTCCATTTTCATATGGAGCAGGTGTTACCTGCCCCTATGCTTCTCTTTCTAATTCCTCCTTAATGCCTTATGGCTGTCGCGGTATTCGTTAAATGCTCTTACAAACAGGGCATTTTCCTCGTTACCCGCACAATAATTATGATGAACAAAGAACGGACGACCCTAAGGAGGGAGGGCTACTTACACTCAAATAGTGCGACTGGACTACCTACCAGTTCTGCAAGCTTGCCTTGCGTTGTGTTTTTATCTTTGCTCCTATATCTTCTTGGACATTCGTAGTCCAATAAGCACATATCACCACGTAACTGCCTATTACTAATTATTCCAAATCCTCAATTCGACCTGCTTGAATCGCCGCAATGTTTTTCTGAATCCTGTTTTCAGACCAGTTCCACCATTGAAGTTTCAATAATTCAGAAATCACACTGTCTGAAAACCGTTTTCGTATTGGTTTTGCAGGAACACCTCCAACAATCGTATAAGGCGGTACATCTTTTGTAACAACTGCCCGTGTACCAATAACGCTCCATCACCAACCGTGACACCAGATAAAATAACCGCTTCAAAACCAATCCAAACATCATTGCCGATCACAATATCGCCTTTGTTGTCCCATGCGCTTGTAATCTCTTTTGAATCACCTGTTCGGGGATAAATTTTGTTCTCCGATATAGTCATTTTAAAATCCTCCATGTTCTGATAGTTCTTATGCGACTATATCGGTTACTACAATGCAGCGTTTCACTTTTTTACCTCCATCAATTAGACTTTGAAAACCATAAAATTATGAGTGATTATGTGCGAATATATTATAACGGAGGATTTTTTAATGGACAAGTATATTTATGAGGAAAACAAGCCTATCGGCTTATGGAGGCAGCGGCACAAACGCTATTTACAGGAACGCAAGAAGTCATTTTGCACCACTCTGCTCATAGGCGACAAACCGAACCCTTACCTTCCTGACATTGATATACAAGCGCAAGAACATATGGAAAGGCCCACAGAACAACTGAAACAGTCGCAAGGTATTACAATCTTCGCATAAGTAGAACGGCGGCAGGGAGAAATCTCTGCCACAAATTTTTTGAAAAAGGTCTTGTTTGTGACGTAACGTAATGAAGTATAATAGGAGTTACTGTCCGTACATTGCAATACTATGACAAAGAAGGTTTGTTATCCCCTTCGGCAGAAAGTGAAGGTGGGCGAAGACTTTATACAGATAAAGATTTAGTTATACTTCATCAAATTATATCTTTGAAATCATTGGGTTTTTCTTTGGATGATATAAAGCATCGCTTAATTTCTTTAGAAACGCCGACTGATGTAGCAACTGCCCTTACCGAACAGGCAGATAGCATACGAGAGAAAATAGAACAACTAACCGCTTCTTTGACAGCAATCGAACAGTTAAAGGAAGAAGTGTTACAAATGCAGACAGTCAATTTTAAGAAGTATGCAGATATTATTGTCAATCTGCAAATGAAAAACGACTCTTACTATCTCATTAAACGTTTTGATGATGATACGCTCGACCATATCCGTAATCGTTTTGATAAGGAAAGCGGTTTGAATTTTATGGATAGATTTAATCATTTGAGTGATGAAATTATAGAACTTCAAAAGGCAGGCGTGTCCCCTGAAAGTGAAAAATGCCAACGAGTTGTAAAAGAATATTGGGGATTAATTACAGAATTTACAAAGGGTGATATGAGCATGCTTCCAAAATTGATGGAGGTCGGAAATATTGATACCGCTGCAAATGCCTGGGAAGAAAGACAAAAAATTGTAAACGGCTATTTAGAGCCGGCTTTGCAAGTCTACTTTTCAAGACTTGGGGAAAATCCGTTTGAGGGGGTGGAAGGATGAATCGCGCAATACAAGTTCGTGGATTAAAGAAAAGCTATGGCAGCAACATGGTTCTCAATGGACTTGATTTTGAAATTGAAAAGGGAGAAACTTTCTCTCTGCTCGGTGTAAATGGCGCGGGAAAAACAACAGCCTTTGAATGTATTGAGGGTTTGAGAAAATATGACAGCGGTACAATTACGGTAAACGGGAAAATGGGCATTCAGTTGCAATCATCCTCTTTACCTGCCCATATCAAACCGATGGAGGCTGTAAGATTATTTTCAAAATGGAACAGGGCAAAGATTGATTTCACTATGCTTAACGCTCTTGGCATTAAAGAAATTGAGAAAAAACAGTACATCCAACTATCTACAGGACAAAAAAGGCGATTACATCTTGCCCTTGCACTTATCGGTAATCCAGATATTATTTTTCTCGATGAGCCGACTGCGGGGCTTGATGCCCTGGGTAGGGTTTCACTTCATGAACAAATTCGTAAACTCAAGTCACAGGGGAAAACGATTGTTTTGGCAAGTCACGATATGGCAGAAGTGGAAAACCTATGTGACCGCATTGCAATTTTGAATAATGGGAATATTGCCTTTTGTGGCACAGCGACAGAATTGACAGATAAGATTGGGGAAAAGTATTTTATTCATATCAAAACGAGGCAGGGGAACAGCACTTTTGAAACAGATCATATTGAAGATACTTTGATTTCCTTGCTTAATGATTTGAAGCAAAAAGAAATTCATATATTAGATATTAAAGTTGACCGTGGTACACTTGAACAACATTTTATCGAAATGGCAGGGAGGGAAACAAAATGAACGTTTTTTTATATGGTGTTGCGTTACAGTGGAAATTGGATATACGAAGTAAGTCCCTCTTAGTTACCTGCTATATCGTTCCGCTTATTTTCTTTCTACTTATGAGCGGTATTTTTACTTCCGTTATGCCCGAAATGGGAAGTACGCTAATACAATCTATGATTGTAATGAGTGTTTCAATGGGGGCATTTATCGGATTGCCGCCGTCGTTGATTGAAACTTACGGAAGCGACATAAAAAAGGTCTATAAAGCAAACGGAGTACCTATCTATTTAGGACTTGTTACAATGTTCCTTTCCGCATTTGTTCATTTGATGATTACCTGTGTTGTGATAGTGCTACTTGCCCCTATTCTATTTGAAGCAACTTTGCCGACACAACTTCCGGTTTTCTTTCTTGCACTTGCTATATACATTATTGTGTCGTTAAGCATTGGAAGTGTTTTAGGATTGACAGTAAAAAATCAAGCGAAACTGACGATGATAGCACAATTAGTGTTTTTGCCCTCAATTATGCTTTCGGGAATTATGTTTCCCATTGAGTTTCTACCCGATTTTGGGGAAACGATAGGACTAATTTTCCCAGCCTCTTGGGGATACCGATTGATGTTGAATCATGGATTTTGCTTTGAAAATCTATGGTATCTAATCTTTATCTTTTTTGCAGCGGTAATTGTATGTGGAATAGTTTTGAAAAAACAAAAAGCAAAATAGTTTGGAGGGAAAAGTTTTGAGCAAAACACAATGGATACTTTGCCCTGTCTGCGGCAATAAAACCCGAGGACTGTTCAATGTGATTTTCAGACTAGTACTGGTGTGGTGGTATTAGCTTCTTGTATTGACATTTCTCAGACCAAGTGCTATACTACAAACAACTAATTAACTAAAAGGTTAAAAGCTGTGAAGGGGGTATTCTCTTTGTTAGAAGTGTCCGGCCTGTCTTTTCATTATCAACCTCCTGTACCTGTGCTGACCGATCTTACTTTTTCCGTATTAGATGGAGAAATCGTTGGCCTGTTAGGGAAAAACGGTGTTGGGAAAACTACAACCTTGAAGCTGATTTTGGGGTTACTACCGCTTGAAAAAGGCTCTATCTTTCTTGGTAACTACTCGCTGTATCTACATCCCATGCAATACAAGAAACAAATTAACTATGTTTCTGACAGCCACGATATATACCACAATCTTACCGGAAAGGAATATTTGAATTTTATAGCGGATATGTACGAAGTACCTTCTGAAACAAGAGTTAAAATTTATACTCCGCTGATAGAAGCGTTTCAGGTTGAAAAATATCTGAATAGCCCTATTAAAAAATTATCTCATGGGACAAAGCAAAAAATTGCTATTATAGCATCCCTGGTTAATGATCCCCTACTTTGGGTGTTAGATGAGCCAATGACGGGACTGGATGTAGAAGCTGTTCAGGTCTTAAAGGAATTGATTAAATCCAGAGCGGCTTACGGAAAATCTGTTCTATTTTCATCTCACATATTAGAAATTTGTGAGAATTTGTGTGATAAAATTGTCATCATGCAAGCTGGAACGATGAAGAAAACAATCGAGCTTCGAGATAACCCTTCCTGTATTTCTTTGGAGGATATTTATTTGGAGGTGGTTAATGATGTACCGATGGATAAAGGTTTTTCAATTAAGCAAAACAATAAGTAAGATCAATTTCACCTTTTTGAATTTTCGGTATAAGTTAAAAGCACGCCATGATACCTACTCTATTGTGCTGACTTGCTTTGTTTTAAGTATTATAGGCGTGTTCTATTACTACTATTTTCAAATGCTTGGGCAGCTTTATGATGGACTTTCCGAGCTGGGGTTGGGAGCTTTGTTTTGTCGGCTTGCACTGTTTGCAGTGGCGATGATACTCTCGATAGTGAGCGCCTTCCTACTGATAAATATTTTTTGCTTTTCAAAGGATATAGAACACTTACTGCTATTTCCAGTGAGGCCATGCGACATTTTTACAAGTAAGTACATTACAGTAATCTTGTTTTGCTATGGGATTGAAATTTTACTGCTGCTTCCTGTGTGTATAATCCAAACACAATACATGGGAGACATTTCTGCGATAATTACATATATCTCTGCGGCAGCGATACTTCCTCATATTGTTGTGTTCCCTTTGTCGGTTCTTGTGACAATATGCCTGAAAATTGCCATGCTTCTTAAACGTACGAGAACAATGCTGGTAGTCACAGGAATCATAGTGTATTTTGCAGGCAGCGTGATCGGCGTTCTATTATCAAATGGGCAAATAGGCGCAGAACGAGACTTATTGAACTGGGTTAATGATTTTATTGTACCATTCCCGTTCTATAATGCGTATATCCATTTTCATCCCGGACTAAAGCTATTCTGCATCATACTTGCTGCTGTGTTTATGGGCGTATACTACTATTTGAGTAAGCTTGTGATCGGAAAGAAATATGCCATTTATGATAAAGAGGGACGGATTCGCTTAAAGGCGATGAAATACAACTCGTCGTCAAAGCTGAGAAGCTATTTTAAGAAAGAGTATCAAACTTTTTTCCGTAATCCGGTGTATGTCATAAACGGATTGTTTGGGATTTTTATTACCCCCTTTTTATTGCCGCTGTCTTTTCGGATTAGTACAACCGCAGAGAGTATAGAACAAATAAGAGCCTTGGTATCAGCCCCGGAATTTTCCTTTTATGCGGTACTGTTTGCACTTGCGGTAATTGTACTTACATCCGCGATCAATATAGTGGCTTCAAGCAGTTTTTCCAGAGAGGGGGCAAGTTTTTGGATAACGAAGATCATTCCATATTCATTAAAGCAGCAAGCGTTTGTGAAAGCCCTGTTTTCTACAAGTATCTCGATTATGGGGATTATCATAAATTGTTTAATATTCAAGGTTTACTTTAACTATGGTTTTATCCAGATTGGAGTAATCTCTTTCGTTGGCATATTATTTGCAGCGTTATGGAACTTGATCGGAGTATTTATCGACATGAAACGTCCAAAATTGGAATGGACAAATGAAACAGAAGCAATCAAGCAAAATGTGAATGTGGTTTTGTCTATTTTGCTTTGTATCGCAATTTCAATAGGGTATTTCTTTGCGGTAGCAAAAATGCTTCAGAACGGATTCGCTGCCGGAAGCATTATAACCTTTCTATTGTGCAGTGTATGTATTCTAATTTTACTTTTGTGTAAAGGAATTGCGTCTCATCAAGAGTAATCTTTCAAAATATGTCAATCAAAAGGAGGAAGAGGCTATGAGTAAGAAGAAAATCATCCCTGCGATGCTATTGATTGGAACCTTTGTCATATTGTTTGTGGCAACATTTTTCCTTCCAGACAAGATACCCTTCCATTTTGATGTGAATGGAGAAGCAGGCTGGTATGCAAGTAACTATTTTCTCCTGCTGCTTACACCTGTTCCGTATTTGATTTACCATCAATTTACACACAAGAAAAAATGAATACAGTATTATGTGGAAAGGAGATTTGTTTAGATGACTACTGTGTTCAAAGCTCTATCTGATGATACCAGACGACAGATCCTAAAGCTGCTCGCAAATGGTGATATGACGGCGAAGGAAATTTGTGAAAACTTTACGATTTCAAAGCCTGCTATATCAAAACACCTTGATATTTTGAAAGAAGCAAGGTTAGTGACAGGCGAACGGACGGGGATGTCCGTTACTTATTCCCTTAATGCTTCTGTATTGCAAACAACTTTAGGCGCATTTTTGGAGTTTTTTGATACAAATAAATCGACAGGAAAAGAGGGAAACGAGAATGAAACTATATAGAAGTCTGAATATGATATTCTTGATTATATTCATTATAGGGACAGCCTTATGCTTTAAATACCTTCCCAGCGAAATACCTTTGTTTATGCAAAGCCCTCCCCGTTGGGTTTTTATTGGGATTTGTTTTGTTATTTTGCTTGCGTTAGCTATTGCAGCCTTTTTTCCTCACAAAATCTCCAAAAACGACAATGAAGTGAGAAATGATATTACTCTAACTGTAATTAACCTCTTTGGACTTGGAATTTTTCTTTTCTATTTTGTCACGATAGCTAAGTATTGCGGTTTGCAAATGAATTACATGAAAGGCATTGTGCTTATCGTGGGGGGCTTAATGGTATTAGTCGGAAATTTTTTACCGCAAATGCCTTATCGCAGCCAGATTGGGTTTAAATTGCCTTGGATTCTAAAAGATAAACTATGCTGGCAAAAAACGCATAGATTTGCTGGGTACACGGCAATTCCTTTTGGGCTTATTCAGTGTTTGCTTCCTTTGTTTGTGCAAAACAACAATCTTGTCTTTTTGCTGGGAATTGGTATTTGGATTATAATTGTGTGTATTTATTCACTGATTACTTTTTATCAGAACAGGAGAAATTTTGGTAAGTATAAGCCATCAGACAGTAGCGGTAAGTAATAATATACAGTTTGGCTAATCTTTTATTCTTGCTGTTCAATATACCGAAAGAGAAAAACAGAACAAAATAAAATTTCTATTACTATGCGATTATCGAAAGAAGGTGTAATTATGAGAAATTAGCCGTGCTGGTTTTAGAGGATTCTGGCAGGCAAATCGGTGCAAACTCTTTGCTCTGCTTTCCTCCAATCAAAAGAAAGACCTGGCTCAGTTTGTTCGTGACTATGAGGCTGGCGATATTCCGGCTGATTTCCCATATACAACGCTCTTTCGAGGTCGGTATCATATTCGGCCGCATCCCCATCCCCCCAAAAGAGCGCCTTTTCTATTTTACAAAAAGCTATCTGCTCAACGGGATAAAAAGAGTGGCTAAGCTGGCTGGGCTGGAGCCGATCAGGGTTCATGATCTTCGGCACCCGTATGTCAAGCCCACGACAAAAAAATATGAAAACAGCAATTGCAAAAATATTTCTTTATGCTTACAATTGCTGTTCATACCCTCATGGAAATAGGTGACAAATGAAGCTAATACAAAATCTTTACGACTGAATTGTACTGATGATCTTTTGAAGTTCCTCGTTAATTATCTCTTCTGCAACGAAGCCTTCTGTTTGGCTGGTTTCTTTGCTTCTTCTCACTGCAATAAGAAAGGCAACAACATCCTTCTTGGTTTCTTTTGAAAGAAGCAAAAATTCATGAGTTGTTACAAATACATTCATACGCGAATAGGTGTCCTCTACATCAATAAATTCACTGAGAGTTTCCTTATTTACTTGGCGTGTTTCTACAACTAGCCTGGCTGCTGTTTTTCCGCGAGAGGTACAATAGCTGATAACTTTTGCAAGCGATGTATCATCTGTAACAAGCGTTTCTTTGATGTGTTTTACAAGTTCTTCGTCAAGTTGGCTCAGCATCCACAAAAAATT
Source organism: bacterium 1XD42-54 (assembly GCA_003612585.1). Classification (GTDB taxonomy): domain Bacteria; phylum Bacillota; class Clostridia; order Lachnospirales; family Lachnospiraceae; genus Choladousia. Next base: position 13,137 of record RAZH01000018.1, read on the forward strand.
TAGCCCTCCATATTGTGACAGAGCCGCACCTGAATCTATTGCATTGATGCATCGCGACTTAAACACAGACTCAAGTTTTAAAAGCTCGTCTAATAAAATCGCTTGTTTATCTTCATTCGGAGCCTTATCGGTATAGCGCCCATGCGTTATTTCAAAATCCCGCAAAAGCAACGCTAATATTGATGGTTCGACCATTTTATCCTCAAATATGCTTCGCAGAAATGAAAAACGCTCCACCATATCAATTACTTCCAGCAAAGGATCTACGCAAAACAGTAATCTCCATGCAAATGGAATGGTAAAGAACCCTTTTTCCTCAACTTCAAAAGAGCTCCACATCCGGCAAAGACATCGTATTAAAATTGCAGCTCTTTCAGAAGGGATATTTTTCGAATCACCTTTGTTCGCATACGCTTCAATTTCTTCTAGCAATCGAATAATTTTTCCATCCTGGTATAATTGGGTAATGTATGTTACAAGTTCTTTTTCACTTGCTTCATATATAAGTTTTCTCATAGTTGCAGTTGAAATTGCATCATCTTCAAGAGAGAGGGAAAAATAGCGATCAAAGCATTCCGGAACAGCAATATTACAATTGATCAAAAAATTCCTATGATCGTAATAGCGACCAAAAGAATAGGTGCTTCCCAACGCCGCTTCCATTTTTGGAAATAGAATCCCAAGAATACTTGTGGCTGCTTCTTCATTCGCAGCAATCCCCTCTGAGAAAATATGACTAACAGCTTTCTTGATTTTCTCTTCATCAATTTTTTGACGATCATATGAGTAACTGCCAATTGAACCACATAGCATATCTTTGTAATTATTCAGAGTGGAGTAGATAGCCGGTTCAAATACTTGAAGACACGTCAGACCGAGGAGATCGACAGGATCGGTCTCACCTTGCAATAGCTGATATTTAAGTAAAATACATTTAAATATCGAATAACATCCCGAATGGATTTAATATAATTTTTTACTCCATACTGGAATAATTCTGCCCATGTTGCTTTGTCCCATCGGTTATCCGGTATATCTCCAAGTATCCCATTGAGCTTTGAAAAAAGAGCATCATGAATACTTTCCATACTCGGCGCAGGTATTTCAAATGGAACCTGTATAACTTTTTCAAGGTATTCTCGTCCATCTCCGTGTTGCATTGTGCCAAGCGCACGCACCACAACATCATAATCAAAAGCAAGTAAATATACCGCGTTTGGGAAATCTGCTAGTGCTTTTACCAACTGAAAAACAGCGATAATCTCTTCTTCTGAAAGTCGGTCAATATCATCTATAGAGACAATTATTTTTAAATTCTCCTTAACCATTGTGCGGATAATCTCATCTTTTTGTCCCTGCATATCGTTACTCTTTCGGTTCATGCGCTTTCTTGCCTTGGTGGTAAACATTTTACCTGCTGCTGCAATTGCGGCTCCTGCATATGGGATAAGACCGGCTGCATCAAAAATATCCGCATATTGATCGACCAATTCACACACAGTATCTGCCGTAGGTTTTTTCATTTTTATTGCGCTTGCTAACTGTTTAAAGAATTGGGTAATAAGTTGTTTTGGATCAGAACAGAGCCAGGGATTAAACCTTAATATGACCACATCTGTACTACTGCGTTCTATTTGCTCTATTACCATATTTAGTAATGAAGTCTTTCCGCTTCCCCATGCGCCATACAGACCCACAGTAAAGGAAGTAGGAAAAGCTGATTGCAATATAACATTGGCAAGGCTTTTTACAAACGATTCTCGATTTAGTTTATCTTCAGAAGATTTCATAATGGGAAGATCCGGACTGATCATTAATACCACCTCACAATATCTGAATAATTTATATCAGTTAACTTCGATAGCTTTCACTCTCTATAAAATTCTGCATCTCTATCCATCTGACTTTCAAGTAAAGTCACAGGTATATAAGGTAATTCCATAGTGCTGCCTCCTGTCATAATATTTCGGAAAAGGCTCTGCTTTCATTACACCTTACTGTAAATCAAAACATCTCCAGCCATTTCACTTCAACCTTTTGCCCCTCACTCACAGCACTGCTCTCAATATTGATATTTCTCAGCATTTGCTTGAATGCCAAACGGTCGAAGTTGGAGCCACTGTGATTGGTGCCAATATAAACTTGGCTGATAAATAATTCATGCTCTGTAACCCACCTTTCTGCTTGCGTCAGATTAGGCAAAATCATTTTTAATCTTCCAACTCTTGTAATTCTTCTATACTTTCAAGAAAATGGCATTCCACCGGAGAAAGGATATCCTCCTGCTTTTTCCGATATTTGTCGTATTCTCCATGCGCCTTTTCAAGAGCCTGTTTATGAGTAACTCTTCCTTTTGTAGTTAAAATATCCCTTCTTGTCATTTTCAGATAGTCGTCAATTGTTCCCAGCCAGTCTTTCATATACATTGGTTCTTGATTCAAGGCATGGACTTCCGCAATATCTAAATACGCCGTAACGATTTTATTTAACGCATCTATTTCTTTTTCGCTTAAATAATTCTTTGCAACCTCTACATCAGAACGTTTAATCTCTCTTCCGACCCACGATGTTAATCCCATATTGTCCTTATCTGCATCTGCCCGCTGATAGATTACTTCTGCCGCTGTGTGCTTATGAGCCGCCCAGTGCATTTTATTTTGTACCTGCTTAAAAAATTTAATCGAACTCTCTGCTTTTGGGTCATAATCAATACTTGTTGCATATATTTCCAGAACTTTTCTCCAAAACACTTTTTCAGAAGAACGAATATCACGGATACGAGCTAACAATTCATCAAAATAGTTTCCGCCACCAAGATTCTTAAGTCGATCATCATCTAATGCGAACCCTTTTTTCATATATTCCTTCAAAATAGAAGCAGCCCATATTCTAAACTGTGTTCCTCTCAGGGATTTTACCCGATAACCAACGGAAATAATAACATCTAAATTATAGAAATCCACCTGATAGGTCTTACCGTCAGAAGCAGTGTAGGCAAATTTTGCCCAAACTGCTTCTTTTGTCAATTCTCCTTCTTTAAAAATATTTCTTACATGTTTTCCAATTACACTTTTATCCCGTTGAAATAATTCGGCCATCTGATCTATGGAGAGCCAAACCGTATCATGGTCAAATGTAACTTCTATTTTTGTGACTCCATCTTCTGTAGTGTACATGATGATATTTGATTGTGTCATTGTGCCCTCCAAATTTTAGATAATAGATGCCTGAAATTCAGGAATAACCAGTCGGTAACTTAATCTTATCGAATATTCCCTGAAAACGAACATTATTCTTGTATAAAAAGAGATGTAAGAGAAGCATACTCCCAAATACGATTCCTCACGTTATCGTTTTTTTGAATGACGATACCATTCTCGCTCAATACGTGCACAGCCATTGATATTGAATTGAACGAACTTCCCAGCTGCTTTGCAGCATGGGAAATGCTAGTCACAGGAAAGAACTTAAGGTAATCATATACGATCCAAACGCTCTTAGGCAGCAATCGTATATCTTTTAAATGTTTTTTATCTTTGGCCACAATAGCTTCATACTGTATCAGCAACTGAGCTGATCTTTTTGCAGATTTGCCTACAGCGTCTACAAAGAACTTAATCCAACGAATATAACCACCACTGTATTGCGTTGTTTGTAACAAGTCAAAATATTCATTCTTATTATGGTAAAAGTATTCAGATAAGCATATCAACAGTAATGGTTCGTTTGCGATATCACGAAGTGCCATCTGGACTATTATTCGCCCAACGATACCATTGTATCGCTCGAATGGATGTATCATTTCAAATTGATAATGAACTAAAGCTGCCTTTATCAATGGGTCAGTGTCTTTGTCATTATATAAATAGGCAGAAATATCTGCTAGCGCTGGCAAAACTGCGTCAGGGGCTGTAGGGTTGTAAGATTTGAGATTCGTCCTGACCCCCAACAAAAAAGTCTGCTTGTCCCTAATATCAACTGGCTTACTAACTACATCACCATATAATGCAATTCCGCAAAGTTCACTTAGAACTGGAGCTGAAATTGTCCTATCTATCGCTTTATTGTATGCCAGTTTGAGATTAGTAATTGATGCAATATCGTTTTTACCACTCCCACGACTGGCAAGTACATCGTGAAAAGTGAGAGTATCGTAATCAATCATTCGGGAATATGTGCATTCTTTTAATAGCATTAATTCGACAAACGCTTCTCTATTTGGGGCATACTTAAAAAGTCCCTTTAAAAATCCAATATTTCGATGAGTTTCAATTAGCAAGGCGGATAGTTCATCGTCCATTTTATACATATCCCCATGCATCAGAGGACGTGGGGTAAATGTGTAATATTTAAAATTATCTATGCTACCATCAATATGTTCAATGTAATCTCCAGTATAAGGAATCATCTCATATACCTCAATAGTAAAAATCTATTTTCAGTATATCATTAATATTGAAATAAATGAAATACAATTTATTGAGTTTATTTCAAAAATCAAAGAAATAGTGCAATATAAATTCAAAAGCAAGTTTCATGACTTAGGCACTCCCTTGCTTCCATACTGATAGAAATGGGATTTAATATCCTGATGATCTCCCAGCGTTTGGGGCATGAAAAAGTAGAAACCACTTGGCGGACGTATGCCCACCTGTATCCGGATAAAGAAAAGATGCTGGCAACACAGCTGGATACGGTCAAAATCCATGGCCTGACCGCAAATATATCCGTTGAGGACCAGCTTCTCAAATTCATCCAGCAGTTCCAGAACCATATCCAGGACCAGCCGGCGCTTATCGATATCAGCAACGAACAGATCTTCCGGTGGAATCCTGAGACAAAAGAAAAGGAGCTTGTCACCCAGGAAGAGTTTGAGTACGAAGCGGAACTGGATGAGAACATCGAAGGGAAACTGGCTGTAGCAGAAATTTTCCAGGCCGGGTACCTGGAGATCTGCGGCGTTGTGTACTGCCTGGCCAGCCGGGGGCTTCCAATGAAATATCTTTAGGCACTTGCAAAATACAAACACATGCTATATAATGTACATAGAAAGAGCACCCACTCCAAAGTGGATGCTCCCGAAAAGGCTTATTTACCTCTCAGTGAGAGGCGCCCATTCTGTTGGCCGACGGGGTGGGCATTATTTTTTTCGCTTGTTTTTCCTATCTCTGTCGAGAAAGGCAAGCAACGCAACTACCAGACTACCAAAGGACATCAGCAGAGCCAATATCCCGATAAAAATCGTAATGATTTCATAGGCCGTCATGTGCGCCACCTCCCTTCCTATGTATTCCGGCACGCCGGTTTTCATAAACCCGGGAGGCTACCACCCTGTCATGGGTACTCTTCCATGCGGACATTATAGCAGAGATTTGTCGAATTTGCAACCGGGCTTTTGGGTTCCTGGCTCTATGCTGGCTCTGACGGAATAATGTCATAATAATGTCACGGCGCAGAAAAAAAGTCCGGGAAGCCGCATAAACACTGGCTTCCCGGATTTTAGACAACTACTCGAACTCGACTTTTCCTAACTAATTTTGCTTAGGTATTATTCTCTGTCGAGTATGTATATCTTTTGATTATTTGATATATCCATATTATCCTGCCTATATGGGCTAATGTTATCATTTTGTTATCGGGATTGATAACACCAACTCTGCAACTGCGGATAATAGCTATATGCTATGTTTTAAATTATAAACGATTTTGTTTAAAAATTCAAGATATAAGCACAATCACTTAATAAAATAATAACCACTTACTTATCAAGCAACCTCCCTGCCTTATAATAAAAATATAAATCTTTTCGTTCAATTTCTCTTTTATTAGCTGTATATTCTTCATAGGCTGATGCAATTTTGGTCGCTGCATATGCACCACCTGTAACCAACATCGCTGTATCAGACGAAATAGCATTATTAAATGCAGAAATGACACCACCTGCCGCAATACTTACCACAAGTCCTCCTGTCGACCTCCATACACCCTCATCTGTTAAAAACTTTCTTCCCAAATTTTTAATAAAACTCCCATCCTTAGTACTCTCTTCAATTTCTAATAATGCAGGAACAACCTCTTTGTTATAAAGAAGTTCACACTCACTTTCAAAATCAGTATCCCACGGCATAGACTGGATAGATTCAGAGTATTCCAACATCTTGCCCCGAAATCTTGTCAATGGTTTAGATAATTCATTTTTTATATCTATCAATTCATCCATAGATGCTTCTGAAAAAGACGGAAGTTTCTGAATGTAATTATCAGTTAAACCAGCATGAGTGATTTTCTGTTTATCAATTGAACTTAAATTAACAATTCTACTATCTACAGCAGCTTTCATCAAATCATTGGATTGTGTATCAAATAATGGATAACTAGATTGTATTGATTTTGTAAGCAAATCACAGTAATCTTTAACACATAAATCCAAATCGCCTAATGAATGATTAAATTCTTCTATTTCAACTTGCCCTTTATTAATTAAGGTTTGTAACTCATTTCCATGCTGTTCCCCAACAAGCGAAAACATCACTTCGCAGACTTCCATTGTAAAGCTGCGTAATTGTCTTTGAATTTCAAGTTTTTTTACATAAGGAATTGATTTATATCTCTTGCTATGTATAATGTTAGAAAATTCTTTGATAACGGGATAAGTTTCTTCATAAAAAATAGTATCATTTAATTTCGCAAGCGGTAAAATTTGCTCGATTAATTTTATTACTGTTCTTTCATTAAGATTGTTGCCCTTGTCAGTCAATCTATTAAACATATACGCCAAAGGACTTATAAGCGTCACTTTATCAGCATACAACAACGCTGATTTAATATAATTCATTTCTCGTTCCAAACTTGTGTTATTAGGAACAATCGCAACTGTAAAATCAAATCCCATAGTTATTATCAGCTCCTCTTTTGCTTCAAAAAATTTATCATCCATATTTCTTAATTACTATTTTTTACAACAATTATAAAAATCAACTTTCTTTTGTCACATCTTCAACAAGATTTTTCTTCAATGTTTCAATAGTATCTTTATTTTTTCTCAAAATTTCAAGTTGCCGATATGCCTTTTCCCTTAATATCTTTAATCGTTCAATGTTAGATAACCCTTGTCTTATCAAATCAGCATTGGTATCTTCCAAATTGATAAGTACAACTAATTCCTCTGCCGAAGCAAAATCTCTTATATTAGGTGTTTTTCCGCTTATCCCCTTTTCGTTTCTCCATTGTGCCGCTGTCTTGCCAAACAACGCCATATTAAGAATATCTGCTTCGGATGCGTATGTATATGCCATTTCCTGCAGGGATAGTGTCGGTGTTATCAGAAATTCCTTTACTGCATCTGTATGAATACGGTAATTTATTTTTGATAGTTCCCTCTTGGCATCCCACCCAATCGCTAATCGGTTTGATTCTTCTTTCTTTAACCGCTGGTAGTCCTTGATAATATAGAGTTTAAATTCTGGTGAAATCCAAGACGCAAATTCAAAGGCTATATCTGTATGGGCATATGTACCTCCGTATCGTCCTGATTTTGATATAATACCGATTGCGTCTGTTGCTTTTATCCACTGTTGCGGCGTCAATGTAAATGCATTATCTCCCGACTCCGCTTTAAACCTATCGAATTCGATAGGTTTAAAATTGGGATTATGAATCTGTTCCCACAAACCCAAAAATGAGATTGTGGAATGATTACGCATCCAGTTCGCAACCACGATAAAAGCATTGTCTGGATTTTTATATTTGGCAATATCCGTTAAAGAAATATAAGCTTCTTCATTTACGACATCACCCATTACTCTGATTTCTGTTCCATTGGCATCTATTTTCATATTCTTCATTATCTCCAACTACTTCCTTTAACACAGATTATCCCTTATATGACAGCATATACAGCAGGCACTCTTGCAGCAATTTTTCTGGATTGTGTTCCAATTCTATTATCGCTTTTATCTCTGCTTTAGCCTTATACGGAATGTTGTTATTATTCTTAATAATCCTTTTTAAGACTTCCTTTACCGCTTTTTCATCTAAATTACCAGTCATTTACACATACCCTCCCTCCCCATCACAACCGACAAACCATGATGCATTCTTCTTCATTTTCGTCAATGACTTCAAAACCTACTTTCTGATACATACGAACTGCATAATTTACCTTCTGTACAGAAAGAGACGTCCGCTTATAGCCTTTATTCTTTAAAAATTCAAGCATATCTCTCATAAGTGCTGTACCAATGCCCATATTCCTATATTCCTCATACAGTGAAATAGCAAATGAGGGCGTTTCATCATCAATATGCCCATAATCATTCATAATACGAACCCATACTGCGCCTACAATCTTCTCTTTTATTTCCACAACGAAACACCAATCATCCGCTTTTCCAAAATCCTTAATATATACTTGCAGCTCTGGCCGTTCGATAATAGATTTTGGCGGCTTGTCCATGCCCTCTGGAATAAAAATTGCTTCGTACAGAAAATCAGATAATATTGGATATTCATTTTTTCTAATTTCTCGAATTTTATAATCCATGTTTATATAAAACCTCATATATATCAATTCAACAAACGAAATTTAATGCTTTTTAAGTTCTGCAATAGCAATATAATGCAAAATATCAAATTCATTCGGCGCAATTTGTTCAAGGAGTGTCATATGCTCTTGCTCCCACATCGAAATCTCTTTCTCGGTAAGCGAAGCACCAATTCCACGGCAAGCCTTCATTCTCCCATTCCAGCTTTCACGGGTAAATAGTATTTCCAGAGTAAATTCTTCATGATATACAAGCTCAAAGTTTTCTTTATAACAATCTGGTATGTCTATCGGATGTTTCGTTTCCCCTGCGCCACTCCACTTTGGATTATATTTTAAAACAAGTTTTTCACTGGCTCCTGCAATTTCATCCTCAAATGGCAGCCATGCCATATATAATACAAGAATACTTCCCCCTTGTTTCAGCATACGATAAAACTTAGGCATAACAGTCTCATGGTCGAAATACCAAAAGCACTGGCACGCTGTAATTACATCAAAAGAGTTGTCCGAAAAACTGATATCCTCTGTTGATACAACATGATAATTTATATCCATACCCTTTGAAAGAATTTTCGCTTGTTCGATTTGGTTTTCCGAAATATCCGCAGCTGTCCACTTCGCCCCATACTGGTACATATTTCTAGGAAGAACCCCCGTCCCTGTTCCGATATCAAGGATAGATTGTCCATCTAAGCATAATTTACGACCAACAATTTTTTGATAAAACTCCTGCGGATAAATGTCACGGGATTTCGCATAATCAAAAGATGTTTTCCCCCAGTCAAAGGGTTTTCCGCTATCTATGTCTCTGTTTATTATCTTCATATCATACGTTCCTCAATCCCGACTTTTCTTCGTATGCAACTTACCGATAAACAAAAAGTTACGTTTTTACAAATTTTGTATTTCATTCAATACCTTTTGAATATCCTTATGAACCAACGATTGCATACTATCGCCATAAATAGATATATTTGCCTTATGAAGTGCAGAAAGAATATCATTCTTCAATTCTGGCTTATATTCCGCAATAATTGGCAACAATTTAATACATTGTCTTGCTGTAATAGGCTTAATATCTGTTATGTGTTTTAAATATTTATCAATGATTTCATCAATTTTGTTATCTTTATCCCATTTTGCATTATAGGCAAGTAATGTAAGACCTCTTGTGCGAATATAGGAATTTTCACTATCAAGCATATCACTCAACCTGTGCATGTAAGGATAAACACAATTTCTTTCTTCACTTTCTTTTTGTAACAACTGTAATGCCTTGTATGCAACATTATTATTTTTATCTAGCAATAACTCAAATGTTTCTGCTATATTGACTGACATAGTTTGCTCCTTTACAAATTCGGAATTTATTGCTACTTTTTAGCTTTAAGAAACACCCCTCTATCCTTTCTATAAACCTGTACGGTTTTAAATTCAGAATTATAAAAAATAACCTCTAACTCTTTTTTGCTATATATCCTCACATCTCCACTTTTTGAAAAAGGCAACCAAAATTTATTTGCGAGAAATCTAAGTACTGCTCCAAAGTTAGGGTCAGCTATATACACTGTACCATTTCTCTTTAAGACTCTTTTACATTCATTTACAAATCCTTGCGGATTATCAAAATGATGAAATGCGCAACATATCGTTATAATATCAATACTTTCATCTTTCCATTCAAGTGGATAACAAGACTTTACCTCAAAATTCATATTAGGATAACGCATTTTTGCGGCATGAATCATGTTTTCTGATACATCTATTCCATTTGCTTGTATTTTTGCTTTTTTCGATAATTCCCTCAAAAGAGTTCCATTTCCACATGCAACATCAAGAACAATATCACCTTCGCTCAAATCTATTATATTAGATAGTTCGTTAATGTGAAAACTGGTATATTGTCCTTCTCTTGATGTATCATATTCAAATGCTATTTTATTGTACGCAATTCTTGATTCTTCTGTTTTCTTATCCATGTCATTTCCCCAAATTCCGATTTCTCAGTCTAATTTTTTTAAGTATACACGAATTTATGAGATTTTTCAATTCTCCGAACTACTTTTGCTTAATTGAACGGCACTCCCACATATCGCAGGAGTGCCACTTGTCACTACGAATAGATACACTCGCCCTCCACAACCTCCCTCACACAAGCCCGAATATTATTCATTTTTTGAACCCATAAAAGCTGATTTTCTGCCTTTAACCGTTCCGTCGCTCCCTGCCTTTCGGCATATTCCTTTACCAGCCGAGAAAACATATCCTCTGCCTGTTCATCTACGCTTGCAAGGTATTCATTCAGCCTGCCGCTTGTCAGCAGATTGAGATAAACGAACTGTTTATGCTCTTTAAGATACCGCAAATGCCGCTGTCCCCAAATACCAATCAGCTTTTCTTCTTCGGGAGGTAATGCAAGCTCTGGGAGGTAATAGTCGCCTTTCTTTGCATACCAAAGACTGTTTTTTTCGTCATAAATCCTGTTTTCCATAGTGTTTTTCCTACCTTTCCTCTTGATTGCTTCTAAAACGTTTCCCACGCTGCTTAGACTGCTGTACCGCTTTTGCCTGCCCTAAAAGATTGTCTATCTGCTTACTTCCAAATGCCTTACGGAGAAGCTTATAATCTTTGTTTTCCGCACGGAGGTTTTCATTCTCCCTCGCCAGTTTCTCATTGGTTTTCCTTAACCCTTCATTTTCACGGTGGAGATTGCTATTTGTGGCATTCAGCCGATAGTAGCCGTCCCACGCTTCAAAGCACCTTATAAGAGCCGTTCTAACAAGTGATTTCAGCTTTTGCACCAAAGGCTCTGCCACTTTGTTTCTATATGACTTCGCAGACATGAATCCCTGCGGCTCTGCCAACTGGTACTCTGGAGAAGTGTCAAACGCCTGTTCCAGTGTTTTTAGGTTATTCATACCTTTGTCGTAATTCGCCACCCTATTCGACAATGCTTGAAATTCCTCTTTTTTCTCCGAAATCTGCCCCTCAAGCTGGACGACCTCTTTTTCCCGCTCCTGCTTTTTATAATCAAGGACAGACAAATGTTTCTCATGTGTCCCTTTATGCTCCCATTCAATGCCATGCCGCCCCATCACAGCGGCAAGACTCTCTTTTTCGGACTGTACCCACTGGCTCCACTCCGTATCGCCACGGGAGCCGCCTTTGAATCCCTGCGCCGCTAACGCCTGTTTCAGTGATACCCTTGTATCAAGCCCACGCTTGCTGCCAGTCGTGAACGGAACGAAATCAATATGCAGATGCGGCGTTGCTTCGTCCATATGGATATGAGCAGAAAATACATAGAGATTAGGGTTTCGTTCTTGGAATCCATGATAATATTCATCTAAAATCTGCCTTGCAAGCTGTCCGTTTTCACTTCCTGCGCTCATATTTTCCTTATCGCCAATTTGCAAAATCAGTTCATGGAACGGTTTTTCCTGCTTTGAGTTCCGTATCTTCTCGTAATAATCGGCAATGCGTCGGTCTGTCCTTGTCTGTTTCTCGTTATATCTCTGCAATGCTTCATCAAATAGCTTATGATACACTTTGATGTTGTATCATTTTAGTTGACACCTTACACTCAAGGATTTGATGTATAATCAAAGAGAAATAAGGAGGCAACTACAATGGCAAAAAAACAACGGAAATACGACATGGAATATAAAATCC
>RAZH01000019.1 GCA_003612585.1 bacterium 1XD42-54
TGGGCTTCCTCCTATGGTCAAGCGGCAGAGATATTATGAAGCTCTGGATACTGCTGCTTAGGCATTGATATCCTTGCAAAAAAAGTGTCAACCAATATTGACAATATCAGAACGAGGAAATTGTCTATATGGATTAAGTTTTATGTTTCATTGTAATAGGTTAATAAAACGATTATACTATACATACCCCATGAAAATACTGTTGCAACTTCAAGTTGCGGAAAAGCACGATAAAGTTGGTAGAATATGTTCATAAATTTTTTTATCATAGAGTTATCAAATTATTCAAGGAGGAAGGGTTATGGCATTTGCAGACACTCTACAACAATTAAGAAAAAATAAGGGCTTATCTCAAGAAGATATAGCCGAACGATGCAATGTATCAAGACAATCTGTTTCCAAATGGGAAACGGGCCAAGGTTATCCCGAAACGGAGAAGCTATTGATACTTTGTGATTTATTGGATACGGATTTAGACTATCTTTTACGGGATAAAGCCCAAAAAATGAATGTGGAGCAAATAGGTTCCACCTCGGTTTGTGCTCCGTATTTGGGAAAATGGGTGAAAATATTTTTAAATGATAGAGAATTCCAGGGATTATATTGTATCGCTATCGTTGCCGAAGTAGAGAATTTCTTATTATTTATTGGTGATAAAGGAAAAAGAGGGTTATTAAATATCTCTGCAATTTCAAGTATAACGGATGCAGATAAGGAGAAATATAAGGAACTCCCCAAAATTCCATCTGAGGATGTTACTTTGAATTTGGCAGATTATTTTACCGATATGAAATGCAATCTAAAAAAACGGCAGCAACTACCTTTTTCTGTTGTTAAGCCTATCAGCTTCTGTTCTGTGACCATTGATGAGATTAACACAGAAAAAATAGTCGTCCATGATAAAAAAGGTAAAACCTATACAGTGGCGGCAACTGAGATGCTCTATATTATGGAACAATAAAATATAAAGTTTGCTCACCGAATAAAAAAAACGATGTTCGGTGAGCTGCTATCCCATGCTTTGCTATCCCTCCGACTTCGCTTTTTGAAGTTTGGAGGGATTTCTTTTGCCTGCAAGCAGCTTTCATTTGCATTTACATATATCATTTAGAGGATGGGTGGATGACCTGTTAAAAAAATCCTCGCCATCGCAAGGGGGCTTTGTACCTCAAAAGTAGAAGTCAAATCTCTACATAATAGAAATAAATTCTCCTTAAACCGTAAAGGTGTGACAGCCTTTGCGGTTTTTCTTTTGTCACTTTTTGCAGAAATGCGCCGTAAAGCGGTTTCTGGCGTAGGCTGCCGTTCCCCGCCTTTCAATCTGGATTTTAACGATTTTCAAAATTCAGATTGGAGGTGTCTACGGTGAAATACGCACCGAGAAAGGTATATATCAAAGAGAATGGCAGCTATGCGGAGTTGTCCTATATGGATTTTTGCCGCCGCAGAGAAGCAGACCGTACATATTCGGACAAGCTTTTTATCCCTGTGCAGGGCTGTCTGATTGAGGTTGTGCGGGAACAGTACACGGACTTCTATCGGGATAAAGAGCGGTGGCGTTATCTTCAGAAACTGGATACGAAGAACAGCCTGCTTTCATTGGACGGCTTTGTTGACAGCGAGGGTAACGCTCTGGACTTTATCGCTGATGAAGCGGCAGGCGTTAAGGAAACAGTTATCCATTCCATGATGTTGGACAGGCTTAACGCCGCCCTGCTCTTGCTGTCGGACGATGAGCAGGCGTTGATACGGGCAATCTTCTTTGACGGTGTTTCCTCGAAAGAGATTGCAAGGATGAAAAATGTAGACCAGAGTACGGTAAACAGACACAAGCTCAAAATTCTGGCAAAGCTCAGAAAAATAATGGAAAGCAGATTTTAAGTGCAAAGCCCCCTTTGATTTTTCCTTTGGGAAATCGAGGGGGCTTTCATACTGCCCTCTCAATCTTGGATTTATGGGAATCCCGATTGGAGGAAAAGAAATGGCATATAACCACGGGCGGGAGGAACGCAAATGGCGTATCTGGAAAGAAGCTGAGGAAAAGATTTTACGGAGGTGCGGTGTTGACGAGGATACCATTGAGAAAATCCGTATCTATGACAGGGCGGATTTTAATGCCGCCAGACGGTTTTACCGCTATCTGAATGATGTCGGGGAATACCTTGAGGGAATGGCGGACAGGGAGAAGCAGACGGAGGTTAGAACGGTGGCTGATTTGCTGGACGAGATTGAAAACGAAAATCTGTACCTTGCATTGGTTACAGTAGACCGGCGCACTTTGAAAATCGTTCTCCTAAAAATGCAGGGCTATTCCACAAAGGAGATTGCCCCGATTGTCGGTCTGACAACGGGGGCTGTCTATGCAAGGATGGGACACCTGCGGAAAAAGCTGAAAGCCTTTAAGCGGTAAGGGAAGAAAAACACATTCGCCTGCGGGCTATGGGGTGAGAGGTCAAAAACCTTTCGCCCTATTTTTTCGCAGGAGGAAAAACATAATGGCATACCGAGTTAAGACATATACGCTTCGGGAGGAAGCGGCAGAAAACGGCACAAGGTATTTTATCAGCTTTAAGGACGGGCAAGGCGGCTATCACGAATTAGAGGTATCCGAACAATTCTTTATAGAGTTTCAGCAAATGGAGCGCAGAAACCGTAACCTGCTGCAATCAGATGAACGCCACAAAGAATTTCTTGAGCTTTCCGATGAAGCCCTTAACAAAAGGGCAAGGGTTACGCCGAAAGGTGTTGACGAGCTGATTATTGAGCAGGAATGCTCCGAACTGCTCCACCGTACCATTGCCGCTCTTCCAGAGATACAGAGGCGGCGTTTCCTGCTCTATTACGAGTACGATTTCAATTACTATGAGATTGCTGAAATGGAGCATTGTACTGCTTCTTCGGTGGGTAAATCTATTTCTATCGCAAAAGAAAAGATAAGGACGCAGATGAAAAAATATCTCTGCCCTTAATAGTTTGATAACGCTCTTGTATCTTCGGGTATGGGGGCGTTCTTTGATATGTTCTCTAATGGAATTTGGCAGATGCCATCGGCCCGCGCTCACAGCAACATGAAGAGTCAAATTCCTCTGATTCTGTTGTGTTTGTATGCTGAGAAGAATCTGAAACATCCGTGTTTGCCTCAGATACACTATTTGGATGAGGCCGAGCTGTATTTCGATTATAGTTTCTGTTAAAATTCCTTCCCATGCCAAACAGATTCGCCGGATTAAATATCCAATTAGCATTATAATTATTCAATTAAAATCACCTCATTCCTATTCGGTACTGAGTGATAATACATTTATCATCCCCTCTTACAACCGCTCCGAAGAAGTGTGTCATGCTGGATTTCCGGAGGGTATAATAAATTATATGCATAAAATATAATTTTGTTTTTGAAACTGAGCGATGATTCATTTCGCTGCAGTATCTGCGGCTGTCACAATAACTTTGAATTGACATCTCCGCTTCGCCCGATATCTGAAGAAACATTTTTCTTCCTGCCACTTGTATTTCTATTCTGGTACCCGTTCCAAACGCCATACTTAATTACACAAAAACCGAGCCCTCCAAAGAGGCCTCGGTCTAATCATTTCATTCTATAATTTTATACTGTTCAGGTCAGTTTACAAGGAACTAAATATACGCAGGCCCTGAAGATTTCAAATATCAGAAGCAATCCCTTTTCTTTGATCGTCCACATGAACATATAGACGATCAGGATACCCTGTTTTATCTATGCCCCCAAAACCTACGATGATTTTATCATCAACTGCCACAACGCTATAATGCGTTTGAAATGACAGGTTCCATTTCTCCAGATTCATTTGTCTTGTCTGCTCATAAACTTACTTATCCGATTTCGAAAAAACGCCCCATAAAGAAAATGCAATACCTGTTATAAGCAAAATAGCACCTGTCACGAACACAGGGAACAAGCCTAGATTAGATACTGTTTGCCAAAATCTTCCCAATTGGGTATTCCACTCTGTTGTATTTTCTAAACTCATGCTCGCTATTAGAGACGAAAATAACAGCATCAATACTCCTGTAATTTCAAATCCTATTCCTGCCAGTATTTTTTTCATAGTACTCCTCCAATAACTTCTCATAACAACTTCCGATTAATCGCTCTGTCTTCTCCATTATAGCACAAATCCGAGGGCGTGGTAATATAGAATATTCGTCAAAATCCCGCTCAAAAATGCATAGACCATCACAAATCCCAGATACACAGCAAATTTCCATTTCCCCAGCACAATTTTCATTGCACCCAGATTCGTGATTTTCGTAGCTGGTCCGGTAATCATAAATGCCGCCGCGCTTCCCATACTCATGCCATCATACAACCATGCCCTTAAAAGAGGGATGGTTCCGCCTCCACAGACATACAACGGTACTCCTATCGTTGCTGCCATCAGCACACCGAACCCCTCGTTACGCTTCCCGAATAATTCCGCAAACTGATCCGAAGGAACATATCGCTGAAATAAGGCAGACAGCAAAACACCAGCCAGAAAATAGATTCCCGTTGCTTTTACATTCCGGCCAAAGTTTTTACAAAACCTCAGAAAAAGATGCGGATCGGTATCGCGGCTTACATCTGCGTGAAATCCGTCAAAATTGAAAAATGGTTTATCCTTATAAAAGAAATGAACCAACAAGCCGGCAGTAACACCGCACAGAGAGCAGGAAACAATCCTGACTGCCAACGCGCCCATGCCAAGTGCTGTACTGTATATCATAAGCTGTGGGTTCAGCAGAATGGATGCCATCATGAAAGCAGCAAGCCAGTCATCCCGCATTCCCTTTTCAGAAAAGCATTTACCCTGTTCTGCAAGGATTCACTTCCCTCCGCAGCAAATGTCAGATCAATGCTTGCCTGATCTATGGCAACTGGATCGGTGGATGCCAGAATCCCGATGTCATGAATGTCAGGCTCTGCCGGATTTCCGTTGCAGTCACAATCGATGGATATATTGTTCAGAACATTGACATAAACAATATTTTCTCCCTGATTCAGATAATCAGATACGGATTTCCCCGCTTCTGCCATGGACTCTGTAAATCCGGTCTGGTCCCCGCCCCATGGACTGTCATGGCTTTCGCCAGCTGTATGGATTAGACATTTTCCTTCCTGAGACCCAAGGCCAATGGAAATATTTTTAATTGCTCCGCCAAATCCTGCCATAGCATGGCCTTTAAAGTGAGATAGCACGAGATAGGAATCATAATTTCCAAAATGAGAACCCACCAGATTTTCCGACAGTCTCATACCGCCTTCTACCGGCAATGACCTAGACCCTTCCGCATCCAAAATATCCACATCTGCAATTGCTGTAAATCCATGATCCTCGGCTACCTGCATATGCATGGCTGTTTCTATTCTGGCACCGCCATACGCCGTGTTGCATTCCACAATCGTCCCATTTACTGACTGTATCAGCTCCTTAATCAGCTCAGGATCCAGATAGTTGCTGGCCGGAGGCTCCCCGGTGCTGAGTTTTACTGCCACCTCACCTTTCGGTGTCCAGCCAAGCGACTGATAAACGCTCATCAATCCTTCCGGGCTGATGTCCGCCGTCATGTAAACCACTGATGTTTCCTTCGCGTTATCATTTTCTGCCGCACCGGCATTTACAAAACTTCCGAAAGCTACCGCCATTGCTGCTATAATGCAAAAAACTTGTTTTTGTCTCATTTTCACAAACCTCCTGTTCGCTCCTTTGCTTGTTCGTAACTGTAAAAAATAATCGGTCTTTTCGGAAGTTCCATTTCGTTATTCAGTATATACTTTCAGGTTCTCACTCTGTTTTTCACCAATACCGCATACAATTCTTATTAATACACGCTTAATTATTGCTGCCAATTCCGGTATTTCTTGTGTTTTTCCCGCATTTTTGATATAGTGTACACAGCTAAAGAGCAATTTTTCATACTCATCTGTTCTCCTTCAGAACAGATGAAAAACAGCATAGCATAATAATAAAGCATATTTCTATTTTGATTAGGAAAAACCGGTGAGGAGCGTGATTTTTTGATTGAAAATCTTGTTGGGCTTTATGAGACTGTAAACTATAAAAAAGACACACAGATGCGACTTCAGATAAACGACTGGTACGAAAACTTTCCACCGCACTGGCATACCCCGTTCGAATTAATTATGCCCATTAAAAGTACGTATACGGTACGCTGCTGTAATACGGAATACATACTGCAGGAAGGCGAAACAATCATTATCTGCCCTGGCATTATTCATGAACTGTTTTCTCCGCCGGAAGGCGTGCGGATCGTCTTTCAGCCCGCTATCTCTCAGCTTCCGTTCCAGGAACTTGATCTGATTATCTCCCGAATCAGTCCCGCGGTTGTCATCAGTGAAAAAGAAACCCCGAAAATTCATGACCGGATACGGCAGCTGATGCTTGAAATTCAGGAAGAATACTTTTCCAGCCTTCCATACGCAGAATCCGCTGTTTACTCAAAATTTTTAGAAATTCTCGTGCTGGCAGGCCGCCATTATCTGAATGCTGCGCACCCGAATCTCAAAGCTCCGCAACAGACCAGGCAGAAATACATGGAAAAGTTTCTCTTTATCTGCAACCATATCAATGAACATTTTGCAGAACCGCTCACATTGGAGAACACGGCTGCCATGGCGGGATTCAGCAAATATCACTTTTCGAGACTGTTCCGCCAGTATACGGACACGACTTTTTACAAGTACCTGAACCAGAAACGTATCGCACATGCAAAGCAGCTTTTGCTCGATAACGACCTCCCCGTATTGGAGATCGCATTCCAGTGCGGTTTTTCCAATTTAT
Source organism: bacterium 1XD42-54 (assembly GCA_003612585.1). Taxonomy (GTDB): domain Bacteria; phylum Bacillota; class Clostridia; order Lachnospirales; family Lachnospiraceae; genus Choladousia. The sequence continues at coordinate 6,822 of RAZH01000019.1, forward strand.
CCTCTTTCCTGCGCATGTTCAAGCTTCTGACTGGTTACACGCCCTCCGAACTGCGAAAAATGTACCGCGGAGATTTTTAGCCACGGCAGTGACCAGACCGCTGTTCCTGATTTTCTGTTGACTTTTTGTATGTATGCCATTGATTTTGTGGCAGAACGGAGTTTATTATGACTGACATTTCTTCTAAAACACTGTTGACAGAAGGCGCTATCTGGAAAAAAATGATCCTTTTTGCGCTTCCTCTTTTTTTCGGAAATCTGTTTCAGCAGCTATACAATACCGCCGACTCTCTGATTGTCGGCAATTTTCTTGGCAGTAATGCATTAGCTGCCGTTACCTCCTCTGGTAGCTTGATTTTTCTTCTTGTTGGATTTTTTAATGGAATTGCAATCGGCGCAGGCGTTGTGATCGCCCGATATTATGGCGCCCGAAATATTGAAATGTTACATAAGGCTATTCACACCACCGTTGGCTTCGGTATTGTGTCGGGAGTCCTTCTGACGATATTTGGAATCTGGTTCACACCGCACGTTCTGATCTGGATGAAAACACCCTCTGATGTACTGCCGGAATCCATTACGTATTTTCGCATTTATTTTCTCGGTTCTCTGGCGTTTGTCCTGTACAACAATTTTGTCGGCATTCTGCAATCGGTCGGTGACAGCCGTCACCCGCTGTACTACCTGATCTTTTCTTCCGTCGTAAATATTGTCCTTGACCTTCTGTTCGTCGGTGTATTTCATCTCGGAGTCGGATCAGCGGCAGCGGCAACGGTTATTTCGCAGTTTGTCAGCGCTGCTCTTTGCCTGTATCATCTGACCAGAAAATGCCCCGCAGAATACCGTGTATCGCTTCGTCGCATTCATCTGAACCGCTTTATGCTCAGACAGATCATCCGGAACGGACTGCCCGCAGGCATTCAGAATTCTGTTATATCAATCGCAAATGTAGTCATCCAGTCCAATATCAACCGCTTTGGGAAAATTGCGGTTGCCGGGTGCGGCTCCTATTCCAAGATAGAAGGCTTTGCATTCCTCCCGGTTACGTGCTTTTCTATGGCCCTGACCACCTTTGTCAGTCAGAATCTTGGAGCAGGTAAATATGACCGTGTGAAAAAAGGAGCACGCTTCGGACTTACATGCGGTGCCCTTCTTTCTGAACTCATCGGCGTTGCAATCTATTTTTTCGGCCCTTCGCTCGTGGCTCTGTTTAACAGCGATCCGTCCGTTATCGCGTATGGCGTGAAACAGGCGCATATTGTCACATTATTTTATTTTCTGCTCGCGTTTTCTCACTGCATGGCAGGTCTATTGCGCGGCGCAGGAAAATCCTCTGTTCCAATGCTTGTCATGCTGATCTGCTGGTGTGTTATCCGCGTATCGTACACGACCGTTATTGTACGGTTTTTCCCCGTGATTGAATCTGTACTCTGGGCATATCCGCTGACCTGGTCGCTCAGTTCGGTGGCGTTTGGATGTTACTATTTGAAATCAGATCTGTATCACATCCACAAAAACGGCTCCTGATTCATACTAAACGGAAGAAATTTAAGAGTTCAGTAGGTAAACAAATCATAGAGTTCCCATGTTCGATTGTAAAGTATTCATCGGTACAAAGTATATTCCTTAAGTGTTATCTTTTATTTATCAAAAAAGGAGGAACATAGTAATGGAAGCAAACGAATTAGGCTTATTTATTGCCACACTTAGAAAAGAAAAGCAAATCACGCAGGCCGAGTTGGCAAAGCGCTTAAATGTAACGGATAAAGCTGTAAGCCGCTGGGAAAGAGGTCTGGGATTTCCAGATATAAACACATTGGAACCACTTGCAGATTCCTTAGGTATTAGCTTATCAGAATTGATGAAATGCGCGAGAAACTATGAAGCAAATAAGTCCTCAGACGATTCAGATATAGGTATTTTAGCAAGCATTGATATTGCAAAGAGTCAGAGAAATAAAATGATTAAAAAAATATTATTGAGCTTTTCTTGTACTATCATTGGTTTGTGTGTGGTACTGTATGCAGTATATCTTTTCATAAATGGTACATGGTCAATGATATTTCACGGCAACGATGGAGCGACTACAGCATTTATCTCGGGGAAGATCGGTGTTTTACCACCGATCATTATGATGGGAGTTGGTAGTGTAGTATTATTCATTGGAGTATATACTTTAATCCACTTACTAAATAATGATAAATAAAATAGAGTGTGTCAAACTGTTTCTGTAAATAGTGTTATGAGAGGTCTTCTATGATAAAATAAATTATCATAAGGAGGCCTTTTATTATGGCGAGAGAAAGGAAACCAGTACACAGAGTACAAATGACAGAAGGAAAACGTAACATCATCCACCAGCTCTTGGAAGAGTACGAAATTCGGACTGCCGAAGATATTCAGGATGCGCTTAAGGACCTGCTCGGCGGCACCATTAAGGAAATGATGGAGGAAGAGATGGATGAACTCCTCGGCGATGAAAAGTCTCAGTGTTCTGACAGCAATGATTATCGTAACGGATACAAGACAAAGCGCGTAAACAGCAGCTGCTTCCATGGAAATTGATGTGTAAAGGCATCCTGATCATCTGCGCAGATGGACTTATCGAAACGCAGCATTCCAACAGACCGAATATCAGCACTGTATTCTGCATCAGGTGCGCAATTCGCTGAAATATCCGAATTCCATGAAACATTGGAAAGATAACTGGGATGCCATTTCGCCAATCTTCAAATTTTCCATAGCTGTCAGAAAGCTGCTGACTTTCCTTCTGCAATACCTTCTTTTCTTCCTTCTTCCCTTGCTTCCTCTTTCCCGTAATACCGCTCTTCCCAAGCCTGCATATATTTCACTCCAATCTCTTCACTGGACTTTACCTTACGTACCCGCTCATGTATTCGATGGATTCTTTCACTCTCTGAACCATTTGCCGCTGTGTCTGTCGTATGTTCCAGATAATACAACAAATCAATTAATTCTTCTGAGACCTTCTCCGCATTTTCTCCACGGGTATTCAAAAAAATCCGAACAGCTCCGTCGTTCAGTCCGAACTCCGGTACCTCCTCACGTTTCTGTGTTATAATTGGTATCTGCCTACCGAAAATAATGCTCAGCATATCCTGCTGCGCCTGTGAATCCTCTATGACTTCATCAAACAGAAAACATTTCGCATACCGAATGCGGCCCAATTTAGCTGAATATCTCCATTTCACGTACAGAAAAGGAACGCAGCTTTCACAAGCCACGTCCCCTTTTTCTTTTACAGAATATATTTACGCAACGCATCTGTAAACTCGGCAATTCTCTGGTCTGCCAGTTCTTTCAGCGTAATATTTTTCATACTCTCCGCATAACCCTGTTCCTGTCGGTACAGCCATCTTGTATCAGCCGGACGAATCTTTTCGTAGTGGTTGGCAATCAGCCAGTCTTCATAACTGATCGGCAGCGCATAACCCAGCTTTTCTTCCAGCAGTTCCCGGAAATCAATCTGATCTGCACGTTCTGCAATTCCGCGCCAGAATTCCAACACTTCTTCTACATGTTCGTGAATCTCATAACGACGCGCACCGCCATCATAAATAATACATTTTTCAAAAAGCGGACTGCACATGGACAGTGTCTCTCTTCGAAACTCCGGCGCCACAATCCCGCCCTTCCAGTAAAAATCGACATCCGGCAAATTGATACCTGATACGCCCTTGTCCTGATAGGTGGTAAAAATTCCTTCATAATAGATCGTAATAAAGCCCTCAAAATCAGGCCAGAACTTGCGAATCTCCCGCGTCAGATCCTCCAGAATCTCAATCCCTTTCGTACCGCCAATCGTAAAAATGATGATATTGCGCAGCTTGGCTCCATGTTCTCTGTAAAAATCAATCACATAGCGCATACAGTGAATCAGCGTCTCGCCGCTCGCAATAATGTCTCCGATCATCAGCGTACTGTCTGGAACCATCGTAAGCTTGCTGTATTTGATCTCAAGCCCCACGATCTCCTCCTTGTCAAATACACGCTCGCTTGACAGAAAGCTGATATCATGCACACGGATATGCTCTCTGTAGCAGCTCTCTTCCAGCGGATAATTTAACGCCCCCCGCAGGATCGACAGAATATTCGCTGTCGTCACTTTTTTCTGCTCTTTCAGATAATAAAGCATCTGAGAGGTGGACGGAATCAGACAGTTATACACCTCATACCCCACAATCTCCGGTGTGTTCAAAAGCTTTCTTGTCTCTGCCTCCGATACAATATAATACTCATTCAGATAATCTCCGCCTTCCAGCCGGTAACAGGCAACGCCCTGCTCGTCAAATTCCGGCACCAGCACTACATCATTCCAGGTTTTCATATGTAAGTTCCTCTTTTGCATATATTTTTGCTTTTATCCAGCTTCTCCTCTGTCTATATTACTGATATCCTGGATGCCAGTCAAGATTCTTTCTGTTTTTCTTTGAAAGATTCTTTTTCAGAATCAATTCTTAACCACCTGTTTACAAAGATATGCCCCGCAACCGCGACATCACATTTTGTACCTCAAAAACCGCACGCTCTACCTGCTGCGCTGCATCTGCAATTTTAGACTGAACCATAAAATCAGCGATAAAACCATCAAAGAAAAAATCAGCAAAAGTAAGGAAATCACCAATTTCTATTTTCAGTTCACTTTGCAGCGCCAGATCCCGCAATTCTCCCTCAAAAGCCTGCAGGTCATTTCGGGCAGCTTCCATATACGAGGAGGCCCGATTAATTTTTGAATGTTTCAGCATACTTACAAAAAAGCCTCCACCTACTATATCAAAAATGCCCCAGTTTCTTGCCCTTCGCAGTTCCTCCCGCGCAGCATAAAGACTTTTCAGAGCCTGCTCGCCTGCATATAAGGCTTCTTTCCATTCCTTCTCCATTCTTTTGTCCATGTCCATAAATATCTCTCCTCTCTTTCTGGCTTCCGGCACGCAACAGCAGCCACAACTATATAAAAAAGAATGCGAAAAACGCCTTAGCCCTGACTGCTGCTACTATAAAAATCAAGATTTATTGTTTCCTCCACGCAGAAGGCGTCATCCCGTATGTTCTGGCAAAATTAGAACTGAAATGGCTGACATCCCGGTATCCCGTCATCTCCGCAATTTCTCCGATGGAATACCTGGGATTTGCCAGAAGCTTTTCAGCCTCCCGCATCCTCACATTTGTAAGATATTCCACAAAATTCATGCCCATCTCTTTTTTAAATAATGAAGAAAAATAATTGGGACTGATGTAAAAATGCCCGGAAATGCCCTCCAATGACAGCTTTTCGCCATAATGCCCCTCGATATACAGACATGCATTACGCACAAGGCCTGATACGAGATTTTTGTTCTCACTGCCCTTTTGGGTAATACGCCGAAGCGCATCATTCAGCTCCTTTTTTTCTATCGGTTTTGGCAGAAAATCCTCCACGCCAAGGCGCATAGCCTGACGTGCATGTGCAAAATCCGTGTACGCGCTCGTTATCAGAAAATAGGGCTTCAAACCCATCTCCAGCACTTTTCCGATAATCTCCAGACCACTGTAATGCGGCATTTTAATATCAGTGACCACAATGTCCGGCCGCGTCTTTTCAATTAAGGACAGCAGCTCTTCCCCGTCTCTCGCCTCACCCTCAAGGCTCAGACCAAGCGCCTCCCACTGCGTGTATTTACGCAGCATAAAAAGCGCCATTCTTTCATCATCTGCAATCACTGTCTTCATAGCTACTCCTTTCCCCCCTCATCCGGAAGCATCTCCTGGGCTTTTGACGGAGCCATGTCAATCAAAGGCATCGTGAACGCAATCCTGGTGCACACCTGCGGTTCACTTTCCAGTTCAAATGCAACGCCTCCATCCATATCCCCCTTGATTGCCCGAAAAAAAGACTGCAGCCTTTGATACGTATTAACGATTCCGATTCCTTCCGTATCATCATAGCTGTCTGCATGTTCCAGCCGCCCGCGAATTTCCTGCAGCCGCTCTGCTTTCATGCCTGCCCCATTGTCTTCCACCGCAACAGTCAGCCGTCCTGCTTTCACGCCCGCACAGATCCGGATAACCGTTGTCCGCTTCATGGATTCCATTCCGTATCCCAGTGCATTCTCGCAAAGCGGCTGCAAAATCATGGACGGAACAATCGCATTTTTGCTTTCCTCTTCCATCTGGAACTCCAGCTCAAAGCGCTCCTCAAACCGTGCTTTCTGAATTTTCATATAATCCTTTGCATGGCCTGCCTCATCTTCCAGCCTTACTGCTTTATCGAGACAGACGAGAGCATAGCGCAGATACCTTGCAGTTTGTATCACCATATCTGTCGTCTTCTCCGCTTCCTCCTCAGCCGCAAGACCTGCAATCAGATTCAGTGTATTGAACATAAAATGAGGATTCACCCGTGACTGCAAAAGCCGCAGCCGTGTCCGCGCCAGCCTTTCCTCCAATTCCTTTTGCTTTTTCAAACTGTCATAATTTCTGTTGTTTGTCTCCACCATCCGATAAAAAGAATTATTCAGTATGTCCAGTTCATCCCTGATCTCCGGATGATATCTCATCTCAATCCTGCGGTTGCCGCTGATAATCTCTTCTGTCTGCATGGTCAGTTCCTGCACCGGCCATGTTATCTTTTTCGCCAGACGGCGCAGCCACAGTACAATCAGAGCAAGCATCAATGCTTCCAGCGCCATTACACCAATGTTCAGATTTCTCCGCATCTGCGCGAGAGTTTCCTGCTTTGTTTCCAGGTATTCCTGCATCTCCTGATACAGCGTATCGTACAATCCGTCCAGAATCCACTTATACCCATTCAGTGTATTGTACCGTGCGGCGCGTTCTTCCGTCCCTGCATTATCATCCAGAATCTGTTCCCCAGCGTCCAGATATTTCTCTGTCAGGCGCCTTAAATCCTGCATTTCATGCGCCTTTTGCACCCCTGCGAGCACAGACGCATGCTCCATCAGTTCCTCCAGCTGCTCTCGGCACACTTCTTTTTGTTCTTTCACGGGAGTTTGCACATAGCTGTACAGCGTGCGGTCCGCTTCCTGCATTTTGTTCCAATACCGCGAAAATCTGTTATAATGGTCAGAGACAGCTGCACTGTTTTCCTGATACCGCTGCTCTAACTGCTGCATGATAAAAAATACCGCCAAAAGCCCCGCCGTCAATACGATACTAAAAGAACGGAACTTTCTTTGAATGGACCGAAATCCCCGTTTCTTCACACACGATATCCTCCCCGATTTCCCTGTGCTGCTTTCTTTTCGCAGAAATACCTGCCCGCAAAATCAGCCTTTATGTTCTTTAGTTTGATTTATTCCCGCGTTATAATTCTGCAAGGAACCGCCCGCTCTTCCTGACCCATTTCCTGTATATCATCGCATGCTGCTATCCGAAGCAGAAAATCCACACATTCCCGGCCGATTTTTTCTGCCTCCTGTTCAATGACTGCATCAATTCCGCCCTCTTTCATTTCACGCTGCACCTGCTCCGTCTGATCGAAGCAAATCACATACACCTCATCCGTCCTGCCTTGTTCTGCCAGAACTTTCGAGGCAATCACACCGGACGCAGAATCAAGACAATACAGCACATCCATCTGTGGATTTTCCTCCAGGTACTCCCGGACACTTCGCATGGCCTCCAGCGTATTTGCCGTACAGATAAAACGAGGAATTATTTCAATACAATCCCATCCCTTTGCCTCTTCTTCAAAGCCTGCCTGTCGTTCCTGTCTGCTTACCGATATATTGCCACCCCGGAAGGAAGTGGCAAGTATTCCTGCACAGTGTTCTCCTTCTATACCAGCAACAAGCCGGGCAGCCTGTCTTCCGGCGCTTCGATTGTCTGCACCAATGCAGGCGCTGAGCTCATATGCCGAAGGCTGTCCGTCTACTGCGAGCACAAAAATCTGATTTTCCTGCAGTTCTTCCAGATTATCTTCATCCAGATCACCCGACATATTCGATACAATCATGACATCCATGTCCAGCGCCGCAGCCGTTTTGACCTTATAGTCAAGTGATTCGTACAAATCGGATGGCAGACAGTACACACTCAGCAAAATCCTTTCATCCGTTCCCAGATGCTCCTGAATGCTTGAAGTCACACGAAAAATCGTACTGCTTACCCCATTTACGCTGGAATAAAATGCAATACACCGAAGCTGGCCTGCGCCATTGCCTTCCTTCTTTTCTGCACATTCTTCCATCCCGCAAGCCACTCCCGCACAGCACAGGACAAACAGAAGAAGAAAAAGAATCGCCCGGTACATGCTGCGAAACCATTTCCAACTGACCCTCATCCAAAACCTCCCAGCATAAATTCTGTCTTGCAAAACCATATTTTTATCATATCACAAATCATGTTTTTAAGTAATATACTTCTACAATAATTCGGCATGCTATCCAATCAGTACCTAAAATGAGCTGAAATCTATATCTGTACATGATAAAATATAGTTCAGCAAGGGGGATTTAAATATGGAGTGGAACGAAAAATTACAAAATATTATTGATTACGTTGAAAATCATCTGCAAAGAAAAGAAGAACCTATCAATAATAATGAAATAGCAAAAATGGCTGGCTGTTCTTTTGGCTTTTTCCAAAAAGTATTTTCTTATATGAATGGTATCAGTTTTGCTGAATATGTTCGTTCCAGGAAATTAACTTTAGCCGGATATGACTTGAAAAGTACAGACTTACGTATTGTAGATATCAGCTATAAGTATGGTTACAATTCGCCTACTTCTTTTACAAAAGCGTTTCAGCAATTTCATGGTATTTCACCGAAAGAGGCACGGGAGAAAAATATGGAATTAGCTGTCATGCCAAAAATGCAGATAGGAGATAAACAAAGGTATTCTTGGAGGTTAGAACGAAAGCCAAGTTTACGTTTGGTTGGAAAAAGTATCAAAGTTTCATGTGTAAATAATGAACATTATTCAAAAATTCCTGAATTTTGGAGTGATTGCCAGAGAAACGGTATTTTTGCAAAATTAGTATCTCTGGATCATGGCAATCCTAAAGGTACCTTTGGATTATTTGATTATTATGATGAAAATTCCAATGAAATAGAATATTCTATTATGGTTATATCAGATGTAGATGTATCAGACGAATTTACGGAAATTGTGATACCGCAAACGACTTGGGCAATATTTGACTGTATTGGTATGATACCACAGTCTATTCATAAAGGCTGGAAATATTTAAACGAAGAATGGCTGATGAGGAAATCACAAAAGTTCTAGAAGAAAACCAGAGTAAATTAAATTTGTCAGAAAAACAAAAAGTAAGGTGGCATAAAAAATGCTTATGCTTAGTGGAGTTCGAAAATGTCACACAAATAGAGCCCCTTAATTTTGAGCATCAAGGTAATATGGACGATTGGCTCATAATAGACAAAATTGAGGATGTCGTTGTTGGTACAAGTATTCCATACAATTACGAAAAATCAAAATTTTAAAAAGTAATCCCGGAAACGCCCATTTTATCAGCATTTCCGGGATTTTTTCCTATTTTATTTTTCCTGTTTTGTTGCCCTTATTCTACTGTACCAGTACCGGCAGTACCAGAGCTTCCTGCTCTCCCTCTTCGGTAATCGGAATCAGCTGAAGCATCGCCTTTCCTGCACGGTCTACAGATGTTGTCAGTGTCCAGTCGTTAAAACCGTCTTCTCTTGCCTGCACTTCACTTTCAACTGCCAGCGGCGTTCCGTCTTTTAACGTTAATTTGTACTCTTTCACATCCGCAGACGCCTTGACTGTGACAGTAACCGGCTCTCCCTTCGCTGCTTCCAGCGTATATTCCTGGATGAAGCTTCCCTGCGTTTTGTATTCGATCTCCTGCGGCTCAAGCTGCGGCGTATAGTCCTGGTTCAAAACAATCAGTTCGCCAGTTTCCGTATCTCTTGCGTACTGAGACATAAAATCCCATGCGTTCTGCGCCATCGCCTGCGTCATCCAGTGAATCATACCTTCCACATTGATGATCTTGATCATATTTACGCCGTCTTCATTAAAGAAATCAGCCGTATAGAATTCTGTTCCCTCGTAATACTGCGTGTAAAGCCTGTCTGCTTCCAGACCAATCTTCTTCTGCACCGGATCTTCGGTCGTATCAACAAGCTCCTGGCAGCCTTCCAGCGTTACCTCACGGTCAATTCCATTGATTTTAAACCATCTGTTCAGCGCATTCGTTGCATCCTCGCCCGTTACGCCATAGCCGTACGGAAGCTTCACACGCATCTCGTTATCGCCCTCAAGCTGCAGAACCGGCGTCTCTTTCAGAGCGTTCCACTCTTCCTCAGGAAATACGTAAGTCTCTCCCTGACGGATTCCTCCGAGATTATGGCCGCCTACTGTGATAGCCGCGAACAGCTGCGGGTGTTTTACCGTCTCACGAACCGTAGAACGGCCGCCCAGAGAATAACCGCACGCATAAATCCTGCTCACGTCTATAGGATACTCTGCACGAAGCTCTTCCATAATGCGGTCCATCTCCGCATCAAGCGTTGTTCCCTCTTCCTCATCCTTAGAACCGCCGTTTGCCGCCCACGGCATCACGCAGATAAAACCTTCCTCTGCCGCCAGCTGCGCATAACCGTAAGATTCTGTAACATAGATTGGATTGTTGCCGCCATGGAACACAAACAGTACCGGCCATGTTTTTCCTTCATTTTCTTCCGCATACACATCCATTGGTGTGAAAGTCGCCCATTTGCCCGCCTTATCCGAAAAATCATGCATTTCCTTGCGGATTCCAAGGCTTTCCCAGTAAGCATACTCATCCTCACCGTATTCATCGGAATACAAAATGAAATTCTTCGTATTCGTCACAAGGCTCTCGCCGAGCGGACTGTTGACAAACGCATCAAAATCAAACTCCGTACCGTCAACCGCTGTTCCGCCCATCTTGCTGTGGTGGTCTGCAAGGCAGCCATAATTATCCCATGTAAAGCTTTCCGTCGGAACGTACCACAGATACTTGTTCTCATAATCATATACGCGTTCTTCCTGTGCCTCCGCTGCGCAAACACCCGTCAGGGCTGCAGAAGCTGCCATAAGTGCCGCCATCGTAACAACCGCTGTTTTCTTCAGATACCCTGTTCTTCTTTTCATATCCTCGTTCTCCTTTCGTCTGACCTTTGCTCTATTTCTGATTGCATGCATCTCACTTCGTCAGTACGGTTCCGATTATAGTAAACGAAAAAAAGACCGTCAACGAATCCGGCCCATGAGCGTAATTAATCCGGTTTTTTCGTAAAAAAACCGGATTATTGACTAACATCATATTCCTCTATAAGCAAGTATTATCTTGCAAGTTCTAAAATCTTTGCGGAAGTCTCAATCTGTTGTGCAGTTATCTCTTTGGAGGCGATATAAAAGGTATCATAATGGCTTGCATGACGGATTTCCTCAGCCTTTACAATTTTTCTTCCCAACTCACGCGGAAGTAAGATAAGCAGTATCCAGATCTTCTCTTGCAACATTGAAACGATGACGAACTACATCCATTTTTGTTCCAATATCTAGTGAATCAGGCTGATTCATATAAAGTAACTCCTTCCTTCTGTACATTGGTATAGAATGGATATGCTGCTACCCATTGTTTAAAATGCTGAAGATTTTTCACAACAGGCATCACCCAGATATTATAGTTTACATTATACTCATATCCCAGTTCTGACAAAGCATCCGAGTATACATCCGCTTCTTCCGCTACCAAATCCACCAATAACATGATATCAACATCTGAATCAGGGGTATAATCACCTCTTGCATAGGAACCATATAAAATAACACTTTTTAGATGTGCGCCATAAATCTTTTGATATTGTCAATATTGGTTGACACTTTTTTTGCAAGAATATCAATGCCTAAGCAGCAGTATCCAGAGCTTCATAATATCTCTGCCGCTTGACCATAGGAGGAAGCCCA
>RAZH01000001.1 GCA_003612585.1 bacterium 1XD42-54
TTTCTTTCTCTCCGCCATAAATCTACATTTTTTCTTCGGCGTTTTCTTACATTTTATCATTGGCGCTAACACTGTTCATATCAATTTGTGCGCCGATATACGCTTGCACAGGGTCTAAAATAATTACCTTTGCGCCTGTTTCAATAATTGCCTGTTCAATTCTTTCATCAAGCATTGAAAGTGCGGCTTCCGACTCGTCAATTACCTTGATTTGCGTACAGTCGGCATTGGCTGCAAGCAGGCGGGGCTTAATTGTGTCGCCAAGCCCATCCTCTGCGGTTTGGTAAATAACCCTTATCGGCTCACGCTCCGTATCATCACAAGGCAGTTTATCTCCCCTCGATAAGATAGAAGCTAACTGTAAAATCATCATTGTCTTTCCGTCGCCGGGGTCTCCGTGGACAATGGTTATCTTTCCATACGGAATATACGGATACCAAAGCCACCCGACCTCGGTTGCAGGTATCTCGTCCATGTTCAAAATTTTAAGCTCAGCCATTGCAACCACCGCCTTTTTCTACGAAAATATTGAATTTTGCGTTTTTTGGGGTTATACTGTTAATACTACATTTTTGAATTGGCTGCTCCGTATCTGCGCCAACAGATACATTCGGGGCAGTCACTTCTTTTTTATTCGCCATCTTCACTTTCTCCTTTCAGACCGCCGAGGATAACCGCAATCAGTTCGATTGTGTCAAGCAATTCTTCATTTACGCCACCCGCTTCAATCCTCTGCAATTCTGCAAGGACGGCGGAAAGCTCATTGCGGAGTGCCTTATACACCCTCGGATTGCCCTGCACAACCACGTCTTGGCATAAGAGCCGCCTTGTAATATAGTCCTGCTTGGTAAGCCCCGAAAGCCGCACCGCTTTGTCAATCCGCTCATTTTCTTCGGGGGATACCCGAAAGGCGACGGTCTTGTTCCTCCAACGATTGCAGTTGTCTAAATTCTTTGCCGACATATCAAAAATCCCCCTTCCCTAAATCGTCAAGCCTGTCTGCCATCTCTGTCTGCTTTGATGGAAACAGGTGTGCATAGCGGTAAGTGATTTCAATGCTCTCATGCCCCACTCGGTCAGCAATCGCCACCGCCGAGAAACCCATGTCAATCAATAAACTGATATGGCTGTGGCGCAAATCGTGAATCCGTATGCGTTTCACCCCTGCGGCTCTTGCGCCCCTGTCCATCTCGTGATGAAGATAGCTCTTTGTTATTGTAAAGATACGGTCTTTTTTCTGTAAACCATACAGCATACCAATATATTCCTGCATTTCCTCACAGAGAAACTTCGGCATCTTAATTGTGCGGTTGCTCTTTTTCGTTTTCGGAGAGGTAATCAAATCCTCCCCATGCAGGCGTTGGTAGGATTTGTTAATCGTGACCGTTTCCTTATCAAAATTGAAATCAGCGGCGGTTAAAGCTAATAATTCTCCCTCTCGGATTCCGCACCAGTAAAGCATCTGGAACGCATAATAGGAAACTGGCTTGTCCATCATTTCATCCGCAAACCTCTTATATTCCTCTTTCGTCCAGAACAGCATTTCTTTGTGTTCCTCGCTCCCCATATTGCCCGCCTTTGCCGCAGGATTGGAGCGGAGGTCATAATACCGTACCGCATGGTTGAATATCGCTGAAAGCTGATTGTGAACTGTTTTCAGATACGTCTGCGAATAGGGATTACGTTTTTCATCACGGTAGGCAAGCAGCTCATTCTGCCATGCAATGATTTCCTTTGTGCCAATCCCGCTAATTTTCATCTTTCCAAAATATGGGAGAATCTTCGTCCGAATGATATGCTCCTTTGTCAGCCAAGTGTTCTCTTTCAGTCGGTTCTTGACATCATTCGCATAAAGCTCCGTAAAGGCTTCAAAGTCCATGTCAAGGTCAGCGGAATTTTGTAACTGGAACTTCCGTTCCCACTCCTGCGCCTCCCGTTTTGTGGCAAATCCACGCTTACACTTCTGTTTCCGTTCTCCTTTCCAGTTCACATACCGAGCCATCACATACCATGTGCCGTTGCCCTCGTTCTTAAATACTGGCATTTATTCCATCTCCCTTCCCTGTTTTTCTCCTGCCCCGTAAAACCTTTCTTGGAAATACTGGCGGTTGACTCTCCCTGCAATCGTGATAAATCCCTGCTCCTTCAGCTCGTCATTCAACTTTTTAATGAGCTTGTAGGCGTAAGGCTTCGATATGGAAAGCTCTTGCGCCACCTCGTCCACACGGATAAATTTATTGTCCATACAACCTCTCCTTTCTCTTTCTAAGCGTTTTTGCTTAATTCATAATACTAAACATTTTTGCTACTGTCAATAGGTTTGCAAGAAAATATTAAACTTTTTTGTTTCGCTTATTCTTGACTTTTTCTAAGCATATATGCTATACTCCTTATAAACATACGAACAAGGAGTGAAACATTATGGCGATTGGCGAAAGAATACATTTTTTCCGCATCATGCGGGGCATGACACAGAAATACCTTGGTATGCTTGTCGGTTTTCCCGAACGGAGCGCAGACGTGCGTCTGGCACAGTATGAAACTGGCTCACGCAAGCCAAAGGCAGACTTGACGGCTGCACTGGCGCAGGCTCTTGACGTTGCGCCGCAGGCTCTGGACATACCCGACATTGACAGTTACATCGGGCTTATGCACACCTTATTTACCCTTGAGGACATTTACGGTCTTACCGTCAGTGAATCAGACGGTGAAATCTGCTTAAAAGTCAGCAAAGACAAAAGCAAGAACGCCGACGAGCTGCTGAAAATGCTCTGCGCTTGGAAAGAGCAGGCGGACAAGCTCTCTGCCGAGGAAATCAGCAGGGAAAATTACGACCAGTGGCGGTATAATTATCCAAAGTTTGACACCACGCAGCATTGGGCGAAAGTCCCCTCTAAGGAATTGAGCGATGTCTTAGTCGAATCATTTAAAGACAAACTAAAAACTGATTGACAAGCACGACAAAAAACGCCCTTAGCCATGAGTTCCTACCCACAGCTAAGGGCGTTATAATATGGATTTATTTCAGTCATCTAAACCGCTTAAAAATCATTCTGCCACTTATAAACCACTTGACAGTAAGAATAATCGCACTCAAACGACTGTTATCAATTTGTTATCAAAAGACCTTTTGAAATGCCGCAAACCCGCATAAACACTGGGTTTACTAAGCATTTTTGCTTATTCGAACTCTATGGTAGCCGGCGGCTTCGGACTCATATCATAACATACTCTGTTTACATTCTCCACCTCAGCCAAAATCCTGTCCGTAATTTTCTGCAGCACATCCCAGTCAACTCGCTCAATCGTAGCGCTCATCGCATCAATGGTATTAATAGCGCGAATTATAACCATGTACTCGAAGCATCTTGCATGATTTTTCATACCGACTGACTTGAAATCCGGTACGACTGTGAAGTACTGCCATACCTTTTTGTCCAGGCCTGCTTTTTCGAATTCTTCGCGCAGGATTGCATCCGATTCGCGTACTGCCGTAAGACGGTCCCGCGTAATGGCTCCGAGGCAGCGCACGCCAAGTCCCGGTCCCGGGAATGGCTGACGGTATACCATAGAGGCAGGAAGGCCCAATTCAATTCCGCAGGCACGTACTTCATCTTTAAAAAGCTGCTTCAAAGGCTCAACCAACTCAAACTTCAGGTCTTCCGGAAGGCCGCCTACGTTATGATGTGATTTCACCATTTTCGCTGTTTTCGTACCGCTTTCAATGATATCCGGATAAATCGTTCCCTGTCCGAGGAAATCAATTCCTTCCAGCTTTCTCGCCTCTTCCTCAAATACACGGATAAATTCGCTGCCGATAATCTTACGCTTCTGTTCCGGGTCTGCTACATGTTCAAGCTTCCCGAGGAAACGCTCTGTCGCATCCACATAGATCAGATTCGCATGAAGCTGATTCCGGAATACCTCCACTACGCTCTCTGATTCATTCTTACGCATCAGACCATGGTTTACGTGCACGCATGTCAGCTGCTGACCGATGGCCTTAATCAAAAGGGCCGCTACAACGGAAGAATCCACACCACCAGACAAAGCCAGAAGAACCTTACGGTCGCCTACCTGACGGCGTACCAGTTCCACCTGATCCTCGATAAAATTTTTCATATTCCAGTTTGGCTCTGCTTTGCATGTATCAAAAACAAACGCCTTTAATTCTGCCTCTTCGGGAAGTACCTGATACTGCGTTTTACACTGGGACTGCGGATAATCTATGGAAATTACCGGATAACCACAGTCATAAAGCTCCGGACGTACTTCGACCTGTACTCCATCCACAACGCGGTTCTCTCCACCGTTCAAAATCACACCCTTTACATTGTCAAGAGCCTGAAGCTCCTGCACTGTAATATCATGAGGGTGAATCTCACTGTAAACCCCGAGCGCCCGAATCTGTCGAGCCAGCACAGTATTCTCTGTACTTCCAAGATCCAGAATTACAATCATATCCTGCTTCATCTTTCTTTCTCCTTCCTTCGTGCTGCGTTCACCTGCGTGTCTTTATGCCAAACAGCAAGCGCTACTATGGCACTTGCCTCCGAGCTTTTATCCCAACCAGTCAACACTCGTTCTTTCCTGTGTCTGCCTGTGGTGTACGCCTGTCCTATTTTTTTATCCTACCACAAAAATGCACCTTTTTACAAGTGGAATCCTTGTATTTTCCTTTCCCACATCAATTTTCTGCTGACAGCCACGGTTCTATTTTTTCCCGACAATCAAATCATAACTATCCCCAATCATGATTTGAATTGTTTCATCCGGAATACTGCCATCCAGAATCACGGTATTCCAATGTTCCTTGTTCTGATGATATCCCGGCATGACAGCCTCAAATGCATTCCTCCAAAAATCTCTCCACTCAGGTCGCACTTTAAGATTGATCTGCATCCGCCCTTCATGCTCGTATGTCCACAGAAATGCCTTTTTGTTCTTTTTGTAACGGACCAGTACCCAGTTTGGATCATGAAACGGAGTATCGGCATAAGTGTCCGGAAAGGACAGGCCATATTGAAGCGCTTCTTCTCTTGTCTGCATTTACGGTTCTCCCTCCTTTTCCTGTGCTCAGCCTGATGCTCCTACAACGGCGCCTCCGCCCATGATGTTTCCGTTGCGGTCAAGGATTCGCCCCTTTGCATCCACACTTCCACCCTCCGGAACCTGCCACTCCCCCTTCTCATTGAACGTATTTCCCATCTGATCTACAATATTTCCGTTTTTATCTCTCCGGGAGCCTTTCGGAGGAATAAAACCTTCGCCAACAAGATTTTCCGCTTCTATCTCTGCATTTGTTTTCTGATTGCCATTTTCTGCTCGGTCCCACAGAAGGACGGATTTACTTTCCAACTCCAGAGTCTGTTGTGCCCCAAGCTCCGGATTGTCATAATCAAACTGGAAATTTGCATATGCTTTCGGCAGATAGTATACCCTTTCAATTCCGCTCATCCTGTTTTCAGACCCCTGCGTGCCCTGCCCTTGTTCCAGCTGTTCCCCATAATCAACAATCAGCATATTTTCCTGCCTGGATGGATATCGTTTTTTGATCTCTGCGGTCTCCATCATACGCCAGAACTGTACCTTCTGATCCGGCGAAATGATCGCTGTCAGCCTCCCATAATAGGTTTTCGACGCATACAGCCGGTCGCCCTCCATAACAAGCCCGCTTTCTTCAAAAGGAATATAGGTCTGTTTTTCTGCATAAAAATAATATCCGGCACGCACTGTTGCCAGCACACAGACAATAGACAGACACACCGCCAATACTCGTTTTATCAAAATAGAACGGCGCACGCCCCGAAATGCAGCTTTTGCTTCTCTTTCTATTTCATTTTTGCTGTCTGGATCCTCAATATAATGCTGCTCCTTTCGCAGCTCTTTCCATACCTTTTGGCAAGCATCACAGGTTTCCAGATGTTCTTCCACCAGATGGCAGCTGTCTCCGCTCAAAATATTATCCACAAAAAGCGGCAGCAAATCTTGAATCACCTCACACGTGATCTTCATATTCCATCGCCTCCCTTATCTTTCTTTTTGCCCGCAAATAAGTCATTTTTGCCCAACTCTCACTTTTCCCAAACAGGCTGCTGATTTCCCGAAAAGACAATTCCCCGAATATTCGGAGAGAAAATACTTCTTTGTAAGGCTCATTCAGGTTGTGGAGAATCCGATGAATCTGATGCGCTGTTTCTTTCTTTTCAAAATTCAGCTCTACACTCTGTCCGTCCGCCCTTTCTTCTTCCTCTGCAATCGGACAACACCGCCTGTTTTTTCTCAAATAATCATAATATGCGTTCTTTCCGATCTGGCACAGCCATACCCGGATCTCACACTGCCCACGAAACTCATCAATCTTCTGCAATGCCTTAAAAAATGTTTCCTGTGTCAGCTCCTCCGCAATATGTTTATCCTGGGAAACGGAAAACAGGTATTTGTATACAGCTGTAAAATATCGATCATACAATTCCTCTATATCCATTTCCGTCCCTCTTCACCTCCTTGTGCCTATAAGACGCAGAAGTTTCCAGTTCGTCACAATATTTATCCGATCTTTTTTCTTATATCCTTTTTCCATCTTATCAGAAAACATCTGCGTATCACAATACCTTTTCATTTCCTGTTTTAAAAAAAGAAAAAGACCGCACATCGTGCAGCCCCTTTCCGCGCAAAGCCTGACTTTCCTTTTTACGGAACAATCCGACTCCATAGTCTTTTTTTCAACTTTTTCCACTTTGCGAGCCTTCCACTCGTCTCCAGCATACACTCTTTTTTCGTTTGTGCTGTAATCTGCAACCTTTAATACCGTATCCTCTAATTCTTGATTCATTTTCTCGCTTTTCCTTTCTCCATCTAAAATTTCCCGGAGTTCCACTTCGTAATAGTCTGCAATAAGAATAAGAACATCCAAATCCGGCATGTTGGAGCCCGTCTCCCACCTGGAAACGCTTCTGCTTGACACACCCATGATTTCCGCAAACTGTTCCTGCGTAACTCCCTTCTCTTTTCGCAGCTCTTTTAGAAAACCTCCAATTACTTTCTGATCCAATGACCCTTCCCCCCTTTCGAAATCAAGATAGTACATCTCTCATGCAAAAAACACGACACAAAGCGAGAATTGCCGTATTTTCCTGCACTAGACACACCTTGTCCGGTAAGAAATTTTTCTGTGTGCTTTTAGTTTCTTCATTGCCCAATCGTAATGACTTGCCGTAACACTGACAAAATAGGAGCCGAGGGTGCTTCCGCCAACCCACTTATAAACCCCTTTCGAAAACAATTCCTCATTAGAAAAGGCTTCTGCCAGCCTTACAACCTCAGCGTGAGATTTCTGAAGCATACACTCTGCATCATGTAAGGATGTATCTTGATGCTTCTTCCAAAATTCTACATTCATATCCCCATAAGTTTTCCAGTTATAAGGCTCAGGTATGAAAGGCTTACGATCTCCCTTTTGGTTCGACGCAACCCAATCAAGCAAAAGCTGATGCCATTCATAGAGATGGATTAAAATGTCCCGCAGATTTTTATCTCGTTTCCAATGTGCCTCTTTCTTTTTTGCATCCTCTGAAAAATCAAAAGCTGTCTCCAATTCTTTTTCTGTTAATCCTGAAATTAATACATTTAGTTTTTCATAGTTGGCTGCTGCTGCCGTTAATAAGTCTTTTTTTGTAGTTGGTCTGCCCATATTTCTCTTCCTTCCTAAAATTGAAAGCCCGTATTGCTTTTTTACAGTTCTAAACTTTAAATCTTTCTTGATTATATTAGCAAAATAACCCTGACACCTTATGTCAGGGTTTATTTTTTTCGTATATAAGTTTTGCCTGCTCAGCTATAACTTGTTTCAAATAAACAGGCGAAAGGATTTCCACCTGAGTGCCAAAGGACAAGAGGAATCCGATCAACCACGTATCCTCCGGCATTTTCGCAGAAGCAATCAAATCTCCATTTTCCTGCCGTTGTACTTGCGTTTCATCAAATTCATCGAATACACGGTATGCCATTTCTTTCGGGAAGCGAAGTAAAATTTCATTGTATGCTTCCTCTAAGCATTCCGTTGTTTTCGGAAAATTTCGGCGTGAAAAACTCTCGCTTAAGATTTCCAAATCCAAAATGCGATTTAATTTGAATATCCGCCAATCCTGTTTTTCTGTACAATACGCGTTCAAATACCATGCTTTTGCTTTATAAGCAAGTTTATATGGCTCCACAACTCTTTCACTTACTGTCTCATAAGAACCTGCATAATGAATTTTCACACCCTTACAATGAATAATTGCCCATTTCAATAATTCAAATTTTTTATTATCAAATGCTTTGTTCCCCCATCTGGAAAAATCCACCTCAAGCCAATTCTCCGACTCAAGATGAAACACTGCTGAGAGTTTCTGCAATGTCTGACTGCTGTTCATATTCTGCGCAGTATTTATGCTCTGTAAAGCTGTAAGAATTTCCTGCTTTTCTTCTTTTGACAATACAGCCTTGTCCAAAACAAAACCACGCATCAAATGAATCCCGCCATTTCTCCCTGCTTCTGCATAAATTGGAATACCTGCCCCACTCAAAGCATCAATATCTCTGTAAATTGTTCTGACCGATACCTCAAACTTTTTTGCTAACTCCGGGGCCGTTGCCTGTCCCTTATCCAGCAGATAGTACACAATCTTAAATAATCTGCTTTCCTGCATTCGTATTTCCTCCCGGCACTTGCTTTCCCTCTATCCATAATAACACCACAAACGTAATTTTCATTTTCATACAATACCAAAACCCCGGAAACCGAAGTTTCCGGGGTAATATTTGAACTTAATATTCTGTAAACAGATTATAATTACTCGATGATTGTAGCAACACGGCCTGAACCTACAGTACGTCCACCCTCACGGATAGCGAATGTAAGACCCTGCTCCATAGCGATCGGGTGAATCAGTTCGATAGTCATCTCTACGTTATCGCCAGGCATACACATCTCTGTTCCTTCCGGAAGGTTGATAACGCCTGTTACGTCAGTTGTTCTGAAGTAGAACTGCGGACGGTAGTTGTTGAAGAACGGTGTATGACGGCCACCCTCGTCTTTTGTCAGTACGTAAACCTGAGCTGTGAATTTTGTATGGCATTTGATTGAGCCCGGTTTGCAGAGAACCTGTCCTCTTTCAATGTTCTCTCTCTTGATACCACGAAGCAGAGCACCGATGTTGTCACCAGCCTGAGCCTCATCAAGAAGTTTACGGAACATCTCGATACCAGTAACTGTAGTCTTCTGGATTTCTTCTTTAATACCAACGATTTCAACTTCCTCGTTAATGTGAAGCATACCACGCTCTACACGGCCTGTAGCAACTGTACCACGACCTGTGATTGTGAATACGTCCTCAACCGGCATAAGGAACGGCTGATCTGTTGCACGCTGCGGATCCGGAACCCAGCTGTCTACAGCTGCCATCAGTTCCATAACCTTGTCGCCCCACTCGCTGCTCGGATCTTCCAGAGCCTTCAGAGCAGAACCCTGAATGATCGGTGTGTCATCTCCCGGGAACTCGTACTCGTTCAGAAGTTCACGGATCTCCATGTCAACCAGCTCAAGAAGCTCTTCGTCGTCTACCATATCACATTTGTTCATGAATACAACGATATACGGAACGCCTACCTGACGGGACAGAAGGATGTGCTCCTTTGTCTGAGCCATAACACCATCTGTAGCAGCAACTACAAGGATAGCGCCGTCCATCTGAGCAGCACCAGTGATCATGTTCTTTACATAGTCAGCATGGCCTGGGCAGTCAACGTGTGCATAGTGTCTGTTGTCTGTCTCGTACTCAACGTGAGCAGTAGAAATTGTGATACCACGCTCTCTCTCTTCCGGAGCTTTATCGATATTTTCGAAATCTGTAGCTGTGTTACCAGCAACTCTCTCGGACAGAACCTTTGTGATAGCTGCTGTCAGGGTAGTTTTACCATGGTCAACGTGTCCGATGGTACCGATGTTACAATGCGGTTTTGTTCTTTCAAATTTAGCCTTTGCCATTTTGAATGTCCTCCTTAATCAATTGCTTTTCGCATCATTTCTTGGATATTACACCCAGCTAGACTTTATTATATTTCAAAACAGCCGGGTTTTCAAGCTATTTTTTCATTGTAATGCTTTATTTTTCAGCCTTTTACCCAGTGCAGAACTCGGTCTGCACCAGGCGGTAAAGTGCTGGAATATCATATATTATTATTTCGTTTTTGCGCTCAGAACCTTTTCCTGTACAGACTTCGGTACCTGCTCATAACGCTCAAAGAACATAGAGTAGTTACCACGGCCCTGTGTCTTGGAACGAAGGTCTGTAGAGTAACCAAACATCTCAGCAAGCGGTACAAAGCCTCTTACGATCTTGCCGCCGCCCAGATCATCCATACCTTCAATACGTCCACGACGGGAGTTGATATCACCGATAACATCACCCATGTATTCCTCAGGCATTGTTACCTCTACCTTCATGATCGGCTCAAGCAGTACCGGCTCACCCTTCTTCATAGCATCCTTAAATGCAAGGGAACCAGCGATATGGAATGCCATTTCACTTGAATCGACCTCATGGTAAGAACCATCGTATACGTTTGCATGAACACCAAGTACCGGGAATCCGCCAAGGATACCAGCCTTTGCAGCCTCTTCAATACCTTCTCCAACTGCCGGAATGTATTCCTTCGGAATAGCACCACCGACAACGGTTGACTCGAACTTAAACGTTTCTTCGCCGTTCGGATCCATCGGCGTGAAGATAACTTTACAGTGTCCGTACTGTCCACGTCCACCGGACTGCTTCGCATATTTGCTGTCAACTGTAACTTCTTTTGTGAAGCTCTCTTTGTAAGCAACCTGCGGAGCGCCTACGTTTGCCTCTACCTTAAACTCACGGAGCAGACGGTCAACAATGATCTCAAGATGCAGCTCTCCCATACCAGCAATAATTGTCTGGCCTGTTTCCTGATCCGTGTGTGCACGGAAGGTCGGGTCTTCTTCTGCAAGCTTTGCAAGAGCTTCGCCCATCTTACCCTGTCCAGCCTTTGTCTTCGGCTCGATTGCAAGCTCGATAACCGGCTCCGGGAACTCCATGGACTCAAGGATTACCGGATGCTGCTCATCACAGATCGTATCACCGGTTCCTGTAATCTTGAAACCTACCGCAGCAGCGATATCACCGGAATATACCTTATCCAGCTCTGCTCTCTTGTTTGCATGCATCTGAAGGATACGTCCTACACGCTCCTTCTTGCCCTTTGTAGAATTCAGTACGTAAGAACCGGAATTCATCGTACCGGAATATACACGGAAAAATGCAAGCTTTCCAACAAACGGGTCAGCCATGATCTTGAACGCCAGTGCAGAGAACGGCTCTTCATCAGAAGAATGTCTCTCCACTTCATTGCCATCCATGTCTGTACCCTTAATAGCCGGAATATCAAGCGGTGACGGCATAAACTCAACAACTGCGTCCAGAAGCTTCTGAACACCTTTGTTTCTGTATGCTGTTCCACAACAAACCGGAACTGCTGTACATTCGCAAGTTGCTTTTCTCAAAACTCTCTTCAGATCTTCTACAGACGGCTCTTCGCCCTCCAGATATGCCATCATCAGATCGTCATCCAGCTCACAGATCTTCTCTACCAGCTCTGTCCGATACAGCTCTGCATCATCCTGCATATCTTCCGGGATGTCAACGATAGAAATATCGTCGCCCTTGTCGTCGTTGTAAATGTAAGCTTTCATCTCAAACAGATCAATGATGCCCTTGAATTCATCTTCCTTACCAATCGGAAGCTGGATGCAGATTGCATTTTTGCCAAGTCTAGTCTTGATCTGCTCTACTGCACCGTAGAAATTTGCACCAAGGATGTCCATTTTATTGATGAATGCCATACGCGGTACATTGTACGTATCAGCCTGACGCCAAACGTTTTCTGACTGAGGCTCAACACCGCCCTTTGCACAGAAAACACCAACTGCTCCGTCCAGTACACGCAGAGAACGCTCAACCTCAACCGTAAAGTCAACGTGGCCTGGGGTATCAATAATATTGATACGATGCTCCAGGGCACCTGGCTTCGGCTTGCAATTCTCCTGCAATGTCCAGTGACATGTGGTAGCGGCTGAAGTAATTGTGATACCTCTCTCCTGTTCCTGCTCCATCCAGTCCATTGTAGCAGTTCCTTCGTGAGTATCACCAATCTTATAGTTAACACCGGTATAGTAAAGGATTCGCTCGGTGGTGGTAGTTTTACCAGCATCGATGTGAGCCATAATACCGATATTTCTGGTTCTCTCTAATGGATATTCTCTTCCAGCCAAAATTTTTTCCTCCTAATTAGAAGCGATAATGCGCAAATGCCTTGTTTGCCTCTGCCATCTTGTGCATATCTTCTTTTCTCTTAACAGATGCGCCCGTGTTGTTTGCAGCATCCATAAGCTCGTTCGCCAGTCTTTCCTCCATGGTCTTCTCGCCTCTCTTGCGTGAGAACATGGTGATCCAGCGCAGTGCCAGAGCCTGACGACGGTCCGCTCTTACTTCGATCGGAACCTGATATGTCGCACCACCGATACGTCTTGCTTTTACTTCCAGTACCGGCATGATGTTGTTCATTGCTTCTTCAAATACTTCGAGAGCCGGTTTTCCGGTCTTCTCTTCCATTCTTCCGAATGCACCGTATACGATTTTCTGTGCTACGCCCTTCTTACCATCAAGCATAATGTTGTTGATAAGCTTTGTAACCACTTTGTTGTTGTATAACGGATCTGCTAAAACGTCTCTTTTCTGAGTATGTCCTTTACGTGGCACGTTACTTCCCTCCTTAATCAATATTGCATTAAATCACAGGTACTCACGATTGTGTTTCGTGTTCATGCTGGGACTTCTATATTAACCTGCAACCACCCGGCAACAAGAACTCCACATACATAAGGTGAAACAAAATCCAGTTTGTGATACGAAAAACCGAAACGCCCTGTAATTATTTCTTTGCGTCTTTCGGTCTCTTGGCACCGTATTTGGAACGGGCCTGTCTTCTCTTGGCAACACCTGCTGTATCAAGTGTACCTCTGACGATATGGTATCTGGTACCCGGAAGGTCCTTTACCCTGCCGCCACGGATGAGAACAACGCTATGCTCCTGAAGGTTGTGTCCTTCACCCGGAATGTAGCTTGTTACCTCGATACCGTTTGACAAACGTACTCTGGCAATTTTACGAAGAGCTGAGTTCGGCTTCTTCGGTGTGGCTGTCTTAACTGCGGTACAAACGCCTCTCTTCTGCGGAGAAGATGCATTCGTAGCCTTCTTCTGAAGGGAATTAAATCCTTTCTGGAGAGCCGGTGCAGTAGATTTCTTTACTGATGTCTGTCTGCCTTTTCTAACTAACTGATTAAATGTTGGCATGAATCTTTCACCTCCTGATTTGATTGAGTCTTCACTCCTGTGGTTGCCTGAAATAATGCGCAAAAAATACAATACGTAGTCACGCACTTTTACATTATACGTTTGCAGTTTCCTCTTGTCAAGCCATTTTTTCTCATTTTCAGGACTTGCTTTCTATGAATCTGTTCGATTATATTTATCTTAGAATTTTCTTAAACCACTGGACAAAAAGTTTTCTCCGATGATACAATATCGGAAATTCAGGAACTCATGACACTTTTCCTATTATAATAGGAAAGAATACAGATTAAAAGAGGTACGAATATGCTAAGACTTTTAAAACCTTTGTCCTTCCTGCCTGCGATTTTACTGATGTATATGATCTTTACATTTTCCGCGCAGGATGGCCTCACTTCTTCCCAGCTCAGCTACAAAGTCAGTTATAAAATCATCGAAACCAGCGGCGAACTGCTTGGAGCTCATTTCGATCCCTGGGAAATTGATAATCTTGCAACACGTTTTCACGGTGCTGTACGGAAAATCGCTCACATGACAGAATATTTTGCTCTGGCTGTGGCAGTTGCATTCCCGCTCTACGTTTACGGGCTCCGCGGAATCCTTCTGATGATTGTGGCCGGTTTCTTCTGTGTCGCTTTCGCCTGTGCCGATGAATACCATCAATCTTTCGTCGCGGGCCGAAGTCCCTCAAAACGTGATGTATTCATTGATTCCATCGGTATTTTTTTCGGAATCATCGTAGTGCGCATTATCGGCTGGACCGGTAGAAAAACGATCTTCCGTCCGTTCTCCAAAAAGAAACGGCCGGACGTATCAAAGGAACAAGCGCCCTATCCATACCCGTATACCGGAAATCCAGGCCAACCCTATCCCGGAATGCCTTACATGCAAAATAACGCTCCTGGAAACACGCCCTATCCTCCGACCGGGCCGCAACCAAATATGGCCTATCCACACGACCCCGGCGCATCCTATTACCCGCCGCGCAGCAATATGCCACCTGGTCATCCCGCAAAACAAAATCCGGGATATTCACAGCCTCCTTATATGAAAATGCCGTATCCTCCCTATCCGGGTCCGGCTCCTTCTCCAAAAACCGAGACCTCGGACCGCCTTTCCGAAGACATGTCCTTAAAAAACCTTGTAAAAAATCTGAAGGAACAAAAAGCAGAACAGAAAAACACAAAAAAACAGGATACATCGGTTTAAACGATGTATCCTGTTTTTTGTTGTCTTTTTATTCTTCCTCCGTAGTTCCGGCCAACACTGGTTCTTCCGCCACTACGTCAAGCTCTTCAGAAATTTCCATTTCTTCAAACATGTCATCCAGCTCTTCGAAATCCAGCTCATCTTCGTCATCCATTTCATTCAGAGCCACTTCATCTTCCATAGCCAGATCATATTTATAATCATCCGTGCCTGTAATATCAAGCTTCACACTCTGATACCGCTTCATGCCAGTACCAGCCGGAATCAGCTTACCGATGATAACATTTTCCTTCAGACCAATCAACGGGTCTATCTTACCCTTGATTGCAGCTTCTGTGAGAACCTTCGTTGTCTCCTGGAAGGATGCCGCTGAAAGGAAGGAATTGGTTGCAAGAGCTGCCTTTGTGATACCGAGCATAACCCGCTTGCCATCCGCTGGCTCCTTACCCTCCTCAAGCATCTGCTCATTTACATCATCGTAATCCAGAATATCCACAAGAGAGCCTGGCAGGAATTCTGTATCTCCGTTGTTCTCAATCCGAATCTTCTTCAAGGTCTGGCGAACGATCACCTCAATGTGCTTATCGTTAATCTCAACACCCTGCAGACGGTATACACGCTGTACCTCACGGAGCATGTAATCCTGCACAGCCTCAACGCCTTTGATTCTCAGAATATCATGCGGATTCACACTACCTTCTGTCAGCTCATCTCCGGCCTCCAGATAGACACCATCTACTGCCTTAATTCTGGAACCATACGGAATCAGGTATGTCTTTGCCTCACCCGTCTCGTTGTTTGTCACAATGATCTCGCGTTTTTTCTTTGTATCACGAATCGAAGCAACGCCTGCAATCTCTGTAATAATCGCAAGTCCCTTCGGCTTTCTTGCCTCAAAAAGCTCCTCGACACGGGGAAGACCCTGTGTGATATCGCCTCCGGCAACGCCTCCCGTATGGAACGTACGCATCGTAAGCTGTGTACCCGGCTCACCAATAGACTGTGCAGCAATAATACCGACAGACTCACCTACCTGTACGGACTCGCCCGTTGCCAGGTTCGCGCCGTAGCATTTTGCACAGATACCGCTGTGCGAACGGCAGGTCAGAACCGTACGAATCTTGATCTTCTCATACGGCTTACCCTCTGCGTCCACGCCATCCTTCATGATACGTGCGGCACGCTTTGGTGTAATCATATGGTTTGCCTTTACAATCACTTCGCCGTCTTTATCGCAAATTGTCTCACCGGAGAAACGTCCTGTAATACGCTCCTGCAAGCTCTCAATTTCTTCTCTTCCGTCTGTGAATGCCTTCACATACATACCCGGAATCTCACCGCGCTCTGCACAGCAGTCCACTTCACGGATAATCAGTTCCTGTGATACGTCAACAAGACGTCTCGTCAGATAACCAGAGTCAGCTGTACGAAGAGCTGTATCGGAAAGTCCTTTACGCGCTCCGTGTGCAGACATGAAATACTCCAGTACGTCAAGTCCCTCACGGAAGTTTGACTTGATTGGGAGTTCGATCGTATGTCCTGTCGTATCAGCCATCAAGCCACGCATACCTGCAAGCTGCTTGATCTGCTTATCAGAACCACGCGCTCCGGAGTCAGCCATCATGAAAATATTGTTATATTTGTCAAGTCCGTCAAGCAGGGCTTTTGTCAGAATCTCGTCCGTTTCCTTCCAGGTCTCAACAACTTCTTTATAGCGCTCTTCCTCTGTGATCAGACCGCGCTTATAGTTTCTTGTAATCTTATCAACAGTGTCCTGCGCTTTCTGAATCAGCTCCGGCTTCTCAGGCGGCACCGTCATATCGGAAATGGATACCGTCATGGCAGCTCTCGTGGAATATTTGTATCCTGTGGATTTAATGTTATCCAATACCTCGGCAGTCTTTGTTGCGCCATGTGTATTGATAACCTTTTCCAGAATCTGTTTCAGTCCCTTCTTTCCAACCAGGAAATCCACCTCAAGCTTCAGTTCATTGCCCGGAACAGAACGATCTACAAATCCGAGATCCTGCGGAAGAATCTCATTAAACAGGAAACGACCCAGTGTCGATTCTACAACATCTTCTATATAACGTCCGTCCTCCAGTGTTTTCCGCATACGGACCTTAATCCTGGACTGCAAAGTCAGAACTTTATTTTCGTATGCCAGAATTGCTTCATTTACATCCTTGAAATACTTGCCCTCTCCCGGTGCTCCCGGCCTCTCCTGTGTCAGATAATAGATACCAAGCACCATATCCTGAGAAGGAACGGCTACCGGACCTCCGTCGGACGGCTTCAAGAGATTGTTCGGAGAGAGCAAAAGGAAACGGCATTCTGCCTGTGCTTCCACTGAAAGTGGAAGATGGACGGCCATCTGATCACCGTCAAAGTCCGCGTTGAACGCAGTACAAACAAGCGGATGCAGCTTAATCGCCTTACCTTCGACCAGAATCGGCTCAAATGCCTGGATTCCAAGACGATGCAGCGTAGGCGCACGGTTCAGCATAACCGGATGCTCTTTGATCACATCCTCCAGCACGTCCCAAACCTCTGGCTGAAGGCGTTCTACCATTTTCTTGGCATTTTTGATATTGTGTGAAGTGCCGTTTGCAACCAGCTCCTTCATAACAAATGGCTTAAACAGCTCGATAGCCATTTCTTTCGGCAGACCACACTGATAAATCTTCAGCTCCGGCCCAACCACGATAACGGAACGTCCGGAATAATCTACTCGCTTTCCAAGAAGATTCTGACGGAAACGTCCTGATTTACCTTTCAGCATATCAGACAATGACTTCAGCGCACGGTTGCCCGGACCAACGACCGGACGTCCACGACGACCGTTGTCAATCAGTGCATCCACCGCTTCCTGAAGCATACGCTTTTCATTTCTTACGATAATATCCGGCGCACCGAGATCCAGCAGTCTTTTCAGACGATTGTTACGGTTGATAATCCTGCGATACAGATCATTCAGGTCAGAGGTTGCAAAACGACCGCCGTCGAGCTGAACCATCGGACGCAGATCCGGCGGAATCACTGGAATTACAGTCATTACCATCCATTCCGGACGGTTTCCTGACTCACGGAACGCTTCAACAACTTCCAGTCTCTTGATAATTCTGGCACGCTTCTGGCCGGTAGACTCACGAAGACCTTTCTTCAGTTCTTCGGATTCCTTTTCCATATCAATGGCTTCCAGCAGTTCCTTGATGGACTCGGCCCCCATGCCGGCGCGGAAGCTGCTTCCCCATTTCTCTCTTGCCTCCTGGTGCTCACGCTCTGTCAGTACCTGTTTGTACTGTAAATCACTCGTGCCCGGATCAAGAACGATATAATTTGCAAAATATAATACCTTTTCCAGTGTACGCGGAGAAAGATCCAGGATCAGTCCCATTCTGGAGGGAATGCCTTTGAAATACCAGATATGGGAAACGGGAGCTGCCAGTTCAATATGACCCATACGCTCTCTTCGCACGCTCGACTTTGTAACCTCCACGCCGCATCGGTCGCAGACAACGCCTTTATAGCGAATCTTCTTGTACTTTCCACAATGACATTCCCAGTCCTTGCTCGGTCCGAAAATACGCTCACAGTAAAGTCCGTCGCGCTCCGGCTTTAAAGTTCTGTAGTTGATTGTCTCCGGCTTTGTTACTTCTCCATGAGACCATTCTCTGATCTTCTCTGGAGAAGCAAGCCCTATTTTAATGGCATCAAACGTCATTGGCTGATGCACTTCATTGTTTGTTGTTTCTGGCATTGATGGTACTCCTTTCACACGCTACTCTTCGTCAAAAGTTTCTTCCAGTTCCAAAAAGTCCTCATCGCCCTCTGTATCTTCTTCCTCTTCCACGTCTACCAGCTCGCCGCCTTCAAACTCCTGCTTGCTGAAACCATAGTTGCCAAAGGACTCTTCCTCTTTGTTGTGGTATCTGCGGTCACCCTCAATAACAGATCGCAGGTCTGTATCGCCATAATCAACAGACTCCATAAGATGAACTTCTGTATTATCTTCACGGAGCACCTTGACATCCAGGCCAAGCGACTGAAGCTCTTTCAAGAGCACCTTGAAGGACTCCGGAATACCCGGTTCAGGGATATTTTCTCCCTTAATGATCGCTTCGTAGGTCTTGACACGTCCTACAACGTCATCCGATTTTACTGTCAGGATTTCCTGCAGTGTGTAGGATGCGCCGTACGCCTCAAGCGCCCAAACCTCCATCTCTCCGAAACGCTGTCCGCCGAACTGAGCCTTACCACCCAGAGGCTGCTGTGTAACGAGAGAATACGGGCCGGTAGAACGCGCATGAATCTTATCATCTACCAGATGATGCAGTTTCAGATAATGCATGTGACCAATCGTTGTCGGGCTGTCAAAATACTCTCCGGTACGTCCGTCACGAAGCAGTACCTTTCCATCTCTTGAAATCGGAACGCCCTTCCAGAGTGCTCTGTGATCTCTGTTTTCATACAGATAGTCCAGAACTTCCGGCAGAAGCTCTTCCTCGTGTTTTGCCTTAAATTCTTCCCACTCCAGATTTACATAATCATTTGCCAAATCCAGAGTATCCATAATATCAATCTCATTTGCACCGTCAAATACCGGTGTTGCCACATTAAAGCCAAGCGCCTTTGCAGCAAGGCTCAAATGAATCTCAAGCACCTGCCCGATATTCATACGCGACGGCACGCCCAGCGGATTCAGCACGATATCCAGCGGACGGCCATTCGGCAGGAACGGCATATCTTCTACCGGAAGCACACGAGAAACAACACCCTTGTTTCCATGACGTCCGGCCATTTTATCTCCAACGGAAATCTTTCTCTTCTGAGCAATGTAAATACGGACAGCCTGGTTCACGCCAGGCGACAACTCATCGCCATTCTCGCGCGTAAATACCTTCGCATCTACAACAATACCGTACTCACCATGCGGTACCTTCAGAGAAGTATCGCGGACCTCACGCGCCTTCTCTCCAAAAATCGCCCGAAGCAGACGTTCCTCTGCGGTCAGCTCTGTCTCGCCCTTCGGCGTAACCTTTCCGACCAGGATATCTCCCGCACGAACCTCCGCGCCAATACGAATGATACCTCTTTCATCCAAGTCTTTCAGTGCATCGTCTCCGACGCCAGGAACATCTCTTGTAATTTCTTCCGGCCCCAGCTTTGTATCGCGGGACTCTGCCTCATATTCCTCAATATGGACGGATGTATAAACATCTTCCATAACCAGTTTTTCACTTAAAAGAACGGCATCCTCGTAATTGTAGCCTTCCCAGGTCATGAAACCGATCAGCGGATTCTTTCCGAGTGCAATTTCACCATTCGATGTGGAGGCACCATCCGCAATTACATCACCTTTTTCCACACGGTCGCCCTTATAAACGATCGGCCTCTGGTTGTAGCAGTTGCTCTGGTTGCTTCGCACAAACTTCATCAGATGATACTCATCACGCATACCGTCATCCGTACGAACCACAATTACTTTGGAGCTTGAACGCTCTACTATACCGGCATTGCGTGCTACCACGCAGACACCGGAGTCTACTGCCGTCTTGGTTTCCATACCTGTACCGACAACCGGAGCCTCTGTAGTCAGAAGCGGAACGGCCTGACGCTGCATGTTGGACCCCATCAAAGCACGGTTTGCATCGTCATTTTCCAGGAACGGAATCAACGCTGTAGCAACTGAGAATACCATCTTCGGGGAGACATCCATGTAATCAAACATACTTCTCTCATATTCCTGTGTCTCCTCACGATAACGACCGGAAACATTTTTACGGATAAAATGTCCCTCTTCGTCAAGCGCCTCATTTGCCTGCGCCACATGATAATTATCCTCTTCATCCGCTGTCATATAAACAACTTCCTCTGTAACCCGCGGATTCTTCGGATCTGTCTTGTCAATTTTACGGTATGGCGCCTCTACAAAGCCATATTCATTAATTCGCGCATACGTAGCCAACGAGTTAATCAGTCCGATGTTCGGACCTTCAGGCGTCTCAATCGGGCACATTCTTCCATAGTGAGAATAATGTACGTCACGCACCTCAAATCCGGCGCGATCTCTGGAAAGACCTCCCGGTCCAAGTGCAGAGAGACGTCTCTTGTGTGTCAGCTCACCCAGCGGATTGTTCTGATCCATGAACTGTGACAGCTGAGAGGAACCAAAGAACTCTTTTACAGCTGCTGTGACCGGTTTGATATTAATCAAAGACTGCGGGGAAATACCCTCAATCTCCTGTGTGGTCATACGCTCACGGACAACGCGCTCCAGTCTCGAAAGACCGATACGGTACTGATTCTGAAGCAGCTCACCGACTGCACGGATACGACGATTGCCCAGATGGTCAATATCATCGTCATTGCCGATGCCATATTCCAGATGTATATTGTAATTGATGGAGGCAAGGATATCCTCTTTTGTGATGTGTTTCGGAATCAGTTCATGAACCGATCTCCGGATCGCATCTTTGATATCCTCAATATTCTCATTTTCTTCCAGTATTTTCTGAAGCGCTGGGTAGTATACTAACTCTGTAATACCCAGATCGTGCGGGTCACAGTCAACAAAATCGCTCAGTTCCACCATCATGCTGGAAAGAACCTTTACATCCCGCTCTTCGGTACGAATGAGCACGAACGGCACTGCGGCGTTCTGAATCTGATCCGCCAGCTCCCGCGTAACCTCTGTGCCTGCTTCCGCAATGATCTCTCCAGTTGTTGTATCAATTACATCCTCTGCCAGAATATGTCCGCTGATGCGGTTGCGCAGCAACAGCTTTTTGTTGAATTTATATCTTCCCACCTTGGCCAGATCGTAACGGCGCGGATCGAAGAACATACTCATAATCAGACTTTCTGCGCTCTCCACCGCAAGCGGCTCACCGGGACGGATTTTTTTATACAACTCAAGCAGACCCTCTTCATAATTCTCTGAAGTATCTTTCGCGAGGGTCGCAACAATTTTCGGTTCTTCACCGAACAGATCTATAATCTCTGCATTGGAACTGATACCAAGAGCACGAACCAGGACAGTAACCGGAACCTTTCTCGTCCTGTCTACTCGTACATAGAAAACATCATTGGAGTCTGTTTCATATTCCAGCCAGGCGCCACGGTTCGGAATCACCGTACACGAATAAAGTTTTTTACCCAGCTTGTCATGCGCGATTGCATAATAAATGCCAGGAGAACGAACCAACTGGCTAACGATAACACGCTCTGCACCATTGATTACGAACGTGCCAGTCGCTGTCATCAGCGGAAGATCTCCCATAAAAATATCATGCTCACTGATCTCGTCATTTTCTTTATTATGAAGACGAACCCGAACCTTAAGCGGTGCAGCAAACGTCGCGTCACGCTCCACACATTCTTCGATCGTGTACTTCACATCATCTTCGCACAATTTGAAATCAACAAACTCAAGACTCAGCTTGCCGCTGTAATCTTCTATTGGAGAGATATCATCAAAGACTTCTTTCAGACCCTCATCCAGAAACCACTGGTAAGAGTCCTTCTGAACTTCAATAAGATTCGGCATCTCAAGGACTTCCTTCTGGCGCGCATAGCTCATTCGGAAGCCTTTCCCATTTGTAATAGGATGTATCCTGTTTTTCTCCATTGATGTTTCACCTCTGTTCTTTCTGCAGTCTGATTCAACTTTTGGGCATAGTTATACCATGGGGTACAATCCTGCACAATAATGCAACTTACACTTTAGCACAATTGGAAAGTTGTGTCAAGGACAAAAGTTGCTATGCTTATACTAAGTATAAAAAAAGAACAGCCCCAGTCATTTCTGACTTTCGGGCTGCCCTCATTTCTTTGTGCACAACTGAAAATTTTTCCGATTATTTCAGTGTTACTTTTGCGCCTTCTGCTTCGAGTTTTGTCTTCAGCTCTTCTGCCTCTGCCTTGGAAGCGCCTTCCTTGATTACCTTCGGAGCGCCGTCTACTACTTCTTTTGCTTCCTTCAGACCAAGACCTGTAGCTTCACGAACAACCTTGATAACCTTAACCTTGTTCGGGCCTACATCTGTAAGTTCTACATCGAACTCATCCTTCTCTTCTGCTGCCTCTGCCGGGCCTGCTGCTGCAACTACAACGCCTGCTGCTGCAGATACACCAAATTCTTCCTCACAAGCTTTTACCAGCTCGTTCAGCTCAAGTACAGATAACTCTTTAATAGCTTCGATAAATTCAGCTGTTGTTAATTTTGCCATTTTATTTTCCTCCTGATTATAATAGTTTTTCGTTTTAATAGCGATCCCTTTTCTTACTCAGCCTTTGCTTCTGCAATCTGATTAAGCACACGAGCGAGATTGGTAATCGGTGACTGGATACTTCCAAGAAGTTTTCCAAGAAGTTCTTCTCTTGACGGAACAGATGCCAGAGCGTTTACCGCCTTCTCATCGTAGTAACCACCTTCTACGATACCAGCCAGCATCTTCATTGTCGGAGCTTCTTTTGCATACTTGGAAATAATTCTTGCCGGTGCTGTCGCATCATCTTTGGAAATAGCGATCGCATTCGGTCCATCCAGATGTTTGCAAAGCGGCTCGCAGTCAGTTCCTTCGAATGCAAAGTTCATCATTGTGTTTTTGTATACTTTGTAAGTG
The DNA here is from genome assembly GCA_003612585.1 of bacterium 1XD42-54. Taxonomy (GTDB): domain Bacteria; phylum Bacillota; class Clostridia; order Lachnospirales; family Lachnospiraceae; genus Choladousia. Next base: position 23,256 of record RAZH01000001.1, read on the forward strand.
ATACCGGCTTCTCTTAATTCTTTACGAAGCTTTGTATCTGCTTCCACCGTAATACCGCTGTAATGAACCAGAACAACAGACTGAGCGTCTTTGATATTCTCTGCAATCTCTGCAACGATTGGTTTCTTCTGTTCAACTTTTGCCATGAATGGTGCACCTCCTTATAGATTTAAGTGTACCGCCGGATTATGCAGGAGATAAATCGAGTAGGGAAAATTTCTTTCCCTGCTCGCTGTGCCACCCACATGTTGCATCAGCAACTGTATTCCTAATGCGGGCGTGTGCATAAAAAATCCCTCTGTCAGACAGAGGGCATAAATTCTTCCTGAGAATCTCTATACTCCTCGGCAGGCGTTTTCTCCTTATGCCTTTCGGCACCTGCTGTCTTCGGCAGTCATCCTGTACAAGATATCACGTGTGCGGGCGGTTTGTCAAGTGTTTTTTCACCCCCACTGTAACTACACCGTGCATCCGGACGAGTAAACTCGTCCGGATCGCGGGCTTCGCCCTATCATCAGCAAGATACCCCCCGCTGCACATGAGGTAAGCTCATGCAGCGGGGGTATCTTGCTGATGGCACGGCTCATTGCCAACGCGCAAAAAATCCCCGAAGCGCGTACCTTCGGGGATCATATGCAATGTCTGATCAAGCAAGCTTTGTCGGATTCAGCTTGATTCCAGGTCCCATAGTCGGTGCGATGGTAACGCTCCGCAGGAACTGGCCCTTTACAGCTGCCGGTCTTGCTTTGTTGATTGCTTCAATAAGCGTCTGGAAGTTGTCCGTTAACTGCTCCTCTGTGAAGGAAGCTTTTCCAATTGGCACATGAATGATGTTTGTCTTGTCCAATCTGTATTCAATCTTACCAGCCTTAATATCATTAACAGCTTTTGTTACATCCATTGTAACAGTACCTGCCTTCGGGTTCGGCATCAGGCCCTTCGGTCCAAGTACACGACCCAGACGTCCTACAACGCCCATCATGTCCGGTGTAGCAACTACTACATCAAAATCCAGCCAGCCTTCATTCTGAATCTTCGGAATGAGTTCTTCAGCGCCTACGTACTCAGCGCCTGCTGCCAGTGCCTCGTCTGCCTTTGCATTCTTTGCAAATACCAGGACACGAACTTTCTTACCGGTACCGTGCGGAAGTACAACTGCGCCACGGATCTGCTGATCTGCATGACGTCCGTCGCAGCCTGTTCTGATATGAACTTCGATTGTCTCATCAAATTTTGCCACTGCTGACTTTTTAGCCAGTGCAATAGCGTCGTTTACATCGTAGAGAACTGTACGGTCGATTGCCTTTGCAGCCTCTGCGTATTTTTTTCCTCTTTTCATATTAAATGACCTCCTGGTGGTGTTTGCGGGAAATTCCCTCCCACTTTATTTGTTCGTTTACAAAATATTTATTCTTTAAGGGTATGTCCGCTCAACGAAAGGCGCACGATATTTCGCTCGTGCTCGCTAAGCGTTCAGTGCCTACTCCTCTACTGTGATACCCATGCTGCGCGCAGTACCTGCGATCATGCTCATAGCAGCCTCAACGCTGCCTGCATTCAGGTCCGGCATCTTCATCTCAGCGATTTCTCTTATTTTATCCTTGGAAATCGTAGCTACCTTTGTCTTGTTCGGAACTCCGGAACCAGACTTCAGGTTGCATGCCTTCTTCAGCAGAACTGCTGCCGGCGGAGTCTTTGTGATGAAGCTGAAACTTCTGTCCGCATAAACGGTAATAACAACCGGGATAATCAGATCACCCTTGTCTGCCGTTCTTGCGTTGAACTCTTTTGTAAACTGAACAATGTTCACACCATGCTGTCCAAGAGCCGGACCAACTGGCGGAGCCGGTGTTGCTTTTCCAGCAGGAATCTGTAATTTAATATAACCTGTTACTTTTTTTGCCATGTCAGGCACCTCCTATGTGGTAATGTCGGGGGTTTCTTCCCTCCCACGCCCCTCTGCCTCTGCAGAGGGAACTGCTTGCTGTTACTCTGTGAATCCTCTGTGCACTCTGCCCAGCAGGATTACAGCTTTCTGATTTCTGTGAAACTTATTTCTACCGGCGTTTCACGGCCGAACAGTTCAACGTTGATTGTGACACTCTGCTTGCCCTGGTTCACAGCCTGGATCATTCCGACTGTATCCTTCCAAACACCGCCGACTACTGTAACTGAATCCCCTTCTGCGAATTCAACGGTAGTATCATTCGCCTGAATACCGAGATTAAACATCTCCGTATCCGTGAGCGGAACCGGCTTGGAACCCGGCCCGACAAATCCCGTCACGCCACGTGTGTTCCGTACAACATACCAGGTGTCATCGTTCATCACCATGTTGAGAAGCACATAGCCCGGAAACAACTTTTTCTGAACTGTTTTCTTCACACCATTTTTCACTTCGACAACATCCTGAAGCGGCACACGGACTTCCAGAATCTGATCTTCCAGATGTCTGTTTTCAATCGTCTTCTCGATGTTGGCCTTTACTTTGTTTTCATACCCTGAATAAGTATGCGCTACATACCAGTTAGCCTCTGCCATACAATCACCTATGCCCTCAATTCTTTTAGAAACTGATATTTACCAGAACATCCACACCATATTTGAAAATAAAATCCATAATGGCAATCATGATTCCCAGTACGATAGAAACGGCAACGACAGCACCTGTCTGTTTCACCAGTGATTTCTGATCCGGCCAGATGATTTTTTTAAATTCAGCCTTCAGGCCACTGAACCAGCTTTTCTTTAAACTCTTTTCAGCTTTTTCTGCCATGTTCTCACTTCCTTTGCACGGTCTACCGATTATTTCGTTTCCTTGTGTAATGTGTGTGTTCTGCAGAAACGACAGTATTTCTTCGTTTCCATTCTGTCAGGATGCGTTTTCTTATCCTTCGTCATGTTGTAATTACGCTGCTTACACTCTGTACATGCCAATGTGATTCTTACACGCACAACTTCCACCTCACCTTCCGTTTAGTTTACGTCAGCGGAAACCCGCTGTTTTTTAGGCATAAAAAAAAAGCCTGCTTCCATACGCTCGTATAGTGTAACACGAACAAGCCCGGAAAGTCAAGCTTTTCCTGCAATATCGGTACACAAACGCGGTCGCCTGTGTACCGTTTCCTCCTGGCAGATACCAGGGTACATTTAAAAACTCAGCCTCACGTTCTGCGCGCCCTAGCTGATCGTTATACCTCCATCCCGAATTTCAGCCTTCAGTGTTCCCGCTGCTTCCCTGGTATTGTATTCGAAATGCTCCTTGTCTCCGTCTTCCGTCACAGACGATGCCCCGTAATATTCCGGCGCCACCTCAATACTGCCGTCCTTCGTATCCAGAATCAAAGAAAGGTTCTCCTCCTGTCCCTTTTTCAGCTTCAGACTCAGATCTGCGTAATGACCATCTATCGCAATCTCATTTTTGAGCTCCAGCTCTTCTGCTTCCAGATCGCTGTCAGAAAACTTCAATATCACATCATCCAAAATCCCGTCATGCAATTCCAGATCGCCGTCATGCAACTCAAAATCAACCTTTTGGAAACAGAACCGCTCTGCATCTACCCCTCCGTCCTTTGAGGAAACCGTTCCCTGTCGGAATACACAATCGTTTATTTCCAAAACGCCGTATTTCTGTTTGATTTCCACTTCCTCACATTCCAGATTATCAAATGTAAGGTCATTGTCCGCTGCTGAAACTCTGCACTCCTTTAGCACTGCATTTTCCGGAATATACAGGATAACCTTTTCCTCTTTTATCTCTGTTTCAAACCACGGTATCGAAATCTGCATAATATAAAAATAATTTTTTTTCCGCAGTTTCAAATTTCCTTGCTCCACCTCATACAGCAGTGGAAGCTCCCCCTTTTCCTCCTGCAAACAGTAAGAAAGATAATAGTTTTCATCCTCTGATTTTCTGATCTCAAAATTATAATCGCCAAGTTCTGCATCAACAGCCGAAACTTCGTCCAGCAGAATACAATCCTCTTTCATGCCTTGCGTATCACTTCTCTTTGCAGCCCCGTCCAGCTTATTCAGATCTGCCTCCTTCGCATAATCCCAGCCGCCTGCCGCATATCCAAGACCGCAGAAGCATGCCCCTGCAATGCTGCAAATACAGCCTGCTATCAGAATTCTTTTTGTTATTTTTTCCATTTTATGCTTTCCCCTTTCGCAAAATTTTTTTCACAAGTGCCATCAGACCTCTTTCCATTAAACGACTTAGCTTCCAGAGCCCAACTCCTACAAGGATTGCAAGCCCAAACAGTAAAATTCCGCTGCCCGTTATAAATAGAAATCCGGAAATCGAGTACGGAGCAGCCAGAATCCCCCGAATCAAAAGCTTCCCGCCGATCAATACGCCTCCTGCTACAGCACAGGCCGCGCCCGCAAGCACGCATATCCCTGCCAGAATCCCACTCAGCAGCGTCAGAATTCCCGCCGCAAAAAGCGGAATGCCGATTGGTGCAGCCAACAGGGCAAGCACCGTAAGCTTAATGCTTTTTCCCTGAAAAATTTGGTTCTGTTTTCCTTTTTGTTCTGTCTGTTTTGCCAAAAGATTTCCAAGCAGCTCGGCCGCTGCCTCCCGCGGACTTCCCAGCTCTTCAATCACTGCCGCCTCATGCGCCTCTCCCGCATCTTCAAAATGCTCTCTGAAATAATCCATTGCCTGCTCAAACTCTTCGCGCGGCAGCCTTTTCAAATATTTCTCCAGCTGATTCAAATATGCTTCCTTATTCACACCTATAACCTCCCGTCAATAATTGCCTGTATCGTATCTCTGTAGGATATCCATTCTTGTGCCAGAAATCCCAGCTGTTCCTTTCCCTGCTCCGTTATGGAATAATACTTTCGTGTTCTGCCCTGAAAATCCTCTTTGTAGGTGCACACAAATCCACTGCTTTCCATCCGCTTCAAAATGGGATACAGCGTTGACTCCTTAATCGCCGCAACAAGCTTTACGGTCTGGCTGATTTCATACCCATAAGAGTCATGCCTGTTGATCACCGCAAGAATTAAATACTCTATCATAAGTGAAGAAACCGGATAGTACAAATCATCACCTCCCATATGTTTTTTTCTTATATATAAAATTTTTATATATATTATTTTTATATATTATCAGGCGAAACACGATATGTCAAGAAAAACTCTTTCTGAAAAATAAAGGAAACATTCACAAACAAAAAAGGATAAAGCACCATTTTGCTTCATCCTCTCATTCCCTCATATGAATTTCTCTCTCCTACATCTTTTACCATGCCCCTTTAAGCATCTTTCTTCTTGATGGGTGTGCGTATCACAGTACGAAGCCTTTCCTCCTTGCACCTTCTCGGATCACTCAAATATATCTCATGGTGCAGGCGTCCTCCCGACAAATCCGCCTCATAACCGCCCGCCTCTGTAAACGCTTCCATTCGCTCCATCGTTTCTGGCTCGTTATCGTACCCGCCGATGTGCATACATTGCACGCACAATCCTTCCTGATACGTAAAATAAAATACATCTGATACATCCATCTGTTTCTTTTCTGATACTTCTCTCACAGCCCAGTCGAACGTATCTTTTCCCACGAATTCCGGCAGACGAATCATCGCAATCCACGAAAAGTTTTCTTTTCTGGAATAATCAATTTTCTCTGTGCCGCTCTGCCACCAAAGTCCTTCCAGTGGCGGAACGACATAATCAAAGTAGCCCTCGATCTTATTGGAACCCATTTTGCTCATTTTGATTGTAAACGACACTGCATACAACAGACCAATCGCCTTTTTATATGCTCCATCCGGTTCATTCGGATCGCCCTTTCCCCTGACCGCGACATAATTCATCTCCGGTACTTCGACGAAATCCGGCTTCTTTGGCGGCATATAAAACTCCCGATACTCTTTTTTGTAATCAAATGCCATATCAGCTTTTCTTTCCTTTCTTCGGCTTCGTAGCCGGAAGCGCCCGGCACGTTTCTGATACAAACTGTGTCAGCCATTCTCTGTTGTCCGTATCTTCAATCAAAAAATATGGCTTAGCCCCTTCATACGGCGGTTTCTGCGGAAGCTGCGGCTCCAGCTCCTTTCCCGCTTCCGTAATTTTGATGAACAATTCGTCTCCACAGATCAATGCAAAAATTTTGCCGTCGCAGTACATGCCATATTCCCCAAACATTTTTCGGTATGTAATCTGCCCTGCACCTGACAGCTGATCTGCAATATATTCCACAAATTCTGCTTTACTTGCCATCTTCTAGCACCTTCCTATTATCCTGATTATCATAACCATATATTTGTGTTCACATGCTTCCATAACTTTTGTAAAATCCCCTGCCCGCCAGACTACCGAAACTATAACAAAGGATACATGACAGCTATATGTCATGTTTCAAAAATTTTCTGCGAAACTTTTCTTTCTCTATGATCTTTTCAGATCATTCCGACATACTGTCGCCCCTCAGCGTCTTGGCAAGTTCACACTTGCTCAGCTTTCTTCCTCCAAGAAAATAAGCCAGCGCCACAAACCCGAAAACAGTAAAAATAAATGTCAGAATCGGAAGAACCGGAGCCACCCGGATAAACTCCAAAGCATTCAGATTACTTGCTTTTATCATAACTGCCATTGCCATTATCGTCAATACCAGAGTAAGGAACATCGGACGTCCGACTGTAACCAAAGCTTCTATACAAAATATTTTCCACATTCCTCTGGGTGTCAGCCCTATTGACATATAACGGGCAAATTCTTTCTTCCTCTGCCGCAAAAATCCCTGTGTATTCGAAAATACATGCGCAATTCCAATGATAGCTAGGAGCACGCAAAATCCTCCCAATACAAGTTCATAGCCTGCAATCATTTTATCATTATCAAGCTTCTCCTGAATTCGGTTTTCACTTTCCACTTCATATGTCTGGCCAACAATTTTTATAATCTCGTCCTCAAGCGCACACAATGCTTCCGGAGACGTCCGATCACCGGCCAGCGCCCGGATATAGCAGTCCGGCTCCGCGCCCCCTACCTTACCTGAAATCTCCCGCCACAGAGACAATGGAATAAAATGTACCAGATCATGATCTGACTTTCCATATTCCTCCCTCAGCGCCGGAGTCATATCTGTACAGGCAAGTACCGGAACTTTTGCGGAATCTTTTTCATCCATAACCTGCCCCGCTTCTCCAGCGGCCGCCATTCTGTGCAAAACAACGGTATCTAAATCCTCTCTGACATAAGGAATATACTGCGGATAGCGAAAATTACTGTGGATACTGTCCCAAATACGATTTAACAGAATTGCGCCGTCGATGCGAGGCGCTATCCCGACCTGTCCACAGAATTCTTTAAAACTCTCATCGTCCAGTATGATGACAGACGCTTTCACCTTCCGAAAATCCGCTTCGTCGTCTGCCACTTCTTCCCCAAACACTGTTACCCCGCCAAGATTTTTCAGCTCCTCACTTTCCGCATCCTTGGGCAGTCTGCACAAAGCTTCTGCTTTCTGGTACAAGACGGTGTTATCCGCTCCCGGCAATTCCTTCAGCTCAGCTGTCAGTCCAAATGCTTCGATTTTTGTATCCTTCACAGTTGTCATAACATCCCAGACATCCTGATACGCCTTAAAATAAGTATAATCCGTACTGATCCCGGAAAGTGTAAAAAAACACTGCATCATCATAAATCCAAAAAAGGCAAGCATCAGCGAAAGCGAAGTGGTCCGCAGCGCCTTTTTTCTGGCCTTTAGCCCGTTCCCCGCCAGTTCACCCTCCACGCCGAACAGCATTGTCAGAATGGGCGACCTCTTTTTCTTTTTCAGCTGCATCTCAGCAGTCCCTTTTATTGCTTCAAGCGGCGTAAGTCTGCTTAGTCTGTTCGCCGGAATCCATGCCGAAATAAGCACTGTCAAAAAAGACAGAAAAAGAATCCCTGCAAAAACTGCCGGATGCCAGTAAAAGTTCACCTGTCGACCTCCTACCAGCTCCGCCGTCAGCATCCCCATCGCCTTCATGGTACCAAAACTGAGCGCTATTCCTGCGAGAAGTCCCACAAAAATGGGAGCTGCGCATAGCAGAAACGCTTCCTGAAGCAGACAAATCCGTATCTGTCCTGGCGTAGCCCCGATGCTGGAAAAAATACCAAACTGATGAACCCTGCTGTCCATCGACACCGCAAAGGAATTATGGATGACCAGAATCAGAGAAACACACACAATCAGCACCACAGCCAGGTACGCTGGCATCAGAAGCCTCGGCATCGAATCTCCCGGAATACGGATAAAATACAGCGATAATAGCTGATAATTGTATGTAACATCACTTTCTGCCGCTTTGAACCACGCTCTGATGGCCTCCATATCCCGATAAACGGTTCTTTTATTGAAAAAAAGAACATCTACGGTTGTTTTCTGTTCACCAGACAGTTCTTCGTTCACGACTGCCTTCTCCACATTGGCAAACTGCTCAATCAACTCCAGGTCCTCTGCATGAAAAGCGCCTGTAATACGTCCATGCCAGTCTCCGGTTTCCATTTTTGTTCCTTCCACATTGTCCAGCCAGAAATTGTAAAAAAGACTGCACAGAAAAGACAGAAACAGCGCAGCAATAAAAGCTGCCACCACGATCGACAGTCCAGAGGAACGATTCTGTTTGATATAATCCGCTGAATACTCTCTCCACATGCCATCTACCTCCGCTTCTCATCACTGACAATACGCCCGTCCTCTATCGTTACGATGCGGTCTGCCTCCAGCGCAACTTTCTCGTCATGCGTAATCAGCAAAATGGTCTGATTCAGATTCCGGTTCGACAGTTTCAGCAAATCAATAATTTCCCTCGAATTCTTACGGTCAAGATTCCCTGTCGGTTCATCTCCCAGCAACAGCGCCGGACGGTAAATCAGAGAACGCGCAATGGCTGCCCGCTGCTGCTGACCGCCTGACAGCTCGTTCGGCAGACATTCCATTTTATCCGCAATCCCCAGTGAATCAACAATCTGTTCCAGATACTCCTGGTTTGGTTTTCGCTTATCCAGCGCAAGCGGCATCAGAATATTTTTTCGCACGGTCAGCGTCGGAATCAGATTGTAGAACTGATACACCAGTCCTACCTTTCTGCGCCGAAATATGGCGGCCTGTGTCCGGCTCATCGTAGAAATATCCGTTCCCTCCACAAAAATCTTTCCCTCTGTCGGCTGATCGACACTGCCAAGCATATGCAGAAGCGTCGATTTCCCGGAACCGGATGCCCCGACAATCGCGACAAATTCCCCCTTTTCCACAGACAGGTCAATCCGATCCAAAGCAACCACCTGATTATTGCCAGAACCATAAATTTTTCGTACCCCTTCACACTTCAGTATTTCCATACACACACTCCTTTCTGTTATAAACGGTCATCTACTGCCCCAGTATAACAAAAGAAAGTGACATCTCAGTGACTGTAAATCCTTATTTCAAAACAGGCCCCGCCCTCTGGAAGATTCCGCACAGCAATACTGCCATTTTCCAGCTCCAATATAGAACGTGCAAGCGCCAGACCAATCCCAACCCCGCCATCGGCAGCCCCTTTCCCCCGGTAAAACCGTTCAAAAAGATGCGGAAGGTCCTCTTTTGCAATCCCCGTACCTTCATCCCAGATCAAAACCTCAGCATACAACGGATTTTGGGAATAATCACAATGTACGCTTTGCCCTGGTTTCGAATGCTCCATGCAGTTTTTTATCAGATTCAAAAAGGCCTCCATGGTCCATTCCAAATCTCCGTTTATCTCAACACACCCCCGCTCCGGGATCTCCACAGAAATTTTCTTTTTTGCCAACAGCTCTTCCAGATTCTCAGCTGCAAGATTCAGCGCTGTATAAAGATCTACCTTCTCACGCTCCAGCCGCAAAATTCCCGCATCAATCTTGGCGAGCATCAGCAACGATTCTTCCAGCCGGTACAGCCGTTCCAGCTGACGTTTCATCTGTTCTGTACCGGCATGTGGCGTTTCTTTTTCCATAAGCTGCATCGACAAAAATAATGCGCTAATCGGTGTTTTTAGCTGATGTGCGATATTCGCCAGATTCTCCGCAAAATTCTTCTTTGCCTCCACGGCATGTTCCCGCGTCTGATACAGTGCAGTGACTGTCTTATACATTTCATCCTGCAAATGCGAAAATACATCCTCCCGTACCTGCAAAATTGTCCCGCTATCACCCGTATTCACCTGCTCCAGATATTCTGTGAGTTCTACAATCCGTTTCCTGTAATTCTTTTCCCGGCAATATAAAAAAAGAAGGAATCCTCCGGCCAACAGCCCGGCCCATACTGCAAAAAAAGCCAAAGCCTCCCATGCAATCCCTTCCAAAAACTCACTGCCTTTATATCCATACTGCTCCAGAAACTGACTTCCACACTTCGGCAAAACATCATACGCTTTCACACATGAAATCACTTCTGCCTCTGCTTCCGGATGCTCCTCTACAAATAGCGCACAAAACCCGGAAAAGTATTCATAAACCGCCCATCTGTATCTGTTCACACCCCAAAACGCTATGCCAAGCACACAGACCAGATATACAAGCACTGCCGGCCATTTCCCAAACCGGTATTTTTTCTGTATTCCCTGCTTTATCATACGCTGTCCTCCATCCGATAACCAAAACTGCGGATCGTCCTCAGACAGGAAGGATGATGTAGTTTCTCACGGAGCCGTTTCATAGCAACCGTCAGTGTATTATCGTTCACATAATTTCCCTCGCTGTCCCAGACCTGTTCCAGCAACTGTTTTCTGGTCACGGTTCTTCCTTTATTCTCCAGCAGCAATACCAGCAGCCGGTATTCTGGCTGACTCAGCAAAATCTCCTCGGTTCCACAGTAAACGGATAGTTTTTCCGTATCCACAACAATATCATTGCAAAAAAGCCGCGTCTCTTTCCTCAGGCCTGTCCTTCGAAGCAGCGCCATGATCCGTGAATACAGCACTTCCAGTTCAAAAGGTTTTACCACATAATCGTCAGCTCCATCCTGAAATCCCTGGACAATGTCGGCAGTCTCACCCCTGACGGTCAGAAAAAGGATCGGGATCTTGCCTCCAAACCGGCGCCGGACCCACCTGCACAGTTCATCGCCATTCCCATCCGGCATGTTCCGGTCAACGATCAAAAGCGCCGGGATTTTCCGCTGTAATACCTGCTTCGCATCTGCAATGCTGCATAGCAGCTCTGTCTTCATCTCATGACGTTCCAGATATTCTTTTACAATCTGTGCAATATCCGGATCATCTTCAACATAATATAAATCAATCATCTGTTGTCCTCATAGGTGTTCCAACTTCTATCAGATTTCCATCCGGGTCGTAAAAACGAATCACTTTCTGCCCCCATGCATGCTCCATAAGCCGATTCACATATACAATCGGCTCGTGGTAATTTTCCAGCTTCTTCGCAAACGCTTCCAGATCAGCTTCCTCAAAATACAGTTCCGATGCATGATTTCGGAAAATAACCTCTTTTTCAAGAAAACGCTCCCAGATCGCTTTATCCTGAAGGACAAGCCCTTCACTCATAATCACGTTGCCATCCTGATCCAAAATAACATTTAGACCAAGCAAGTCTTTATAAAAAGCAATTGATTTTTCTATATCACTGACTACAATTAATACATTTTTCAGACGCATTTTAGATTCCTTTCATTTTTGTGTGTCATTGCAAAGTTTCCTTCCTACCGTTTATTTTTTTCCTGCGGTTGGAATATTCGATATCGCTGAAAGTCTGTTGTTTCATATGACTGTTCCCCTTTCGCGATATCATTATTATAACAGATGTAGCGAGTTCAGTCAGTCGAAATGTTCAATTAAATCAGCGTTTCCTCCTATCTCACGATTCTTATTATACCATGTTATCGTGGGAAACGCGGTCTTTTGTAGACAAACCGAGGCCACCGGCTATGCCGGTGGCCTCTGAATATTACTTGTCGTATTTGAATGTTACTTCTATTCTTCCGCTCTCCTCACCAGGATATACTCTTACTTCAACGGTACCCCACTGAGTTGAACCATTACCAAACTGTGTCAGGTTGAGTGCAGTGATCGTAGGCTCGGTGCCTGTTCCGATCAGCTCTTCTTCTGTCAGTTCTACCGGGCCCCAGATGCCAACGCCGAAAGTATGTCTTACAGAGTAAGTACCAGGTGTGATGTCGTCAAATACATATACCTCGTCTCTTCCGTAAGTTTCATACGTCATAATTCTTTCCGTACTACTCTCTGTCCCTGCTTCTTCGTCGGCCTCTTTTATCAGATCGAGTTCAGCGCCTCTACCCTGCGTTTCAAATGTGTTTTCCACGTAACGCGGTGTGTTGCTGGAGAAAGCCTCAACCTCAAAATAATATTCCGGATCAACGTTCAGGCTCGGAATGTCTAAGTAGCTGTCCCAGTAAACCATATAGCTGTTATACAGTTTGTCCGGTGCGATGCCGTAGCGCACAATATATCCCTCGGCGCCATCCACCTGCTCCCATACCAGATGAGCGTAGCGGCGGTCTAATTTGTCACGAACAACCGTTACATTCTCTACCTTTGTCCAAGTTGCCTCTTCCGGATTACCGAAAACACGAAGCGCTTTTACAGCAAACTTTCCATCGTCTGGCGTAAATACATTTGTCAGCTTCACATAGCGTGCGTATACAGGAGCCGGAAGTTCTGTGTAATCGCTTCGCAGATCCTGAACGTTATTGCTCTTGTCAATAACCATGGTCCAGTTCTCGTTGTCGTCAGATACTTCAACCGTATAGGACTGATAACGGTCAAGCGGATCACGACTCCGTGTAGTGTCAGGATCTTTGTCCCACAGAATCTGGATACCGCGGATATCACATTCTGCGCCAAGGTCTACGGTGATATATTCGCCCGGATCGCCTGTTTCAGCAGACCAGAATGACTTCGTATTCTCATCTACTGCATGTGCCGTCCAGCAGTTCTCAAGCGTGGAAGATGCTTCGATCTTTTTGTCCAGAGACAAAAGTACCCATCCCGTAAAGCCGTCTTCAATCGGATTCTCTACGACGCCCGGAAGATACTGCGGATAATCACCAAATTCCGTTTTTCCGTGCATTACGCCGTCTTCATCGACGCCTGCCGGGTAGAGAGAGATAAGCGTGTCACCACGTCCACCGGACTGTGCGAACGGCATCATAGCAGCGCCCCAAACATTATTGTTCTTGTCTACGAAGATACTGCCGTGGCCGCCGCCCGGAGCTACGCCTGTGGTCTTCAGAGTAAACGGATTTTCTTCCTCATATACATAAGGCCCCATCGGATCATCTGCTACGTATACGCCCTGACCATAGGAGTAGAACTCAAGACCGATAGATGAATACAGCAGATAGTATCTGCCATTGTACTTGAGCGGGTGGCCGCCTTCCGTCCAGCCATACTCCTCTTCACGGTAGTCTCTGTAATCGAAGTACGGGAAGATATTGTCCTTTTTATATCTGGTTTCCCAGCCATGGTTATGCGGGTCGCCCCAGATGCAGACAACCGGTTCGCTGATTTCCTTGAAGGTTGTCTTATCCAGTTCAACGACGCGGATACCAAGAAGCTGAGACCATCCATAGTACATAAACAGACGGCCGGTTTCTTCATCGTAAAGCATGCTGGCGTCGCCGTAGTTGTTGCTGGAGAATGTACCTGCATCATACCAGACACCTGATTTCGGGTCGTCAGTCGTCATTACCTTGTCATTGGTATTTCCTGCGTAGTTATACAATTTGCCGTCGATCTCCACAACGCCAACTATTCCGGCCTGTAATTCCGGTGCATCGACATACGTCCAGTTTACGAAGTCCGGTGACCACCAATAACCTTTTTTATGACTTACAAACAGATAGTAGTCATCTTCAAATATTGTGATAACCGGCTCGCCGCCTCTGAGCAGTCTTCCTGATCCCTGAGTAAGAGAAATGGGATTACAGTACGTGGTCGGGTTCTGCATGAACTCCTTTTCCGATGCCACTACCGGCAGAGCGTCCGTTGAATCAGCGGTTTCAGCGCTCGCGCCCGTAAAACAAAGGCCTGCGAAGAGGAACGATAAACAAATAGATACTAACTTCTTCTTCATAAGATTCTCCTTCCTTGTTGTTATACTACTACGTTGAAAAATAAATAATTGCCATATTAAACTGATGCCGCTTTATCCTCACTACTTTCATCCATTTTATATTTCCAGCGATTTAAAACGTCTCTTTGGCATGCTGTCCAGAAAGTGGCGTGTTTCTTTGGAAGTATGTGTGGATTGATGATCCGGGATAATTCTGATCAAATCCTGTGGTGGATATCAATCTTTGTTTCGCTTGTTTGCTATAAGTAAATATTTTACTCATCACTTCCTTCCCAGTTGTCAGATGTTGCGGCAGCTGCCTACATGGGCCCATTATTGTAGCGCAGCAACCGAGCAACTGATAATAAAGTTACTCGTACCTGTGCGTCTTCTTTCTCTTTTATAAAAGAAATTAAGATTTAGGATAGTAGTCATTATAACACCTAAATATCTAGACAAATTTATTATTAACTGTAAAATTTTGTTAACTAGATGCTCATAGGAAAAATGACAGAAAATTTTTACAGTAAAAATATACTATCTTACAAAAATTTCCATATTCATCTGATCTTCACGCTTCTTCTATCCTCGATCATGCTGTAAGCTATTTTGATATTATTAAAACAGGGCAGGGGCGTGATCTTACTCACTGCCCCTGCCCTGTTTTTCAGTTTCCATGCTCTTCAATTATTCAGATATTTCCCAATTTTTGAGTTTTTGTTTGGAACCACTTTTATAAGCCCATCCTCAAAATTATTTCTTGAGGACTATGAATTTTTCTTCTTTGATACTACGTCAAAAATAACCGCAGCCAGAAGAACCAGTCCCTTTACAACCTTCTGCATATTCTGGTCGGTACCCATAATCGACATACCCTGGTTGATAATGCCCATTAGCACGGCACCCACAATAACTCCAGGGACAGTACCGATACCACCATATGCGGAAGCTCCGCCGATGAAACAGGAGCCGATTGCATCCATTTCATAGTTCTGTCCGTAAGTCGGCTGGGCAGACGTCATACGTGCGATTGTCAGCATACCGGCAAGCGCAGCCAGAAGCCCCATATTCGTATACGCAATGAAGTATACTTTGTCCGTATTGATACCGGAAAGTTTTGTCGCCTTCTCATTGCCACCCACGGCATAGAAATATCTTCCGATTGTGGTTTTGCTTGTGATATAACCGTAAATCAGAACAACAATCAATACCCATACCAGAGAGGTCGGGATTCCCTTATGCTGTGCCAACTTGTAAGATACAGCAAGAATCACGGCGCAGATCACAACCATTTTTCCGTACATTGCGCCTACGTTTCCTGTATCGTAACCTCTTTTCACGCGGTTCACATGGCCGCGCACGGTAACAAATATGTAAATTATACATCCAAGAATACCCGATACAAGCGCTACACGGTTCAGCCCTTCTCCGTTGCCAAGGAAATCCGGTACATAACAGTTTGCGCCTCCGCCAAACAGCCGGACAAACATCTCTGACTTAATCGGAAGCGTCTTTCCTCCGAGCACCACATTCGAAAGTCCGCGGAATACAAGCATGCCGGACAGTGTTGTGATGAAAGGAGGAATACGCAGAAATGCAATCCAGAATGCCTGCCATGCACCGATAACAGCGCCCAGCAGCAGCATTAAAATGACTGCGATGCCCACCGGCAATTTCATGTTTTCCATCATAACGCCGCCTACTGCTCCTACGAAACACACAACAGAACCAACAGAAAGGTCAATATTACCTCCCGTCAGAATACATAACAGCATTCCGGTTGCAAGCACAAACACATATGCATTCTGTGAGATCAGATTGGTGATATTTTGTGCCAGTAAAATTTTTCCTTGAGTACCCCAGGTAAAAAACAGCATCACAAGCACCAGTACGATAATCATTGTATACTTTTGAATCCCTACTTTTAATTTCGCCTTATCCATCGCTTACTCTCCTTTACTACTTGACTTCAGAATACAGGACATAATCTTTTCCTGGGTAGCCTCTTCCCGTTTCAGCTCGCCGGCAATCCTTCCTTCATTCATAACATAAATCCGGTCAGACATACCGAGAATCTCCGGAAGTTCCGAAGAAATCATAATTACAGATTTTCCTGCTGCTACCAGATCATTGATAATACAGTAGATTTCATACTTTGCCCCTACATCAATACCGCGGGTCGGTTCATCCAGAATCAGGACATCCGGATCGGCAAACATCCATTTTGCCAACAGCACCTTCTGCTGGTTGCCACCGCTTAAATTACCAACGTTCTGTTCTACCGTCGGACACTTTGTTTTTAACTTTTCTTTGTATTCCACTGCCACAGCATATTCTTTATCCTTATCGATCACAGAATGGCTGCTGATTGCCTCCAGATTCGCAAGTGTCGTATTCACCTTGATCGGATTACCCAAAATCAATCCGTCGCCTTTCCGGTCCTCTGTCACATATGCAAGCTTATGTCTGATTGCATCTTTCGCATTTTTCAGATGCACCTCTTTGCCATTTAAAAGAAGCGTTCCGCTGATATTCGTTCCGTAGCTCCTTCCGAATACGCTCTTTGCAAGCTCCGTGCGCCCCGCGCCCATCAGACCGGATATGCCGACCACTTCACCTTTATGTACCTTGATTGATACATGATCCACAACCTTACGTTCCGTATAAAGCGGATGGTACACAGTCCAGTTCTTCACTTCCATGTTGACATCACCAATTTTGCTGTCTTTGCGTTTCGGAAAACGGTCGGCGATCTCACGACCAACCATTCCCTTGATGATGCGGTCTTCAGACAAATCATCCACTCCCTTAACCAGCGTCTCAATGGTGGAACCGTCACGGATTACCGTGATCTTGTCCGCTACATAGGAGACTTCGTTCAGCTTATGTGTGATGATAATACAGGTCATTCCTTCTTTTTTGAAACTCAGCAGCAGGTCAAGCAGCGCTCTGGAATCCGACTCATTCAAAGATGAGGTCGGCTCATCCAGAATCAGCAGCTTTGCATTTTTGGCCAGTGCTTTCGCAATCTCTACCAGCTGCTGCTTTCCGACGCCAATATCCTTGACCAGCGTCCTTGCAGATTCTGACAGGCCAACCTGCTTCATATATTTTTCTGCCATACCATAAGTCTCATCCCAATTGATGGCAGCCTTTTTTCCACGTTCGTTACCCAAAAACATATTTTCACCGATCGACATATACGGAATCAGTGCCAGCTCCTGGTGAATAATAACAATTCCCTTTTCCTCACTGTTTTTGATGTCATGAAATTTACATACTTCCCCATCGTACACGATATCACCTTCGTACGTACCATATCCGTACACGCCGGAAAGTACATTCATCAGAGTGGACTTTCCTGCACCGTTCTCGCCGACCAGTGCATGAATTTCTCCCTCTTCCACCTTCAGATTTACATTGTCAAGCGCTTTCACACCAGGGAATGTTTTGGTAATATTTTTCATTTCCAACAGTATCTTTGCCAAAATTGCTCCCTCCAGACCTAGATAAAATAAACATGTGGCACCCCACATGTACAACAGGCGGGCGACATGCCCGCCTGTATCATTTTGTTTTACAGTATCCGTCTTACTGAATCTGATCCTCTGTGTAATATCCGGAATCAATCAGCATCTCTTTGTAATTTTCAGCGGTAACCGGTGTCGGATCGCAATTGTATGACGGAATAACGCCTGTTCCGTTGTCATAGGATTCTGTATCGTTAACAGGAACCTCGTTGCCCTGCATAACAGCGTCAACCATCTCAACAACCTTAGCTGCCAGAGCACGTGTATCCTTGAATACAGACATTGCCTGTGTTCCGTCTACGATGTGCGGAACGTTTGCAATATCACAGTCCTGACCGGTAATGATCGGATATTCGCCTGTGTAGTTTGCTGCCAGAGCATTGATAACACCAAGAGCCGTAGAGTCGTTGGATGCAAGAACTGCATCAAGGTTTGTGCCATCTGCATAGTTAGAAGAAAGGATATTCTCAAATCTTGCCTGTGCTGCATCCGTTGCCCAGTTTACTGTAGCTACTTCGTCTTTTGTCATCTGGCCTGACGGAACAACAAGCTTGCCCGCATCGATGTACGGCTGAAGAACATCCATAGCACCACCAAAGAAGAAGTTCACGTTATTGTCACCCGGGTCACCTGTAATCAGCTCAAGGTTGAACGGTCCGTCCTGATTCTCAAGATCAAGTGTATCTACGATGAACTGGCCCTGTGTTTTACCAATCATATAGTTGTCGAATGTTGCATAGTAGGAAACAGCGTCTGTGTTCATGATCAGACGGTCATAAGCGATAACCGGAATGCCCGCTTCTTTTGCCTGAGCAAGAACAGTTCCAAGAGAGTCGCCTTCGATCGAAGCGATTACCAGAAGCTGATCGCCGTTTGCAATCATGTTCTCAACCTGAGAAACCTGCGTCTGTACATCATTTCCGGCATACTGAAGATCTACGGTATATCCCTTTTCCTCCAGCTGAGCTTTCATGTTCTCGCCGTCCTGGTTCCATCTCTGAAGGTCCTGCGTCGGCATTGCTACACCGATTACACTTTTTTCCTCAGCGCTTGCAACTGTTCCGAATGCTGCTACGGAAAGTGCCGCTACAGCTGTCATCATAACAATTTTCTTGTTCATAATTGAATTCCTCCTTTTTTTGTTTTCACTTTTTAAGTTATTTTTAGTTTACTACAAACAAATCTGGACATGTTTGCAATCAGCTTCATATTTTTAGCGCATAAAAAAAATTCCTGTAAAATACAGGAAATTTTTGCGACAAGATTGTCCAGCTGTATTCCAAAACAAACTCTATTTCTTTTCTGATTCCCGTTCTACATTCAGATAAACATCTTCCTGCGTATGGAAATCACTTTTAATAATCATCTCGTCTATATTTTCTTTTGTCACGGCAATCGGTTCCAGACTATAGTACGGCACATTGCCCTCCTTCTGTAAGCCGTCGTCCCTGTCCTGTCCATACGGACTGCTTTCCTCTGCGTTCGCCTGTCTTTTCATGATTTCCAGAGCGCTTCCCCGGTCGCTGATCTTGTTGAGTGTCCTCAATTCTTTTTCCCGCTCCAGCGCGATCTCCGGAACCTCTGACCGGTCGATGCGGCCTTCCTCCATCATTTTTTCATACCCGAGCGCACAGGCAAATTCCGCTGCTTTCTGAGCAAGCTTCTCCATCGGCTTGTAGACTGTCATTGTCTGTGTGCCTTCCACAATACGCTGACAGGCCGCCAGGTCTGCATCCTGCCCCACCAGCACGACTTTTCCGGCCAGGCGATTCTCCGCCAGCGCCCGGAAAGCTTGGCCGGCCAGATCATCATTGCCGCACATCACGCCGACCAGATTGCGCGGACTCTTGCCAAGGCCTTTCTCGACTGCGTCAAAAGCCAGCTCTGCCAGCCAGTTCTCACAGTAAGCCGAATAAATAATGTTCAGACCGCTGTCATTAATCACATCGCAAAAGCCCTTCTGTAACATCCATACATTATAATCAGCCGGCGAGCCATAGATTGCAAAGATGTTGCCGCCCTCCGGAAGCGCCTCAACCATGGCCTCTCCCATCAGTGTGCCCACCTTCTCGTTATCAAAAGAAATATACAGATCCGTATTGGCATTCATCACCAGCCGGTCATAAGAAACCACTCGAATGCCCTGCGCTTTTGCCTCTGAAATCACACTGCTGAGTCCTCCACCATCTGCTGCAATCACAACGATCACATCAACCTTTTTCTTAATAAAATAACGAATCTGTGAAATCTGTTCCTGCAGATCGCCATTGGCCACCTGCACATTCACCGCAGCCCCGAGATTTTTGGCTGTCAGTTCGAACAGATCCCGGTCCCGAAGCCAGCGCTCAATCACAAAGGAGTCAAAGCTCATCCCCACCTGAAGCCCTTCCTCCTGATACTGTTTTGTTTCCTCTTCATGCTCTCCCGACAGTGCGCAGCCTCCCAGCATACTGCTGGCAAGCAAAACACAGGCAAAGAAAGCGGCCCTTTTTCCTTTTTTTCTTTCAGCCATTACAAACTCTCCCGGTATTCACTCGGTGTCACCCTCTCCTGTTTCTTAAAAATACGGCTAAAGTAATTGGGATCACTGTAGCCGGACATCACACAGATTTCCTTAATACTGAGCAGTGGGTTTTTCAACAGCTCCTTTGCATGCCGTATTCTGATTTTCGTCAGATATTCGATAAAATTTTCTCCGGTCTCTTCTTTAAACAATTTACTGAAATAATACGGGCTGATATTCACATTTCTCGATACTTCATCCAGTGTCAGCTCTTTTGAAAAATTCTGGTTGATATACAGCTTTGCCTTTGAGACGATACTTTCCGACTGCTTTTCCTGCTTCGTTGCAACCTTTTTGCATACATCTTCCAGTTTTTGCAAAAACCAGGCGCGAAGCGCCGTATAACCAGCGCATTCCAGCACCATCTTCATGTAATCTT
The DNA here is from genome assembly GCA_003612585.1 of bacterium 1XD42-54. Lineage (GTDB taxonomy): Bacteria > Bacillota > Clostridia > Lachnospirales > Lachnospiraceae > Choladousia. The sequence continues at coordinate 43,777 of RAZH01000001.1, forward strand.
TTCGGGAGTGAAATCCGTACGGTTCAATTCCGCCATTCAAAGATGCTTCCCGCTCCGCGCAAATGACAAATTCCAGCACTTTCAGCTGAATACCTTCTCTGTAATCATAATAGTTACGAATCATCCAGTCGAAAAGTTCATTGGCTGTCTGCCGCATGCCATTCCGGTCGCCTCTTGTAACCTGCTGAAAAAGTCTTCGTTCCATGTCTTTCGGATAATCATCCGTATATTCTCCTTGCAGAGTCAGGTCATCTACATGCGCCACACTGCTGTTGCTCTGGCTCAGCGCCCGATACGCTTCTAAATAGGAAAGTTTCAACTCTTCCATTCGGTAGGTTTTCCCGATTCCTGCACGGAATTTTGCTTCAAAACGGCGGCTCAGTTTCCTGGTCAGATGTCTCGCCTGCTCAATCATCTCAATTCGTTTCCGATACTCCTGTGTGCTCTCATCACACGGAACAACAAGAACGATCCGGTTGGTCATGATCGGTCCGGCGATACATGGAAAAAATTCCTTGCAGATCGAACGGCATTCCGCATAATGGGACTGCATGTGTGCGCTCATTCCGACCGGAGTTGTCAGAACATCGTTTTCTCCAGAAATGCCAAACTGAATCAGAACAACATACGCATACTCCTGACGGATATCGAGGAGTATTTTATAGTAACTGATATCACTGGCACCCTGTTCCTGCAAAATCATATTATTAACCAGACCATTTTCAACAATCGGTATGACGGTTTCGAGCTGTTCCTGTATTCTGAGGTTATCACTGCGCTTCTGGCGCTCCTCTGAAATCTGTTTCATCACATGTTCCAGAGCTTCCACCACAACACTCTTTTTCACCGGCTTGGTCAGATATTCGATTACCCCAAGATTAATGGCTTCTTTCGCATAGTCGAATTTGTCATATGCCGTGATAATAATGAACTTTGTCGAAATATGAAACTTTCTTATTTCTTTAATAGCCTGTATCCCATTGATTCCAGGCATCTGAATATCCATGAACGCAATATCCGGGCGAAAGCTCTCTGCCAGCTCCACCACCGCGCGCCCTGTTTTTGCAAATGCCAGTTCACACTGATTTCCAAAATTGCTTATAATAATACTCTTCAGGGCTTCCAGCATAATTCCTTCATCATCTGCAATCAAAATTCTGTACATCTCACACCTCATACCTGTCACGGTAAAACTCCGTCCTGCCCCTGCATCTTTTCCCACTCCTGCGCTTCCTTTGCCTGCTGCTGCATGACCAGAGCCTTCTCCGGAATCATGATCCGTATCTCGGTTCCTTTTCCGATTCCCTCGCTGTAAATCTGCAGCAGGCCTTTTATGCCAAAAAACAGTTCCAGACGGTTTATTACATTATCCATTCCGATTCCGGTAGAATCCTTCTGTTCCTCATTTTCATGCACTCTTCCCTCCAGAACCTCCCGGATTCGTTCCTGCGTCATTCCCTGCCCGTTGTCCTTCACACTGATTACCAGTCCTTCCGATATATGCCGGACAATAAGCTGGATATGCCCGGCCCATTCCACATCGCGGATTCCATGATTCACCGCATTTTCCACAATCGGCTGCAGGATCATACTCGGAAGCTGTACTTCGTCCACACCCGGGGCAATTTCCTTTTCGTACCCGATCTCGCCTGCAAACCGGACATTCAATATATAGACATAATTGTCTACTGACTTAAGCTCATCCAGCAGGGTTGCCGTCTTTTCCGCTTTGCGTACATTACAACGAAAGAAATCAGCCATTTTTACAAGAAAAATACTTGTTTTTTCCGCATCCTCCAGCATTGCAAGCTGAGCACCCGCGTTCAGCGAATTAAACAGAAAATGAGGGTTAATCTGAGCCTGTAGGTATTTCAGCTGCGCATCCTTCAGATAGGTTTCCATACGGAACTCCCGTTTTTTCAGTTCTTGCTCTTTTTCCATGCTGTCCCGCAGTTTTGCAAGATATTCCCGAAGACTGTCAATCATCTTGGAAAACGCCCGCGTTACGACCCCCAGTTCATCGCCGCTGTCATAATCCGGCAGAGTAATATCGAAGTTTCCACGTGCAACCTCGTTTGCCGATACAGCCAGCATGCGAAGCGGTTCCGTGATGGTACGCAGTAACAAAATCAGAATCAAAATGTTGATAACAGCCACTATAACCACGATCCCTGAGCTTAAAACTTCCGTATAGCCAAGCGATTCCAGCAACATCTGGTAATTCGTCGAATTTCTCTGGAACTGCATACTGTTCAAATTATAAACTGCATCCTGGATATACTGATATTTTCTGGAGCCCTCGGCAAAAGCTGCTTTATAACGTTCTACATTCCGGCCGCGCTTTGCCTGAATGGTCTCCTCTGCCAGCACTAGATAGTTTTCTGACATCTTGCAGATATTCCTCTCCAGAATTTTCATTTCATTATCCACGGTTTTGTCATTAAAGTTTGTCAGCATCTCCTGGTATGACTGCACCTTCCGATAGTAATCCTCCAGTGAATCGCTGCTCTTTGTATTCAGATATTCCAGAATATTTCCGTGAATTTCTTCCAGACATTCAGCCAGGGCATTCAGGCTTACGTTGGTGGCATACACTTCATCCAGCGACCGCATGGAATGGTTGACCTCGCCATAAAGGATAATATTGATAACAAACATCAGTACCGCTGTGAGCGCAAATGTCATAATCAGCTTTGTCTGGATTGAAAGCCGCCAAAACAGCCCTTGTTTTTTTCTTTTTCCCACCTGCGCTCACTCCTGGTCGCTCTTCTTTTTGTACTGGTCCACATTTTCACTGGTAATAATGTCCAGGCCAACACTAAAATAATTGTTCGTGTGTCCCATACTGTAGTATTCTTCCAACGCTTCAATACTGCACTGCCCCATCTGCTCCGTATCCAGCGCAACAGCAGTCATCACCGTCCCCTTTCTCAGGGCATTCAACATCACCTCTGAACGATAGGAGCCGATTATTGCAATATCACCCACTCGATTGTAATCTACAATCGCATGGCAGGCGCATTCACTGTACACCTCGTTCATACAAATAAAAATATCCGGACGCTCCTCGGGACGCACAAAGAGATCCCTGATCACTTCCTCCGCCTCGAACGTACTGGTTGCCTTAATTGTCTTTAACTGGATCTGTACCTGCTCCTTCAGCGCTGCCGGCAGTCCTGCCTGTATTGTAGCCTTTATTTCTTTGAAAATCAGCTCTTTTCCGCTTTCTCGGCTGTCCATAAGAATGGTTATGATTTTGGTGGAGGCATCAATATATTCCAGCGCCTGGCGGCCATACGTGGTTCCCATCTGATAGCTGTTTACGCCCACAAAACTTTTCCGGCTGCTTGCCGTATCATCATTCAAAATCGTAACAACCGGAATGCCTGCCTCATTCGCCTTATCAATGGCCTCTGTCATTTTGAAAGTGCCATCCGGCTTTACAATAATCCCGTCCACTTTTGATGTTTTTGCAATATCCATGTAAGAAAGCGTGCTATAATCCTCAGCGCGCCAGTCACACAAGAGTTCGACATAGACATCGTGCTTTTCCGCCTCTTCTTTGGCACTTTTATAAATGTCCTGCCATAAAACGGATTCTGAATCGTCCGGAATCATCACATAATATCGCTTGCATTCTCTGGTACTGTGCAGCTTCCTCCACTCCTTGTTTCCGACAAACCGAATATAATAACTTCCCCCTACTATTGTCAGAATAATAGCGGCGGCTAATCCGGCCAGTGCAAGGTACACTGCATATTTCTTCCGTCTACGTCTTTTCATACTCACTCACAGATTCTTTTTATTTTTTACTGAAAACCGATAGGATGTTACCGTCATAGTCATGTTATTTTTGTAAGAAAAGAGCAGGTATACAGCTCTGTGCATAACAGCCCCATTTCCTGATTTTTATGCAAATGGATTCTCCGTACGATACGGTACATGCTTCGGGGATGATTGTAACCGATCTCATCTGGGCAGATACCGATGTATTTGAATACTTCATACAGCGCCTTACCATGATGTCCGTATGCTACCGCTCCGTGATGCGGATAGTTCCCCTCAATCAGTACATGGCGGTAAAAACGTCCCATCTCCGGAATCGCGAAAATGCCATCGAAATTGAATTTAATTGGATTTATCCTATATAATGACCATTATCTTCTCGCCGATAAACTATGAAAAAAGATTGCTTACCATATGTATGACAACGTATTCCTTAAACTCTTTGATGCTGAGGTGCACAGAAGCGCTCCGATCGCTTAAGGCAAAGAAGCGATTGCCGCTGAGCATACAATCAAAAATCTTGCGCTTATACGCGCATTAGTATTAAATATTTTTATGCAGAAGTTTTGCTATCTTGTGCCAAAAATCATTTATAAGTGGCATAGTATCTTTTTTCATTTCTGTCTCTATATAATATTATAACTTAGAAACTTTCTCAGCTTTTCTACCCGTTTCGTAATTGGTCTATACTATATCTTTTTCAAAAAGTGTACCTTTTGATTAATTCTTAATATTTCAAAAATTAGGTAAAAATATATAATTTTAAAATAATTGTATTGTGAAATTCATTGATTTTTATATATCTGTATGCTAAGATAATGTTTAGAAAAGTAACTTTCAAAAAGTACACCTTTTGAGAGTTACTTTCTTTTGTCTGATACAATTCTATGTTCTCTGATTCTTCGATAGAAAGTTGATTCTGACATATCACACTGTACAAGAACATCTTTAAGAGATATTTTCTTTTTTTCCCATAACTTTATAAGTTCTGTGAAACCATCCGGAGCTTTTTTCACCGGCCTGCCTAAATGAACCCCCTTTGCTTTTGCAGCAGCTATGCCCTGAGCCTGCCGTTTTCGGATCGTTTCCCTCTCATTTTGAGCCACAAAGGAAAGAATCTGAAGTACCAGATCCGCAATAAATGTTCCCATCAGATCTTTTCCATTCCGCGTATTCAACAATGGCATATCAATCACACAAATATCAATCCCAATTTCTTTTGTAAGAAGCCTCCACTGTGTTTGAATCTCTTCATAATTTCTCCCCAAACGATCAATACTTAGAATATACAATATATCTCCTGCTTGTAACTTTTTAACTAATTTTTTATACTCTGGCCTGTTAAAATCTTTTCCGGATACCTTGTCCATATAAATATTCTTATTTAAAATCCCCTTCTCCTGTAACGCATTCATCTGCCTATCCTCATTCTGGTCGGTGCTTGATACCCGGACATATCCATACTCCTTAGCCATCTAAATTCCTCCTATTTTCGCATAATAAAAACAGCCTGCTCTATAACAGACTGTTTTATAATAAACGCTAAATAGCGGAAGGAAACCTTGCAACTTCGCCTTATTTTTACCTTGAGCTTTTCCAATATACTGTAAGTTACGTTTTCTTTTGTATCAACACAATAGTTTCAACGGTATTACTTCTTTCCCACAAGCGCCACCAACATATCACAAAATCTTAATATTACGTCTCTGATTATATGTTAGTCATTATCAATATTCATCTCCAATATTACCATCACTTCTATTTCATTTTTTCCATGTAGTTACCAACTATTTTTACAATGCCAGGCCCTTTCTTATTAATAGAATTCTTATTCATTGCATTTATCATACCTGCAGATGTTTTATTTGTAAAATAATCTCCAATCAATATATCTGAAAAACTTATATATGTTTCTAAGTTTAAGTCTGTTCCCAAACTCTGATAATAAATATATTCCTTTTTATTTTGTATATACTGTCCATGAATATGTTGTACAGGTCGTGATGACATATTTTCCAAAACGTGATCATAATTTAAAATCATTAATAGATTATATTTAAAAAATCGCTCAGACCTCACAGTCCGGGCGATTTTTATTTTAGGAAAGTTTTTTTACAGCCCCTTCTTTCTGAAACTGTTGTTATGATTTACCACGGTTTTCTGAAACAGAACAGCGATACTACCCCGATCAGCAAAAGAATTGGAAATGCCAGGACAAGCAGCCCACCGATTTTTGTATACTGGTTTTATTTTCGCAGTTTACCCTTATTCTGCTGGATTTTCAAGTGCCTATTTCTTAAGTTTTTCTGTCATTATAGACAATATCGTTTTATCAGTCTCACGCATACCTTCCTGAGCTAATGCACCGATATTGGCAATAGTATTTTCAACGCCTTTGGTAACAATTCCATCGCCGCCTTTAAATTCCTGCTGGTTCCGGTACATATCATATCCAAGAATTCCAGCATCCACACTCGCCGCAATTTTAGCTGCACAGGAAGGTTTTGCACCATCACAGATTGTTCCGCTAATGATTGCTACTGCGTTTACAATTGTGTGTGCAATTGCCTCATAACTTCCGTCCAAAAGATATGCGATTCCTGCCCCAGCTCCACTGCCTGCACTAACGGCTCCGCAGTATGCTGATAAACGTCCAATACCGCTCTTTTGATGTATGGTAACAAGATCGCTCACCAGTAACGCCCGATACAGTTTCTCACGTGAAACGCCAAGCTTCATCGCATACCTGATCACAGGCACAGAAGCTGTAATTCCCTGATTTCCAGAACCCGATACTATTACAACTGGCAACTCACAACCACTCATTCTGGCATCGCTTGCGGCCGCTGCCCATGCTTTTGCTTCTGTTTTTATTTCCTGCGGATATTCCTTTAATAATACAGAACCAATATTAGCTCCCCAATTGTTTTTCAGTCCTTCTTCAGCTATCGCGAGATTGCAGGATATCTGTTGTTCCAATAATGGTATTACTTCACTAAGATCTGCTTTATTTGCAAATTCCAGGATATCTTTCACATTCAATACACTTTTATCTGTAAGGCTGTCTTCTGCGGAATTACTGATTTCCTTTTCTAACAGTACTGTTCCGTCTTTTTCTTCTAGTACAATATTGCTGTGATTATTCACAATATTCACTTTCGCATAATGCCCGTCCCTCCACCCAATAAGACAGATATCTAATAAATAGGGAGTATCTGCACACACAATTTCTATTGGGGTATTTTCAGCATATGAAGCTATCTGGGTATGTAATTTTTCCGGAACATAAGATATTACCTGTAACATTTTGGATGCGTCACCAGCTATTATTCCAGCCGCAATAGCTGCTGATATCCCTTTCAGTCCACCTGTATTTGGTACAATAACACTTTTAACATTTTTTATAATGTTTCCAGACACTTCCACACGAATTCTTTCAGGCTCTTTTCCTAAAATGCTTCTTAATCGTGCAGCTGCATAGGCAATCGCTATTGGCTCAGTACAACCCGTTGCCTGTATCAGCTCTTCTTTTAAAATAGATACATACATCTTTTGTGTTTCAGCAGAAAGCATATGATCGCTCCATTTCTTCTATCAGAATTTATAATTACAATGGCATAAGTTTTGCACAAACTTTGGGACGCTCCCATATAAAACAGAACGAGACAGTTCTGTAGAAAGGCTGAGGTTATTGGGGGATGGTAGGCAAAACAATGTTTTTCATCTTTCAAAACCGCTTAAACATGCTTATTTTCGCACTAATTTACAGATTGTTTCAACGTGTGTTGGAGCTACTATGTAAACACAATTTTTCAGCCTCGTTGCTCCTATAGGAACACAATTTTCAAGCTATTGGCTTCAATTTATAGGAACATTCATTTTCCATTCCTTCATATTTATCAATAACCAGCTTGGCGTAGTTCAACGCTTCATTAGCACTTAAATTCATTTCTAAATAAATACCCTCCGCTATCTTTTTCGGCACTCTCATATTATCATTCGTATCATTTATAATTCGTTTGCTCCTGCCTTTAAAATCTTTATGACGAATCAAGCTTCGGAATATCTGAGCATCGTATTCATACATCTGCATACAAATACTCTTTAAAAAACTTCTCCATGAATCCACGGGAATCGTCCCACCGCATATTTCAATTTGACAGGGTGTCCGACCAGTTACATCAACTTCATCCATTATATCAAACTCAGTTCTTGTATCAACATCATTTTCACTCAAACTAATTGCATCAGGACATTGCCATATAGAACATATTTCATCGATAAGCCATCCACTTCTTTTGACAATTTCTACCTCATTCCATGTGTCTATTTTAGAAAGCTCTTTATTGATATAGATATTGGATTCCTGATACAATCTCTTTTTTTCTTCAAAACTGTCATTAGACATTTCTGAATTATATCCAGTAACCGTTAGATTACCTATGCAATGAACATATTTTTCATGTATCTCCACTGCTTTCTTACCTAAATCTATTTTCCATTTTGCATTAAGCGTCTGCGGCATAATATGCTCTATCGTCAATTCATCAAAAGAAACAACTTCTTTGCCCTGTTTACGCTCAACTTGTTCTAAAATATACTTTATATGTGGGAATTTATAGCTGTCACGCAACGACAATTTATCTCTTACCAAATTGTCATTTGGGAAAACTACCTTGCCCTTCTTCCCTGCCAATACTGCAGCAACCCTGTCACATAACTCTTTGTCTTTATATTGTTCTATATCTTTTACCATTGAAGCAAATACTTTGTTTAGTGCATTTGTAGGCATTTCGCACAATAACCGCCGCATAACATATGATAGAATAACATCCAACGTTTTACACACCATTTGCATATCAATATTATGATACATATAGCAATCTTCAAATATATTTAGCAAAAAAGGATAAACCGTCGTTGACTTTAACCTCTGTAACTGCGACAACCTCCCATTCACTTCCTCGTCAGGACTATTACAATATTTAAACCAACTGTAATATTCTCCATAGGTCGTCAATTCATCAAGAAACCCCTCTGCATCATAATTGTCTAGTCTTAAATAATATTCCTTAAAATTGTTATACACACTATCTTTATTAGGAATCATACCTGTTTTTAACGTCAAATAATCTCGAATATAATCTGATATCATTGCATCTGGTAGCAGATTCTCCAGCTTTATCCAATAACTATTATATAATCTTTCCTGACAGTCATAAGCTTGTCCCATTAATAAATAGTTCCTGATAAGGTCAGCCTGTGTCAAATCTAATCCAGTAGAATTTAATGATTCAAAAATCAACTGTGGATTTTCTTTTTCCTTTGTTAACTGGATATATACTATTTCTAACTTCTGTATCCCCTGATATATTTGCTCTGGAGATAAAAACGACTCTCTAATCAAATCCATAAATAAATTATAATTCATTAATATTTGTGATTCTTCCATATCATCAATTTGATCATTAATTAGTTTCTGAAAATTGCATGAATCTGATTTCATCGGCTTTAATTTTATTCTTAATGCTTCTGGGCTGAATCTATTTGTCAAATAGCTTTCTTTTATCTCAATTTTCAATTCCTCTATTAAAGTGGAATCTAAAATTGCTTTTAAAAGCAACATAATAGAAGTCAAACGTTGTTGTCCGTCAATCACGATAAATTGCCTGAAGTTTGCTGTGGACTCTCCTTCTACATATACTAATGTTCCTAAAAAATGGCTATTTCTATTTTCATCTACTGCAATTGATTCTATATCTCTGAACAGTGTAATACACTGCATCCTTTTCCAATCATAATTTCTCTGGTATACAGGTATATAAAAAGTTCTTTTACCTGCCCCAATAAACTCTAAAAAACTCAAATTATCTGCTTTCATATGTATCTCTCCTCTTTTTCTAATATCACACAATTTTTATTATCAAATCATATCTTTTTCTTGAACCTGTCGGAATTTCCGACAAGTTGATATTTCATCTCATTCTCACACATTATAAATCATTTTTCTGTTCCTCATCTAACCATTCCTTCAATTTTTTCTGCAATAACTTTTTATCTGGCAGATACAATTTATATTCTTTTGCATAAATGTTTGCATTTTCTGGAAGTGTTAAGTCCACAAGAGCTTCATCACTCTGTTTGCAAAGTAGAATACCTATTGTCGGATTTTCACTCTCAACCCTTTCATAACGATCAAAATAATTCACATACATCTGCATCTGACCTAAATCCTGATGTGTAAGCTCATCAATTTTAAAATCAATGAGAACATAACATCTTAACAGTCTATTATACAGAACCAAATCCACATAAAAATTTTTATCATGAAATGTGAATCTTTTTTGACGCTGTTCAAATAGAAATCCTTTTCCTAATTCTAAAAGAAACTTTTGCATCTTCTCTATTACTGCTGATTCCAGATCACTTTCATGATATGAAGCCTTATCCTCCAAACCTGCAAACTCTAACACATATGGTGTATGCAAAATATCTTGCGGTTTTTGCGGAACAGCTCCCTCATTTGCCAGCCGTATTACATCATTCTTATCCCGGCTTAATGCAAGCCTTTCATATAAGCTGGAATGAAATTGTCTTTTTAAAGTATTTACATTCCAATTCGAGCGTATTGCCTCTTTCTCATAAAAATCTCTCTCATCCTTGTCTTCTATACGCATAAGCACCTGATAATGCGTCCAGCTGAGCTTAAAAGGTATATTGTTATATGCCATTTCCAATTGTCCAATTCCCGATTGGATAATTTCAAATGCCTGTCCAAATTGTCCAATTCCTGACTGGATAATTTCATCTTCCCTATCTTTATACGCCATGTAGAACTGCCGCATTCCTGCAACATTACTTCTTGAAAAACCCCTGCCATACTCTTCTGTCAGATATACCGACAGAGAATCTACTATTTTAGCTCCATATTTCGCCCTCTCGGCTCCTTGTTGTTCCTGCTCAACAATATATCTTCCTAACAAAAAACTGGTGAGTACCGTGATTGCATTTGCCATTTGACCCATATTGTTTCTGGCACTATCAATTAACTTCTTTGATTTATCATATAAAGTCTGAAATTCTTTATTATCTATCATTTCCTTTTTTTCATTCTTCACTCTTGCACCTCCAAATAGTATCTTAACTATACATAGTTAGTATTATATGATAGCTTTAGATAAGCAACACAAGCATTGAAATTATATATCTCTTTTTCGGCTAAGCATTCCAAATATCTTTCAGTTGTTCGGAAATTCCGAACAACTGATTTGTCCTCTAATGTTTTCTTATTAAACAAATTCCTTTGTACCCCCACACCCCACATCAACCACCGCCGAAACCTCAAAATACTTCTCAATCCTCTTATCCCGATTCCCTCTCTCATCTTCCACAAACACAAAATGCTTATAAAACTGCTTAAAATAAAGGATTTCTAGATATGTTTCCTTTGTATCAACACGACACATTCTGTATGCACCGTCTGAGGAAACATATCCACGCAACACGCCCACTCCACCCGGTATCCTTTCTCCAAAAACACCGCAAGGTCCCTTACCAAGCTCGTCGGCTTACAAGAGATGTACACGAGCCGCTCTACGCCATAATCAATAATTTTCGGCAAAGCCTTCGGATGAATGCCGTCGCGCGGCGGGTCAAGAACGATAAAATCCGGTTTCTCGGTCACTGCATCTAATACCTTCAGAACATCTCCTGCAATAAATTCGCAATTTGTAAGGTTGTTCAACGCAGCATTCTCCCGTGCCGCCTCCACAGCCTCTTCCACAATCTCCACACCGATCACCTTTTTTGCCACCGAAGCAAGAATCTGTGCTATGGTGCCTGTCCCGCTATAGAGATCAAAGACTGTCATATCTTTCGTATCGCCAATATACCCGCGTGCTGCACTGTACAGCACTTCCGCGCCGAGTGAATTGGTCTGAAAAAAGGAAAACGGCGTTATTTTAAACCGAAGCCCCAGGATTGTCTCATAAAAATAATCCTGACCAAACAACATTCTGGTTTCATCGCTGCGAACAACATCTGCCAGAGAATCATTTATAATATGAAGAATTCCCACAATCTTTCCCTCCAGAGCAAGCGCCCGCAACTGTTCCACCAGAGGAGTGAAATCCCAATCGGCCTGACTCGTTGTCACAAGGTTGACAAGAATTTCACCAGTGGTCTGAGCGCGGCGCAGCAGAAGATGGCGCAGAAAACCCTCATGAGAAATTTTATGATAATACGGCAGATTCTTATCCTTACAGTACTTCAGAATACAGGACAGAATTCGGTTCATATCCGTATGAACAATTTTACAATCCTCTGCCGTCAGGATATCATAAGTACTTCCTTTTTTATGCAGTCCAAGGCAGAGTGGTCCGTCCTTGTATTCATCTCCAAAGGAAAATTCCATCTTATTGCGATAGGCGAACTCACTCGGACTGGGATGGATTCCGTCAAACTGGTAGTCCGGGTTTCCGTCCGCATCCACCTGTCCGCCTGCCTTCAACGCCTCATCCAGAAGCTGCCGGATTTGATTTTCCTTCATCTTCAGCTGCTCCTCATATTCCATCGTCTGATACATACAGCCCCCGCAGGCAGGAAAAATACTGCATTGCGGCTCCCTTGTTTCAAAAGGTGATTTTTCCAGCACCTCCATCAGTCGGCCTTCCGCATGCGTTTTTCTCTTTTTATGTACCATAAAACGAACCTTCTGGCCCGGCATCCCGTTTTTTACGATCACCTTCCCTTCCTCTGTCCGCACAATTCCTTTATTCGGGAAGTCCACCCGCTCAATGATTCCTTCTGCAATCTGTCCCTTTTTCAATCTGTAATCCTCCTGTCTCAAAACATAAAATTTCAATACTTCTGACGTAATACTATTTTGTCTATGTTGTTCCACGCGAGCAGTTTTTACCTACTGATATAAAAAGAAGCAGGTGCCTGTCGACATCTGCTCTTTTCTTGATTTTATTCTTCGACTTTCTGCTCCGGTGTCTCCTCTGAAACTTCTGCCTCCGGCTCAGCTTCCTTTTCCGGCTCTTTCTTTTCTTCCTGCTTTTCAACTTTCTCTTCGTCCATCTCCGGGAAATCGTCGTCCTCAAAGAAATCTTCAAAGTCGTCGTCGAAGTCCTCTTCAAAATCCTCGAGATAATCCGGTGAGAAATAACGATATACGGCGTATGCAATTCCTGCAACTGCTGCCACTGCACCAATCACAGCCAGAATCCAGAGCAGTGCATTTTTATGCTTCTCATCCTCTTTCTTCTGTAATAATGCTAAAAGTTCGTCAAATTTATTCATTTTGAACACGTCCTTTCTTTTCCTACGTTCACTTTAAGATAGTATATCACAGTGACCGGAATTTTACTATAAAAATTTTCGACTTTTATTATATTTTCACAAGCTTCGCAAAGGAAGCAAACATTTTTTTCACGCCAACTCGGTCAAACTCGACCGTCACCTCATAGTCGCGGCCGCCTTCCACGATATTTTTAACCGTTCCCTCGCCAAATTTTATGTGACGTACACGGTCGCCTGTTGCATAGTCGAGCTCAGATGACTTTTTCACCTGGAACTGCTGCGGAACAAACGCTTTTGTGCGGAACACTTCACGTGCCTGCTGATAATGCGTCTGCGCCCGCTCACGCTGCGTTTTCGGCTGTTCCTTTTCTTTGGAGACATTTTCTTGCCGCTGGAACAGCTCCTGCGGAATATCCTCAACAAAACGGGAAACCCGGTTGTAATGGATCTCTCCACGCACCATACGCTGCCGCGCCGCAGTCAGATAAATCTGCTTCATGGCACGCGTAATGCCCACATAACAAAGTCTTCGCTCCTCTTCAATATCCAGCGGATCTTCTGATGTAATGCTCATATAGCTCGGAAACATGCCATCCTCCATCCCGACAAGAAATACATTGGGAAATTCGAGGCCCTTTGCACTGTGCAGGGTCATCATCAGCACATGATCCGGATCTTCTTCCAGACTGTCTATATCCGCAACAAGAGCCACTTCCTCCAGAAAACCATTCAGGCTGTGTGTTTCATGATCCTGATTTTCATCGTAGGCTGCTGCCTTGTTCAAAAGCTCTCCAATATTTTCAATACGCTCCTGTGCCTCGTCCGTGCCCTCTGCTTCCAATTCTCTGCGGTAACCGGTGGTCTCGATCACATCCTCAATCAGGTCCTTCACAGTAAAAAACTCTTCTTTACTGCGAAACGTCTGAATCATCTGTACGAAATTCTGGAGCTTCATCGCACTTTTTCCAATTCCAGGGATCGTCTCAGCCACACGCAGCGCATTATAAAAACTTGCTTCATGCGCAATCGCATATTCCTGTACGCGAGTAATGGTCGTTGCGCCAATGCCACGCTTTGGCACGTTGATAATTCGGCGTACTGCCAAATCATCTTCCGCATTTGCAATTGTTTTCAGATATGCCAGGATATCCTTAATTTCCTTACGCGCGTAGAAATTTACGCCGCCCACAATCTTGTAGGGAATGTTCGCCAGCAGAAATTTCTCCTCGAACATACGCGACTGAGCATTCGTGCGGTACAAAATCGCACACGCTCCATATTTCCAGTCACCGCGCTGTACGTGGCCATTGATAATACCGGAAACATACTCCGCCTCCTCAAAACCATTCATGAACTGGCGGAATTTCACCTTGTCCCCAGAACCGTTTGCCGTCCACAGACGTTTGCTCTTTCTTCCGCTGTTGTGACTGATCACCTCATTTGCCGCATCAAGAATATTTTGGGTAGAACGATAATTCTGTTCCAGTCTTATCACCTTCGCATCCGGGAAAAACTGTTCAAAATTCAGAATATTTCCAATGTTTGCTCCCCGGAATTTGTAAATAGACTGGTCGTCGTCTCCCACCACACACAGATTTCCATATTTGGAAGCCAGCATACTCACCAGCTTAAATTGCGCCGTATTGGTGTCCTGGTACTCATCCACCATGATGAATCGAAAACGTTCCTGATAAGAATCCAGTATATCGGGGCAACTTTGAAACAGTTCCACTGTTTTAAAAATCAGATCATCAAAATCCAGCGCATTGCAGTTTTTGAGCTCCTTCTGATACTCGCGGTAAACGCTGGCAGCCATTTGCAGCCGGAAATCCCCCTGTGCTTTCAGCGCATACTCTTCCGGGCCGGTCAGTTCATCTTTTGCGGAAGAAATGACGCTCATAAAAAAACGCTCCTTATAGAGCTTTGTATCCACCTGCAACCGTTTGCAGATTTCTTTTATCACGGATTTCTGGTCGTCCGCGTCATAAATTGTAAAATTCGTGTTGAAACCAATCCGGTCTATGTAGCGGCGCAAAATGCGGACACATGTACTGTGAAACGTGGTCACCCAGGCCCGGTCAGCTTCCCCATTGAGCATGTGGTTGACGCGCTCCCGCATTTCCCCGGCTGCCTTATTTGTGAACGTAATCGCCATAATGTTCCACGGATCAACGCCCCGCTCCTCCATCAGCCACGCAATCCGGTGCGTCAGCACCCTCGTTTTCCCGGAACCGGCCCCTGCAAGAATCAGAAGCGGGCCCTCATAATGGCACACTGCCTCATACTGCTCCGGATTTAAAGTATCATATATACTCATGCTGTTTTTCCGCCTTTCCCTCTTTCCACTGTTCTTCTCTACTCATCAAATTCTGCCACAACCGTGTAGCCGCTCTCATCGGCCCGTACCTCTGCCACAACACCTTCCCGCACTACAAGCCGTTCCCTGTTCGTATAATTTGCAGACATCGCAATAGCCGGCTCAATCGTATAATACCAGCTCGCTGGAAGTACCCCTTCGGAAACTGTAACCGGATCTCCCGGTTTTACCAGCCCCTCCCGTTCCATTTTAAATTCCATTCTGCGCATCCGCTGCCTCCTTTGCCAAGATCAAAAATGTTTTTTCTTCTGCATTCTGACAGAACCTGACGTAATCCGTAACTTTTATTTTACCTGATACAGGCTTTCCTTGCAACCATAAATTCTCTTCCCTCAGTTATTTTCAGATTGCCTTTTTCAAACATTTCTCCTGTTTTTTCGCTTTTTTCAAGCCTTAGCTCTCCATTTCACACTTGTCATATCCTTTCAAAAACTGTATAATCCAGTTTATAAACGGATCATTGCGAAACTTTTCCCGGCGTTTTACAATTCCTTAATACAGTTTGTAAAAAGAGGTGAATTCATGAAACAGGAATACACAAAACTTCTGTCTAATGTTCTAAAACAGATGGCAAATACGGATCACATCCAGCTGAATGATATTCCGAACATTGATTTATATATGGATCAGGTCACACACTTCATGGAAGAGCATCTGGAAGGCTCCAAACGCTACCAAGATGATAAAATCCTCACCAAAACCATGATAAACAATTATACGAAAAACAAGCTCCTTCCGCCTCCGCAAAAAAAGCGGTACTCCAAAGAGCATATGCTGGTTCTGATCTTTATCTATTATTTTAAAAGTTTCCTTCCGCTCGGAGACATTCAGGCGATTTTAACGCCTGTAACAGAGCACTTTTTTAACGCAAATCAGGATTACAATATTCAGAATATCTATTCCGAAATATATTCGCTCGGCAAAACACAGATCAGCGAAACGATACAGGATATCATAGACAGCTTTCATCACGCTGCCAATTCCTTTAAGGACTGCCCGGAAGAAAAACGCGAGTTCATGCAGCTATTTTCCTTTATCTGCCTGCTCAGTTTCGACATTTACTTGAAAAAAGAGGTCATAGAAAAAATGGTCGACTCGCTGCCCAGATTACCCGACGAAAAAAAATAGTGGTATTATGGAAGATAAAATCAATGCAAAAAGGGTTGTGCAAAATCAATGTTTCTGCACAGCCCTTTTCGAAACTGAAATAAT
This sequence comes from bacterium 1XD42-54, assembly GCA_003612585.1. GTDB lineage: Bacteria > Bacillota > Clostridia > Lachnospirales > Lachnospiraceae > Choladousia. Next base: position 60,455 of record RAZH01000001.1, read on the forward strand.
AAGCTTCATTATGTATGTCGTATCAGCTTTCTTTAATTTCCCGCGTCTCTCCGTTTTTCATACGTGCAAAGACCATCTCGTATCCGTCGTTCCCATAATTCAGAGAACGATTCACACGGCTGATCGTTGCCGTAGAAGCGCCGGTCTTTTCTGCAATCTCCAGATACGTCTTCTTTTCCTTCAGCATATGCGCCACTTCAAACCGCTGAGAAAGCGAAAGCAGCTCATTGATCGTACATACATCCTCAAAAAACAGATAACACTCCTCTTTGTTTCTGAGACACATCACAGCCTCAAACAGCTCATCCACTGCGTCAGTGTGAATCTTTTTACTCATATCCAGCCCTCTCCTATATCAATAGTTGCAAAACTGCATTCTCTTTTTATTTTAACACGTTACTTTAGTACTGTAAAGTGTTTTATATATTTTTAAGAACTTGCGCCGCCTGCAACTATCCCCCACTTTCTCCTCTCACTGTTTCTGTTTCCGAAACCGATTCGTATATTTTTTATATTCCTCCACGCTGCGGTTCACAATGAGCTCCTCTGGAAAATTCATCTCTTTCAAAAGCTTGTCTGCATACGTATGGTTCCCAACATCCGCAGCACAGTGGCTGTCACTGTTTACAATAATGGGCGTCTTATAAGAACGGCATAATTCCAGCATCTTTCTGTCATTTGGAACCGGATTCTTGCGTGCGCCCTTCGCACTCAGAGAACTGTTATTCAGCTCCAGAAGAACATGATGCTCTTTTGCTGCCGCCACAAGCTCCTCATAATCCACCGGATAACGTCCGTCATCCGGATGCCCGATAATATTCACTGCCGGATTTTCCATTACCCTGAGATATGCTCTCGTGTTCTCTGCCTGCGTTCCCGGCCGGATGCACGGTGTGTGCAAGCTGGCTACCACAACATCCATCTGTGCAAGAAGCCCCTGCTCCATGTCAAGCTTCCCCTCAAAATCCATAATATTCACTTCCGTTCCAAACAGCACCTCGATGCCAAACATCTGTCTCGGTAAAACCTTAAGATTTAAAAAGTAAAACTCATGACAGGTCCCTGGCATTGCCATTGCATGCTCGGTCAGCGCCAACAGCTCAAGTCCTTTTTCTGCCGCTGTCTGCGCCATCTCATAAATCGTATTATACGCATGGCCACTCGCAATCGTATGGGCATGTGAATCCAACACACTCCTCATTTTTCCATCTCCTTTCAAAGATTTATCGCACGCAAAACACGTTGCGTTTTGCTGATTTACGCTTACTTTTTACCTTTGCATAAAATAAGAATCGGACAGGATGTCCAAAGCATTCCTGCCGACCAAAAAGCAGAACGCCCTGCATCCTCCCTGCCAGAGCGTCCTTACTTATTATAACCAGAAATCAAATAAAATTCAACAAATGCCCTTAACCGGATCTATCGATCCAACTATTTTGCTGCCGTTTCCGCATACTCTGTGTTTACAAGCGCTTCATACGGAACCCGTTCCTCAAGCTCTCCTGCATCTTCCAGAATATCCTGCAAAAGCTCAAAACTCTCTTTTTCAAATACGAGATTTTCTTTCCAGGTATCCTGCTCATAGTAACGTGTTACAATCGTTGTAATGGTCTCAAGATCTGTCTCTGCAAACTGCGGTGCAATTGTCTCTGCAATTTCCTCCGGTGTATGGGTATTCACATAATCCATTCCCTTCTGAAGTGCGTTTGTGAAACCCTGCACCAGATCCGGATGTTCCTCCATATAGCTGGTCTTTGTGCTGTACGCCGTATACGGCACATAACCGGAATCCGTACCGAGAGAGGCGACAACATATCCGACGCCCTCTTTCTCAAGCGTTGTGGCACCAGGCTCGAATTCTACGGTGAACTCCCCCTGATTACCGGAAAATGCTGCTGCCGTTGAACCGAAATCAATCGACTGGTCTATGTTGACATCGTTCTGCGGATCAATGCCATTCTGCCGGAGAATATACTCAAAGACCATTTCCGGCATACCGCCTTTTCTACCGCCAAGTACATCCTTCCCTTTCAAATCTTCCCAGGAAAAGTCCGGCATTTCTTCTCTTGCTACCAGGAAATTGCCGGCACGCTGTGTCAGCTGCGCAAAATTCACAGGAGTATCCTGAGCACCGCCGCTGTACGTATAAATGGATGCTTCCGATCCCATAAATCCAATATCTGCCTCACCTGACAAAAGAGCAGTCATAGTCTTATCTGCTCCAAAACCAGTTACCAGCGTCAATTTGATTCCTTCTTCCTCAAAATAGCCAAGCTCAATCGCTGCATACTGCGGTGCATAGAAAATAGAGTGTGCTACTTCGTTTAATGTGACCTCCTGAAGCTCCGGTGCTTTTTCCACCTCCTCTGCTGCTGTAACGCCGGACATACTGCCAAGCATCAGCCCCAGAGAACATGCGAGTGACAAAACTTTTCTTTTCATAAAAATCTCCTTTTTATCAGCTTAACGTAATATATGCATCAAGCAAATAAACCGTGCATTCCATCTCACCTTCACAGAGATCCGAAAAGTACGATAAAACGATTTTTAAAAATAATATTGCATTTCAGCTTCCGTATGATATAATACAAACAGTGCAAAACTAAACAGAAGATTCCCATAGAAGGTATGGAGCATGCTTCATTTGCAGTTATTCACAGCAACGCAAAGCGAAGCATGAAATGAAACGGGGTATTAGCGCAGCTGGGAGCGCGCCACACTGGCAGTGTGGAGGCCACGGGTTCGAGTCCCGTATACTCCACTCAAACGCATTTAGAAAAAGCCTGAATATGATATAGTCCTATATCGGAATGCGTTTTGTTTCCTGCATTGGCAAAAAGACAGTATCGGCTGTCTTTATTTTTTTGCAAACCGTTCTTTCTTTTTCCATTGCAATGCAGGCAATAAAAAAACCTGCACCGGAATATATTTTTAAGTAGCTGAATCATTCATCTTTTTAAAATGATCTCACGTTCAACGTATTGATTGTGATAAATATATTGATTACCTTTTTGCCTGTATTTCATTTATAGAGTATAATAATTTGGCTGAAATTGGTTTGTACTTACCAAAAGAGGAGATTTCAGAAACAACACAGAAAGGAGGATATGTATGAAAAAATATTCCATGCTCCGTGTAATCATTTTCCATCCGCTTAAAACGTTTATTCTTTCGATCATCATGACGTTTGTCTTGTTATATATATCGATTATCCTCAATATCAATTTCGGAGATGACGAGATGTACGTCTTTCTGATTGGAGGCGTTGTAAGCGCAGCATATATTTTGAAGCGGCGGTACAACAAAGGATATGCAGGCGGTTCTACTCCCAAGCGTAAGAAAAGCTGGCTGTTTGGCATGGTAAGGCACATGAACAATTCCGTTGACAGATATGGAAATTCTGTAGAAAATGCACTCATGAACGCTTTCACAGGTTCCTCGTCAAGAGCAGCAGATGAAGCCCGATACCGCGCGCAGCAACAGCAGGCCGATGCAGCGGCACGTGCCAGATGGAATGCGCTTGACCGCCAGAAAAAGGCTGAATGGGATGCCCGCGATGCGGCACTCCGTGGCAAGGATAAAGCAGCATACCAATACCAAAATCAAGCCGATTACTGGCGGAAACAAAGCAAACGATAATTACAAAACAACGATTCATTGAAGAAGAACGCGCTGTTTATTCCATGAATGAATCCCATAATTTTTCCGGATACAGCCCCTGCGCTTTTCGCTCCTTAATTGCAGCTATTACCTGGGGCTTATCCTCCTTATAAGTAACTCCAAACCATTTATCCTCTGATCTCAATACCCGAACCGTCGCACGCCCTTCCTGAAGCAGCTCATCCACGACAAACGGAAGAAAATACTCACATTTCTGTGGATTCTCATCTAAATGATCCGCCAGAAAACTGCAAAATCTCTGTTCCAGCTCTTTCAAAATACTGTTTGTAAATCCCCACATATTCATGGACACCGTACTTCCGGCAGGAATCACAGTCCAGTTCTTCCCATCATCCTCTGTATACATCGTGTCCATTCCCCGTTTTTCAATATGTGTACGCTCATGAATCTTAATCAGGTATCCCTCTTCATCTGTCACGCAAATACCGCGCGCCACATGTCCGTTTTCCGTCAATGTATTTTCAAGCCGGTACCCTGCCATCATATAATGATACTGTCTGTCATCCTCGTACTCTGTCAAAAACTGGTACGCCATCCGAAAAGCACTGCTTCCATAATAGTCATCTGCATTGATCACAACAAAAGGACCGTCCACAACCCCAATACAGCTCATAACAGCATGGCCCGTTCCCCACGGCTTCACCCTTCCCTCCGGCACGTGATACCCATCCGGAATATCATGCAAATCCTGAAAAACATAAGCTGTTTCAATCTGTTTTGCGATCCGGTTCCCAATGGCTGCACGGAAGCTCTCCTCGTTCTCTCTTTTGATAATAAAAACGACCTTCTCAAAGCCAGCACGAATCGCATCATAAATAGAAAAATCCATAATAATATGGCCATACTCATCCACCGGATCAATCTGTTTCAACCCACCATAGCGGCTCCCCATACCTGCAGCCATCACAACTAAAACTGGTTTTTTCATATTCCGCTCCCTTTCCTTTTCTCCTCTACTGAAACTATGTTAAAATGTTTAGATATTAATTTTTTCTCAAAATACTGCCTGTACCAACACCATATAGCAGACGGTTCCTGCAGCGACAGAAAGCAATGTATTGTGCTTCCATTTATGCAGCACCACGACCAGCCCCACTGACAGTACCTCACAAATTCCGTATGAGCCGTCTGTAAATGAAACGTTTCTAAGACAGTATACCACCAGCATCCCTATAATTGCATACGGCAATACCTTTCCAAGGTACAGAACAAGCTTCGGCGCACCGTTCCGAAATACAAGAAACGGTAGAAAGCGAAGCAAAATTGTAATACCTGCAATCACTGCCACCTGAATCAGCGCATAAGCCGTATGATTCATAACGTTCTTCCTCCTTCAAGCCAGCGCTTCTCCAGAAGCATAGCCGCCAGAATCCCGATCATGGCCGGTATCAGAAAACTGGATGCGCCAAAAACAATACGGCACAAAACAGAAATCACAATGCCTGAAACTGCGGAAAGATGCTGCTTTGTTTTCTCCCACTGCTCTACGAAGATCACGACAAACAGCGCAGTCATCGAAAAATCGATACCTGTCGATGAAAAAGGAATCACTGCTCCCGCAACTGCCCCCATCACACTCCCGATCACCCAATAGCCTTGATTCAGCAAAGAAATATACAGATCATACCTTTTCTCATCTATACCATCTGGAAGCTGTGCAGAACAGACAAGCGAATACGTCTCGTCTGTCAGTGCAAATATCAAATATGGCTTTTCCCGTCCCGTTGCATTGTACTTTTCAAGCATCGTAAGTCCGTAAAAGACGTGGCGTATATTCACAAATATCGTCATCAGCGCCGCTGATACAATCGTCGCACCACCGGCCAAAAGATCGACCGCCACATATTGCATGGACCCGGCATATATGGTAAGGCTCATCAGTGCTGCCCACCACCAGCCATAGCCTTTATCCTCCAAAAGCACGCCAAAACCAATTCCAAGAACAAGATACCCTGCCATAACCGGAAGCGACGCCTTCCAGGCATATTTTAAAGTATTTTTTTGTACTGAGCGTATTTTCATAGTGCTATATCCTTCTGTTCGCTTGTCATACCTTAAGTGCCTTTAACAGAACTTTATCTTCCGGAGATACACGATAAGATTCCCTGCATTTCTGAATTGCCTTATTCTGTACCCATGGCTCCAGAGTCTGCTGTTCCAAAAGCTGCAAGGTTCGATCACGATACTTCACAAAGGAAACAGAAAGAGCCCATGCCTGCGCCATTTTTATATAATAAGGCGTATCAATCCCCGGCTTTTCAAAACTGGTTGCAAAAATTTCCATCACCCGGTCAATATATGTATCATTTATGAAATACTGCATCAGAGACACCAGTGCGTATCGGATACAAAATTCATCTGCTGAATGCTCCGCATGATCTGTCACATACGTCGCTGCCGCACAGTCCTTACGATTTCCTGATAGCCACGATGTATTATAGTCAAACCAGAAATCCTGATTCTTTTTCATGAACTTGAAGCCTGATACACAGCAGTCACAATCGCCCCATGAAAGAATACCCGGTATCCAGAATTCCAGATGCCGCACCCGATCCTCATCACTCATTCTGGCACAGCCAATCACCATTCCCTGAAGCATATGTTCTTCCTGAAAAAGATCCACTCCCGGAACAACGTTTTCCATCTCCTCCAGATATTCCTGCCACCCATCCTTCGCCAACCGACGGGCAATCTCACGCAACTTAGGCACACGAACTCCCATACTCGGCGCGACGCTACAATTTATGATTTTATCGTTAAATATTTTAAACTTCGCATCCGCCAGGCCAAACAGCTGCTCCCTTACTTCTTGCCGACTCATCGTTATCCGCCCCTTTTTGTCCTTTATTGCTGAAAATAAATCATCGCATCTTTTAAAGCTTTTTTACCATATTCCGATAGGCGGCTCCGAGCATCTCACGATAAACCTCCTCGCATGCCTCATAACGCAGCCCCGGCCTAGAAGCAAGCAATTCCAGCTTTACATTAAAAAGGCTCACATGAATTCCGGTTTCTATCATTCCGTTTCTCAGATAAAAATTCTTGCGGCGAATACGCTCCAATGCATTTGGCTGCGACGAATCAAGCTCTTCAATCTCAAGGAAGAACTGATTGTCGCGGTACAGTTCCCGAAGCAAAAGCAGTGCATCACTCCCAAGTCCTTCTCCGCGATACTCCTCTGCAATCGCAAAATAATCCAGGAGCACAATTTCCTGCCCAAAAGCCGTAATTGCAAACCCACAGCGCTTTCCGTACTCCTTGAGTACCAGGATTTCCATATATCCCATAGCCGCCTTACGCTCAATCAAAGAAAATGGCTTGCGTTCCTCTGAAGGAAATGCCTTCTGATACAACTCAAAAATAAATGGCTTATCGAGGCTTGTCGCCGTACTAATCTCCATAGAATTCTTCCTTTCCCAACTCAAATTCCCCGCGCATTTGCCAAATGTCTGCTTCGCAGCCGCTTTGTCTATTCCTCATGCATATCAAAACTACCACAGCAATTTCCATATGCCCCGTCTGAAAAAGGACATACCAAAATGTCTGCACACATTTGGAATGCCCTTTTCCATATTCTTATATTATTTGCAGATGTCTCTGCCCGTTCGCTTATAAATAAGCTATGTTACTATTTTGCTGTACTTAAAAATTCTTCTATATTCTGAAGAGCTGCTGCTTCGTCTGAGCCATTTGCCGTTACCACGACTTTTTCACCTGATGCCAGCCCCAATGTCATCATGCCCATAATACTCTTCGCATTCACATTCCGGCCTTCGCTCTCCAAGTGAATTTCGCTTTCATACTGACTGGCCACCTGAACCAATAATGCTACTGGTCTGGCCTCCAGACCACTTGGAAGCTGAATCGTGATTTCTCTCTTGGTCATAATCGTATTCCTCCTTGTTTTGCCTTAACTCCTCTGCCAGCTGGCTAAGCTTTCGAAGCCTGTGGTTCACTCCGGATTTTCCTACCGGTGGCTCCAGCATTTCCCCGAGTTCTTTTAAAGATGCATCAGGATTTGCCAGCCGCAGCACAGCGATATCCGCAAGGCCAACAGGAAGCGTTTCCAAACGCTTCGCCGCCTGAAGATAACGGATATCCTCCATTTGTCGTACCGCTGCGTTTACCGTTTTATTGATATTGGCTGCTTCACAATTTACCTTTCGGTTCACATTGTTTCTCATATCACGCACAATCCGGATATTTTCCAGATTCAGAAGCGAAATATGCGCCTCCATAACGTTCAGCATATCAACAATCTGAGCTCCTTCTTTAATATACACAATATAATGCTTTTTACGCTGTACAATTTTGGCATCCGGGCCAAACGTACGAATCAGTGCCTGAAGCTGCACGGCCCGTTCCATTGAAGCACATACGATCTCAAAATGGTATGCTTTCTCCGGATTACTGATAGACCCCGCGCTTAAAAATGCTCCCCGAATAAAAGCTCTCCGACAGCAGGATTTCTGCACCAGAAGCTGATTCGCAGGCGACATACACTCCGCCACCTCTTTGTCTGCATTCAAAAGCTTCAGCGCATGAAGAATTTTAATTACCATCTCATGCGATTTGACAAGCAATGTATAAATTGGACTGCTCTTTTTATTTCCTTTATGTAAGGATACGGAAACACCACTTTCTATATTAAATGCTTTTTGCAATAATGTAAAGCACTTTCTTGCAACGGTAACGTTTTCGGTACGGATTCTTATGCTATACTTTCCAAAAGAAGAAATACAAATCGAACCGCACATGCCGATAAGCGCCGCCAGCTCTGCCAGATTACAATGCCTGGCGGAAGAAATCTGCCATGACAATTCATTTTTTACATCCACTGAAAATGACATTTACGCCTCCGCTCACTCATATCTTCTATCCCGTCTCTGGTCTCCCCTGTCTATTGCGAAAACCGTCTATACCCGCCATGCTTTTTTCTCCCGGTGTTCCAGACGTAACCCGTATTCTGCATGCCTGCCAAGCCGCTCGTACAGCTTTTCTGCCAAAGTCACGGACCGGTGCTGTCCACCGGTACAGCCGATACTGATCACAAGCTGATTCTTCCCTTCCGCCACGTAGTTTGGAAGCAAAAACTCAATCATATCCACCAGCTTTTCCAGAAAAAGTCGCGCAGTCTCTGTCTGCATCACAAACTCCTGCACCTCGCCATCCTGTCCAGTCTTTCGTTTCAAGTCATCCACATAAAACGGGTTGGGCAGAAAACGTACATCAAATACCAAATCCGAATCCGCCGGAATTCCGTACTTAAAACCAAAGGAAAGCACTGTAATATAAATATTGTGATACTCCTGACTGCTTACAAAAATTTTTTCCAGGGCACTGCGCAGCTCCCGTGTCAGAAGGTTTGACGTATCTATAATAAAATCCGCCTGCTCTTTGAGAAATTGCAGCACCGTCCGTTCCAGTGCAATTCCCTCCTCAATCCTCCCGGCCCGCGCAAGAGGATGACTGCGCCGCGTCTCTTTATACCGTTTCAGTAAAACATGATCTCCCGCATCCAGAAAAAGAATTTCATAAGAAATTTCTCTGGCTACAAGCCGCTCAAGCACCTGCTGGATTTTCCTGATTTCCATACCGCTGCGCACATCCAGCCCAAGCGCCACTCTGTCATGACCATTCTCCTGCATGACAGACAGCTCCGCAAATTTTTCTACCAATGGAAGCGGGATATTGTCTGCGCAAAAATATCCCTCATCCTCCAGTATCTTCAAAGCCGTACTTTTTCCGGCTCCGGACATTCCTGTTACAATTACAAAACGCATTTTTCCAACCTGTTCTTTCCCTGTATACGTTACAACATCTTCACTTCCGGCTCAAGCTGAACACCAAACTGTTCTTTTACCTTCGTCTGTACCTCCCGGATCAGGTTCTGAACATCCTTTGCTGTCGCGTTTCCTGTGTTTACTACGAATCCACAATGTTTCTGTGAAATCTGAGCGCCGCCTACACAGAACCCGCGAAGTCCGGCATCCATAATCAGCTTTCCGGCGAAATATCCCTCCGGCCGCTTAAACGTACTCCCCGCGCTGGGCAGATCTAACGGCTGTTTCGTCACCCGCTGCACCTTCAGTTCCTCCATCCGTTTCCGGATCATTTCGGGGTCTCCACTTTTAAGCCGCAGCTTTGCAGCAAGTACAATCCATTCCCGCTCCGGAATCACGCTGTAACGATATCCCAGCTTCAATTCTTCCGCGGAAACTGTTCGGATCTCCCCCTCTTTCGTCAGAACAGTAGCCTCCTGCAACACGTCACGCAGCTCACCGCCGTAAGCTCCTGCATTCATCACAACCGCCCCACCGATTGTTCCTGGAATTCCTGAAGCAAACTCAAAACCGGTCAGAGAAACCGCCTGCGCTCTTTTGGCAATCACAGAAAGCATCGCACCTGCCTCAGCTGTAATCGTTTCACCGTCTGTCTGAATGGCACTCAGATTTTTATAGATCTGTACAATCACACCGCGATATCCATCATCCGATACCAGAAGGTTGCTTCCATTTCCCACAATATAAAACGGTACGCCTGCTTCTCGGCAGACGCGGATCACCTGCGCCACCTTTTCCACCGTATCGGGCGCCACAAAAACATCTGCCGGCCCTCCGATTCGAAACGTTGTATGCCTGCACATCGGCTCCTCACCCAGAACACATTCCGTTCCTGCCACTTCCTGCAATCGCTCCATTAAATCCTGCATAGATTCTTCTCCATTTCCCGCTTTATTCTTAAATCCTTCCGCTTTGACTACACACCAAACCAGTTTTCTACTTGCTATTCATATTGGTTTTATCCTTCTGTCCTATCCTGATTCAGGATTCCGCTCTCCTGAATCCGGACCACTGCCTCTTGCAGCTTTTCCACCGGCAGTACCAGCGCCATCCGGACATACCCTTCTCCAAGGCTTCCGAATTCTGTTCCCGGCACGCAGATTACGCCCGATTTTTCCATCAAATCCAGTGCAAACTTCTCTGCGCTCGTATATCCGGCCGGAAGCGGAGCCCACACAAACATCGTGCCTTCGCTGTCTGGTACCTCCCATCCAATCTCGCGCAATCCGCCGCACAGAGCTTTGCTCCTCTTCTCGTATTCTTCGCACTGCTCCAACACGCGTTCAAACGGTCCCGTAAGCGCTGCAAGTGCCCCGTACTGTACCGGAAGAAATGTACCATAATCGAACTGCGTCCGCATGGCCCGGAACTTCCGGATAATTTCTTCGTTTCCAAGCGCAAAAGAAACACGCGCTCCTGTGTAGTTGAATGTCTTGGACAGAGAATAAAACTCAATCCCCACATCCATTGCTCCTTCATAAGACAGGAAAGAACCTCCCTGTCTGCCAAACACCAGGTCTGCATAGGCATTATCGTGAAGCACGACAATATCATATTTCTTTGCAAAAGCAATAAGCTCCTCATAAAATGCATCCGGCGCCACTTTACAACACGGATTTCCGGGATAACTTACAAGCATGAGCTTCGCTCTGCGCGCAATATCCTCCGGAATCTCATCCAGTCTGGGAAGAAATCCGTCTTCCGCATACAGTGGATACGGCCACACGGTCGCATCGCAAAGTCCCGGACCAACGCTGAAAATCTGGTAGCCCGGGTTCGGAACCAGCACAAGATCTCCCGGATTGCAAAATGTCCAGGCGATATGCGCCATTCCTTCCTGCGAGCCATACATCATCATAATTTCTTCTTTTTTAAGGTCCAGTCCAAAACGACGTTGGAAGAAATCCTGCGCTGCCTCCAAAAGCTCCGGAAGCTCTGTCAGCGCATACTTATAATTCTCCGGATCTTTCGCCGCCGTACTGACCGCATCCACGATATGCTGCGCCGGTGCAAAATCCGGCGTCCCAATCGAAAGATTGTATATTTGTTTTCCCTGTGCCTGCATCTCATTTTTCTTTTCATTCAAGATTGCAAAAATACCGGTTTGAAACCGCTCTGCCTTCTCAGAAAATCTCTGCTTCATCTCTTCTGTCCCTTCTTCTTCCATCTCTTCATCTGCTTCAGGCTCTTCCTTTTCCTGCTCAAACCACAGCGGATGACGCCGCTCCCATATACCGGCCAGCACATAAAGTACTGCGCAGATCACCGTAAGGATCAATCCGAGAGGAAGTCCTGGCGGTGTAAACTTCATTTTGACTGTATGCGTTCCTGCTTCAACCTGCAGGCCGGTCAGCGCTTTTCCGATCGGAAAATATTCGGTTTCTTTTCCATCCACCTTAATACTCCAGCCCTCGTCATAAGGCACAGTCAAAAGCAGCGTGCCGTCCTTTGCTGCATTTATATTTCCGCTTACTTTGTTTCCTTTTACTACCACATCTGTAAGCTGACTCTCTGAAAGCTTATCAATCACTTTCTGATACGCTTCGTTCGAACATGTATAAACCTGCGCCTGCACAGAGGTCTGGTTGTCGTTCAAAGTCACTGTAAAGTCCGCCATATTATTTTCCGCTGAAGCATTAATCACATATAAATGGTCGGTATAATCATCATAGCTTTTCGTATATTCCGGCGTGTTTAACGTGATTGCCGAAACTCTCGTATCAATGCAAAGATAAACCTGTTTATTCTCCGGAATTTTAATGCCGTAATTCTGTCCGTCCTCCATATCAATACAGCGGTCCAGCACATAAATCGGCTCCAGTCCGGTCGCCAGCTCCACAAAGCTGTTCTGCACCAGAAGAGGTTCCGCTGCCTCGATATCCCAGTTTACGATTGCATCCTCCACCATAAAGCCAAGAGAAAGTGCCTGATCGTTTTTATAAAGCGCCAGATCTCCGTCCTCAGCCACGCGTTCAAACTGATACATCGTACTTGCAACTTTCGACGGGGACGCCACATACCGGATTCCCAACACGTCGTTGATCAGCTTTGTAACGCCAAGATAACCGTTTTTATTTGTACGCGCCTCAATACCAAGACTGTCACAGAACTCAATAATGGATTCATGCATCGTGGAATTAAACATAACCAGTCCATTTCCGCCCGCATACATCGTTACATTCCGCATTCTCTGCCGGTCTACCTCACTGCGGAAAAATCCTTCTTCTCCCTGCAAATCTATCATGTTCTGATACGATTTCTGATCTGCAATGTAAATACTTCGCGTCACGCCATGGTTGCAGATAATCCCGTATACGGCATTGGAACAAAGCTCCACCAGCATCACTGCGGAAATCATAGCACAGTAAACAGACTTTTTCAGTCCATACGCAAAACGTCCTATCAGAATCAGCCCGAAATAGAGCACTAAAATTCCCATGGAAATAAAATAAACATACGGCTCAATCTCATCTCCGCGATGCAGATAACAAAATACCAGGAACCCGACCGGAACTGCCAGGGAAAGCAGTAGCTTTACTGGATGAAAACTGCGTATATGCCCCAGAGCGTCATACGCCATCACAAGCAGAACCGCCACATACAGAAAAGCAAAGCGGTTGGGCAGCCCGTTCTGCACGTGGAACCCGTGCCAGATATAATTCAGGATGTTAAACGCAAAACTGAGCACCAAAAGCGCACAAAGCCCATAATGCGCGAGCCTCTCCCGCAGACGGATTTTTTTATCAAACAGATAAAGAACCGCCAACAATACCGTCAAAATACCGCAGTAAATGTTCAGCCCCACCTGCGTGCTGGAAATGTTGACCGGCTCCAAAAAAGCCATATGGTTTTCCAGCAGCTCTGCCAGGCTCTCATAAAATTTGATCGTCGTCGGAAATGTGTTTCCCTGCATCGACTCAGAGGTACCAAGCCCCCGGAAAGCAGGAATCAGGACCACGGCTGCCATTCCGCCCGCTAAAAGCGCATACCAGGCAAAAGTCAGGCAGCTTTTTCCAACCCGCTTCCATGTAATCGTTTTCTGGGAAATCCACCGTACCAGAAAATACAGGCAGGAAAAAATACAGAGCATAAAACCGATATAGTAATTGCACCACAGCCCGTAAAACAGGGACAGTCCGAACAGTCGCCCGCTCTTCCCCTGCGTGATGCGTTCGACTCCCATCATAATAAGTGGCAGCATCGCCACACTGTCCAGCCACATCAGATTGAAATAATACCCGATCACAAAATTGCTCAGCCCGAAAGCCATACCAAACACTACCGGGAGAAATTTACGCTCCGGATCTCTTTTATGCAGATACCAGGAAAAGCATCCGCTGCACAGCCCGATCTTCAGAAGAATCATCAGATCCATAAAATCACAGACATTTTCCTTCGGAATAAGCGCCATCAGAAAATTCAGCGGGCTTGCCATATAATATGCATACGTGGACCAGAAGTTGTAACCAAGTCCACCGGAAAACGAATACAGCAGCGATTCCCCGTTCTGAAGCTTCTGATGCATGTCGGTATAAAACGGCAGGTACTGATGTAACGAATCAATGATCAGTACTGTCTTATCTCCGAATGGCCAAACACCAAGATAAATAAAGCCGATTCCGGCTGCCAGCACAGACAGCAGAAACGCTGCCAGAAAGAATCTGCGGGACCTCCTTCGCTCCAGACGTTCCTTGTCCTTGCGGTCCTTTAACTGCTCCTGATGATTTTGTATATTTTCCAGTTCTCTTGTCTCATATGTTTTATTTTTTTGAATCCATTTTTTCATAATACAATATCCTCTCCCAGATGGAACGAATAAATGATCTTATCCTTTACTTTACACCCTGTCAGCCGACCGAGCGCGCGTGCGTAGTAATCGAGCTGCGCGCGGTATTTGTCCACAAGCTCCTGCGGATGATTCACCCGGTCTGTTTTATAATCGAGAACAGAAATCTGTCCTTCCTCCAAAAAATATGCGTCAATAATCCCCTGCACCAGTACGATCTCCTGCGGATTCCAGCCGCTTCTGATCTCGTTCGCCGGCACGCCGAGTACAAACGGACGCTCACGGAAGAGTGTTTCGTTTCTGGCTGCCCGTTCCATACGCACTCCGCTTTGCGTCTTCAAAAACCGTCTGACGTCATCCAGACAGAGCGCATTACTCTCTTCCTGTGACATTTTACCACACCTTACCAGTTCTTCCAACTGTAATTCCAGTTCCTCTTTTCTGGAATAATCAAGATTTTCCATAAACGCATGATAAGCCGTACCCCTGGCCGCTCCGGCGAGCGGCTGTTTTTCCTGACGGAATACAGGAATCAGCGGTACCACAGTTTCCGGCTGGTACAACTCCTCGCTTTCCGCTTCGTCCGGTATGCGAGAAAGCTTTTTCAGCTCAGATACAGACAGTTTTCCGATGATCTCCCCGTCTCCTTCATGCGGATACACCGCTGCAAAGACCTGTTCCAGATACTCATGCGTTTCCTGATCGTAACAGATGTCAGTATCCAACTGCAACAGCTGTCCAAGACGTACGGTCTTATCACTTTCTCCCTCAAAAACCTGCTGCATATGCTCCTGCTGTGAAACAAGCTGCATATGATACGGCGGAGCCTGGCAAGAAGAGCGTACTGTTTCCCCTGGATCAACCTCCGCAGCATCAAACAGCGTCCAGGATGACGGATGACGCAGAAGCGCCGGCCCCAACCAGTCCAGATAGGTGGATGCGCCAAACAGCCAGGAATAAGAAAGGCTCTCTCCCTGATACAAAGCTGCCGCCTTCCATTTTTCCATTGCAGCCACTGCATCCGGAATCGCTCCGGTGAGAATCAGTTTTTCCTTTGCCCGTGTCAGCGCCACATAGAGAACCCGGAGCTCCTCACCGAGATTCTCTGATGTTGTTTTATGCTGTATTACTTTTTTCAGAAGCGTTGCCTGCCGCGTCCGAAGCTCCAAATCCACGTAGTCGCAGGCAATTCCAAATTCCGGATGCATCACGACCCGGCTACGGATATCAGATTCATTAAATTTCTTTCCGAGTCCGCAGACAAATACCACCGGAAATTCCAGACCCTTGCTTTTATGAATGCTCATGATGCGCACCGTATCTGACGCCTCCTGGCCAATGCTTGCCTCACCATAATCCATCTCATATTTTTTCAGGTTATCAATGTAGTGCACAAAATGGTAAAGTCCGCGGTAGCTTGTGGCCTCGTACGCAATCGCCTTTTCCACCAGCATATCAAGATTTGCTTTTCTCTGTTCCCCTGCTGGAAGCGCCTGCACATATTCACCGTAGCCCGTAACCTCAAGCAGCTCCCAGATCAACCGGTATACTGGCGTATACGCGCATTTTGCGCGCAACCTTTCATATACATCAAAAAACTGTTCCAGTTTTTCTCTCAACATCGCATCCGTCCCGTTTTTCTGATACGCACGGCAACAGTCATAAAAATACTTCTGATCAGAAAAACACCGAATCATTGCCAGCTCCTCATCTTCGACATTTCCGATCGCACTGCGCAGAACTGCCGCAAACGGAATATCCTGTACCGGATTATCCAGAATCTGAAGATAAGAAAGCACAATCCGTATTTCTACTGCCGAAAAATAGCCCGTTCTGGAACCGGTAAAGCACGGAATTCCCATCTCCCCCAGTACCTCTCCAAACGCATCCGACCAACCGGTCACTGTGCGCAGCAAAATTACAATATCGCTGTATCTGGCAGGGCGATAGCAGGCTGTTTCCTTATCCCAGACATGCTCCCGTCCAACGATCTCACAAATCCGTCTGCCAACCAGCCCTGCTTCCTCCCGCTGCTTTTCCGCACCTTCTGTTTCCAACAGCAGAAACTCTGTATCTAAAAATGACTGCTCCTGGTCTGGATTTGGCTGTAAGCTCTGCTCTATATCCTCCGTCCTTCGTTCACTTTCCAGACACCCTTCCGATTCCTCTGGTCTTGGTTCAAAGACTGCGCCCGGATATAACGCCGCATCTTCATCATACACGATTCCGCCCAGTTTTTCTGTCATAATCTGGCGGAAAATATAGTTAATGCCATCTAGCACCTCCGCACGACTTCGAAAATTCCGGTGCAGATCAATGCGGCACGATGACGCTTTTTCTTCTTGATACGTTTTATATTTTTCCATAAACAGCTCCGGCCTTGCGAGACGGAACCGGTAAATACTCTGCTTGACATCCCCCACCATAAAAAGATTCTGTGCGCCTTCCCCCTTTCCGCTGACACTGCCGAGAATCAACTCCTGAACGAGGTTACTGTCCTGATACTCGTCAATCATAATCTCCTCAAAACTCTCCGCATACTCCCTGGCTGCCGCGGTGGGGATATTCTCTCCGTTCCGGTGTTCCACTAAAACCTGCAACGCCAAATGCTCCAGGTCTCCAAAATCGAGAATATTTTTTTCCGCTTTTCTCTCTGCCAAAGTATCTATCAGCGCTTCTGTCAGATGCGTCAGAACCCGGATATTCCCACCGCTGCCTGAAAGCTCCTGATACAATACCTCCACAGAATCATAATAATATCGCTGCCGTAACTCTGAAAGCGTGTCCTTCACAGCAGCACGCATCCCCTGCACCAGAAGCTTTTTCTCCTCTGAAATACCGGCGTCTTTTTTCGTTCCGAGCCTCGTATAAGGAGCCATATTTCGAAATAGCCCTGCATAAGACTCATAATCGCTTCCTGTACGCAGCTGCTTGATCAACTCCAGATCTGACAGCAGCGCTTTCTGATACGGATAAGGCCCATCCGGTTCCTCTGCAATGCGAAGCGCTTCCTGAACCTGTGCCTCTGCATCTGCCAGGATTTGCTTTGTATCTTCCACTATATAGGAAAGCCACGCTGACTTGTATTCTTCATCCGGTCTGCCATCGTAAAAACTGCGGCACTGCTGCAGCCAAAGCCTGGGCCACGGTTGCCCCAATGCAAAATGGTACAGAGAAAGGATTGTCTGTTCAATCACCTGATCACTCTTTCCCGGTGAAAACCGCTCCAAAAACTCCCGGAACTCCTCTGCATTTATTTCGTCCATTTCTTTGTATATTTCCTTGTCTGCTTCCTCTGTTTCAGCTCTTCTTTCACCTAGTTTTACTACTTCTTCTCCGTCATCTTCCCTGGCATTGGCTTTCATATATTGCGCATACGCGCATTTCACCACATCTGCCACCGCTTCCTGCTCAAGAAGCAGCACCTCCCCCTCATCGGCCACGCGAAAAGACGGATCAATCCCTGCCAGCTGAAAATGGTTGCGCAGTACATGCAGACAAAAACTGTGGATCGTCGTAATCTTCGCATTGTGAACCAGCACAAGCTGACGCTGCAGATGCACATGATCCGGCGCTTCATCTGCACGCCGCTCAAGCGCATCCCGTATCCGTTCCCGCATTTCAGCCGCTGCCGCATTCGTAAAGGTCACCACAAGAAGCCGGTCGATATCCACCGGCTTTTTCTCATCTGTAATCATTGACAGAATACGCTCCACCAAAACTGCTGTCTTTCCGGAACCTGCTGCCGCAGATACAAGAATATTTTTCCCCCTTACATCAATTACCTTTTGCTGCTCTTCAGTCCATTTCACTGTCCAGTATTCCTCCGCGCCTCTTCCTCCTGTGCAATCCGCGCCCAAGCCTCGTCTTTCGTAAGCATCGCCCTGCGTTTCTGGCACTTCTCTGGAATCCGTTTATCAAAGCCACATACATCTGCATAATCACAGTAATCACACGCGCTTCCGCTGCGATCCTCAAACGGCTCTGCCGCAACCACACCATTTAAAATCTCTCCAGCCATCTTCTTTATGGTATGAGAGACAAAACCTGAAAGCTGCTCCAGCTGTTCTTCAGACACAGCGCTGGACGTTGCTTTCAAAGTTCCATCCTTTTTAAGCCCAGCCGGAATCACAAGAGAATCGCCCTGCATGGTCTGATCCAGAAGCCGCAGAACCGTTTCATCCCCATTTAAAACGCCATCCGGCCGTAATTTTTTCAAAAGCTTTTCCTGCGCTACTTCTCTGGAGCTGCCGACTTCTTTTTCGAGAATCGGATCGTCCAGATGATAGTAAAATATTCCTGCCGGTATTACTTTCTTGTCAGGATGAAGCCTACGCTCCATCTCAAGAGCTGCATTCAGGTAAACCACCAGCTGAAGCTGAAGCCCATAGTAAAGTGATACCGGATCAAATTTCGTGATACCGGATTTGTAATCCACTACTTTTACATAAATCGTATCATCTGTCTGCGCCGTATCAATCCGGTCAATCCTGCCCTGCAAATGAAGACTTCCGTTTTTTCCGATCTTCACATGAACTGCCTCCAGATCTCCTGCATCAGAAAATGATACCTCGAAACCCTCCGGCCGGAAACTTCCTGCAAGAAGCTGCTGATGCAAGACCCACACGGTTCGCCCCAGAATCCGCTTGATCCGGTTGATCCGGTACTCCTCCCGCGCATCTGTGTGCAGCACACCTGCCCCGTATTCCTGCGAAATCTCATCCACACACTGGTCCATCAATCTTTGCTGATCTTGTAGGGGAATCTGTGTCCATTCCTGTCCCGTATTTTGCAGTCTCCTGGAAAAGAGCTCCATAGCCCGGTGAAAAATAATGCCGAGATCTGCCGGTTTCACTCCATAAAGTTCCCGCCTGGAAAGACGCAGCCCATACGCCGCAAAATGTGCAAACGCGCACGCTGCAAACTGCTCCAGACGCGTCACACTGTTTGCCATGACCTCTCCATACAATTCTTTTGAAACCTGATAGGATAGCTGTCCCTGTAATGCCCCTGAAAACGCGGCATACACAAGCTCCCTTATGCGCGCGCTGCATGAATCCTCCTGCAAATACATCCGATACAATTCCATCCAGGCCGGATTGTAAGCCCCGTCCCTTATTGCAGAGAGGCCTCTTGTAAAATATAGAATACCATTCTTTTTTGAAGTGATCTGACAAATCTCAGCGCCTGCTTCCTGTTCCTGTACAATTTCTATCTGAGGAAAAAGTCTTTCGATCGTTGAAATCAAATACGAAGGACGCATTGCAGTACCGTCACTGCTGCTTTTGCACCAGGAAAGATACAGCCTGTCTTCCGGTTTCGTCAGATTCTGATATAAATAAAATCTTTGAATATAACTATTTTCGCGCGCCGAAGGAGCCAACTCAATTCCTGTTTTCTGAAGAAGTTCCCGCTCCATATCAGAGACAATGCCACCTCCATCTCCTCGTGCCGGAACCCATCCATCGTTTAACCCCAGAAAAAACAGTATCTTCACATGCGACAGACGCGACCGTTCAATGTCCCCCACCTGTACCTGGTCAATACCCGGGGGGATAATTCCGACTTGCGCTTCTGAAAATCCCGCATCCAAAATCTCCAGGAATTCCTGTCCGCTGATCCTCTCATCCCCCATCAAATCCACCATTTCATCCAGCAACGCAATCAAAATGCCATATATTTGCGCATATTCCCTGGCTTCTTCCCGCTGGCCGGACTGCAAGAGCAGAACCTCTCTGTCTTTGAGCTGCTGCTGAATCCGACAATCCTCCAAAAGCGTGCACAGAGCCTGCGCATAAAAAAATACCGTCTGATTTTTCTGCCGCATGTGTTCTGAAAACGGCAAAAAATGCTCCATTGCTTTTTCCCGATATTCGTTGCAAGCCTCCAATTCCTCCGGCGTCATCCCTCTTGGCAGATACGTCCACGGCCTGCTCCACATCCCATGACCGCGTATTCCTGCCGCAAGCACATAGTTTTCCAGCCTGTCCGTCTCTTCCGGTGACAGTCCTGCCATCTGCGTACGCAGGAAACGAAATACCGCCTCACTTGAAAAATCCTTCTCTGCTGCAAGAAGTGCTCCGCGGACAAACTCGAGACATGGATTCAATAGAATATGCCGCGTCTCATCCAAAAACGCCGGAACCTCGTAGATCGGAAAAATCTTCTTCACATAATTATCATAGGAACTCATATTTCCTGTAATGACTGCGATGTCCTGATAACGATATCCCTCTTCTCTCACCAGACGGCAGATTGTCCTTGCCGCAAAATGCACCTCCTGCGCAGGGTTTACAGACACATGCAAAGACAGTTCCAAATCCTTACCTTCCTCGCAAAACTGACGTTCGGAGGATATCCCGAAATCTTTCCGATACTGCGTCCGTTTTATGCGGAACAAATTTTGTTCCAGATGACAGAGCGCCCCTCCTGTACGAAACCTCGGCAGATTTTCTTTCCCGAGAATCACCGGCCCCTCTAATATCTGTCCCTTTCCATGCCCTGCGCGTACCGCTGCCTTGCTGACATTCCGGATCAGCTTTTTGCTAAGCGCAAACAGCTCATGTTCCCGAATCTCTCCATAAAAATCCGCACGCGCATCTATCGTCACCGTAATCCAGATCTGTGGACAGATTGCCAGAAGCTCTTCCATTACCTTCATCTGTGATGGCGTAAATCCCGTAAATCCGTCAAAAGCCAGCGTACTGTTTTTCAGAAGCTCTGAATTCGGCGCCATACGTGCCAGTACATCCAGAAGTTCTTCCGGTTTCATAAAACGATCTCTTTGATATTCCAGAAAAGCACTGTACAATGTCCGTATATCTGCCAGTTTAGCCCGGAGCAACGGCCTGTTTTCCGCAAATTTCAACATCTCCTGCAATTCAAAATCTGTGATTTCATACTGCATCAATTCAGAGAGAACCGACTTTACTTCTGAGACGTAACCCGGCCGATTCATTTTGCTGCCAAGCACCTGCAGCTTCTCCTTTTGCTCCATCGCAACTTTACGCAACATCAGATTTTTTCCGGTCTCCGTCAGAACACTTCGTCCATCCTGCCCCAACTCTTCAAAAATACGGTGAGCCAGTCGCCGAAAGCTTAAAACATCAATATTCATAATCCCTTTATCCGGATGTAATAAAACCAGCTCTTTCTGCGTCTGCATCGTGAACTGCTCCGGCACAATGGCGATATAATTTCTTTCCGGATTTTTTATGGATTCTTCAATCATTCTCTGATATAAAAAATGGGACTTCCCACTCCCGGAATTTCCCATAATAAACTGAAGAGGCATACATTCTCCTTCTATCTCTGAAATTCAGCAGCATAATTACCCGTCAAGTATACTGCAAAAACTGCCCAAATTCTATAAACAATTCTTAAAAATGCAAAACTACACCAATTCTTCACAATCTCAATCTATACAAACCATCCATAATCACATATAATGTAACATATCGGAAGTTCTGAAAGAACTTCCAGCCATTCGCGATAGCGAAGGGCGTAGCTGCTTAAGCAGCGATATGTTAACGAGCAAAAATGCGAACGCATTTTCGCGAGTCTACATTACCGCATTTATAACGTAGCTTATCGGAAGTTCTGAAAGAACTTCCAGCCATTCGCAATAGCGAAGGGCGTAGCTGCTTAAGCAGCGATATGTTAACGAGCAAAAATGCGAACGCATTTTCGCGAGTCTACATTACCGCATTTATAACGTAGCTTATCGGAAGTTCTGAAAGAACTTCCAGCCATTCGCAATAGCGAAGGGCGTAGCTGCTTAAGCAGCGATATGTTAACGAGCAAAAATGCGAACGCATTTTCGCGAGTCTACATTACCGCATTTATAACGTAGCTTATCGGAAGTTCTGAAAGAACTTCCAGCCATTCGCGATAGCGAAGGGCGTAGCTGCTTAAGCAGCGATATGTTAGGAAGAACGAATTTTAATTCATTTGAAATAAAAATTTATACGAAAGGAGGCTATACCGTGATTACTCATTTTAATTCCAAAAGCGTCTACCTTGGCGCAGACCTGCGGCGTTTTAATGAAATTCGTGACTACCTGGATCAGGCGCACATTCGTTACAAATACAAAGTCAAAAACCGTATGGGCCAGTGGGCAGGCCGCGGAACGATTCGTAGCAATACCGGCAGCGCCGGACAGCCTGCCGCATCAGCTCATGAATATGAGATTCTGGTACATAAGGATGATTTTGATAAAATCCGCCTTCCTCAGGCTTAGTATCATAAAGGAGCAGTTGCAAAATCTGTATTTTTGCAGCTGCCCTTTTTTGTATTACAGTAGTCATCCATCATTTCATGTGTAATATTGCGGAAGGTTCCCGGCCATGCAGCATACCACTATACCATTCAGCACGAACAAAAAGGTTCGCCCAACCGTTTTTGAACTAGAAACAGCAGGGGGTGTAAACCAGATCAAAATAATCTTTTACAACACCCTGCTGTTTTTAAAAAATGAATCATTCCATATTTTCTTTACCTGTCTCGGTAAGTATCCAGATATTGCTCCGCTGCCTGCTCTTCCAGCTCCAGCTTTTGTATTAACTTCTGCTTTATTTCCTCTCGCGTCATTTTCATCTCCACATAGGTCTCGATTAACGCATGAACTACTTGCGTAATACCTTCGGCAATGCCCTTTTCTCTTGCTTCCTGCCTCTCATAATATCGTTCTTCCCATGCCTGCATATATCTCACTCCAATCTCTTCGCTGGACTTTACCTTACGTACACGCTCATGGAGGCGGTGTATCCGTTCACTTTCCGAACTTTCTGCTTCCGCATCTGTTGTATGTTCCAGATAATGTAGCAAATGTACCAGCTCTTCTGATACATCTTTCTTGTTTACGCCTCGGGTATTCAAAAAAATCCGTACTGCACCATCGTTTAACCTGCAATCTGCCACTTCCTCGCATTTTGGCACAAACGTATAGCGATATTTTCCATAACCAAACAAATCAAACGTCATAATCATGATCAAATAGGTCTGATTCAGTACATTATAATTCGGAATCCCCGGTTCCAGAAGTGAAGTATCCATAAGCGCCTGGTAATATCTGCTGCACCTGCGGATCTTCCATCACCTCATCAAACAGAAAACGACTTGTAAGGTTCAGTTCCTTCAGCGGTAACATATTTTGTGTTTTACGCATCAATTTCTCCTTTTATCATAGCATAATATTCATTTTTTGAACAGGCTTGGGGACAATTTTCACGAAATGATAGTTGGACTTTCCTGATAGAATTCTAATTGGTTTCCTTTTTTAATATATCACATATTGTTTTAAATATCAATCTCTAATTAAAAAAATACAGAGGTTGCTGCAAAATACATTTTTCAGACAAACTGCGTCCAAATGTCCGTTTTACAACAACCTCTGTAAAATTTTAATCTCTTTGATTCAGATGACTGTTACTGGCCAAGGCTTACGAGACGCTCTTTCACCTGCTCCATCATCTGCGTGTATTTTTCCAGTTTTGCCTTCTCCTCATCAATCTTTGCCTGTGGCGCCTTACTGATAAAGCGTTCATTGGTCAGCATCTTATTGACACGGTCAAGTTCTCCGGCAAGACGTTCTTCTTCTTTTTTGAGGCGGGCAAGTTCCTTTTCCAGATCTACCAGTTCTGCAAATGGCATGTATACAACTGCCTCCGGAATCACTGCTGATACGGCATCCTCGCTGATATCCGTTTTATCAGGCTGTACATGCACTTCACTGGCATAACCAAGCGTAGCAAAGAACACCTTTCCATTCTCAAAAATGCTGCGGACTGTATCATTTTCAGAAACTACAAATACGTGCGCCTTCTTACTCGGCGGAACATTCATCCCAGTACGAACATTTCGGATCGCGCGCACTGCCTCTTTGATTGTCTCAACTGCAGTTTCATCCTCTGTGAAATCCCATTCCGTTTTGAATTCCGGCCACAGGGAGATCATAATGGATTCTTCCTCCGGCTGCAGGGTACAGAATATCTCCTCTGTAATAAATGGCATATACGGATGTAACAGTTTCAGCGCATTCGTCAGAACTGTTTTTAAAGTCCAGAGAGCTGCTGCCTTTGTGGTATCTTCATCATTATACAGTCGCGGCTTCACCATCTCGATATACCAGTCGCAGAATTCCTCCCAGATAAAATCATAGACCTTCTGCACTGCAATGCCCAGCTCATATTTCTCCATATTGTCTGTGACATCCTTGGCCAGTGTATTCACCTTTGAAAGAATCCATTTGTCTGCCTGCGTCAGAGCCTGGAGAGCCATCTCGGACGGAACCTCGGCTTTTTCAAGATTCATCATGATAAACCTGGAAGCATTCCAAACTTTATTTGCAAAATTCCGGGACGCCTCCACACGCTCCATATAGAAACGCATGTCGTTGCCCGGTGCATTTCCGGTCATCAGTGTCAGACGAAGTGCGTCTGCGCCATACTGGTCAATGATCTCCAGCGGATCAATTCCGTTTCCAAGTGACTTGCTCATCTTGCGACCCTGAGAATCACGCACCAGGCCGTGAATCAGCACATGGTGGAACGGTACCTCTCCGGTCTGCTCCAGCGCAGAAAATACCATACGGATTACCCAGAAGAAAATAATATCATAGCCAGTCACAAGCACGTCAGTCGGATAGAAATATTCCAGCTCTGCCGTCTTTTCCGGCCAGCCGAGCGTCGAGAACGGCCAGAGTGCAGAAGAAAACCACGTATCAAGCGTATCTTCATCCTGCGTCAGATGGGTACAGCCACATTTCGGACATACCTTCGGCATTTCACGCGCCACAACCGTCTCTCCACATTCGTCACAGTAATACGCCGGAATCCGGTGTCCCCACCAAAGCTGTCTGGAAATACACCAATCGCGGATATTTTCCAGCCAATGCAAATAGGTTTTATCAAAACGTTCCGGGACAAATTTCAGGGTTCCGTTCTTTACTGCCTCAATCGCAGGTTTCGCCATCTCTTCCATCCGCACAAACCACTGCGGTTTGATCATCGGTTCCACAGTCGTTTTACAGCGGTCATGTGTCCCCACGTTGTGGTTGTGCGGAACTACCTTTACAAGGAGTCCCAGATCCTCCAAATCCTTTACGATTGCCTTACGAGCTTCGTAACGTGCCATTCCCGCATATTTGCCGCCCAGTTCATTGATCGTGGCATCATCATTCATTACATTAATTTCCGGCAGGTTATGACGCTTGCCTACCTCAAAATCGTTCGGGTCATGCGCCGGCGTGATCTTCACACAGCCGGTTCCGAACTCTTTATCTACGTAAGCGTCTGCAACCACAGGAATTTGGCGTCCGGTCAGAGGCAGCTCCAACATCTTTCCGATCAGATGCTGATAGCGCTCATCCTCCGGGTTCACTGCAACAGCCGTATCGCCAAGCAATGTTTCCGGGCGTGTCGTTGCGATCTCGACAAATTTTCCTTCTTCCCCGACAATCGGATAATTGATGTGCCAGAAAAATCCATCCTGATCCACATGTTCTACCTCTGCGTCAGAGATAGAAGTCTGACAGACCGGACACCAGTTGATGATTCTGGAACCTTTATAAATGTAGCCTTTCTCATACAGACGGATAAATACCTCCTGAACTGCTTTGGAGCAGCCTTCATCCATCGTAAAACGCTCGCGGTCCCAGTCCGCGGATGCACCGAGTTTTTTCAGCTGGTTAATAATCTTTCCGCCGTACTCTTCCTTCCATTCCCAGGCATGTTTCAGAAATTCCTCCCGGCCGATCTCATCCTTGTCTATACCCTGCTCCTTCAGCTTTGCCGTTACCTTTACTTCTGTTGCAATCGCTGCATGGTCTGTTCCCGGCTGCCACAGGGTCTCATATCCTTGCATGCGCTTGAAACGAATCAGGATATCCTGCATCGTCTCGTCCAGCGCATGGCCCATATGCAGCTGTCCCGTAACGTTTGGCGGCGGGATTACGATCGTGAATGGTTTTTTGTCCGGATTCGGCTCAGCATGGAAGTATTTTTTATCAAGCCATTTCTGATAAAGACGATCCTCAAGACCTTTCGGATCATAGGTTTTTGCAAGTTCTTTGCTCATGGTTTCTCCTCCTAATTGATTTTACGGACAGGTGGCCTCTCTGGCACGCCGTGCGCTACCTCGATTCCGCTTCGCTCCATCTGCACAGCACACAAAAAAGCCCTCTGTATACGTGAGTATACAAAGGGCGAATGTCTCGCGGTACCACCTTTTCTTGCAGATTTACTGTATTTTATCAAATATATCTGCATCTCTTCCTTCTGTAACGGGAAGTCCCGGAACGGCTTACACACCTGTCGGCTTCGGCTATTCAGTTCAAAAGCTACCTTCCGCACCCGCCATCCTGGACCGCCTTTCAGCCGGTGAGCTGTCCTCTCTTTTGGCGCGCAGCACGTACTCCTCTTTCTCATCACTTTTTTTCTGATGGTTTTAATCTTAACGAACCGTTCTTTGTTTGTCAAGTCTTTTTATCGCTTGACAACTCCCTGCTTCAATGATAGTATGCTCTGTGAACTTTTCACATTGTGAACTTTTTCAGGAGATTTTTTATGGAACATCAAAACGAAGAACTATTAAAGGCCTGGCTTCGCCTTTCTGTCGGAGTCAACAATGAAAAGCTTGTACCCGATATGCCCTACAATGAAGCGCTGATCTGTAACATTCTCTACTGGAATATGACAGAGCATCCCGAGAATAAAATGACAGCGACACAGCTCTGCCAGCGGACGCGCATGCTCAAGTCACAGATGAACCGCACATTAAACAACATGGAACAAAAGGAAATCATTATCCGGGAGCGATCAGAGACGGACCGGCGTCAGGTTTTCGTACAGCTGAATCCCTCTCAGCTTGGCGCATATCAGAAACAGCATCAAAAAATATTAGATATGATTGATCTCATAATTGATAAAACAGGTACTGAAACGGCACAACAGGCCATTTCTATTTTTAATCAGCTGGCAAATGCTGCAATGGAGGTATGGAAATGATTCGAATCTTAATAGACTCTGCTTCTGATTACACTGTATCAGAAACAAAAACAAAAAATCTTGAGCTTGTACCAATCAGCTTTGTCATTGGTGAACAGACCTACACAGATGGCTATGACTTAAGTCGCGACGGTTTTTATGAACTGCTGCAGGAAAGCGGCAATTTTCCTACAACCTCACAGCCCTCGCCGCAGGCTTTTCTTGATATTTTTACTGATGTAAAGGAAAAAGGAGATGAACTAATCTGCATTCTGCTTTCCTCAGCACTCAGCGGTACTTATCAGAGCGCTGTACTGGCAAAAAATATGGTGGAATATGATTCCATTTATCTGATTGACTCCCTGTCTGCCACCTACACGATCAAAATCATGGCAGATTATGCATGTACACTCCGGGAGAAAGGCTACACAGCTCACGAAATCATACAGGCAGTCGAAAATCTCAAATCCCGCGTAAAAGTACTGGCAGCCCTTGATACCCTGGAATATCTCGGCCGTGGCGGCCGCATCAGTAAAACTGCGGCCGCGATTGGAGACCTGGCTAACATCAAACCAATTATTACGATCAATGAAACCGGGAAGGTGGATATTCTCGGAAAATGCCTTGGAAAAAACAAAGCCATTGCCGCAATCCTCAAACATTTACAGGAAACCGGAGCAGATCCCTCATTTCCCATTTATCCGATTTATTCCTATGGCACGGACAACTGCGAAACCATGCAGAAAAAAATGCAAAAAGAAGGCTTTGAAATGAACGAAATGCTGCAAATCGGTTCTACAATCGGAACTCATATCGGCCCAGGTGCTTTTGGAATTGTATTTGTAACCGCGAACTAAAAGGCAACACTGTGTTCCAACTCTGTCAAATACTCCTCAAATACATCAAGCGCTGCATGCACCGGCTGCGAAGTTGCCATATCAACACCACAGATTCTTAAAAGATCAATCGGGTCCATGGAGCTGCCGCCACTCAGGAACTTTTTGTACTTCTCTACAATACCTGGTTCTCCTCTCAGAATCTTGCTGCTGATGGCAATCGCTGCCGCAAACCCGGTCGCGTACTGATATACATAAAATGGCGTATAAAAATGAGGAATACGCGCCCACTCATACGCAATTTGCGGATCTGAAATCATAGCATCACCGAAATACTTTTTATTTAAGTTCAAATAAATCTCACAGATCTGCTCTGCCGTCAGGACGCCGCCCTCTGACACAATGCCATGCGTCATCATCTCAAATTCTGCAAACATCGTCTGGCGGTACATCGTGGATTTAAACTGTTCCAGAAAATGATTAATCAGATATCTGCGCTCACCGGCATCGTCAGACCGTTTCAGCAGATCATGGATGAGCAGAGCTTCGTTGCACGTAGAAGCCACCTCTGCCACAAAAATCCGATACCCGGCATAGAGGTAGGGCTGCGCGTGGTTCGAATGCCAGGAATGCAGGGCATGCCCCATCTCGTGCGCCAGAGTAAAAACATTGTCCAGATTCTCACGATAATTCAAAAGCACGTACGGATGTGAGCCATAACTCCCCCAGGAATACGCACCGGTACGTTTGCCACGGTTTTCATACACATCAATCCAGCGATGGTCAAAACCTTCCTGCAAAAGCGCCAGATATGCTTCTCCGAGAGGTGCCAGGCCCTGTTTAACCATGCGCTTTGCATCCTCAAAAGAATACGGCTTTTCCGGACACTTTACCAGCGGTACATACACATCGTACATGTGAAGTTCCTCAACACCCAGCAGTTTTTTGCGCAACCTGACATAACGGTGCAAAAGCGGAAGGCGCTCATTCATGGCCTGAATCAGATTTTTGTAAACTGATACCGGAATTGCAGTCTCATCCAGCGCTGCCTCCATAGCCCCCGTATAATGATGTTCTTTTGCGAAAAAATCCGCCTGCTTCAGATTGGCATAGTACAGTGCCCCTATGCTGTTGATAAACTGTCCGTATACGGAATACAGTGTTTCAAATGCATGTCTGCGCAGAACTCTGTCCTGGCTCTGCTCATATGCCACGAAATTCCCCACCGTAAGGGGCAGTTTTTTTCCCTCTCCATCTTCCACTTCCGGAAAACGAATGTCCGCATTTTGAAACATCGCATACACATTTGACGGAGCCTCTCCAAGCTCCGAAGCACGCGCCAGCATCGCTTCTTCTTGTACCCCCTGCACATGCTCCCGTTTTCTTGTAATCTGCCCGATAAAGCGGCGGTAAAATTCCAGATTCCGGCACAAAGTGCCATCTTTTTGTATATACTCCGGATTCTCAGCAAAATATGCATCCATCCTGTCCTGCAAAATTGCGAGCAGCTCGGGTTCCAGCCATGACACTGCCTGCATCAGATTTGCCCCCGCAACCTGCATTTCCCCGCTCATCTTCTGATATTTTGCATTCGTCGTATCCTGATGATATCTCTGATTGGCGTAAACATGCAGCGCTTCAAAGACCTCCATCGCCTGCTCATACAGACAGAGCGCCTGCAAAAGCTGCTCCGCTCCTGCCTCCAGCGTCCCCTGCAAGGAAGTAAGCTCCTGTGTCATTTTTTCGAGACGTTCTTTTGCTTCCTGATACGCCTCATCTGTCGTATAAAGATCTGTCAAATCCCAGGTATCTTCTGTTCTTTGCTGTTCTCTTGTAATAACGTCCTTCTGTTTCATGTTGGCATCTCCTCTTTTTCCAGGTCTTCGACCGGTCTCCATGCCTTCCCAAATCCGACATCTTTAAACAGCGCCACCAGACCTGTAATCTGTTTAAGCCTTAAAATCTCATCCGTGTCCATTCCGAGATGCTTGGAAATCCACGCATCCGATCGGCCCAGCTCATGCAGCTCCTTGACAATATTACTCATCAGATCCACATTGTGACTGCCGCGCGCACGATTGTGACGGATGGTACTGGCCATTCTGCGGTCCAGGGGCTTGTCGATCACAGAGACCGGCAGCAGGCCCTGTTCCCGCTCATAAATATCCTGATGTTCCAGCATAATCCGGTATCGGTGAAATCCATCCACAATCACGTAGCAATCCTCATCCCGATTGTGATAGCAGACGATTGGCATGGTATATCCGTCAATGCGAATGCTCTCATACAGCAGCTTCATCTCGGGCGGCGCTACCGCATTCGGATTATACGTATTCGGTTTGATCTTCTCGATCGGAACCGCTACAACATTGTATACCGGGCTTTTATACTCCATGCTCCATCTCCTCCACGCTTTTGTACTCTTTTCGGATATAATCAATCCTTCTTTGCTGTTCCCGATCCATGCCAAATCCCATGAACCGGCAGATATGGTCGTTTTTCAAAATACAGTAACACATTCTTTTCCAGCTCGGAATGTCTTTACTGGACTTAATATCATCGGTATCGTCCGGAATTTTCCCCCTGAATATCACACGTGATTTTTTGTTCAGCGTATAGTTTGAGACACCGTTTCTCTGGATATTGTAGCCTCGCTCTTCCAGTTCCTTTATGGTATCTTCATCCAACCCGCCTCCCGTCTCGTGCCAGAACCGAATGGAAGTGTTAAACTTTTTGACATAGTTGTTCCGCAACCTTGCCGGAAGTGTATCCAGCAGAAAAACCGTATACTCCTTCCAGGTGTACCCTTCCGGCAGCGTAATATTCCGATAGCCCATGGCCTTTGTTTTTCCATAGATACTTGCAAAATTAGCGCCCTTGACACGACCGACCAGCTTTACCCATATTTTGGGGTCAATCACCCGGTACAAATTCAGCGAATCCCTCGAATAATCATTAAACGGGGAAGCCACACGCATCTGAGAGACTTTCAGCCCTGCCATATAGTATAGGTCGTACAGCCGGTTATAATCATATCCAAACACATAATTTGCATGCCAGATATCGTTTGCAGACCAGTCGTACAGCGGCGAAGCACACCAGACATCCTTAAACTGCCGGCTGATCCAGCACTGATCTTTGTATCCGTACTTTTTGTTTACAAAACCACTGTAACGCTGCAAAGACTCATCGGCCCGCATTCCCAGCAGGCATACTGTCTTTTTCCCTCCATGTGCCAAACGGTACCATCGCCCAAATTGCTTTGCCAGATCTTCCTGATGCATTTTATAATGGTAAGTCGTAATTGGATTATTTTCCAGCCGAATCACATAATCTTTATCCGGCATAGGCCGCACCCAGGCATCCTTTTTCTTATCGTCCCAGGGATACCAGTACATCTCATAACTCCCCAACGCGGTCCGCGTCGCCATGGGCAGACATACCCAGTAAAGCTCTGCCTCCTTCTTAATCCGTTCCATCGTCCGCTCGACATACTCTGTAGTTACAGAATACTGCGCTTCAAAATCCTGATGAAACACGCCAACTACTTTTTCCGGATAGTGCCTTCGGCGGTAATCAAGCATCAGATTCAAAAGTAAACCGCTGTCCTTTCCACCGGAAAATGACACGTACACATTGTCAAACTCTTCGAAAATAAATCGAAACCGTTCATGCAAGGCCTCATATACATTCTGCTCCGAATACTGTCTTTTCATAAAAATCCCGTCTCTTTCGTACCTGAGCGAAACAAAATCCGCCATTCTCATTTGTATATTGGATTATATTACCAGATTTTACCAATTTTTACAAGGAACGCAAAAAGCAGTTTTAAACAAGTTTTTTATACACCAAAAGCTCCTGGCATGCACGGTCGAGGTCGACCATACAAGCCAGGAGCCCTAATATTTTATTTCTATTTTTTTATGTTCTCTTATATTTTGTCTTTTACCGTTCTTCTCTGAAATACGATTGTCCAAGCGAAAACGGCGGCTGATTCTCCCGCTTATTGCGCATGCTCGTAAGAACAAGCACCACCAGCGTAACAATATACGGGATCATCTTGTAGATCTCCTGAAGCTCCATATGTTCCATTCCGGTTGGAATATACAGATACAGGATATACAGTCCTCCAAAAAAGATCGAGGAGAAAATTCCCACTACTGGACGCCAGATCGTAAAGATAACCAGCGCAATCGCCAGCCAGCCACGGTCGCCGAATGCATCGTTTGACCAGACGCCGCACGCGTAATCCATGACATAATACAGACCGCCCAGACCTGCGATCATACAGCCAATGCAGGTAGATGCATATTTATACTTTGTTACGTTGATTCCCGCCGCATCCGCCGTACCCGGATTCTCGCCGACTCCCCGCAGGTGCAGGCCGACACGCGTGTGATTCAGCACATAAGCGCATACGATTGCAATGAGGATCGCCACATAAGCCAGAAATCCATAGGACAGAAAAATTTTCCCAAACCATCCCATTTCCCCTGCAAACGGAAGAGATTTGCTGAAATAATTGCTGGTCGCCGAAAGAGCGATTGACGGTACATCGCTGCCCGACAATTTAATCAGAGAACCTCCAAAAAAGTTTCCAAACCCAACGCCGAACGTCGTCATGGCAAGGCCTGTCACATTCTGGTTTGCCCGCAGTGTAACAGTCAGGAAACAGTACAGAAGCCCCATGCAAAGAGACGCGAACAGGCAGCATACAATCGGTATCAAAAGCGCCAGAAATCCATTCATGTCCGCCGGATCAGCCAGGGACTGCTCATAGAAAAAGGAACCGATTACACCGCCGATGGCGCCCACATACATTACGCCCGGGATTCCCAGGTTCAGATTGCCGGATTTTTCGGTCAGAATTTCCCCGGTACTTCCAAACAAAAGCGGAATCCCCTGCACCACTGCTCTCGGTATAAATGCCACAAGATTAATCATCTGCCTTCACACTCCCTTCCAGCTTCTTACGGAAATGAATCTTATATGCAATAAAAAACTCACATCCAATGATAAAGAATAAAATAATGCCTGTCAGAATATCTGAAAATGACTGGTTCAGGCCAAAGCTTGTCGAAATTTCACTGGCCCCCCTGTTCAGGAAAATAATCAGGAAACTGGTGAGAATCATCGTAAACGGATTGAATTTTGCCATCCAGGAAACCATAACAGCCGTAAAGCCCTGTCCATTTGCCACAGTAGTTGTGACAGTGTGGTTGATTCCACCAACCAAAAGCAGGCCGACCAGACCGCAGATTGCTCCGGATAACAGCATGGTACGCATAATGATCCGCTCCACCTTAATTCCGACGTAACGCGCCGTGCGTTCGCTCTCCCCAACCACCGAAATTTCATAGCCCTGTTTGCTGTAATTCAGATAAACATACATCAGAACCGTGACTACAAGTGCAACAATAATGCTGAGCAGATATTTAGAACCAGCCACCTCCGGCAGCCAGCCGATATTCGTCTTCTGGTTGATAATTCCGATCTTTCCCGAGCCCTTCGGCATTTCCCAAACAATCGTATAAAAAGCCACCAGCTGCGTCGCAATATAGTTCATCATCAGCGTGGAAAGCGTTTCATTTGTATTCCACTTTGCTTTAAAAAATGCCGGAATCAGGCCCCAGATTGCTCCGGCTCCCAGGCTGCACACAACCATCAGAGCAATCACCGCCGCATGCGGTACCTTACCTGCCAGACAGATCATACACGCTGCGGCCGCCAGACCTCCGACCAGCACCTGGCCTTCCCCTCCGATATTCCAGAAGCGCATGCGAAACGCCGGCGTCAGAGCAAGTGCAATCAACAACAGAATGGCCACATTTTGAAATGTAATCCACGTCTTACGCACAGTTCCGAACGCACCTACAAAAATAGACGTGTACACCTGAATCGGATTGATACCAGTGAGCACTGTCGTCACCACAGCACAGACCACCAGGGCTGCCACAATAGCCAGCAGGCGAATCCCCAGTGATTTCTGCCACGATATTGCATCACGTTTTACGATATGGAACAACGGATCTCTGTGTTTATTTTTCATGGCCTGCACCTCCCACGCGCGTCATCATCATTCCGACCGTATTTTTATCGGTTGTCCTGCCATCTACAATCCCGCTGACCTGACCGCCGCAAAGAACCAGAATCCGGTCACAGAGTTCCAGAAGTACATCCAGATCCTCGCCGACGAAAATCACTGCTACACCTTTTTCCTTCTGCGCATTGATCAGATTGTAAATCGTATACGAAGAATTAATATCCAGA
This sequence comes from bacterium 1XD42-54, assembly GCA_003612585.1. Classification (GTDB taxonomy): domain Bacteria; phylum Bacillota; class Clostridia; order Lachnospirales; family Lachnospiraceae; genus Choladousia. Next base: position 94,855 of record RAZH01000001.1, read on the forward strand.
CCGCGCACCGCGTACGCTGTCATCAGAACCGTCGGTGAAGACGAAATTTCACGGCCTACCAGCACTTTCTGTACATTTCCTCCGGACAGCCTCCTGACCGGCGTGGAAATGCCAGGTGTCACAACTTCCAGTTCATCCACCACCGTCTCCGCAAGATGTCTTGGCTCCTTGCGATCTGTGAACACTGAGTGCCCTTTCCGGAACGAACGCAGCATCATATTGTCTGCAAGATCCATATCCCCGACCAATCCCATTCCGAGACGGTCTTCCGGAACAAACGAAAGCGCCACACCCATATCGAGAATCTTCTGCGGGTCTTTTCCGATCAGCTCTTCCCGCGTGCCATCTTCCCCGATATAACAGATGCTTCCACTCTCTGTGGGCTGCAATCCAGCGATTGCTTCCAGAAGCTCTTTCTGCCCGCAGCCGGAAATCCCTGCAATACCCAGAATCTCACCGCTGTTCGCTGTAAACGAGACATCCTTCAGCTTTACGATACCGTCCTCGCTGCGCACTGTAAGTCCCTGCACCTCAAGTCTGGTGCTCGGATTCACCGGCTCCGGTCTCGTAATATTGAGCGACACTTTATGACCCACCATCATGTTCGTCATTTCAGCGGCATTCGTGTCCTTTGTCATCATATCGCCAATAAAACAGCCGCGGCGCAGAACTGCAACACGGTCTGACAGGCTCTCCACCTCATGCATCTTGTGCGTGATAATCACAATTGCCTTCCCATCGTCCCGCATGTTGCGCAGCACTGAAAACAGCTTCTCCGTCTCCTGCGGCGTAAGTACCGCCGTCGGTTCATCCAGAATCAAGATATCCGCGCCGCGATACAAAACTTTGATAATCTCCACCGTCTGTTTCTGTGATACGGACATATTGTAAACCTTCTGCTGCGGGTCCACCTCAAATCCGTATTTCTGGCATATTTCCTGAATTTTTTCGGATGCCTCTTTCAGATTCAGCTTCCCTTTCAGTCCCAGCACAATATTTTCTGCTGCAGTCAGCACATCGATCAGCTTAAAATGCTGATGCACCATTCCAATTCCCAGCGCATAAGCATCCTTGGGCGAGCGGATTACCGTCTCATTTCCATTAATAAAAATCTGTCCCTCATCCGGAAAGTAAATACCGGAAAGCATATTCATCAGTGTCGTTTTCCCGCTGCCGTTTTCTCCAAGCAGAGACAGGATCTCACCTTTATAAATATCCAGACAGACCTTATCGCTGGCAACTACAGAGCCAAACTTTTTGGTGATATTTTTCATTGTCACCGCAGCCGTTTTGCCTCCCACCTGTTCATCCTCCTTTTTCTCTGTTTCCTGTAACGAGTAAAAAATACGGTGCAGCGAGAATCGCTGCACCGCTGTATGCGTATTCTTCTCAGATTAGAATGCAGTATCCAGAAGTGTAATACCATCGATCTGAAGATCAAAGTACGGAGCGGAACGCAGTCCTTCTCCAGACTCATTAAAGTAACCGTCTACGATTACTTCGTGATCCTTCTCATATTCAGGATCTGTATCAACATCTGCCATATAGCTCTCAAGCTTCTCGCCCTCTACAGTAAAGGTTGCTGTATCAAACACATGAAGGTTTCCTGCTACCAGCTCTTCAGAAGCCGCTGCAACAGCCTCCTCTGTACCCTCTGCGATTGCACTGCCGAACTCAGTCAGAACAACAGAACCTGTGGAGATATCTCCTGTCCAGTCTGCTGCGATTGCTTCGCCGCTTGCCACACAACCCATTGCATACTCAAAGTACGGCTCCCAGTTGATTCTGGAAGATACGATGAAGGTATTCGGGCAGGCGCTTGCTGTACTTCCGTTGTAGGAAACATTCGGCACACCGGCAGTTTCACATGCAGTCGGAGCACCCATAGAATCCGCATGCTGGCTGATCAAAACACAACCGTCCTCGATCAGTTTGTTTGCGCCTTCTTTTTCAGCCGTCTCATCATACCAAGAACCTGTAAAGGTTACTTCCATCGTAACGCTCGGGCAAACAGAACGTGCGCCAAGGAAGAAAGAAGTATAACCGGAAATTACCTCTGCGTATGTATAAGCGCCAATATATCCCATCTTAGCCTGATCTTCCGTAATCTCACCGTTTGCGATCATCTCGTTCAGCTTCAGACCAGCTGCAATACCAGCCAGGTAACGGCCCTCGTAAATAGATGCAAACGCATTATGGAAATTGTCAAGCTCTTCCGTATGTGCCTTTGTACCAGTTGCATGGCAGAACTGAACATCCGGGAACTCTCTTGCTGCCTCAATCATATAGTCCTCATGACCAAAGCTGTCTGCAAATACGAAATTGCAGCCTGCATCAGCCAGCTCACACGCTGCTTCGTAGCACTCCTGTCCCTCCGGGATACCAGTCTTCATGACAGCCTCAATGCCCATCTTTTCACATGCTTCCTTTGCAGCATTGATAAAGTTCAGGTCATAGGTGGAATTCTCGTCATGCAGAAAAATAAAGCCTGCTTTTACTGTCTCTTCCGCACTGCTGGCAAAGCTTGTGAACATGCCAAAGGTAAGAATCATAGCAACTGCCAGAAACAACTTAACACTTTTTTTCATTTCTCTTCTCCTTTTTTGATGAAATGTTAGTGAAATACCAGTGGTGTCAGCCTCAAAATGCGGCACGGACAAAAGATGTGATCCTAAATAATATCCGGAGCTAAAAAAGCACCGAAAGTTATAAAAAGCAGATATACAATACCGTATATCTGCAGACGCTCTTTGCATACACCCAATAGTCGCAACTGAACGGCGTGCGGTAGAAACATCTGAACCATCTTTCCAGACCTATATCGGATAACACTACGTATTTAAATTTTAGCAATTTCACAGACGCTTGTCAAACGAAAAGACATACTGCAAACTGTTTTCGTGAAATTCATCAAAAAAAGAACTTAGTTTTTATATTTGTTATCAAATTCGCTATATTCTGTAATATTTCGACCTTTTTCGACTGTGAGAATGCTCAGAAATAAATTTTCTCAAATCCTCCTTGACACTCCTTTTTTCATATGATAGTATTCATATACACTCATTGTAGTTTTAAAAACTATATTATAAATATCAACCAATCATTTCATAATTTTTTACTACTTGCGAAACGTTTCATCAAAGTCAGTCACATGGAAAAATGTAAAAATAAGGGGGGACTTGTTTGCGTCGGAACCCCATTTTTATACTTTTTCCAGGGGCCATTCACCCTCTATTAACGTTTCCAAGTTTGAATTTGGAGGTGTTCTAATTGACTATTACAATTCGTGAACCAGGAAGTGCAATTACTCATTTTATCGGCATGATGCTGGCTGCTGCTGCCTCTGCTCCGATGCTGGTAAAAGCCGCCCTCGACACAGACAGTACAGGCGTCATCGCCATGGCCGTATTTATGACAAGTATGATACTGCTTTATGGTGCAAGCACACTGTATCATTCCGTAAATCTGAGTGGACGCCCGTTAAAAGTGTTTCGTAAAATTGATCATATGATGATCTTTGTCCTGATTGCAGGATCTTATACCCCGGTATGCCTCCTCGTACTTGAACCAAGACAGGGGCAGACACTGCTTGTCACCGTCTGGGCAATCGCTGCAGCCGGAATGCTGATCAAGGCACTCTGGATCACCTGTCCGAAATGGTTCTCTTCTATTTTATATATTGCAATGGGATGGGCCTGCCTGTCTGTGTTTGGCCAGCTTCTGACCAGACTGTCTGCTCCCGCCTTTGCCTGGCTGCTCGCAGGAGGCATCCTCTACACAGTCGGCGGTGTGATCTACGCGCTGAAGCTTCCGGTATTCAATGAGCTGCACAAAAACTTCGGCTCCCATGAAATCTTTCATCTGTTTGTCATGGGAGGAAGCATCTGTCACTTTATATGTATGTACCAGTATGTACTCTGAATCCACATCTGTTTCTCCTGAATCTGTGGATTTGTGCAATCCTGTATACAAACTAGCGGCTACCAGCTTTCTTTACAAAACCTGGCTGGAGCTGCTGTATTTAACAATTAGCATTTCCACCGCCAGTCGGTCTCCGAGCCGACCGGTTTTCACCGCCTCTTCGGCAGATACGCAGTCCTGTACAGCCTGCAGCAGTTCCTTTTTTTCGAATCGCTCCGCCTGTGCGAGACTGCGTTTTGCAATAAATGGCGCAAGCCCTGCACGCGAAGCCGCCGTTCCGCCGTCAAACCCCTGCTCCCGCAGATCTTTCAGCTGCAACATCTGGTTAAACTGCCGCGCAATTAAAAACAGAATTCTCATCGGCGGTTCTTTTAAAGAAAGCAGATCATAATACAGATCCAACGCTTCTTTCTGCCGCTGATCCGCCAACGCACGGATCATATCAAAAATCCGGCTTTCTGTCGTAACGGTACAGATTTCCTGCACATCCTGGGTCTCAATCACATCTTTCCCATATGTAAAACACAAAAGTTTTTCCAACTCATTCGCAATATGTTCCATATCGTCACCAGCCATCTCCAGAAACAGCCGAAGGGCATCTCCAGTGATATTTTTCTGCTCCCGTTTCAGCATTCCAAGAATCCAAGCCTGCAACGTGCGTCCATCCTGGCGCCCCAGCTCTGCAATCCGCCCCTTCTGCTTGACTGCCTTAAACATTTTGCCGCGTTTGTCCACTTCATCCTCTACAAAAATAAGAATAGTCTCCTCCGGAAGAGAAGGAAGATATTCCGCAAGCTCCGGACATGCATTCTTAAAAAAGCCGCTCTGCTCTATCAAAATCAACCGGCGCGCAGCAAAAAAAGGCAGAGTCTCCGCCTGGTCGATAATCTGCCTTGCTGAAATACCTTTTCCCTGATACAGGGAAAAGTTCATCGTATCTCCTTCCTGGAGAATTGCATTTTTCAGCCGGTTTTTATACTGGTTTTTCAGATATGTTTCCTCACCGTACAAAAGATAAACCGGCCGAAAAGTTCCACTTTTTATATCCTCGTTCAGATTCTTCATACACAGGAATCCTTTCGTTCCCTCTTTTTCTTCGTCATCAGGCCGCCAATCCGCCCCGTCTCTTTTGCAGAAAGCGATTTCCAGCCCTGCTCTCTTACCTTTTCCAGGAGGCCCAGTTCCTCTGCAATCTCATATTTCATTTGATCATCCGGGCTGAGCGCCTCCCAGTTCAATTTCTTTTCTTTTTTTTCTGTCTTATTTTCTGCCATGAGCACCTCATACTCCTTCCATATCATTCATATCCAGAGTATAGCCTGTTCCGAAATAAATATTCACACCACAAAAATTTTCATTCCAAAACACACATTGATCTGAGTATATCACTGTCGCCTACAATTCCATCGGCATAATCAGTGCTGCCAACAAATAGAAGACCACACCTACTGATACAAGCCCAAAAACAAGAAAAATCAAACGCACAATGGTAGAATCAATTCCAAAGTACTCTCCAATCCCGCCGCATACACCGCAAATTTTCCGGTCACTGTTTGACCTGTATAGCTTCTTCATCTCGCATTCCTCCTGCACATTCTATTTTTAAATTTATCATATTACTGACTCAAAACGATTGACTTTGCGTTTCCGTTTCTTTTTCAAATAAAATTTCCACAGAACCAATTCCGCAGTCAATATCTACATTTTTATCTGCTCCATGATCCAGCTTTGTATCCTTCCCAAAACCAGAATAATCCTTTTCACCGATTTCAATTTCACCAATTCCACAATCGAGCTCGTAGTTAAAATCATATTCCTGGCCAATCAACGTCAATGTCACACTTCCGACACCGCCCTTGATATCAGCAGATTTTCGTACATCGGCCAATAGCTCACAGCTTCCGACACCACAGTCCACATCCAGGCGGTCGCACGCAAGAACTGCCCCTGCGGAAGTCAGACTGCCGACACCAATCTCAAGCCGCGCTTCTTTTAAACACTGCTCCTTCGGTATCCATATTTCAAGCTTTGCTCCACGGTTCACACCAAAAAAGCTCCAAAAAGCTTTTTTACATTCCACTTTTAACGTACCGCCTCTTTGTTTACTCGTAAATCCGGACGGAAGCTCATATCCCTTTATTCGCCAGGTCTCGTCTGTACTCTCATAAAACGTGCATTCTGCCACGCCCACATCCAGCCGAATGGAATCGATCCCCGTATACGTTTCATCAAAATCGGAAGTACGATCTACCACACCGGAAGCAATCACACCCGCATGGCCGATCAGATCACCGCCTGCGCTCTGAAAACTTCCATTTTCCATTGCCTTTCGGAAGTCATCCGCGCGAAATCCACTGCACAAGCTGACAATTCCAAACGATATTCCAATCACGCCCAAAAACAGTGCTGCGAGCAACAGCCGTTTCGTTGTTTTTTTCATTCTTCTGCGCCTCCTCCACCAAAAATCTTATGCGCCAACTGGCACAACCAATTCCAGCATTTGCGAAACATATCCAACCAGAAATGCAACAGCCACGGCATGACTGTCGTCCAGCCCCATTTGGTAAGCAACGCAATCAGCATGGCAGCTGCCAGCATCAAAAATCCAAAGCAAAGTCCCATCAGCCCGGTCGGTAACTGACTCAGATTTCGTATTCCATCCAATACCATCGTCACACCGCCCACCAAAAGACCGATCACTGCCGCAAAACCACTGGCCAAAAGACCGAACAGACCAGCCACAAGACCAAACACTCCGCCCAAAATTGCTGTAATCACGGAAAAACCTGCTGAAATAATCCTCCCTGCCAGAGAAATCCCGAAAAACAGAAACAACAGGAGAAAAAGCAAACCGTTACGGCGTTCTTCTTCTGACTTTTCTTTCCTGGATTTCTTTTTTTCATTTCTTTTTTTGTGTTTCATGATTTTAGCATAATGATCCGGCACACGGTGATACTCGTCAAAGCGCTCATCATAATATCCCCGCTCTGTGTATTCTCCGCCTTCACCCCCGCCTCTTAAACTGTTCTTCAGTTCAGCTGCTACCTTTTCCGGGCTGCCGATATGCACAAGAATCTCCGCTTCATGCTCTGATCCAACCTCATCAAAGTAATCCTTGTAATACTGCAACGCTTCCTCCCGCTCATCCTCCTCCAAATCCGAAAGAAGAAACGCAAGCTCACGCAAAAAACTTTCCCTATTCATAACTACTGCCTCCCCGGAGTATCATTGAAATCTTGGAGGAATAAATCTCCCATTCTTCCCGATAAAGATTCAACTGTACGACTCCTTGTTCTGTCACTTTATAATATCTGCGGTTCCTGCCTCCGTACTCCTGGTCATACGCTGTCAGACACGCATCCTTTTGCAGCCTGCGCAGCACCGGATACAACGTGGATTCCGATACATCCAGCACACTGCGTACCTCCTGCGTAATCCGATAGCCGTATGTCCCCTCCGGTTCCCGCGACACAACGGACAGAACAATGGCATCCAGAAGAGCTGCTCCCGTGTTGAATACCATTACATTATCTCCTTAATAATTTATAATATTATTTTTTGTTCTATATTATATTTCATATAATATTATTTACTCACAAGTTTGTCAAGCATTTTTTATTAAAACGCCATATTAACTCAATAAATCCCCCTGTCGTCCAAAAAACCAATCCATCACACTCCTTTTTTCTTCCCCTCCGGCGTCTACTTCAGTGACACATATCACCAACCCTTGCCAAATCTTCCTCCGATATTGTATAATCTATCTGGTACATATTACGCCACAACAAAACGATTGAAAAATGTCATTCCCAATTAACACACAGCAAGGAAGAGAGGATCTCAAATGTTCTTAAAGGTATTACTGGTCGATGACAACCGATACGCGCTCAACCATTTTTCCAATCTGGTAAACTGGGAAGAACTTGGCTTTTCTCTGATCGGCACTGCCACAGATGGAATTGAAGGAATGGAGCTGTATGAACAGTATCACCCGGACCTGATTATCACAGACGTCCAGATGCCGGGTATTGACGGCCGTGAACTGGCCAGACTTGTAAAACAGAAGACCCCTGATACAGAAATCATATTTCTTTCCAGCTATGATGAGTTTGATTATGCAAGGGCTGCCGTTGATTTAAAAGTACACGGATATCTGCTCAAGCAAGAGCTCACACGCGATATTCTGGCTGCAAAGCTGAAAACGATCCGTGACCACTTTAGCGAAAAGATGCAAAATGCACATCAGCAGATCAAAAGTAGCCTTACCACCTGTTTTCGCATGTCCGTAAACGAACTGGAATCAGAAGGCTACCCGGACCGGAAACTGTGCAAGGGCAGCGCTTTCTTTTTTATCATTGAACAGGATCACATCCCTGAACAGATCGCGCTGCAATCGGATTGTCAGGTCAAAGAAGCACAGTACAACCGCATCTTTCCTCAGCTTTCTGCGCAGATTCCGGAATTGACTTATCTGATCCGGGCAGAACGTTTTATCTGGATTGCAATTACAGACGACCGGAAGGACTCTGAAAAAAGCGCTCTGGTAGCCGCCTCCTTCCTGCGGGAACACGAATCAGAAAACTTTTCCGTCTACCTGTGCGGAAAAGTAGAAACCATCATGGACTGCCGAAAACGGTATGAGGAACTGAAATATCTGTCTAAACAGCGCTATTTTGAAGGGCCTCAATGCGTGCTTTACGCAGATTTATTCGACCCGCCGCAGAAGATACCAAAAACGCATATGGAGGCACTGCTGAAAATGGCTGACTCCATATGGGATACTGAAATCAACGATCTTGACGAGTTTCTGTCTTCCATTTATAAACCGCTTCTGCATCAGCAGGATTTCGACAGCTTTATCCGAATGACGTGTCATATCCTCCATGCAATAAATAAACAGTTACGGAAAAATGGCCAGCCATTTGATCTTTACGATGAAGAAACGTTCTATTTGCTTTCTGCAAAAAGGATTATTCGCTGGATCAAAAGCAAAATTATTCTTATCAGAGAATTCATTCATCCGGTCTATTCTGACATGACCATGCGCGTCATGGACTATATCCACCAGAACTACAGCAATCCTCTTCTGAGCGTGGAGATGATTGCGGATATTGCAGGACTCAGCATCAACCGAATGAACGACATTTTGAAAAAAGACCTCGGACAGACTGCCCGGAAATATCTGGCTGAAATCCGAACTGAAAAAGCGTGCCGCCTTCTTGAAAAAGGGCTTCCGATCCAGCAGGTTGCTGAACAGACCGGTTACAGCACGCCTTCCTATTTTTCCCACGTGTTTCATAAATCACTTGGGATCTCGCCGCAGGAATACCAGAGAACCAAACGCAAAAACGGAGCCGCTGCTCCATAGACGATTTCCCGTCTGTGTTGCAGCGGCTCCGTGCCGGTTGCCCGGTTCTTTCTTAATTCTTATTTTTATTCTGCATTCAGAATCTCGGTATAAGCAGTTGTATCGTGATCAACACATTTACTTTCCGTGTTGAATTTCATTAAGTTATGGCTTCCGATTTCGTATGCATCCCAAGGCAGTTCCTCTGTACTCGGAGTACCTGTCTTCGCCAGAGCAATAAATGCACTTGCGATCGCATCCTGTACGGTATATGCAGCCGGATCTGAACCGTAAGCGATATTTACCATAGGCTCATCCATGTTGCGGAAAATGAAAGCAAGGTCTTCACAGTGGAAAGCAGTGATACCGCCGTTTACCGGTGCTTCATAATCGAACTCATACAGATAAACCGTATCGCCAGCTTCGGTAAGGGCTGTTGCAGTATCCCACTTACTGCTCATCGTATTGTTGTAGAAATACAGCTCGCGGTCTTCCATTTCCGGATAAAGCTTGTTGAACTCAGCCAGAAGTGCCTCTGCCTTGTCGCCAAAACGCTCTTCGAGTTTTTCAGCCGTCTCAGCTTCATCCCACTCATGATGACGGAAATCGCCGTACTTGTAGGAAGCAACCGTATTCTCTGAGAATACGCCGGAAACGATAACCGGAATACCAGTCGTTACAAACTCATCCATAACAACTACGCCATCAGCAGTCGGACCCCAGTTTACATTGATACCTTCTTCTTTCAGCTCTTCGCGGGCCTGATTACCTGCTGCGAGCAGTGTGCGATAATCAATCGTTTTGATCTCATCGATCGTCTCAGCAGTCAGACCAAGTAATTCAACCGTCTTCTCACCAAGCAGTTTTGCATTTGTATTATCAGAAATATTCGCGCTGCCGCCGGAGATCATACCAGCTGCATGGAACAGGCCTTCCGCTGCTGGCTGACGCATCATAGTAGCAACCTTGCTGCCGCCGCCGGATTGTCCGAAAATCATTACATTTTCCGGATCGCCGCCAAACTGTGCAATATTATCATGAATCCACTGCAGGGAGGCTGCCAGGTCAGCTGCGCCAAGGTTTCCGCTGCCTGCATACTCTTCGCCAAAGGAAGACAGATCCAGATAACCGATTGCATTCAGACGATGGTTCACAGTAACGACAACCACATCGCCATACTCAGACAACGCCTGTCCGTCGTAAGCAGTAGACTCGATGGAGGAACCGTTGGTGTGTCCGCCTCCATGGAAGAACACGATAACCGGCTTCTTTGCATCAGCGTTCAGATCCTGTGTCCAGATATTCAAGTTCTGGCAATGATCGCTCTGTGTCCAGTAACGATGCGGCCATACAAACTCATCCGCGCCGACTGCCGTCTGATCCGGAATGAGGGAAATTGTGCCATAGCTCTGTGCAAACTGATAGCCCTCCCACGGCTCTACCTTCTGCGGCTGTTCAAAACGATCTGCATAAGCGTAGTCCACGCCCCAGAAACAGTACGTGTCATTGCGTGTAAAGCCAATCAGCTTACCGCCTTCCACTTCAACGACAGGCTGGGTTTTTGCTGCTGCCGGATTTTCAACGATAGCGCCGCTGGCGAATACCGGTGTAGTAGGAATCAACATACAAGCTGTTGCCACGCATAACATTTTCTTCAAGTGTTTCTTCATACTTCTTACCTCCATAAATTTGATTGCTGGTGCAGTGTCAACGAGTTCAAATTTCAGATTTTCATCCCGTCAGGTTCTGTCGTTACCAGAACCTCTATTCATCAGAAGCCATAATTCGGAGCATAAAATTCAGCTGCCATCTGCTTCAGAGAATCCATATAAGTAACGCTGCCAATCGTATCTTCATCGCCAAGATCCATATATGCAAGATGCTCAGAATTCGAGTTCACCCACTCAGGCAGGCCTTCGCCGTTCGGGTTGCCGGTCTTCATAAAATTACTCCAGTAGGAGGTTACAATATCAGCCAGCTCATAATCCCAGTCTTCCCAGTAACGCTGTCCTGCCGTATCTCTCAGAGAACCGAACGTATACCAAAGTTCACTGGAATGCCATGCCCACAGTTCTTCCTCGTTTCTTCCAGGTGTGAAATGGGTAAACAGATAGATATAAACATCGCCCGTATGATACTCTTCTGCTTTCTTTCCAAACAGCATATTATTCGTTACCGTAAATACGCTGTGATTCAAAATACGAGCAGTATCCTCTGCAATAGCATCCACAACGCGACAGGTATGCGGGAAATCATATTTCTCGTAAAGCTCCTCGCCCAGCATATCCTTGTAATAAGCGTAAAATGCCTCTGCAGTATTCAGATCTGCGAATCTGTCCTGCGTGAATTCACCCAGATCGGTGCCGGCAAGAATGCTCACATTTTCAAAGTTTCCTGCTTCATAAGCCTCCTGAAGCGTCGGATACTGAATCGCATAATTGTCATATACCATGCCCTGCGGCGCTTTTCCGTATTCTGTTTCTTTTCCCATGAAGAACTGTGCATCCATTGCACGCAGCTCTTCCAGGCTTTCATCTCCTTGCAGTCCCAGCATCTTCAGCCAGTTCACAGAAGTCTCTTCCATTTCTTCAACGGTTCTGTATTTTGTTCCATACTGCAGGCTGGTCTGCCAGATTGCTCCATCAAGATGTTTTGCTGTTTCATCATTGGCAAAGAGCGCGCCCGATTTTGAAGTACCGCCGGACTGTCCGCCAACTGTAATTCGTTCCGGATCTCCGCCAAATGCCTCAATATTTTCAACAACCCACTCGATTGCTTTGATTTCATCCATAAGGCCCCAGTTACCGCTTGCATTGTAGCCGGTCTCTGCATCCAGCTGAGGCAGCGCCATATAGCCAAACACGCCGAGACGATGTCCAACTTCTACCACTACAACACCCTTTTGAGCCAACACTTCCGGATCACATTCAATCTCATAAGAATATCCATGATTCAGTCCGCCGCCATGGAACCATACATAAACCGGCATCTTTTCCTCTCCGCTTGTTGCGGATGTCGCCACATTCAGGTAAAGGCAATCCTCGCTGTACTCCGGCAATCCCTCATAATAGAAATCTGTTTTCCACGGTTCGCCTGCCATATCGTTTGGCCACTGCATTGCCATCGGTGCATACGTATCAAAAACACGAACACCATCCCACACTTCCGGGTCCTGCGGCTCTGCCCACCGAAGTTCTCCGACCGGCGGCGCTGCATACGGCACACCCTTAAATAAAGTAATGCCATCCAGTGCTCCCGGAACACCCTGTGCCTGTCCGTAGGCCGTCTCCACAACACCGAGCCCCGCACCTTCCTGCGCCTGGCCTGTCACGCCCAAGGCTCCAAATGCCATAGAACAAGCCGCCATCACCGCAATTCCTTTTGTAAAATATTGTAGTCTCATGAAACCCCTCCTTACCTGTTTGATGCCTTTATTCTAAAACACCATCCCTACCCATATCAATCCAACAATTCCACCCTCCAATGCTCAAAAAACACATATGCCTTCAACATTTCCAAATCATACCAATCTTATCCAAGCACACCTCCCAAAAACTCAATCCCTTAACCAAAAAAAGCATGTCATCCAAAAGAAAAACACAAATACGGTGAAAAAACACAAATGCCCGCTATTTTTTTACCCTTTCCTAATAATACAACATCCCAAATCCCGTTCTTTCCAACACGACAAACCACCAAAGCTATGCTATAATAAATCCAAAATCTGTCATACAATCACCCTGTTTCTAAAACCCATTTATAATTAAAGAATGCACAAAACGCATTCGCCACCCCCAAGCGATGCTGCCCACAGCTAATTTCCGTCCCGCGCTCTACACATCCTGCCGGAGATTTTTCTCATACTTTTATCGTATAATATCGTAGAATCAGGAAACGAAGTTTGCCGTATGATAAAAAACAGCCCCGGTAACAGGTACAGGATAAGGGGTGACTTGTTTGCCTCGGAACCCCGTTCCTGTACCTGTTACCGGGGCGTCCACTTTCATCCGCCAGAAAGGAGCCCCCATGCGAAAACATTTGTACCCTAACACATTATTGAAAAAATGCATCTATCTGATCAGCGCGGCAACGATCATTCTTCTTCTGTCAGCCTCCGTCCTAATGTCTGACTGGTACAACCGCTTCATGTTACCAGAGCGCCAAAGTACCTACAGCGTTATCACAGAAGCCATTTCAACCAAACTCAGCTATATTCTTCATCAGAATACCCAGTACCTGCTCCGCTATGCCCAAAATATTGCTCTTATGGATCAGGTAATCGCACTTTCAGACAGTACAAAAGATTTCGAACCAGTCACAGAGCATCTTGTCAGTGAACATTATGGCAGTGTCAAAGGCTCCGTTGCTGCAACTCGTAATCTTGTTCTCTTATATGACAGGAAAGAAATGATCTGCCGCCCAAAATTCACGCTTCATACGGAAATAATCCAAAACTCGGAATGGTTTGACCAAATGCTGCTGTATTTTGATATGGAAAAGCAGCTTCGCGAAGGAGTCACGACACGGCGGATTTATTCTCCCGTTTTCCAGACGCCGTCCGACTCCTCCATCGAACCGTTTATTGCCTATGCTATGTATAAACCTTATAACGAACACGAATTTATATTTCTGATGATTGAGCCACTGTCGGATTTCCAGAATATCCTGGAAACTTTTGATGATTATCATCTGAATGACTACTGTCTGATCGGCAAGGACAATAAAATCCTTTACCAGAACGCGGAAGTCTCTTCCGTTGCAGCCTTAAATTCGAAAAGTCTGCAGGAATTGTTTTCCAGCCAACAGTATACTGTCACATTAATAGAAACAAACCATACTGCCTTTCTCGGTTCCAGAATCTCTTTCCCGACCGAGGATCTCAAAATTGCTGCCAGTATATCAAACGATACGATGCTCGCTCCCTATAATACCTTCCTCTGGCACAACCTTTTGATTTTAACAGTTTTCACGTTATTGCTGATCAGCTCCGTCTTTTTCATTGTTTGGACAAGCCTGCGCCGTCTCGGAATGCTTTCGCAGCAGATGAAAGAAATCCACAGTGAGAATTATCATCTGGACCGGAAAATTACAGGAGACGACGAAGTCGGCCTGCTGGCCGGTACCTTCTATAATATGGTGGATAAAATAAATGAAGATATCACGATCATTCGCGAAAAAGAACTGAATGAAAAAAGAATTCAGTACAGCCTGATGGTATCTCAGGTTGACCCGCATTTTATTTACAATACCCTGAACACGATCACATATCTGGCTGAACTGGAACAGACAGAGGATATTAAGATTATCAACTGTTCGCTGATCAGCATGCTCCGTGACCGCCTCAAAAGCTCTTCGCAGCACGCTTTTGATTTTCTCGAAACGGAACTGGAGCAGCTTCAAAACTACGTTACCATTCAAAAGTACCTCTGCGCGGGCGAATTGACACTGGAAATCCAGGTGCAGGAGGAATGTCTATCACTCCTGTTTCCCAAACACATTCTTCAGCCCCTCGTAGAAAATGCGATCCTGCACGGAATCCTCGTTCATCGTGATGAACACCGCCACCGCATTCCGGGCATCATACAGCTTCAGATTTGCTGCGAACAGGATATGATTCTGACTCAGATTCGGGATAACGGAACCGGTATGACCAAAGAACAGATCCAAAAATACTTTATTGACCTGCCTGATCAGAGCGATATTGATACGCTTCCATCCGCAGCAGACCAGCACACTCCCCGCACTGCACAAAAAAGCAGTCGGCACGAACATATTGGAATCTACAATATCCGTAACCGACTGACTTATTTATTTGGCGAAGCCTTTCAAATCCATGCAGAAAATATTCCGGAAGGCTCCGGTTTTATGATTCAGATAAAAATTCCGGTACATCCGACAGATCTCACCGACAATGCCCAATGCGGCAAACCCCTGACTTAAACAGCACGGCCTGCTCTATCTTTCAATTTTCTTCAGAGTAATCCTGATCTCTGTCCCTTCACCAGGATTACTAAAAATTTCCAGCATGTAATTTTCACCGAAGAGCAGCTTCAGCCGCATATTGACATTCGCAAGCCCGATTTTTTCTCTTTGCTCCTGATCACTGTCCAGGCCTGCCATCACCCGCTTTTGGGTCTCCCTGGTCATTCCCTCACCGTTATCTGCAATCGAAATCTGGCCTGTTTTCTCCTCTGGCAGATAACGTGTCCGAATCTCCACAATTCCTTTTCTGGTATTCCCTCCAAGGCCATGAACCACCGAGTTCTCCACCAAAGGCTGCAAAATAAAGCTCGGAACCTGTATCTGGTGAAAACACTCATCCAGGTCAAAATCAAAAAAGATCCGTGAACCAAAACGCTGCTCCTGGAGAAATACATAATTTCCCAGCATCTCTATCTCCTTTGCCAGGGTAGCCATTCTTCCGGAATAATCCAGGCTATAGCGCAGCAGCTGTGCCGTTTTGTGCAGCATCAAAACCGTACGGTCCGTATCTCCCATATCGACGCTTCTCGATATCATATTCAATGTATTGAACAGAAAATGCGGGTTCATCTGCATCTGCAGCGCCTTGAGTTCGCTGGCCTTGAGAAGGCTGGTGATACGCAGATTCTCCATCTCCTGAATATGCAGCGCTTCCGTAGTGCGCGCATTCTCCTCCATCACCTGAATATAATCCTTCAGTTGATGAATCGTCATATTAAATACTGCTACCAGCGTTGTTATCTCATCGTAAGAGGACGGTGCAATAACCACACTCTGAAATTGGTCGATATCCCCGGTACGCACGAACTTGGCCCCCGCCGTCAGTGTCTGGATTGGTTCCGCAATCCCTTCTGCCAACCTGGAGGCATGGCGGACAGACAAGGTAACAAATATCAACGCAATAATAATCATCAGCATATAGCACTGCACCACACGCGTATTCAAACTTGTCTGGACAATATTGGCTTCATGAATCAGGGTCAGATGGAGATCCTTATACTGCGCTGACATCACCTGGTAAATCTCTCCTGCTTTGCGGTAAAGGGTAACCGCCTCACCCAAAAGCTGTGGTGTGAAAGTCCCCGTCTTTCCTCCCTGCATCTTTTCCTGTATGAGAAAGCTCTGCTCCTTATAGTGCTGCAGCACAAAATAAAGGTCCTGGATATCCCGGACAAAACCTTCGCTGATCTGCACATCCTCTAAAGCATTCATCCTCTCATCTAATCGTTTGCGGGAATCGCCCAGCTCATCCAATGCTTCCTTCTCACCATCCTGTACATACAGGTAAAGTTTGCGGTAATTCATATCCAGCTCGCTGAAAAAGTCATTCAGCACCAGCACCTTATCCATGTTTTTCTGATATTGCCAAATAGAAACCCCATGAAAAAAGAAAAAACACAGCAGCGCCAGTAAAGCCATTCCCAAAATGAGTTGCATATATCCTGCAAGCCTGCTCCTTATCGTGTTTTTACCGTCCTTTTTCAATAATAGTGCCATTGAATATCCATGCTCCCATAATCTATATTTTTGCTGTCCTCGAGATTTTCCTTTGTGATTAGGGCAGTATCTGTATATATTTCTTTCTCTGCAAGAGTCCCAGTTCTCATATATTCTTCCAGCATCCTGACTGCGAGCTTTCCCATACCCTTCGGATCCTGCTGAATTGTTCCGCTCATATATCCCTGCTCCAGCCATTCATTGATTGGTCCGCTGTAATCATAGGCATATACGTGAATATCCTCACAGTCCTTTTCCAGCTTTTCCATCACATAACCTGCTGAACAGGCAGATACGCCCTCTGCGCAGAAAATTCCGTTAATTTCCGGTTTTTCTAGGAGCGCATCCATAATGACCTCCTGCCCCATAGTGACATTTGACTCTCCTTCCAGGATTTCCACAATTTCCATATCCGGATACTGCTCCAGCGCATCCCTGAATCCGGCCACACGGTCGATCTGGTTCGCGGTTTCCAGGTAAGAAACAACCACCAGGATCTTTCCCTTTCCTCCACAGTCCTTCGCCATCTCATTTCCGGCACGCTGCCCGGAAAGATAATTATTGCTTCCTACATAGCCCAGTTTATGCTCTGTATCCACATCACTATCAATCAGCACAACCGGAATTCCCTGGGCATCTGCCTTCTCCAGTGTCTGTACAAATTCCTCTGAGCCACGCATTCCATACGTAATGATTCCGTCCACGTCAGAATAAATGGCACTCTCCAGGTTTGCAATCAGCTTTTCCGCACTCATCTCAACAGAGGACAATCCCTTCACGTCAAAATTATATTTTTCTCCTTCCTCCATGGCCCCTCCGCAGGCCATAGCCCAATAGGATTCCGTGGTAAAGGCAGCCACAAAGCTAATCCTTTTTTCCGGTTTTTCTATATGCTGCGTCTGAAACAGCTCCAGGCAAAGCAGTATTGCTGCCAGAAACAATGAACCTGTTCCCACGCCTATCCATATATTTCTCTTTATTTCGTATTCCATAGCCAAGGCCTCCTCCAAAAGACCGTTTTTCATTTACCGGTATGCCTGAGCCTCTCCTATGCGACCGGCTTTGTCAAAAACTCCCGCATTTCCCCTACCGTCATCCCTGTATTCTTTTTAAACACCTTATAAAAATAGGCAGGAGACTGAAATCCAACACGAGCACTCAGGTTTTTGGCCTTTGCATCATCCTCCTGAATCAGTTCAATTGCTTTATTAATCCTGGCACTCGTCAGCAACTCTACAAAGCTCGTCTGGAGCCATTGAGTCAAAAGCCTGCTCAGATAAAAGGAACTGAGTCCCTGCTTGGCCGCGGTTTCCTCCAGGGAAATATCACGCTCGTAGTTCTCCTCGATAAATGCAAGGGCATCCTTCACGTAACAGACACGGTTATTGCCCAAGTCCTCTATCTGCAGCAGATTCTGAAAACAGGCCAGTATCGTCTCCGTAATTTCCTCCGCAGTAGATACGGAAAGCAATTTCGCCCTGATCTGATGCCAGGAAAAAATATTGTGTCCGCAAATCTGTCTGGAACACCGCTGGATAATCAGCGACAACACTACTGTTATCTGATTGTCCGTACTCCCGGTACGTTCCCAAAGCGCTATTTGCCTGATCAGCAGTGCTCTGCACCCTTCCATATTTTGCGCCCGCAGTGCGCTGACCAGATTGTCGGTCAACTTAAAAGAACTCTGCTCCACGCGGAAAAAATGCAGATTCGTTTCAAAGTATCCAATCGCATCCTGCTTTTGTGTGTCTAGTGCAGATACTGCTTCCTGGTACGCCTCTGTCATTTCCTCATAATCGTATCGCCAACGGCCCACACCAAACCGAACTCTGTCCCTATCTTCCTCTTCCATTGCATCTGTCAGTCTGGACAGCAATGTTGCAATCCAGCTTTCATAATTGCTATGACCCACGCGTTCTCCCGGAAAAAAGAACAGTATCAGCATATCTGTATAGATTTTTGTCACAAACGTGCAGTAATCTCTGAGGATGCGATCTGCAATCCGCTTCAATTCCTGCAAACTGAAGTCTCCGCTCACTCTGGCAACCACAAATACGCCGCCCCAATAGGTATGACCCATGTGCTCCAGCCAGATATGTAGCTCTTCTTCATTGGATTTTCCCAGAATGACAGAGGAAATCACTTCTTTTCCCGCGACATCCAGTATTTTCCGAAAGGAGTCCGTATCAGCCAGAGCCTTTTTCTCCAGGGTTCTCTCCCGTTCAATCTCCTTCATCACCTTGACTATCTCTTTGAGGAACAACTCCTTTTCCAGTGGTTTTACCAGAAAGCTGGAAGCCCCCAGTGCAATCGCCTTTCTGGCATAATCGAATTCACTGTATGCTGTATTAATAATTACCCGTGATTGAACGAATTTCTTTCTCAGTATCTCAATCGCATCCAGACCGTTCAGACCAGGCATGTTAATGTCCGTAATGATAATATCCGGGCATTCCTTCTCCCCTGACTGGAGCAGCTCCGTACCGTTATACACACTGGGAAGCAGCTCAATATTGGAAAAACTATCCTGCAGGATTATCTCCAATGCACGGCACTCAAATGCTTCATCATCTGCAATCAGGATACTAAATTTCTTGGAACTCTTCATATGATTTGCTCCTTTGGTGTAAATGATACTCACATGCAGAAACAGGGCTGCGCAAATATACGTCAGCCCTGTATTCACTCATTTCTTTCTATCCTTTGATTTTACTGCTGCTTTGCAACAACAGCTGTCCGGATATAATTTCGTACCATCAGTTTCTCACCCTAACACAGCCTGATTATTTGGAAGCTTCCTCAGCCAGTGTGTAGAGCTGTTCATCATTCAGAATCTTGCAGCTGCTGTCATCAGAGAATACCATAATATTCTTCTCATCCGGAGTATATGGCTTCCACTCAAGCTTCTCTGTACTTGGATCTCCCGTCGTTGCAAATGCCACAAGTGCGCTGGCCATTTCATCCTGCACTTTGTGTGCGGTCTCATCTCCGCCTGTCGCACGTGTAACAACCGGAATATCCACATTGTGGAAAAGATAAATCAGGTCGCAGCAGTGGAAAGCAAGGGTACCGCCGTTAACCGGAGCCTCATAGTCAAACAGATACTCATAAACCGGAGCGTTTGAATTCTTAAACTTGTCATTCAGAACACCCTCTACGCCCTGTCTGCTGATTGCTGCCCAGCTCAAGTATGCATCATAGAAGTATGCGTCTGCAAGTTTTCTGCCCGGGAATACCTTCTGGAATTCTTCTGCAAATGCCTCTGCCTTGTCGCCATACTTTTCTGTCAACTTCTCCATAGCCTCTTCATCAGTCCACTCATTCTTGTTCGGACCTTCCACCATCCAGTTATAATCGAATTCACTGAATACGGTGCTGGCGATGAACGGAATATCGTTTGCCCAGTCGCAGTAATCATCCAGAATATACTCACCGTCATTTTCCGGTCCCCAGGACAGACCTACTTCTCCGATTGCTTCCGTTGCGGCAGTAATCAAATCATGGTAATCTACATTTTTCAGCTCATCTATCTGAGACTCTTCCATACCAAGCTTCTCAAGCAGCAGCGGCGCCACCTTCTGCTCATCTTCTTTTGCACTGCCACCAGCGATACCGCTTATGCACATTGCTTTATCAAACAGACCTTCTGCGGCCGGGGTACGCATCAGAGTGGTAACCTTTCCGCCGCCGCCTGACTGGCCAAAGATTGTTACATTATCCGGATCTCCACCAAAGTTCGCGATATTTTCCTGTACCCACTCAAGTGACGCCACCAGATCCTTGATACCCAGGTTCGAGGAACCTGCATACTCATCTCCATATGCAGTCAAATCCAAAAAGCCCAGTACATTCAGTCTGTGGTTTACGGTAACTACTACAACATCGCCGTAGTCACTCAGGTTCTTTCCATCATAAGCGCTGGACTCAACGGAAGAACCGTTTGTATATCCGCCGCCGTGGAAGAATACCAGAACCGGCTTCTTTGCCTCAGTATCAAGGGACTGTGTCCATACATTCAGGTTCATGCAGTCTTCATTCTGGATCCAGTAACGGTGCGGCCATACCATCTCGTCAGAACCAACAGAGGTCTGATCTGGAATCGGCGAAACGGTTCCATAGGTCTGCGCGCTTCTTACACCCTCCCAGGCTTCTACCGTCTGCGGTTCCTCAAAACGCTCAGCCGTTGCATAGGGAATCCCAAGGAACGTATACGTATCCTCGTCCATAAATCCCATAACCTGCCCCTGTGCCGTAGCTGTGATCGGCGGGTTGTTTGCATCGTACTCCGCTGCGAATGCAGAGACTCCCATCATAGCAGAAAGCATTGTTGCAGCAGTTACTCCAACTGCACATTTCCAATTCTTCATGTTTTTCATGTTCTTCACTCCTTTGGATTTTGAAATAAACTCACCCGTTAAGGTGAGTTTATTATAACAATCTGACCGGAAACGAAACAGTCCGAAAAATTTGTTCTTGTATGCAAATATTTGCTGGTTTTCTTTTGCAGCCTACCACCACAAAATATAAACAATCGTCAAACTGAGGCCAACACAGACCAGTAACAAACCGAATGACAAGCTTCTGCCGATGATCATATTGTTTTCATTCAGCTCTGCCCTGCGCAGCGCCAGAATATGGACATAATCCTTATGAACCGGATGCTTCCGGTTCCAGAGACGGTTTCCGATGCTCTGCCAGAAGTTGGCGATCCGACCGCCGGCCAGTGTAAATACGGTACCTTCCGGAAGTTCATGCGGCAGAGGGCTGTCCCGGTATATTGATTTGCGCAGGCCAACCACCAGAAGATCCGGCAGGCTGTCGAAAATCCGACAGATGACTTGGCATACAACCGGCAGAAACTTCAGCAGCACCGGACGGTAAAGCATATTCTCCAAGTCAAGCCACGACGGCCAGCGGTCCACATAAACGCGTACTCCTTTTCGTTCCCTTTCCATAAGCACAGTCCGGATAAAGAACAGATAGACCACAGCTCCGATCACGATCGAAATGCCGGCTCCGGACAGGTTTTTCAGGCTGAAGTAGGAAACCACATGTCCAAACTCCTCCAGATTCATAAAACTCTGTCCCAGCTGTGCAGCCCGATCCATCAGACCGTGTGCAAAAAGTCCCCACACCAGAAGCACCGCTGCGCTTCCTGCAAGTGCAAATGTACTCTCACGGTTCATATAACTTTTTTCTTTATCATATCTGCGCTGAAGTTCCCTGCTCTCATTCTCTTCCACAAAAACAGCGACAAACAGCTTTGTCATATAAGCTACCGTCAACCCGCCGGAAAACAGAAAAATCCATTCCACTGCCTGCATTCCAAAGCCGCCGCCGAACTCCACGATACTCTCATGAAGCAATGTCTTACTGACATATCCGCCAAAAGCAGGAATACCGCCAATCGCCAGGGCACCTGTCAGGAAAATACCTTTCAGAAGCGGTTTTCTGCGGCCATAGCCACGGATTTTGTTCAAATCCAGCGCATGCGCATTCATATAAACCACGCCGGCTGCCATAAACAGCACCAGCTTAATCAGCGAATGGTTGATCATGTGCAGCATGGTTCCATGAACTGCCAGCGCATTCTCCTCGCCGAGCAGCCCCTGCATCCCGACGCCAACGAGAATAAATCCGATCTGCGACATCGACGAACAGGCAAGCGTCCGCTTCAGATCAATTGAAAAGACTGCCAGCAAAGCGCCGCCAAACATCGTCACAACGCCGATCACCAGAATCAGCATACCCCATGTCGGGTCATGCAGGAAAAGCTGACTGCTGACTACGAGAATTCCAAACACTCCCGTTTTCGTCAGAATGCCGGACAGCAGAGCCGAAGCCGGGGCCGGGGCAACCGGATGCGCCTTCGGAAGCCAGATATGCAACGGAAAAGCGCCTGCCTTTGCGCCAAAACCAAACAGCATACATGCGCCTGCCGCATACATCACTTTCATATCTCCGCCGTTATCCTGATAGCTACGGATTGCTGGAAGCAGTTCGCTGATTGAAACTGTTCCGAGATAATGGTATGCCAGGAAAATTCCCATCAGCAGAACCATGCCGCCGATCACAGCGACCGCCAGATACGTCCCGGCAGCCCGCAGCGAAGCCTCGTTTTCTTCCTGCGCAACCCACACATAGGAAGTAAATGACATAATCTCAAAGAAAATAAAAGTCGTATACAAATCTGCCGATAAAAATACGCCTATCGTAGCGCCAAGCGTGAAAAGCAAAAACAGATAAAACCGGTTCCGGTTTTCATGGTGCGCGAAATATTCCCGTGATAAGATCGTTGTCATCATCCACATAAACGCCGCAACCGCCACATAGACCAAGCGAAAACCGTCCAGTGAAAAATGCAGGCCAAACCCACAGATGCCTGGTACAAAGAACTCCTCCGCAACCCCGGCTGCCACGCGCGGACCGGAAACTGCAAAAAGCAGCAGTACAATCACTAATTCCAGAATCACAGAAAAATCAGCCAGATAATCGCGGCGCATCCCGTATTTTGCGGCATCCGCCCCATTCTCACACCCGTCGCTTATTCTGCCCACCACATAGCACAACAAACCGGCAAGGAACGGATAAAATACCAGAAACGCCAAAGCTGCATTTGAATTCATATCAGTTCCCCCTTTCTATAAAACTGCCGTAATGGATTCCAGCGCGCCCACTACGGGACCGCTGTGCAGTCCGAAATAAAACATCAGAATCACAAACAATACCAGCGGAAGCAACATCATCCAGTTTGGATCTTCCACATCCTGAATGGTACTCATATCAAAATTCCTGCCCGGGAAAAATGCCCGAACCGAAATGGACAGCATATAAATCGCGGTCAGAAGCGCTGAAATCAGAAGCGCCGCAACTCCGGCGTAAGCCAGCGGATTTTCGCTTGCCACTGCCGCACGCACAAGATTCCACTTGCTGATAAAACCGCATAGACCCGGAACTCCCATGAGCGCCAAAGATGAAATCGTAAAAATCCCGAACACAACCGGCATCCTCCGCCCAAAACCATTCAGCTCATGCACATAATTCCTTCCGGTTTTGTAAATAACCGCACCGGCACAGAAAAAGGAGCAAATCTTAATCACTGCATGGAAGATCATATGAGAAAGCGCGCCTACCAGCCCGAGCGGCGTCATCAAAATCACGCCAAATAAAATGTACGACAGATTGCTGACCGTAGACCATGCCAGACGCCGCTTCAGATGCGTCTCCTTCAGGGCACGGCTGCAACCATATACAATCGTAAAAACAATCACTGCCATCAATACATACTGGGCCCAGGTTCCCTTCAGAAACTCTGTTCCAAAACTGTAATACGTAATCCGCATTGTCGTAAAGGCTCCTGCTTTCACAACAGCCACCGCATGAAGCAGAGCTGTAACCGGCGTTGGAGCGACACCTGCCTGCGGCAGCCACGAAGAAAACGGAAACAGCGCCGCCTTCACACTGAAGCCCCAGAAGCAAAGCAGGAAAATAAGCGGAACCCAACTTCTCTTATCTCCGAGCACCGCCGCGCTGAGCACACCACCCGGCACGAAATTCGAGGTACTTCCATAGCTCAGAATAAAGATCATCCCGATAAAAGCAAACGCTGCGCCGCCAAGTGAATAGTACAGATAAGTCCTGCTCGCCAGCACTGCCTCCCTCGTAAGCGTATGCATAATCAAAGGCAGGGTAACCAGGGTCAGCATTTCATAAAAGCAATACATTGTCACGATATCTTCTGACAGTGCAATGCCAAGCGTCACACCATATGTGATGGTATAAAACATAAAAAAGATCTTCTCATGACCCTCATGCTTCATATACTCAAACGCATACAAAGAGGCCAAAGGCCACAGCACCGACACAAGTCCGGCAAACACTGTGCCCAGACCATCCAGTCGGAAACTGATAGAAAGATTTCCTGTAAACCGAAACAGTACGAAAGCCTCCTCCGGCCGGTTGAGCAACGTCAGGAAAACAAGTCCGGAAGTAAGAAGCACCACCGCCTCCGTATAAACCATCATCCACGTTCTGTTTCGAAACGGCAGCAGCGGAATCAGCGCGCCTGCCAGAATTGGTAACAGTATTACAACTGCAAATATTGCCGCGTTCATTCTTTTTCCCCCTCTCCTACAGTACCGATGCCGCGATCTGCCCAAAATACTGAATCAGCGGATTCGGGAAAACACCGAGCAAAACAGCCATCAGCGCCAGAAATGCAACCGGAAGCAGCATCCTGTAAGGCGGTTCCTGCTTTTTCCATACATTCTGCGCCCCACTCTTACCTGGGAAAAATCCGTGCATCGTCACTGGAAACAGGTAACCCGCCGTCAAAAGTGCACTGACCAGAAGTACGACCGGACCAAGCCAGCTAAAAATGCCGATCTCCGCCTCCAACGCGCCCTGTGCCAGATACCATTTGCTGACAAAACCACTTGCAGGCGGAATTCCGATCAGCGCCAGAGAAGCAAACGTATAGCACCACAGGGTCTTTGGCATTTCTTTGCCAAGGCCGCGCAGCTCCTCCACTTTTGTTCTGCCAGTCTGAAAAATGACGATACCGGCAACCAGAAACAGTGTGCTTTTAATAAATGCATGGAACACCACATGCAGCAGCGCCCCTGTCATTGCAGTCTGAGACAGTGCGGATAATCCAAACAGGATATACGAAATCTGGCTGACTGTGGAATAGGCCAGACGCTTTTTCAGCACCGGCTCCCGGAATGCCAGCATAGAACCCAAAAATACCGTCATCAGCGCAAGCACCATCCACGTGGTCTGCACCCATGTACCACGAATAAAATCCGGTCCTACAATATAATAAACACTGCGGATAATCGCAAGAACACCACATTTTACAATAATACCGGACAGCGCCGCAGAAGCCGGGGACGGGGCCACCGGATGCGCAGTCGGAAGCCATGCATGCAGGGGAAGCATACCTGCTTTCACCCCAAAACCAAGCAGCATCGCAAAAATAGCGATCAGAAGAATGCCTTCATGTCCCGATGCAAGTACCGGGTCCAGTGTTCCGCCCGGTGTAAAGGTCAGCGAACTGCAATACCGGTAAAGGAAAAAAATTCCGAACAGTCCGAGGTACGCGCCGCACATCGAATAGAACAGGTACTTCAGCGCCGCCATAATCGCCTCTCTGGAGCCATTGTGCAAAACCAGAGGCATGGAAGTCAGCGTCATCAGTTCATAAAACAGATACATGGTCACAAGATTACCGGAAAAAGTCAGTGCAACCAGTACTCCGTATACAACAAGATAAAGACCAAAAAACCGGCATTCTCCGCCTTCATGCTTCATATAAACAAAAGAATAAATGCAGATTGCAGTCCATACCACGCTGATCACAGTAACAAATACTCTTCCAATCCCATCTATATGAAAAAAGACCGGAATATCCTTCATCAAATAAAACAGCGTCAAACTGAGATCACCGGACCACGCAAGCACAATCGCAAGTACAGCCGAAACCACCAGAACAGCTGCCGAAAACAGATGAAGCTTATTTCGCGCTTCTTCCGTCAAATCCGGAGCCTTCTTCTGTTTTGCTGTCACCGAAGAGACCAGAATACCACTCCCGGCAAGTATCGGTAAAAACACCGGCAGTAACATCAAACCACTCATTTTTCTCCTCCTATGCAAACATCTTCAGCCCATTTTCAAACAGCCGGATAATCGGTTCCGAACCAAGTCCGAGCACCAGATTCAACAGAATAAAACAAACAAGCGCCACCGACTTTGCCGGCTGCTGCATTGCTGTCACCTTCGTGAAATTCTTCTTCTCGATTCCTGCCTTCCACTCTGGAGTGTAGATACGGATCACCGTTTTCATAAAATAAACGGCATTCAGCACCGTACTGATCGCCAGTGCAACCAAAGTCATGAGCATCTTATGACTGCTTTCCACACCCGCCTGCGCAAACAGCAGCTTCGAAATGAAGCCGGCAAACATCGGAAAACCTACCATAGACAACGAACCCACCGTAAACGCCACACCGGCCAGTTTGTTCCGGTAACCCGCTCCGGTCAGATCAAAGAAATCCGTACTGTCTCCCGAAGCATCTGTCAGGCCCGATGCCGCCACGAACAGCAGTGCCTTCGTCGCCGCATGGGATACGATGTGGAATACGCTCGCAATCACGCCCGCTGTCGTTCCCAGACCAAAGCCCATATAAATATAGCCGATCTGAGCAATCGAGGAATACGCGATCATCCTTCGGATATTACTCTCCTTGATCGCATCAATCGAGCCGATAATCATACCGATGATACCGAATACAAACAGTACATTGATGACCTTACTGTCACGCACCACGTCGAATCCGATCACACGGTAGAAAATTTTAACCAGTAGAAATATGTAGCCCTTTGATACAAGCGAAGACAAGATTGCAGCGGAAGACAACGTCGAATACCCGTACGCATCCGGCAGCCATGCATGGAATGGATACAGGGCACTTTTGATCGCAAGACCAATCGACATCAGTCCAAGCGATACCAGCAGCGGAATGTGATACGTTCCGGATTCACTCAGAAGCGTTACCTGTTCCTTGATATTACTCATCAACAGGTGCCCGGTTACATCGTACAGGAAACAGATACCAAGCAAAAACAGACCGGAACCGAGAAGGCTCATAATCATATAGCGCGTCGCTGCTTCGATTGTACGGCCATTCTGCCGGATCATAATCAGCCCACAGGCAGAAATCGTATTAATCTCCACAAATACGTATGCCGTAAACAAGTCGTTTGTGTAAATCAGCGCCAGCAAAGAAGAAAGCAGCAGATTTACCATTACATAATACAGATTCTCCTTCGGCTCTTCCACCTCCAGACTGCGTTCCCTGCTTCCACCCAGCATACACAGAAACATAACAACACAGAAAAACAGCGCCATGGACGCTTCCAGCAGTCCCACACGTATCTCATTACCCCAGGGAGCCGGAAAGTGACCCATCATATAGACATAAGGTTTGCCGCTCTGCAACACAAACCCTAATACAGCTGCCGACATACACCCGATGATCGTAATCACAGCCAAATTTATCCACTTTGCTTTTTTCCCACTTAATATAGAAGAAAGGGGACCTGCAAACAGGGATAGAATAATTGAGATAAACGGAAGATTCTGTACAAAAGCCATTACAGTCCCTCCTTTTTCAGCTGTGTCGTGATCGCATCCAGATCAAGCGTGTGATATCTTCGGTACAGACGAATGGTCAGAGACAGCATCAGCGCTGATACAGAAACAGATACCACGATACCGGTCAGCACAAGTCCGCCCGGAATCGGATTGATATACGCCTCCACGCTCTGCACTCCATCTACCACAATCGGAGCTTTATGGCCCCCCACATAGCCTTTCAAAGCCAAAAACAGATACATTGCCGTATCCATAATATTTAATCCAATGATCTTTTTGATCAGATTTTTCTGTAGAAGAAGATTGGAAAATCCGATACCGAACAGAATCATCGCCACCGCTTCTTCATAATTGTTCAGCAAATTTGCAAGATTCATCTCAATATCCCCCTTTCCGGAACATCACATAAAATGTATACATGGTTCCCGCTACCACAACGCCGACACAGATATTCAGCACCAGAATCAGTCCGCTGCTCAGAATCGCCCCCGGTGTTCCAAGCGGAATCACACTTTCAATATGATTGGCTCCCGTATAAAAAGAATAACATTTCGACAGACTGTAGCACGCCAGAGCCGTGAAACTGAGCTTTTTGTACGTCTTCGCCGTAAAAAAGCGCTCTGTCTTCTCAAATCCAAATGCGTTCAGATACAAAATCAAGCCCGCACCAATGATCGCACCGCCTGAAAAACCACCGCCCGGCCCAAGATGTCCGCCCAGAATCACATAAATACCGAAAATGACGATCGGCGGAACAAGGATCTTGGCCGCAGTCTGCAAAATCACGTCATTTTTAGGCTCATGGACCCGGTCGCTTTCCAACGCCGGATCAGGCTCATTCTTCCCCTTTTTGCGGTCAATACGAAGCAGAATCAAAACCGTACATGTAGCAATAAACAGCACATGCGACTCGCCGAGCGTATCAAATGCACGGTAGTCCAGAATCATTCCCGTAACGATATTGACAGCTCCCGTCTCCTGCAGTCCACTCTCAATATAGCGCTGTGCCACCTCATTGTTCGTTGGGTTTTCAGGATTTCCGACCACCGGCAGATGAGAGACTGCGGTTAACAGCATCAGAACAAGAAATACACAGAACAAAACAGAAAACACCCGATAAATTTTCCGAAAAATCCGCATCTCCGCATTGTGCTCCACATCATAGAGACGTGCAAAGCGGCGCTGTGTTTCCTTTTTCCGTTTTTCAACCAGCTTTTTGTCTTCCTTGAAAGGCTTCTGTTCCCTCATCTCAACTGCGTCAAGATACAGATCCTTCGTTCCATCCAGCCACTGCTTCAGGCGGTAAGATTTTGTCTTTTCATAGCGCTCGTCAGATATTCTTTTACTCATCGCATACCGCCTCCTTTCCCTGTCCTGGTTTGTATTCCATTCCTGCCTCCGTGTCTTTTTCGGATGCCGGAACCTGCTCCGTTTGTACCTTTTCTTCCGGTTCTTCGTCTTCCTTCACCATGGCGTGAATCTTCTTCAGTGTCAGAAAAAACAGCACGCTTGTAATTCCGGCGCCGACTGCCGCCTCCGTAATCGCAAGATCCGGGGACTCCAGCAAAATCCAGATCACAGACATTACAAGACTGTATGACATATAAATCAGGATTGAATTCATCAAATTTTTGGAAAGACTTACAGAAACAGCACAGACGACAAGAAAACCAAGTAAAATATATGTAAACACCTGCATGCTATTCCTCCTTCCCTGCGACCTCTGCCTTTTCAGCCGCGTACGCTTTTACATCCTGCATGGTCAGCTTCTGATAATGCTTTTCCGGTTCTTCATCCGTCGTCACCTCAAGACGTGCAATCAGATGCGAGGAAGTCGGCGAAGCAAACCACAGAAAGACAATCACGAAAAACAGTTTCAAAGAGGTAAAATTCCATCCGTTCATCACAATCAGTCCGGCCAGCGAAAATCCTATGCCGAGCGTATCCCCCATTGCAGCCGCATGCATACGGTTCAGCACATATTTAAACCGGAAAACACCTACCATCTCAATAACAAAAATAACAAGTCCAAACAGAAGCAAAAATGCTCCGGCCAGAAACTGAATCCACTCAATGACCGCCATTTTTTTTCTCCTCCTTTTCCTTTCGTTCCAGGTATACGCCCATATATACTTTGGTTAATACAATGACAGCGAGAAAACTGATCATCGCATAAATCAGACAGATATCGGCCAGATATCCCTCCTGCAACATCAGCGCCAGAATGGCAATGATGACCATAACCATGGTTCCCATCATATTGACTGCCACAATCCGGTCTGCAATCCGCGGACCGATAATCGCACGAATCAGACAGAGCATTAACATTAGAGCCAAAAATACCAGAACAACTGCAAAAAGTCCGTGATACGCCTGCGCAAGGCCCGGTATTCCATTTCCCATTTTTCTAACCTCCCTTACTTCTGTTCCAGCTTTGAAAGCATTTCGACAAACACTGAATCGTCCATTCCCTCAGCCAGCCCCACATCCAGACAGTGCACCACATACTCAGATTCCTCTAAGGCCACTGTAATCGTACCGGGAGTCAGCGTAATTGCATTTGCCAGGAACGCCCGACCTGTCGGTGTTTTCATATCAGACTGAAAACTGACCAGCACGGGCTCCAGCTCTTCACGTTCTGAAAGAATCATATGCATAACAGCAAAATTCGCTTTCACAATTTCCAAGCCCAGAACAATCACATACTTTCCGAACCCGAGGCTCTTTCGGAGCACATTTTTTTCCTTTTCCAGACTGTAATCCATAAATTTGCAGGTAAATGCAAACATAAGCGCTGCAATCACAACCCCGAACAGACAGATTTCCAGAGTAATCTGTCCGTTAAAAATAACCCATAGCACAAAATACAACAGATACATACTTTTCCTCCCTATTCCACCAGTGCGTCATAAAGTGCCCGTATGGCTGTCTCAAAATCCTGATTGGAAACGCCGATCGTACAATTAATCTCATTTGACCCCATGTCAATCATTTTAATATTGACCCCTGCCATTCCAAGTGCAGTAAAAAACCGCGCCGCAATACCACTTTGAGATCGCATCCCCTTTCCGACCACTGTGACAAGCGCCATGTCCTCATCCACAGTGATCTTATCCGGCTGCAACAGCCTTCTAAGGGAATCCATAAGCGCTTCCTTCTTTCTATTATATTCCTCCCGCGAAAGAATCACACTGATCGTGTCAATCCCGGAAGGCATATGTTCAAAAGCAATTGCATTCTCCTCAAATGCCTCCAGCATCTTTCTGCAAAACCCCGGCTGTGCATTCATCCGGTTTTTGGCAATACTGATCGCCACAAAATTTTTCTTCCCTGCAATTCCCGTAATTGTCTCCTCGTTCTCCGGCGAAGTCTCCCGGCAGATCAGCGTACCTGTACCGCCCGGATCATTGGTATTGCAGATACGGATCGAAATACCTTCCCGCCGCACCGGAAAGACAGCATCTTCATGAAGTACCGTCGCTCCCCTGTATGAAAGTTCCCGCAATTCCGCATACGTCATGGCATCAATTTTTTTCGGATGTCCCACAATCCCCGGATCTGTCAAAAGAAATCCCGGAACATCGGTCCAGTTCTCGTACAAATCTGCCTGCACAGCCCGCGCAACCAAAGCGCCTGTCACATCAGAACCGCCTCTTGAAAAGGTATGTATGCTTCCCGCATCATCTGCTCCGTAGAACCCCGGAATCACTGCTCTTTCTATTTCCATCAGCCGCTCTTTCAAAAAAACGTTCGTTCGCTCAGCTTCAAAACGTCCATCCTTATCAAAACAGATCACCTCTGCTGCATCCACAAACTCAAAACCAAGATATGCAGCCAGCAAAATGCCATTCAGATATTCGCCGCGAGACGCCGCGTATTGTGCCCCAGCGCCATCGGCCAAAGCCTGTTCCATCACTGCAAACTCTTTTTCCAACGAAATCTCAAGTCCCAGACCAGCCGCAATCTCCTGATAGCGCATCCGAATTTTCATAAGATCAGCCGCATAATCCTCACCGGCGCCCGCTTTCTCACAGCACCGATACAGAAGATCTGTGACCTTTTCATCCGCACTGCCGCGCTTTCCCGGCGCAGACGGAACCACATACCGTCTTGCGGGGTCTGCGTCCAGAATCCCCTTTACTTTTCGAAACTGTCCGGTATCTGCCAGCGAGCTTCCCCCGAACTTCGCCACAACAATCTGACTTTTTTTCATATTTTCTCCTGCTCTCCCATTCCTTCTGTCGCCGCATTCATCCACACCAGACGTTAGGGCCTCTGTAAGCTCTTATTTCGGGAATCCTCCCGGACCAGATCACGCAGCTCTTTTAAATAAGGAAAGTTCTCACATTCCTTTGTCCCATACGTCATCTGAAGATCATATTCCAACGGCAGCCACGTAGACAAATCTGCCTCATTATGTTGAATTAACGCCTCCAATTTATCCAGTGCTTTATACAGCCTCGCTTCCGGGGTTTGCTGTGCGTGCATTTCTGCAAACAACGCGTTTACCTCGCCACGCTTTTTCTCCGGCAGACATGCAAGCAGACCTGCCACTGCGTCATCTTCCGCCGCTTCGTCCTGCTCCGTTTTCAGAAAGGCCGGAATGTCGCCCGTCACTGCCTCACCCATATCGTGCCACAGTGCCATGACAATCACACGTCCGATATCCACCCCCGGAAATTCATCCTTCAGCAGATATGCCATCATGGCCAGACGCCAGCTGTGCTCCGCCACACTCTCATGCCGTCCGCTGCTGGTCCACGAATGTCTCGTATTACATTTGAGCTTTTCCGCGACCGACAGAAAGTCAAGAAACTCTCTCTGTTCCATACTATTTTCCTCCGCCGCCTATCATAGCACTTCTGTTTAAAAAAATCTACTTTTTCTTTTTCTTGCAGAAATTACCAGATAATTCCCATTTTTTCACACTTTCTGTTGCTTTTATGCCTGCGTGATACCTCATCGCTCCCTTTCGCACATTCTCTAATATCTACTTCTATATGCAGGCCCCAAAACAGTATTGCCACCCATTAAGGCACATGATAAAATCATGCAGTAACCACTTACTTGATGATCGTAATATCCGCACAGCTACATAAAATTCAAATATAAGGAGAACTATATAAGATGAAATCTGTATTAATGATTGGTCAGTCAAACATGGCCGGACGTGGATTTCTTAATGAAGTGCCCATGATTTGCAATGAAAGAATTCAAATGCTCCGCAACGGCAGATGGCAGATGATGGCAGAGCCCATCAACTATGACAGGCCGGTCGCCGGAGTTGGCCCCGCAGGCTCTTTTGCCGCAATGTGGTGCCTGGAACATAAAGAAGATATGATTGGATTGATCCCCTGTGCAGAAGGTGGAAGTTCCCTGGATGACTGGGCTGTTGATCAAACACTTTTCAGGCATGCAGTCATCCAGACAAAATTTTCCATACAGGACAGCGAACTGATTGCAATTTTATGGCATCATGGAGAGAATGACAGTTATGGAAAAAACTATCAGACCTATTGTGAAAAACTGCTATTTCGTGACAGCAAGCGGACTGTCATCCAACCCGGATGGCATTCACATCAATGCTGCTTCTCAAAGAACGTTTGGTGTACGATACTATGAAGCCTTTTCAAAACAAGAAAACCTTCTGGCTCCCATGGAAAACGAAACGGAACTGCTCAATCTCTGTATCAACAGGCCTTACACAAAAAATGAAAAAAATATCTAGAAATGACGAAATTTGCCTCAGGCCAAATAACCTATGAAGAATTTGTGAAAAATTTGTAAAGAGAACACCAGATCATACAATCTATTATAGACCAGTGTCAATGTATTTATATATCGATCAATATAGATATATAAACTCCACCCCTTCCAAACGCTCTGTCATAGTCAGAACTCAGATAACAGGAACAGGCGGAGGTGACTTGTTTGCCAAAACCTCCGCCTGTTCCTGTTACCTGAGTTCGTCCCCATTTCTCTTCCTACCGCAAAAATACTTTCAACAACAAATCCTTCCACCCACAATAAGGCTGATAACGAATCGGCAGATCCAGCCAGGTATATTTTTTTACTATGCTTCTGCGGTGGCTGAACAGCTCAAAGCTCTCACGGCCATGATAGCTTCCCATGCCACTTCCGCCCACTCCGCCAAAGCCCATATTACTTGTTGCCAGGTGAATAATTGTATCGTTGATACATCCGCCGCCAAAGCTGCAAAACTTCAAAATCCGGCGCTCTGTTTTTTTACTCCCTGTAAACAGATAGAGCGCAAGCGGTTTTTCCCTCTTCGTCACATACGTGATAACCTCTGAAATCTCCCGGAACGTCAGAACTGGAAGCAACGGACCGAAAATCTCTTCCTGCATAATGGCATCTGACGGGGCAATATCCGTCAGTACTGTCGGCGCAATCTGAAGTGTCTCCTCACAAAATGCCCCACCCGCATAAATCTGGGTACCCTTCATCAGTCCAAGCAGCCGTTCAAAATGTTTGTGATTAATGATTTTGCCATAATTGGGATTCTCCAGAGGCCGCTCCCCGAACTGCTGATGAATACATTTTTTGATTTCCTTCAGCAGAGCTTCCTTTACCTCTTCATGAACAAACAAATAGTCCGGTGCCACGCACGTCTGGCCGAGATTCAGATATTTTCCAAACACAATTCGTTTTGCAGCCAGACGCAGATTTGCTGTGCGGTCCACAATACACGGACTCTTTCCTCCAAGCTCCAGGCAGACCGGCGTCAGATACCTAGAAGCCTTCTCCATGACAAGGCGTCCCACCCGGACGCTGCCCGTAAAAAATATAAAATCAAACCGTTGCTCCAGGAGCGCCGCATTCTCTGCACGCCCACCTTTTACAACTGCCACAAAATGCGAAGAAAAACAGTCCTCTATGATTTTTTCAATTACATCCGCAGTCGCCGGAGCATAAGCGCTTGGCTTTACAATCACACAGTTGCCAGCAGCAATCGCCCCGATCAGAGGTTCCATGGACAACATAAAAGGATAATTCCACGGGGACATCACAAGCGTCACACCGTACGGCTCGGGTGAAACAAAACTTCTGGCGCGAAACTGCGCCAAGGGCGTCCGCACCCGGCGCTCCCCCGCATAACGTCTCAGATGTCCAATCATATGTGTAAGCTCAGAAAGAACAAGTCCAGTCTCGCACATATAAGCTTCCGTAGCTGATTTCCCAAGATCTGCCTGAAGCGCATCCCCGATCTCTTTCTCATACCGCAAAATCGACCTTTTCAGCGTCTTCAAAGCGGCAATTCGCCACGGAACCTCCTTTGTTTTTCCCTTTTCAAAGTATGCCCTCTGTTTTTTTACCAGCATCTCAATTTCCATAGCTGACCTCCAGAATCCGGATAACTGCGTCATACGTCACCTGCCGCGGATTAACAATCACTGCACCGTCATTCAACGCCGCTTTCGCCACCTCCGGGAATTTGGCCGGGTCCACTCCCGCCTCCTTCAGCGTCACAGGCAACCCGGTCAAGCGATGCAGTTTCTCTCTCATTCGCAAAACCTCTTCGATTGCTGCTCTCGCACGCTTTTGTTTCGGGGTCTTCCTATATAGTTCTGGACCAGCCAGGTGCAACAGCAGCTCTCCATAGTCATCCCTGCACTTTTTACAGTTAAACATCATCCCCGCCGGAAGCAGGATATTCATCGCGTCGCCATGCGGTACATGACAGACGCCCCCAAGCGCATGCCCGATTGCATGTACCACGCCTACCATACTGTTACTGAACGCTGCTCCCGCCAGAAAGCTTGCGTTCGCCATTGCCCAACGTGCCTGCCTGGAGCTCCCAAAGCGCACCGCACGCAGAAGATTGTCCCGGACAAGTCCAATTGCCGCTATGGCATATGCGTCGCTGACCGGATTCTTTTGCAGACAGCTGAATGCTTCTATCGCATGGCAAAGCGTATCCATCCCGGTAGAGGCCGTAATACGCGGCGGAAGTGTTTCCGTCATCCGCGGATCAAGAATCGCCGTATCCGGCACAAGCTGCTGTGAAATATATTCCATCTTGATACCTAGCCCCGGATTTTTGATCACAGCCACTGCTGTCGCCTCGCTTCCAGTGCCCGCCGTTGTCGGAATCGCCACAAACGGAACTGGCTTTCCCTTCGGAACGCACTCGCAACCCATCAGCTCCAGAAGGTCATCTACATCCTGACTGATCAGAAGCCGTACCCCCTTCGCAGTATCAAGCACGCTGCCTCCGCCGAGCGCTACAAGCGCATCACAGCCAAAATCCCGGTATTCCTTCGCAATCCTGTTTACTGTCTCAATACTGCTGTCCCGCGGAATATCCGTAAAAATACGGCCGATCTGCATTTCTGAAAGTGCGTCTGTCACACCTTTCAGTGTTCCAATTTTTTCGAGCATTGCGTCACTTAGCACCATCGGATGACTGGCGCCTAGAATTTGAAGCTCATATGCCAGATTGTCAAGAGCTCCCTGCCCGGAGCACAGCTTTGTTGGATTTGTAAACTCAAAATAATTCATAACAATCACCTCAATTTTTATCCTGCTCTTTTCCCTGAAACCAGCCTGCCCAAAGGCTCTAAAACTTCCTGGCAGGAGCGTCCCCAACCGGTCCGTTATCGTCCGTTTTCTAGCAGAGCAAGCGCATATACCTGGAGCGCACTCAGCTCTTTTTCCGGCACCTCTTTTAAAATCCGGTTACTCCAGAACCGTGGAAACAGATAGGCCTCCGCATATTCCACACAGCGCACAAAACTCATCGTCTGATAAATGTCACCCTCCAGCGTAAAAAAATGCGCCGCATACGCCTCCGATATACTCATCTGTCCCGTCAGAACACGGAATGCACCCTCCACAGATTTAAATCGCATCGTAATCGCCGTCCGCTGTGCCCGATGCAACTTTGCCACTCCCGTCCGCTCACTTTTTCGCAACGCCAGCACTGCACCGCCCGGCCCACAGACCAGCTTCAAAGTCAGCCCGTCCTTCCACGCATCCATTTCCTTTCTGACACGCCCATCATGCTTATACAATACCCGGAATCCCCGGAACAAAACCTGCAAAATCAGAGCATTTACCTGAGTCTGAAGCTCTCTTTTCATCCTAACGCCCCTCCGTTAAATAGTTCATTTTGTTAACTATTGACACTTCACATTATTTTACTGCACCCAAGAAAGACTGTCAAGCCGATAGAACAAAAGTGTGCTTCGCACACCTCGCGAGTCAATAAATTTCAGAGCACAGCTTTTGTTCCGCGCGCGAAGCTGCGCATCCTGCCGGAGGCTTTTATCGTATGGGAGCCGAAGTTTCCTATACAATAAAAAAGGGACAGTTGCAAAATGCAACTCCCCCTGTTCCTCAGTCATGATCGCTGTTCGTTTGTAGCTATCTTCTGAATTTGCTCAGAATGCTCAGTTTATGTAAAGCTACTTTTTCAACTGCTTCACGCGCTGCTCTCATGAGATCTGTAATTTCTGCATCTGTGCCGAATTCCTTCTGGAAATCGTAAATCGCCTGATTATAAGCTCTGAAGAAATCCGTACCTACATTTAACTTTGCAATTCCCATACGGACCATTTCTTCCACCTCTTCATCCGGTGTGTTCGACCCGCCATGGACAACAATCGGACACGGAACCGTCTCAAGCAGCTCGCCAAGAAGCTCGAAATTAATCTTCGGCTGATACTTATAAATACCGTGTGCTGTACCAATCGAAACAGCCAGACAGTCAATACCAGTATCTGCAACAAAATCCCTTGCCACCTTCGGGTCCGTATAGCCCGCCGCAATTTCCTCCAGCGTCCGATCTGCATCTGAGATTGTTCCAAGTTCCGCTTCCACAGATATGCCTCTGGCATGTGCCAGCTCCACAACTCTGCGTGTTTCTCTTACATTATAATCATAGTCCTCTGAAGCCAAATCAATCATAACACCCGAATAGCGGTTATCAATACACAGCTTTGCCTGCTCAAAAGACCGACCGTGGTCCAATCCCATTGCCAGCTTCGTATTTAATCTTTTTGAAGCTGCATCTGCGATTGCCTGCATGTAATCAGCGCCTGCATAATCCACGTGTGCATGATAGGTCTGAATAATGAGCGGCACATTCATCTGATCTGCCGCCGAAGCCACTGCCTGCAAGGTCTCCATATTAACCGAGTTGAATGCTCCGATTGTCAGTCTGTGTTCCTTCGCATAGGAAAAAATTTCTTTATAATTTACTAAAGCCATAACAAGCCCTCCTGCATAAGTTGTTTATTATTTCTTTCAAAATTTAAAAATTTAACATCGACAAGATTTTATTGCAGTCACCGTGGAAAAATCCCGAAAAAAGCGTACAAAAAATACACTATACATTCTTTTATGTATATTTTCTGATAATATTTTATTTTTATATATTTTATCAGACTATAATATGCAACCTTCCGGCAATAAGGCTATACGGCAAGAACGCAGCGATCCGGTAAATGTAACATCTCTGAACGGTATACCCCCTGCCCCCTGCTGTTTTTCAGCACTCCGTGTACTTTAAGCAGCGGGGATTTCTTTTCGATCTGAAGCAACTTTGCCTCTTCCTCATTTGCATAACCGATCGCAATTGTAAAATCCAGCTTTCGCGGATTACTCAGTCCGTATTTTTCCTGCAAAATTTTATGAACAGACTTTTCCAGATCCTCATAAATGATGTCCCTGTAGGCCTCCGCATAATAATTACGTTCCAGACGCACCGGAACGCCGTCAGCAAAACGAATACGTTCCATAAACGCTACCTGCCCCCCTGCGCTGATCCCAAGATCCCTCTCATCCAGCTTTGTCGCCCCTGTAAAACCAGTTCGAATCAATTTACTGCTCGGCTCAAACCCAAGCTTTCGACACGTATCGCTGAAGCTGACTGCTGACAGATTCTCCTGAAAATGGATATCCTTCACAAAGGTTCCCTTCCCCTGCTTCCGGACAAGATATCCGTCTTCCATCAGCTCTGTATAGGCTTTTCTTACGGTCACCCGGCTGATTCCATACTGATTCTGTATTTCTGTTTCTGACAGCATCTTACTTCCCGGCTGAAACTGTCCGTCCTCAATTCCCCGTTTTACACAATCTACAATCTGTGCATAAATCGGAATCTGACTGCTTTTGTCAATGCTTAATTCCATGCTTCTCTCTCCGCCTGTTCTGATTAGTGTTTCATTCTGATGCAGGTGAACTGTTCTTTTCGTTCTGTATACTCCTGAAACTGTTCCGCATACTGGCTTTGCAGACGCTGATCCGGTTCATATACATTTGTCACCCTTATCATATGGGACGCGGCCTCCCTGGTATTGCTGTAAATGCCTGCTGCCACAGCAGCAATCAATGCGGTTCCAAGCGAAGATACCTCATGATTCTGTACGCATTCCACGGTTACCCCCAACACATCTGCCCTTAGCTGATTCCATTTTTCCGCTCTGGCTGTGCCTCCGCCAATCCGTACCCTTCGAATATCCTGCCCGAAGCTTTCTGCACATTGATTGAATTTCATTTTTGACTCAAAGGTCAATGCTTCTATGGCTGCCTCAAATATCTCATTTTGGCCTGTATTTATCCCTATATTACTTATTATACAGTTATTTTCCATAATATGGGGGATAATTTTAATGCTATTTTTTCCGTTAAATTCAGCGTTTTTCCAATACTCTGTCATGTTGGCTCCATTTCGACCAAATAATCCTGTAATGATCCAGTCCACAAACAGTCCATACGCCGGAACGGCTCCCACAACTGCATATGCCTCGTCAAAACCCATCCGGTTCGCTACAAAGCCGCCGCCTTTATACTGAAAAAATCCTTTTTTTAATTCATCCATCCCGCACAAATAACCAAAATGATCGTACGTTCCTGTCACATTTCCCAGTACATCCGGAGCGCTTCTGTTCATTCCGATTCCCACAAAGCCAGCCTCACAGTCATGCAGCCCCGGAAGAACCTTCACCGAACCTGGAAGCTTGACATCTCCATAGGAACTGATTTCTCCCAGCACCTCCATACAGGATACCGTTCTGCCCATCATCTCCTCAGCCAGACCAAGTTCTTCCAGAAGCGTTCTGTCCCAGTTACCCTCCTCAAGGTCAAACAGTGCCTTTCTGCATGCCATTGTTTCATCATTCACCGGCTCCAGCCCCAGACGACTCAGAACATACTGCTGGTTGCTGAACAGCGCATTTGTTTTCTGCAAAATTTCCGGATACTTTTTCCGAAAATATAGAAGCGTTGAAACAATCGAGGAACTGTCCGGGATTCCGCCGTTGCACTTCAGAAACTCTGTTTCCGTGCGAATACGCTGAAACTCTTCTGCTTCTTCTTTGCCCCTCTGGTCCATACACAGAACAATGTCAGACAAAGCTTCTTCGCTTCTGTCCACAAAAAGCAGATTGTCTCCAAACCAGGAAAAGGTCAGAATCTCAGGCACATAACTGCCCGCCTCCATAAATTCCGAAGCCTCTTTCATGCAGAGAACAGAGTTCATCCAGATCTCCTCTGCAGACAATTCCGCGCTACCTGCTCCGTCTGAAAATACCGGATAACGTTTGCTGGACGTGTACAGAATTTCCCCGTTCTCCGGCCTGATCAGATTCACCTTTACACTGGATGTTCCAAAATCCACAACAATAATCAGACTTTTCATACTTATCCCTGCCGCATATTTACTACGTGACTCCAGGTTCCGCTTTCAAGATAAGACGTTATCGTATCCCGCATCATACGATACGATACGTCAAAAATATCCGCGCTGGTGCCTGCCAGATGTGCCGTCAGCGTTACATTCTCCAAGGTATAGAACGGATGGCCTTCCGGGAGTGGTTCCTGATGAAATACATCGAGCGCCGCGCCGCCGATCTTCCTCTGCGTCAGCGCATCAATCAACGCCTGTTCCTCCACCAGCCCGGCACGCGCCGTATTGATCAAGCAGCACGTTGGTTTCATTTTTGCAAACTGCTCTGCTCCGATCATTCCCTTTGTCTCGTCCGTCAGACGGTAATGCACGGATATCACGTCGGAGCGTTCACACAGTTCATCCAGTTCTACCGGCTCGCAGCCCATCTCCCGGATTTTTTCCGCCCCAAGGTACGGATCAAACACCAACACCTCTGCATCAAATGCCTTCAGTATTTTTGCAACCCTGCTTCCCACCAGGCCACAACCGATCAGGCCAACTGCTTTTCCGGCAAGGTTCCAGGAATACGAATTATTCACAAAATCCACTTCAAAATTGTGATTGCGTATCCGGTTGTGGGAACGTGCGATGTTTTTCATCTCTGCAATCATCATGCCGATTGTAAATTCTGAAACAGGCACAGCCAGACGTCCCGGAATATTTACAATTTTCACACCGCATTCATCTGCGGTTTTCAGATCCACATTTTCCACGCCGCTTCTCATAATACAAACGGCATCCAGATTTTTTGCCTGTCTCAGGGCCTTTGAGCTGACTGCGCTCAAATGCGATACAACGATATCAGCATCCTCCATGGCTTTTACCATGTCTTCATTTACCGGCAGACTGTCCGGGCCATGCTTTTCAAATTGCAGAAACATATTACTGAACGCATCGTGGTTCTGGATTTCCGGATGATCGTATACATACTCGATCTGAAATCCATATTTTTCAAATTCCTGAAACTGTCTCATTTTCTCACCGGCCACATAGTCGATGATCACTACCATTTTCTTCATATTATTCCTCCCTGCCTCATCCGATTATGCATCAAGCAGCGCAAACGTCGTCATCGCACGCTTCACATTTTCTTTCATCGCCTCGATCGCTTTAAGCGCAGCATCTGAATAAAACGGAACCTGTCCTTTTTCCAGGCTGTTTAAATATGCTACCATTGCATTTCCCGCAGCTTTGTCCATATACGTAAAGTAATTGATCTTGCGCACACCTGCTCTGACTGCTTTATGAAAATCGCTGACGCTCACACCGGAACCTCCATGCATCACTACCGGAAGGTCGTCACACGCTTCGCGCACCTTTTCGACAACAGAGAAATCAAGCTTCGGCTCTGTAAGATAAAGACCATGTGTTGTCCCAAAGGAACAGGCCAGCGCGTCAATTCCCGTTTCTTCCATAAATTTCTTTGCCAGAACCGGGTCAGTATAGATTTTTGTCTCATCATTCACACCGGTTCCTTCTCCGCTTCCGTCCTCACGGCGTCCCATACTTCCAAGCTCTGCCTCAACGTAAGCGCCTGCTTTTCTTGCCATTTCAACCGCTTTTTTCGTGTTTGCCACATTCTCTTCATACGGAAGCGTAGAGCCGTCATACATCACGCCAGTAAAACCAAGATCCAGCGCTTTCTGTAAAAATGCAAGATCCTCGCCATGGTCCAGATGCACACATACAGGAACGCGGGCATTTTTTGCATAAGTCACCATAACTGGTCCGATCTCTTCCAGGCGGATATGCGTTTCATGTCCCTGTGCAAACTGAATAATAACCGGAAGATTAAGCTCCTCGGCTGCTGCAATTTCTGCCTGAATACTCTCGAGATTCGGAACATTAAACGCCCCAACCGCAATCTTTCTTTCCTCCGCAATTGCAAGAATTTGTTTTAAAGTAACTAACATTTCTCTCCTCCTCTGTCACTTGCTGTCATTTGACCGCTCCCATCGTAAGTCCGCTGACCAGGTGATCTCTGACCAGGACTCCCATAATAATAACAGGAAGCGCAACCATCATACCTGCTGCCGCAATCTCGCCCCACCGGATTCCTTCAA
Organism: bacterium 1XD42-54; assembly: GCA_003612585.1. GTDB lineage: Bacteria > Bacillota > Clostridia > Lachnospirales > Lachnospiraceae > Choladousia. The sequence goes on from RAZH01000001.1 coordinate 137,514, forward strand.
ATGAAATAAATCCGGTAATCGAAATGGGCGCTGTCTTGGTCCGGTATCCGCTCAAAATAAGCGCCATCAAAAACTCATTCCATACTGTAATAAAGCAAAGAATTCCTGTTGCAGCAATGCCGCCCTTCATGACCGGAACATCCACCTTAAAAAATGCTTTTAGCCTTGTCGCCCCGTCAATCCGTGCAGCCTCCTCAAGTTCAATCGGTACGCCTTCGACAAATCCTTTTGTCATCCAAACCGTAAAGGCAAGGTTGAACATCAGATATACAATGATTAATCCAAAATGAGTATCCTGCAAATGCAGATTTTTATAAATCATATAATATGGGATCGCCACCAAAATCGGCGGAGCCATCTTTGTAGATAAAAGCCACATCATGATTCCCTTTTTCTTGGGTATTGGAAATCTTGCCAACGCATAGGCCATCGGTATTCCCAAAAACAGCGCTAAAAACACTGTTGAAAAAGAAATCAGCGCACTGTTCAGATAACTCCTCATAAATGACTCTGCGCCCAAAATCAGCTTAATATTTTCCAGAGTCGGCGTAAATATCCACTTTGGAGGGACTGCAAAAGCATCGACCCTCGTCTTAAAAGCCGTCGTTACCAGCCAATAGATCGGATACGCACAAATGACTGCACAAACCCAAATAAATACATTCGTAACAACAGACAATACCTGTTCTTTTCGTTTTTTTCCCATGGTCTATTCTCCTTCCGGTTCCCGCAAAAGTATTTTTTTGCCGAATGTATTGCAGATTACCATAACAATCAGCAGCATCACGATACACAGTGCGGATGCATAGCCCACATCCAGGAATTTAAAATTATTCATGTACGCATAATAGCTCAGTGTTTCGGTAGAAACTCCGGGGCCTCCCCCTGTCATTACATATACCGTATCCATCCATTTAAACAAATCCATAAATCGGAAAATCACGGCAATATTCACTGCGGAGCGCATAAGTGGGAAGGTGATATAACGGAAGGTCTGCCACCGGCTTGCTCCGTCTACTCGCGCCGCCTCATACGGCTCCTGTGGAAGTGCCTGCAATCCAGACAAAAGAATCAGCGCAACATAAGGCGTCCATTCCCATATATCCACAATAATCATAGCCGGAAGCGCTGTGTTCCGGTACGAAAGCATATCCGGCACCGGAAGATTCAGCAGTGATAAGAAATAAGACAGATTCCCGAACTGAGGATCATAAAACATCTTCCAAAAGAGTGCCACTACAACCGGGGTAATAATCATCGGAAGTAAAATAGCAGTCTGCGCTACCCCTTTTAATTTTATTTTTTTTGAAAGACCCAGGGCAATCAGCATTCCCAAAATAAGCTCTGCCGCCAGGCTGATCAGTGCAAAACACAGTGTTACTTTCAGGGAATTCCAGAATCGCTCATCCTGGAACAGTTCTATGTAATTCTGAAGAAAAATAAATTTCTTGTCTCTTAACTTTCCCAGATTGTAATAATGCAGGCTCAGGTAAAGCGCGTACACCGTAGGAATAATGGTAATCAGCAAAAGTATGATTCTTCCCGGATAATACAAAAGTTTCCATGAATCAGGGCTTTCCAGAGTAACAAATTTTATGAATTTTTTCTTTCGATCCATTTCCTCTCGCCTTTCCTTCTGAAGCAAAGGCCCCGCAAATTTTCATTACGGAGCCTTTGCTTTCCCGGTATTATTTATTGAACATTTCGTAATCCGGATATTTCAGATCCTTGAAGTTCTCCTGTACCTTATCAAATTCTGCCTGCGCATCGTCACCCTGCATTACGTTGCTGAGTGCAGTTGCAATACCGTCTCCAAGCTCCAGCCATTCAACGATTCTCGGACGATAGTCTGCCGGACAGGTAGACAGCGCTTCGATTGTCGTTGCAACCCACTGACCGTCTGCGTAGTTGTATTTCTCATTAAACTCGTCTGAATTCATAACACTGATTCTTGTCGGATCACAACGGTCGCCATTCAGACAGGAAGCAAGCTGACTGTCCTTGTTCAGTGCCCACTGGATAAACTCCCAGCCCGCATCTTTGTGCTGTGCCTCTGTCGGAATCGCAAAACCGCTTGCCACGGTCCAGCCAATCGCCATGCCGTCCGGAATGACGCTATATCCAACCTTTCCAACGATAGTAGATTTCTCCGGATTCTCCAGTCTGGAAGCGAAGTTTGTCGCATCAATACACATTGCAACCTTGCCCTGCTGTATTGCCAGCTGACACTGGTCCCAGTTAAAGCTTTCCACGCCGCTTACACTGTGGTTCTTCAGAAGATCTGCATAATATTCCGCTGCCTTTACTGCTGCCTCTGAATTTACTGCCAGATTTCCGTCCGCATCAAACCAGTCTCCGCCCATTTCCAGGAACATACCTGTCCACGGCATTACGTTCATTCCATGTCCTTTTGCACCTCTGTATACGATAGCCGGAATACCAGCCGCATCCAGTTTTGCCACTGCCTCATCGAACTCTTCCTTCGTCTTCGGAGCGCCCTCAATGCCTGCCTGCTCGAACATTTCCGTATTATACATCAACATGGAACTCTCTCCGTAGATCGGCATTCCATAAAGTTTTCCCTGATAAGAAAGGCTGTTCAGATAACCCGGCATAAAATCATCAATATCATATCCCGTTTTCTCCACATACGGTCCAAGTTCCTCAATCCATCCGGCATCTGCAAACTGCGCCGTATACATCAGGTCAAACATGATCACGTCATAATCGGAAGATCCTGCTGCCAGAGCAATCTGCGTCTTATCAAACATTTCTTCCTGCGGCATAACCTCAAGCTCTACGTCAATACCCGTCATCTCCTCAAACTGCGGCAGAAGCTCCTGAATACTGTCTGTAGTTGTGTGAGCCTGCATAATCACACGAATGGTTTCTCCATCATACGGTTTTTCCTCACTGGCATACGCCGGAATTACAGTTCCCACAGCCATAGAACCAAGCAGCAAACCTGCAAGCGCCTTTTTCGTTGTTCTTCTCATATAAACCTCCTATACATTATGAATGATTGATTATCTCTGATTAATATCGATATTAATTATAGTTGTATTGTAATGTATTGTTTTCTATATGTCAATACATTACAATACAACTATGTCTATATTCTACACAATCAACAATTTTCTACATCTATTTTTATGCTATTTCAACACACCCCCAGCATTTATATGCCTCTGTCATTCACCAGTCAGCGCTGCAATTGAAGCACAGGCCAGAACCACCCCCTGTGAGGCCGCCGTCGAATAACAACCCTCTTGCAAATCCCCCCTGTTTCAGGTATACTCTTGCTGTTTCCTGTATTTATGCGCAGCGTACAGATCAGCCGCCCGCGCAGTACAACTTTTTACCACGGAGAATTCATAATGAGTATTTTAAATGTTGAAAACCTTTCTCACGGCTTTGGCGACAGAGCCATTTTTCATAATGTTTCCTTCCGCCTGCTCAAAGGCGAACACATTGGCCTGATCGGAGCAAACGGCGAAGGCAAATCTACATTCATGAATATCATCACCGGTAAACTGATGCCGGATGAAGGAAAGATTGAATGGGCCAAACATATCCGCGTCGGCTATCTGGATCAGCATACTGTGCTCGAAAAAGGCATGACAATCCGCCAGGTTCTCACCTCCGCGTTTGATTTCCTGCTCGAAATGGAACAGAACATAAACGCACTCTACGAAAAAATGGGGGAAGCAGACCCGGATACCTTACAAAATCTGATGGAAGAAGCCGGCACACTTCAGGATCTTCTGACCGTGCATGACTTTTATATGATTGACGCCAAAGTAGAAGAAGTAGGCCGCGCACTCGGATTGTCTGAAATCGGACTGGACCGTGATGTCTCCGAGCTCTCCGGCGGACAGCGCACAAAAACACTGCTCGGAAAACTGCTTCTGGAAAAACCGGACATCCTCCTTCTGGACGAGCCTACGAACTATCTTGACCAGGAACACATCGAATGGCTGAAACGTTATCTGAATGATTACGAAAATGCTTTTATCCTGATTTCCCATGATATCCCGTTCCTGAACAGTGTCATCAATCTGATCTACCATATGGATCATCAGGAACTCAACCGCTACGTTGGGGATTATAACAAGTTCCAGGAAGTATATGCCATGAAACAGGCGCAGCTGGAGGCCGCGCACAACCGCCAGCAAAAGGAAATTGCGGACCTGAAGGATTTTGTTGCGCGCAACAAGGCCCGCGTCGCCACGCGAAACATGGCAATGGCCCGTCAGAAAAAGCTCGACAAAATGGATATCATCGAACTTGCAGCTGAAAGACCAAAGCCGGAATTTCATTTTCTGGAAGCGCGCACGCCTGGCCGGTATCTTTTCCAGACGCGCGATCTCGTCATCGGATATGACGAACCACTCTCCGCTCCTTTAAATCTGCAAATGGAGCGCGGCCAGAAAATCGTGCTTACCGGCTCCAACGGCATCGGAAAAACCACGCTGTTAAAAAGCCTCCTAGGTCTGACCGCCCCGCTCTCGGGCCTTGTTGAACAGGGCGATTACCTGGAAATCGGCTACTTCGAACAGGAAATGCCAAAGGACATCGCGACCACCTGTATCGAAGAAATCTGGCAGGAATTTCCTTCCTACACACAGTATCAGGTACGCTCGGCCCTTGCAAAATGCGGCCTGACAACGCAGCACATTGAAAGCCGTGTCAAGGTGCTTTCCGGAGGAGAGCAGGCGAAGGTACGTCTGTGCAAACTGATCAACCGGCCTTCGAACCTTTTAATCCTTGACGAGCCGACTAACCATCTTGATGTCGACGCCAAGGCAGAACTGAAACGTGCACTGCTGGAATACAAAGGAAGTATTCTGATGGTCTGTCATGAACCCGAATTCTATGATGGACTTGCCACGGATGTCTGGGATGCCTCAAAATGGACCACCCGTGCTGTGTAATTGCTGTGTTGTAACATCAAAACAATGTTTATTGCCGACTTCCGGCACAAAAAATGCCCGCCAGGTTCTTTCACCTGACGGGCATCTGAAATTTCTGCTTTTCCTCTTTATTCGTCTTTCATCTTCGGACTGAAAATCCAGCTTGCAAGATATGAAAAAATCAAAGCAGCGCTGATTCCGATTGCTCCGGCTTTAAAGCCTCCCTGGAAAAGCCCCAGAAGACCGTTATCATCTACTGCCTCCTTTACGCCTTTCCACAGAGTATTTCCAAATCCAAGAAGCGGCACGGACGCACCGGCACCGGCAAAATCAAGGAACGGTTCATAAACTCCGACTGCGCCAAGCACTGCACCAAGGCAAACAAGGATTACCATCACACGTCCCGGCAGCAAGGTTGTCTTTTCCAATAAGATCTGAACCAGCGCACAAATCAAACCGCCGACCCAGAATGCATTTACATAATCCATCTTACATTTCCTCCAAACTTATAATTACAGATACTTCCGGAGAATCCGGCACGTATTTCTGCATCTGCCCCTCTCAAAGATACCGGCTCAGCAGTGCTCCAACACTACGCCGTGTGCAATTCCCGGAATTGTCTGCCCCTCATTGAAACTGACCTTTGAGAGCAGTGCGCCAGTCGGCACAAACAGTACCCGTTTCCAAATTCCCTTTCGGATTTTGGGCAGAATCATAGCTGCCAGGACAACCGCCGCGCAGCCGCAGCCGCTTCCGCCTGCATGTGTATCCTGCTTCTCACTGTCATAAACCTCAATTCCGCAGTCCATATGCTGCTGTGAGATATCAAATCCTCTTTCCTTCAGCAAATCAATTACGATTCTCTGGCCTACCGTTCCCAGATCGCCTGTTATGATTTTATCGTAATCTCCTGGCTGACGGTTAAAATCCATAAAGTTCTGATAGATCGTATCACTTGCCGCCGGCGCCATGCACGCCCCCATATTCATGTTGTCCTTTACGCCCATATCGACAATCTTTCCGGGTGTCACGCCTGCAACCTTCACATGTCCGCCCTTGGGGGCAAGTACAAAGGCTCCGCTTCCGGTAACGGTCCAGGTAGCTGATAGGGGACGCTGATTCCCATACCCCTGGGGAAATCGGAACTCCTTTTCTGCACTCCCGAAATGGCTTGACGTCAGAGCAGCCGCATAATCCGCATAGCCTGCAGCGACAGTCATTGCGGCAAGTGCCAGAGATTCCCCGCAGGTCGAACATGCGCCGTACAACCCAAACAGCGGAATCTGTGCGTCTCCATTTCCAAATGAAGTGGCAATCAGCTGTGCGAGCAAATCCCCGCCAAACAGATAACGAACCTGCTGCGTCATAAGCTGCGCCTTCCCGATTGCCAGCTGCAAAGCCTCCTTTTGCAGAGTACTCTCAGCCTTTTCCCAGGTATCCTCGCCAAGCTGTGCATCTGGCGCCACCAGATCAAACCATTCCCCTAAGGGACCTTCCCCCTCTTTCGGTCCTACTACCGAAGCACTGCTGATGATATGCGGGGCATTTTGAAATTCAATACTCTGTTGTCCGATTGTTTGATCCACTGCCATAATTTCCCTCCTGCTACGTTTTCTGGCAATAGTATCCCCACTTTTTCTTCTTTTATACAAAAACCACCGCAACCTGACGCTGCAAACGGTCAGCCTTACGGTGGTCTGTCATTTTTGATTTATTTTTCCGGACAAATTTCTGCGATCTTCGCCTCAATCCGCGCCTTTACGCATGCTGCCAGCTCTGTCGTCTTCATGTCCTGATACGCCTCGTACGGAATCGGTTCCAGGAAATGAACCTGTACCTTCTGTTTTTTAATCGAACCAGTATCAAACGCTTTATACGAGTCAATCAGAGCAACCGGAACAACCGGACATTTTGCCTTCATCGCAGCCTTGAAACTTCCTCCCTTAAACTCCAACAGATGATTTCCTTCTCTGCTGCGGGTGCCCTCCGGAAAAATAATAAAATTCCGGCCCTTTTTGAGCTGCTCTGCCATTTCCAGAATCACCTTCATTCCCTGCCGTACGTCAGAACGGTCAATTTCCAACGCTCCAAGGCAGGCAAACACCTGTTTCAGAAAAGGAATCCCGGATAGCTCTTTTTTCGATACAATCGAAACCGGCCTTGTCATCAGCTGCAAAATAGCCAGTGCATCAAACATCCCCTGATGATTCGGACAGAGCAAAAATCCGTCCTCCCCGGGCAGATTTTCCATCCCATGACCATCAATCTCAACCCTGCCGCCCTTCACGGCCCGGTTATCAATCTGCTTGATCAGTGCAAAACGTTCTTCCAGTGTATACTGCTCCGGATGCGCGGAAACACGCAAAAGCCGAAAAATCCCATACGGCACATACCACAGGTTCATCAATACCATCCATATAATCCTTTTCATCTGAACTCTTCTCCTTCATTACAACTCAAATAATTTCAGAAGCCCGGAAAAACTGGGGATCACTTCTGCTGCACAATCTACTTTTCCATATCCGTAAGACGCATGGATAAACACAACTCCGGCCGCTTTCGCCGCATCACAGTCTCCCTGCGTATCTCCCACATAAACAGGCGCAAGAAAATGATTTCTCTGTACAAGCAGACTGATGTTTTCTCCCTTTTCCTTTTTCGTATTTCCATAGCATTCCGTATCCATAATGTATGGCCCAAGCCCTGTCTTTTCTAAAAACAGCTCAATATACCCTGACTGACAGTTGCTCACAATACAGACAGGTAATCGCTCGGATAACGCCTGAATACAGGAAATAACACCGGGATAACAAATGGCACAAGTATCTTGTCTGAGCGCCTCATGCTCATATGCACAGCAACGCTCCATAAGCTCTGTCCGCTGTTGATCAGGAAGATCCGGAAACAACTCCTCTGCAATCACCTGCATCGTCTTTCCAAACAATTCCTTCAGCCGATCCGGCGTCACCACATAATCAGAAAGACCGCTGTCAGAAACAGCCGCCTGCCAGGCACGCGCCACAATCGGAGTCGAATCCCACAAAGTTCCATCCACATCCAGGATCAGTGCATCCGTTTTTGCGTTAATCATACGTTCTCCTTTACACCAATGATACAAAAAGGCCTCCCATCCTTTGATGAGAGACCCATCTGCTGTTTATTTGAGATTCCGATCAGTGTCCGGACACCGATGTCGCATACAGATCTCCTGTAGGCGATGTGCCGGAATAATCCACCGTCGCCGTAATATAAAGTCCGCTGTACAGTCCGTTTGACGTATTCAGAGAAGCATCCGTATAATTGATCGTATATGTATTCCCGTCATCGCCCTGAACCGTAATTGTGTTGGTCCCTGCTTCAACTACCGTACCGCTGATCGTTCCCGTACCGGATGTCTGACCGCCTCCGTTGCCATTTCCGCCGTTACCATCACCATTTCCGTTGCCATTTCCACCGCTGCTGCCTGGATCTGAAGCGCTGATATAGGCCTTGGAAATATACCCCGTCGAACCATTTACAGAAACTACAAACCAGTTGTCAGTCTCACCGATGACACTAACCTCAGTCCCGCCATTCACAGTACTCACAACACCACTGCTCGTACCAGGCTGCACACGGAGATTTACATCCGTCGTCGTATAGTACGTATAACCGGCGCCATAATCCACGTAACTGTTCAACTCTGCGGTTATTTTGGTCGAATCAGAAACCTGACTGTCCGTCTGTGTCGTCTCCGATTGATCCGCCGGCGGATTATAAACAAGAAACGCTTTATTAATATAACCGATATTGCCGTTTATATTTACCTTGAACCACTGGGAAGTCTCACCTACTACAGTTACCTTATCGCCCTTTTGCAGAGATCCGATTTTGTTTGCTTCCGTGCTCGGCTGCTGACGGATATTCACAAGTTCAGATGCATACAAATCCGTACCGGCGCCATACTCTGTCAGCGTCTTCAACTCGTTGTCCGCGCTGTTGCCGCTTTCTGACTGCGTCTGGCTTTCACTGTTTTTGTTTACCACTGTTCCCGGCAATGCACTGAACGTTCCGTTCCGAAGTACGGTGAAGCTTTCGACTGATTTCTGTACCGCATCCAGCAGAACTTTATTTGCCTCAAGCACGGTACCCGTAATCACGTATGCCTCATTCTTTCCCATAATACCGTAGGTAACGGAATAAGCCCACATGCTCGTTGCATTGTACTTGACCACATATTCGTACGTATCAAGCGTAGCAGAACTGAGCTTTTCAAACTCTACGACCTCAAAAGCATTTGCATCCGGATACTGTTTGGTAAGACTCTCCTTCAGCGCATTCTCTGAAGTTGCTACGGACAGCTTTTTCATCGCCGATGCATCCGCTGCATGAACGATATTGATCATTGCCGCATTTCCGGAAGAAAACACACGCATCTCATCCACATCCTGCGTCACTTTCCAGGTACTGTCTGGCAGTGTAATACGGATGGTCTTATCCTGTGATGTGTATGCGACATTTGTCTTCATCTCCGTCTCTTTCTCGGTCTCTTTTTCAGTCGCTGGCTCTGGTACCTTCTCTGTCACCTTTTCCGACTGCTTCTGCGTCTCAGTCTGCACAGGCGTTTCTTCCTGGCCGACCATACCACAGCCTGTAGAGAGGCCTCCTATCACCAGTGACACTGCCAGAGATAATGCCGCAATCCTCACTCTTCTGTTCAACATGTCACACCCTCCATTTCATACTTGCTCCCACACCAAATACCTGCTGCCCGCCATCCGGTCTGGCAGATATTGCGTTTGTTCCTGCCCTCCCTTCCAGAACAGAAACACAAAAAACAGGTATTGCATCAATACCATATTTTCAATCATACCACGCATTTACGATTCCTGCAAGTCACACAATGATAATTCACATTTTAGATAAAGTAATGTCAAACTTTCGTAATACGTCAAATTTTTCTTTAAGCGATACCTCCAAGCTCCTGGTACAGACGCTTTGCGTAGCTGTCTGTCATCCCGCAAACATAATCTGTTACCAGCATCAGACGCAGATACAGACGCTCTGCTTCGGATTTTCCACAAGCGCATGCGTGATACGCCTGCTTGTAATTTTCAGAAATCAGAGACATAAACTTCTCCTCCACATCCCGCTGTGGCACCTGCGTATCATAGTACAGAGCAGCCGGAATAAAATGATTCAGATGAAAATTCAAAACCGCATCTGCTGCAATCTCCAGCTTAAAAATCGGACTCGAAACAAACGCGTACCGATAGGCCACATCGCCCAGCCATTTCATAAGTCCCTTCGCGTGCGTAAATTCGAACAAATCATAGCGATACGTTCCCTCCATGATCGCCTGATAATGATTCAGAAAGCCATACGTTGCACACGCAATCAAAACTCCCTGAACGCGCACAAGGAAATTCTGAACAGCAAACTCCTCTTTATCTTGTATATGCCGTTTCTCTGCAGTTGTATACTTGTCCCGCAGAATCTGCGCCGCATTAAAAAAGCTGAGCTCCTTTTCGGAAGCCTGCTGCTCATATTTTTCCAATTCCATCAAAAGCGCAGCATAGGATATGCAGCCTTTTTTAAATGCATCCTCAATATCAGCTGTCTTATACGCAATATCATCCGCCGCCTCCAGTATAAATGTCAGCGGATGGCGCTTACCTGTGGTCCCGCAGGCGCAGGAAATTTTTTCATAAAGCTCCTGCTCTGCAAAAAAATATCCCATTTTTTTATCCTTAATGTCACCACTGTGCGGATGAATGGCGGTCGAAGGCCCCGGATATTTTACAATGGTATTGAGCAGCGCATACGTCAGATTCATCCCATTTTCATCGACCAGAAAATGCAGCTTAGACAGCAGACGCAGGGCCTGGGCATTTCCTTCAAAATTATAAAAATCTGCAAGCATCTGCTTCGACAAAAGTTTTGTCACCTGCTGCCCCTGAAAGGAAAGCTTCGGCAGATTCCACTTAAACCACTCTCGGATTGCAGACTCTCCGAAATGGCCAAACGGAGGATTCCCGATATCGTGAACCAGGCCTGCACACTGCAAAATATTGCAGACGTCCTCCTTCATATGCCAGTCAAACCTGTCATCACGGCCATTTTGCAGAATATCCTGACAAATATTCTGTCCCAGAGATTTCGCAATCGAAGATACCTCCAGCGAATGCGTGAGCCTTGTGCGGATAAAATCACTTTGGTCCAGCGGAAACACCTGTGTTTTATCCTGCAAACGCCGAAACGAGGCACTGACAATAATCCTGTGATAGTCTTTTTCAAATTCACTCCGCAAATCCCGTCCCCCTGACGAGCGCGACACAGTGGACCGCGCGCGCTGCGGACATAACAGTGTTTTCCAATCCATTCTTTTGTTCCCTCCATGTATGCGCTGCCCCGCAAACCACACCTATTTCCCAATTCAGCGCAAAATCCCATTTTCTAATTAACCTCTCCCGGAAAATCTCCGACGAATTTCAGCCTCAGCCTCCCGCAGTCTTCTGTCCAGCTCCCCGCCCGCTCCGAGCAGACGTTGAAACTCCCGGTATTCATCCCCCAATCCTCCACCGTGCAGAACCCTATATGCACCGGCGTCACTTCCAAGCGCAATCCGGGCGCCAAGCGCATACCCGCGCCGGATATTTTCTCCCTGCTGCTCTTTCAAGCGCCCCAGCGAAGCATCTTCAAATCTTCCACTGCCAATCAGGTTCGTGATCGTCACATAGGTCGGCACCCACACCGCCTGACTTTGAGCCAGCGCCTGCAGGCAATCGTCATCCATGAAGTTCCCGTGCTCTACCGAATCCACACCTGCTTCCACTGCGTCAAGAACAGCTCTGGCACCGTTCACATGTGCCATCACTGCAAATCCTTCCTCATGTGCGATATGAATCATCTCACGAATTTCTTCCCGGCAAAGCGGCTCCTCTGTCAGCTCCCCTTCCCTGTCAAAATCCATGATTCCGGAAAACATTACTTTGATAAAGTTCGCACCCTCCAGCGCTGCCTGCCTCACCAGCCTGGCATACGCTCTCATATCATCATACCCACGGCCCACAATTCTGCCATAATGACCGTTTTTATGAATGGCAAATACCGGTGATGCATATGTAATACCGTACTCCGGTGCAAGCTGCGCAGCCTTTTGGGAAACTCCCAGCACATCTCCGCCTTCTCTTACAAACCGGATTCCAGCAGCCTGATACTGCTTCAGTTTTTCCCTGATATCCGCCTCCTGTACGCCATTTTGATGCAAAGCAACGGCTGCACGATAGTTTTTCCCATCCATAAAAAGGTGCGCATGGCACTCTCCAAACACGATCATCCCTCCTGTACCAATATCATTTTCCCATGTTGCAACAGGCTTTTCCAAAACTGAAAAAGCATATTTTTTTGATTATATTACGAAAATCTCAAAAAAGCAAACAGTGAGGCTGCCACAAGCTTTGCACTGTGCGGCAGCCTCACTGATGAGAGCTTTCATAATTTTAATATTACTGTTTTTCTGTTTTCTTCTGAATCTCACCCAGCACCTTCATTGTATTTTCAAACGTGCTGTTCAGCGGATACAAATCGGCCTGCCAGGAAACCTGGTCTGTTGTAAAACGCAGATAATTCTCAGACGCCCAGATATCTCGCCAGGATGCCTGCTTCAGATCTTTGCAATATGCCTGCACCACCCGCTCCTGATCACCTGCCGGCACATCAATATAGATATATTCGTCCGTTCCATAAAACGCACGTTCTATGATGTCGTCTGTATCTACCTCTTCTGTCAGATACAAACCTGCCTGCATCACAGTTCTTCTGATATCCTCCGCGTTCCAGGTGAGAATCGGAAAATACCGTTCCCGGAATTTCTGATCTTTGATCAATTCATCCATAACATCCAGATAAAGCTTTTCCTCCACCGGATACATGCGATACACTTCTTTTCCGCTTTTCGTGCGGTATTTCAAGCTGATGTATATGCTTTTATCATGTATACCATTTTGTATGTTGGACACGCCGGATTCCGCCAGCCGGTACAGTCCTTCAAAGTCATCCATTTCCAGATAATCCAGGGCATCCTTTCTGGAATCTCCGCTCGGGCGATATGTTCCTGTCACTTTCGGATAGTGGATATTCAGCCGCGTCTCTCGTACAGACATTGCTGCAAGCTCCTCTTTTGCCGGTAAATATGTGTTATATCCCATCAGATCAAAACGCATGGAAAAAAACAAAATGGCGCCAATCACAAAGGTAGCTACAAGATATCCTTTTTTCTGTAAAACCATGCGGATATCCCAGCGATAAATAAATTCTATGATTATGCAGGATAATCCCCCAAATAAAAGAAGGAAAACCGCCTCCCACACTACGGACTCAAACAGCTCATACGCAATCAGAGCCGCAAATATAGCTACCGGAACACAGAGCATCAGCTTGATTATCCCTTCCGTCTTCTGAAAAGCCAGTGCATTTCCTGCCGCCTCTGTCTTTCTGATACGGTACAACATAAGCGAAATCACGGTCAGTACAGCGGCAAGCGCCAGAAGCTGACACATCCATCCCAGACTCGGTATATACCCAGTAAGTCCCTCTCTTCCTTCTGAAAATTGAGACAAACTGAACGCCCACGGAGAAGAACATTTTAAAATTTCTGTTTCCACTACACTGTAGCTATCCAGTTTCGTTGTCAGAAAAACAGAGTTCAATCCCACGATCAACAGCCAAATCATTGGAACATAGCCGCCCAAGACCCCAACTGCAAAAATCGTAGTCAGCATTTTCCCTGTCAGCATAATCGAGATCAGTACTCCGGAATAACTGCAAAGAAAAACCAGAATCCCCTCCAGAGACGCCACCGCCATCTCAAACAGAAACTGCCAGGAGAAAACTCCATAAAAAACACCGATTAAAATCGCAAGCACCTGGCAAACCAGATATGCGATACCAAAAGTAAGGGCACTGCTCACATAACGAATCGCAAACAGACTCTCTCTTTTAAGTGCCAGGCTGTGATACAGATCCAGCTTCACCGCAGAGTGAAGATAAGAAAATGCACACAATGCACATACACCTCCTGCAACCAGGATAAATAACAGATTTTCAAACCTTCCAAGCCCTACCTGTTTATTAAAAATATCCACGATATTAGAAGGTGATCCCTGGCTTACATTAGAGGAAGCCACTGACATCACCATAAGCACACGAAACGGAATCAGCAGCCCGAACACCAGTCCCCAGATAGCTGTAAGCCACGTCAGCTGGCGCATTTCACTGCGAATCAATTTAGAAAACGAGATTTTTGATGTCATATCCAGCCACCTCCGTCTCACTGATAAAAATTTCTTCCAAGGTCAGCGGCAGTATTTCGGAAAAGAGTGGCTGCTTCTCCTGAATTTTCATAAGAATTTCTTTATAATCTCCCCGGACTACAATCGTCAGCAACGATCCTCTCTTTTCATGCTGCAATACCTTAAGCTCCGCGAGTAACTCACTTTCCAGCTCTTCATCCGGAATCACACACTGAATCTTGTGAATTCCAAGCTTCATCTCATCGAGGTCCTTTGCAAACAGGATTCCGCCTTTGTGCAGAAGTCCTACGTGGTCACAGATATCCTCAATTTCCCGCAGGCTGTGAGATGCAATCACAGGTGTAAACTTACGGTTCAACAGCTCTGAAGCAAACAGACTTTTCACAGTCTGCCGCATAACCGGATCCAGACCGTCAAACGTCTCATCGCAAAACAGATACTCTGTATTTGCACAGATACCAAGCAGCACGGACACCTGCTTTTTCATTCCTTTCGAAAAGGTAGAGAGCTTCCGCCTCGGATCTAGTTCGAACTTGGAAATCAAGTCATCAAAACGTTTCACATCAAACTGCGGATATGCAATGCAATAATAATCTCTCATTACATTTGCCGTCGCATTCGGAAAAAACCATGCGGTATCCGGAATAAAACAGATCTTCTCTTTTGCCTGCGGATTTTCCCATACTGGCTTGTCATCCACCGTGACCTGCCCCTCATCTGCTTTCAGCACTCCGGAAACCACACGCAAAAGCGTACTCTTTCCGGCCCCGTTTGTGCCAACCAGACCAAAAATGCTGTTTTCATGGATCTGAGCATTTACGCAGTCCAAAGCCAGCAAGCCGTCAAACTTTTTGGTCACATCTTCAATCTTTATCATACTTTTTGCTCTTCTCCCTCCTGATAAAATATTGTTGCCCGCTCTACAAACGCATTACACGGAATCTTCAGTTCCTTCCCTTTTGCGACCAGCTCTCTCAGAGATACGAACACGCTATCCTGTTTTTTCTGCTTCAGTCCCTCATTTCCGGACACAAAGTTCCCCCGTCCCTTCACAGGATAGATATATCCCTCCTGCTCCAGAGCAGCATATGCTTTCTGGATCGTATTTGGATTGATAGACAGCTCCATGGCAAGCGCACGGACAGACGGCATCTGACTATCTGGCTCCAGCACACCGCTGACAATCAAAGTCTCAAAACATTCTACGATCTGTTCATAGATTGGCTTTCGGTTTTGCAGATCAATTCCAATCATATGCCCTCCTATTTTACATACGTACACACTACTAAGTGTACTATGAGTCTTAGTACACTTAGTTTATACTACAATCTTGTTTGCTTGTCAATTCTTTTCCTGCCAATATAACACAGATCCAGCACATATTTTCTGAATACAAAAAACAAAGACAGCTGCTCCGTCTCCGGCTTCAGCTGCCTCTGAATTTCTGATCGAAATTTTCCTGTGTTTTATTCTGCTGTGAAAAGGTTTCTGTTTACGTATCCAACGGTTCCTTCATATTCAACCTTATACCAGCGGTCCGTATAGCCAATGGCTGTTACATTCGTTCCTGATGCAATCATATTTATGATTTCACCGTTTTGCGTCGGTGCCTGACGCATATTGGCGCCCACGGTCGCCTGAATCGGGAAGGACTCTGCATAAACTTCTACACCGTACTCAGTATCAACTGCTGAAGTACCTGCTGTAGAAGGCGGAACAGAAGTACCGTTGTCTGCCGATGCAGTCGTATTTCCATCGTTGGCAGAGGACGGCGCCGTTCCATTTGCGAGCTGTTCGCGCTCCTCCTCTGTCTTCGGAGCTACTTCTGTATCAGAAACGAACTGCTTGGACACGTAACCATTCTCCTCGTAATCATCCAGATCAACGACATACCAGTTCGGCGTCTCACCGACAAGCCGGAGCGTCTCGCCCTGGTCAAAGCTGTCAAAGATATCTCCGTCTGATCCCGGTGCTGTACGGACATTCACGTCATCTGACGCATATCCGGTACGGAATGTATCAAACTCTGTCTCCTGCGCTTTCTCCTCCTCGACAGTCAGCTCCTTGGGCTGTGTCTGAGGTTCCGTCTCCGTCACCTTCTCCGTAGGCGGCTCCGTCACCTTCTCTGTCGGAGGCTCTGTCACCTTTTCTGTAGGCGGCTCCGTCACTTTTTCGGTCTGGGTCTCAGACTCTGTCTCCGGTTCCTTTTTCAGTTTATCGCAGCCTGTCGCAAGTACCACTACGGAACAGCTCAGCAACAATGCCAATAACCATTTTTTACTTTTATTTTTCATATCATCTGCCCTCCAGTTACTTATATTTTTTACAATTACTCCCGAAATATACTCTTGGAGACATCATAACACGCAAATCCAGAAATTTCAATAGTTATAACAAAATTTTTAAAAGTTTTAAATTTATGTTAACTTTTTCTTTTTAATCAAACAGTGGCTTTCTCGATTACATTCATCTGACACGCATACAAAAAAGAAAGGAGCTGCTTCCTAGCACCCCTTTAAGTATTACGGAAATCGCAGAACTGACAGGCTATGCCAGCTCTGCAACTTTACTGCGCGCCTTCAAGCGGTATGAAGGTGTCACCCCGGGATGGTTACCGGAAACATCACACTTCATAAATGAGAATTACCTTATAAAAAGATCTTATGCCATATACAGAACATCTTTGAACCGCTACATAGACTTGCGCTCTGCAATCTCTGCCATCTTGGCCGCGTTCAGACGTGTATCGCCATGTACACGGCTGTAGGAGAGATACCCGTTCATACGGTCAATCTTGGTCAGATTCTGGGAACCGCACTTTGGACACGTATCCATTTCCAGTTCCTGATGGCCGCAATCATCACAGTATGCCAGGGAAAGATTGACGCCCTCATAGTATCCAAGGCTCATGGCACGCCGGATCAGGCTCTTGACTGCGTCGATATTATAATCAATCGGGTAGCGCACGTACTGGATCTTTCCTCCGTTGCACAGCTCCCAGAAACGTCCCTCCAGATCCTGCTTTTCAATCGGAGTGAGATCTTCTGTCACATGGCAATGGAAGCTGTTGCTCACATACGGCCGGTCTGAAACGTTCTCGATAATACCGAATTTTTTGCGGAACTGTTCTACCTGAAGCCCGCAAAGGCTCTCTGCCGGCGTGCCGTAAATTGCATACAGCCAGCCATCCTGCTCCTTAAATTCATTTACTTTATTATTAATATGCTTCAGAACATCAAGTGCAAACTGACCGTCTTCTGCGATGGATTTTCCGTTATAAAGCTCCTGCAGCTCATTGAGCGCGGTAATACCAAACGAAGAGGTCATGGGCTTTAACAGACGTTTGATCTTATCATGCGGCTGCAAATGACCGCCGTAAAAACCGCCTTCACAGTAAGCAAGCGGGTTTGTGGAAGCACGCATCTCGCCAAGGTATTCGTAGGTACGGATATGCAGCCTGCGGATCATCTCCAGGTATCCATCCAGCACCTCGTAAAAATCCCGGCTTTCTGCGCGTGACTTTGCCAAAATCATCGGAAGATGCAGACTCACGGCGCCGACATTAAACCGTCCGACAAATACCGGCTCGTCCTTTTCATCCGCCGGATTCATACCGCCCCGCTCATACCACGGGCTTAAAAAGGCACGACAGCCCATCGGACTGATGACTTTGCCGTATTTCTTATACATGCTGGAAATATATCCTTCACCAGTCAGTGACAGCCAGTCCGGATACATGGTCTTTGCAGAACACGCAATGCCTGCCTCAAACACATCCTCACACGCACCGCCCGGGCAGTGCAGGTTCTCATCATAGAGAAATACAATCTTCGGGAAAAGCACCGGCTTTTTGTTGCCCTTTTTGCCCTGCCCGCCTTTGTGCACTTCAAGCAGCGAAATCGAGATCATACGAGCAAATTCATCCGTGCCAAGTCCGAGCGTCACAGTCACAAAAGGATAATCTCCGCGGGAAGAACCGACGGTATTGAGCTTGTACTCAATGCCCTGCCAGCCCTGGTCACAGTCACGGCGCACTTTTTCCTGCGCATACCGCAGCGCCCGCTCCTCCACACCTTCCCAGGAAGGATCTGCATATTCCTTAAATTCTTTCTGATATTTGAGAAAACTCTTCTTTGCATAGGGAGCAAGAATCTTATCTGCCTCCGGTACCGTAAAGCCGCCGTACTGCTGCGCAGCCGTGCTCAGAATAATATCGCCCATTACATCGAAAGCTGTATCGAGCGTCTTCGGTTCATTGTACCAGACATTGCCCATCTCAAAGCCGTCCTTCAACACAGAACCCACATCAAACAGACAGCAGTTCATCGTATCCAGACGCGCTGACTGATCATGAATATAAATATATCCGTCCTTGCAGGCCTGCAGCTCATCGCGCGTCATGAAAAATTTGCGGTAAAGCTCCTTGTTCAGCTCATTGAAAATAAGGCTCCTCTTTGTCGCAACTAGCGCGCTGTCTGTATTCGCATTGCTCTTGTCACCGATATACCGGATCGACTGACTCTTGGTATAGACGTCGTCCATCATATGAATAAAGTCCAGTTTATAGTTGCGGTAATCACGGTAGCTCTTCGCAACAGCCGGATTTACTGCCTCCAACGCACCTTCTACAATATTGTGCATCTCCTGGATTGTGATACCCTGTTTTCCCAGAGATTCTGCTTTCTCTTTCGCAAAATCACATAAAAAATCCAACTCCTGGTCTGTAAACTTATACAAAATACGCGCTGCGGATTTATTCACCGCCACAATTATTTTCTGAACATTAAACTCCTCGTGCGTTCCATCCTTTTTAATGACATACATCGTATAATTGCTCCTTTTTCTCCAAAACTTGATTGGGTAATTGCGAAACGGTTGGCAAAGGGACGCCCCCTGGAACAATAGAAAAAACGGGGTTCCGGAAAACAAGTCGCCCCTTATTTTTCTATTGTTCCAGGGGGCTGACTTTGTAAAAGAGTTTCGCAACTGACTGCCAAGCTACTTTGTAATTGCAACAGAGTTTTGCAATTTGTCAAAACTATATATAGTATATTATTTTATATTTTATATCATTAAAAACTATATATAGCCCCTCGAGTATACCTTATATTTTAGCGTTTGTAAAGTACCTGTTACAGAATCCGGCTATGTTGTTGTACAAAACCAACTCATCTGGCGCTGTCCAAAATTCCGTTTACAGAGAAAAAGGTACTGAAATTGCCTGGGTAGTTTTCAAGCATATATCCGGTCACAGTTCTTCTCGTCTGTCTCAAATATGTGCTGTTTACTTCCAGATGATCTCCCTCCGGCCACAGGCCGATCAGGTAACAAAAGCCCTGGTGAATGACATATGCGCCCTTCTCAGATGTATAGTCTACTTCTGCCCCGTAGGGGTAAAACAGTATATCACATTCTCCAAGCACACTACCTGCCGTACTCTTCCACTTTGTAATATCATCCCGCAGCTCCTCATACGACATGGCGTTCATATACGCATAATCATAACCTGCACAGGCAAATCTCCAGCCATCCTCTGCCAGTTTCTGTGCAATCTGCCGTACGGTCTGTACATTGCCCTCGTAGTCAATGCTTTTTCCTTCTTCGATCTGGTATCCAAACACCCCTTCTACAGCAGAGACAGAAATAATCCCTCTTGCATCCTGGTAAGAGAAATCCGGATGCTCTGCAATAAACTGCTCTACCACAGGCACCACGTCGTATGCGCCGATCAGATCATGTCCCTCTGCGTCTGTGTACAATGCCCCTACGTTTCCCTCTTTGTCCAGAGCCAGGCGCGTTGCTACCCCGTCCCCGTTTCGGATGGAACTATAATTCAAGTTGTCGATTGACAGGACAAACGGCTTTTTCCCCTGCGGAATCACCGGAAGCTTTTTGCTCATCGTCACGTCCCCTCCGGTTCCCTCCGTCTCTTCGGCAAGACTTTGAATATCGACCAGAATATAACCACTCTCATAGAGCGTTGTCAGAATATTGGTAAATTCCGTCAACGTAATCATATTCTGCTGGTATACCGGCGCATATTCATCCCCGTCAAATGCCCGTGACGGATCTGTCACCAGATTTGTAAAACACAGGTGTACAATATCCCCGTCATACGAATACATGCCGTCAATCTGCTTCTGGTAATCGGCAACTGCCTCTGCTGCACGCTCGTCATCCTGCATCTCTTCCGAGTTTTGCAGCAGGGCAATCGCCTCTTCGTACCGATAGGAAAGCGCCAAAGAGGCCGCCTGTGCAAAAATCTGCTCTTTCTGCTCGTTCAAACTCGCCTCTGACTCCAGGCGCTCCCGTTCTGCTTTCATTTTCGGTGTTTCCACCGGCTCATTATTTTCATATTTATCAAGTGTCCCGATGCATTCCGCAATCTGGTAATTCAGAACACTTCTGGAACAGCCCCCTGCAAATACTGCTGCGGCTGCCATAAAAATGATCGCAAGCTTTGCTCTTTTTCCCCGCATCTGGCTCCCCTCTCTCAATCGCAAGGCTTTTTTTCTATAATAGCAGAGGACAAATAAATGCACAAGACAACTTTTTAGAAAACAGACACATTTCCTGCTTTTACAACAGTTCACGCAGAAGCCGATTTACCATCCCCGGATCTGCCTTTCCTTTCATCTGCTTCATCGTCTGACCCACCAGATAACCAAGTGCTTTTTCTTTTCCTCCTCTGAAATCTGCAACTGACTGCGGATTCTCTGAAAGAACACTTTGTACCACCTCCCGAAGCGCCTTTTCATCCGAGATCGCTGTCAGTTCATGTGTCTTCACATACTGCTCCGGATCTGTATGATGATGAAAAATCTCCGCAAAAACTTCCTTCGCCGCCGTCTGATTGATGATGCCGCTCTCTGTAAGCTCAATCAGCTTTGCCAGATGTGCCGGTGCGATGGTAAGTGTATCTGCTTCCCGGTTTTCTTCCTTTAAAAGACGCAATGCTTCCCCCATGAGCCAGTTAGAGACCTTTTTCGGCTTTTTACAAAGGGCCGCCGTCTCCTCAAATATATCTGCCATACGTTTTGACTCCGTGAGAATCTGAGCATCGTAATCCGGAATATCAAATTCCCTCTGATAGCGTTCCAGTTTCTGCGCACGAAGCTCCGGCTGACGCGCGCGCACAGCTTGCAGCCACTCATCGCTGATTACAATCGGCACCAGATCAGGGTCCGGAAAATAACGGTAATCATGCGCGTCCTCTTTTGAGCGCATTGGATAAGAATATTCCTTATTGTCATCCCAGCGGCGCGTTTCCTGAACCACTTCTTTTCCTTCCTCCAGAAGCTCGATCTGACGCGCCCGTTCTCCTTCGATGGCGCGGGCGATGGCTTTGAAGGAGTTCAGGTTTTTCATCTCTGTTCTTGTGCCAAACTCCTGCGTTCCTACTTCGCGGACTGAAAGATTGACGTCAGCGCGCATTGATCCTTCCTGCAATTTACAGTCAGAAGCGCCCAGGTAACGGATAATCATCCGCAGCTTTTCCAGATACGCAAGCACCTCCGCGGCATCCCGCATATCCGGCTCAGATACGATCTCAATCAGCGGCACGCCGCTTCGGTTGTAATCCACAAGAGAGCAATCCTCCCACTCGTCATGTACGAGCTTTCCGGCGTCCTCCTCCATGTGAATTTCATGAATGCCAATCACCTTTTTACCTGACGCAGTCTCAATCTCAATGCCTCCGTCATGACAGATTGGAAGATACAGCTGTGAAATCTGATAATTCTGCGGATTGTCAGGATAAAAATAATTTTTCCGGTCAAAACGGCAATACTGATTGATCGCACAATTCGTCGCAAGTCCTACTGCCATCGCATACTCCACCACCTGCCGATTCAGAACCGGAAGCGCCCCCGGCATTCCCATGCAAACCGGACACGTATGCGTATTAGGTGCTCCCCCGAACGCAGTTGAACACCCGCAGAAAATTTTTGTCTTTGTCGCCAGCTCTACATGAACCTCAAGGCCGATCACCGTTTCATACTGTCTGTGCATATCAGTCCACCGCCTTTCCTAATTTTTCTGCCCCAGATACGATCTGCACATGCGGCGGCGCCTGCCACCTCCCCCGTGCCTGCTCAAACGTATACGCTGCGCGGATGATTTTTTTCTCCATAAAACAATTGCCGAGCATCTGGACACCGATCGGGAGTCCGTTTTTATCCAGACTGCATGGAACGGATATCCCCGGCAGCCCCGCCAGATTTGCAGAAATCGTATAAATATCGCCAAGATACATTTTCAGCGGGTCGCCAAGAGAGGCCCCCAGTCTCGGCGCCGTCCCTGGTGAGGCTGGCGCCAGAATCACGTCATATTTTTCAAAAGCCGCGTCAAATGCCCTTCGAATCAGAGCTTTGGTGCGCAGCGCTTTGAGATAGTACGCATCGTAATAACCGGAGCTTAAAACGAAAGACCCCAGCATGATACGGCGTTTTACTTCCTCGCCAAATCCTTCAGAGCGGCTCTTTTTATACATACCGTGCAGTCCGTCATACGCAGACGCCCGGTATCCGTATTTCACTCCGTCAAAACGTGCCAAGTTCGAGCTGGCCTCTGCTGACGCAATCACATAATAGGCAGGAATTGCATAATCCACAAGGCTGAGCGGAAATTCCTCCACCACTGCCCCCTTTTGTCTGAGTACATCTGCTACCCGCAGGACCGCCTCCTTTACTTCCTCTTCCAGTCCTTCCCCGAAATAATCAGCTGGAATGCCAATGCGCATACCTTTTACATCGTCGGTCAGGGCTTCTGTAAAATCACAGTCTGCCCGCTTCACAGAGGTACTGTCCTTCGGGTCATGTGCTGCAAGCATCTCAAGAATTGCCGCACAGTCCGAAACATCTTTCGCAATCGGCCCGATCTGGTCCAGAGACGACCCATAGGCAATCAGTCCGTACCGTGACACCGTTCCATACGTTGGCTTCAGCCCAGTCACGCCGCAAAAAGAACTTGGCTGGCGAATCGATCCTCCCGTGTCCGAACCAAGTGCATACGGCGCCTCGCACGCTGCCACCGCGGCACAGGAACCGCCGGATGAACCGCCAGGAACGTGCTCTGTATTCCACGGATTTCTTGTGGGCCCGAACGCTGAGGTTTCAGTCGTACTGCCCATCGCAAACTCATCCATGTTCGTCTTTCCAAGAATTACCGCCCCCTGTTTTTGCATCTGCAACACAGCCTGTGCGCTGTACGGCGGCACGAAATTATATAAAATCTTTGAACTGCACGTGGTTTTTATCCCTTCTGTACAGATATTATCCTTCACCGCAGCCGGAACACCTGCCAGCGGCCCAAGACACGCTCCGCGATCAAGAGCCGCCTGAACCTCATCGGCGCGCTGCAATACGTGCTCCTCCTCTACTGTCACAAAGCTGTTCAGCACTTTGTCCATCTGTGCAATACGCGTCAGAAAAGCCTGTGCCGCTTCCCGTACCGACACTTTCTTCTTTTTTATCTCTCTGCCCAGTTCCAGGGCAGTCAGCTCCATAATCTCCATGTCAGTCTCCTTTCCCGTTTATTTTCCGTTACTCTACCGTTTTGGGTACTTGAAAAGAACCTTCTTTCACTGCCGGCGCATTTTCCAGCAGTCGGGCTCTTTCCTCGCCATTCGTTACAAGATCCTCACGGAACACGTTATTCACCGGAAATACATGGGACAGCGGTTCAACGTCCGCCGTATCCAGTTCATTCAGCTTGTCAATATAATCGAGCATCTTTTCGATATCACTTTTTGCCTGTTCTTTTTCTATATCCGAAAGCTCCAGCTTTGCCAGAATTCCGACGTATGAAATCGTTTCATCACTGATTTTATTTGCCATAATCTACTCCTTCTTCTCTCATAACCTGACATCCATTTTACAGCCACATCTTCTGCATAGTTTCCGAATCAGCGCTTATCGCTCCCTAGCTACACAGAAACAAAACCAGCCTATTATGGCTCCAGACGCGACAGATCACGCGGGAATAATGTTGTTTCCCTGACGTTATCCTCTCCCACCAGTTTCATGGTCAAGCGTTCCAGACCGATTCCAAGCCCACCATGCGGAGGCATTCCACATTTAAACGTATTCAGATAAAATTCCATGCCCTCCTCAGACATCCCACGGGCCGCGATCTTGTCACAAAGCTGTTGATAGTCATGAATGCGCTGCCCTCCGGTCGTGATTTCCAGTCCGTGAAACAGCAGGTCAAAGCTTAAGGTAAATCTCGTATCTTCCGGATCATCCATCGCATAAAACGGCCGTTTTTTGGAGGGATAATGCGTGACGAACACAAAATCTGCGTTGTATTCCTCTTTAAAATACTGACCGATCAGCTGCTCTTCCTCCGGCTCCAGATCATATGGGTTTCGGATCTGACGACTGTATTTTTCAGCAACCAGTTCCTTCGCCCTGTCAAAGCGCACGGTCGGGATTCTTTTCGTATCTGGAAGCCTAATGCCAAGCAGCTCCAGCTCCTTTTTGTACTCTGTCTCCAAAAGTTTCATGGTAAACTGCAAAAATCCCGTTTCCATTTCCATCAGATCCGTAAAACTTCCGATATATCCCATCTCAAAATCCAGACTTGTATATTCGTTCAGATGCCGTTTTGTGTTATGTTTCTCTGCCCGGAATACAGGAGCGGTCTCAAACACGCGATCAAAAACACCTACCATCATCTGTTTGTAAAACTGTGGGCTCTGTGCCAGCACCGCCGGGCGATGAAAGTAATCCAGCTTGAAAATATTGGAACCTCCCTCTGCACCCTTCGCACCAATCTTCGGCGTGTGAATCTCCGTGAACTGCTGGCTGTAAAGATAATCCCGGAATCCTCTTACAATTCCCTCCTGAATACGGAACTTTGCACGTTCCCTCAGATTACGCAGGGAAATGCTGCGATAATCAAGCTTTGCCTCCAGCGACGTATTCAGCTTCCATTTTCCAATCGGCAGAGGCAACGCCGCATACGGAGCAGAGAGAATCCTGCCGCCTGTCACGCGAATTTCAATGCCGTGCGGCGCCCGCTCATCCAACTCCAGACGTCCGGACAACTCCACGGTCTGTGATTCCCGCACCTGCTTTGCGGAAAGCTCCGAAACGCCCTCCTCAAACACGCACTGCAACAGCCCGCCGCGTTTGCGCAGCACGACAAATACAACGTCTCCCATCGCGCGGATTGCGTGGACAAAGCCATTCACCTTTACCTTGCTTCCGGCTAATTCCGGTCTCACAAGCATATCGAGTTCCATCGTTTCTTTTGGTGTAATTCCTGTTAAAAATTCCATTTTGGTCTCCTTTCGGTTCCGGGATTTTACATGTTTACGAACATACGTTGTATTTTCACCTACTTTGCGTCTTTGTGAAAATAAAAAATCCAGATGAAATCAGATCCTGTATGATTTCATCTGGATGCTTTCCAAGCTAATTTGTCCGATCTAAACATAAAAATCCCGGAACATCATACTATGATATTCCGGGACGGATAATCTTTACCCGCGGTACCACCCGCATTGCAGACACCTTTGTCTGCCTCTTTTTTAACACTTAACGCGTGCAACGTACTGTCCTACTGATCTTTCGATCTCATTCAGACAGTCGGCTCCAGAGTGTTCCCTATTGTCTCCTTCCTCCCATCAGCACTCTCAGTCGGTGATGCCGAATTCCTGTCAGATTTCAGAAACAGAGTCTCCTTCACTGCTTTTTAATGTTGTTATCCTAGCACACTTTTCTGTGTATGGCAAGCAGTAATTTTTGTTTCTTTTCACAAAATTTTTATCTTTTACTTTAATAACCGCTCATAATGAAAGCGTTTCACTGCCCGCCCAAGCAGAACCCAGGCCAGCACCACACTGACTACCCCGATCCCGAGAAGAATCCTTGCATTCACAAGCATCATCCCGGTAAACTGTCCGACAATCAGCAGGACAATCGGCAGAACCAGAAATACAGCGCTTTGCTGTGATTCCTCCACGGTCTGCGCTTTTGCAGAGCCGCGCACAATCAGCGTCACTGCAATCAGGGAAATCGCCGGCCCTACCAGAAACAAAATAAGCACCCAGCTGACACTTGGCAGCAGCATACTGCCGGTCAGATATACAAGTTCTATTTCCAGCACTACGGCCATAGCCAAAAAGGAAATAAACGATACCAGTATACTCAGACTAAAAGATGCAAGTACTTTTGCAATAAATATCTGACGCAGGGTCAGTGGACAGTAAAGCAGCGTTTCCAGTGTCCGTTTTTCTTTCTCTCCGACAAAAGAGGTGGCAGCCGTGATAGAAGACGTCATAACTGGAATCACAAGAAAAAATATCGGCATAATGTAATTCAGAAACAGACCATAGAGCGCCTGCTCCATGTCCGTCACCACAGGCAACAACTTCAAAAGCTGATTCAGATCTGTCTCCCCCGGCGCAAAATGAATTCCAAAAATAAAAATCGTAGGAACCACAAGCGTCAGGACGAGCGGAACAATCAACATCGTTATGAAAAGCCTTTTATTCTCAATCACTCCATAAAAATCTTTTTTCATAATTGCCATCATCCCCCGATTCATGCAGATACCTCCCTTCCCTTTTCTGTCAATGCAAAATAAATATCCTCAAGACTCTTTGTTTTCACAGCCACCTGGTAAAGATTGCTTCCCCCTTCAACAAGGGCGCGTACCAACTTCGGAATTTCTTCTTCCTGGCCAATCGAAAATTCAAATTGATCCGGCCCTGTTTTCAAGCAATCAAATCCCCAAACGGTATTTCTCTTTTCTGTCTGTGAAATCTCACCGGAAATATTGGTCCCCCGCACGCACACGGTAAGTCCGGAAAACACCTGCCTTCTCAGCGTTTCCAGCGTCCCGTCCGCCAACAAGCGGCCATGTTCGAGAAGTCCAAACCGGCTGCAGATTCCTTCTGCATAGCGCAGCTGATGCGTACACAGAAAAACCGTAATCCCTTCGTCCCGCGCCAGAGACTGAATCATCCTGTTTACATTCTGCGCACTTTCCGGATCCAGGCCTGAGGTCGGCTCATCCAAAAACAAAATTCCGGGCCGGTGTATCAGCGCCCTTGCCAGAGAAAGCCTCTGTCTCATTCCTGTTGAATACGCGGATAATTTCCGA
Source organism: bacterium 1XD42-54 (assembly GCA_003612585.1). Classification (GTDB taxonomy): domain Bacteria; phylum Bacillota; class Clostridia; order Lachnospirales; family Lachnospiraceae; genus Choladousia. Next base: position 164,830 of record RAZH01000001.1, read on the forward strand.
TCTCCTGCCTCTGAAAGTTCCAGCTCTTCTAATAACTTTCTCGCACGTTTTTTATAATCATCTCTCGACATACCGAACGCTTCCCCGTAAAAAAACAGGTTCTGCAATCCCGTAAGATTACCATACATCTGCGCATGCTCCGTCACAACACCGCAGCTTGCATGTACCTTCTCCGGCTCCGATACCGGATTTCTGCCCAAAACTCTGCACTCCCCGCCCGAGGGCGCAAGCGTACCAGTCAGCATTTTGATCGTAGTCGTTTTTCCCGCTCCGTTCGGTCCCAAAAATCCAAACACCTCTCCCTTCTGCAAAGAAAGGTTCAAATCCTCCACTGCCTTCTTCCCTCCAGGATAAACTTTTGAAAGCTTTTCGATTGTCACTGCCTGCATCCTGTACCTCCTGCTTCCCCATTTTTGCTCGTTAGCATATCGCTGCTTGCGCAGCCTGGCCCTTCGCTTACGCGAATGGCCCGAAGTTCCTTCGGAACTTCTGATATTATATTTTTATAAACCACTACGTAAACTCGCCAAAATGCTATCGCATTTTTGCTCGTTAGCATATCGCTGCTTGCGCAGCCTGGCCCTTCGCTTACGCGAATGGCCCGAAGTTCCTTCGGAACTTCTGATATGCTACATTATACACATTATCTACTGGAACTCAAGGGAATGGTCGTCTACTTTTCAAGCTTAAAGTCAACCGGAGGGAAACCTGTGCAGATCATGCCTTTAAGATTACGCATCCCGATTCGGACGCTCTTTCAAATATTTTTTAATTTTCGGTTGTATCTTCTCCCGGTTCTGCTATAATCAGGATGACAAAGAAAATATTTACCGGAGGAACACAATGGATCATTTAATTATTCCGAAAGGGTATGTTTCAGCCCTTTCTTTATACGACACACAGATAGCGATCAAAACGGTAAAAGACTTTTTTCAGCAGACGCTTGCCTCTCAGCTCAATCTGCTCCGTGTCTCTTCCCCGCTTTTCGTTGACCCGCTTTCTGGTCTGAACGACAATCTGAACGGAGTAGAACGCCCGGTTAAATTTGGCATCAAAGAACAAAATGAAGCGGAAGCCGAAATCGTACATTCTCTGGCCAAGTGGAAACGATATGCACTCAAAGAGTATGGTTTTGTACACGGCGAAGGGCTTTATACAGATATGAATGCCATCCGCCGAGATGAAGAGACAGACAATATTCATTCCATCTATGTAGATCAGTGGGACTGGGAAAAGGTGCTCAATAAAAATGAACGAAATCTTGATACCTTAAAAAAGGTGGTACGATCTGTTTACAAGGCATTGAAAAAAACAGAAGTTTACATGTCGATTCAGTATGATTACATAGGCGAAATTCTGCCAAAGGACATTTTCTTCATTACCTCGCAGGAACTCGAAGACCTGTATCCTCAGGCCACCCCGAAGGAACGTGAATATGCGATCACAAAAGAAAAAGGGGCTGTCTGTGTTATGCAGATCGGTGGAGTCCTTGCCTCTGGTCAGAGACATGATGGTCGTGCACCGGACTACGATGACTGGGAACTCAATGCCGATATTCTTGTTTATTATCCGGTACTTGACATTGCGCTTGAACTCTCTTCTATGGGTATCCGCGTTGATGAGGACTCGCTTCTTCGTCAGTTAAAGCTTGCCGGATGCGAAGAACGCGCCGAGCTCCCGTTCCAAAAAGCAATTCTCGAAAAGGAACTGCCCTACACGATTGGCGGCGGTATCGGTCAGTCACGCATCTGTATGTTTTATCTGCGCAAAGCGCACATTGGCGAGGTGCAGTGTTCCCTGTGGCCGGGAGACATCCACAAGGAAGCAGCGCAGCACGGTATTACGCTGCTGTAACGCTACATAAAAGAGTCTGATACAGAACACCTGATAATTGTAAAAAGAAAGTCCCGCACGCTGCTTCAGCCAATGCGGGACTTTTCCTGTTTTATCCGATTCCTGTTGTCTCATGTCTTTACATATGTTTGATGCGTTCCACTGCCGCCACGGTGCTTTCCCGTGTGCCAAAAGCAGTCAGACGCAGGTAGCCTTCTCCGCTCGGTCCGAACCCTGAGCCCGGTGTTCCCACTACGTTTGCACGTTCCAGCAGATAATCGAAAAATTCCCAGGAAGTCATATTGTGTGGGGTCTTAAGCCAGATATATGGAGCATTGACGCCGCCGGACACCTCATAACCGGCGCCTTCCAGCCCGTCTTTGATAATTCTTGCATTTTCCATATAATAGTTCACCTGCGCTGCAAGCTGTATCTTTCCTTCTGCAGAATAAACAGCCTCCCCTGCCTTCTGCACAATATAGGGCGCTCCATTGTATTTCGTTCCGTGCCTCCTCGCCCAAAGAGAATGAAGCGTCACACCTTTACACTTCAATTCTTTCGGAATTACCGTAAACCCAAGTCGTACACCCGTAAATCCCGCGTTTTTTGAGAATGAGCGAAGCTCCATCGCACACGTACGCGCACCTTCGCATGCAAAGATGGTATGCGGTACATCTGCTTCTGAAATATATGCTTCATAAGCAGCGTCATAGATTATCACAGCCCCTGTCCGGTTCGCATAATCCACCCATTCCTGCAGTTGCGCTTTCGTGATGGTCGCTCCTGTCGGATTATTTGGAAAGCACAGATATATGATATCCGGCGTCTCCTGTGGAAGCTCCGGCGCAAAATTGTTGCCTGCATGGCATGGCATATAAATCACATCGCTCCAGGTTCCATGCGTTACATCATACGTGCCTGTCCTTCCCGCCATAACGTTCGTATCAATGTACACCGGATAGACCGGATCACACACAGCAATCTTGTTATCCACGCTAAAAATCTCCTGGATATTTCCCGAATCGCATTTAGCTCCGTCTGACACAAAAATTTCATCCGGCGCAATGTGGCAGCCAAGCGCCTGGTAATCATTTTGGGCAATGGCATTTCTTAAAAATTCATATCCTAAATCCGGCGCGTATCCTCTGAACGTCTCCGGATTCCCCATCTCATCGACTGCACGGTGCAGCGCCTCTACGATCGCCGGAGCGAGCGGCTGGGTCACATCGCCGATGCTGAGGCGAATCACGGGCTTGTCCGGATTTGCGGCCTCAAATGCACGCTGTTTTTTCGCAACCGTTGAAAACAGGTAGCTTCCAGGAAGTTTTAAATAATTATCATTTACTTTAAACATACGTTTTCTCCTCTACAGAAATAGCTCGCCATCAAACACAACCGTCGCCGGTCCTGTCATAAACACAGTATCATTCTCCCGATCCCAGAAGATCTGCAAATCGCCGCCGCGCAGTTTCACTGTAACCTGTTCGTCTGTCCATCCGTTTAAGATGCAGGCTACGGCCACCGCACAGGCGCCAGTCCCACACGCCCAGGTCTCCCCGGAACCGCGTTCCCATACACGCATCTGTACTGTCTGTCTGTCCAGGACCCGGATAAACTCTGTATTTACACGATCCGGAAACGCTTCATGCCGCTCAAAATAAGGCCCGATCTCTTCGATCGCCAATCCGTCCACATCCTCTGTGCAAACAATACAATGCGGATTCCCCATAGACACACAGGTCACTGTATAACTGTTTCCTTTTACACAAAGCGTCCTGCCAATCACACCTGTGGCCTTCTCCGCTTCGAACTTCGATACATCAACCGGAATTTTTTCCGCCTCCAGCACCGGAGCTCCCATATCTACACGTACAAGCGCCACCTTCCCGTTTTCTACTGTTAAATCCAGATATTTGACGCCGCTTCCAGTTGCTACGCTAATCTTCGTCTGATCGGTCAGACCATAATCATACACATATTTAGCCACGCAGCGAATCCCGTTCCCACACATCGCTCCGCGGCTGCCATCCGCATTGTACATCTCCATCTCAAAATCCGCACAATCCGAAGGCTTGATCAGAATGAGTCCGTCCGAACCAACTCCGAAATGCCGATCGCTGACCAGGCGGGCCAGCTCCTCCGGCTGTTCCACATGCTCCTGAAAGCAGTTCACATACACATAATCATTTCCTATTCCATGCATCTTCGTAAATTTCATCTCATTTCCTCTTTCTTTCCTTTTTACAGATGTCCTGTCCCTGTAACCCTGGACACATTCGTTTGATCTATATGTTTTCTAAATTCTCATCAGCATAAATATCATTTCCGCTGTCTCTACAAGACTTGTCCCGTTGTCCATACTTGTTTTCTGAAGATAGCGGTGCGCCTCTTCTTCTGTCATATGGTTTCGTTCCATCAAAAGAGCCTTTGCTTCCGTAATCAGCTTCTTTTCTTTCTCATCCCGCTGTGTCGGCATCATCCGTCGCTTCTTTTTGCGCCATTCCAGATGCCCTGCCACCATTTCCAAAGAATTAACCAGCTCATGCACACGCAGCGGCATTGTCACAGAAACGACGCCCTCCTGCACACCTTCCTGTGTCAGCCGCGCAGACGCTACAAGTAACATCTCAAAATGAGGGGGCAGATTCCCATACAGCTCATCGTACAACATATCCGGAAACCTGTACCCGCAGACAACAACGCCAAGGCCAAGCCGGTCCGCCGCTTCCAGCGCCTGCGCGCCTGTCACACACACTGCCTTCACTTCATACCCGTTGCGCATCAGCAGGCTCCGAATCGCTTTCGCATCTTCAATTTTCGGAAAAACCACTACCACATTTACCATACCGGCCCCCCTGTTCCGTCTGCATTAAAATTGACTGCGCGGATCTCCCGGGCCGTTCGTCAAATCCTGGACAGATAATGCTCAAGTTCCCAGCTGCTTACGCTGGCACGGTAATCGTCCCATTCTCTTTTCTTTGCTTCCAGAAAGCCTTTTGCCGCATGTTCTCCCAGCACTTCGCAGATATAATTATCAGATTCAAGCGCAGTGATTGCTTCTCTTAGGCTACCCGGAAGGCATGCAATGCCTTTTGCCATCCGCTCTTCCTCAGACATTGCAAAGATGTTCTCATCCACACGGTCCGGCGGTGAAATCTGATTCCGAATGCCATCCAGCCCGGCAGCGATACAAACAGCCAACGCCAGATATGGATTCGCTGCGGAATCCGGGCTGCGCAGCTCCACCCGCTGCCCCGCGTCGCTCGCAGAGGGAATACGAATCAAAGGACTGCGGTTCGTCGCCGACCACGCAATATAAACCGGGGCTTCATAGCCCGGCACCAGACGTTTATAGGAATTCACAAGCGGATTTGTCACTGCCGTAATTGCCCGGATATGCTTCATAATCCCCCCGATAAACCAATAACCCTCCTGGCTGAAATGAATCGGACTTTTCTCATCATGGAACAGATTGAAGCCGTCTTTTTCCACGGATAAATTAATATGCATACCAGAACCATTCACACCACTCTTCGGTTTCGGCATAAAAGACGCATGCAACCCGTGTCTTTTCGCAATCGTCTTGACTGCAAGACGAGCTGTCATAATGCCGTCTGCCGTCCGCATCGCTTCATCATAACGGAAATCAATCTCATGCTGTGCCGGAGCGTTCTCATGATGAGACGCCTCAACCACATACCCCATCTCCTCCAGCGTCAATATCATATCTCTGCGCGCATTTTCCCCGAGATCGAGCGGAGCAATATCAAAATATCCGGCGCTCTCATGCGTCAGAGTCGTCGGTCTACCCTCATCATCGGTATGGAAAAGGAAAAACTCACATTCCGGGCCAGCCAACAGGCGGTATCCCATCTCTTCTGCCCCGGCGAGAACCCGCTTCAAAATAAAACGCGGGTCTCCGGCAAACGGCGCTCCGTCTGCATCATATACATCACAGATGAAACGCGCTACCTTTCCATGCTGCGGCCTCCACGGAAAAATACAGAATGTGTCCAGATCCGGATACAGATACAAATCGGACTTTTCAACTCCGACAAACCCTTCAATCGAAGCCCCGTCAAAAGAAATTTTATGATCCAATACCCGCTCCAGCTGACTTGTCGTCACCGCGATATTTTTGAGCGTTCCAAATAAATCCGTGAACTGAAGGCGGATAAATTCCACATCCTCTTCCTCAATCAATCTGTATATGTCTTCCCTTGTATATCTGCTCATTTCATGCTCTCCTTCTTTGAAAATCATTGAATAATCACAGGTCTGCGCATAAAAAAGGGCATTCTTCCCCTTCGGTCAGAACCCCCTTGTTCTTCGTTTTCTGGATCATCCACGCATAAAATCTTTTTATTTTATGAACCGTTCCAGCTTATCTTATTAGCATGATAACAGCCGCTCTTTTTTTTGTCAACCATTATCCGCAAGTTATTCTTCCGTCTGTGTTTCACTCTCCTCTTCTATCTCCGCCGGCAGCACTCTCGTATAATAATACGTATTCGAACTCCGGAAAATGGTATCGGAAGACCCCATCTGGTTCACCACAAGCTTATGATACCCTTCCGGCAGACTTTCTTTGTCAATCCGCAGGAGCTTTGACGAAATATAGCCGGTGCTCACTTTACTGTCATCCACAAAAGCCTTGCTCCATTTCGTAAAATTCTCTCCGCTGATGTAGAAATATTCCTCCGTCTCCCTCACACTTTTCACAACAACATCCTGCGTTCCCATCACAAGATCGGAAGCCGGATACGGATTGCCGCCGTCATAAACGTAATGCTCACCGTAGAGAATATCATACTGTAAAAGTTCCATGTCCCTCTGATATTCTTCTTTGTCTGCATACTGATCCCGGTTCTGATGCAACGTAAACATCGTGCCGTTTTCGATGCCAAGCCGTTTCATAATATCCGCCAGAAGCTGATAGGATGTAATGTCCGCATCCTGCTTCTCAAGACCAAAATTGTCCCACGTAATGTACTGCGTTTTGAACAGGCTTCCGGTCTTCATATCTTCTTCCGTGAGCCCCATAGTCGGCAGATGATCTCCAAACATTACCACGATCGTTTTCTCGTCCCGCTTTTCCAGCATCGCAATCAGATCTCCGATAAACTCATCCACCTCATGAAGCTGGTTCACATAATACTCCCACGCATAGCTCCAGCCCTCATCCTCCAGACCTGTCACCACGATGTCCGGATTCTCCAGCACCTGCTCATGCGGGTAATCCCCGTGTGCCTCCACTGTAATCGTATAGACAAAATCCGGCTGATCCGGCGTATAGTCCAGAGACTTTTCCACTTCACCCACAAGGATATCATCCGTTGGCCAGGTGCCAAGCGGCGTATAATCGCGGATATCCATCATTTCCTTGCTCGTAAAAGTATCAAAGCCCATCATGGAAAACGCATTCCTTCGGCTGTAAAAATTACCGCCGTTGTTGTGTACCACATGTGCGCCATAGCCGATTGTCTTCAGATCCGAAGCGATACTCTCGCAGTTCGTCTTTTTCAGAATCGTTTTATATGGATACTCTCCCAGTCCGAAAAACTGCATCCCCATCCCTGTAAGAATTTCAAACTCTGTGTTTGCCGTCCCTGCGCCCACAACCGGAACATCCAGATAGCCGGAAGAATAATTCTCATACAGCGCACGGAAATTCGGAATCGGGTCCTCGCTCATTTCAAGAAAACGAATGAGCTGCGGATCAACAAAAGATTCCAGAAGAACACAGATAATATTCGGATATTCAAAATCCGCTCCTGCTGATTCTTCTGGAATCTCTTTGCTCTTGCTTTGTGCAGTTCGTATCTTCGAAGAATCCTCCTGCTGATCTCCGGTTCCCGGAGAGGTTGTCTTAATGCTATCCTGCTTCTGTAAGGATGCCGCCGCACCTGCTTCCTCAACTGCACTGTTCCTTTTTTCCTGCTCCTTTGAAGACACCGGCAGGCTCTCGTTTGTATTGTCTGCCTCCAGCGTTCCGCTGCCCTGCATCTTACTGAGTATCGCAGACACGGACTCTTCAGAATAATCTTTCGGAGCACTCATTCCGCGGTCCAGCACACTTGCGGAAAAGCTGTACACAAAACCATAATCTTTATAGCCCTGCGCCAGGTTTTCAAAATAAGACGTCAGAATATTATTGCTGACAGCTGCATTCGTCACATTCGGAAGCATCAGTATCACGCCAAAAATCATTGCCACACTGGCAAGTCTGTGCGGATGTCCCGTAAACTTTGGTCCCTTAATCCAGAGAATGACCAGAAAAATCATGAAAACCGTAACTGCTGCAATCACTACCGCAGCCTCAAAAGCGGTAAAGTAATTGCTCTGCATCGTAAACAGGTCTCCCACCATCTTCAGATCTGTAAAGCTGAACGGAGACACCCTTTTGGCTAGAATACAGCCATTGATCGTTCCCAGAAATACCCAGAATGCACAGATGGTCGTACGCAAAACTGCTCTTCTTCTTACTATGTACACCAGCGTCAGCGACGAAAATACAATCAGCGAATTATACAGGAACACAAGATTCCGGTCTACCACAAAATAACACGCTTCCACAAAAGAATGTCTCGAAATCCACTCGATCAAAAAGCAGACGCTGCAAGCCAGCAATGCGTGGAAAATCAGTGAATATTTGTTCAGCACCGCAATCAATTTTTGCAGTCTTACATTTTCTGAACGTTCTCTTTTTTTCTTCATTGGATTTATCTTTCTCGTCTGAGTCTGTTTCATATTACTCTCCTGTTTCTTTTTAACCTTAAAAGCAACTTTAAAAATCCTTTTGAAAGATTAATCTAATTCCCTGGAAAAGTCAACTCTGTTCAAAAAAAATTAAGGTTTATTTCACAGAACTTTCCATTTTTCCACGCCTTCTCCGCTGAACTTTTCTGAAAAGTAACCGAAATACCCCTGGATTCTTTTTTCATAATATGATAATTTATAAATAGATAGAAGAGAAAAGGAATATTGCTGTATGAAAAGATTACTATATATGATTCTATTTTCGCTGCTGCTTTTGACAGGATGCGAAAAACAAACAACCGATTATGCACCGGCTGCCCTTTTTCAGATGAACGGTGAAACAACTGCGGCCGGCATTGCTCCCGGCGACGGAAAGGATGCTTTTATCAAGGCATATCAGGACTACACCATCCAGGTGGCCTACAGTGACCCGGAATCCCAGTATCTTGTTATGTCCATCAAGGAAATTCCATACCAGGATTCCATATCCACGATGATTGCCAACTTTTTTATAAACGGAAAACCAGTATCTGAAGAGACGCTCTGCGAGGACAACAAGATACCACCTTCCGACCTCCACACGCTGCTGAGCTCCCCGGAATATCTCCGGAAACATGAAGTAATTTACCGCTATCTGCGTTTCAGCTGGGAAAACGGCACCATTGACAAGATCGAATCCGAAGAACTGAATTACAACGAAACCTTTGAGACCCCCTGTATGGAAACACAGGGGGCCTCTCTTTTGGTTGCACATAGATTCCACATCTGACACATGAAACTTCTGTCATTCTCTTTCTTTCACATAAGTACACAGGTTTGTCCCAAAAACAGTCTGGCTGCGCCACAAATTCCGGCGTCATTGCCAAGCCTTGCCAGGCGAAATTCTGTATTCTCACACGGTAAAAATGCATATTGGCGATAATATTTCTGAATCGGTTCCAGCAGAACACTTCCGGCCTTCGACACGCCGCCTCCAAGCACAATCACCTCCGGATCTACCACACAGGCACACATGGCAAGCGCCTTGCCAAGATAAAGCCCAAACTCCTCCGTAACCTGAAGCCCCAGCGCTTCGCCTTTTCCGGCTGCCTCAAAAATACGCTTCGCCGATAGCGCAGCGTCGTTGCGTCCGGCTGCCTGCTGTGCATCTGCATCCTCTTGCAAAATACGCCGCGCAATCCCCACAATGCCGCGTGCAGACGATAGCTGTTCCAGACAGCCGTATTTTCCACAGCTGCACGGTTCCTGTATCCGATCATCCACATGAATATGTCCAATCTCGCCTGCTGCCTGATGCGCTCCGGTAAGAATTTTGCCATCCACAATAATCCCGCAACCAACTCCGGTACCCAGTGTCACGAGCATCATGCTCCGGCAGCCCTTTCCGCTTCCCATTGAGTATTCCCCGAGTGCGGCCAGATTTGCATCATTTTCAGCTTTTACCGGAAGTCCTGTCTTCTCCTTCACATGCTGTACGAGAGGCACATCTCTCCACCCAAGATTTTCCGCCAGCACAACATTGCCGCATTCGTCCACCTGGCCGGGCACACCGATTCCAATTCCGCCCACTGCCCGTGTATTCAAACGCCGTTCGTTTATTTTTCCCTTTACACCATTAACAAGATCCGGTAAAATAAGCGCTCCGTTTTCTTCAAGCCTTGTCTGTATTTCCCACTTTTCCAGAAGGCTCCCCTGTGAGTCAAAAAGCCCGAATTTTATAAAACTTCCGCCAATATCAATTCCAAAATAATATTTTTCCATTCCCATCCGTCTGCCAGTTTCCCTCTACATCAGGGTATGCAGATAACGGTATGCCACCTCAATTCCATGTTTGATATCTTCCGGTGTCCCTTCAAACGACCGGTCCTCACATTCCAGACAGGCAGAACCGCTGTAACCAATTTCGTTTAATTTTGTAATCAGTTTCGGGAAATCGACGTCGCCATGGCCGGGCAGTTTCGGCGTATGCCACAGCCCCGGATACGTGAATCGCCCGTATTCCTCCACCTTATCCTGATCAATCTGAAGATCCTTAAAGTGAATGTGAAACATACGCTCCGCAAACGCTTCCACCGGTTTCCACACGTTCATCCCCAGCAGAACCATATGAGACGGATCAAAACAAAGTCCGATGTTTGGCCCCATTGCAAACATCCGACGCCAGATCTCCGGCGTCGTTGCCAGATTGTTGCCGCCCGGCCATTCGTCTCCCGTAAAATACATCGGGCAGTTTTCAATCGCAATGCGTACCCCCCGTTCCGCAGCATAGCTCAGAATCGGCGGCCAGATTTCCTCCATCATTTCCAAATTTTCCTCTACCGTCTTCCTCTTATCCCGTCCGATAAAGGTCGTCACAAGCCTTACATCCATCAATTTTGCCGCATCAATTACCTTATATAAATGCTTCCGTGATTTCTCTGCCACTTCCGGCTCGTCTGACATCGGATTTGGAAAATAGGCCAACGCTGCTATTTTAATTCCGCGCCTCTTTGCATAGGCAAGATATGCCTCTGCCTTCTCTTCTGTCAACCCATCTACATCTATATGCGTCACACCGGCATATCTTCTGGTTGCCGGTTCCTGCGGCCAACAGCAAACCTCCAGGCTTTCAAACCCCGTCTCCGCAGCATAATCCACGACCTGCTCGAAGGAATATCCTTCCAGAATCGCCGTGTGCAAACCAAGTTTCATCATCGTCATTTCCCCCTCCCTTATACTTTTCCTATATTTTCACCCACGCACGCTTCTGCGCGGACTCATATACCTTTTCACAAAGCACCATTTCCCGCAGACCGTCCTCAAAATTTGCAAAATCCCTCTGCGCGGTATCTCCTTCCAACACCGCCTGATAAAACTTTTCAAACTGTGCTTTGAATGTATCCGGGAATCCTTCCACATGGCCGCCCGGATATCCAATCACAGCCTTTGCCTTATCTGAAAGCACAGACGGGTCCTTCGGCGCCTTCTGGTTGAACATTTCCCGCCTTCCGACCCAAAGCTCCTGGGAATCCTCACTATCCCAATGAAGCGCGCATTTGCTGCCGCTGATCGAGATAATCTGCTGATTCTTTCGCCCCGCCGTCACCTGACTCACGTTCATGTTTCCGATCGCCCCGTTTTCAAACCGGAACAAAATGCTGCACCAGTCCTCCGTTTTCACCGGCGTGTCCGCATAATCCTCCGGCCGAAGCGCCATTCCAGAAAATGTCTCGACGGATTTCAGCGGTTTTTTCCTCGTTTTATGCAGCAGACCAAATTCTGCAAGCACCTCGACTGCCCGCAGTCCTGTAATGTCTTCCACCATATCAATCCAGTGCGTTCCGATATCCGAAAATGCCCTTGTATTCCCCGAAATCTCCGGGTCTAACCGCCAGCTCCAGTCACTCTCCAGAAACAGCCAGTCCTGAAGATACCCGCCTGTCACTGCAAATACCTCTCCGATCTCTCCACTTTGCACCATTGCTTTCATCTGCTGTACCTGCGGATTCATCCGAAGCGAGTGATTCACCCCTGTCACAATCTGATGCTCTTTTGCATACGCACACAGCGTTTTTGCTTCCTCCACAGTCATGGTAAAAGGCTTTTCCAGCATCACGCTCAGCCCCTTCTCCATCGCGTACATTGCCATCTCAAAATGTAGATTATTCGGCGTACAGATATGTACCGCATCCAATTCCTCCCGGTCAATCATATCCCTGTAGTCATCATATCCCTTGGGTACAAACTGTTCCCCCGCCTTCTTCTCTCCTCCGCTCTTATGCGCCACTGCCACAACATCCACATATCCCAGACGGCGCAGCGCCTCAATATGCGCTGCCCCGATAAATCCAATCCCAATCACACCCACTCTCATCCTTCTCATACGTTCTCCTTTCTACTGAAATGCTCTTTCGGGCGTCCTCTCAAAAACATTACATTATTTACGCAACATCTTAAAGCGCAGCGCACTGATCCCAAGCGACAGAATGATAATCACACCTGACGCAATCTCCTGCAAATACGGATTTACCCCCAGAATATTCAGTACATTCGAAATCAGTCCCAAAAGCAGCACGCCAAAAAACGTGCCAACTGCACTTCCCTGTCCGCCGCTGATCGGCGCTCCTCCGATCACGACCGCCCCGATTGCCGTCATTTCCAGTCCGGCTCCGGAAGACGGAAGCGCGGAACCGACGCGGGAGAGCAAAAGCACGGACGCAATACCGACAAAAAACCCGTTCAGCATAAAGAAAAGCAGTTTATTCTCTGTAATCCTCACGCCGGAAAGAAACGCCGATTTTTCATTGGAACCAATTGCATAAATTCTTCTTCCGATCTGTGTGTAGTTTAAAATAATAAATACAACAACAAAGCCCAGCAAACTAATCACAAAAGACAGTGGAATCACTCCTCCGATCTTTGTAAACGCGAGCATATCAAACTTCCCATAGACCGTCTGGATGACACCTTTAGTCGCAAACAATCCGATTCCTTTGTAAACACTCGTCGTCGCCAGAGTTATGATAAAAGACGGAGCCTTAAAGAGAATGGCAAGCGCTCCGTTCAAAAGCCCGCACAGCATACAAACTGCAACCGCCGCCACAGAGGCCACGAATCCGTTCACCCCCTGATTGATCAGAAGCGCGTTCGTGCAGCACGCCAGTCCGATAATCGCCCCCACGGAAATATCAAAATTACCGGATATAATCAGAATAGTCGCTCCTGCTGCCACCAGTCCTGATACCGCAATCTGCTCAAAAATATTCATGATATTGTTGATGGCCAGAAATTTCGGGTTTGCAATCGCCGTAAACACAGAAATAAGGATCGTAATCAGCAAAAGCATCAGCCACTGTGATTGAAACAGTCTCTGTTTCAGATTTTTATTCTTCATTCTTTTTCCCTTTATCCTTAAAAACTTCTTATTTTATGCCCATGTACCATTTCAGCAGCTCATCTTCCTGCGCCTCATCGGCAGGAATCACTGCGCTGAGTGCACCATCTTTCATAACAGCAATGCGGTCACTCATGGAAATCAGCTCCGGCATCGTAGACGAAACCATAATTACTATTTTTTTCCGTTTTACAAGTTCCTCTATCAGCCGGTAAATCTCTTCTCTGGCGCCAACGTCCACGCCCTTTGACGGCTCATCAAAAATATAAATTTCACCGTCCATGGCCAGCCACCGTGAAATTACAACCTTCTGCTGATTGCCTCCGCTTAACTTGCCTGCATCATGTTCCCGGTTGAACACTTTGATCGAGAGCTGCTCAATGCTGTGATCTACCAGTTCTTTTTCTTTTGCCAGGTTCAGAAAAAACCTGCTCTCGTTTTTCGCAATCGAAATATTTTCCTTTACTGAGCGGTCCAGAAAAAGTGCTTCCCCTTTCCGGTCCTCTGACACAAAACAGATGCCCTTTTTTATCGCATCTTTGGGGTCCTTCGGGGTAATTTCTTTCCCATTTAGGAACATCTGGCCGCTCTCCTTTGGATCTGCACCAAACAGCATGCGGACCAGCTCCGTCCGGCCTGCTCCGACCAACCCTCCAAGTCCCAGCACTTCGCCGTGTGAAACCGTAAAGCTGACATTTTTTACAAGATTTCCCCTTGTATACCCGCGTATCTCCAATGCCTGATCTCCGGTTGAAAAATTTCCCTTCCTATAATAATTAGAAGCATCTCTTCCCACCATTTCACGAATCAAGGTTTCCTGTGTGACCTCCCCGATCTGTCTTTCACTGACCGAGTAACCGTCTTTTAACACATTGACGCGGTCCCCCACACGGAAAATCTCGTCCATATAGTGTGAAATATAAATAATCCCGATCCCGTCATGCTTCAGCCGGTCAATCAATTCCATGAGCGCTTTCGTCTCATCCTCACCGAGCGATGCAGTCGGTTCATCCATAATCAGGATTTTCGCTTTTTTGTGAAGCGCTTTCGCTATCTGAAGATTCTGTTTCTGCCCAGGCGACAGCGTTTCCACCAGCACATCCGGACGGATCGTCATATTCAGCGCACGCAGAATCTCACCTGCTTTTTCTTCCTGTTTCCTGCGATCAATAAAAATTCCGTTTTTTCTAATTTCGGCTCCCTGAAAAATGTTGTCCGCAACGCTCAAAGTATCGACCAAATCCACATCCTGATAAATCGTTGCAACTCCAAGCTCCATAGCCTGGGAAGGCTGAAGCGAGGACCAGGTACGGCCAAACAGTGTGATACTTCCACTGTCCGGCTTTTCGGCGCCGGACAAAATTTTAATCAGGGTGGACTTGCCTGCCCCGTTTTCTCCGACGAGGCAGACCGTCTCTCCCGCATGAAGGGTGAGATTTACATTGTGAAGAACCTGAATCCCCGCAAAACTCTTATTGATATCTTTCAGCTCAAGTATCTGTTCCACACATACTCTCCTTCCGTTTTTCAAATATTACGTTTCCACTGAAATCTCTTTTCAAGCTTATTCCGGTTCTCACTCCCTTTATTCAGCGAGAAGCTCCGGGAAATACTCCTGTGTCAGCTCCCAGAAAATATCATTTACTTCCCACGGAACCACCTTGCTCTCATCGTCGATATTTTCCTGATCTACCGGCATGATCGGAAGCATAATGGACTGCTCGATTTCTGTACTCTTCCCTTCCACATAGTTCGCCAGCGCCAGATAAGAAACAAGTCCTTCCCAACCCGGT
Source organism: bacterium 1XD42-54 (assembly GCA_003612585.1). Taxonomy (GTDB): domain Bacteria; phylum Bacillota; class Clostridia; order Lachnospirales; family Lachnospiraceae; genus Choladousia. Next base: position 180,088 of record RAZH01000001.1, read on the forward strand.
GAAGAAGAAATAGTATAAGAAAGCGAACCTTCTTTTACGAGCGGAAGCCCTGCCGGAGAACCGTTCTGTGCTATCACCGTATAGTCATCCAGTAGATTACTTGCCTTCAGCATCTGAATAACTGCCGCTGCCATATCTTCATCCATCACAAAGATAATGGAAAATTCTTTTCCGGAGGAAATCAGGTCCTGCGCCACATTCACGGCCTCGCTCGGATTGTATTTTCCTTCCCGAAGCTCTACCAGCTCGTTCTGTCCAAGTTCCTCTGCTCTGGCCGTCATCGCCTCATTCACTCTCTGACACGGAACGGATTCAAAATTTCCCGTGATAATCACAAACTTCTCGCCCGGATGATTTTCAGCCATCCAGTCCGCATAATTGATGCCCATCTCCGTCCAGTCGAAATCAATTGCTGCCACTATATCAGCCTCTGCGTCGAGCGCCGTTCCGCACGTATCGGTCGCTACCACCGGAATACCGGCCTGCGCACACTTCTCTGCCGCAATCTTCGCGCCTGTCTCATTAAACGGGAAAATACAAAGTCCGTCCACACCCTGATTGATCAGAGAATCAATATTGGAAATCTCCTTGTCCGCATCATAATCTGAGTTCAGAACAACAACCTTATTCCCGTCTTTTTCCGCGCCCATTGTAAATCCGTCAACATCTCTCTGGTACCAGGTGTCCGGACCCGGAGTAATATATCCGTATACTTTTCCGCCTTCTCCTGCCATCACCCCCATCGGCATTGCAGTAAGCATCGTTCCCACCATAACAACAGCTGTCATTCTCTTCATCTTTTTACCGTTCATTTTGTATCCTCCTTCTCCATGTTTGTTCTTCTTCCGTTCTGCCGAAGAGCGTAAATGTATGGTTTTATTCTTTACACTCTTTCCTGTAAATTTACAATTATAGGCTATCATGTTCTTGTCATTTTTTCAATATTTTTTTCAAAATCCACGCTATTTTCATGGTTTTTCATGATTTTATTATCATTTCTTTGTATATTATGCCATTTTTCTTTTCATTTTTACATTTGTATTTACATTTTTACATTTTAAGTTTATTATATTATTTAATCAGAAGCTGCAAAATAGCAGCTTCCTACGTGATCAGACCCAATTTCTTCACGTATATAAAAGAAAAAGTTTCATGGGAGGATTTTTAATGAAAAGGAAACGCATTACGATAGAAGAACTGGCAGAAAAAGCGAATGTATCCATCGCAACAGTTTCCAGAGTGCTCAATAATAAAGGAAATGTCAAAAAAGAAACAAGAAATCATGTCATTGAAATCATGCAGAAATACGATTTTCATCCACAGAATCCCCATGCGCTCTCCAATCCGGAAAGCAATCTTCTTCTGACCTGCGTCCCGGATTTCTGTAACCCATTTTACAGCCCTGTCATTGACGGAATCCAGAAAGCCGCGCACGAAAATAATTATGACGTCATCTTCCTTCAGTCAAGAGATTATTACACTGAGATTTCTGATTTTGCCAATATTCTTAAAGAAAAATCAATTGCAGGCATTCTGATCCTCTCTTCAGTTCCAAATACAGAGCTGATACGTGAACTGAACTTCAAGTGTCCGGTTATTATGTGCTGCGAATATCCAGAGGATTATGACGTCTCCTATGTAACCATCAATGATGTGGCATCAACCGTCACAGCGATCAATTATCTGGTACTCACGGGATGCAAAAAAATCGGCCTGATGAACAGTTCCCTGAAATTCAAATACGCGAGACACCGGGAAAAAGGGTTCACACAGGCGCTTGAGGAGCACGGCCTTGAGATCAACCCGGAATGGGTGGCACACATCTCCTCCATCAACTACAACCTTGCATATTCCGAAGCCCTGCATATCCTGCAGCTTCCCGATCGTCCCCAGGCCATGTTTGCCTGCTCGGATGTCTACGGAATCGCCATTATCAATGCAGCTAAAAATCTTGGTCTTCGCGTACCGGAGGATTTATCTGTGATAGCCTTTGACAACACGGAAATATCCATCATGTCAGACCCTCCGCTCACCACAGTCGATCAGCCGAAAAAACAGATCGGCTATCAGTCCTGTGAAATGCTGATTGATCAGATCAAATCCCCCGGCTCTGCAAACAAACAGGTGGTTCTGAGCACGCAACTGATCATCCGCGGCTCCACGCTTCTGCCAACCCAGAGTCCGGCACTTCACGTTTAAGAAAAAACTCCGCTTTATAAAAAACAAAGAAAAACGGCAGCCATATGAAGATACTACTGTTACACTTCATATAGCTGCCATTTTGTTACGCTTCTGTTCTGGTTTCGTATCTCAGTCAGAACGTTACTATCACCTTCAGACTCCCAATTCTCTGTGCAGGTAGTCCATCGTCTGTTTCATTCTGGCATATACCTGGTCATCGTCATCCTCAATCGCTGTGCACACCTCGAGATACTGCGTGATCTCATCCAGCCCCGCGTCCTTGGTTGCTTTTTTAATCAGCTCAGGCGTCACAATTCCCTCTTTTGTAAAATCCCAATGCCTGTCCCATTCACCGTCTGTCTGCTGAAGATGGATCGCCCCAATATATGGGCCGCAAGTACGGAACCAAAGCGCAATATCCGCCTCATCCCCAAGCAGAGGCCGGTAAAGCGCATGTCCCCAGTCAATCAGAAGCCGGACCGGAATCTCCGTCCCTTTCAGATCTTCCATCATTTGTACAGACACAGACGGGCTGTGCGGAATCTCCGTAAACAGCGGTGTGGCTTCGATATGTATTTCCTTAAGTCCCCGTTCCTTTCCATGCGCTGCAATCATCCTGATATTTTTCAGCATATCCTGATACAGGAACTCTCTGCGCTGCGGATTCCTCGCATCATCATAGGATAATGCACCGATCGCGGTTCCCATTACTTCTGCACCAAGCTCAGCTGTCATATCAACCGCCCGTTTAAAAAACTGCAGCGCAATCCCACGCTGCAATTCATCCGGCGCAAGCAGCTGCGGATAAGAATAGGCCGCAAGCCCGCTGAACGTAGAATCAATCACCACACCTGCCCGCTCAAACGCCTCCCGAAAACGTCGTGCATACGCACCCCTTTGCTCCGCCGGCCACCACGGGTCAATCAGATCCCACGTAACCTGTACATGGTCCGTTGCAAAATCATGTTTCACCAGCGCTGCCAGACGCTCCGGCTCTACCCACCGCTTCACCGCAAAAGACAAATTCAATCCCAGTTTCATACCGCATCCCCCTTTTTTACATTTTTTCTGTAAATTTACATTTTAAACTTATCATATCCCAATATTTTTTTCAATAACTATTTGTACAAAACCTTTCCAGAATGATAGGGACACGGCGTTGCCTCCTTATTAGCGTCCGGAGGGGATAATGCGATAACAATTTGATTTTATCTTTTTTGAATGGAGCTATAAAGCAGAGCGGTTTTATTCTTTCTTCTGCGTCAAGATAATACCAACGATTGCACCAATAAGAATAATCGGTGCTACTCTGACAAGCAACCATTCAAATGAGTGAAATACCACTCCGAGAACGGCGGTTTCAGGATCACTATAATCCCAAGCCAAGTAAGGACTTTCTACTTCCAATAAAATTGAAAAAATTGCTACCACAACTACGCACAATGAGATCAAAAGCCAATGTACAATTCTTTTTCTTGTGGTTTTTCTCTGTGCAAGTTGCAAGTTTATCACCTCCAGTTTTGCGGAAATCGCCTTTAAGTCGTCAATTTCTGACTCAATGACGTTTTCTCCAAGCAATGTACTCACGGATGTTTCAAACACTTCTGATAGGGAAACCAACATATCAGAATCCGGAACCGACAATCCTTGCTCCCATTTAGAAATTGTTTGTCGCACCACGTTCAGCTTGACAGCAAGCTCTTGTTGCGAAAGTCCTTTTGATTTTCTGATCGCTTTAATATTTTTGCTGAGCATTCGGGATAACCTCCTTCCTTTCATTGTTACCACTATTGTAGACGTATCTGCCCGTTACCACAAGCAACGAATTTTAACATTCAAGTAAAATAACAAATTTCTTTGATTTTCAGAAAACTCTACAACCAAATAAAAAGAGCTGCCACTTGGAAAACAATTCATGCACAGACACGTCTGTCTGCGACTAAATGTTTTCCTGTAACAGCCCATTTAATAAGGGGTACAATGAAAAGAAATTTTTCTTGCTTTTATTACAAATTACAATCTATTTTTTATTTTTCTCTTTCGCCGCAGCAAAGACACTCTGAAGTACAATGAAGAAGCAGAGCATTGCTGCGATTGTGATTCGTGTCCACCAGGAAGACAGTGTGCCCTGGAAGGTGATAAATGCTTCGATCGTACCTTTAATCAATACGCCGAACAGACTGCCGATTACATTTCCGACTCCACCAGTCAGAAGGGTTCCTCCAATGACAGAGGAAGCAATAGCATCCATCTCAAGTCCTTTTGCCTGCTCCACAAAACCAGAACACGTATTCAGACAGAACAGAAAACCGCCCAGACTTGCCAGGAAGCCTTCCAGCATATAAGCTTTGAGCTTTGTGCGCTTGACATTCAGTCCCATCATCAATGCGGACTGTTCGTTTCCTCCGATTGCATAAATGCTTCGTCCAAATTTTGTGTATTTCAGGACAAGAAAAACTGCAATCAGAATGAAAATGGCAATGATTACACTCGGATATATATACGGTTTGATCAGCATTCCCTTTTTATTTATGTATCCGCCAAACGGCAGATAAATTTTGCACTGCGCCCAGGAAAGAAACATCTCATTTTTAATACTGATCATCTCTTTGCTGATCACTGCCGTCATACCTCTCGCGAAAAACATGCCTGCAAGAGTCACAATAAATGGCTGAATCTTCAAGTATGCAACAAGCCATCCCTGTACAAATCCAAATACCAGACCAATCGCCAGCACAAAAACGGTCGACCAGATTGCGCCCCAACCGGCCATCTCCATGGTCCAAGCCAGAATCATACATACCATAGCTACGACAGAACCTACTGAAATATCAATACCGCCTGTAATCATGACGATCGTCATGCCGACTGCAATGACAATCAGACCTGCATTTGAAATAAAAAGATTCAGGAAATTCTGTGTTTTCGCAAAACCCTGTGTCTTAAAAAGAATACAGCCTACGACATACATCACAAGGAACAATGCAATGGTAATCACGAGAAGGAAAGAATTACCATCCAGTTTACGTCTTTCTTTTTTCATGATACCGCTCCTTTCCCTGCCCCTGCAGAAAATTTTGCTTTCAGACGACGCATCAGCTTTCCAAGCTCCGGTGACTGCAAAGATACAATAATCACAACCACAATCGCCTTGTATACCGGAATCTGATCAGAACTTACGGAACCTGCATACAGAGTTGTCGTCAGCGTCTGAATCGTATATGCGCCAATCACAGAACCAAGCAGAGAAAACTTACCGCCTGCCAGAGAATTGCCGCCAAGAGCAACTGCCAGAATCGCATCCAGCTCCAGGTTCAGTCCGATATTGTTTGCATCCGCAGAATAAATACGGGATGAGTTGATCAGTCCTGCAATACTTGCGCAGAAACCGCTGAACGCATACACGAGAAAGATAATCATCGTAGATTTTAGTCCCACAAGTCTTGCCGCTTTGGAGTTAATTCCGACCGCCTCTATGTACATTCCCATTGCCGTTTTTTTCAGCAGCAACATGGTCAGCACCACCATCAGAACAGTAACAAATATTGAGGTCGGAACCGGAACACCCGGAATGCTGGAACCAAGCATTTTATAGCTGTCCACACGCACGTAGGTGATCTGTCCATTCGTCAGAAGCTGTGCGATTCCACGGCCTGCCGTGAACAGAATCAGCGTAGCAACCATTGGCTGAATCTTCAGCTTTGCTACCAGGAAACCATTGAAGCAACCGCAGAGAATACCAACCAGGATTGCCAGCAGTGCGCCCAGCAACGGATTACGAATATACTCATTTACACTCTGCTGTCCGCCTGCGGTAAACGCACAGGCAACGGCCGCTACAACGGCCATAACAGCACCTACAGAAATATCGGTACCAGCCGAAGCAGATACGACAAGCGTCATGCCAACTGCAAGAATCACAACCTCACTGCCTCGGTTTATCACATCAATAATACGTCCATACAATACGCCGTTTTGTATACCAATTTTAAAGAAATCAGGACTGGCAATCACTGCCGCGATCAGCATAACAGCCAGACAGAAAAGCGGCATAAACAACCTTTTGGATGTCAGCTTTTTGATATTTTCCATCAGTTTCCTCCTCCTGCGATTGCTTTCATGATTGAGTTCTGATGAAGCTCAGATTCTTCCAGCTCGCCAACCTTCGCACCGTCGCGAAGTACGGCCATTCTGCTGCAGGTACGAATCATTTCCTCAATCTCAGATGAAATGAACATAACTGCCATGCCCTGCTCGGCAAGCTGCAACACAAGCTTCTGAATCTCTGTCTTTGTTCCGATATCAATACCTCTGGTCGGCTCATCCAGAATCAGGAAATCCGGATTGGTCAAAAGCCATCTGCCAAGGATTACTTTTTGCTGGTTTCCACCGGAAAGCTGTCGAATCGGCGTCTCCCGGTCTGCCGTTTTAATCTGCAAAACGTCGATGTATTTATCGGTAAATTCTTCCTGTTCTTTGCGGCTCAACAAGTGAAACAGTCCTCGTTTTGCCTGAAGCGCGATGATAATGTTCTCACGCACCGACAGATCAGAAATAATCCCCTCTTCCTTTCGGTTCTCAGGCAGATAAGCCATACCTGCCATCATGGCATCGAGCGGAGCACCTACAAGAAGTTTCTTTCCTTTTACAAACAGTTCTCCCATATCCGGCTTATCCGCGCCATAGATACTTCTGGCAAGCTCTGAACGGCCAGAGCCAAGCAATCCGGTTAAACCAATCACTTCACCTTTATGGATATCCAAATCGAACGGACGAATCGTCCCCTTATGACCAAGCTTCTTTGCGCTGATCGCCACCTCGCCTTTTATGCGGTTCTGCATGCCTTCTTTTTTAATGGCAGCAAGATCATCAAAGTCTTTTCCCATCATTTTGGCAACCAGCTGTACTCTCGGCAACTCCTCTACCTTGAATTCTCCGACCAGCGCGCCGTTCCGAAGCACCGTAATGCGGTCACAGACTGCATATACCTGCTCCAGGAAATGTGTTACAAAAATAATACCTACGCCCTGATCACGCAGCCTGCGCATCAGACCGAATAATTTTTCCACCTCTCCGTCATCCAGAGATGAAGTCGGCTCATCCAAAATGAGCACCTTCGCCGACATATCTACCGCACGCGCAATTGCCAGCATCTGCTGGATTGCAATCGAATAATTTTCTACTGCTACTGAAACATCAATATGTATATCCAGTCCCTCGAGTAACTCTCTGGACTTCTTTTTCATAGTTCTCCAGTCAATCATACCCGCCCGCTTCGGTTCACGCCCGATAAACAGGTTTTCTGCCACTGAAAGATTCGGACAGAGGTTTACCTCCTGGTAAACGGTACTGATCCCGTTCGCCTGCGCCTCCTGTGGGGAACGGTTGATAATCGCCGTATCAGCTCCCTCAATCTGGATTTCGCCGGATTCAAATTCTTCCACACCGGTGAGCACTTTAATCAAAGTAGACTTCCCGGCTCCATTTTCTCCCATAAGCGCATGGATTTCTCCTTTGCGCAGAGTAAAATCGACATTCTGCAGTGCTTTTACTCCCGGAAAATTCTTACTGATGTCTCGCATGGTAAGTACAACATCCTGCTCCATAAAGCACCTCTCTTTCCATATTTCTGTGAAAATCTGGCCATTCGCACAGCAGATTTTTTTGTTTATTTTTGATGGTACAAAAGGTATGGAGGCGAAAGCCTTACGGCCTCCGGCCTCCACACCCGACTATTTCTTATTTTATACAGATTTTATAATGATCTTCGCGTTTCATTAGTAAGCACGCTCTGCCTGAATTGCTTCAAGATCCATTGTTGTATCAAAGAATGCTTCGTCTACGTACTGGATTTTCTCAACTTCTTCGCCTGCCTCAAGCTTCTGGATGATTTCAGCAACGCGCGGTCCGTGAAGAGGGTTACACTCAAATGTAGCGTTCAGATCGCCTGCGATCATGGAATCGAAAGCAGCCTTTACAGCGTCGAAGGAAACAACAATGATGTCTCCATCCGGACCACAGGTCTTACCAGCAGCCTTGATTGCGTCGATTGCGCCAAATGCTTCGTTGTCGTTTTCACAGATAACTACATCAATGTCATCATAGGATTTCAGGAAGGATTCCATAACTTCCTGGCCTTTTGCCTGTGTGAATTCACCAGACTGCATATCCAGCATCTTCCAGTTCTCGTGCTCAGCAAGCTTCTTGGCAAAGCCTTCTGTACGTCCGATCTGAGCGGAAGCACCGATCGTACCCTGAATTGTTACGATATTGATTTCTTCTTCGCCGCGGCCCTGCTCCTCAAGATAAGCTGCCAGCCAGTCGCCACATGTCTCACCTTCCAGTGTGAAGTTTCCACCTACCCAGCAAGTATACAGACTGTCGTCTGCAAGATCCATCATACGGTCGGAAAGAATAACCGGGATACCAGCGTCTGCTGCTTCCTGAAGAACGGTCTCCCAACCGGTCTCTACTACAGGTGCTACTACGATGTAGTCAACTTCCTGCTGGATAAAGCTTCTGATTGCTTTGATCTGATTTTCCTGTTTCTGCTGTGCATCGTCAAAGATCAGTTTGTATCCATTTTCCTCTGTAAAAGTGGATTTGAAAGATTCTGTGTTTGCTGTTCTCCAGTCAGACTCAGCACCAACCTGTGCGTAACCAACTGTGATCAGATCTTCCTCTGCAAATACGCTAAGCGGCATCATGGAAATTGCCATTGCAGATACTGTTAAAAGAGATACCATTTTCTTATTCATTTTTTCTTCCTCCTTATTGATAATGCAGAATTTTTCTGCCTTTATTTTTATGGATCTGCCGCGCAAACACTGCTTTCACAGTTACACGGCAGTCCCATAATTCTTTACTTCAATCCATTAATCAACATACGGATTGTAAACAACTTCGCCGGTCTCCAGATTTCTGGAATACTGCTTCATGAAATCCCACACGATATCTGCATATTCCGGATACAGTGCATGGATCGGCCCCTTGATAAATGCAAAGGCAACTCTCGGCTCACCGTCTGCATTATTCAGATACCAGGTATCCTTCTCAAATTCATCATTCACTGTATCAACAACAACTTTGTCGCCTTTGATACCAAGATGCGGATATGCCTCAAAGTCATATGCCGGAAGCTCAATACCGTTCAGGCTACTCCACAAAGTCAACATTTCCTGCTCTGCCTCATTGATGTTGCCTTCCATAGCATCCAGTCTTCTCAGGCTGTCGAAAGAAGTCAGCGTAAGAATCGTCGGCAGATCACAGTTGTCAAAATTGCTTACCTGCTCTTCCGGAATCGGAGTCGGAGAACCTGCGCACGGACCAATTGCTGCAAACAGAGATGGCTCATAATATCCAACCGTATAAGTTGCGCCGCCGCCCATGGAATATCCTGTCGCATATACGCGGCTTGCATCAAGCGCCGGATATTTCTCAAGCATATATTTTACAATTGATGACAGAGCTTCTCCTCTGACTTCGCCGATCAGCTGATGATCCGGAGCCACAACGGCTACTCTCTCTCTTCCTGCAAGCTCCACAAAACCATTCTCTTCTACGAATACACGCGGGTCGTCTCCGCCGCCATGGTTTGCCAGAATGAGCGGGATTGATCCGGCCGGAGCTGTTCCGTCCAGTACTTCCTCTGGAAGATACTCATACCATACATCCAGATATTCACCGGCCGGTGTAATAGATCCGTCCATATTCTCCATATCCGTTGTCGTCTTTATTTCAGCAAAACGGTCATCGTCCATCTGATGCTTAATCAGGCAGATACCGTCTGCTGTTTTTCCGTCGATCAATGCATTTCGATCGCACAGAGAATACGGCGCCTGGTCAAAATTGTAACCTGCATACTCTGTTCCGCCGCTGTTGATTCCCTGCGGAAGCACCGGTACACGCATTGCTTTAATGAACATGCCATAATATGCATCGTTCACAACGCTGGACAGCTCCGGATTTTCCTGTTTGGAAGCAACTACTTTACGAAGCGGCCATGCCTGGTTGTAATAAACATCTTTCTCGTCGTCTCTTTCCAAAGCGTCTGTTTCATTGATTGCTTTGTACTTTTCAATCACGTCTTCTTTTCCGTTTACAAGATAAACCGGTACCATAATTTCCGGTTTGCGGATTTCTTCCATATCTCCGCCGACTAACAGTGCGCCTGCGATACGTCCCGCAAAATCTTCTTCCACAGAAAGGAAATTGTTAAAGAATGTTGCGCCGCCATCTACACCGATATAGTACACATTGCCATATCCCCCGAAATATTCCGGATCTGCAAAAGTAACTGCATTGCCTTCTGCGTCAGTTGAAGTAGCTTTCTGTGACAGCATGGCGGTCTGTAATGCATAGTAATCCTTCACATCTGCCTGACCGAATGTCTCACCTTCCGGTGTAAGCAGAATAACACTACCGATTGCCTGGTCAATAATATCTATTACGCCAAGTCCTTTTAAATACTCAAGTGCTGCATCCTTGCTCTCGAAATGCTGCTCAGCTGCAACGATGAGATTTGTGTTCATACGGGCAGCTGCACGGCCTGCGTACTGATTTGCGGAACGATATACAAATGTTGTTCCGTCCGGGTATGCTTCCAGTGCAGGATGGCCGACAAATGTTTTACTTCCATTCTCAACGATTCCCTGTACAACAGCTGGTGCATTTGCATGTGCTTCCTGTAATGTCTCAAATGTTGCCTCATTGCCGAGCTCTCCTGTAAAGTTTACTGCGAGAGCTGTGCTGCCCGATGAAACCGTAAGGCCCAGGGCCAGCAGACATGTCAATACTTTCTTCATATCATTTCCTCCTGTATCATTTATCATTTATAAGTTCTTCAACCAATGCGTTCTCTATTTATCCTGAAAATAACGCTTAGTTCTGATACGGATTGTACTCAATTTCCTTTGTCTCCGGGTTACGGCTGAAGTTCTTCATCCATCCCCATGCAAGGTTTGCGTATTCCTGATACAGACCGTGCGGAATAAACTCAACAATGCTCAGACCAACCATCGGCACATTCTCTTCATTCAGCATGAACCATGAGTAATTCGGATACTCGTCATTAATCATTGTCTCACGGTAAATATCGCCCTTGAAACCGCTCATCGGATATTTCTCGAAGTCAAATTCTACCGGTTCCATTTCATTGTAGCCAAGGTAGCTGTTGATGTTCTGCTGGAAGTCCTCTGCAATATATCCGTTTTCAGCGTCATAATGTGTCCATGTATCATACGTACAGGTTGTCAGCATCATCGGCATATCGAGTTCCTTAAACTGCTCTTCCTGCTCTTCTGTATGCTCAATCGGAGTACCGGACATATTTACTGCTGCTGCGAAAAGGCTTGCGTCTCCGTATACACATCTGTTTGTTGCGCCGCCGCCCATGGAATATCCTGTTACATATACACGGGAAGGATCAATCTCCGGATGTGTTTCCAGCACGTGACGAACAAGCGCCGGCATTGCACCCGAAAGCGTATGCCACGGTGACTCATCCTGGAAGGATGCTGCAAGATCTTCTGATGTATGACGCTCAGCCACGATAGCAAATCTCTCTTCTCCTGCAAGTTTCAGCCAACCAAGCTCATCAACTGCCTGAATCGGATCATCTCCGCCTCCATGATTTACAACGATAAGCGGAATGCTGTGCTCTGCTGCTGCTCCGTTTACCATCTCATCCGGAAGGAACTCATACCACGTTGTTACAAACTCGCCTTTATTGGTCGGATAGTCTTTTAACAGTTCTTCGTCCTGACACTCAACTACATGGATTCCATCCGGTGTCACGCCATTAATGATCGCATTACGTGCGCCCAGTGAGTACGGCGCCTGATTCCAGTTATAATTACGATATTCAGTAGAAGCCGTATGAAGACCTGCTTTTACAACCGGAACTCTCATAGATTTAATAAACAGTTCATCGTATGCTTTCTGTACACAGGCTGCAACATCCACGTTATCGGTTGTTGTGGAAATTACTTGCTGAAGCGGATGGTCGCTGTTGTAGTAAAGAAGATCATCGCCGTTGCGACCTACGCTGTCTGTCTCATTGCCGGCTGCGTATTTCTGCACAACATCTTCGTCTGCGTTCACCAGCCATACTGGTACACATACCGGAACTTCCTGAATCTTTTCCATCTCTCCGCCGATCAGAAGCATACCTGCGATACGGCCTACATAATCCATGGTCGGAGAAATATAATTGTTGATAAATGTTGCTCCACCGTCAATACCAATCACGTACCGGTTTGTAACACCGCCAAAATATCCTGCATCTGCATAATACGTGGAAGAATCTTCGCCGCGGATAGAGAATCCAACGTTGCACATTGCGGACTGCAACTGATAGTATGCATACTGGTCTGCATCACCGAATCCTGTTTCCGGATTAATCGGCGTTACCAGTACAACGCTTCCTGTCGCTTCGTCTACCATCTTTGTCAGTCCAAGTTCTGTGATGTAAGCAAGTGCTGCATCCTTATCTGCAAAGCTCTGGTCTGTATACACCATCAGGTTCGTATGCATTCTCGGGCCGCCAGCCGTCGTATTCAGCATACCGGCGGAACGATACACATATGTTGTATTCTCCGGATACGCATCAAGAGCCGGATCACCGACGTACGTTCTTGCCGGATATTCACTCATAATAAAGCCCGGTGCATTTTCATGCGCTTCCTTTAATGTTTCAAACGTTGCGTCGTTGCTCTGATGACGCTGATAGAGTGCTGCTGAAGCTTCCATCGACAATGCTCCAACGCTGAGTCCTGCAGCCAGGATCACACTTAATACCTTTTTCGTTTTCATACTTTCCTCCTTTATGCATGCTTCACGGTTGCTATGTTGTGAAGTTTACCAGTAAAAAGCATAAAATAATACGGAATAAAGCCGTAAATTTGTATTGTTTTTTCATACATTTCTTTGTCAAATCCTTTTTTATTCAAAATTTACAGAAAAAAGTGTGATTTCTTTCAATAGGGAGGGATTTTAAGATATGAAAACGGACGCCCTCTGATAAATCGTACCAAAACAGCGTTCCAGCAAACTTCCAGGAGTAAAACCATAACTGTTTCATGCATCCATCAAAAAAGCACTGTCTGATCGATGATCTTCCATCGAAAAGCAGTGCTTTTTCAGTCTGTATATGATTTCATTTTCACCTGATGACAGTCTCTAATTCGCTCCTAACTTTTTAGGGATACATACAATGACCGTAGTTCCTTCGCCTTTCCGGCTTCTGAACGACACTCCGTATTCCTTTCCGTAATTTAAGCGAATCCGCTCGTGGACATTTTCAAGGCCGAAGCCTCTGCCGTGAACGGCCTTCCCGTCCAGTTTTCCGCGCAAACGTGCAAGCTCTTCGTCGTCCATTCCGATTCCGTCATCTGAAACTTCAAAATAGATTTTGTCTTCCTTCTCATAGCCCAGGACCACAATTTTTCCTTTCCCACGCTTGTTTTTTATTCCGTGATACAACGCGTTTTCCACGAAAGGCTGAAGGGTCAGCTTCAGTATCGTATATTCATACAGCGACGGCGCAATGTCAATCTCATATTCCAGAATGTCGGCATACCGGAATTCCTGGATTCTCAGATAGCTCCTGATATGAGACTCTTCCTCCCGGATTGTAATATAATCCTTCCCTTCACTCAGCGTTGTGCGGAAAAATTCAGACAGTGCCGTCACCATGGACACGACCTCCCGGTTCTGTCCCCCTTCTGCCATCCAAACGATCGCATCCAGCGTATTGTACAGAAAATGCGGGGTAATCTGCGCCTGAAGGAGCTTCAACTCTGTATCTCTCAGATTCCATTGCTCTATTTTAATATTCTCAATCAGATACCGAATCTCTGCTGTCATCTCGTTAAAGCTCTCAGTCAAAACCTGAATCTCATCCCCAGACTCAATTTTCGCCGGAGCAAAATTCCCCTTGGCCACCTTCCGCGTCGCTGTACACAATTCACGGATCGGCTGTGTGACACTGCGGGTAATCATTCTCGTCATACTTAGTGTGAGCATTACAATCACAACCAGAATTACTGTACTCAATATGACCGTACTTTTCGAATGGGACTGTAATTCTGCACGGATATTTTCAAGATTCACAGCTTCATGATAAATATACTCCTGCAAATTGTCCTGAATCAGGAGCGTTGAACTCCGAATATCCTTGTCCAGCAGCTCAATGTTCTCCCCATAATGTCCACCTTCGCAGATATTATTTTCTATTTTCTGTACGACCTTTTCCAACCAACCAAGACTTTTGTTGATCCGGCGCATCAACTCAGCGCTTTCCTTCCCTGACGCGTTCTCCTGGCGCTGCACTGCTTCACGCATCTCCTGAATAATTCTATATGGATTACGCACTTTCGCCGAATCTGCAATACTGTTATCTGCATACGTATCAATATGTTCCAGGCTGAGGTTCTGTACAATCGCCCGATACATACTGTAATCAAGATCTGTCTTAAAGCTCAGACTGTAATCCTTAATATCTGTGATGTTCTTGACGCTCTGATTGTATGCCGAACTAAAACTAATCAGATTGATCAGCAGATACAGCACCAACGCAGTAAGGGGCACCATAATGACGCCGGTCAGCATGCCCATCCGATGGCTCAGGGAGAATTTTTTCAGGCATCGCATGACTGTCCCCCATTCTTTCTGGCCCGATATTCTTTCGGGGTACAGCCGCATATTTTCTTAAATATGTAACTAAAATAATGAGAATCCCGGTATCCGACGTAATATCCGATCTCCGAACTGCGCATGTCCGTGCACATCAGCAACTCCTTTGCCTTTTCAAGTCGTATGCTCGTCAGATACTCACTGAACGTAGAGCCTGTTTCCTGGCGAAACAGCGTACTGAAATAACCCGGACTAATATTTACCATGGCTGCTGCCTGATTCATGGAAAATTCGTTATTCTGAAAATTTTCAAGAACACACCGTTTTGCGGTCTCGATCAAATCATGATATTTCCCCCTCGCCGATTTATCCCGCAGATAAATCGTCTCCGCAAACAGCTGTTTCACATACGTGATCATCTTTTCAGTAGAAATCGCATAATCGGAAAAACGATCAATCTCCCTGCATTCTTTTGAGAGCGCCGACGCCTCGACACCGATGTTCTCCAGAAAACGGCAGGCACAAAAATTCATATCTACAATCAGATAGTGGCAGAACATCAGGGAATTATAATTATCCAGACCAATGTTGTAAAAGTATTCTTCCACAAAATCGCCAACCTCTTCCGCTACTCCTACTTTCAGAAAATCTTCGATTAATTTCCGGTTTACCTTTGACGGATCTACCAAAATCCGCCCTTTTTCTTTTATCTTTGTCCTGTTTTCCATTGCAGAAGCCAAAATAAACTGATTTTTTTCAACAAAAAAGCGACTGGCAAACGCTTTGCTCGCCGCATGGTACGAATTGCAGATATCGCTCATTCTCTGTACTGTTTCTCCAATCCCTCCGAAATACAGAATGCCTTCTTCGTCTTTCAGCATTTCCTGTATGTTTCTCTCAAACTGTGCAATCCCTGCTTCTGCCTGCTCTTTTGTTTCCGCCTTCAGCAAAAATGCCCAGCCTTCCGGACTCCGATCAAAAACCAGCACATCGTTCCAGTTTTCTATTGCCCCGTTTATTTTTTCTACCGCAGTCTCTATTTCATCTGAATACACCTGACTTTCATCCGGTGTCATCAGCTTAAACAAAAGTACGGTATAAAATTCTGCGGTTAAATCAAGTCCCAACAACTGCCCCTGTTCCAGAAATTCTCTCGTGGAACAATTCTGTAAAACAATGCGATTAAACAGCCGCCTTCTTTCAAAACTGATATTTTCCTGCATTTCCTTCCTGTACTGATCCATCAGTTCACGCTGCGCACGGTCCTCGCGAATCACATCTGCAACCTTTTTCACTGCTGTCATCAGCTGTTCCGACGTAATCGGCTTTAACAGATAATCTGTCACCCCTAAGGTAATCGCCTTTTTTGCGTAATCAAACTCGCCAAATCCGCTTAATATCACGATTTTCGTGTCCGGCAGCTCTTTTTTTACAAGCTCAGCCAATTCCAGTCCGTTCATAAACGGCATCCGTATGTCTGTAATCAGGATATCCGGCCGCGTCTTTTTAATAAGCGGCCAGGCAAGTTCGCCATCGCTCGCTTCTCCGACAAACGCAAACCCCTCCTTTTCCCACGCGATATTGTTTTTAATCCCATTCCGTATAATCACTTCATCTTCTGCCAAAAATACTTTTATCATAGCTTTATCCCCCAATTCTCAGGCTCTACTTGCCCTGCTCCCGCGCAATAAAATATACACGCTCGCTGTCTGCCCCCGGTGACTCCATTGTGAAAGCATCGTAAACTGCCTCCAACACCAGTCCAGCTTTGGCAAGAAGCCTGCTTACCATCTCAATCTCATATGCCCTCTGGTAATGCGTTTCCTCATATTTTTCATACAGCCCGTCCTCACGCCTGATAAATAGCGTCAGGTCGTACTCATTGATCTGTTCCTCCTCTTCGTACCAGTTTTCCCAAATAAAACTGCTCTCCTCCCGATTCTCAGCAATCACAGAATCACCAAGAATCTTCTCATATTTGTAAACTGTATTCAAGTCAAAAATAAAAATTCCGCCCGGATCAAGATAATTATTCACCAGGCGGAACACTTCCAGAAGTTCTGTCTCGTCGGTAATATAATTCATCGAATCACAGACACTGACCACTGCTTTTACTGTCCCGTACAGTTCAAACTCCCGCATGTCCTGCAAAAGATACAAAATATCATGACCCGACTGTACCTTTTTCTCCTGCGCAATTTCCAGCATTTCAACTGAATTATCCACGCCAATCATATCATAGCCCTGATCTGACAACACCTCCGTCATCGCCCCTGTACCGCATCCAAGCTCCAGCACCAGGCCATCTTCCACTCCGTACCGCCGGAGCAGACCACATAAGTATCTGCCCCATTCCTCATACGGAATATTATCCATAAACAAATCGTACACCCTGGCAAAACTCTCATAAGACGCCATTTTCCTACACCTCTCTTTCCTTTTCTGTCGTGTTCTAATATCAAAACTTATCCGAAATCTCCGGTACAGCCCCACACTTCCTGCCTCAAAATCACAAAATAAGATCCAGTATTCCATAAGACAGCCCCGCCATCAATGCCGCTGATATGAGCACACCGATGAAAATAGCTGCGACTGCTCTTGAAAAACGGATGCCAAGCAAAGCCGCAATCAACGATCCAGTCCATGCTCCTGTACCTGGGAGCGGTATGCCGACAAAAAGCATCAACCCCCAGAACTCGTACTTTCGTATCTCATCACTCTTGCCCATCGCACGTTTCTCGACATAATCTGCCAGCCGTTTTGTTACCCGGTACCGTTTCATCCTGCCAAGTACGCCGCGTATCAACAGCAAAATAAACGGAACGGGAAGAAGGCAGCCCCCAATGCACGCAAACGCCGCACGATAAAGCGGTATTCCCAGCCATGAAGCAGCCAGAAATCCTCCTCTTAATTCTAAAACAGGCAGCATCGAAATCAGAAATACAATTGCTTCCTTGGATTGTATTCCAGCCAATGCTGCCACTACCGCGCCTGTAAACGATTCTGTATTCAGTTTACGCTCACTCCTTTACCTGTTTCTATCTCTTCAGGTATTTTCTCAGGAAAGCAAGCAGCTCATCCATTTCCTCATCGGTACCGATCGTAATTCTCAGGTAATTCTCAATGCGCGGCCGTTTAAAATAGCGAACATAAATCCCCGCTTCCTTCAGAGCCTCAAGCAATTCCCCGGCCTGGGCGCTTTCATGCGTGACAAACAAAAAATTGGCCTGGGAATCTGCAAAACGGAACCCAAGGGCCGCCATCTCTTTTTTCGTACGTTCCCTTGTCGCAATGATCTTCTGCCGCGTTTTTTCAAAATATGTATGGTCGAGCGCTGCCGCCGTTCCAAGTGTAATAGCAGTCTGATTCATGGAATACGAATTGAATGAATATTTCACATCATTCAGACAGCGAATCAGATCTGCATTTCCAACCGCATAGCCAATACGCATTCCAGCCATGGAGCGCGATTTGGAAAAGGTCTGCACCACCAGCAAATTGTCGTACTTCTCAAGAAGCGAAACAGCAGAGCTTCCCCCAAAATCAATGTATGCTTCATCTACAATAACTATAACCTTCCGGTTGTGTGCAATGATCGCTTCCACCTCCGCAAGCGGCATCAGCACGCCAGTCGGTGCGTTGGGATTCGGGAAAATTACGCCTCCGTTTTCCCGGTAATAATCTTCCTTCACAATCTCAAAACGGTCATTCAGCGGCGGGCACTCATATGGAATCCGAAACAAATCCGCCCACACATCATAGAAGGAATACGTAATATCCGGAAACAAAATCGGCTTTCCAGAATTAAAAAATGTCAGAAACGCTAAAGCCAGTACATCGTCAGAGCCAACACCTACAAAGATCTGCTCCGGTTTCACGCCCTGCTCTTTTGCAATCGCATCCACCAGTTGCTGGGCAGCGGAATCCGGATATCTGCGCATCGGCTCTGCCGCCAACTCCCGCAGCGCCTCCTCCACCATCGGGGAAGGCGGATACGGATTCTCATTCGTATTCAGTTTAATGGCTCTTTGATCCTTTGGCTGTTCCCCCGGAACATACGGCACAACCTTCCGCACATTGCTTTCCCATTCTCTCATACATCTCTCCTCTGCCATCCATATAGCACATTTTTCTATTAAAATTTTTTATCAGGATTGTCTACTTAAACCTGCTGTTTTTGCGGGATGCTGAAGGGCATCCGCATATATCTCAGCGCAAAGACACTCTCCCCTTCTCAACAAGGAACACCGGATGATACGATTCTTTTGCCTGACGCAGGCCCGGCTCTCCCATATCTTCCTCGCGGTTCACATATCTGTACTGCGAAGCCTCATGCAGTAGAAACTGCTGATTGATGATTGGATAGGCTCCCTGCACATCCGCATAAGCTTTCTCAATATGCACCACCATGGTATCGTCGCAGACCGGCTCTCCGATTGAAAAAGCCATCACCTTTCCGTCCGCACGAATCAGACCACCACACAACCTCAGCTCCTCCATGAGGCGCAGAGAATTTAAGGTTACACACATCTCCGCATTTTTTTCCGGATCTTCGTTGCAGCCATTTTCCGTTCTCCAGTCAAGTGCCATCTGAAAGCATTCCTCTACATTTTCCGATGTAATTTTTTCGTACGTCCAATCCGGGTACAGTTTTTTAAACTTATTAATGTGATTTTTCTTTCCATGATATTTTTTACCGGAAAGTGTGATCAGCTTCTCTGTCTCATACACGTAATCCGCCGAATCCCGATAATATTCGATGGAAAAACGGCCCGGATATATGGCCTCAAGCTGTTGGAACTGCTCTTCGTTCACATTTGTCATGTGAAATTCAATCCCATGTTCTTTGCTCCAGTCCATCAAAAGATCCAGTACTTTTTTCAGATTGGACCGATCACCCTGAGGAAATGTAAAGCTGCCGTACTCTGTATAATAAAATACCATCATATCCTCAACAATCGTATATGCTACCTTATAGTGTCTCGACCAGAGATACAGATTGGCAAACGTATATTCACAGCTCCGGTTTCGGTTCATTCGAAAATAACGATTGACCATCTCCCGGTCTGCAAGCTCCGGTTTTCTGAATTCTAATTCCATGCTTTACCCCTTTTTGTTCTGCGGCAAATGCCGGCTTTTTCTTTTAACCATGGTACAGCTTTGCATAAACCCCGTCCATGGCCAGCAGTTCCTCATGCGTGCCCTGCTCCTCAATCCCTTTTCTGGTCAGCACCAGAATCTTCTTGGCATTGCGGATTGTGGAGAGACGGTGTGCAATTACAAACGTCGTTCTCCCCTTTGCCAGAGCCTCCATGGACTGCTGTACTATTTTTTCACTTTCATTGTCAAGCGCAGAAGTCGCCTCATCAAAAATAAGTATTGCCGGATTTTTCAAAAATACCCGCGCAATGGAAAGACGCTGCTTCTGCCCTCCGGAAAGCTTGACCCCGCGCTGTCCGATATCCGTCAGATAACCATCCGGGAGCTGCTCGATAAAATCATGCGCATTTGCCAGCTTCGCCGCCCGGATTACCTCCTCGTCCGTGGCATCCGGCCTGCCGTAACGAATGTTTTCCATGATATTTTCCGCAAACAAATAAACGTCCTGCTGCACAATTCCAATCTGGCGCCGCAAATCCTCCAGCTTAATCTTCCGAATATCCACTCCATCCAGCAGAATCCGTCCGCCATCCACATCGTAGAAGCGCGGAATCAGACTGCACATCGTCGTTTTTCCACCGCCCGATGAGCCGACAATGGCCAGATAATCGCCTGCATTTACATGCAGATCAATATGACTCAGTACAGTGTCCTGCTTTTCTTCGTATTTGAACGAAACGTTGTCAAAGCAGATTTCACCATTTGCTGATGCGATTGAAATCGCATCCGGCGCATCTTTGATATCCGGCTCCACTGCAAGAATCTCGAGGAAACGCTCATATCCCGTATAGCCATTCTGGAACTGCTCGGTAAAATTGATCAGTTTTTTGATCGGCTCCGTAAAATTGTTAATATAGAGCAGGAACGTCACCAAATCTGTCACATCCATATTGGCGCCTGTAATCAACCCTGCGCCTGCGACCAGAACCGCAACCGTCACCAGGGTCGTCAACGCGCCAAGACCGGAATGGTACCATCCCATGTACCAGTAGCTTCTCCTTTTGGACTCAACGAACTGTTCATTTCCCGCGCGGAATTTTTTCAGCTCTACTTCTTCGTTGCTGAAGGACTTCACCGCGCGGATTCCAGAAAGGGAATCTTCAATCTGGCTGTTGATATCCGCAATTCTTGCCCGGTTTGTCTTAAATGCACGCTTCATCCGTTTGTTGAAATAAACTGCATAGAGAATAATAAGCGGCAGAAACGCAAACGCAACAACAGTGAGCGCCGCATTGATACGAAACAGAATCACAAAGGATCCGATAAATTTGATCAGGGAAATGACAACGTCCTCCGGACCGTGATGCAGGAGCTCGCTGATATCAAACAGATCTGACGTTACTCTTGAGAGAAGCTGTCCCACTTTCTGATTATCGTAAAAAGCAAAAGAAAGCTTCTGATAATGGGCAAATATCTCGTTTCGCATATCATGCTCAATCTTTGCCCCCATGATGTGACCAAAATAGGCAATGTAAAAATTGCAAAAACACTCCACAGCCACCAGGCCTGCCATCACAAGCCCAAGCTTCACAATCATCTGCATTGCCTCACTGCCCGGCAATACTATGACATGCGACGTAATGTAACGGACAAGCAGCGGGATGGCCAGCGTAATGCCGGCCCCCAGAACTGCAAAAAACATATCGCTCAAAAACAGCCCCTGATAAGGTCTGTAATACCCAGCAAGCCTTTTCAGCTTATTCTTCATCGGTAAGTCCCTGCGCTTTCATGACTGCAATCACCGCATCCACGTGCTGTTCGCACAACTCATCCGACTCTGCTTCCACCATCACACGGATTACCGGCTCAGTGCCGCTCTCACGCACGAGAATTCTTCCGTTTTCTCCAAGAGCACCGGTCACTGCCGTAACTGCTTCCTGCACGGCTGCATTCTCTTTTACCGCCTGTTTATCTGCCACTCTTACATTTTTCAGAAGCTGCGGATAAATCTTCACCTCAGATGCCAGGGAACTCAGGCTGACCTTCCGGTCCATCATAACGCCCATCACCATAAGCGCGGTCAGAATACCGTCCCCAGTTGTCGCATATTTCGAGAAGATGATATGTCCGGACTGCTCTCCGCCCAGGCAGTGTCCGTTCTCGCACATATTGGCATAAACGTATTTATCACCGACTGTCGTTTTCTCGTAAGCAATCCCTGCCCGGTCAAATGCCTTATAAAGTCCGAGGTTTGACATGATAGTCGTAACAACTGTGTTATTCGTCAGCTTTCCCTCTTCCTTCATGTATTTTCCACAGATATACAAAATCAGATCGCCGTCAATAATGCGTCCCTTCTCATCGACTGCAATGCAGCGGTCCGCGTCTCCGTCAAAAGCAAATCCCACATCAAGCCCTTTCTCCAGAACAAACTGCTGAAGCACCTCAATGTGTGTGGAACCGCAACCGCGGTTGATATTGGTACCGTCCGGCTCATTGTGAATGACATACGTCTTTGCACCCAACGCGTCAAATACACTCTTGGCAATCGAAGAGGCACTTCCATTTGAGCAGTCAAGGCCCACCTTTTGATTTTTGAAGGAACGCGTCGCCATAGAAATCAGATGACCGATATAACGGTTCCGTCCAGCCACATAATCGACGGTACGGCCAATCTTCTCACCTGTCGCCAGCGGAAGCTCTTCCATCTCGCCATCAATATACGCCTCGATCTTTTCTTCCACCTCTGCCTCAATCTTTTTCCCGCTGCCGCTGATGATTTTGATGCCATTATCATAGTATGGGTTGTGACTTGCAGAAATCATGATTCCGCAGTCAAAATCCTCTGTCCGCACCACAAAAGATACACTCGGGGTCGTCGTCACATGAAGCAGAAACGCATCTGCCCCGGAAGCCGTCAGCCCTGCTGCAAGCGCATATTCAAACATATAGCTGGATCGTCTCGTATCCTTGCCGATCACGATACGCGCCTTGTAATCCTGCCCGTAATACCAGCCAAGAAAACGTCCCACTTTAAACGCATGCTCTACTGTCAGCTTCTTATTCGCTTCCCCGCGAAAACCATCCGTACCGAAATATTTCCCCATAAAAAAGTCTCCTGTTCTTTTTTAATCTCCCCTTACTATACACGCTGTCATCTCAAACGTCAATCCTGTTTTCCCCGGACAAACACGTCTGCCCTGTTGTCCGCCTGTGACAATACAAACTGGCTGTTATACAGACGGGCATACGCACCGCCTTTTTTCAAAAGGCTTTCGTGATTTCCCTGCTCTATCACATTTCCGTCCTGCATCACAAGAATTACGTCTGCATTTTGTATTGTTGACAACCTGTGCGCTACAATAAAGCTTGTTCTGCCCTGCATCATGGAATGAAAGGCTTCCTGAATCCGTGCCTCTGTACGGATATCAATCGAGGACGTGGCCTCATCAAGAATCAGCATCGGCGGCAGACACAGCATGACACGTGCAATACACAGAAGCTGCTTCTGCCCCTGAGAAAGGCTTCCACCATTTTCGCCAATTACCGTATCGTATCCTCGCGGCAATCTCCGAATAAAGCTGTGAGCATGCGCCCTTTTTGCGGCCTCTATAATCTCTTTCTCCTCTGCCTCCGGCCGCCCCATAGCAATATTATCGCGGATTGTCCCGCCCGACAGCCATGTATCCTGCAACACCATTCCAAAAGTACTTCGCAGATCGTGCCGCCTCACCTCGCGGATATCGGTTCCCTCTATTTTAATAGCGCCGCTGTTCACGTCATAAAAACGCATCAGCAGATTGATCAGCGTCGTTTTTCCACATCCGGTCGGACCGACGATCGCAACACGCTGTCCTGCCTTTACCTTCAGATTAAAATCCTGAATCAGCTTTTTCTGCGGCACATACGAAAAATTCACGTGCTCCAGCGACATACTGCCCGGATTGTCCGGCAGCTCCTTCGCCGCTTCTGCATCTGGCGTCTGTGCCGGCGCTTCCAAAAGCTCAAACACTCTGCCTGCGCATGCCAGTGCATTTTGCAGCTCTGTCACCACACCTGATATCTCATTAAACGGCTTTGTATACTGATTTGCATACGACAAAAACGCAGATAGCTGGCCGACGCTCATCACGCCGCGGACAACGCAAAGCGCTCCCGTAAGTCCAACGCCTGTATACACGAGGCTGTTGACAAAACGTGTGACCGGATTTGTAATGGAGGAAAAAAAGACCGCCCGCAGGGAATAGCTGCGCAGCCGTTCATTCATCTTATCAAATCTTCCCTGTATGTTTTTTTCCTGCCCGTATGCCTGGACCACCTTCTGATTGGCAACCATCTCATCAACCAGCGCCGTCTGCTCCCCTCTCGCCTCAGACTGCATCCGAAACATGGCATACGTCTTCTGCGCAATAAATCTTGCTGCCAGAAGGGAAACCGGAGTCAGCAGGACAACCACCAGCGTAATTCCCGCATTTGTTACCAGCATAAAAACCAGGGTTCCCAGAATTGTTGCTACCCCGGTAAAAAACTGTGTAAAACCCAGGAGAAGTCCGTCTGCAAACTGATCCACATCCGCAATTACGCGGCTGACCAGGTCTCCCGAGGAATGCGCATCCAAATAAGAGACCGGCAAAATTTCAATCTTCTCAAACGCCTGCTCCCGCACTTCACTGGATACGAGACAAACGATTCGGTTATTCGCCACATTCATAACCCATTGCGCCGCTGCTGTGATCAGCACAATAAATACCATCACTTTCATGATACGGGCAATTCTCTCAAACTGCACGGCTCCCGGCCCGACAATCTCGTCAATTACCCGACCAGTCAGAACCGGCACATAAAGTGTCAGCACAACCGAAACCACTGCCATCAAAAGAGACAGAAGTACAAGCGCGCTATGCGGCCGGATAAAGCTTAGAACTTTCTTCATGACGGTACCTCCCCGACTGCTGCTTTTTTCTCCTTTTTAGGAAACTGAAACTCATATATTTCCCGATAAATACTGCAAGTTTCCAGCAACTCCTCATGCGTGCCAATCCCGGCCAGCGCTCCGTCCTCCAGGACCAGAATCTTATCTGCATGCTGAATTGAAGAGGTCCTCTGTGAAACAATAAAAACAGTCATGTCCCGAGAAAGCCCTGCAATCGCCCTGCGCAGCTTTGCATCCGTTGCAAAGTCAAGCGCCGAGGCGCTGTCATCCAGAATCAGAATCTCGGGTCTGCGCACCAGTGCCCGGGCAATCGAAAGCCGCTGCCTCTGTCCGCCGGAAAAATTACGTCCCTCCTGCCCTGCATACGCATCCAGCCCTTCTTTTGCTCCAAACACCACATCCTCCGCCTGTGCCGTCCGAATCGCCTCCTTTAAGTCCTCGTCCGATGCGTCTTCGTTTCCCCACAGCAGATTCTCCCGGATGCTTCCCTGGAACAGCACTGCTTTCTGCATGACAATCCCAATCTTTCTGCGAAGCTCATCCAGAGGATACGCACGCACATCCATTCCATTTACTTTTACACAGCCTCCGCTCACATCGTAAAAACGAGGAATCAGACTGACCAGCGAAGTTTTGCCTGAACCCGTTCCGCCGATAATCCCGATCGTTTGTCCCCGTTTCGCCGTAAAGCTGATGCCGGAAAGCGCGTCGGCTCCGGCTCCGTCATACCCAAAACGGACATTCTCAAATGCAACTGCCGGTACTTCTGACTCCGTTTCTCCCGCGTCGGCCAGACTTTTTTCATTCCTTGCGTTGTCAGTATTTCTTCCTGCTTCTCTGCTCTGTGTATCGGGCTGATTGCCGTCCGCTGGTTTGCCCGCCATTCCGGGCTGCACTTCTAATACCGATGCAATCCGGTTTCCACATGCAATCGCCTTTGTCACTGTGATAATCAGATTAGCCAGCTTTACCAGCTCTGTCAGAATCTGCGACATATAATTGACAAGCGCCACAACGCTGCCCTGCAACAGAAAACCGGCATCCACACGTTTTGCGCCAACGTACAGCAAAACGAGCAGCGCTGCATTGATTGCAATATACGTCATCGGATTCAGCAGCGCCGAAATTTTCCCGGATAAGAGCTGAATCCTTATAAGCGCTACATTGCGGTCCCTAAAGTTCCGGCATTCCTCCTCTTCCCGGCAGAATGCCCGGATGACGCGAACACCCTGCAAATTTTCCCGTGTCACCCGCACCACCCGGTCCAGACGCTCCTGAACCTTTTTATAGACCGGAATGCTGATCAGCATAATACCAAATACAATTACACACAGCACCGGTATCACCACCACAAAGATAAAAGCTGCTTTTACGTCAACGGTGAAAGCCATAATCATGGCTCCGAATACAATAAACGGAGACCGCAGAAACAGACGAAGAAACAGATTTACCCCGGACTGCACCTGATTCATATCACTCGTCATCCTTGTAATCAGCGTCGACGTCCCAAGCTTATCCATGGAGGAAAAAGAAAGGCTCTGAATATGTGCAAACAGCTCATGGCGCAGCCTTGCGGTAAACCCGACAGCTGCCTTCGCTGAAAAATACTGTGCCGTTACCGAACAGACCAACCCCGTCAAACCCAGACCTGCCATCAAAAGACACATGTTCACAATATAGCCCGTATCGCCGTTTTTGATCCCCACATCAATAATCGCAGCCATCACCAGCGGAACAAAGAGCTCAAGCAGCGCTTCCAGAAGCTTAAACGCAGGCGCCAAAAAAGCTTCTTTTTTATAACCCTTCATATATTTTAACAATTTCCACATAACATTACCGCCTTTGCCTATTTTAACATCCAGTCCTGCCTCGTACCAAACTCCCCGAGTAGATTCGTCTTCATAATCTTATGCACGCGCTCCCGGTCCCCATACTCGCCAATCGCCCACATAAGCTTTGTGATCGCCGCCTCAGAAGTCATATTTCCCGTTTCTATCACGCCACAGTCTAAAACCTGCCTTCCAACTTCATATACAGAAAAATCACTTCCCTCATACAGACACTGACTCCCGACTGCCACAATCATCCCTTCCTGCACCACCTCGCGGATCACTTCAGTGAGGCCGCGCAGCGCAAACGGCAGCCCTCCGATGCCGAACGCTTCTATATACACCCCTCGCATACCGAGAACCTTAAGCTTCCTGAAAATGTCCGGATTCATGCCCGGAAATAATTTCAGCAAAAATACATCCGTACTAAAATGGTTCTGCAAGATACATTCTTTTTCAGAAGACTGTGAAACGCACGGATTCAGCACAAGGCCACTACTGTTTATTTTTGCCGCATATGGATAATCAATACTCTCAAATGCATCAAAACTTCTTGTCCGTACCTTACTCGCCCTTGTTCCCATAATAATTTTCCGGTTAAACGCCACATAAACACCGGGACAGCCACTTGCAGCCATATGAAGCGCTGCACGGCAGTTCTCTGTCGCATCGGCAATCGGATTTTCGATTGATACCTGGCTTCCCGTAAGCACAACAGGAAGCTCGATATTCTGCAAAGCAAATGATAGCGCCGCAGCCGTATATGAGAGTGTATCCGTTCCATGAACAATCACGATGCCGTCATAATGTTCCCTGCGCTCATAAATGCACTCTGCAAGCTGAGCCCAGTGCTCTGGTTGGATATTCGAGCTGTCGAGCATGAAAAGCTCTTCTACATCAACCGCAAAACCAGCCGTAAGCCCTTCAATTTTACTGAGAATCTCCTTGCCTCCCATTCCCGGTGCCAGACCGTTGACACTGCATGACGACGCAAGCGTACCTCCGGTACTGATTAAAAGAATTTTATTCATATCGGCGAACTCCTTTTTCTTTTTTTATATTGTATTTTCATAATAGTTACCCACAAAATTTGAAAGAATTTTCACTGTGATTTCATCTGAACGTATTTTATGAAAAGATCATACGGTTGTCAAATGTTGCTTTTCAAGTGATTCCAGAGTATAATAGAGAATCTGACACCTGCCTTGTGCGGTCTATGTCGGATTTGTATAGAAACCGCTGTGGGCTTTTCCCGTGGCAAGGAGAAAAAGAAAGCATTAGGTATACTGATATGATGGATAAAACAAAAACGCTCGATCTGACTTCCGGTCCGATCTTTTCGACGCTTTCCAGGCTTGCCCTGCCAATTATGGCGTCGTCTTTTCTTGGCACTGCTTATAATATCACGGATATGGCCTGGATTGGCATGCTCGGTTCCAAAGCAGTCGCCGGAGTCGGTGTGGGCGGCATGTTTCTCTGGCTCTCGCAGGGACTCGTCACACTGGCACGTATGGGAGGACAGGTAAATGCTGCACAGTGCTGCGGCCGTCATCAAACGAAAGAAGCCGGACTTTATGCATCCGCTGCTCTAAAGCTTACCGTATTGTTCGGCCTGCTTTTTGGCGGCGTCTGTGTTATTTTTATTCACCCGCTTCTGTCTTTCTTTCATTTGAATGATGCCCAAACGTACGAAGCAGCCCGCATTTACATGGTCATCACCTGCGGACTGATTCTTTTTTCTTATTTAAATTATACCCTGACCGGTCTCTACACCGCGCAGGGTGATTCCAAAACTCCGTTCAAGGCAAACCTTGTCGGTCTTGTTTTAAACATGATTCTCGACCCCCTGTTAATCCTCGGGGTTGGACCGTTTCCACGCATGGAAGTCAGCGGCGCAGCGATTGCAACCGTCAGCGCACAAATACTCGTGTTCCTTGTCCTTCTTTTTGAAATGAACCGCGACCGGACTGGCCACAATATCTTCCAGAACATCGCGCTGCTTTCCCGCGTTCCTGCTACTTATTATCGGTCAATTGCAAAAATCGGCATTCCCTCTGCGCTTCAGGGTTCTGTCTACTGTATGATTTCCATGGTTCTCACACGCATGGTTTCGGCTTTTGGCCCCGGAGCAATCGCCACACAGCGCGTTGGCGGACAGATTGAATCCCTTTGCTGGAACACGGCAGATGGCTTTGCCGCTGCACTCAACGCATTTACTGCTCAGAACTTCGGTGCTGGAAAAGCAGAACGCATTCGAAAAGGATACGTTATCTCTTTTCGGATTCTGGCTCTCTGGGGAGCATTTATTTCCGCACTTTTTATCCTGCTGCCCGAGCCCATCTCCCGCCTGTTCTTCTATGAACCGGAGGTCATTGAGATTGCAGCCGGATATCTTATTATTATCGGTTTCAGTGAAGCCTTTATGAGCGTTGAACTGATGACAATCGGCGCGCTTTCCGGCCTGGGCAGAACAACGCTGTGCAGTGTCATCAGCATTACACTTACTGCTTCGCGCATTCCGCTTGCCCTGCTCCTGTCCCAGATCGGTCTTGGATTGTCCGGAATCTGGTGGGCATTGACCTTATCCTCTATTATAAAAGGCATAATATTTTATCTTACCTTTCAGAAAATACAACAGAAACTATAAATTTCAACCGGCAGAACTGAAACCTCAATTGTTTCTATTCTGCCGGTTTTACAGTTCCCAGCTCATGCCGTCGCTGGAAATTTTATGAAACTGTGTATGTGCAGGCAACGGATATTCCGCCTCATACCGGTCCATAACTGAAAAATCATCCCAGAAATGCATCGGAAATACATGCCGCACCTCTGCATGCTCCAGGAAATAACTCATTCCCCAGCCATATGTTTCCTCCAGTCTGGCATCCAACGGCACAAAAGCGAGGTCGATTGTATTGCCCTCGACATACTCCATTTCTTTCTTGAAATTCCCTGTCATCTGCCGGTTTGCTGCTTCTGATTCGTTCGCCCAGATCCACCAGTGCAGATCTCCTGCGTGGTAAATCGTCTTTCCTCTGTAATTGATCAAAAATGCACATCCACAGTCCGTGGAGCGAAGTGTAAAAACCTTCAGCATTTCCCCTGCTTCATCCGAAAACATTGTCTCCGATCTTCCTGCCAGAAAGTACACTTCCGGAATCGAAAGCACTCTACCTTCCTCCGTTTTGCCGCATACTTGTGCAATCTCTTCTGATGTCAGGCACACTCCGCCCGATTTCCGCTCAAGCTTCCGACAGGCAGAACGAACCTGACTGGAAAAAATGTAGGATACTTTCGGATATTGCCTGCCAAGGGCAAAAACAGCCGGATTAAAATGGTCGCTGTGGCTGTGGCTGCAAAAAACAAAGATTGGCCTTCCCTCGTCCAGCTGCGGAATTTTCCCCTGATAATAATCAAAAATCCAATAACAATGTTCCCATTCAATCAGAAACCCGCTGTGTTTTAAATACGTTACCTTCATCGCCACCTCATTTACATCTTACTAAATCACATAATCATCTGTGCGCTCCATCTGCCAGGCTACCAAATCTTCCAGTGTCACATGGTCCACAACGCTGCTGATTGCTTCGTCTATCTTCTTCCAGAGAATCTGTGTCGCACAGCCACACTCTCTGTCACAGACGCCTTTCCCAGCTTCCACACAATCAACAGGCGCCAGACTCCCTTCTGTCAGTCGCAGAATCATTCCGGCTGTATATTCTTCCGCGGCACGTGCAAGTACGTATCCGCCCTGCGGCCCCCGCACACTCCGCACATAGCCTGCCTTATTCAAGACCGAAATAATCTGTTCCAGATATTTTTCTGAAATCCCCTGCCTGTGTGCCACATCCTTCAGACGAATCGGTTCTCCCGAATCACGCAAAGCCAGATCCAGCATCAGACGCAACGCATATCTTCCTTTTGTTGAAATTTTCATAATCATCCTCCGTATTTTCTGAAGAAATTATATCGGATAATCCCTACAAATTCAATCGGAAATCTGAGAAACGAAAAGAATCTTTCCAGCCTCTTACTCACGTATCTTGAAAGTTACCTTTTCTTCTAACAACAATGATAACCAAAAGCCGCCGCTCATTTGAATAACTCCTTATTCGCATGAGCAACGGCTTTGTTCTATTTTCTGATCTTCATGCTCTTCACATATCCTGTTTTTTTATTCAACAGCTTCTGATATGCTTTTAAACTTTTTTTCGGTACCCGAATCACTGCTTTTTTATACATTCCTTTCACTGCATTCTTGCCGACTGACCGGAGTTTTGTCCCCTGCAAAGTCAACGTGCGCAGATTTTTACAGTTCTGGAATGCGCTCTTGCCGATCACTTTCAGCGATTTTCCGACTGTCACCTTTTTCAGTCCTGTGCACTGATAAAATGCTCCGTCACCGATCGTCTGAACACTTTGCGGCAGTGTGATTGTCGTAAGCTTTTTGCATCCCTTAAAAGCATACGTACCGATTCCTGTCACATATTTACTGATCGTAATCTTTTTCAGATATTTGTTATCCTGGAATGCTTTCTTTCCGATACCTGTCACCCGGTAGGTATAGCCATTGATTTTAATGGTAGCCGGCATTTTCAGGGAAGAAGTTTTTTTCTTTACCAGACCCTTTAATTCTACAGTCTTCAGGTTCGAACGGCTCGCCGTGATCCGATAATATGCCCCGCCGGACTTTACTACCTTGCCAACTGCCGGATATACAACGGTCGGGGCCGCCGGAGGCTGCACAGCATTTCCGCTTCCTGAGCTGCTGCTTCCACCCGATGTACTTCCACTTCCTGTACTACTTCCGCCTCCAGTTGTTCCGCCGTTTCCTGCGCTGCTGCTTCCACCCGATGTACTTCCACTTCCTGTACTGCTTCCGCCTCCGGTTGTTCCGCCGCTTCCTGCGCTGCTGCCTCCGCCGGATGTACTTCCACTTCCATTTCCTGTACTGCTTCCGCCTCCGGTTGTTCCGCCGCTTCCTGTATCTCCATTTGGTATTGTTGATCCTGATTCCGATAGCGGAACGAATTCAACGGATACCGTATATTGTTTCTTATAGCCGCCGGGAGTAGTAAGTACATAAATAACCGGTGTTGTGAAATCATGGCTTCTTCCGTTGGAGAATTCATCCGGCAAACTTACACCATATTCGGAATCATAATCCATAATTGGCGTAAGATTCGATACATTTGTTCCTTCCGGTATTCTCAATGTAATCGTATGATCTCCAATAATACCTTCTACATTCTCCTTTAGCATCGAATTAAATGTCTTCGGCAGGTAAAATCGTTTAAAAAATGCCTCTGTGTCATCAAGAACTCGTATCGTAACCTCTACCGCAACATTCACGCCAGTCATCGTATCGATAATCTGATAAGTTGACCTATAAATGGTGCCGGCAGCTGCATATGTTGTACCTTTATATTCAAAATTATCTCTATAATTCTCTCCAGGCATTATTACTCTAGAAATTCCCGGTGGCAGGCTTTCACTAATCATCTTCGTCGTATAGCTACCACTTCCGCCAGTAACATTTTCAGATGTCATCCTGTCAATTAATTTTCCCCTATACAGATACAAAGATATATCCGTTGCCTTCAATTTCTCGCAGACCTTCAAAGTACCTGCATGCGCTGCAATTACTCCGTGTGGTCCTGGAAGTATATCTCCAACATAAACATAAATCGCTGCCTTATGATCCCCAGTGCACAGTACTCCATTTTGATTGAAAGCCTTCATCGTATTGCCCGAAAATTTCGCCACATGGATTCCATAGGCTTCAAACTGATCTTGACCGAATACTGCGCTCTGCTCTCCATTACTATAGGTAACCCGTACACGTACCTCGGACAGATCCAGTTTCTGACCTTCCTGATAATACGTTTTCCCCATTTTATTGATCAAAGTTATGTTGGCGATCTCCTTTTCCTTCACTGTAATCGGATATGCTGCACTTGCGCCGTAATACGTCAGCAGTACACTCTTGTCTGCCGTTGTCAGCGGCCCCTTTTTATTGTAATCAAAGCCACTGTAAATAGTCCGGTTAGACATGCCGTCAATCGTTGCCTGAAGACGGACATTGCCCGGATTAAAATATTCACCTTCAATGTAAATTCCGTCTTTATCCGAAACAACCTGAACCTGCGAAACGTTTTTCGGCGCTCTGATTTCCATGAAAAACGATGTGGTTTTTCCAAGATACGATACCTTTACCTGAATAGTTCCCGGTGTTTTACTGATAAAACCACTGAGCATATCCTCCGTAATCGAAATTCCGCTGCCCCCGTTTACCAGAAGCCGTCCCCAACTATATGGCTTTTCACCGACATAACAATACGCCGGAGAACCACTGACTACAAGCGACTGAATATCGTCTGCGCCAACCCGCACAGGTCCGTCTGAATCCATCTTCCAGTCTCCGGTAAAATCCCAGCCCTGGTAGGAGGACGGGTCCTTTGCTGCCTCCTCCGAAAGCAGCATTCCATCTTCCGATATCATGCCTGCCGGGTACCCGACTGCAAGAATACCATTCTGTCTGGCATAACAGCCGTTCAGATGTCCGGAAAGTCCGGATATGCTGTTCAGCACATTTGTATTTGCAAGGCCACAGAGCTGTCCAACTGCCTGATTCCCGCCGCTCACTGAAGGCCTGCCGGAGTGCACACAGTATGACAGACTGCCTCCGAACGATCCCTGCTTCCGGATTTCACCGGCAATTCCGCCGACATATACGTCATAGCTGTCCCCTGAGCCGGAAACATACGGTACATGCGTAGCTCCATCTGGCTGCGTCACAGCAATACTTCCGCGACTGTAGCATTTTTCTGCTGTACCCATCTGAATACCGGCAATTCCGCCCACCCAACTTTTAACCGGCGGAAGCTCTACATTCAAGGTACCTGCAAAACCACACCCACGAATAATTCCGGCGACATTGTTAAGCCCGGCAATTCCACCGAAAGCTGTCTCTGCGTAGTTGCTCTGGCTGCGCAGCATTCGAGCCGTGACTTCTCCTTTTACGATACAATCTGCAATCAGCCCCTCATTGATCTGTGCAAAAACCCCCTGCACACTCGAATATTCCCCGTCAAAAGCTGCCTCAATCGTCAGATTCCGGACTGTTCCGCTGTTTCTTCCTATCAGAGGCTGCTTCAGTCCACGGATCACGTGTCCGTTTCCTTCGAGCACCCCACGGAAATTCGTAATAGTAAGATTCAGCTGGCCATTTACCGTAATATCCTTCTCTAAACGATAGTGGGCATTCGGCTGGCTGCCGATCAGATTCAGTTCCCGGAAGCTTGTAATCTTATATGGATTCTCACTGCTTCCATCTCCTTCAGCAGGTGCGGAAACCTTCCGTCCCTCTCCTACAATCATATAGCGAATACTGCTGCCTCCATTTGACGGGACTGTGAACGTTCCGTTTTGCAGGCGGATGGCAATCGCTCCCGTCGGAGGTAACGTATGAGCCGCACCGCTCCTCCCCATATAAAGCGGATAATTCTTTACCTTTTCATATACAATTGCGTCTCCCGCAAAACCATATTTTCCACTTGGCTCCTGCGCGATGATCGCCGTGTAAAATTCAGTCAAAAGATCGGAAAACTTCGTGCCATCCCCCAATACCTTTGTCACGTATGTGGCCGGATCACAGTTCGCACTTTGTTTGTAAAACAGTGGAAACAGCGCCATTGGATTGTAGCTGCCCGTTTTCCGTGCAATTAGGTAACGAACAAATAGATACGGCATCCCGTAATCCCTCGCGGAACTGTCCCGATAACTCTTATAAAACAGTGCGGAGCCATTGCGGATATCTGTATTCCCGGCAATACCATCCATCCAGCCGCTGCTATCCGTCCCGCCCCAGATATAATCCATAGCTGCCACAGCAAGCCCCTCATTCAGCCATAAATACGGCTGGTAAGGATCATAACCGGTCAACAGATGAAACAGCGCATGCTGCCCCTCATGAACCAGGAGCCCATTTCTGGTTTGCATGTTTCCAAACTGATAGCTGGCAGCATCCGGCACATTAATATGAATTGCCGTAATGCCGTAATCACCCTTGTAAACACCGCTGGCACCTGAAAGTGTCTCAAGCAATATGGACAACTTACCTGTATTGTCCTGACAAGGAATCGTTCCTCCGGCCAGTGCGCTCAGCATCTGATATGGCACTCCGTCATAGGTCCGCGCCATATCTCTCGCAATCGCCTCTGTCTTTCCCGCCGCATCATAGCTTGGCTTCAGTGCCTTTGACATCCAAATGTAGCAATGCGCTCCCACACCAATACACACGTAAGTCTGACTGCTACTGCTTCCGGAAGTGATCGTTTTTTCCATCCCGATCGTATAGGAAGATGTCGCAGACGTCACGACTGTCCGGCTGTTCTGTCCCGCTGCCACATCCTGCCCCAAGACATCTTTCGAAGCCGCAGACCGGACCACACTGCTTCCATTTCCATTACTATCAAACACAAGCGTTCCTGTACTCGCCTCGGAAGTCGTACTTGTATTTACGATCACCGCGTATTCCCCGGAAACCGTCTCTCCAGGCCTTCCCTCTGTCACCGCAGCAAAGGTCTCCATCCTTCCCGCAAAAAACAGCAGCAGACACCAGAAACCAAACCAAATTCTGTATTTTATTCGTTTTTTATGAAATTCTTCGCTCATTTCTTCTCTCCAAAACACTTTTCCTCCCCGTCACAAATAATTCATTTCTTTGACAATTTTACAAAAATATATGACCCGTGTCAAGCAAATACACAAAACGGAATTGTCATGAATGGCTCAAAATTGTCACGAATGGTATGCCTTTTTGTGTTTAAATTTACCAACATATGATATAATTACTATAAAATTTTATGAGGAGGCATTTACCTATGCATAAGTTTAGAGTTGCAATCTGTGATGATGAAATCCTGCTGCTGCCACAGCTTTCCTCCATGGTAAAATCATTTTTTCGCTCGCAGAATTTTGAGACTGAGCCAGACACCTTCGCCTCCGCACAGGAACTGCTCCACAGCCTGTATCACGTTGCTCCTCATGATATCTATTTTCTTGATATTGATATTCCGGAGCTGGATGGAATTTCCCTGGCTGAAAAAATTAAAGACTGCAACCCGGATGCCCATATTCTGTTTGTATCTGCCAGAGAGGAGCGTGTCTTTGATACCTTTCGGATTCACCCACTTGCCTTTGTACGAAAGTCAAATTTTTCAGAAGATATGAAAAAGGCCATGAAAACATTGATGGAGCATCTGGAAAAGCCTGCCGATCAGATGCTTAATTTTCAGGACGAACTTGGCCATATCCTCTCACTGAACCTTACCCGGCTGATGTACATAGAAGCAAATGAAAAATATCAGAATCTCGTCAGTACCGATGGCTCCAATCTCATCCGCTGTTCCATCAGTGATTTGGAAAAAGCTCTGGTGCCGCATCAATTTATCCGAATTCACCGTGGATATCTCGTAAATCCACAGTATATTTACCGTATCGACACCAGCAGCATCATCCTTGATGGTAGCCAAAAGCTTCCGCTTAGCCGTCACCGGAAAAAGGAAGTACAGAACCTATTTCTTGCTTACAACAAAACTTCCTGATTTCAGAAAGGCTCTGTAGCACTTCTATGCTGGTTTCAACGGAAAGGAGTATTTCATGTTTTATTTTAAAGGCAACTTTGCACTACCCGAAGTATTGATTCTGAATATACTCGGACAAATTCTTGATGCCTGCCTTTTTATTTATCTCGTAAATCACTTTTTCCCGGTTCGCAGACAAGACAACCCCTCCCGTTTCCAGGGACAGATTATGACTGTACTCATGGCTGCAATACTATTTGGGGTGGATTTGTTTTTCCATAATGCGTTTTATCCTTATTATATTGCAATTATTGTACTGCCGCTCCTGTACAGCATTGTGTTTTTCCGCGGTAAACTGGGTGATAAAATCACCATCTGTTTTCTCTTTACCACACTGATCCTGTGTCTGGAAAACATCAATATTCTTTTCACAAAAATGTGGGGTATCACTACGGCTAACAATTATTCTGTATATCTCTTTATGTTTTTCATGCAGCGAGTGATTGTGAAAATTGTTTTGTTTTTTATTAACAAAAAACTGATCCTCTGGCCAATCGAAACCAATATCCAGCTTCCTGCTTTGACCTGGCCCCTGTTTCTTGCCGTTTCTGCCGGCAATACCCTGATGCTTGTCATCTACCAACTGCCACTTAACATTGACGATCGTATTTCACAGACTGTTTCAACCCTTTTTCTCGGAACCCTGCCCTTTTTTCTGCTCATTATCGTAAAATATATTGCCACCGCTGCTGAAAAAAACAAAATCGTCAGCATGCAGATCTCACAGGCCAGGGTACAAAACCAATACCTTCTGCAGCAACAGGAAATGGTAGAATCTCTGCGCAAATTCCGTCATGATTATAAGGCCCATCTTTTCTGTATGGACACGTTGCTGGCTGCTGGAAAATACGAAGAACTGCATGAGTACCTTGTCTCGCTTCATCAGTATCAGTATGAGGGCATTCATCTGCGCAATTTTGTGGAGGATCCCAGCCTGAATATCATCTTAAACCAGAAGATTACGATAGCTGAAAAATATGGAATTCGTTTTGACACAGACATTGTATTACCCACAATAGGAAAAATCAGCATTAATGATCTGAACTCATTGCTCGTCAACCTCTGTGACAATGCCATCGAGGCCTGCGCCACCCTTCCTAACGCAAGAATTTCACTGGCCATCCACAAGATAAAGGCCTACCTGATTCTTGAGATCACAAATACCTGCAAAAGTAACGTCCAAAAAACAAACCCGAAATTCCTCACAAATAAGAGTAATCCCGAGTTTCATGGAATGGGTATTAAAATCATCAAGAGCATAACGGAAAAATATCACGGACAGTATGAAATATCGAGCAGTGAGAATTCTTTTACGACAAACCTCATGCTGCTGGATGAATAAATTGCCGAAAGGGACTGTTACAAAATGCAGCATTCCTAGAATATATGGTATGCATGCCACCTGCATCTGCGCCATATATTGTATGGATTCTCCATTTTAAAACAGTCCCTTTCTATTATTCATAGCGCAGTGCGTTGATTGGCTTCAGCTTTGCCGCCTTGTTTGCCGGGTAAATCCCAAAGACCAATCCGACCAGGATGGAAAATCCAAGTGCGATAGTCGCAACCTGCCCCGTAATACCGAAATGATAGTCTGGAAACATGGTATTAATCGTTGTCAGAATCCCCTGGCTGACTGCCATACCGATGAGTCCTCCTGTCAGTGAAATAATCACAGATTCAATCATAAACTGCACAACAATATCCATCTTGAGCGCTCCGATCGCTTTTCGGATACCAATCTCACGTGTACGCTCCGTCACGGACACCAGCATAATATTCATGATCCCTATCCCTCCAACCAAAAGGGAAATTCCGGCGATTGCTCCCAGCAGCAGTTCCATTGTCGCCATCACATCCTGAATCGTGTCCATAATATCTGTCATATTGACAATGCTGTAGTTGTCGTCACTCCCGTATTTATCCATCAACATGCGCTCCAGCGTGTACTCCGCTTCGTCGGTCTGCGCACCTTCTTCTGATGTCACATAAAAATTCGTAATACTCACAACAGAAAACAGCCGCTGTGCATTCGTAAACGGAACAAACACTGCCTTATTCGTGCTCCCAAACATTGTCTCCTGCGCTTCTTTAAGCACCCCTACAATCCTGTAATCCCGTCCGGAAAGACGAATTGTCTCATCCAGCACCTGCGTGTTACCGAACAATTCTTTTGCAACAGCCGGGCCAACAATGCAGACATTCAACCGGTACTCATTGTCAAGCGCCGTTATAACCCGCCCGCTTTCCAGATCAAGCCCCTGCACTGCATCATATGATCCCGTAATCCCGTTTACCGTTACATCCATTGATTTGCCTTCCGCCTTTGCAGTTCCGCCGCTGCTTAGGTTCGGTGAGACGAAGCGAATACCGTCCTTTCCAGCAAGTGCCTCCACCTCATTTAAAGATAACCGCTTTGAACGGTCGCTGATTGAAACAACAAGCTGATCTCCGCCCAGATCGTCGAGCGATTCCGTCACCGTATTCGTCACCCCCTGCACAAGCGAAATCAGCAGGGTGACAGCCATAACACCGATGATAATTCCAAGCATGGTAAGGAAAGAACGCATTTTATTGGAAAGCACGGCCGCAAAGGCCATCTTCCCGGCCTGTGAAAGTTTCATACGCGCCTGCCCCCTCTCCTGCTTTTTCTGCTGTCTGTTATCTCCCGGCTTTCTGAAGTATTTCTGCTATCTGATTCACGGTTTTCCGGTACCTTTACATTTTTGCCCTCCGGCACACCGCTGTCTGATACAATTCTTCCGTCAAGCAATCGGACGCGTCTTGGCGCCTGCGCCGCGATCTCATTGTCATGCGTAATCAGTACAAGCGTGTTTCCCTGTGCATGCAGTTCCTTTAACAATCCCATAATGTCCGCCGTGGATTTGGAGTCCAGATTTCCGGTCGGCTCATCCGCCAAAATCAGGGATGGCCGCGTAACAAGCGCTCTTGCCACGGCTACTCTCTGCTGCTGGCCGCCGGAGAGCTGATTCGGCCTGTGATGAACCCGGTGCTCCAAAGAAACAAGGCGGAGCGCCCGATGCACACGGTCTTCGCGTTCCCTGGCTGAAACTCCCTGGTAAATGAGCGGCAGTTCGACATTTTCATATGCAGTCAGTTTTGGCAGAAGATTGAACTGCTGAAAGATAAAACCAATCTTTCTGTTTCGTAAAATACTCTGCTCTTTTTCTGTAAGGTCAGAAGCCTCCTGTCCGTCGATCCGATAAGAACCCTCATCGGCTGTATCAAGGCATCCAATAATATTCATGAGCGTCGATTTTCCGCTGCCTGACGCCCCGATAATCGCCACAAATTCATGATCGCGTATCGTCAGACTCACCCCGTCGAGCGCGTGGACCTCCTCATCACCCAGCTGATAGACTTTCCTGATATCGCGCAGTTCGATCATATCAGTTGTCACCTCCCTGAATGTGCGAACGGCTCTGCTGCATCATATCCATCATCACTTCAAAATCAGATTTTCCCTGGACAACGACCTGATCCCCTTCCTGAAGCCCCTCTGCCACCTCAGCCTGCGTATGATTTACGAGCCCAAGCGTAACCGGCACTATTTCCTGGGATTCTCCCCGCAGCACTGTCACACATTTCTGCCCGTTCACTGTCTGTACCGCATCTATCGGTATGAGAAGCACGTCAGCCTTTTCATCCGTCACAATCGTAACCGTTGCGCTCATTGCCGTTTTTACCTTGTCAATCCCCGGAACGGAGACAGTAACCGTATACTTTGTTACACCGTTTACATTCTGGCCAAGTGCAGAAATTTTCTCCACCCTTCCTTCGTACTCTTCTGTATCAAACGCATCAAATACAATCGTCGCATTCTGTCCTTCCTCCACCCCGGCAATGTCCAGCTCGTCAATCTCTGCCTTCAGCCAGAAACTATCTGTCAGAATGAGCTGATACATCGGGGCATCCTGTGCAGCCACCGTACAATCCGCAAGGGAAAGCCCGGAAAGAATCCCTTTCTTCTCAGCTTTCAGCCGCGGTTCGCGCTCTAATGCACGTAATTCCCGCAGCTTTTCCATCACCTCAGAACGCTTTTCAAGCATGGTCAGATACGCGCCATGATACTGGACATTCGTTCTTGTCAGCAGCGTCATCCCTGCGTTCACGTATTCTCCTTCATCCACATGAATTTCATCTGCAATGCCATACGCACATTCCACCAGATACGCATGGTTCGGCTGCAATGTTCCTGTCCCAAGCGTCCTTCCATTCTCATCCGTAACCACTGCTTCCAGATCTGCGTCATAGTTCTCACCGTCTTCCAGCGTAATCGTATAAATACCATCTTCCTCGCTTATCACGGTCCCTTCTTCTTCATAGTCAAGAAAAGAAACGTTCACCGTTGCTCCGGTCTTCAAATCGTCCGTTGCGGAAATCTCCACCTTCATCTTTCCATCCGCAGAGAGCTCCATGACGCCGCCATGAGCAGCCACGACATCCGTAAGTACATCCCCCTGCTCCGCATAAATCCGCTTTACGCGTCCGGAAACAGGCGCGGAAAGTGCGGAAGAGCCCGATCTGTCCATATTTGAAATCGTACTGTTCATCTCAGAAAGGCTCGACTCCAGGATTTCAATCTGTTCCCTGACGGATTCCCGGTCAACGGCCGCAATTACATCCCCGGCCTCAACCACATCTCCGTTTTCCACTTTTACTTCCTCAATTTTCAGCGTATACGGTGCTGTTACTGTCACCGTCTCTGCCGCCTCAATCTGTCCGTTTCCCTCTGTCATAATCCGGATTGTGCCCCGCGTTACTTCTTCCACCTTTGCATTTGCAGCCAGCGGTTCTTCCTTTTTTTCATCCTTCTGATACCAGTAGTACACTCCTGCTGCCGCAGCCGCAATAATCAGCAAAAACAGGAATTTTTTTAACCAGCCTCTTTTCCGTTTTTTCTTTTTCATCCTCGCATGCCTCCTCTGTGCAGAATTTAGGGACTGTTCTTTACATCTGAATATCAGTATACTAAATAAAATCTAAAATGAGTATTAAATTTTGTCTTATTGTCTGATCTGCTCAGTTTCGGAATCAAGCAGCTTTGCAAACTGGTTCGACTTCATCACCACCCGCAAAATATTCATTACCGATTTCTGCAAATCACCGAGCGTAATATTGTTCTTCTGGTACGTACCACGGTAAACGATGGTTGTTGTTCCATCCCCGTTATCCTGCGCTAGAGCGCTTCCGCCCAGATCTGCAAGCAGCTCTGAAACCTTCTTTGTAACCACCTCTCCGTTTTCATTCACCACATCCCTCTGTGCACTTTCATAAACGGCAGTCTTCACGGTTTTTGTAATGGTCTCATCCCCTGACGCATCCGGCGTGAATTCCCCCCACGCAGTATGCATCCGGTATCCGGCCAGCCAATACCAGCCCTGCTCGATTGTCACCTCCGGGTATGTTCCATCCGTACCAAACACCGGCTCTTCGTCCGAAAAGCCCCGCACGGTAATATCCTCCACCGAATTTCCTGGCATAATCAGATCGTTTCCGGCATGCAGGGAGACTGACGGCGTCGACTGTCCGCCGCCCCAGTCTGTCATGACAAGCCCTTCAAAGCCCCATTCTCCCCGAAGAATATTCGTCAGGAGATCATAATCGTCTCCTGCCGGAACGCCGTTATTCTGATTGTAGGAAGACATCACTCCCATGGGCTGCGACATTTTCACGGCAATTTCAAACCCTTTCAGATAGATTTCCCGAAGCGTGCGTTCATCAACATTATTGTTCACCGCCGTGCGGTTTACCTCCTGATTGTTTACCGCAAAATGCTTGATGCAGGCCCCGATTCCAGGCACGGACTGCAATCCCTGCGTTTCTGCGCCGCCCATCGTGCCGGACAGATACGGATCTTCTGAGTAATATTCAAAGTTTCGCCCGCACAGGGCATTGCGATGAATGTTCATGCCCGGAGCCAGAAGCATCGTAACTCCATACTCGGAAAGCTCCTCTCCCATAGCGGCTCCCACCTGCTCCATCAGATCTGTATCCCACGTAGACGCCAGCAGCGTGCCGATCGGCCACGCCGTACAGAACTGATAATATTCCCGGCCATCCTCCGCTTCATAATCCCTCGTAAGCCGTAGCCCTGCCGGACCGTCCGCCAGAATAATATTCGGTATCTTTTTGGACTCAATATAGATACCTGCTGTCTCACCTGCGGCCCCCTGCACTGAATTTTCCTGTGCCTTTGCAATCGTTTCAACGCTTACCTCTGCCACATTAGCTGACTGTGCCCCCGCAGACTGTCCTGAAGCATTCGGCAGCTTACTCCCGCCGATCACGAGATCTGCCATCTCACTTACGGTCAGGCCTGACACAAATTCCTCCAATGTAACGGTCCCGTTATATACATCAATCAGTGTCGATTCACTGAAATCTCCTTCCAGCTGC
The DNA here is from genome assembly GCA_003612585.1 of bacterium 1XD42-54. GTDB lineage: Bacteria > Bacillota > Clostridia > Lachnospirales > Lachnospiraceae > Choladousia. The sequence continues at coordinate 222,831 of RAZH01000001.1, forward strand.
ACAATCTCTTCTTCATATATACCATGATAAGGATTCTCCGGCACATATGGAAGATTCTCCGCCAGATACTGTGTCTGTGTGGTATCAGACACATATGCAGTCACCTTCTCCGCTTCATAAGACGACGCATGGTTTACGGTCTCTATCACTCCCGCATCCAGCTCAAGCTGCAAAGCCTCCGCAATCTCCTGTGCCTCCGCTTCGTAAGTATATGAGTCTATACCCTTTCGCGAGAGCATATTGATTTCCTGTACCGGCTCCATCTGATTGCTAAGCTGCTCTGTTACCACAGTCTCATCCAGATGAAGCACGGCCGCAACCTCTGTATTTCTGGAGCTGTTGCCGACGCGCAGAACATAGTCCCCCTCCTCCAGAAGATATGCTGCCTGCTCTGTGCTGTAGGAGGCCATGTCCGCAGTCGAAAAACACAGCGTCACGCTCTGGCTTTCTCCCGGCTCCAGTGTTTTTGTCTTTGTATAAGCCGCCAATTCCTGATACGGCTTCTCCAGAACCCCGTCCGGAGCAGAAAAATACACCTCCACAACCTCTTTACCTGCGTAAGTGTCTCCTGTATTTGTCACCAGGGCTGTCACTGTAATCTCCTTCGGACCGGCAGTCACCGTCTCCACCTCAATCGAAAAGTCCGTATAAGAAAGCCCGTATCCAAACGGATAGGACGGCGTAATTCCAAAGGTATCAAAATACCGGTACCCCACATAAATTCCTTCCGTATAATCCTCCTGGTCCACTTCCTTGTCATTCGCACCAAAACTCTGTGCGGACGGATAATCCATATAATCCTGTGGCCATGTATCAGTCAGCTTGCCGGAAGGACATTCTTCCCCTGCCAGCACCTTCACTACAGCATTTCCGCCCTCCATACCTGCCTGGCTCATCAGCAGCATCGCATCCAGGCCTTCAATCTCATCAAAGAATTGTGTATCAATCACACCGCCAACATTCAGCAGAACAATCGTCTTTTCAAAAGAAGAAGCCAGCTTTTGCAGGTTTCTTTCTTCTGCACTTGTGAGATAATAATCGCCCGTCTCACCGACCCGGTCCGCCCCTTCTCCGGAATTTCTTGTAATCACATAAATCGCAGTCTTTGTTTCGCCATCCCTACGCGCCTCTTCCACTTCCTCATCCGTCAGTTCCGGTTCTTCCACATAAAATGGCATACCAAAGCCGCCGTCAAACTCTGCTTTTTTTCGCTCGCACATTTCTTCATAACCGTTCAACCAGTCTGAAGTTGTAATCTCAAAACGCGAATTTTTAAAACCTTCCCAGATGGAAACCGCGTATCTTTGATTTACGTCACCTGACCCGGTACCGCCCTTCGCCGTACGGACAGCGCCACCTCCAAAGAGCGCAAGACTCCCTTCGGACACAAGTGGCAATGCCCCGTCCTCATTTTCCAGAAGTACCATGCCCTGCATCGCTGCTTCCATAGACAAGGCTGCATTTCTCTTTTCCCGCTCTGACATTTCCTCAGTGGTAGATGCCCCCTGTACGGCTATCCCCGAATTTCCGGCCAGACACACTGCCGTCATAAACGCCAGAAAACGTTTTCCTGTTCCCGCATATCGTCTCATCCGCTCTTTCCTCCCTGTTATTTTTTTCCAGTATAGCATACTTTTTGACAGGCCTGTCAAAGAATAAAAGAAAACACATCTTTTGTATTTATATATGGATACATTGCAAAGCAGTCCCGGTAAAAATACCGGGACCGCAATCCTTTTGTCTGTATTTCACTGCTTCAAGCCAGTAAAATACATTACTGTTTTATATTTTTCTGATACGTGTTTTTTGACTACTGTTTTTCGATCGTCAGATAAGTTTCCAGTTTGTCTGCACGCGCCTCTGTATAAGAAACTGCTTCCACATCGTCAAACAGTGCTGCGAACTGATTGGATGCCATAACAACCTTCAAGATGTTTGCAGTTGACTTCTGAAGATCGCCAAGTGAGATATTGTTATCCTTATAGTCGCCCTTGTAAACGATCGTCGTATTGTCGCCGTCTGTCGTAACGGTTACTGCATCGCCAAGCGCTGCGATCAGCTCGGATACTGCTACCTCTGCTTCCTGGCCATCTACGATTGCCGGACGAACTGCCGCTTCATAATCAGCGGTTGCAACTGTCTTTTCAATCGTCACGCTGCCGTTTGCATCAAGCACAAACTCGCCCCATGCAGTTTTCGCACTCGGTCCGAACCATCCCTGGCCTACCGTTACCTGCGGATAAATATCATCTTCGCCAAATACCGGCTCTTCATCCGTAAATGCACGGATTGTGATATCCTCAACAGAGCTTCCCGGCATGATCAGGTCATTTCCTGCATGCATGGAGATCGAAGGTGTGGACTGTCCGCCGCCCCAGTCTGTCATGATCAGACCGTCGAAGCCCCACTCGCCGCGGGTTACATCGGTCAGAAGATCATAATCATCTGCATCCGGAATACTGTTATTTACATTATAGGAGGACATAATGGACATCGGAGCTGCGCCCTTAACCACCATCTCAAACTGTTTCAGATAAATTTCACGGGAAGCACGCTCACTGATTGTGTTGTTTACTGCATTACGGTTGTCTTCCTGGCTGTTGCCGTAGAAGTGCTTGATGGTAACGCCGATACCCGGATGGGACTGAACGCCCTGCGTCTCGCTGATTCCCATCATACCTGACAGATACGGATCTTCTGAATAGTATTCAAAGTTACGTCCGCACAGCGCATTCTTCTGAATATTCATACCAGGCGCCAGCCACAGTGTCACACCGTACTCCAGAAGCTCCTCGCCTACTGCCTTTCCAAGCGTTTCCATTGCTTCCACATCCCAGCTCTGTGTCATAACCGTACCGGACGGGAATGCGGTACAGAACTGATAGTATGTGCCGTCTTCGCGTTCTTCTTCCTGCGTAATACGAAGGCCTGCCGGGCCGTCAGCCAGAACGATATTCGGAATCTTCTTGGATTCGATATAGATACCTGCTGTCTCGCCTGCCGCACCGGACACTGCGTTTGCCTGCGCGCCGATCATTGTTCCGTCAGAAATGTCTGATGCATTTTCGGAAGCAGCGCCTGCGGACTGTCCGTTTGCACTCGGCAGCTTGTTTCCGCCGATCACGATATCTGCCATCTGGCTTACCGTCAGACCGGATACAAACTCTTCCATGGTGATCGTTCCATCGTAGACATCTTTCAGCGTACTCTGGCTGAAATCTCCTGCCAGTTTTTCCACGATCTCGGAATAATCCGGATGGTCATGGTACTTGCCGGTCAATGTATAGCCGAGATTCTCATTCAGATACTCTGTTTCAGTCGTATCGGAAACGTAAGCTGTCACATTCTCATTATCATAAGGAGAAGCATTGTCCACTGTCTCGATATCTGCCGCTGCCAGAGCGATTCTCTCTGCCGCTGCGATCTCGTCCGCTTCACCTTCATAGGAATAAGGTGTAACGCCCTCTTTGCTCAGCTCCTCGATCTCCTCGTCCGGATGAAGCTGATTGGAAAGCTGCTCTGTCACGGCTGTCTCGTCCAGGGTAATCACAGCGCCTACCTGCGTATTTCTTGAGCTGTCACCCACACGTACTACGTAATCGCCCGCTTCCAGAATATAAGCAGCGCGTTCTGTCGAATAGGAGGACATCTCTGTTGTCTTATAGGAAATCTTCAGCGTCTGGCTCTCGCCCGGCGCCAGCTCGTCAGTCTTTCCGAATGCTGCCAGCTCCTGATACGGTTTCTCAAGCTCGCCGTCCGGTGCGGAGAAGTATATCTGAACTACTTCTTTTCCGGAATACGTATCGCCTGTATTAGTCACAGTTACCGTCACAGTTACCTGATCCGCATCTGCCTCAACACTGTCTACCTTCACGTCAAAGTCTGTGTAGGAAAGTCCGTATCCAAACTCATAAGCCGGTGTCACATTGAAAGTGTCAAAGTAACGGTAGCCTACGTAAATTCCATCAAAGTAATCTTCCTGATCAATGTCTCCATCGTTTGCGCCCCAGTACTTGGCGTCTGCAACGTCAGAGTAGTTTACCGGCCATGTTGCTGTCAGCTTACCGGACGGAGTCACCTCACCGTTTAATACCTTCACCAGAGCGTCACCGCCGCGCTGTCCGGCCTGTCCCATCACAACAACGGAATCAATGCCTTCGATTTCACCCACGAATTTCGTATCAACGGCTCCGCCTGCATTAATAACAACCACTACTTTATCAAAGTTGGCTGCAATCTTCTCCAGATTTGCCTTCTCCAGATCCGTCAGCTCATAATCGCCCGGCGTAACCGTACGGTCAGCACCTTCTCCTGCGATTCTTCCCAGTACATACACTGCTGTATCCGTGCCGTCTGCTTTTGATTCCTCAAGCATCTCGTCGGTTACTTCGATCTCTTCCGCACGCGGTGCAGACCACCAGCTGTTTCCGGAAGCCTCCTCTGCTGCCTTCTGAGCCTCCTCATAAGCTGCAATATAAGAACCTGTTGTTACCTTATATCCTGCATTTTCAAAACCTTCTGCCACAGAAACGGTCTCTCTTTGATTCACATCACCGGAACCTGTACCGCCCTTTACTGTCCTCTGCGCGCCTGTACCAAACACTGCCACGCTGCCCTGTGCTGCCATCGGAAGCACATTGTTCTTGTTCTGCAAAAGCACCATACCCTGTGTTGCCAGATTCATAGACACATCTGAATTCCTGGCTTCACGCTCTGTTACCTCATTGGAGGTCACTGCGCCGTTTGCTCCGGCTGTCATACAGCTGCCAAGTACCATTGCTGCTGCCATTGCTGCTGAAACCAGTCTTTTTCTGTTTCTGTTCATACTGTTCTCCTTTCTTGGGAAACCGCGTTCCTGCTGTTGAAAGTATTCTAGCACAGAAAAATTTTGACCTCTATTCTGCATTTCTGGCAAAACCATGGTCTTTTATGCCATCGGCGCTGCATTTTTTTGCCATTATGTCTAAAATTGCCCTGGCCGTACAGCCAGGGCAATTTGCCACAGAATTCTCCTTTAAAGACCCCTTCCGGTCAACTCAAATACTCCCGGATTTCTCCGATATTTCTTCCAGTGTATTTTTTAAACACTTTATAAAAATATGTAATATTTCCATAGCCAGACTGTTCGGCAATCTCCCTGACCGTATAGTTCCCCTTCCACAAAAGTCCCAGCGCTTTCTTCATCCGGATATCGGTCAGAATTTCCACAAAAGTCTGACTCAGCTCCTGCTTCAGAAGACGGCTCAGATAAAACGTGCTGATCCCCGCAGCCTCGGCTGTTTCCTCCATAGAAACATCTTCCCGGTAATGGCGTTCCATATGGAGAATCGCACGCTCAATATATTCCCGGCTCTTTCCTTCTGTTGCTCCGCGCTCTGAAAGCCGCTCCAGCACTTCCATCACCCATTCCTGCATGCTGTCTTTATCCGCACAGCCACAAAGCGCAGGAAAATCCAGTTTGCCTTTTCTGGAATACCGTCTCAGATATCCCTGGCTTTCCTCCATATAATCACAGATCGGCTGCATAAACCCAAGAATGCGCAGCTGCCAGAGATTGGCGTTTTCTTCCGTGATAACGGCCTCTGAAAAAAGCGCTCTGATCTCCTCCTTGCACCGCTCAATTCCTCCCTTTTTCAGGCTTTCCAGATATTGCTGTCCGAGCTCTCTTGCCGACGTACCCGTTTCCTGTCTTTTTTCACTGTCTTTATAGAAAAAAACGCCTGCCTTCGTACTGCTCCTTGCCGCAATCCGGCATTCTGCAAGCCCTGTACCCATCTCTTCATAATCATATTTCCACGTGCTGACACCAAGAACCATCTCGTGTCCTTCCTGCTTCTTCACCAGAGACAGCAAAATTGCCGCAATATCGGACAGCCATTTTACAAGGTTCTGCTCTGCCACAAATTCCTCCGGAAAAATCAAAAAATAGAGTTCTTCTTTGTACAGCTTTCCCACACAGCAGCAGTACTTTCCGATCTCTTCCTCCAACAGTTTCATCAGCGCACTGTAGTCGATCGGATTTCTCCATAGATCTGCGTCGCTTAAAAGCCGCACTGCCATCAGTACACCGCCGCGAAAGCTTCTGTGAAGCGACTGCTGATAAATCTGAAAGCTCTTTTCATCCGGTTCCCCCAGCAACAATGAGGACAGAAATTCCCTTCCTACAACAGAATTGATCTCGTCCAGATACCGCTCCTTGCTTTCCTGCTCATACACCAGTTTTTGTTCTCCCTGAAGAGCAGCAAGCACCTTTCCCAGGGTCTCCACAAAGCTCTCTTTTTCAAGCGGCTTCACAATGTAGTCTGATACATTCAGTTTCATTGCCTTCTTTGCATACTCGAACTCACTGTATGCGGAACTGATAATGATTTTCAGTCGCGAATTGCGCGTTCGGATCAGTTCGAGCGCATCCAGCCCGTTCATTTTCGGCATATTAATGTCCACAATCGCAATATCCGGCTCAAATTCCTGAACCGCAGCAATCAGATCCGCACCGTTGTATACGCTTGGCAACACTTCCAGCTCCGGAAATTCTCTCTGAATCATTAACTCAAGCGCTCTGCACTCAATTGCCTCGTCATCTGCAATGATTATCCGATACATAAATCCTCCTTCTTTGCAGCTATCTACTTCAGACGCTCTGTAACCGTCAAAACCTCCTGGCAGGGAACTGTAATTTCAATTCTGGTTCCCTCCCCTTCTACGCTGAAAATATCCATGGTTGCGCGCCGGTTAAAAAATATCATGAGCCGTAAATACACATTACTCAGTCCGATTTTCTGCCCAATCTTGTCATTTTCCTGCATCTCCCGCCGCACCCGTTCCAGTGTTTCCTGCGACATGCCTTCTCCGTTATCTGCAATCACAATCCGTCCACTCTGACGCTCGCTGTCATATCTGGTACAGATAGTAATTTTCGCATCTTCTCCCTTCATTCCCACACCATGCGTAATGCAGTTTTCCACAAGCGGCTGTAAAAGCAGGCTCGGTACATGAATCTGATGGAAGGACTCATCCAGATCAAAAGAAAAGCTGATGCGTTCCCCGAATCGCTGTTCTTGCAGCTCAACATAATTCCCCAGTATCTCGATTTCCTTAGCCAGCGTTACTTCCCGTCCGGAATGATCCAGACTGTAGCGCAAAAGCCGCGCAGTCTTGCCAAGCAGTCCAGCGGTCTGCTCCGCGCTTTCCAGATACGCGGTCTGAGAAATCATATTCAGCGTATTAAACAGAAAATGCGGGTTGATCTGCATCTGCAAGGCCTTGAGCTCACTGGCTTTTAAAAGATTACTGATGCGCAGGTTCTCAAGTTCCTGATTCTTCAGCCGTTCCATTGTACTGGCGTTTTGCCTGATTTCCATAACCTGACGCTGAATCCGGCGAATCATTGAATTATAGACCTGATGAAGCCTTCCCATTTCCTCATCCATATCCGTATACTGCATGGTTGTTCGAATCTGTTCCAGATTTTCTCCATCAAACCGGCTTGCACTCTCTGTCAGCTCCTGCACTGGGTGAATCACTCGCCGCATGATATTGCGAATATTAAAAAATTCATATATTACCGTGCATAAAATGACCAGAATCAAATCCGCAAAATAAATGCCGTTCCTCCACTCGATTTTCTTCTCCTGCTTCCCAGCTGCATCCAGCAGCCTGGAATACAAGCTCTGAAACTCGGAATTGATCGCCTCATAAACCTCCTGCGTCTGCGCATAATAACGGTTGATCGTCCGTTTACTTCCGATTGTCATCGCATCACACAGATAACTGTGGTCATAAATCCGCTGAATACGCTCCGTATAGCTGTAAAACATCTCCTCCATATCGCGGATATCCCGGTAAAAAGCCATATCCACCTGCATATCCGCCATTTCCTTTAAAATCCGGCGTCCTTCCATGCACCCCTGCTCTATCTCTCTGTACAGTGTCTCGTCACCCTCCAGCGTATATTCATACACGCTGTCATTAATGGCAGCCAGTCCGTCAAAAAATGTATTCAGGTTCAACAGCTGATTCATACTGTCCTTATGACTCTGATCCATAATTCGGTAGACAGAAACACAGAGAGCGATCAGCACAAGCGCCACAACGGAAATGCCGAGCATGAACTGCATCATACGGGATTTAAATGTCCTGTTTTTCCTCATTCTGATTTCCACGCCTCCCCATCCAGGCCTGCTGCTCTCCAGCTTTCATAATCAAAGCCTTTCTTTACACTGGTGATTCCTGTATACACAAGATCCGGTGCGTTTACGCCATTGTTGATGTATTCTTTCAGACAAACCACAGCCTCCTCTATCTGCTCATAAATATTCTGCACGACCGCGGAATAATAGCGGCCTTCCTGAATGTACTCCCAGATATGATCAGACAGATCAGAACAGACCACCTTCACCTGTTCCGGCCCACAACGCAATTCCTGCAAAATTTCTCCTGCCATGTCCGAGGAAACACTTTCCGTACAGTAAATCGCGTCCAACTCCGGGTGTTCCTGCAACATGTTCCCGATCAGACGGCGGATTTTTGTTCGGTCCTCCTCACATTCCAATACCTCAAGAATCTTCATATTCTCCTGCTCTTTCAGAACACGCTCGAACCCCGCTACGCGGTCCGCCTGACTTGTGTTGTCTAGCCTGGAGACGATAATTCCGACGTTGGCCTGTCCATCTGTGGCCTCGACCATATCGCGGGCGGCCAGTTGTCCAGCCCTGCAATTATCCGCCCCCACATATCCGCTGCGGTTCGTATCGCGCAGATCCGAATCCACCAGCACCACCGGTATGCCCTCCTTTTCCGCCTCGTTCACCAAATCTGCAAGCTCCCTGGAGTTCCCGGTTCCAACTGTAATAATTCCGTCCACATTTGCCAGAACCGCTTTCCGGAGCGCTTCGATCTGTTCATCATCACTCGTGCTCCCAAAACTCACACATTTGATATTCGCCCGCTCCAGCTCAAACATATCCGGCATTTCATAATTCTGTTCTTTCCACACCTGCGGATAAATGAGCATAAACCGATAATTCAGTTCATAGGCTACCTGCTTTTCCGCAAAAAACGAATACATAACCCCGAAAAGTACCAAACAGTTCAAACCCACCAAACATAAATACCTTTTCATCCACTTCCTCTTTTCCCGCTTATCTCCTTGCCACAATTTTCGGCCGTTTCCGGAACCACCGGTTTGGCAGAGAAAACACAGCAATAATCCCAAATACAATGGCGCCGATCGCTTTGAGCACAGCAAGTCCCTGGCTGACTCCTGACGCCGTATCGCCGATCATCAGATTATAAATCATATCGTAGAGGCCGATTCCCGGCACAATCGGAAAAATCCCTGGTATCATAATCACATTGGTCGGAACCTTACGCACTACTGCCAAGATCCTTGCCAACAGCACGATCACTACAGTTGCCATAAAAGACGCAACGGCGGCAGAGCTGTTTGCCAGAGTCACAGCATATACCACCCAGCCGATTCCACCCACCAGGCCGCAGACCAAAAACTGACTTGACGGTACCACAAACAGGATGCCAAATGCGATTGTCCCCACAAACGCCGCGGCTGTTTCCAGAAGCAAACCCATCTCAGACACCTCCCATACCAAACAGTCGGAATGCAATACACACCCCCGCCGCAATACAGATAAAAATCAGCATTGCATCCAGGAGCCGTATACTTCCTGAAATGTAATCACTGTCCGCAATATCACGAATTCCGTTCACAAATGCAACACCCGGAATCATTGGTATAATTGAACCCATAATTGTCTGTTCCAAATGATTGACAAGTCCCAGACGCAGCAGAAAAATACAGCCCGATGTCGCCAAGATACCACCCAGGGTGTGAAGAACCACTTTCGGAAGTCTGTATCTTTCAACTGCCGTAAAGAAAAACCACAGAATCAGTCCCATCAAAAGTGCTCCAAAGCAATCCTTTGCGTCCCCTCCGAACAGATAGCAGAAAGAGCCCGCCCCCACTCCGGAAGCCGCAATATACTGCCATATATTTTTCTTCTTTCCACCGCGCACACATTCAAAACGTGCAAGCGCCTGATCAAGTGACAAATCCATCTGTTCAATATCTCTGGAAAGGCTGTTCAGTTCACACAGTTTACTCATATCCACACTGATCTGCGGAATATGCTGGAAGCTGACATTCTTTGCCTCCTCACCCTTTTCCAGATTGACAAACACACCATTAGAAATAATAAAAATCTGACGTCCTGTCACACCATAATGCAGCGCAATCCGGTTCATTGTATCCTCAACCCGCGATATTTCTGCCCCGCATCGGATCAACTCCTCTCCCACACCGGCCGTCAGCTTCAAAATCTTTTTCAAGTCTCCCACAATACACCTCTTGTTTACCATAATCCGACAGAAACCAGAAAAGCACTGCAGTCCTCCGCGGAATACAGTGCTTTTTTATCATTCTTCTTTATTTATTCGAACCCTGCCGCTTAAGCCAGTTTTGTCTTTGCGAGCTCTGCCAGTGTTGCAAAGCCTTCTGCATCATTTACTGCCATGTCAGCTAGAACTTTTCTGTTCAGCTCAACACCTGCCAGCTTCAGACCATACATAAACTTGCTGTAGGAAAGTCCATTCAGACGTGCGCCTGCATTGATACGTGCAATCCAGAGCTGTCTGTACTGACGCTTTCTCTGCTTACGTCCTGCATATGCGCTTGTCAGAGCGCGCATTACGGACTGTTTTGCGATTCTATACTGTTTGGAACGGGCTCCTCTGTAACCCTTTGCCAACTTTAATACTCTGTTATGTCTTTTCTTAGCGTTCAAACCGCCTTTGATTCTTGCCATGTCTTATTTCCTCCTTCGCCTCATCTTATAAATACGGTAAAATCTTCTTCATGTTCTGAGCATTCGTAGCGTCTGTAATCGTCGCCTGTCTCAGATTCCTCTTTCTCTTTGTAGACTTCTTGGTTAAGATATGGCTCTTATAAGCTTTGCTTCTTTTCAATAAACCTGTACCTGTTTTTTTGAAACGTTTTGCAGCTGCTCTGCTGGTTTTCATTTTTGGCATCTTATAGTTCCTCCTTGTATTAAAATATCTGAATTAACGTTTTTCCGACAGGAAAATAGTAAGACTCCTGCCCTCCTGCTTGATCGGTTTGTCAACGACTGCAACGTCCTCAAGCTCTTTTGCGAAATCTTCAAGAATATAACGGTGGGCATTCATATGCGCCATCTCACGTCCACGGAAACGAAGCGTAACCTTTACCTTATTTCCCTTGGTGACGAACTTTCTGGCATTATTTACCTTGGTATTTAAATCATTTACATCGATGTTCGGCGATAATCGAACCTCTTTGACTTCGATCGTTTTCTGTTTTTTTCTGGCCTCTTTTTCTTTTCTGGCCAGCTCATAACGATATTTTCCGTAATCAATAATCTTGCAGACCGGCGGCTTTGCGGTCGGAGCAATCTTTACTAGGTCAAGTTCTGCTTCCTTTGCCAGCTTCATCGCATCTTTTGCAGACATGATTCCAAGCTGTTCGCCGTTCTCTCCGATAAGACGGACTTCACGGTCCCTGATTTGTTCGTTGATCATTAATTCGCTAATGGTACGCACCTCCACACATCGATATAAAAAGAGTGGATAACATCGTTATCCACTCATAATCCTCACATACAAAACACAGATACCTTCTGTGTGCTGCTTTGCTCCCGATATGAACCGACGGTCACCTCTGTGCCGCGGTGAGAGTGGATACTCTGCTTTCCTGTTAATTACAACCTTTTATACTTTACCACAGACTTACTGGAATGTCAAACCATTTTTTACCCATGAATAGAATTCATGAATAGAATTAATATTTTGAAGTATTTAACGGAAATACTCCCCGAAAAAGATCGTCTTAAACTTGTAAGAAATGAAGCGGAAAAATACGAAGAGGGGCCCCCAGACGGCCCCTCCACATAAAATATTGCAAGTTTTAGCTGTATATCATCTTTCTTCTGTATCGTTTACCTTACTGCAAAACTACCATTGCATACGGCGCCAATGTCAAATCCTGTCCAGCCAGATTGCTGATTTGATCGGTTCCGGCCTGGAATGCCACTTCTGTGAATGCCCCATAATTCGGATCATCCGTAATCTGCAGCTGCTTCTCTTCACCGGTCAGATTGATCAGTACCAGAACTCTTTCTTCCTGCGTCATACGAATATAAGACACTACCTCCTGCGACTCCAGCGTATACGTATCAATATCTCCATTCATCAATGCCGGAATTGACTTTCTGGCCCCAATGATTTCCTTGTAATGTGACAGCATCGACTCTGGATCATCCATCTGCGCTTCTACGGATGCCTCACCGCCCAGGCTGTATACTACGTCGTTATAGTTCGCAAGTCCTGTCTGTGCAGCCCCATCCGCTGCAAACGGCTCCTCAAACCATGCCATACACTCTCTTATGGTGGGGTCTGGTTTTGCCCCGTCCATTCCTATTTCTTCTCCATAATAAAGGAACGGTCTGCCCGGCAATGTCAAAAGCAAATCAGCAGCCACTTTTGCATGGTTTTCTGCCTGGTCCGCATCCTCTCTCGGAATCAGATTTCCTTCCTCATCCGTAAGAATATTGGCCACAAAAATATCGTCTGCCGTCTCATCAAACTGATAGCGAAGCAAACTGATCAGTCGGTTCTGATCGTGGTTTGTTATAAACGGACAGTCCACAAATTCATAATCCGAACCCGCACCCAGTTTATTATAGTAATCAACCAGTCCGGTCACAAGATTCAAATCCGTATCTTCGGAAAGCCTGTTTGTCTCTGATGCAGCCGCCGGATCATACTTCGTAGTCTCGTTCGATACTGCCTCATAAATCTTGCCGGAAAGATTAAAATCAAAGATACTGTGAAGTCCTCCTTCGGAAACAAACGGAACCACATTGTCCGTATTCTTCTCCCATACCTCTCCAACCAGATAAACATCCGGATACTTTGCTTCTAAATCTGCCCGGAAATCTCTCCAATATTCCATATTTTTTTCAAAAATATAATCACTGTAAATATTCGAATAATAATCACCATAAATATGACGCGCCGCATCCAACCGGAATCCGTCCACACCTGCTTCCAGCCAATAGCTTGCCACATCCTTGATTTCCTCACGCAAAGCGTCGCTGGCATAATTCAGATCCGGCATTCCAGAACCAAAAATACCTATATAGCGATAGCCAGGAACGATTTCCGGCTCACTGCCCTCTTCCGGGGCTTCTAACATTCCCCACTCAATCATTCTCTGTACCATGTCTGGCAAATCATCGGTGCGGTTCCATACCGTAGCCTCTGGTCCCCTGGTTGCATTATCAAACATCGGATACTGTACCGTATATCCCTCCATAGAACCGTGTTCTGCAAGATATGCTTCCTCTTCTTCATGAATTTCTTCTGCTGTTTTTTCTACAAAATTTGCATCGTCCGGAACAAATGTAAAATAATCCCAGTAAGGATTTTCGCTTCCATTTTCCAGAACCGGACCTTTCAGGGCCTCCTGAAACCAAACATTGCTAAAACCACAATGATTCACTACCAGGTCCATAATCACTTTAATTCCATACTCGTGACACGTATCCAGCATACTTTTGAATTCTTCGATTGTACCGTAATCACTGTTTGTCTCATAGTAATTCCGTACATCATAACAGTGATCGCTGCCAGAATCTGTAATCGGCATCAGCCAAATTCCGGTGATCCCCAGTTCTGCCAGATATGGAACCTGTTCCTCTATACCTTTAAAGTCTCCAATAGAGTCTCCGTTTGAATCGCGAAACGCACGTACAAAAATTTCATAGTAGACATCGCCTGCCTGCTCGTCGATCATTCCATCCTTCGCTTCAAATCCTGAAGCGCCGGCAGCAACACCTGTCGTCTGCATGCCAAACAACATGGCTGCTGCAAGACCAGGTGCCAGAAATCTTTTCCAAAACTGATTCGTTCTTTTTCTCTGCTGCATATAACAACCCTCCTGCGCACTCAAACAGAATCTTCGTTCAAAATCTTTTGCATTTTACCGAACATTCTATTTTTGATTTTCTGTATCTTATGGCCACATTCTACATTTTTATTGTAGCATGCCTATGCGCAGGAAACCATGGAGTAACGTTTTACATTTACAAAACAATCCTCCATCACGTTTTCCTTTGCCCGCTCTTTTTTTGCTAAGCACAGTTTCATCTTTTTTGTATTGTCACTATTGTATTGTCAATGTCCGGAAAGCTTCTGAGGTCTTATTTGAAAAAATGCACAAGCGCGTCCTTTACATACGCCATATGCTCCGTATTGCCCATAATGCAAAGTACTGCGGACTCATCCGTAACGCCATACTCGGCCAAAAATGCACTGCCTGACAGATCAATTCCATAAGGCTTTGCATCATAATAAGATACAATGTTTCCTTCTGTGTCCCGCTCGGCCTCCCGGCCTTCCAGCATACGCCCAGCAAGCTCCCGGTACGTCTCCTCCGGCAGACATTCGCTCAGGTCGGCAAACATTCCGAGTGCGCATCCGTCCTCAAAATAATCCCTCGGACAGATCGTTAGATCAATCGCAGACGCTGACATCTTTGTCACAAAAGCCATCTGCATCTGATAGTCGTCCAGCCCGTAATTCTCCACGGAAACATAGTCGTTGCGTCCCAGATCCAGATATTTTTCAAGTGATTCATTCAGCTCCTCTGCCTGAGGAATACGGCTTTCATTTACAAAGGCCACTGATAACACGCACTCTGAGCGGTTAAAAAACATTCCGTTCAGCAGGCTTCCCACTGCAATCAAAACGGCAAGAACGACCACCACCTTCATCAGATAGTAGTCTTTAAAGTATTGCAGCTTCTGCTTTCTGGTAAGACTTTTGAGGTCTTTCCTTCCAAATGAATCATCCCGTTTCTGATAAAGAACAGAATCATCCCCCAATGCCGTCTTTTTGTGTTCAATATTCATCCCTGCACCTCTTTCCTGGCGTTCTTATATCAAACGCATATGCTCATTTTATCGGATCTGGGCACTCTGTGCAAATGAAAAATCAATAAACTGATCCAGCGTAAATACGCAGTCTACTCCTCCGTAGTCATCATCTCGATCAGCTTTTTCATTGCAAAGGTCACATATCTGTTTTTATTGTATGCAATGTATGTCTCACGCGCCGTAAACCTGCTGTCAATCGCATAAAAATACAGAGAATCATTCTTGGGGGACGGCTCAATCAGACGATTACTCAGAATCGTAGCGCCCATACCCAGGCTGCAAAAATTGTACGATATCGCAGACTGATCGACCTCCATAACAATCGGCGGACTGATATATGCCTCACGGAACAGAAGATCCGTACATTCACGCAGATAGTTTGTATTTCTGAGCAGAATAAATGACGTGTCGCCCAGTTTTGACAGTGATACCATTTCTTCTTTTGAAATATGATAAGGCATCTGCTGCAGTTCCTCGTAGCTGAAACGTTTCTTTGCAGTCAGTTCCTCATTGACCGGAAAGCATCTTGGAATCGCAAGAATCAGCCGTTCCTGATAACAGACTTCCTGCACATACCGGTGAGAATCCAGCGGTTTACTTGTCAAAACGAGATCCACCTCCGCAGAGTTTAACTGCTGAATCGACCCGCGCGTGCAGGATTCCGCAACATGAACCGTAATGTTCGGATACTGCTGCTTAAACTTTGCAATCACAACAGGTACTTTATAGAGAAGACCGAGATTCGTTCCGCAGAGCGTTACCTCTCCGCTTTCTAGAGTTTTTGCGCTTGTTATGTAATCCGAAAGCTCCTTTTCGATGGCATAAATTTTGCCGATGGAACGGATATATTCTGTGCCAAAAGCAGTCAGTTCAATCGGACGTTTTCTCCGGTCAAAAATCGGACAGCCGATCTCTTCCTCTTCTTTTAATATAATTGCACTGAGCGCAGGCTGCGAAATGTGCAGCTTTTCTGCTGCTTTGCTAAAGCTTCCTTCTTTATACACTGCATAAACATATTCATTATGACCGAACATCTGCATCTCCCTGATATCAGTTTTTCACGAATTATATAGTTATTCTTATAATTATATATTAATATAAGTATTTTACTATTTGTCAATCTTTGTTTATAATGATATACAAATTTATATAAATTTTGCCATATTTCTACTTTTTACACGCTATATTTTTGTGCTTATTTACGGAATTTTAATAAATATTGTTAAAATTACTCATTCACAGTGACGGAAAATATCCGTTGCACCACTACTAGGAGGAACATACATATGCGGTATATTGATTTTCGCAGTGACACCGTAACGCAGCCCACTCCAGAAATGCGTGAAGCAATGTTTCACGCGGCTGTAGGCGACGACGTAGCCTGTGACGACCCTACGGTTAATCAATTTGAAGCACTTGGCGCCAGTATTCTCGGAAAAGAAAAAGCGTTGTTTGTGGCTTCCGGCACAATGGGCAACCTGACTGCCATTATGAGCCAGACGCACCGCGGCGATGAAATCATTGTCGGCACCAACAGCCACATTTTCCAGGAAGAGGTCGCCGGAGCATCGGTACTGGCCGGCGTCAGCGTCAGAACGCTCTCATTTCCAGATGATATCCCTGATGTTCAGATGATCAAAGAGGCAATTCGTCCGGATGACATTCACGCACCTGCAACCTCTCTTGTCTGTCTCGAAAACGCGCTGCGCTGCGGACGCATTGTCACAAAGGAAACCATGCGTGAAATTTATGAGATGGCACACGCACACGGACTGAAGGTCCATGTTGACGGCGCCCGCATCTGGAATGCCGCTGTTGCCCAGAATGTTGACGTCAAAGAACTGGCGCAGTACTGCGATTCCATCACATGCTGTATTTCAAAGGGACTGGCTGCTCCTGTGGGAGCGATTCTGTGCGGAGAGAGCGATTTTATCGCCCGGGCAAGAAAATACCGGAAAATGCTGGGCGGAGGCATGCGCGAATGCGGCGTCCTGGCAGCTGCCGGGATCTGCGCACTGAACCATATGCGCGGCCGTCTGCACATTGACCATGAAAATGCACGCTATCTCGCAGAACAGCTCAGTGCGTTTGACTGCATTGATGTAGAGCTGGAGTCTGTGGACATCAACATTGTATTCTTTCAACTGCACCGTTCCAGGGAGTTCTGTGAAGCGCTGCCCCAAAAGCTGTACAAGCGCGGTATTAAAATCTGCAATCCAATCGCCGGGCGCGAGGGATGCTTCCGTCTCCTGACAAACAATGACGTAAGCCGTAAGGATATTGATTATCTTTTGCAGCAGCTTCGTGAAATTCTGTAACCGGTCATTCTCTTGTTATATTTTGAAAGTAGGGCGATTTTATGGCAACTCTTTTTCAGCAATTTACGAACGCGCTGGCGCTCGGATGTTTATACGGTCTCGTCGCGGTAGGTTACTCTATGGTATACGGCATCTTGCATCTGATTAACTTTGCGAACAGTTCCGTATTCATGTTTTCCATGTACTTCGCGTTTTACTCTGTTTCCGTATTCTATCTGCCCTGGTATTTCGGCCTGATCGCAATGCTTGCGCTCACCATTTTGCTTGGCGTATGTATTGAGCGTATTGCCTATCAGCCGCTTCGGTCCGCGCCGCGGATTTCTCTGACAATCTCTGCCATTGGTGTGGCATATCTGCTGGAGAACTTCGCAACAGTTGTGTTTACTGCCGTTCCAAAGTCTTTCCCGGACATTCCGTTTTTGCAGGAAGTCATAGTTCTTGGAAACGGCGAGTGGCGTATTCAGCGTCTTGTTATTTTTGTCGTGATTTCCATGGTGGTTCTGATTGCAGCTCTGCTGTTCTTCCTGGAACACACAAAAATGGGCGTGGCAACAAGAGCCGTATCAAAAGATTTTGAGACAAGCCAGCTCATGGGCATCAACATCAATGCTGTCATACGCGTCACATTTATCATTGGTTCCGGTTTGACTGCGTTCGGAGCATTTATGTGGGGCCTGAAGTATCCGCAGATCAGTCCCACAGTGGGCGCCATGCCAGGCACCAAATGTTTTATCGCCGCAGTTGTGGGAGGCATCGGAAACATCAAGGGAGCTGTTCTCGGCGGCATCATTCTGGGACTGGTTGAAGTTATGCTGGTATACTTTTTTCCTGGTCTGTCCGGCTACAGAGACATCTTTGCTTTTATCATTCTGATTTTGATTCTCTTGTTCAAGCCGACGGGACTGTTTGGCGCAAAGGTGACCGACAAAGCATAACCTGCGTTTTCTCAATTCCATGGGGGTATTATGACAGATAAAACAATTTATCCGGGACTTATCGGACAAATGTCCAAAAAACAGCGCAGAAATCTTGCGCTCACAAGCATCAGTATTTTATTGCTTGTTGCGTTTTTCTACTTATTACAAAACGGGTTCCTTCTCGACAACTATGGAATCCGTATCGTCAATCTCTGTTTGATTTACTCGCTTGTAGGTATATCCCTGAATCTGATCCAGGGATATACCGGGCAGTTTTCCCTGGGAAGCGCAGGTTTTATGGCCATCGGTGCCTATGTTACAACGCTGCTTGCACTCTCCCCGGAAGTCAAGGACACGCTGTTCTATCTTGACCCGATCGTTCCCTGGCTTGCAGACCTGCACCTGCCCTTCCTGGCAGCGCTTGTGCTGGGTGGCGTTCTGACCGCTGCAGCAGCCTTCCTGATCGGTATTCCCGTTTTCAGGCTGAAGGGGGATTATCTCAGTGTTGCGACACTTGGCTTCTCCGAGATTATCCGCATTCTTTTTGTAAACCTTCAGAATGTCACAAATGGAGCCACAGGCCTGAAAAACATCCCTGCCACCGTAAATGTCTGGTGGACCGGTACTGCACTGATCCTGGCCGTGCTTTTCATGGTCCGGCTGTTTCGTTCCAGCTATGGCCGTTCCTTCAAAGCAATCCGCAACGACGAATTTGCTGCTGAGGCCATCGGCATCTCACTGATGCGCCACAAACTTCTGGCTTTCTGTACATCCGCGTTTATGGCCGGAATCGCCGGAGGGCTGATGGCCAGCGTTGTCGGCACGATCAACCCCGCACTGTTTCGCCAGAGTCTCAGCAATGACATTCTTCTGATCATTGTACTGGGCGGCACAGGCACCATTACCGGCTCCATTCTCGGAGGATGTATTTTTATCATCGCCAGAGAAGCGCTTCGTTTCCTCGATAACGGTTTTGCAATAGGTCCCGTCACAGTTCCCGCTATCGCCGGTCTGCGTATGGTCTTCTTCTCGCTTCTTCTGATGATTGTCGTACTGTTTTTCCAGAAGGGTCTCGCCGGAGGAAAGGAATTCAGCTGGGACCGCCTGATCGGTTTCCCGGGACGCGTCCGGAAATCCATCCAAAGACTGCTGCACAGAGGTGATACAAATGAGTAATATACTTGAATTACGCAATATTAAAATGCAGTTCGGCGGCGTTACCGCAATTCACGATCTAAATCTGAACATCGAAAAAAATCAGATTGTTGCGGTGATCGGTCCGAACGGTGCCGGAAAGACAACCGCCTTCAATGTAATCACAGGAATCTATACGCCGACTTCCGGTCATATACGGTATTTTGACGCGTGTAATTCTGATTTCACAGATATTACCGGCCTGCGTCCGGATAAAATCGCCAGGCTTGGAATCGCGCGCACGTTCCAGAATATCCGCCTGTTTGCAGAACAGTCTGTGCTCGACAATATTCTTCTCGGACAGCACGTGCATTTAAAAAGCAGCTATCTCGGAGCCATCTCATACTTCCCGCATTACTGGAAGGAAGAGAAACAGATGCGCGGCTATGCAATGGAGCTGCTCAATGAAATTGGAATTGGCGACTATGCAGATGCTGACGCCGTCTCTCTTCCTTACGGGATTCAGCGTAAGCTTGAAATCGTAAGAGCACTTGCCTCTCGTCCGAAGCTTCTGCTCCTCGACGAGCCCGCCGCCGGAATGAATCCGCAGGAGACTGCTGAGCTGGCCGGCTTTATCCGGGAAATCAGAGACAAATACGAAGTTTCTGTTCTCCTGATTGAGCACCATATGGACCTCATTATGGAAATTGCTGAAAATATTTACGTGCTCGACTTCGGCAGGCTCATTGCACAGGGAAAACCACAGGAAATTCAGACAGATCCGGCTGTCATTGCCGCGTATCTTGGCGCAGAGGAGGACTGAGTATGCTGGAAATCAAAAACTTATCGGTCAATTACGGAGGCATCCGGGCACTGAAAGGCGTATCTCTTTGTGTAGAACAGAAAAAGATCGCCACACTGATCGGTGCAAACGGAGCGGGTAAATCAACGACACTCCGTGCGATCACCTCTCTTGTGAAACCTTCCGGCGGGCAGATCTTCTTTGAGGGTGAGGATATCACAAACATGCCCACCCGGGAAATCGTTGCAAGGGGAATCGTGCTTGTGCCCGAAGGCCGACATGTCTTTCCGAATCTGACCGTACTGGAAAATCTGATGCTTGGAGCATACCTGCGAAAGGACAGCAGCCAGATCAGTCGGGACTATGATTATGTATTTGAGCTTTTCCCAAAACTTAAGGAGCGCAGCTGGCAGATGGCCGGTACACTTTCCGGCGGAGAACAGCAGATGCTCGCTGTGGGCCGCGCACTTATGGCAAGGCCGAAGCTGATTATGATGGATGAGCCAAGCCTTGGCCTCGCTCCGCTTGTGGTGCGCGATATCTTTCATATTATTTCACAGATCAACGCGCAGGGCGTAACCGTACTTCTGATTGAACAGAATGCAAACGCTGCCCTGAAGCTGGCTGATACAGGCTATGTCATGGAACTCGGACGTATTTCCATGTCAGGAGGCGGCCGGGATCTTCTGCAAAACGAACAGATCCGCTCCGCGTATCTCGGAAAAGCCAAAGACGTTTCAAAATAATACTCCCATGCATCTACGGATATTCCATAACGTAATGTATTTCGTAACTTATGAGCAGTGAACACCCTAAAACAGATACGGCAAATCCGCTTCGGAATTGCCATCACACGCACGAAAGGAGATTTGAATATGAAACATAGTTCTTTTAAATGCAAAATGGCAGCATCTCTGATCAGCATGGCGCTTCTGTCAGCTCCCGTTGCTTCTTTTCCATCCTTTGCCTCTGATAGCGATGAACCGATCAAAATCGGTATCTTCATGACCTTTACAGGCAGCAACGCAGCCGGCGGACAGATGGAATTTGAAGGCATCCAGGCTGCCCAGAATGCCCGCCCTGAGGTTCTGGGCAGAAAAGTGGAATTCGTGATTGCAGATAACAAATCAGACGATGTAGAGTCTGTGACAGCGGCAGCCAGCCTTGTTTCTGCCAACTGCCCGATCGTTCTTGGCAGCCCTGGCTCCAGCTACTGCATCGCGGCAGCTCCTACTTTTGAGGCCGCAGGCATTCCGGTCATTACAACAACCGCAACAAATCCGCTTGTCACACAGGGAAATGAATGCTATTTCCGGCCATGCTATTCCGACAATTTCCAGGGCGCTGCCATGGCTCAGTTTGCAGCCAAAGACCTCGGCGCAAAGACGGTGGGGATCATCACAGATATCACAGACACCTATTGTATCGGCGCACGCAAATATTTTGTCGATACCTTTGGTGAGGAAAACGTTGTCGCCGATGTCCGGTACAACAAAGGCGATCAGGACTTTTCTGCGCAGATTAACGCCATCCGCGAGGCTGACCCGGACGTTGTATTTTGTCCGACGCAGTATACGGAAGCTGCGCTGATTCAGATGCAGGCACATCAGATGGGATATTACCCGCAGTTCCTTGCCATTGACAGCTGGGAAGTACAGGCCATGATTGACATTGCCGGCAAGGATACCGAAGGCGCTCTGTTTACCTGCTTCTTCGTTGCAGGCGACGAGCCGAATGAAACGGTGCAGAAATACCTTGACGACTATGACGCCATGTTCCCGGGCCAGTCCCCGAAAGGAAGCGGAACTGCTCTTGGTTATGATGCTTACAACATTGCACTTGATGCGATTGAGAAAGCAGGCACCACGGACAGCGCAGCCCTCATCAAAGCGCTTGAGGAAAATGAGTTCACCTGCGTAACAGGGCAGATTAAGTTTGACGAGGAACACGACGCGATCAAAGATTCCGCATACATCAAGACCATCAAAGACGGACAATTTGTCTACTACGCACTGGCTCAGCTTGACACAGAATAAGTATCTGCAAGCTCCTGGCACATGCATTTTTGCAAGTGAAAACAGGGCTGTTCCCGGGACGATTTTTATGCGTGTAGCATATCGCGTCATTCTGGCAACAGCCCTGTTTTTATTTTGTTTTATCCTTATTTACAATGGCTAACGTTCCTCGTCAAAGGTTACGCATTCCGTCTCGTCACAGCAGCAAGCTGCTGCACCGGAAACATCCACATGCTCTGCATGGCAGGCACAGTTCTCATTGTATTTGCAGTGTACTGCCTCGCATTTAATATCTGCATGGAAGGACGGGCTTCCCATTGAGCTTTTCGCACTGTCTCTCTTGCGCTCCTCGAAGCTCTGGCAGCATGTATCCTGGCAAACTTTCGCATCCTGACCGCCAATTTCGATATCGCCTCTACTGCAATACATTGCATTGTTGTATACACAATTCTGTGCAGAACAAACTAAAGCTGGCATAATGTTACCTCCTGAATTTTATCATTTTCATGAGATAGTTTTTGCAGTTTGGGGCAAAATATACATCAAGTGGAAAGGTGAACTCAGTTTGCCCGCACTTCCTGACGCATAAAGCCGAGATAAGCTCCGCCGAAAGCTACGAGCAGCAGGGCGGCCAAGCCGGTGAGATGGGGCCAGACAAGCAATAAGCTCTGGCCGAGACTTAAGTAGCCGCTGACAGCGCCTACAAGCTGGTCTACTGTGACTACGTTGACGGAACGGACTCCGGGATTCATGATTGTAGATACTGCCTCGCTGTACAAATAATACGGGGAAAGACGGTTTATTCCAAGGTTCAGGGTATAGTGATCCATAGAATTTACCAGGGCGCTGTACTCATCGTTGATCGGATACATGGCATTTGCTATGATGCTTGCAACCAGGCTCATGAAGATTGCAAAGAAAATCCACAATGCGATGGAAGCCAGGGCTGAGGTTGCCGCATGGCGGCATACGACGGAAAAGAGAATCGAAATTGCAAGCCAGAATGCGACATAGATTACGGTAAAGGTCAGAAAAATGAGTACCCGCCATACTTCTTCTCCGGATGGCTTCAGGCCTGTAACCAAAACGCCCATTGCGCCAAGCATTGTCCCCATTGAATAAATGATTGTTGCAATAACGGCCGTTCCGGCCAGGAATTTACCGATGATAATGGAATCCCGGTAGATCGGCTGTGATACCAGCCGATTTAAGGTTCCGCTTGACCGTTCACTGTTTATGGCGTCAAATCCGAGCGCAAGTCCGATGATGGGTCCGAGCAGCGCGATAAAAGATAAAAAAGAAGGTATGGAGCTGCCGCTTGTGGTGTACAGCTTTAAAAACAGATAGTTGCTGTCTTCTGCATTTCCAAGCGCTGTCAATGCTCCATACAGACTGGCAAAGCTAGTACTTCCGATCAGAATCAGCAGAATCAGGAACCGTTTGCTCTTCAGATGGTCAGCCAGTTCCTTGTGATAAAGCGCTCCCAGCCCGGTCATACCGTTTACGCGTATCTTATTTTTCATATTTCCATCCATATTTTTTCTTTTTTTCCATACCATCTCTCTCATCACTCTGTCCTGCCTTTTCAAAATATCGTCTATAAATTTCATCCAGGTCGCCGCCGCGCTGGTGCAGATGCAGTACCGTATACCCGTATTCTCCCAGAAACTGCGTCAGAGATGCGCGAAGATCGGTCTTTGCATCAATCAGGAAGGTATTTCCTTCTTTACTGATCTTCCGGACTCCTTCCTGCTGTCGCAGCATCGCAAGCAGCCTGTCATCACAGGGCTGAACTTCAAGTTCCAGCAGATAGCTGCCATCCTTGCGAATCTGTTCTTCCAGTTCGGAAAGTGTACCGCTTGCAATCAGCTGTCCGCTCACAAAAATCCCGACTCTGTCACAGACCTGCTGAATCTGGTGAAGCTGATGCGAGGAGATCAGAATCGTCCGACCATCCTCCTGTGCAAGCTCACGAATCAAGGTCAGCAGCTCACGCATACCCTCGGGGTCAATTCCGAGTGTCGGCTCATCCATAATGATAATTTCAGGATCTTTCATCAGAACATCCGCAATTCCAAGTCTCTGCCGCATGCCCTTCGAATAAGTGCCTGCCTTTCGGTTGGCTGCCTGCTCCATTCCCACGCGCCGAAGCAGACCGTCAATCCTCTCCTCCAGCGCTTTTCCGGAAAGTCCGTTCATCCGCCCCGTAAAGCGCAGATTCTGTCTGCCTGTCATATCGGAATAAAATCCCACATTGTCAGGCAGATAGCCTGTGATGGATTTGACCTCCAGAGGGTTTCTCGTACAGTCCATTCCCTCAATCAGCGCACTACCCGCAGTCGGCTCCGTAAGGCCCAGCAGCATCAGGATTGTGGTGGTCTTTCCGGCTCCGTTTGGCCCGAGAAGGCCGAACACTTCCCCACGTTTTATGCATAGATTCAAATCATTTACTGCGATCTTCTCGCCATACTGTTTTGTCAGATGCGCGATTTCTATTACATTTCTGCTTTTTTCTGTCATGTTTACCGTCTCCCGTACTTTTTAAAGATAAAGCCAAGTCCGAACACCAGAACCACAATCACCGCAATGGCTGCAAGTCCCCAGGTCGTGGATGTCTTTACAGAAATACGAAAATCTGCATTTGATGAAACCTCGCTGTTACTGATCCGGATGCTCGTCACATAGTCGCCCGTGATTGCATTCTCACACGGCTTCACATAAGCCGTAATCTCTTTCGTCGCCCCGGCCTCCAGCGTATCAATCGTTGATTCCTCAAAACGTACCTCCCAGTTCGTCGGTGCAGATGAAGTCAGATTCAGATTCGTCAGATCAACGTTCCCGCTGTTTGTAATAGAAAGTGTCACCGCAGACTCCTTATTTTCGTAGGCGTCCAGACTGAGTCGCCCGTCCGGTGTAGAAAGCAGTACGCCATATGTACCGGTAATGCTGACCTTCAATTCCTCTTTCAATGTGTCATTCGCGGAAACTGCCGTACAGGGAATTGTATATTCCCCTTTTTCAACATTTGCCGGCGGAACAACTGTAACCGTAAGTCCCTGACTTTTCCCGGTATCTACGGAAAGACTGGCCACATTTGCCGCCTCACCTGACGGTGTAAACGTTACCTGCCATCCCTGCGGCGCCTGTGCTGACAGGCTGTAGGACTGATTGGTGCTGCGGTTATTCACAATCGTCGTATCAAAACTGAATGTAGTCCCGGTGGTTCCCTGTTGCTCCGGGTACTCTGAAGTAAAGCTGCTCTCCCCTGCATCTTCCTGACTCACGGTCACTTCCAGTTCCAGCGTATCTTTATTTCCGGTTCCTCCGTCTGCCTGCAATTCTACCGTATAGACACCCTCGTCCGTCCCTTCCGGAATTGTCAGGCTAAAATTTGCCAGTTCCTCGCCAGATGCCGTTTCTGTATCTGACGTGCCGTCCACATGAACCTTCGTCACCTGATTGCTTCCTCCTCTGAAATATCCGGTCCAGTTCTCCGGCAGGCTCTCCGCCTTCAACGCAATATCATGCCCTTCCCCGTCAAGACTGGAAAAATCCAGCGGAAAACTTACTGTCTCTCCCGCTTTTACCGTAATTCCAGGATAATCCGTACTCATATCAATCCCGGAAGCTCCTGCCGCAAATACAGGCGCCGGAACACTCATCACCGCTGCCATTAAAGCCGCTGCTGTCCCCGCGCCAACTCTTCTGCCAAAACCACTCACACACTTTTTCATTACAATACTCCTTTCCCCAGGAGGCTCTAATATAAAATAAATGCCTCTCGTCCTGTCCTGATTTTTGAAAAAAGTGTACCTGTAGTTTGTGTTTAGTTTTTGGAAATTCTGTGTTCCTTCTGTGGTAATTATGTGAAAAATTTGTGCACAAAAATAGGGCTGTCGCTTTCACGAATAAAATTTCGTATCAGGTGCGACAGCCCCATCTTTTTATTTTCTTATTTCCCAAACAGATCGCTATGTGTCCCGCTCAGCAGTCGGTCAAAACGTGATCCTTGCTTTTTCAGGAAGTAGACTACCCATTATTTCTTCTCCTCTTCCTGAACCGTCACTTCCCGAGCCGTTCTGGTCTTGATCTCTTCCTGCAAATCTGCGATAAATCCGGCCAGATCTTTCTGTCCTTCATCACCTGCAAAGCGACTGCGCACGGACACAAGGCCTTCTTCCTCTTCCTTTGCGCCGACAACTACCATATACGGCACTTTCGCAAGACGCGCCTCGCGGATTTTGTAACCGATCTTCTCTGCGCGTGCGTCAACACTGCTGCGGATGCCAGCTTCTTTCAGCTGCTCATTTACCTTTCCGGCATAGTCAAGATACTTGTCGGAAATCGGCAGTACGCGTACCTGCTCCGGTGAAAGCCAGGTCGGGAAAGCGCCTGCGAAATGCTCAATCAGAATGCCGATAAAGCGTTCAATAGAACCGAAGGCCACGCGATGAATCATGATCGGACGATGCTTCTCCCCATCTGCTCCGATGTACTCACAGTTAAAGCGAAGCGGAAGCTGGAAGTCAAGCTGAATCGTTCCGCACTGCCACGTTCTTCCGATGGAATCTTCGAGATGGAAGTCAATCTTCGGGCCATAGAACGCTCCGTCACCCTCATTTACAACATAGTCCAGACCAAGGTCATCCAAGGCGCTTCTAAGTCCGTCTGTCGCCACTTCCCAGTCCTCGTCGCTTCCCATGGAATTCTCCGGACGTGTGGAAAGTTCCACATGATATTTAAACCCAAAGAGCTGATAAACCTGGTCAATCAACTTTGCAACACCCTTGATTTCATCGCGGATCTGCTCCGGCATCATAAAGATATGTGCGTCGTCCTGTGTAAAGCAGCGCACACGCATCAGTCCGTGAAGCTGACCGGATTTCTCATGGCGGTGTACCAGACCGAGTTCACCCATACGAAGCGGCAGATCGCGATAAGAACGCGGCTCTGACTGATACACAAGAATACCGCCCGGACAGTTCATCGGCTTGATCGCAAAATCGGTCTCGTCAATCACTGTCGTATACATATTTTCCTGATAGTGATCCCAGTGTCCGGATGTCTCCCAGAGCTGACGGTTCAGCATGATCGGAGTGGAAATTTCCACATAGCCGGCTTTTGTATGGATCTCGCGCCAGTAATCCAGCAGCGTATTTTTCAGGATCATTCCCTTTGGCAGGAAGAACGGGAACCCAGGTCCCTCGTCGCGCATCATAAACAGACCCAGCTGCTTTCCAAGCTTTCTGTGATCGCGTTTTTTTGCTTCCTCCATCCGGGTAATGTATTCCTCCAGATCTGCCTTTTTCGTATAGGAGGTACCATAGATTCTGGTCAGCATCTTATTTTTCTCGCTGCCTCTCCAGTAAGCGCCTGCCAGGCTTGTCAGCTTAAATGCCTTTACCGGCTTTGTACTCATCAGATGAGGGCCTGCGCACAGGTCCACAAACTCGCCCTGCTGATAAAAACTGATTTCCGCATCCTCCGGCAGATCTTCGATCAGCTCTACCTTGTACGGTTCATCTTTCTCCTTAAAATAAGCAATCGCTTCGTCTCTCGGCTTTGTGAAACGGGTGATCGGAAGTGCTTCTTTCACAATCTTTTTCATTTCTGCCTCGATCTTTTCCAGATCTTCCTGCGTCAGCGGAGTCTCGCTGTCCACATCGTAATAAAATCCGTCTGCCACAGAAGGACCGATAGCCAGCTTAACAGACGGATACAGTCTCTTGATCGCCTGCGCCATAATATGAGAGGTTGTGTGACGAAATGCGCCTGCACCCTCCGGAGTATCAAAGGTCAGAATATTCAGATCGCTGTCCTCGCTCACTACGGTACGCAGATCCACAACCTCACCGTTCAACTCGCCTGCCGTTGCCACTCTCGCCAGCCCCTCGCTGATATCAGAAGCGATATCCAGCACTGACATCGGCTGTGCATACTCCTTTTTCGATCCATCCTTTAATGTAATAATCATCATTTATTCCTCACTTTCTTCCAAATCCCATTCTTCCCAATCGGTATCGTTCTTGCTGAAATCCCAGCTATTATGACTGAATAGATTTATGCCATCCCGCAGCGGGTACGTCAGCCAGCCCACTAAAACGCCGAACAACAGCACATCTGCCAGTAGCAGCGTCTTCTCCGCCGGCGTCCAGCTTGATAAAAACAACGTTTTCAGTTTATCCTTCATGCCGCTTCTCCTTCTTTCTTTTTTGTCTGCAAACTGCTTCCCCTTGCTTCAGCAACTATTTGCCTCATGCGGACATGCAGAACAAAAGTGTGCTTCGCACACCTTGCGAGTCAATAAATTTCAGAGCACAGCTTTTGTTCCGCGCGCGAAGCTGCGCATCCTGCCGGAGGCTTTTATCGTATGGGAGACGAAGTTTCCTATACGATAAAAAAATCCCATGCAATCCAAATCTTGGACTGCATGGGACGGGTAATCTTCATCACTCGCGGTTCCACCCTGCTTGTTTCACAGAACGCTGTTCTCTCAGCTGCGCCGCAAAACCTCTCATCTGACTGTAACGGAGTCACCGGACCGGATTGGGGCCACTCGGAGGTAGTTTTCAAATGGTTCCACATAAAGGCTTTCCAGCTTCCGCCTTCTCTCTGGATGCTTCCGCATTTTACTCTTCTCGTCATCGTGTTTTCGTTTGCATCAACTGTTTCTTACAGTATACCATTTTTTTTCGTTTGTCAAGGCATCAACACGCAGACCTGAAGAAATTTGGTGCTTTCTAAAGGAACTTCACCGAAGTCACTTTATTTTTCCCGTTCGCTGAGCTCACAATAAATCCAACCTCCGTAACCTTGCCTTTCGGTGTAATCCGTTTGTTCCAAGAAAGCGGCGTAACCGTGAGGTATTTTGATTTATACGAATAGTTTCCATTCCACTGCTGGGATTTTTTGATTGCATTTTTAAAGTTTACACGCACCTTCCAGTTAGAAATCTGATATTTGCTTTTGTTCGTGATTGTCAGTTTGTATTGCGTGTAATAACGATTCCCGCTCTTCCATGAATTGACCTCTTTCACAGATACTTTACAGTATTTGGACGAGGCCTTCACAGATTTGGCGCTGCCGGAACCAGAGGCGGTAGAATCCGGTTTCTTCCCAGAGGTCAATTCTTTTGCTAGCGAACCTTTGAATGTTTTGACGAGCCACTGGCCGGACTGTGACAAATCACTGGCCGTCCATCCGGACTTTTTCTTACAACTGCTCTTTAACAGCGCACTTGACTCATTTTTGTTCGAAAGATTCCATGCCACATATCCAATCCCATTTTTATTCAAAAAAGAGATCCATTTATTGGCTTCTGCTTCATTCACCCCTCCATTTCCGGAGGCATCACAGATACCAAACTCACTGACCAGAAGCGGCAGGCCTGCCTGAATTGCCTCCGTTGCCTTTTCACGATAGGACTCTCTGTGCGTGTTTGCGTAAAAATGCAGCGTATACATGATATTTTTGTAACCCTTAACCGGGTTCTTCGCCGCTGCGTCAACATCCTGTGACCAGGTAGGCGTCCCGACCAGAATCACCGCTTTTTTATCAATGGCCCGAATCTCCTTGATAACTGCCTGTGCATACGACCGGATTTGTTTCCAGCTTGTGCCCCCGTTTGGCTCATTGCATATTTCATAGATGACATTTTTATGATTTTTATATTTCTCTGCCATCTCTTTAAAAAAGGCAATGGACTGCTTCTTGTATGTATTCGGATTTCCATCGCTTAGAATATGCCAGTCAATGATCACATACAACCCAAGATCCGTAGCCGCTTTCACACCCGTATCAATCTGTTTTTTCAGATTTTTCCGGTTCGCACTTCCACCGGTACAATAACCATTGTACTCTGCCGTATACATGGCCAGACGCACCGTATTCGCGCCCCATTTATCCCGCAGATCTTTAAACGCTTTCTTCGAAATATATTCCGGATACCACGACAGGCCATGCGTGCTGACTCCTTTGATCTGAAAGGTCTTCCCTTTCTGATCCACAAGCTTTGTCCCTTTCACGGAAAGCCTTCCATGCTCTGAAACCGGCGTTGCCGCTGAAACCTGCAACGGCACCACCAAAAAGAACATGCACATGCAAAACACGGTCACAATCTGCTTCCAGCCTGCCCCATTCAAAAACTTCCGGCATTGCGGGGCATTTTGCACTGAGTTCATATTGAAAATCCTCCTCTGCTTTTTATAAAATACGACGCTCCCTGGTACAAGGTACAAAAACGGGGTTCCAGCAAACAAGTCACCCCTTATTTTGTACCTTGTGCCAGGGGGCTGGCTATGAAAAAGTTGATATATACTTTTTAACTACTCATTCAAATTTTGGTATGTATGGGTGTACAGCTTAATAAAATATTTTCTGTTGTCATTTGTCTCCATTTGATTATAACTTTCGTGAAAATGATTAGCAACTGCTATCTGGGTCCCATAAACCTATCGCCATTCAGATGTATCATATGCTCCGGCATCTCAGCAATCCAGACCTCTGTCTCCCATGCAAGTTTTTCTGCAAACTTCTTATATGTTTTAAAATCCAAAAAAGCTGTCACAAATATTTTTCCTGCTGTAACATCTTTTGTCATTTCTTTAATTTCTAATATACGCTTTGAATCCATTGGGCCTATAGAAGTGACAGACTCAACGAAATAAATCCAATCCTTATCTTCTCGATACAGCACTACATCAGGCATCTTATCATGCAGCGTTATTTCAAATCCCAATTTTTTCAATTTATTTACATTTTTTACAAGATCTTTTTCTATTGTATCTCCAACATATAGACACTCTGAATTTGGTGCAAATCTCGGCGCAAATTCTTCAATAATAGCTTTCTGAAGTTCATTATGTTTGCCAGCAGAAAACTTAAAATCTTCACCATTTATATTTACTGGCATCATTGTCATTATCTTTTTTGAAGCATATATATCAATTAACTTTTCATGGTAGTATAGAAACTTTTTTAAGGATTCCTTCCATGCTGGCGTCTGCATAGTTCTCAAAATTTTTACGGTTTCTTCTGTCAATCTGTATCGATAATTCGGACTATTGGTTGCCTTTCCATTATCCTCAATCAATGCTGCTGTGCGAAATCTATGCAATGCTTGTTTTCGAAACGTTTCCCTGCTGTTCTTTTGGCATACCTACGGCTTTTAGGAACTCTCTTGCTTCTTCTATCTTATCACCCACAGTATCCCTCCAATATCAAATTGCAATTTGCTTCTGAATAATCCTTACTTTTTATCATTTTTCTTCCCATCTCTTGGATAGACTCCAAATCTGGTACAGGCATTGCATTAATCTCCGTAGAATTAACCTGTGTAGATCCATTCAAGATACGATAATATTCATCATATAGTGTAGAATTAAACAGTACATACAATCCATACACCAGACATTCCGACATCTGTGTTAAAACTCCATCAACAAAGTTAATTTTATTTTGTGTACTTATCTTTTTATATTGCGGAAACTCTTTTGCCAGATACACTCCACACTGTAATCTTCGTGGTTCTTCTTTCGCTGTAAAACGTTTCACAAATAAATAATTTTTGTTATCCTGCATCAAACCTCTTTGTTCAGTCACCACATATTCGTGTTCTTTCTGTATCGGGAATTCTACCTTTCCTTGCTTTATATGCTGCGAATAAAATAATGGTATTGCTCCTTCTTCTGCTTCATCTCTCAGAATTTCACGATTGCGGAAATCTACAGTCAATCCAGTTTTCATTTTCATACCAATTGCCGGAAGCGTTTTATCAAATTTATGCAGTTTTTTTAATACTTCCACTTCATTTTCATCCGTTACAAGATAGACATAATAATCTGAACCAGCCACAACCAAATCATACGGAACTGTTAATAATGTTATTTCTCCAAAATCACTGTTTGATTTCGAAGATGTGATTGTAATTGTTTCTGGCTTTTCGATCGTTTTTTTTACCTTGATAATAATAGTTTCCTGCAACACGCTTTCCTTGTCAAACACTTTACTGCGACTAGCAAAAAGATGAATATGTTCCAGCTTCCCTTCTGTCAGGAAATATTCTCTGAAACGTTTAAAATACGCCCCTAAGGTCCATGAACGTGGAATAATGTACACCATCTCCCCATTTTCGCATAAATTGAATAACCCCATAGATGCAAAAATAAAATATAAATTCGGTGCACCATAACATACTTCTGGCATTGCTGTTGCTTCCGGTGCATCTTTAGGAATTTTCATATATGGTGGATTTCCAATCACAAAATCATACTTTTTAGGTTCTACCCTGCCACCTATCATATGATTAAAATCCAAATACTGACTAAGAATATAATTATCTTCAATTATATTAACAATGAGCTCTTTCTTTGTCTTTTCCCTGCAGTATTCTAAGTTACGTTTTAGCAATGGTAATACATTACTGTCATTTTCATAACAGGTAAGTTCAACCTTCTGAATAAAATCTATTTTTTCTAATCTTTCAATAAAGGCGCATGATAATATGCCTGAACCTGCCCCGGCATCAAGCACACTTACTTTACTCATTTTTTCATCAATATTATATAATCCGGCCATAAAACGGGCAGTTTCCATACTAGTAAAAAACTGTCCATATTTTTTACGCTCTTTTTTCGGCATACTCTCTATATATTCGTTTGTAAGTTCTACAATTTTTTCCAGCATATTCCACCCACCTACAAGCCTTCTATTTTTGGCTATTATACTATAACATATTACCTTTTTCAACGCCCTTTTGCAAACATACGTTCTTTAATCAATGTATTTTTCACTTTAAATGACAATACAAAAACTCCCCTAAATTCTATAATATAAATAACACAATCTCCTCCGCACAAACCCAAATAATATTCATTCTCCCAACCTATACCATAGCAAGGGACAAACTATAATATAATCAAAGCAGAAACAAAAAACAGCGGAAAGGCACATCCCTCAGGAGCACCATCCCACTGTATTTTCCTGATCACAGTCAGCCTTCTGGCCGCATATGCAAAATAAGGGGTGACTTGTTTGCCGGAACCCCGTTTTTGCATATGCGGCCAGAAGACGTCCTCCATCCAATAAAATCCAATCCCTTACCTTAAAGCCCCTCCAGCTCCTCCATCCAGATAGCCACACTTGCATCGCTCGGCATCCGCAGATCACCTCTTGGTGAAAGTGCGACGCTTCCCACTTTCGGGCCATCCGGCACGCACGAACGCTTAAACTGCTGGGAAAAGAAACGCCAGTAGAACTTTTTCAGCCATTTCAGAATTACCGCATCCTCATACATGCCCGCAAAAGCAAGCTTTGCCACACGGTACAGCTTTGACGGAGCATACCCAAAACGAAGCAGATAATATAAAAAGAAGTCATGCAGCTCATACGGGCCCACCAGGTCTTCCGTCTTCTGAGATATCTGGCCGTTCTCAGGCGGCAGCAGCTCGGGGCTGACCGGAGTGTCCAGTACGTCATATAAAATCCCGCTGATACGGGTATCACCGCAGGTATCTGCATAATAGCGCACCAGATGGCGTACCAGCGTTTTCGGTACAGAGCAGTTGACCGCATACATGGACATATGATCGCCATTGTAGGTTGCCCAGCCAAGCGCCAGCTCAGACATATCCCCGGTTCCGACGACCAAACCGCCCTTTTTATTTGCAATATCCATCAAAATCTGTGTTCGCTCCCTGGCCTGACTGTTTTCGTACGTCACATCATGGATCGAGGCATCCTGCCCGATATCACGGAAATGAAGGCTTACCGCATCCCGGATGTCCACCTCCAAAAGTTCGGCTCCGAGGCGTCTGGTCAATTCACACGCGTTGTGGTACGTTCGGTCCGTTGTGCCAAAGCCCGGCATCGTTACTGCCACCATCTGACTGCGCGGAAGCCCAAGCAGGTCATGCGCTTTTGTCATAACAAGCAGTGCAAGCGTGGAATCTAGTCCTCCCGATATCCCCACCACTGTACTGTTTGCGCCCGTATGCTGCAAACGCTTTTTCAGGCCAAGTGCCTGAATCATCAGAATTTCCTCGCATCTTTTTTCCCTGTCCTCTTTTCCAGAAGGAACAAACGGTGCTGCATCAAACTTTCTCGTCAACTGTGTCTCTTCTGTTTTTAAATGAAACGATGTCTTCACATACTGCCCGGCATTTTGTATCTGAAACGACGTCATCCGCCGCCGCTCCGCGCGCAGCCGCCCGAGATCCAGCTCCGCATAGATCGCCCCACAGGAAAACCGCAGGGACTGTGCCAGAATATGTCCGTTCTCTGCCACAAGATCATGACCTCCAAACACGAGATCCTGTGTGGACTCTCCTTCTCCTGCGCTGGCATAAATGTAGCCGCAGAGCAGTCTCGCCGACTGTCCGGACACAAGTGCCTCCCGGTACACATCTTTTCCAGTCACCTCATCACTCGCAGACAGATTGACAATCACATCCGCTCCTGCCAGCGCATGCGCCGTGCTCGGCGGGTTCGGCGCCCACAGATCTTCACAGATCTCAGCTGCTACGGTAAGTCGCATACCGTCGCAGCAAAATAGCTGCTGTGTGCCAAACGGAACTTTCATACCCTCGCATATAAGATACTCCACCTGCTCATTGCCTGGCGTAAAATAACGCGCCTCATAAAATTCATTATAATTTGGAATATTTCTTTTCGGTACCAGGCCAAGCAATCTGCCATCCGAAAATACAGCCGCTGTATTATAGAGCTTCTCTTCTTTTTCCCAGGGCAGCCCCACAAATACCAGTGCATCCTCTCCTTTTGTCTCTGCGATCAACTGAAAAAGTGCTTCCCGCGCCTCATTCAGAAGCTTTTCCTGCCAGAACAGGTCTTCACAGGTATAGCCGGTCAAACACAATTCCGGAAATACAATAATCTTTGCCTTTTCCTGCAATGCTCCTTTCAGTTCCCGGGAAATACTTTCCAGGTTAAACCTGCAATCTGCAACCCGGATTTCCGGAGTTACTGCCGCCACTTTTATGAAACCATCCCTCACACCAAGTTCCTCCTGACTGCTCATTTCTCTTTCCGGCCGATTCTGATCTGCCGGCCCTATTACTTTACACTTGCCCTTTATCTGTCGGCCTTTTTCAGAAGCGCACGCAGCTCCTCTACCTCCACACGATACGTTTTCTGACAGAACTGACAGTTTACTTCAATTGCTTCGCCCTCATCAATCATTTCCTGTAAATCCTTTTTCCCGATACTGATCAGAGCCCGCTCAATCCGCTCTCTGGAACAATCGCAGTGATACTGCGTCGGAACTGTATCCATAATCTCCACCCCGAACTCTCCAAGCAGCTCGCCCAGAATCTGTTCAGGTGTCATCCCAGCATCCAGCATGGCTGTTACGGAACTCACCTCTGCCAGCTTCCTTTCCAGACGCTCCACAACGTCCTCTGAAGTAAAAGGCATCAGCTGAATAATAAAACCACCGGCCTGTTTTACTGTATTGTTTTTCTCCATCAAAACGCCAAGACCGACGGAGGAAGGCACCTGCTCTGACACGGCAAAATAATACGTGAGATCGTCGCCGATCTCTCCCGTCTTTAATTCGCACTGACCGATATACGGTTCCTTCATGCCAAGATCCTTGATCACATTCAAAATCCCGATGCCAATCGCGCCGCCCACATCCAGTTTTCCTTTTTCGTTTGCATGGAGCACCACGCCAGGGTTCTGCACATACCCTTTTATGTTTGCCTTCGAATCCGCAGTCACCGTAATACCGCCGATCGGCCCGTTTCCTTTCATCTGAAGTGTCAGAATGTCCCTCTCACCCTTCATCATAGCACCCATCATAGCGCCTGCCGTCAGCAAACGCCCGAGCGCTGCAGTCGCCACCGGACTGGTATTGTGGAAAGACCGTGCCATCTCCACGGACTCCCTTGTCGTCGCTGCAAACGCGCGAATCTGCTGGTTTGCAGCCGTAGCTCTTACGATATAATCCATCTGTCCTGTATCCTTTCTCTTCCTATAATATCCCCAATCCTCCGGCAATCATACCTCCCAAAAGGCCAGCCGCATAAAGCAGCCCCGTGATCGCCAGGTTCGTTTTTTTGCTTTCATTTTCCCGGTATAAAACAAGCAGTCCGGTACCCGCGCTGCAAAGAAGCCCGGAAAATAAAGCGCCGCTCCCGATGATTCCTTCCAGGAAAAGCTGGGTAATCAAAACCGACGCCGCACAGTTCGGTATCATGCCGACCAGTCCCGCAAACGCCTCTGACACAACCGGCACACCCGCAATCCCCTGCGAAGCCCCGGCAATTCCGCTCCATTCCATTCCTAAACCAATCGCCAGAGAGATCACGAACAAAAAAACCGCGGTTCGAATCGTATGGTTCAGGGCTGAATATACAATCCCATGTTCCCCGCAGCCGCAGTGCTCATGCTCACACATATGCGGGTGCTCCGGCATCTCTTTTCTGCGCCCGAACAAGTGCTCAACTGCCAGATCAGTCAAAAGTCCGGCTGCTGCCGCCACTGCCACTTTAACCAGAAGTATTCTCAGAATCACAGCCGCGTGGATTCCCTCCGATACCATAATCGGAAGCATTTCATCCGAAGTAGATAAAAATACGGAAAGCAGTGTTCCCGGAGATACCATACCGCCGGCAAACAGGCCTGCTGCCGCTGCTGAAAATCCGCACTGCGGAATAATCCCGATCAAAGCGCCCAGAAGGGGCCCCGCCTTCCCTGCCTGATAGATGAGTTCTTTTGTCCTTTGACTCATCCTGTGCTCTGCATACTCTACCACCAAATAGGAAAGGTAAAGAAACGGCAGAAGCTTCACACAATCTACCACACTGTCAATGAAAATTTCCCGCATAAATTCGCCTTTCTTTCAGTCAACATTCTGTCCTGACTATATGTGTCCTTGTCAGTCCAAGGTATCATAGCACAAAAAGAGGCAGCTGCACAATACATATTTCCTGTGCAGCCACCTTCTATTTCGTATGGTTCTCTTCGATCAGTCGTCTTCTCCTAGATTTTTCTCCTGCATTTCCTGGATATCCTGGAACACGGAAAGCATCGGCTTTACTTTTTCGTGCCGGAATTTCCGGGCCACGTAATTCTTCGTGCATTTGATAACCTGTGGAGAGAGTACCAGAACGCCGATCAGGTTCGGGATCATCATCATACCGTTAAACGTATCGGAAATATCCCACGCAAGCTGTGCCTTCATCAAAGAGCCGGCAAGTACAATCCCTACAAATACCACCCGGTAAATGGTAACGGATTTTGTTCCAAACAGATACTCACATGCAGTAGAACCGTAATGGCTCCATCCAAGTACCGTCGAATACGCAAACAGTAAAATGGCAATTGCCACAAACCATGCGCCCGGTTTTCCGAATGTCTGTAAAAACGCATAACTCATCAGAGAGTTGGATTCAATCGCAGCCGCTGTCTCTGTCAGTTTTCCGGTAACGAGATCTACTGCACCGGAACAAAGAATCGTCAGAGCAGTCAGCGTACAGACAACGATCGTGTCCGCAAACACTTCAAAAATGCCCCACATCCCCTGACGCACCGGCTCCTTTACATTGGAACTGGAATGCACCATAACAGACGAACCAAGTCCCGCCTCATTCGAAAATACACCGCGCTTCATACCCATCTGCATCGCCAGCGCAATCCCGGAACCAACTACGCCGCCTGCCGCTGACTTCAGGGCAAATGCGCCTTTAAAAATAGAAACAAACGCTGCCGGAACCACGTCAATATGTACACAGATAATCACAAGTGTTCCAATCAGATAAACAACTACCATAAACGGAACAATCTTTTCTGTCATGGTGGCAATCCGCTTGATTCCTCCCAGGATCACAAGCGCAACTGCCAGAACAAGGAAAATTCCTGTCGCCAGCTCCGGAATGCCAAACGCAGTCTTTACATTGCCAACCATGCTGTTTACCTGGCTCATGTTTCCGATGCCAAACGACGCCAGAAGGCAGAAACAGGAGAAAAGAACGGCCAGCACGATGCCGATCTCTTTGCAGCCCTTTTTGGCTCCGAGTCCGTCACGCAGATAATACATGGCGCCTCCGCACCACTCTCCCTTTTCATTTTTGCGCCGGTAAAGAATACCCAGCACATTCTCAGAATAGTTCGTCATCATTCCGAAAAATGCAATCAGCCACATCCAAAATACGGCGCCCGGACCTCCGACTGCAATGGCTCCGGCCACACCGACGATGTTTCCGGTACCGACCGTTGCTGCAAGCGCCGTACAAAGCGACTGAAACTGTGAAATTGATTTATCGTCCGTATGTTTTGTTACATGTTTTTCGCCGAAAATAGCACCAATTGTGTGCCGCATCCAGTATTTAAAATGACTCAACTGAAAAAAACCTGTCATACACGTCATCAAAACGCCCGCAAAGCCAAGCAAAATCAGCGCCGGCCAGCCCCACACGATATTATTGACGGTACTGTTCACCTGTGTAATCACATCAATCATGTTTCATCCATCCTCTCTTTTTTCATAATCTCCCTGCAACCGCCGAATACCGGCTTCTATACAGAATATGCCGCGTTACCCGCGCATAAACCTCTTTAAAAATTCCTGTGTCTTCGGATTTTGCGGATTGCTGAAAATCTGCTTCGGATCTCCTGCTTCCTCGATCACTCCGTCCGCCATATACACAACATGATTCGACACATCCCGCGCAAACGCCATCTCGTGCGTTACAATAATCATCGTCAGTCCTTCTCCTGCAAGCTGCTTCATAACATCAAGCACCTCGCCCACCATCTGCGGGTCCAGCGCTGACGTCGGTTCATCAAACAGCAGAAGCTCCGGCTCCATTGCCAATGCCCGCGCAATCGCCACACGCTGCTTTTGTCCGCCGGAAAGCTGACGCGGCTTCGCATTGATATACGGAGCCATACCAACCTTGTCCAAAAATGCAAGCGCGCGTTTTTTTGCTTCCTCTTTGTTCTTTTTCAACACTTTGGTCTGCCCGATGATACAATTCTGCAACACCGTCATATTGCTGAACAGATTAAAACTCTGAAACACCATGCCAACCTTTGCACGATATGCCGCCGCATTCGTATGTGCCGCCGCAATATCCTCTCCATGATACAGGATCTCGCCGGTCGTCGGCGTCTCAAGCAGATTCAGACAGCGCAGCAGTGTGGATTTTCCGGAACCGGAGGCCCCGATGATACACGTCACATCCCCGGTCGAGACAGAAAAATCAATATCCCGCAGGACCACATTTTTCCCAAAGGTTTTGCTCAGATGATTGATTTTGATGATTTCCCCGCTCATTCGTCCTCCTCCTTTTTCGCCGTATAGCTGTACAGACCGCTTGTATGCGCCAGCGTATCCGTGGTCGCCAGATCATAATTATCGCTTCCGTCCATCTTTTTCTCCCACAGCCTGAGCAGCCTGGAGCATGCAAAGGTCAGGATGAAATAGATCACCATCGCAATCGTGAAAGATTCAAAATAGGTATACAATGCTCCCGCCACACTTTTTGCCGCATAAAACATCTCCACAATGCCAATTACGGACAGTACGCACGTATCTTTGATATTGATAATCAGATTGTTTCCGATCTGCGGCATGATATTGCGCAACGCCTGCGGCAGAATCACATAAAGCATGGTCTGCACATGTGTCATACCGATGGCCTTCGCACCCTCCGTCTGACCGGGGTCAATGGAAAGAATCCCGCCCCGGACCGTCTCTGCCATATATGCGCCCGTGTTGATGGATACAATAAAAAATGCCGCAAACCACATGGACATATTGATGTTAAACACCGCAGAAGAACCGAAAAAGATGAACATCGCCTGCACCATCATCGGCGTACCGCGAAATACCTCAACATAAATATTCAAAATGAGCCGAACAACCCAGAGCAATGCCCGCTTAAAAATATTGTCCTTTTTACTTACCGGTATGGTCTGAACAATCCCGACCGCAAAACCGATGATGCAGCCAATAAATGTACTGATAAGCGCAATCACCATTGTATTTTTTGCGCCGTCCAGATAAGCCGGACCACGCTCCTGCAAAATATACACAATCCTGCCCCAAAAATCCTGTGGCATATTCTCTCTCCTCCCTTTACCTGCAAATTCATGCTACCTCTGCCCAATGCTTTTATGTAATTGAGCAGGAAAGATTTCTTCCTTACTCGCCGCGCCGCCCGCATGTCGCTTCAGCGACAATTTTCCTAATGCGGGCGTGCGCATAAAAGGGGCATTTGCACGTTTGAAAAAGTTGATCTGTGCAATGCCCCTCATATCAAACTAATTTATTCTGCATCGGAAAGCGGCTGAACGGAAATTGCCTCGTTCATCATTTCTTCGTAATCTTCTGTTGTCATGTTCTCCAGGACACTGTTGATGGCATCTTTCAGCTCATCATTGCCTTTTTGCAGAGAAATACCGATATTAATTTCCTCGTCGGAAACCTGGAATTCTCCATCTCCGCCTGTAAAATCAAGCAGTTTAAAGTCCGGATACGCAACGCATGCAGCCATACCAGTCGGCATATCCGTCACAACGAGATCACACTTATCAGCATCCAGTGAAACCAGCATAGCCGGAGCCGATTCCTGTGCCGGAAGAATATCCGCATCCTCGATCTGCGGCAGGCATACGTCATACCAGATGGTGTTAAGCTGAGATGTGCATGTTGCGCCTGCAAGGTCTGCCACGCTCTTCGCTTCCGCGTAATCGCTGTCAGCTTTTGTCAGTGTAATAATTGACGCATAATAATACGGTTCTGTAAAATCTACCATCTGCATACGTGCAGAAGTGATGGACTGTCCCGCGATCACACAGTCCACGGTGCCGGACTGTACTGCCGGTACAAGGGAATCCCAGTCAAGCTTCACAATCTCCAGCTCATACCCAAGCTCCTCACAGATGTGCTTCGCCATCATAACATCATATCCATATGCATATTCGGAGCTGCCTGCAATCGGAACCGCACCGTTCTCATCGGTTGCCTGTGTCCAGTTGTACGGCGCATAGCCGCATTCCATTGCAACCTTCAGTGTCTTTGTCTCCTCTGCAAACGCCGTACTTCCGACGCCGAGAACCATCGCTGCCGTACAAAGCAGGGCAGCCGCAGCTTTTCCATTCCTTTTCATTAACCTCTCCTCCTAATCTCAATAAAGTATAAGACGCAAAAAGGCCCCTCAAGCAGGAGCCTCCTTGTTCCTTATTGTTCATTAATATACCATAAAAACGTATAAAATACCAAAAGTTTTTTCTATTTTTTATAATTTTGTTGTATAGTGACAAATTATGTGATTGCAGCTCTGTGTTTTACAGAAAGATTGTCTATTCAAGCGGTGTCGTCAGGCCATAACTCTGCCTGTTCTGATTTACAAAAACTGCGCGAACACCGAAGCGCCCACCACAGTCAAAAGTCCGGATACCGCAATTGACAGACTGCTCATTGCTCCTTCGATCTCTCCGAGCTCCATCGCCTTTGCTGTTCCGATGGCATGCGCTGCGGTGCCGAGCGCAATCCCCTTTGCAATCGGCTCCTCAATATGAAACAGTCTGCAAATATGTTCTCCGATCACATTTCCAAGAATCCCCGTTACAATAATCACTGCCACTGTGATTGTCACAATCCCGCCAAGCTCCTGTGAAATTCCCATACCGATTGCTGTCGTAATGGATTT
Organism: bacterium 1XD42-54; assembly: GCA_003612585.1. GTDB lineage: Bacteria > Bacillota > Clostridia > Lachnospirales > Lachnospiraceae > Choladousia. Next base: position 264,677 of record RAZH01000001.1, read on the forward strand.
CGGCAACAGTGTCACGTATTCCTCGTGGCTGAAGCCAAACAGCGCCGCCATTGCAAGAATAGAAAGAAGGCTTGATGCCACACCGGAGAGAATCCCTGCCATGATCGCCTTGCTGTTTTTCTTCAGTAATGTGATCTGCTCATAAAGCGGTATCGCGAGACATACGGTTGCAGGAGTCAAAAGATACGAAAGGAGCTTCGCTCCCTCTTCATACCGTTCATAATCAATTCCAAATACAGTCAGAACTACTATCACCGCCACAATCGAAACAAGCAGCGGATTGCAGATTGCAAGCTTTAGTCTCCTTTTCAGAAAAAGGCCAAACTCATACGCAAGCAGGCTGACCACCACGCCAAAAAATACAGAATCACACAGTATCTCTCTCATTTTTCCGCTCCTTTCTGCCCCTGCGGATTACCGCCTGCGTTGTCTGTCCGGAAACCGCCATGACAACCACGGTGGAAACCACCGTAACTACTATGAGCTGTCCCAGAATCGGACGGATGCGTTCCCAGGACTGCATCAGCCCCACTGCCGCTGGAATAAACATCAGCGGCATAATTTCCACCAGAAACTTCCCTGCATCCTTTACAGCCTCCAGCGGAAGGATGCGCAGACACAAAACAGCCAGCATCAGGACAAGCCCATAAATGCTGGCTGGTATCGGCAGGGGAAGCAGCGCTTTCAGCCCTTCCCCTAAAAATGAAATCCCTGTAATAATCAAAAACTGACGTACGTATTTCATAATTGAATGCCTTTCCTGTATTTATACGGCTGTTTTCATTTCCGAAATGCCGTTTTTGTCCTGAAGCCGTCTCTTACATCCGCTCCGGCGCCGAAAATCCAAGCAGATCAATGCTTGTCTCAAGCACTCTCCGCGTCAGAGAAAGAAGCGCTATCCAGCTTGCCTTGCGCGTCTCATCCTCCTCCGTCAGAATCTTTGTCTCATGATAAAAACGGTTGAATGCATTGGCAAGATCATAAATAAACGAACAGATTTTATGCGGCGCAATCTCCTCGTATGCCTGAGCAATGACGCTGTTAAACTTCACAAGCTCCATCATAAGCCCTTTTTCACTGTCACCGCACGGAGCCAGAATCGCCCCGCCGCAGATTTCCCTTCCGCCCGCACAATATTTATTCAAAATAGACTTAATCCGCACGATCGTGTACAAAATATACGGCCCCGTATTTCCTTCGAATGAAGTAAACTTCTCCGTATCAAAGATGTAATCCTTGGATGCCTGATTGGAGAGATCGCCGTATTTAATTGCGGAAAGTGCGACCAGCTTCGCCGTCTCCCTTGCTTCCTCCGGGTCTACCTCATGATTTTCCGTAATCTTCTTATACATCTCTTCGTTAATCCCGGAAATCAGTGTTTCGAGACGCATCACACCGCCATCTCGCGTTTTGAATGGCTTGCCGTCTCTTCCATTCATCGTTCCAAAGCCCAGGAACCGAAGGTCTGTATCGTCCTCCACCAGCTGCGTCTTGCGCGCGCAGCGGAATACCTGTGTAAAATGCATATCCTGACGCTTATCAGCCAGATAAATCATACGATCCGGATGATACTGCTTCATACGGTCAATGATTGTTGCCAGATCTGTCGTTGTATAGAGCGCTGCACCGTCAGATTTGAGGATAATGCACGGAGGAATCTCCTTCGTGTCGCTCGCTTCTTTGATATCCACAATCAGTGCTCCCTGGTCCTCATACGCATAACCTTCTTCTTTCATGCGGGCAACCATGTCCGGTATGTAGGGCTGTGCGTCCGATTCCTTTTTCCAGAGATCAAATTCTACGTTCAAATTGCTGTAATTGCGCTTCAGGTCAGCCACTGACACGTTCAGGATGTGCTGCCACAGCGCATGATAGCCGCGCACACCCTCCTGCAGCTTTGCCGTTGCAGCCAGCGCTTCTTCTTTATAGGCAGCATCCGCTTTTGATTTCGCACTGGCAGTAGGATAAATCTCCTCCAGCTCTGAGATCGTAAACGGCGCCTCCTGCGGATAGTCTCCCGCATAGCCCTCATCAAAATAAATCAGATCCGGCTGCCGCTTTTTCACTTCTGTAATAATAAGCCCCATCTGAAGTCCCCAGTCGCCAAGATGCACGTCGCCGATCACTTCATGCCCTGCAAAACGACAGATCCGTTTGACACTCTCACCGATGATTGCAGAACGCAAATGTCCTACGTGCAGAGGCTTCGCCACATTCGGTCCGCCGTAATCCACCATAATTTTCTGCGGTTTGTCCGCTTTTTCCACTGACAGACGTTCATCCGCCTGCATTTCCAGCAGATAATCTGCCAGAAAGCAACCGGATACCTTCATATTAATAAAGCCAGGATTCACTGCGCTCACTTCGGCAAAGGTAGGATTTCCCTGCAATGCCTCAGCTACCTCCTGTGCAATCGCAATCGGAGCCTTCTGATATTTCTTTTTGGCCGCCATTGCACCGTTACACTGATATTCACACAAATCGGGGCGGTTCGAAATTCCCGTCCTGCCATAAGATGCATCATAACCACAGGCTTCAAATGCACTCATAACCTCCGCGCTGATCAAATCCAGAATCTTTTTCATTCTTCTTACCCATCCTTCTTCTGCATACTGTCCGAAAACGTTATAACAGTATAACACAGAACTTTCCGTACCTACAATCCCTTTTTGAGCTCTTTTTCAATCCCTCGTTTTTTCATCCTGTCCTCAGTCCACATAACTGCCGCAGCTCCCACCGCCACAGCCGCCAGTGCCTGCCAGTTGTAAGCACAGAAAAAACCTGCCAGAGCAAACCGGTCCCGAAAAGCAAGCGCAAGCACGATACTCAGAAATACAAAGCCCCACCATACTACGTCCCTGCCGCGAATAACCCAGTCCTTCTGAAGTGCCTTCCAGCCCTTCACACTCTCTTCATACAGTCTTCGAAAAAGCTTTCTCATATAGATCAGGCTGTTGCATGCCGATGATACCAGAAGCGGCAAAAAGAAAAACGAATACCGGAAAATCATGCTTCCGCCCGTCTCCCTGAAATCATACAGCAGCCCTTCCGACGCTGTATCCCGAACATAATGCAGCATCACTTCTCCGGAAAGCCGAATCATCACCGAAGCCTGCGCAAGAAAAAAGCAAAACAGACCAAAGTAAACGGTCAGTACCAGTTTCCTCCCATTCATACGCCACAGCTCTGAAAACAACAGCTCTTCCTTCCACAAAATCCGTTCCAGAAATCCGTTTACCAGACACCCAAGCAGACAGAACACGGTAAAAACTCCCAGTCCTCTGCCTCTCCATACCTCTTCTGTTAAAAGCGGCAGAAGTACGCAAAACTTTGCCGCATTTTCTGCGCCAACCAGCACATGAATCTGCCACGAGGCAAATCCCGCACGCCTTTTTTGCACCTGTTGCAAATGACTCGCATTCTTTACTTTGTGCACGTTGTATTCTCCTTTTTCTTTTATTGTTCAACCTGTTATGAAATTTGAGATATTTTTTAGTATATGTCATTTTTCTGAAATTTATTTTGACTCAAAACAAAACAGCGCCCGCCTTTTTACATGACTGGCACTGCTCTGTATAACTTCACTATTTTCGCATCCCTTTTTCTTTTCAATAATTTTCTACAAGTTACTGTTCTTTTGCATTCAGTACTCCGATAATGTGCTCCTTCTGCCGCTCGACATGACGGCTTGTCACCTGCATGGCCAGCTTCTCATCTCTTTGCTCCAGAGCATGAAGAAGTTCCTCATGGTCTTTCACCAGAACGCTGTGAGACTGGCGGTCTTTCAGATACTCCATCCGATAGCGGTACATCTGCTCACGCAGATTATTCAGAATCTGTACCAGTCTTCCGTTTCCGGTTGTCTCATAGATCGCTTCATGGAAATTCATATCAGCCTGCGCGCAGGCTCCCACGTCATTGCCATATAGCGTATTTTTAAAATCTTCAGATAGCTGCCGGATTTCTTCAAACTGTTCTCTCGTAATCCGCTTGCAGGCATATTTCACCGCAAGCTCCTCCAGTGTCATGCGAACCTCCAGCACATCCTCAAGGTCAGAGATTGTAATTTCTGCCACAACCGCTCCTTTGCGCGGAATCATCAGCACCAGTCCTTCCAGCTCCAGCTTCCGGATTGCCTCGCGCACCGGTGTTCTGCTCACCCCAAGCCGCTGAGCCAGATGAATCTCCATCAGCCGTTCTCCCGGCGCCAGTTCCCCCCGCAGGATTGCCTGACGAAGCGTCTGAAATACCACATCCCGCAGTGGAAGATACTCATTCATCTGCAACTGAAAATTATCCGTCATATGTACCTCCTTACCGTATATCCTGTTGTTAAATCACGCCCGAATCATTTGCCGGAAATCAAACCCTCCGGCTCCTGAAGAATTTCGTCAGAACTACATTTTTAGCCATCTCCCCGGCCTCAAGCTCCTCATACGCGCGCCTCGCCGCCTGCTCGTCATCGAACAGTCCAAATACGGTCGGCCCGCTGCCGCTCATCATGGCATTCAGAGCCCCCTGACGCTTCATACAATTTTTTATTTCCCCAATCACCGGACAGGACGGAATCGTAACTGTCTCAAGAACATTCCCCATCAATTCCGCTATCCGGTACAGGTCCTTGTCCCGGACCGCCTGCACCTGTGCGTCGATATCCGGATGACTGACCAGTTTGTCAACTTGAAGATTTCCATAAACGAAGGCTGTTGAAACGTGAACCGGAGGTTTTGCCAGCACCACGAATGCATCGGGTGCATCCGGCAATGGAGTGAGTATATCTCCGATTCCTTCCGATAACGCCGTCCCGCGCATCACGCAGAAAGGAACATCCGCTCCGATTCTCACGCCCCGTTTCATCAGCGCTTCCTGCGAAAGCCCCAGTTCGAATAACCGGTTCATCCCTACCAGCACTGCCGCTGCATCCGAACTGCCCCCCGCCAGCCCGGCCGCGATCGGAATACACTTCTTCAAATGAATGCTCACGCCCTCCTGGATTTGAAATTCATCCATCAGAAGCTTTGCCGCCTTGTACACGAGATTATCCTCGCCGGTAGAAAGATAAGCAAGATTCGTACTGATTGAAATCCCGGGCTCCTGCTGCCGCTTCAGCTTGAGCTGATCATACAGACACACACTCTGCATAATCATCCGCAGATCATGATATCCATCTGCACGACGCCGCAAAACATCAAGTCCCAGATTTATCTTTGCCATCGCTTTCAGCTTTAATTCCTTCATTTTGGGTTCTCTCCTGTATTTTGTATACAATATAGTCCTATTTTATCCTCCCCAAATCACAGTGTCAATAAAAGAAACGCCAATTTTCCGTCATTTTTTTTATGAAAACTGACGAACTTCCTACGAATTATCGTCTCCTGCTGCTTTCCACTAATCGAATTTGTTTCTATCCAGTTTTGTCTGCATCAAATGCATGTCATTTATATTACGAAAACTGCCTGCTCATACTCTTCATCAGAATCAAACACTGTCCCTTTTTCAGCTCCTCCGACTCCAGGCTGTTCATCTCCATGATCTGTGCCGGCGTCAGATAATACTGCTTCGCAATGTCCCACAGACTCTCTTTTCCCTGTACAATGTATCCGGTAATGCCCGGCACTGCCTCCAGGTCTTCGAGTGCATAATCCTTTTCCTCAATTGCCCGGATGCACTGCTGTGTCTGCGCACGCGCCACAAAAAGATTCAGTGAAACAGTCACTTTCACCTCAATCTCCTCGCTGTCCGCCATCGTAGCCAAAAGCTGTTCCATATCCGCGGTTAGCGTAAAACGGCAGGAGGCGTCAATTTCCGGTACCTGTGCCACATGCGTAAACGGAATAATCCCATCCAGCACGGCAAACGGCATTGCATCGTCAGAAGAAATATATAGAATCGAAACCGGTACAGCCCCTTCAATCCGGATACCTTCCTCCACAATCTCCGTATTGTCAATCTTGATACTCCCGTTTGCGTGGCAGATTTGCAGAATCCTTGGCTTTGCTCCCTGGATGCGGATTCTGCCTGAAACCTTGCATTTTGACTCGTTTTTCATAACAAGGCTCTCATACGTTTCCTGGCTGACCGCCAGATCAAGGTCTTTCTCCGGCGAATAAACGTCCTCCAAAATCTCCGCTTCCTCAGTCCCATACAGACGTATCTCAAATTCAAGGACACCCTCGAGATGGAAAATCCTCATTTCCCCATCCGTGTCCTCTTTCGCAGTCAGCTCCGGCTGCGTCAGCGATACTTCCATATCCGGAACCAGCGTTGCCGCACAGCCGGCACATTCTATCTCCCCTTCAAACGGAATCATCTGTTCCTGCCACTGTACGCTCTGCGTTTCATCATCCGTCCGGTACAGCACAAACATGAAAATATTACCCCGGGCAGAAAATTTTCCGTCCTGCAGAGAAATTCGGCATCCGCGCAGCTGTACACTGTCCCACAGGATTTCATGCACATTAGGCTTATTGGACGGAATCTGGATTTCCTCTTTGAGCCTCAAAATGTCCTTTTTCTGCACTTCAAGCTGCATCAGTTCCAGACGCTTTCTCCGCTCGCAAAGTTCAAGCGCAGACTGCGTTTCCACTGCTGCTGACATATCATAAATCTCATCCACGGCAGCCGAAAAGCTCAAGATAGCGCGAATTGCCAGTTTTCGGGAATTAATCAGTGTCACACTCAGGTCTTCCGTCTCATACCGGACACGCACATTGTCCCCGGATTCCAGCCCGTCTACTGCGATTGCCTCGTCAAAAGGCAGCCTTGTATCAAGACGGTGGATCTGTCTTTCCTTCGTGTCATCCAGATACAGAATACTTACTTCCATGTACCCGTCTACAAAAAGCTTTCCGGCCTCTGCTCTCGTATGCTCCAAAGTAACGCGTTCTCTGCTCTGGATAATCATCTGCGCGTCAGGGCGCACGTCCGGTACATTCAGATCTTCATCCAGTGTAATCTGTGTCTCCGCTTGTTTTGCCTGCCTGCACATATGTATGTTTTTCATTAAAAGTTCCATATGCTTCCGCCTTTCTTTCCATAATGATCACTGATTCTCCAATACTACTGTATCAGAACCTCTTTATCCCGCAGCTCCACCTTCACTACAAGGTACGGATACGAAGGTTCCTTCGGAAGTTTTTCCTGACCGGACGGACCGAGCAGGCGCGTATCAAAATAGACCGTCTCTGCGTCCTCCGTACAGCCTGCAACTTCAATACTGTAGCCTCCCGTTTTCTGTTCCCCGTAGCCGCGAATGAGATACAGAGCCGTCCCGTCCGTATAGGTCATTCGTATTTCATTCTGTTTATTTTCTTCTATCAGGCCCGCGAGCTCCTCGGGAAGTCTTCGCGGATCCATTACCGTAAAGTCCACTTCTTTTCTCTCACTCTCTGCTCCGGTATCGGCAGCACTGCAAGCTGAAAGCATGACCGCGAGAAGTACAAAAAAGAAGATCAGGTATTTACATTTTTTCATTTCAGGAGCCCATTCCGCTGCTTTCTATTATTGATATGGTGGGCACGGGCAAAATATGACTGGAATTTTTCAAGCTTCTTTAGTATACTGTAACGGATGAGCCTGCGTGTTTTTCCATCGCTGTTTCGGCAGCTTTTGGACTGTGCGGCGCGGCTCAATATGCAGCATTTGGAGGAAAATACAGATGAATAAAGTTCAGACATCGAACGAAACAGAACTTCTGGAAAAGAAAAAACAGACGCGCTTTTCCGGGATTCTCGTACATCCGACCTCTTTTCCGTCTCCCTACGGAATCGGGGATATGGGGCCCGGCGCTTATGATTTCATTGATTTTCTGGAAGGATCAGGACAGCACCTGTGGCAGGTTCTCCCGCTTGGGCCTACTGGATTCGGAGATTCCCCGTACCAGGGATTTTCTGCGTTTGCCGGCCAGCCGCTCCTGATCAGCCCGGATAAGCTTGTTGACCTCAAGCTTCTGACCAAAGAGGATTTTTCCGATATGCCCAAGTGGGATGACACCAAAGTAGACTACGGCCCTGTTATCACATACAAAACCAGTCTTCTGAAAAAAGCGTGGGCTGCTTTTTTACATACGCCGGACAAGACACTGCTCGAGGAATTTGAAACCTTCTGCACGGAAGAAAAAGACTGGCTCGATGATTATGCTCTTTTCATGGCATGCAAGGATGAGCACGAAGGCCGCTGCTGGGTGGAATGGGAAAAAGAAATCCTCTCTCCCACAGAAGCAGTGAAAAAAGAATGGCAGAAAAAGCTGGCACAGCAGATTCATTATTACAGCTTTGTACAGTTTATGTTCCAGAAGCAGTGGATGGAACTGCGCGATTATGCACATGAACATGATGTGGAGATCATTGGCGATATCCCGATCTTCGTGGCTTTTGACAGCGCTGACGTCTGGAGCAACAAAAAATTGTTCCAACTCGATTCCAAGGGCCATCCGACCTGCGTTGCCGGAGTACCGCCAGATTATTTCAGCGAAACAGGACAGCTCTGGGGCAATCCGCTGTATGACTGGGCATATCACAAACAGACGCAGTATTCCTGGTGGATTCGCAGAATCAAACGCCAGCTTACGTTGACCGATTATCTGCGTATTGATCACTTCCGTGGCTTTGAGGCTTACTGGTCTGTGCCCGCAGAGGAAGAAACGGCAATTAACGGCAAGTGGGTCAAGGGCCCGTGCGAATCCCTGTTTCTTGCCATTGAAAAAGAGCTTGGCAAGGATCTGCCGATTTTTGCAGAAGACCTCGGCATCATCACGCCGGAAGTCGAACATCTGCGCGATACATTTGGCTTCCCTGGTATGAAAGTGCTTCAGTTTGGCTTTGGCGATATGGACGATACAAATTATATCCCGCATTTCTATACGACGACGAACTGCATCTGTTACACGGGAACCCATGACAATGACACAACCATGGGATGGTATGCACAGCAGACTGAACTCGTAAAAGACCGGATTCGCCGCTACGGTAATACGGACGGCGGATGTGTCAGCCTTGATTTCATCCGCTTCTGCATGGGCAGCATTGCCAAATACGCCATCTTCCCCATCCAGGATCTTCTTGTACTTGGCAGCGATGCCCGCATGAATACACCTGGCGTTGCGGCAAACAACTGGGCGTTCCGCTATACAGAAGATGCGCTGACAAAAGATCGCTGCGAATGGCTGCTTAAATCCACACAGCTCTACAACCGTGCCTGAGCTGAGAATCCTTCCGATATGGCAGATGAAAAGAGTCCCACAAATTATGGAGGGTGTATATGATACGAATTATTTTGATTACAGTTTTTGTTATTCTATTTCTGATTCTTTCGATTCCTGTGTTTCTGATCGAATGGATCATTGGCAAATGTAATCCCCGGCTTCGCGATATCAACTCTTTGCGCATTGTGCAGGGAGCCTTTCGGATTGTAATCCTACTTTCAGGTGTCAAACTTACCGTGATCGGAGAAGAACATATTCCGAAGGACGAAGCAGTACTTTTTATCGGTAATCACCGCAGTTATTTCGATATTGTCCTGACCTATGCGCGCTGCCGGAATCTGACCGGGTATGTGGCAAAAAAAGAAATGCTGAAGATCCCTCTGCTATCCCGCTGGATGAAGTTTCTTCACTGTCTGTTTTTAGACCGTTCCGACATCCGCGAGGGCCTGAAAACCATCCTGCAGGCCGTGGAGCAGGTAAAAAGCGGAATTTCCGTCATGATTTTTCCGGAAGGCACGCGAAATAAAAATGACAGCGAGCTGGAGCTTCTCCCGTTTCACGAAGGTTCCTTTAAAATCGCGGTCAAATCCGGCTGTCCGATAATACCGGTCTCCATTACAAATTCCTCAGCACTTTTTGAGGACCATTTCCCGTTCGTAAAAGCGGTTCCGGTTATTATCGAATACGGCGCGCCGATTTATCCGAAAGATCTTCCGCGGGAAGAGCAGAAATTCCTCGGAAAGTACGTACAGTCACTTATTACAGATACTCTGAAAAAAAACAGAACTGCTCTTCGCTGATAAAAACCGGAGAATAAAAGGGCTGTCATATGAAACAACGTTCGTACCGTATACGTGTTTTTTGAAAATATGTATACGGTATTTTTACGCCTTCATATGGCAGCCCCTGGCCTTTATCGCAATTTATTCCGCTTCCTCTCTATTCGCGGTCTCCTCCACATCCTCTATTTCTTCCATATCCTCTGTTTCTTGCATAACCGCCTTTTCATATGCGTCGAGAATCATCTGCTGAATGCGTCCGCGCGTCCCGGTATTGATTGGATGTGCAATGTCTCGGTATTCACCGTCGGAAGCCCTGCGGCTCGGCATTGCGATGAAAAGTCCCTTTTCTCCCTCGATCACTTTAATATCATGAACGACAAACTCCTCATCCAGCGTAATGGAAACAACTGCTTTCATTTTTCCTTCTTTTGTAATTTTTCTCACTCTTACATCTGTAATTGTCATGGATTTATCCTCCGTAGTTACTTATTTTTTCTGTTGCAGAACAGGAACCATGCCAGTGAACAAAACGTTCCTGGGCATCTGCGGATTGCTCCTCCTATGCTACAGTACATACCTCGCATTATCCTCTATCACAATTCTCACGCTGTCCTCCCCCACATAACGGGAACCTGCGCGGATGGTATCGCGGCTTTCCACAATGCAGTTTTCCAGATAGACATTGTCCCCAAGATACACATCATTCAATATAATCGAATTTTTAATGACACTATTTTCACCGACAAATACTTTTTTAAAGATCACAGAGTTCTCTATGTGTCCGTTGATAATACAGCCGTTCGCAACCAGACTGTTTTTCACGACACTGCCCGGATTATATTTTGCAGGCGGATTATCGTCCACCTTTGAATGTACATCCGGATATTCACGGAAGAAATAGTCCCGCACTTCTTTCCTGAGGAAATCCATATTTGTCTGATAATAAGATTCCACGGAAGCAATATTGCTCCAGTATTCGTTTATTTTATAACCGTATATTCGCTTAACCTCTTTATAACGAATCAGCACATCCCGGACAAAATCATGACGCCCCTCTTCAATCGACCGTTCAATCAGTTCAATGAGTTGACGACGGCGCAGTACATAAATCCCGCATGAGATTGTATGGGAAGACGCTGCCATTGGTTTTTCGTCAAACTGTTCGATTCTGCTGTCCTCGTTCATTTTCAGCAGCCCAAAACGCGTCACGTTCTCTGTCATCGGAATATCTTTGCAGACCACCGTAATATCCGCTTTTTTTGAAATATGATATTCCAAGACTTTGGAAAAATCCATCTTGTACACACAGTCGCCGGATGCGATCACCACATACGGCTCATGGCATTCTTTCAGAAAATCAAGATTCTGATGGATTGCATCTGCCGTCCCTCTGTACCAGAAATCATTGTCCGAAGTCACCATGGGCGGAAAAACAAACAGTCCGCCCTGCTTTCGTCCGAAATTCCACCATTTTGAGGAACTCAGATGTTGATTCAAAGACCGGGAATTATACTGCGTCAGCACGGCGACTTTCTGAATCCCAGAATTTGTCATACTGCTGAGCGCAAAGTCGATACTGCGAAAGCTTCCAGCCACCGGCATTGCTGCAATCGCCCTTTTATTGGATAACTCTTTCATTCGGAAGCTGTTCCCGCCAGCCAAAATTATTCCTACCGCTCTCACTGTATATCACCTGCCTTGTCCAAAGTCCCACCGCTTTTCAAAATACCGTCCGGATAGTCCTCCGGCACAGTTATTCCTGTCACAGCTGTATTTTTCCCGATTTTTACGTGGGATGGGATTACCGTATTCTCTCCGACCACAGCCAGTCCAAACGCATAAACGGACGGCTTGCGGCGATTGGGAACTTCCTCGAACGCCCCAAGCTCGGCGCCCTCTCCAATCACACTTCCCTCTGCAATAATCGCCTTATTGACAACCGCCCCCTGCTTAATCACCGTATTTTGCATGATAATCGAATCTCGCACAACCGCGCCTTCTTCAATGATCACGCCACAGCCGATGATGGAATTATAAACCGACCCGTAAATCTCGGAGCCGTCCCCGATCAGACACCGCTCTGTCACTGCTTTTTCCGATACAAACTGAGGCGGAAGTATATCATTTTTCGTATAAATCTTCCAGAATTCTTCATAGAGATTAAATTCCGGAATAATATCAATCAGCTCCATATTGGCTTCCCAGTAAGAGCCGAGTGTTCCGACATCCTTCCAGTAGCCGTTATATTCGTAAGCCACCAGGGTCTGTCCTTTTTTATGGCAATAGGGAATGACGTGTTTTCCAAAATCACAGTTGCTCTGATCCCGCAGTGTAACCAGCGCTTCTTTCAATGCTTTCCATGTAAATATGTAAATTCCCATGGATGCAAGATTGCTTTTGGGCTCCTCCGGTTTTTCCTGGAATTCCTGAATTTTTCCGTTCTCATCTGCCACTACAATACCAAAGCGGCTGGCTTCCTCCATCGGAACAGACATCACTGCGATACTGACATCCGCACCATGCGCCTTGTGAAAATCAAGCATAACCTCATAGTCCATTTTATAAATGTGATCACCGGAGAGAATCAAAACGTATTCCGGATTGAAGGATTCCATGTATGCCAGATTCTGATAAACTGCATTGGCTGTGCCAGTATACCATTCCGTCTTTCCTACCTTTTCATAAGGAGGAAGTACGGACACACCGCCTATGTTTTTATCAAGATCCCACGGAATGCCGATGCCGATGTGCGTATTCAGCCTAAGGGGCTGATACTGTGTCAGAACGCCTACTGTATCAATACCTGAATTAATACAGTTACTCAAAGGAAAATCAATAATACGGTATTTACCGCCAAAAGCTACTGCCGGCTTGGCCACCTTGGAGGTAAGTACCCCAAGCCGGCTGCCTTGTCCTCCTGCCAGAAGCATGGCTATCATTTCTTTTTTAATCACGTTATCACCTCTTGCTTTTTATTTCCAGCTCATTATACCATAGCTTTTTTCAGAAGTGAACAATTTTTACAATATTTTCTATATTTTTTCTATGTTTTTATCAGTTTTAACTTATTTTCTATTTTTCGTTTTTTCATGTTTTTCAATTTTCCATCATTATAACGCTTTTTTCTCTTTTTCTTTTTGTATAAAATTACTATTTTCTGTATATTGCAGCAGAATCTGACGTCATTTGCAGTCTTCTCCCGCGTCCACTGACCGAAAGCCTTGAGAAAATCCTTGGAATTTTATTCTGAAAATAGTATACTGTACATAACTTTAACATAAGGAGACGTTTATCATGTATCAGATAGATTATAATAAACCGGTACACATCCATTTTATTGGAATCGGCGGGATCAGCATGAGCGGTCTTGCAGCCATACTGCTCGGACGCGGTTTTTCTGTCAGCGGCTCAGATGCCAAAAAAAGTGATCTCACGAACTGGCTTACAGGTCTTGGCGCACATATTTCCTATCCGCAGCGCGCAGAAAACATTACGGATGATATCGACGTAGTCGTTTATACCGCAGCCATTCATCCGGACAATCCGGAATTTATTGCTGTTACAGAGAAACAGCTTCCAATGCTGACAAGAGCACAGCTTCTGGGCGAACTCATGCGAAATTATGAGACGGCAGTGGCCGTTGCAGGAACACATGGCAAAACGACAACTACTTCCATGCTTTCTCACATCATGCTTTCCGGAGCGCTTGATCCCACGATTTCTGTGGGAGGCATCCTGAAATCAATCGGAGGTAATGTCCGCGTCGGTACATCCGGCAATTTTCTGACAGAAGCATGTGAATATACCAACAGCTTTCTGGAGCTTTTTCCGACGCTTGGCATTATTTTAAATGTTGATGCGGATCATCTTGACTTTTTTAAGGATCTTGATGACATCCGCCATTCCTTCCACCTCTTTGCAAAAAGAATTCCGGATGGGGGCGCCCTTGTAATCAATCAGGCAATCGCAGAACTTTCCGGTATCACAGACGGCCTCTCCTGCCACGTATACACGTTTGGCATCGACGCAGGCGATTACCAGGCTGTGAACGTTACTTATGATGCTTCAGGCTGTGGAAGCTTTGATCTCAAAAAAGGGGCAGAAATTCTGGGACATTTTTCTCTTCGCGTTCCCGGTGAGCACAATGTCTCAAATGCCGCGGCCGCGCTGGCTGCCGGCGATCTGCTTGGCATCGGCGCCGCCGCTATGGCTGAGGGTCTTTCTGCTTTCACAGGAACAGACCGCCGCTTCCAGAAAAAAGGAGAAATCGGCGGTGTAACGATTATCGACGACTATGCGCACCATCCCACAGAAATCATGGCAACGCTCCAGGCCGCCGGAAAATACTCTGCTCGTAAGATCTGGTGCGTGTTTCAGCCTCACACCTATACCCGTACCAAGGCTTTGATGGATGAATTTGCAGACGCTCTTTCTCTTGCAGATACCGTGATACTCGCAGAGATCTACGCTGCGCGCGAAACCGACAACCTCGGCATCAGCTCCGATACGCTCCGACAAAAGCTGGAATCGCTCCAGAAAGAAGCCTACTATTTTCCGACCTTTGACGAAATTGAAACATTTCTCCTGGAAAAATGCCAGCCAGGCGACCTTGTACTCACAATGGGGGCCGGTGATGTCGTTAAAATAGGTGAAAACCTGCTTGGAAATTAACTTTCTTTTACATTGTATTAATTTTCTTTGAAAAAGTTTTACATTTTTATCCCCGGTGGTCTGTTGATAAGTTCAGACACCGGGGATGCTGTATTTATAGCTAAAACGGGACCTATGACATAGTTATCCACATTATCCACAGACTTATTCACATCTCCTGCAACTGTTTCTGTGGATTTCTTTGTGGACAATCTGATTTACATAACTTTTTTCGACTTTTTACCGTTTTCCCACTTTTTTTACCCTGTAATTTTATTATTGTCAACTTTTTATCCACATTATCCACATTCTTCCCTGACAACCGCCGGGGATATCTGTCCGGAAAACTGGCTGTTCTCATTTTGTTTCGGATATGCTATACTGTTTTTAGTTCTATTTTGACAGGGACATATGCCCTGTCGAATAATGCTATGCATGACTGAGCAGACGGGGGAGAACATCATGAAAATTTATACGAACACACCGGAAGGATTCACTGTGATTCATAATACTTTTATTGACCAGTACATGCCACACGCCAGCGGAGAATACGTCAAGGTCTACCTTTATCTTCTGCGCTGTGCAAACACGCACAGAGAACTGTCTCTCTCCTCGATTGCTGATGTGTTCGATCATACGGAAAAAGATATTCAAAGAGCGCTTGCTTACTGGGAAAAACAAGATCTGCTGCGCCTTCATACCGACGCAGACGGTGAGCTTTCCTCTATCACCTTTACCGAAAAGCAGACGGACCATTCCAATTTTGCAGACAAAAAAGAAGAAGATCTGACTGTCCAAAATACACCAAAGGCTTCAGTGCCGGATTCCGACAGCAGCGCAGGACAGCAGCCTGCCCGGGAACGGATTGCAAAAGCGAAAGAACAAAAAGAAATTCAGCAGCTTTTCTATGTGGCAGAGCAATACCTGCAAAGGCCGCTGACCTCCTCGGAGCAAAGTGATTTCATCTATTATTACGATCAGCTGCAATTTTCCACTGATCTCATCGAATATCTCCTGGAATACTGCATTTCCAAGGGATGCGCCAGCCGTCACTATATGAAAAAAGTAGCGCTTGCATGGGCAGAAGCCGGGATCACCTCGGTCCTTCAGGCCAAACAAGAGACAAACCTTCATAACAAAAACTATTTCACTGTTATGAACGCGTTCGGAATCAAAAACCGCAATCCCGCCGCAGCGGAACAGAAAAGTATGGCGCGGTGGTTCGATGAATTCGGTTTCTCCATTGAGATTGTCCTGGAGGCCTGCAACCGTACCATCCGCCAGACCCACCAGCCAAGTTTTGATTATGCAGATAAAATTTTAAATGGGTGGTATAAAAACGGTGTCACTTCCCTGGCCGATATCAGCCAGCTCGACGCCAGACGAAAGGCGGAGCAGAAAAAAGAGCAGACCCGGGCAGACCGGCCTCAGAAAGCGGCCTCCGGTTCGGGTAATCGTTTCAATAATTTCTCGCAGAGGGATTATGATTACAGTCAGCTCGAAAAGCAGCTGCTCAATTAAGATAAAGGATTCTTAAGGATGGGTATTGGAAAGAGGACGGCCCCGGGTAATGCCTTACAAGATATTGTCTTTTTGCCTTTTTGTGTTATGGCAGTGAATTTTTATGGTTTTGGAAATTAATTGTTTGATAACTATGTGATTGTGAAACACGTTTTCAAATATATCGCTATTATTCATTATCTTAATTGGAAGGAGCTCCTATGGGACTTTCAAATGAGCAGTATAATCGGATTATGAGGGATTATCAGAAGCAGCAGACGGTGAACCGGCAGGAGCTTGAGGAACGGCGGGAGGAAATTTATACGCGGTTTCCGGAGTTTTCTGAGATTGATGCTGAGATTGCCGCTACCAGTACGGCATGTGCGCGGCAGATGCTTTTACTGGAAACATCACCCGCCATTTCGCCTGTAGATGCTCTGAGGACGCAAATTGACAGGTTATCCGTGTACCGTAATCAACTTCTTTTGAAAGCCGGTTATCCTTCGGATTATTTACAGCCGCGTTATCGCTGCCCGGACTGCCAGGATACCGGTTATATTGGAACGCAGAAATGCCACTGTTTCCGCCAGGCTGCGATTGATCTGCTTTATACACAGTCTAATCTAAAGGAAATTCTTGAGGTAGAGAATTTCTCTTCGTTTTCCATGAAATACTATTCAGAAGCTATTTCAGACCCTGTGACGGGGCTTTCTGCCGCGCAGACAGCCAGACGTGCGTTTGACGAATGCAAGCGATTTGTCGAGGAATTTGACCAGCGTTTTCAAAATCTGTTTCTTTACGGAGACACCGGGCTTGGAAAAACATTTCTTTCCCACTGTATTGCCCGGGAATTGCTGGACAGCACGCATTCGGTTATTTACTTTTCGTCTTTCCGGCTTTTTGACCTCTTTGCTGATTCTACATTCGGACGCAGCAATCCGCAGCAGGCCCAGGAGCTTGAGCAGCAAATTTTTGACTGTGATTTTCTGATTATTGATGATCTGGGAACAGAACTCGTAAATTCATTCGTGGCTTCTCAGCTGTTTCATGTGCTGAATGAACGGATTCTGCGCCAAAAAAGTACGCTGATTTCCACCAACCTTTCGCTCGGCACCTTTGCCGATACATACTCGGAGCGTGTCTTTTCCAGAATTTCCAGCAGTTATACTATGCTGAAACTGATTGGCGACGATATCCGGCTTCAGAAAAAAATATCCGCCTCAAACACTTGACGGAGCTTATTTTTATGGTAAAATCTGTACAGCAGAACACTTGAAAAATATAATATATAAACACCGCTGGCATCCAGCGACAGGAGGATTACAATATGGAATTCCAATCTGCAAATGAACGAAATCTTGAGACTATCCCGGTAGGCGAGCTTGGTATTATACCGCTGAAAAGCTGTGAATCACTTGGCAAGAAGATTGACGCACATATCGTACAATGGCGGCAGGAACGTGACCATGAGCACCTCGGCAGCCCGCTTTTGCAGACTTATTCGCGGAATTCCTATCTTGTCGATGCCAGTGTGCCGCGTTTTGGCTCCGGTGAAGCAAAGGGTATTATTAACGGTTCCGTGCGTGGAGACGATCTTTACATTCTCGTAGACGTCTGCAATTACAACCTGACCTATTCCCTCTGCGGATATACAAACCACATGTCTCCGGACGACCATTTTCAGGATTTGAAGCGTATTATCGCAGCAGTCGGCGGAAAAGCACGTCGTCTGAATGTGATTATGCCGTTCCTCTATGAAAGCCGCCAGCATAAACGAACCGGCCGCGAATCTCTTGACTGCGCGCTGGCCTTGCAGGAGCTGGTCAGCATGGGCGTCGACAACATTATCACCTTTGATGCGCATGACCCGCGCGTGCAAAATGCGATTCCGCTGCACGGCTTTGAAACCGTCCAGCCTGTTTATCAGTTTATCAAGGGGCTTTATAAAGCCGCGCCGGATATCCGCATGGATGCCGACCATCTGATGATCATCAGCCCGGACGAGGGCGCTGCCAGCCGTGCGATTTACATGGCCAATATTCTTGGCGTTGATATGGGTATGTTCTACAAACGACGCGATTACGCGCACGTCGTAAACGGCCGTAACCCGATCGTTGCTCATGAATTCCTCGGTTCAGATGTAGGTGGCAAAGACGTTGTGATTCTTGATGACATGATTTCCTCCGGAGACAGCATGCTTGATGTCGCCAGAGAGCTTAAGAAGCGCAATGCAGGACGTATCTTCATCTGTTCCACCTTCGGTTTGTTTACCAATGGTCTGGACAAGTTTGACAAAGCATATGAAGACGGCGTGTTCTTCGCTATGTTGACAACAAATCTCGTCTACCAGACTCCGGAGCTTCTGCAGAAGCCTTATTACACCGGATGCGATATGAGCAAATACATTGCGCTGATTATTGATACGCTGAATCATGACGGTTCGATCAGTGAGCTGCTCAATCCGACTGACCGTATCAACAGCTTCCTTGAAAAACACAGGAATTAATTTACTTTACTTTTCTGACCGAAGCATTTTAATCTCTGCTGCTTAGCCATCCAGCTCGTTCGGCGTCTCCAGACAGAACGGCAGATGGCTAAGCTGCGGATGATGCACAATTCGCTGCAGTGTCTCAAAGCCAATGTACCCTTCTCCGATCCTTTCATGACGATCCTTATGACTGCCCGCCGGATTCTTGCTGTCATTGACATGAACCGCCCTTAGTCTCTCCAATCCGATCACTTGGTCAAATTCTCTCAGCACACCGTCCAGATCGCCCACAATGTCATAGCCTGCATCGTATACGTGACACGTATCCAGGCAGACGCCGATTTTCTCTTTGAGCTCCACACGTTCTATGATCTCTGCCAGCTCTTCAAACCTGCTGCCTACCTCCGACCCCTTTCCTGCCATGGTTTCCAATAACACGGTCGTATTCTGCTCGGGAGTAAGGATTTCATTCAGCGTCTTAACAATCCACGAAATCCCTTGCTCAATCCCTTGTCCTACATGGCTTCCGGGATGAAAATTGTAGACATTTCCTGGCAGATACTCCATTCGTCTCAGATCATCCGCCATGGTTTCCTGTGCAAATTCCCGTACATGCGGGTCCGCTGAGCATGCATTCAACGTATACGGCGCATGAGCCACAATTGTCCCGATTCCATGTTCTTTTGCATACGCCAGATAAGCATGTACGTCCCTTTCGTCAATTGCCTTTGCCTTGCTTCCACGCGGGTTTCGTGTAAAAAACTGAAAAGTATTTGCTCCGATGGAAATTGCTTCTTTTCCCATATGAAGAAAGCCTTTTGAGGATGACAGATGACAGCCGATTTTTAACATGATGAATCTCCTTTTTTGGTAAATGGTATTTTCATAGGCTACTTCATATATTTTATACGTTTCTTAGGATCTTTTCAATCTCTGGTCCTAGATTGACATAAGGCATCTGTGACAATTGTGGTACCTATTACGGTCCCGTATAGCTGGCGCTGGATGCAGCCACTCTGTCTTAAAAGAAACAAAACAGAAATGCGGCACAGGCAGAATTCAGTTTCCCTGAATACTGTCTGTGCCGCAGATTACTGTTTATTGCTAAAATTTTTATATCTTGCAGAATTGAACTTTATGAAATCGGAACAATATAGAGATTTTCTTCCTGCAGCGGTTCCTCGCCCTCCGGATAGGATTTTACAAACAGCAGGCTGTCTACTTCATTCGGGTCAATCGCACGCATCAGTGAATAAATCACCTCATACGTATCGGAATTTTCGGATACATAGCCTGACTGTCCGCCGCCGATAATGCCAGTATACATTGTACCATCTTTTAATTTCACACCTGTAAGATATGGCGGCTCTCTGAAATATTCGTGTGTAAATTCCGTACCGTTTTCGTCGATCCCCAGCTCTGTTTCTTCCTGTCTTGGCATTTCATACGTAGCAGAAACAGAAAGTGGCGACAGTTCCGCGCCAGTAACTACAGCGCCGCTGTCTCCGAGCGTCTCGTCAAGTTCAAAGCTCTTTACTTCATTGTTTCCCGGAAGTGTCCATTCAAAGCTCCAGGTGCCGGGAACCTTCACATCCGGTTCACCTGCAAACTGCGACGCAATGCCCAGATCCTTCAATTCTACATAAATCTGTTTTCCAATATAATAATCCTTCTCACCGCTGAACATATCAATCTGATACTCCAAGCTTCCGTCTTCCATCGTATAGCTGATCACACTGTCATCTGACAGCGGCGTACCGTCCTGATACACGGCCTTTCCATTCTCATAAATCAAGCCATCATAAAATCCGCTTAAGACGCTGCCATTTGCATGTTCTGACGTATAGCTGCCGTCCTTTGTTCCCACATTTACGGATGTGCTGGCAAACCCCGGCTCTATTCCGTCTTCTACCGTAAATCCCTCTACTTTAAAGGAAATGCGTGCAAAATGGCTGTCTACAATCGCCTGCTGCGCGGTTACGGTTACATCGCCCTGGGTTACTGACTGTTCCGGGAAGGATGCCATCTGGATATCCTCCAGCTCCTGGCGCATCTCTGACGAAACCTGAAGGCCATCCCCCATTCCTTTGCTCCACTGTGAATAGGCTGCCGCCGCTCCAACTCCCAATACGGTTACCGCCACTGCGGCTGCTGTAGCCGCCGGCCAGAATCTTTTTACTGAAATTCTTCTGCTTCCTTTTATGTTCTGTCTGTCTTTTCCCTTCATATCCTGCCCCTTTACCTTTTCCTGCGGATCTCCCTGTAAAAACGCGCCTTCCATTTTGATCTGTGCAAATGCAGCTTCTGCTTTTCGTTGCACAATCTCCGGAATCTCCACCTCTGACCGCAATATGTCAAGCTTATCTCTCTGTCTCATACAAGCCTCCTTCTTTGAATCGCAACACTGCCCATCCTGGAAATATCTGGCTTTGCACTATTTCCCGTCTGCCTGTACTCCGCCGCCATTTTCTCTCTGCCTCTGGCAAGACGTGTCCGCACCGTGCTTTCCGGAATCTCCAGAATCTGACTGATTTCACTGGTCTTATAGCCTTCCACATAATACAGAAGAATCACCAGACGGTATTTCTCATCTAAAGAATTCAGCGCTTCATTCCATTCCATATTTCCATATCCGGTATCACAGACAGGTATCTCTGGCACCTCATCCGTAAAGTTCAGCCTTTCCCGCTTCCGTAAAATATCATTGCATTTATTGATTAAAATGCGCGTCATCCAGGTCCGGAAATATGGTGGACTTGCAAGCTGCCCGAGCTTTTCCCAACAGGTCAGGATCGTATCCTGTATCGCGTCTGCCACGTCCTCTTCATTGGAAAGAATTGCCTTGGCTGCTTTGTACATGTTCTGCATCTGCATTCGCATTAATTCTGTAAATGCATCTGCATCACGTTTCTGCGCCCTTTTTACGAGATTCTCCATACCTTTTCCTTTCTGCAATCTTTGTTTTGAAGCAATGCGCCGGCCGGCAGCTGTTTCCCCTGCACCGGGCCCTTTATCCCGGCCCAGGAAAAACGGTTTTTTTGTTTTGCTTCAAACATTAGACGACGCTGTCCGGGAAAATGTCTCACAGAAAAATATTTTTTCATATTTCGTACAAAAGTCAGCTGATACGCTCCAGAATTTCCCTTTCCCTCTTCTGGCACGTGAAAAGAATCACCTGACGGCCGCTTTTTTTCAGCCAACGAAGCGCTGCCTCAAGCCGCACGTCATCATACATCGCAAAGGTCTCATCCAGAACGATCGGCAGTACCCTTCCTTCCGAAAGCAGCTCGCCGGATGCCATACGCAGTGCAAAATAAATCTGCTGCAAGGTCCCGCCGCTTACCTGATGCAGACCCAAAACCCTCTGCGGCGTGTGAATGCGGATTTCTGCCGTCTCATCCAGAACAATCCGGTCATAAGCCCCGCCCGTGAGTTCTCTTAATATCTCTGATGCACGGCGGTTCAAAAGCCCGCCCGACTTTGCATAGATTCCGGAAGACAGCTCACAAATCCGGTCGATTGCCATGGTAAGAGCCGCTATTTCTGTATCTGTACCGTCCAACCGGACGTGACTGTGGTACAGCTCCTCAAGTTCATCCTGAAGCCTCTGATACTGCTCCTCCCGTCCCTGGATCTCCTCCTGTAAATATCTTCCACGCTCATCCCCCCAGTCGGGTTCCGGTTCTTCTTCCTCATCCACCTGCGCTCCCATAAGCAGATGAACCGGATAAATCAGAGCCAGAAACACTGCCCCAAATACACCGAGAAATACCCGGATTTTCCAATCAGTCAGGAAAAATGCACAGGCAAAGGCCAAAATACCTGCAAGCAGAAGCAACCCCTCCAGAATCCATTTCAAATGCGTTGCCCTTTCCGGTTGCTGTCCCTCTCTTTCCTGCAATGGCCGACGCATATCGTATGCAGAAATGCCTTTTTGTCTTTGCAGCAGTTCCATCTCGCTCCGTATCAGCTCTGCCTGCGCCTGTTTCTTCTCGATCGCTTCCTCCATCCGTTCGTCTTCTTTCTTTTTCTTCTGCTCAAACTGCTTCTTTTTTTTACGAAGCCCCTGCAGTGCTGCGGTAACATCAATCTGACCGTCCAGCGTACTGTCACTGTTTACCATAAATCTGCGCAGCTCCATAGCAAGTGCCTCATCCGTCTCAGCTTTTGCCTGCGGAACAAATACCGTATTTACAAAAGCTGCCTCGCTCATCTGGCCAAGCAGCTCTCCAAGTACGCGCTCAGGCTGCGCATATTCCACGGATTCCTCCTCCATTTCATACATGCCATATCCGGGCATCACACCTTCCCGCGTCACGGTCAATGGTTTTGTACTCCGGTCAAAACACCGGTCAATCCGGTACACCGCGCCATTTTCCTGTATGCGCATACTGCCCAGAAACGCGCCCGGAGTCTCCCACGGCTGCCGCACCTGATACTCATCGGTGTGCGCAGCACGACCCCGGGCCCGGTTTAACCCAAAAAACATCGCCCGAATAAAGGAATGAATCGTTGTTTTTCCGGTCTCATTCCCTCCATAAATAATATTAATCCCAGTCTTCAGAGGAATCCTGTGATTTTCAAATTTGCCATAATGCTTTAAAAAAAGTTCCTGTATTTCCATCCTCACTTCTCTCCCTGGTCAGTCCCTGTTTGTAAACTGCCTCTCATATCTGCAAATGGGCGCCATTACCTTCTCTGCTTCTCGGGGTAGAGTAAAGCCTCCAATCCGTAGCGAAGCGCTTTTTCTTCTACAAGCCCTTTCGGCTTTTCCCCAAAGCTTTCGATAAAATTTCCAATCAGCTGTCCACGGTATTCCCGACGCAGCTCCTGCAAATGAAAAGCCGGAACCGTACGGTCTATGATTTCCAGAATACGCCCACATTTCATATACTCCCGAATATCCAACATCAGCCGTGGCTGGCGCTCTCCGGTAAGCGTAATCCGGTAGGTATGCTGTGCCCCTCTCTCCCGGATGGCCACTGCAATCTTTTCCCGTACAGAATATACTGTGTCGGATTCCGTGACTGTAATCTCCTCCTGACAATACTCTCTGCTGCATACTTCCACAAATGAAAGCTTTACTTTTTTCCGCTGCACCTCTCCGATGATATAGCCGTGTGGCCCCACATCATTACAGTCAATCGGCTCCAGCGCCCCTGCATACATCGCAAGGTTGCGAAGCACAACCTGTGGCTTATGGATATGCCCCAGTGCAATATAATCAAAACCTGCTGACTGGAGGGTCTGCTTGTTAAACGGAATATGTTCCGCATCCCCACCGTGGGCCAGCAGTATCTTAAAATAATCGTTTTTCTCCGCCACAATTCCGTCATACAATGGTTCTGAAATTTCCTGTCTGTGATAGCTGAACCCGTAAATCTCTGTTTTGAGCTCCGGCAGGCGTACTCTCTCGCATTCCGGTGAAAACAGGCAGATCACATTTTCATTCCACGGGAATGCAGTGTACGCAGAGGACGGTTTCAAGTGGTCATGGTTCCCTGCAATCAGTACCACAATCGTCCGCTCCAGTGTGGAAAAGAGATAATTCACCTCCTGAAGCTCCTGCATATCCGGCTGCCGGTGAAACAGATCTCCGGCAATCAGCAACAAATCTATTTTCTTCTCGTTTGCATCCTCAATACAGCGCCGGAAGCTCTCCCAAAGTTCCCTTCCCCGTTCTCTGGCCCACAGATAACCATGGTCAGGCGCTGCACCAAGATGTACATCTGCAATATGCATAAATCGCATAAATTATCATCCTCCCATTATTCGCTCTTTTATGATATCATAGATTTTTTAAAATAACCATGTTATACTATTAATTATAAATTAATACGGAGGACACATATGAAAAAAATGCTATCAGAATTCAAGACTTTTATCATGCGTGGAAATGTCATGGATATGGCAGTCGGTGTCATTGTCGGCAGTGCTTTTACCGGTATTGTCAATTCCCTGGTAGGGGACATTATTATGCCTGTCATTACCCTGATTACCGGCAAAATTAATTTTACAGACCTGATGTTGCCGCTCGACGGCAATACGTATCCCTCTCTTCAGGCTGCCCGGGACGCCGCAGCCCCGGTACTTGCTTACGGAAACTTTATTCAGCTGGTCATACAGTTTCTGCTGACCGCTTTCGTCATTTTCCTCATGGTCAAAGGAATCAACCGTCTGCACCGGCCGGCTCCTGCTCCACAAGTCACAACAAAGATATGTCCTTACTGTAAATCTGAGATCCACAAAGACGCGGTAAAATGTCCGCACTGTGCATCCGAGCTTCTCACTGAGACAGTGGAAGGACATGCATCAGAAAGCACTCCGTTGTCAGAGTAAGCGCCGCGTCTCATAGCGAACATTGGAAAAGATACTTAAAACCGCCAAAAACATAAAACACATCGAAACTATCATGGAAGGGGCCTGCCCCAGATACGTTCCGATGTGTTTTCTATTGTTTTCGAAAATCCGAATTGCCTTTTTTGAAATTGTTATTTCCTTTTACAACTTACGCTCATATCTCCGCTTTTTCCAGCGCCTGCTCCAGATCTGCAATAATGTCCTTTACATTTTCAATACCGACAGACAGACGAATCAGCCCTGTAGAAATGCCTGCCTCTTCCAGCTGCTGATCCGTCAGCTGACGGTGTGTATGGCTTGCCGGATGAAGCACGCAGGTCTTGGCATCCGCCACATGCGTTACAATAGAGGCCAGTTTCAGTGAATCCATAAACTGAACTGCTGGAGCACGACCACCCTTTAATTCAAATGAAATGACACCGCAGATCCCCTTTGGCATATACTTCTGTGCCAATGTGTAGTACTTATCTCCCGGAAGTCCTGCATAATTTACTTTCTCCACCTTCTCATGCGCATTCAGAAACTCTGCCACCTTCTGCGCATTATAACAGTGGCGCTCCACGCGCAGCGGCAGCGTCTCCAGTCCTACATTCAGCAAAAAGCAGTTCATCGGAGACGGAATAGAACCCAGGTCACGCATCAGCTGAGACGTGGCTTTTGTGATATAAGCAGCCTTGCCGAACTTCTTTGTATAGACAACGCCATGGTAAGACTCGTCCGGCTCTGTCAGGCCCGGAAACTTCTCTGCCTGAGCCTCCCAGTCAAAATTGCCGCTGTCCACAATCGCTCCACCGACCTGCATGGCATGTCCATCCATATATTTGGTCGTTGAATGCGTTACAATATCTGCGCCCCATTCAAACGGACGGCAATTCACCGGTGTAGCAAATGTATTATCCACAATGAGCGGCACACCGTGCGCATGCGCCACCCGTGCCATTTTTTCAATATCCAGAATCACAAGAGCCGGATTGGAAATACTCTCTGCCAATACAGCCTTTGTATTCGGCTGGAAAGCTGCATGAAGCGTCTCCTCGTCAGCATCTACATCCACAAAAGTACACGCAATTCCCTGCTTTTTCAACGTCACGCCAAGAAGATTAAACGTACCCCCGTAAATGGCCGATGCACAGATCACGTGATCTCCCGCCTCACAGATATTGAACACTGCGTAATAGTTCGCCGCCTGACCGGAGGATGTCAGCATGGCCGCAACACCGCCCTCCAGGTCTGCAATTTTAGCTGCCACTGCATCATTTGTCGGGTTCTGCAATCTTGTATAAAAATATCCGTTGTCTTCCAGATCAAACAGCCTTCCCATCTGATCTGCCGTATCATATTTAAACGTCGTACTCTGGTAAATCGGCAGCATACGCGGCTCTCCCGTTTTCGGCTGCCAGCCCGACTGAATACATTTTGTCTCAATTTCATAACTGCTCATCCTAGTTCCTCCCTGATTTTTCTCTGAAAGATTTTAAATTAACAGAAGAATACCGGCCTGCCACAGCAGCAGCCGCACAGCGCATTCATCATACAAAGCTTCATACACCAGTCTCCCTGGCCTGTCATCGGGCTGCCGTACATATCGCCCATCGACTGATACCACGCACCTCCGTTTTCCATCTGCTGCAAAAACTGGCGGTATACCATATTGTTTGGCTCCATGGACACAGCCTTTTGTGCGTGTTCTTTTGCGGTGACGTTATTGCCCTGTCCGAAATTAGCCATTGCGCTCAGATAATACCAGCGTGCATTGTGCAGGCCAATCTCGGAAAGCACATGCAGCGCCTCCGTGAAATGACGGCTCCTGATATAGTTCTCCGCCGCCTGCATCCGAACATCCTCTTCCGACCAAGATGCGCCCCTGCCTGCATTTGCGCTGCCATAACCACCGTAGAATCCACCACGCCCATAACTTCCCGGTCCGCTCTGGTAGCTTCCTCCACCTTCTTTTTCACGCATAATCTGCTGATATGCCTGCTGAATCTCCTTAAATTTCTCCTCTGCCTGCGCCTTGTTCGGATTATTGACATTGGCATCCGGATGATATTTTCGACTGAGTGACCTGTATGCTTTTTTCACCTCTTCCTCAGAAGCGCTTTCCGGCACTCCCAGGACCGTATACGGATTTTTCATAATCTCCTCCGCCGCAGCTTTTGCGGCATCACCCAACTGGTTTTGTCTGTTTCTTTTTCTCTTCGTCCCTGCTGCGCAGCGCCGCATAACGGCACCAGACACCCGAATACAGAATATTGCGGATAATCTCCGCATTCTCCAGTACCGGAAGCCGCTCAAAAGCCTGGGATGCGGCTGTCATCATATCCCGCAGAATATCACGAATCTCTCTTTCCTTTTCCGGACTCCAGATATCCCCATACTCCGAAAATACATTGTAGCTGCCGCTTTTTTTATCTTTTTTTATATCGTCGACTGCATCCATCAGATAGATAAATTTACCCATAAAAAAACCCATCTGACGCAGATCCTCCTGCCAGATGTCTTCTTTCCACATAAATATCTCTGCCAGAAAACAGCCTGTAAGCCCGGCAACATAATCAATATCCCGGCGCCCCTGTCGCTCTGCCTCGTGAAGCAGCCTGATATTTTCCTCCACAGCATGTGCCTGCCGCGGATATTTCATGGAAATCCGCTGATAGGCGCTGCGCAGGGAAGCGGCCGCAGCACGGCGCGTCTGCCGGTGCTCATCCTCCCAGTCATCCCTAAGCTTCTGATAGGAAAGCAAAACACACATATCCGCCGCATAATTCACTGCATCATTGTCCGCCATGCGGTGTCTGGAAACCGGATGTACTATACAGCGGTGTTCCTCCACCTTCGTCTCCGGCTCGTACACTCCGGTCAGCAAAAGTGCAAGAAACGTCAGATCATAGTTTAACATCATCTGAGCCATACGTCCATACCTGTGCTTCAGATTCTGGCACAACCCGCAGTAAAAACTGCGATATACAGTGTATTCACGCAGCTTCAGCTCCTGTTCATTCACATAAATATATCCAAACATACCAATCAGCTCTTCTTTTCAAACTCCTGCCTGCACTTCGGACATGTGATACAGATCTTTCCTTTACCACGTGGAATCCGGATTTTCTGACCACAGGACGGGCACTTGTAAATATGGAAATCTTTGCTCTGTACCACCCGGTTTTTCGTCTGCTGAAACTTTCTCTTTATTTTCCAGACTATATTCAAATACTTCTCATTTTCTGCACTGCGCTTTGCAAAATTGCGTGACAGCATCCGGAAATAGCAGATACCAATAAGCACAAGCGACAGCAGATAAAACCCGCGGATGTGTGTGAACAGATTCAGAACAATGCACACCACACAAACTCCGAGCATAAATCTGGAAAGCTGGTCTGCTCCATACCTTCCACTCATAAAATCCATAAAACGTCTTTTCATCTGAACAGCCTCGTTTCTCTTATCGTTCCTTCAACTTTACAGCCAAAAAAAGGGAATGTCAACAGACCCGGCCTTAAATTCAGAGAAATTTCATATATCTATTTTTTCTTTACAGAATCCGGATACCCGAAGAAAATACACTGTTTTTACTCGTCGTCCACCACCACCGGAAAACTGACTGTGGCCCGGAACTGATCGTCCTCCACAGAGATCGAAAATGTTCCGCCCTGAAGCTCCACAAGGCTTTGTGCAATCGAAAGACCAAGGCCACTCCCTTCTGTTGTCCGACTTTTATCACCACGTACAAAGCGGGCTGTCAACTCCTGTGCGTCCACCGCGATCGTCTCTCGCGACGTATTCTGTAATACCAGATAAACCGTTCGGTCCTCCCGGTACAGTTCAAAATAAACACGCGTTCCTTCCATCGCGTATTTGTAAATATTCCCAAGCAGATTTTCCAGAATCCTCCAAAGCTGCCGGCCGTCTGCCATAATGCAGGCTGGTTCCTTCTCAACTTCCCATACCGGAATGAGGCCCCGCTCCTCATAGCGCTCCTGAAACTCTCCCCACGCCTGCTGCAGCATACTCTGAAATTGCAGCTTCATCATCTGAAGTTCCACATTCCCGGAGCTGATCTTGCTTGCCTCCACCAGGTCTTCCGTAAGCTGCCGCAGCCTCTGTGACTTCTGTTCCAGAACTTCCACATAATGGCGTACCCTCTCATCCGGCAGATTCTCACGTTTCAGCAAGTCCACATAATTTACGATTGATGTCAGAGGAGTTTTGATATCGTGCGACACATTTGTAATCAGTTCTGCCTTCAGACGCTCATTTTTGATAATCGCTTCCACGGCTTTTTGCAGACCGTCGCCCATGTCATTTACTGCCTTCGCCATCTCGTACGTTTCGCCCTGCAAAGCTCCTGTATCAATCTTATATTCCAGATCTCCCTTTGAAATCTGATGAATCCCCTCATAAATACTTTGCTTTCCTGTCATATCCTGCAAAAGATATAAAAGCACCGCCACATCCAGGACAAGCATCAGAAAAAAGCCGATGTTTCCTAACAATAGAAAAATAAAGTTCAAAATAACAAAGATAATGTAAAAAAACAGAAACTGTCCCGACGCCGCGCGGGCTGAAGTCACCTGACGCCACGTTCTAAGCAACATCAGACAGATACTGTTTGACCAAAGTGTCTGCGTGCGCTTTCTGCGCACAAGACTCAGACTGCCTGCTAAAAATACCGCATAGGCAGAAGCGCCGAACACAGACGTCGCCACACGTTCACTTTCTGTCATATTTTCGGGAGACGGCAACCAGTTCAGGAAAGCAATCAGATACAATACACCAATGGTCAGAAAAAGTCCCGCTGCAAGTTCTGTCGGAATCCTGTCAATCCGGGCAGCTGTAGGGGTACAGCGGCCCTCTGTCCATCCTGCCCCGAGTACACAAAGAGCAAAACAAAACGCAATCAGCAGACAACAAAGCACGGCAAGCGCCAGGGAGCCAAACACAATTCCTTCCCGCTTCGCAAAAATATCGTTGCCGATTTTGAGCTCATCGCTCACCGGATAAGCCGTATTGACTGCCAGAAAAACCTTTTCATTTGTATTGACAAACCGTTCCTGCATAAACCAGTCAGCCGCAGAATTATTCAGAACATTATCCGGATTTGCCGTCATGATATTGAAGCTGCGCTCGCCTTCATAAAGGCTTATAAAGTCTTCATCCGCCCGGACAGCTTCTACTGCCGCCGCGTATTTGGTCTGTCCGGTATTCGTATAAATCTCTCCGGTAGCCGTATTCTCAATACAATATTTGAGATTGCTCGGCGCTTCCTCAGACCACCCTTCATCCTGAAGAAACGTATACTCCTGATATCTTCCATATATTTCTTCACTGACACGATCCAGGGACTGATACAGATCGAGCACGAAATCTGCCGGATTCGAATACCATCTTGAGCATTCGGAAAGGGAAATGCCGGTCACAGGTGTGATCGTTTCCAGATCATCGGATTGCTCATCCAGAACTTCACCTGCCTCCCGTCCACTTTTTTCCTGTTCATCAAGCGCGCGGCTGATTGCCGTATGAAGCCTTGCGCGTCCACCGCTCTCTGCAAATTTCAAAAGATCTGCCAACGTATAGGAAGTATTCAGATCACGCACGGAACTGTTGCTCGTCCCGTAGGAACGAATATCAATTTCCTTATTGCCATTATACTCCCCGTCCGTCTCAAACAGGGCCACATTTTGTTTTCCTCGTATTTTGTGCGTAATGATCGTATCTGCCTGTCGGAAAAACAGATCCGTCTCTTCATAATTTCTGGACATCTCCCATATGCTGTAGCTGTCCTCCAACCAAAAGCCAATATTTAAAAGGCAGAAAACAACGACTCCCGCAGCTGCTATCTGCAAAGCCAGGAGAATTGCCTTTACACTTTTTTTGTAAATCAGTTTTCCCACGAATCTGCCTCCTGATTCTCAAGTAATATCACAAATGCTGTCTCTCTTTGTCAAATCTGGATACGTACGCCCGAAATCAGAGGTTCTCCACCCGATAACCGATCCCCCAGATTACTTTGAGGTACTTCGGATTTTTCGGATCAATCTCAATCTTCTCACGAATGTGCCTGATATGTACCGTAACCGTATTGTCTGCGCCAAAGGCCTCCTCCTGCCAGATCTGCTCATAAATCTGATCTATTGAAAAGACCTTGCCTTTATTCTGGACCAGGAACAGCAGAATGTTGTATTCAATCCTGGTCAGCTTTACCGGTTCTCCATCCACTGTCACCGACTTGCGATCATCATTGATCACAAGACCGCCTGTCGAATAAATCTTTTCTGACTCGGCCACATCAGCGGCACTTCCGAAATTCGTATAACGGCGGATTTGGGACTTCACCCGGGCCAGCAGTTCCAACGGATTAAATGGCTTCGAAACATAGTCATCCGCCCCGAGATTCAACCCGAGAATCTTGTCTGTATCCTGTGTCTTTGCCGACAGCACGATAATCGGGATACTGCTGTCCTGCCGGATCTTCATAATCGCATGAATGCCGTCCATCTTTGGCATCATCAAATCCAGAATCAGAAGATGGATCTCTTCTCTTTTCAGTACGTCAAGCGCTTCCTCTCCGTCATAAGCCTTATATACGCGAAACCCCTCCTGTGCCAGATAAATCTCTATCGCATCCACAATCTCTCTGTCATCATCACAAACCAGTATATTATACATTTTGCAGCTCCTTTCTCTTTCCCCTGAAATTCATATGATCGTTTGCCCCATACACGCAACCCGAAATAAATTCTCCCTGATACAGCAACAGCTCCCGCCTGGGATGATCCATACTTACATCCAGTTTAGCAGAAGCTGTTTAATTTCCTGTCAAAATTTCATTAATAATTTCTTATTATTTCGCCTGAATCACATGCATCGTATTCGTCATTGCGCCCTTGCCTTTCACAATGTTTGTCGCAGGATCACCGGCGGTAAGCACAACCATATCTCCTTCTTCTACATATCCTTCACGCATCACTACATACATCGCATGAGAAATAATATGCTCCGTCGAATCCTCGGTATAACCTTTCAGCGGCGTCACACCCCAGTATATCTGCATCTTGCGCTGTGCCCAGTCGTTTGGAGTCACTGCATAGATCGGAATTCTGGAACGGAAGTTTGACATTGTGCGGGCTGTCTGTCCTGACATCGTCGGCGTTACAATGCATTTTGCCTGTACATTCGTTGCCGTACGTACAGCCGCCACGCCCACAGCGCTGGAAACATTTGCATCCCCACGCAGGGAACGGTATTCCGGCATGGACTCATATTCCAGATACTGTTCCGTAGTCTCTGCAATCTGGGCCATCATTTTCAGCGCTTCCACCGGATACTTTCCGGCTGCCGTCTCGCCAGAAAGCATAATGACATCTGCTCCCTCGCGAATCGCACTTGCCACGTCCGTCACCTCTGCTCTTGTGGGACGCGGATTGCGAATCATAGAATCCAGCATCTGCGTTGCAATAATAACCGGCTTATACTTTCTGTTGCATTTCTCTACAATAATCTTCTGCACATGGGGTACCTCATAAGCAGGAATCTCCACGCCGAGATCCCCGCGCGCCACCATAATTCCATCCGCGGCCTGAATAATTCGGTCAATATTTTTGATACCCTCGCCATTTTCAATTTTTGCTATGACATCGACGTGCTCCGCGTTATGTTCCTTTAAAATAGCCTTGATTTCCTTTACCGCGTCCGCATCCCGCACGAACGACGCTGCAATAAAGTCGATTCCCTGAGAAATACCGAAAATGATATCTTCCCGGTCCTTTTGCGTGATGGCCGGAAGCTTTACCTGAACATTCGGAACATTTATGCCCTTTCTCTGTCCCAGCTCGCCGCCATTTTTCACGATACAGACAATGTCGCGGCCTCTGATCTCTTTTACCTCAAGCGCAATCAGACCGTCGTCAATCAAAATCGTATCGCCGGTATTTACGTCCTCTGAGAGCTCCGGATACGTCTGGCTGACTCTTTTTTCATCTCCGTCTATCGTTTCACTTGTCAGTGTAAACTCATCGCCTTCGTTTAATTTTATCTTACTCCCGTTTTTCAGAAGCCCTGTCCGAATTTCCGGTCCTTTTGTATCAAGCAGAATCGCAATCGGCTTTTTCATTTCTTCCCGAACGCTTTTCAGCTGATCCAAACGCTGTTTCTGCTCTTCATGATCCCCATGAGAAAAATTGAATCTCGCAATATCCATTCCTCCCGCTACCAGTTCTTTCAAAATCTCACGGTTATCTGCATTCGGTCCCATGGTACAAATAATTTTTGTCTTTTTCATATATTGCTCCTCCATCCCTGCGGTCCAATCATACTGATTTACTGATTTTTTTCATTTCCTTCCAACTCAATCTGATCTCCGGACATTCGAAGAAGATCACGAATCTCACTGAGCGGCATCTCAAGATACGCAGAAAGCTCTTCGGCTGAAACTTTGTGCTCCAAATCCCGTTCCAGGTTGTGTACTGCCTCGTTCAGATGATTGACACGGCTCACAATGCCCTCATCCAACTGCCGCTTTTCCTGGCTCTGACCAATCGCCTGCTCCATTGCCCGGTTGATGCAATTCACGATATGCGCACGGCATGCGGCAGGACTTTCCATCCCCGCAATCTCCTTCATGGCTGTCAGAAGCCCTAGATTCCCTTCCTGAATTAAATCCTCAGGCAAAACATCCGTCCCCTCATAGCTGCCTGCAATCTCACAGATCAGGGGAAGATAGCTTTCAATCAAATGCTTCCGCGCCTCTTCGTCTCCCTGCATGGCGTCCCGCATCAGCCGCTGCTCATTTTCTGAGAGAGGCTCTGTCAGACCTGCCAGTTCTTCAATATAAAGAGAGAGACTTTTCTGTCCCCCAAGCTCCGGCTGCTCCAAAACCTCTTCTTTCGAATCCACCACCTGAATACTCAGGCTCGAAAGATACTGATAAATGAAAGAAAAATGTTCTTCTTCCAGAGGCATGTTTTTCAGAATTTCGTGAACTTCTGCTTTCGAAATAACACCTGACTGTTTATCGGCAGCATTTTTCAAATCTGTCAGTAATTCACGGAAAATAATTTTATGATCCATTCCATTTTCTCCTGTTTCCCAAACTGCAAAACTCTGTTTCCGTATGCAAACACGGTTTCTTCGAAAACATTTATTTCTGTGTCAGAACTTCAATTGCTTTCTTTAAAACCGGATCAGTTGCGGGATTTCCTCTTTTTTCAGTTTCTGCACCACCGTCTGTTTTATCTGAGGCTCCTTCTGACACTTTTTCTGATTCTATCACAATATCCGGCGTAATTCCATTTCCGTGAATGTTCTGACCCTTTGGTGTATAGTAGGTCTGCGTTGTCATCTTAAATGACGAACCGTCAGACAGCATAAACCGAGCCTGAACAATCCCTTTTCCATACGTCTTAGTGCCGATCACCGGACCGATTTCATAATCCTGAATCGCGCCCGCAAAAATTTCCGATGCACTGGCTGATTTCCCATTCACAAGAACAGCCACCTTGCAGGTGATCGAGCGTTTGTTATCCGCCAGCTCCTCACTGCGCTCTCCGCTTCGTCCTTCCGTATAGACGATCAGACCTTCCGGAAGAATCTCGTCCAGAATGTCACAGACAGCATCCAGAAGGCCGCCCGGATTATCACGCAGGTCAACAACCAGGTGTTCCATGCCCTGATCCTGCATGTCTGAAACAGCATCATAAAACTGGTCAACCGCACGTTCCGTAAATTCGCTCAAGCACAAATACCCGACGCCGTCTTCCAAAAGCTTATATTCCACATAATTGATTTCCACATCCGTACAGTATACCATAAGATCCATTTCGCTCTCATTTTCCGACCGGAAAATATGCAATGTGAAAGAATCCTGATATTGCTTGATTGTAGAAACCACTTCAGAAAGATCCATCCCTTCAAAGGAAATCTGATCCAATCCCAGCAGTACGTCACCTACCTGTATGCCTGCCCGTTCAGCCGGAGACCCTGCATAAACCTCTTCTACAATAAACCCGCCTGCTGTTCCCATATCCAGAAGGACCACGCCAATTCCATGATACTCGCCCTTGGCAGCAGCCATCACGGAATCCATCTCCTCTGCTGAATAGTAATCCGCATAAGGATCGCCAAGTCCGTAAGCAATCCCTCGGAAAAGCCATGATTCCAGATTCTTGCCATCCACCTCTTCCAGATAATTCTGTTCAATCAGGCTTTGTACCTCATTCAGCTTATACAGTGTGTCCGGATCTGTCAAAACTGACACATCTGTCCCCTGTTCCGAAGCATTCCCTCCATTTCCGGACATCTGCCACCGCGCCAGAAACCATCCGCCACTGAATACAAAAATAAAAACAAGAGTCAGCAAAACTCCCAATAAAAGGCCCAGAAAGAAATTCCACTGAGACTTACCTGCATTCATCTGTACTTCCGTTTGTTCTTCTGCCTGTTTTTCTTCCTGCTCCAGTTCAGGCAAATCTGCCATTTATATGCCTCCTTCATGATTCCTCTTCTTTTTTCTATGCTCTGTCTTCTGTATACCTTTCTATCCTTATCATAATTTAATATAGTTTACCCCAATTTGCAACCTCTATTTTCGCAGGGGTTACTACTGCTTTATGCCATATAACTACTTATTATTTACAAAAACACGTACGTCAATCAATTGCGTTAAAAAAACGATATAGCCCCATCCTAGAGCTATATCGTTCTTTTGTAAACTCTTCTTTCCTGTGTCTTATCTGTAAAAGCTTCCGTCCAATACTACTGATCTCTTTTGATCCGGAAAGCTCCCATCTCATTAATATTCCTGATGCTCCATATATTTCATATACTTCACAACCATCAGTGCAATCTTGAAGGTAATCGCATCCTCAAACACCCGCAAATCAAGTCCAGTGGACTTCTGAAGCTTATCCAAGCGGTAAACCAGTGTGTTGCGGTGAATATAAAGCTGACGGGAGGTCTCGGAAACGTTCAGGCTGTTTTCGAAAAACTTATTGATCGTAACCAATGTCTCTTCGTCAAAATCATCCGGCGATTTTCCTTCAAAAATCTCCTTGATAAACATCTTGCAAAGCGGAATCGGAAGCTGATAGATCAGACGGCCAATCCCGAGCGAGCTGTACGCAATAATAGGACGCTCCGCAAAGAAAATCTTGCCGACATTGAGCGCCATGCGCGCTTCTTTATAAGAACGCGATACTTCTTTGATCTCACCGACGATGGTACCGTAGGCAATGAGCGCATCCTTCCGTTTCTCTTCTCCCAAAGAGCCGAGAATCACTTCTGCTATCTTATCCATCTCCGCATAGCCATCCTGCGGCGCCAGCTCCTTTACAACAATAATACTCTTCTCATCAACGGCTGTGATAAAATCTCCTGAACGCGAACTGAACAGAGAGCGAACGCTTTCCAGAGAGCTGTTTTCTTTTTCGTTGTTAATCTCCAGGATAAAAACAACACGGCGCGCTTCTGTATCAATATGAAGCTTTTTCGCGCGATTGTAAATATCTACCAGAAGCAGGTTATCAAGAAGCAGATTCTTGATGAAATTATCTTTGTCAAAACGCTCCTTATATGCAACCAGGAGATTCTGAATCTGGAATGCAGCCATCCGGCCCACCATGTGTACATCGTCGCTGTTGCCATTGGCCAACAGAATATATTCCAGCTGATGCTCATCAAACACTTTATAAAACTGACAGCCGGAGACCACCTGGCTGTCTGCCGGAGAGTTTACAAAACTCAGCACTGAATCCCGAAACGCCTCTGCTTCCGGGAACGTCGTAGCCAGCATAACGCCCTCTGTGTCGAGCACACACAAATCAACTCTGCTGATGCCTTTCAATCCGTCTAATGTTGTCTGTAAAACCTGATTCGAAATCACTCGTACATCCTCCTTTACCGTCTTCGCTATCTTCTGTCCGGTGCCTCGCTGCACCGGATAAAACTGCCCCAATTAATATATTTTTTTCATTTTTAACGAACTGGTATTATTTTAATATAGTTGCCAAAAAAAATCAATCATAATTGTGTAATCTGCACTAAAAGGAAAAAAATAGTAAAAAAAAGTGCCCAAACACACGATTTCGAGCAAAAAAACAGGAACAGACTCTTATAAAACAGCCTGTTCCTTTTGTTCTGGAGTGTTTTCGCGAAGAAAACATTCCTATCACATTTATGTAATTTCAAACACCGTTCCTAAAAATCTATACCTCGAAAATGAGATCGCCATACGACGGCATCGGCCACATTTCCTTATCGACAATCATTTCCAGTTCATCTACCGGTGCACGAAGTTCTTCCATGGCAGGTACAACAGCATCACGGAAATACGCTGCCTGCTCCGGTCCTTCTGACATCCGTCCGGCCTGTGCCGTCACATCAATCAGCTTTGCCAGTGCAACCTTCGTATCAGAAAGCAGCGCGCTCGTTTCATTCAGAAGCTCGATCTGAACAG
Organism: bacterium 1XD42-54; assembly: GCA_003612585.1. Taxonomy (GTDB): domain Bacteria; phylum Bacillota; class Clostridia; order Lachnospirales; family Lachnospiraceae; genus Choladousia. Next base: position 302,107 of record RAZH01000001.1, read on the forward strand.
AAGCCTCCGCTCCTGCCTGCACAACCGCATTTACCGTATCTGCAAGGCTCTTTGTATATTTAATTACAGCCGGAATGATCTGCTTGCTCGCGATGTCGATCATCGCTTTTGCTTCAATATTAATTGTCTTGGCATACGTCTCATACTTAATCTCTTCACGCGATTGTAGCTCGGCTTTTGTAAATACGCCATATTTTTCAAACAGCTGAACCGCCTTTTCCGTTGTCAGGGCCGGAATTGCTTCTACCATGGATTTAATATTCGGAAGGCCTCTTCTTTCCGCTTCTTCTACCCACTCATCCGAATAGCCGTTTCCGTTGAAGATAATTCTCTGATGATCTCTCGCATACTGCTTGATCAGGTCATGCACTGCTTCATCAAAATTCTCTGCCTTTTCCAGCACGTCACATGCATCTGAAAATGCTTCCGCCACGATCGTATTCAATACAATATTCGGAGAGGCGATGGAATCGCGGGAACCAACCATACGGAATTCAAATTTATTGCCTGTAAATGCAAACGGTGAAGTCCTGTTACGGTCTGTCGCATCCTTTGCAAGATTCGGAAGCGTCTTGACACCAGTTTCCAGCACGCCCCCTTTGATCGAATGCGTTGCCGTTCCGGTGCTGATCAGCTGCGTAAATACATCCTCAAGCTGTTCGCCAAGGAAGATGGAGATAATCGCCGGCGGCGCCTCATTTGCACCGAGACGGTGGTCGTTCCCCGGATCAGCGGCTGATTCACGAAGCAAGTCTGCATGGATATCTACTGCCTTTAAAATACAGGTCAGCACAAGCAAAAACTGTATATTTTCATGCGGTGTCTTACCCGGCTCCAAAAGGTTGATGCCGTCATCCGTCGTGATGGACCAGTTATTGTGTTTACCGGACCCGTTCACACCCGCAAACGGTTTTTCATGGAGCAGACATTTCATACCGTGCTGACACGCCACTCTCTTGAGTGTCTGCATAATGATCTGGTTGTGATCTACCGCAACGTTGGCCTCTGCGTAGATCGGGGCCAACTCATGCTGTGCCGGAGCCACCTCGTTGTGCTGTGTCTTCGAAGATACTCCAAGCTTCCACAGCTGCTCGTTGACATCCTTCATGAAGGATGCAATACGCTGACGGATTGTTCCGAAATAGTGATCATCCATCTCCTGCCCCTTCGGCGGCATGGCGCCGAACAGCGTTCTTCCTGTAAAAATCAGATCCTTTCTCTGAAGGAATTTTTTTTCATCTACCAGGAAATATTCCTGTTCCGGTCCAACAGACGGCGTCACCTTTTTGGAGGTCGTATTTCCGAACAACCTCAGCAAACGCAAAGACTGCACATTGATCGCTTCCATCGAACGCAGAAGCGGCGTTTTCTGATCCAGTGCTTCTCCCGTATAAGAACAAAAGGCCGTTGGAATGCAGAGAATCGCTCCCGCTGCATCATGTCTCACAAATGCCGGAGACGTACAGTCCCAAGCTGTATAGCCCCTCGCCTCGAACGTCGCCCGCAGTCCGCCTGACGGAAAAGAAGATGCGTCCGGCTCCCCTTTGATCAGCTCTTTTCCGGAGAACTCCATCAGAATCGTTCCGTCCGGATTCGGGGCTGTAATAAACGAGTCGTGCTTTTCCGCTGTCACGCCGGTAAGCGGCTGGAACCAGTGTGTATAGTGGGTTGCGCCTTTTTCGATTGCCCAGTCTTTCATGGCCGCTGCAATCACGTCTGCTGTCGCCAGATCAAGCTCCGTACCCTCTTCAATGGTCTTTTTCAACGCCCTGTAAACCTTTTTCGGAAGACGTTCCTGCATTACCTTGTCCGTAAATACATCTTCGCCGAAGATGTTGGCTACGTTATAATACTCGCTCATAAGCTTCTCCTCTTTTCCTTTGATATTTGTGGCCAGCATCCCGCATCCCAGGCTGTGCCCCTTATCTAAAAACAGGGCATTCCAGCACTGATTATGTGGAACGCCCTTGTCACCTGCATTTAAAATACTCTATCTCACTGTAAAAATCAAGCAAAAAATCGGATGCAGCCGGGATTTCAATGTTTTTTACAAAATAGTGTTGGAAAACAAAGCACGGTTATTTATTTTGCCTGAATCATCCCTGCTGCTTGAGCAGCCTGCGCATTTCACTCACCGTCATTCCTGTATTCTTTTTAAACAGCTTGTGAAAATAATTCGGCGACAAATATCCGACCTGCTTTCCGATGTCCTTTGCAATGCTGTCTTCTGTTTTTAAAAGTTCAATCGCATGATCAATACGGATATCCGTCAGAAGCTCCACAAAGCTGCGGTCCAGCTCCTGTGTCAGAAGACGGCTCAGATAAAAAGAGCTGATTCCCAGTTTTTCTGCCACTTCTCCGAGTGAAATATCATTTCTGTAATTTTTTTCAAGGTACAAAACCGCCTCCTCTACATACGAATTATATTCCTTTCCCCGAAAAGAATCCTCTGCTATTTCCTCCAGCATCTGTACGGCTGCATTCAGCACCTCTCCCTCCTCTTTTTCCCGGAAACGTTCCAGCAAACGTCTCCAGGAAATCCCGGACCGGTGTTCCGTATTCAAAAGTTCGGCACATAATTGTATGAAAAGAGCCAGATGCATACGGATTTGTTCTATGCTGTACTCCTGTTCCTTCAGAAATGTGATTCGCCTGTTTATGCTATCATATACCTGACTCATATGTTCACACGCCAGGGCACCTGCAATCTCTTTCGCATCCATATATACAGAATCAGAATATCCTCCTTCAAAAAAGCATATGGTACCTTCCGAATTCCCTTTCAGTGCCGCACGGCATTCTCCGGGCGTTTCTGTCATTTTCTCAAGCTTTTCCTTCCATCTGCTCACCCCACAGACAAACGATACGCCCGGTCTTATTGCAATTTCCTTTTGCAGCCGTTCCAGCAGTTTTTCCAGCCATACGCGGTAATTTTTTTCACTGATCTGACCTCCGGGAAAAATCAGTAAATATAAGAGACCTTTGTACACTTTATACTGAAGTGTGCAAAAACGCTGCAACTGTTCCAGCGCATGAAACCCGATATGCTCCAGCAGATCGTCCAGCCTTTTCGCCCCGTTCTCTGGCGTATTTTCCCCTTTCTCCGCATCCTGATTCTGCGCCAAAAGTTCCTGTCGCTCCAGTCTGACCGCCACCAAAATTCCTCCCTGAAACACTCTGCCCAGATTAGAAAGCCAGATCTGAAAATTTTCGACATTCAACTGGCCGAGTAAAATCGAAGAGAGCAGTTCATTTCCCAGAGCTTTCTGCATACTTTTCATCTGAATCTGCGCTTCTTCTATTTTAAGAAACTCCTTTTTCTCACTGATCATATTTCCGAGAACACGCGCCACAGCAGATACCAGCCGTTTTTCGTCCACCGGTTTCACCAGAAAATCATTCGCGCCAAGAAGCAGTGCCTGACGGATAAATTCGTAATCGCTGTATGCCGTGTTAATGATCACTTTTGTGTCAAATGCCTTGCCCCGCAGCAGCTCAAGGGCTTCCAGTCCATTCAGCCCCGGCATATTAATGTCTGCAATCAAAAGATCCGGTTTGTCATTTTCCACACATTTTACCATATCTACGCCATTATAAACGCTCGGCAGCACGACAATATCCTGAAAATTATTCTGAAGCATCATTTCCAGACCTCTGCATTCTATTTCTTCATCATCTGCAATCAGAATCCGTATCATTCGTTCCCTCCTTTTCCAGTCAGCTCTCTACCGGAATGCGAATCAACACCTGTGTACCTTCCCCTGCTCTGCTTTCTATTTCAAATTCAGCTGCCCCTTCAAAAAAAATGGTCAGACGCTGATATACATTTGCCAAACCGACCCGTTCCTGCTTCTCCCTCTCAGACGACAATTTTTTCCGCAGCGCTTCCAGTTCCTTTTCCGGTATTCCCTCTCCATTATCAGAAATCAGAATCAGACCTTCCTTCTGCGCTTCCAAATACTGCGTCTTTATCACAATTTGTCCGTCTTTTACATAGGAACCAACACCGTGAATGATGCTGTTCTCTACAAGCGGCTGCAGAATCAGACATGGAACCCTCGTCTGATGAAATCTCTCATCCAGTTCAAAACGGAAACGGATTCTTTTTCCAAACCTCTGTTCCTGCAAATACACATAATCTCCAAGTATTTCGATCTCCTGATCCAGCGTCACTGCCTTGTCCATATAATCCAGACTGTACCGAAGCAGATACGCTGTTCTCTGCAGCAGATCTACCGTCTTTTCTGCGCCTTCCATATATGCATTTTTGGCAATCATATTCATCGTATTGAACAGAAAATGCGGGTTCATCTGCCGCTGCAAAGCGCGAAGCTCACTGGTACGCAAAAGGTTTGTAATCCTCAGGTTTTCCAATTCCTGTTCCCGAAGCGCTACTTTGGTTCTGGCATCCTCCTCCATAATACGGAATTTTTCTTTCATCTGTTCAACCATCATATTAAACACATATACAAGAACGGATATTTCCTGGCATGTCTTTTCTTTTAAGACAACAGCCTTCTGTCCGAACAGCTTTCCATCCCGGATCTGTTCTGCCGCTCTTGTCAGTATCTGAACCGGTGTAACAATCCTTTCACGCAAATATTTTCCCCATACAATTCCATAGATCATCAATATACTCAAAAAACCGGCAAAAACCAAATAATAAAAATTTCCCGTACGTACAAATTTATCGAGCTTGCCGCTCGCAAAACTCAGGAGCTGCAAATGCAGCTGTTTAAATTCTCCGTCTATTCTTGCATAGATGTCCGAAATCTTCTCATATTTTTCCTGAATCTCACCATATACCTTTTTTGTAAACACTGTCTGATTTCCTGACATTTCTTCTTCAATCTCTGAGATCAGCGCCATGCCTTTTTCCTGCATTCCTGCAATATCCGCAATATTCCGCTGAAAATCAACACTGACTCCCATTGTCTTCAGCCTGTCCATCTGTGTGGACAGCAACGCCAGTTGATCATGCATGGCTTCTTCTGCTTCTTTATCACCATTCGCAACGTATGACTGAACCGCCTGTTCTGTCTTTTCCAGCTGCATATAATAAGAATTCAGGCTGACCACCTGACGCATCACATTCGAATAGCTGTAATCTTTTCCAAGGAGAACAAAAAGCGCCGCTATATTCATAATAAGAGCAATTCCAAGGATCATGCCCTGATAGCAGACAAATTCTTTTCGAAGTGTATTTATTTCATTTTTCTTAATCATCTGCCTCAATACAACTGCCATGGTATATCCTCCCGCCTTATATAAGAAACATCCTGTACATTTTCTTTGTCAACTACCATTACATCAACGTACTGGTCTTCCACTTCTCCCAGTCCCTCTTCGAATAGCTGATACATGACATCCATGGCCCGAATCCCCATTTCGCGCGGATTTTGAACAATCGTCGCCTCTACGATCTCCTGCTCTACTGCTCTCGTTGTTGCATCCGTGGAATCAAAGGTCACGATTTTGAAATCTTTGTAGCTTTCTTCATTTTTCTCCCGGAGCAGGCACATACATCTTGATCCATATCCCTCTGCGCAAAAAAATGCAGTAATTTCCGGGTGTTCCTCCAAAAGTCTGGAAACCTTTTCATTTAAAAGAACCCTGTTGGACTCGCCTTCCAAAACCTCTGTGATTTTCATGTCCGGATACTCCTTCAGAGCCTCCTGAAAGCCCTCTGTTCGATCCAGCTGATTCGTACTGCTGCTAAAAGAAGTAATCACGGCAATTTCCGCTTTCCCTCCGCACGCTGCGGCCAGTTTTTCTCCTGCACGCTTTCCCGCCTGAAAATTGTCTGCCCCCACATAACAGGTGCACGCCAGACTTTTTGCATTGCTGTCTACAAACACAACGGGAATCCCTGCTGCTTCTGCCTCCATGACGACTTTCTGAAATTCCGGCGTCACCTCATTCGGAGCGGTTATAATGCCATCCACGCCAGAAAGTATTGCATTTTCAAGCGCATAGACCTGTTTTTCCACATCCAGCTCCGCAAAGCCAATACATTTTACATGGATTCCATACTCACTTGCTCTGTCTCGGAGGCCCCCGGCTGTAATTCCCCAGTATCCCGAGTTCGCCATTGGAGCAACAAACGTAATCTTCCGCTCCGGGACCGACGCTCCATCATACGTTTCTCCGGCCAGCAGCCATATTTCGCCTGCTGTAAACAAAATAACGCCTGCTGCCAACATTGCCATCTCCTTTTTCATGCCGTTTCCCCCAAATTTATTTTATAATACAACCAAAGGGCAAAACCTAAAATGGCTTTACCCTTCCGTCTCTATTATATCTGTTTTTTCCTTTTTTTGCTATAAAAATCTCTTATTTGGTTGCTGCTGCAAGAAGTTCTGCATCATCAAGAATCTGGCATTTGCTCTCAACATCCCAGCGCATTGCGTACGGCTGTTCCGGAGTATACGGCTCCCATTTCAGTTCGTCCGTACTCGGGTCTCCTGTATAAGCGAAATTCACCAGTGCGCTTGCCATGCGATCCTGCAGATCCAGTGCATCCTGATTCTCCGGTCCGCCGGAAGCGATCCGTACGATCGGAATCTCAATATTATGCAGATAATACATAATATCAACGCAGTGGAATGCAGTAGTACCGCCGTTAACCGGAATCTCATAAGTAAACATGTAATTATATACCGGAGCGGTTCCGGTTTCTACCTTCTTGGCTGCAACTTCCTTCACACCATTTCTGTAGGAAACTCCTCTTGGTGCCAGGTAGTATGCGTCTGCAAGCTTTTTGTCCGGATAAAGGGCAGAAAATGCGTCTGCAACAGCCTGTGCATTCTCACCATACTGTTCTGTCAGCTTCTCCTGAACCTCTTCATCGGTCCATTCGTTCTTATTGTGGTCTGCCCAGCCGATACCGGTGCTCATATTTCCGCTGCTCTCTGTAAATACAGAACCAACGATCAATGGAACGTCTGCCGTCCAGTCAAGGAATTCATCAGCCAGTCTTCCTTCGTTCTCAACCGGAACCCATGCAAGACCCATTTCATTCAGGGCCGCTTCTGCTGCGTCATCCAGCTCGCGGTAAGAAATTGTCTTGATCTCCTCGATGTTGGACTCGTCCAGTCCGAGGATTTCCAATGTTTTGTCAGCAACTTCCTTTGCCTGATCCTTCGGCATCGGAGTCAGATAGGAAGTACTCTCAGAAACAACCTTGTCTACCAGTCCTTCACAGTCTGCATACCGAAGCATACCCTGTACTTTTCTTCCACCGCCGGACTGACCCATAATCGTGATATTATCAGGGTCACCGCCGAAGGCTTCAATGTTCTCGTTGACCCATTTCAGAGCCTGAATCAGGTCCTCGTCTCCCAGGTTGCAGGCATATTCAAAATCTCCGCCATAAGAAGACAGATCCAGATAACCAAGGGCATTCAGACGATGGTTCAGAGATACAAATACAACATCTCCATATTCCGCAATATTTCTTCCGTCGTGAGCAACGCCTTCGATGGAAGAGCCGTTCTTATATCCGCCGCCATGCATATAAACGATAACCGGCTGTTTTGCCTCTTTATCAATATTATGCGACCAGATATTCAACACCTGGCAATCTTCATTCTGAATCCAGTAACGATGCGGCCATACAAGCTCATCACCGCCAACAGATGTCTGATCCGGAATCGGACAGATTGGTCCAAATGCCTGTGCTGCACGAACGCCTTCCCACGGCTGCGGGTCCTCCGGAAGGGCAAATCTTTCCGGAACATACGCATAGGGAACTCCCAGGAATGTGTAAACATCGCCATCCATAAAACCACGCAGCTCACCCTGCGCTACGGTTGTTGTCGGCTCTGTTGCGGCATATGCCGTACCTGCCATCATGGAAGAAACCGCCAGGCTGGCTATCAAAACTGCTGCTGTAATATGTTTTCTTTTCATACATGCACCTCGTCTCTTTCTGTCATTATTTATGTTACATATTTTCTTCTATTTTTTATTCTGTTTTCCGTTTCTCAGAGTGCGCGCATCTCATGTTTTTATTTTACTTCATCCGGCCTGAAAAGTAATGTCTAAATATTTGTCCTTGGACTATCTGTTTTTGTTCTGACCGGTGCAAAAAAGGATATTAAAAAGAATATTTTCGTATCAGTCCACTGTATACGGATTCGGATTCGTATGGCTGAAAAGCCATTCACGGACTGACGCATTGCTGAAATTAGCCATCCATGACCAATGTGCATTCGGAACAACCGTACCGGCAATATATTCTGTGTAAAGTATTTCTGCGCCCGCAGCCTTCGCCTCATCCCATTCTCCCAGAGCCAAGGCCGCCGCATCTTCTCCGCGAAGCCATCCGTTCCAGCCTCTGTCCTCTTTATTCTGTACAGTGACAGCGCCGGCTTCCTCCAGCTGAGCCACAAGTGTTCTCACATCCTCAGAAGGATTGGTGGGATCATCCACTGCATTCAGGAACCAAATGCTTTTTCCTGCGATCGCGGCTACGTCTTCGCTGGAATAATATTTATCCACTCCAGAAGAGTTGATCTGCGCTGCAAAAAGCTCCGGATAATCCATAGAGAGACGTGCAATCCCTTTGGAGCCCTGGGAAAGTCCCGAACCATAAATACGTGAAGAATCCACATTATAATTTTTAATCACTCCATCTACGAGATGTTTTGCAGCCTGAAGCTGCGGCGTAATCGCATAATCCGGAACCTCTTCTGTTCCAATGTCTTTTGTCCAGGCTTCTGTTACCACCGGATTCTGCGGTGCAAGAACAAAACACGGATGTACTTCCTGCGCTTTTTCACGGGCAAATTCCAAGGCACTCGGATTCGCCAGAAGCTGCGATTGGTTGTTATACCCACGCTCGCCAGAGCCATGCAGGAACAGCACAAGCGGAAGCTTCTCCATTGTCTCGTCCATCTCCTCATATCCCTCCGGAATATACAGACGATAATTCAGCTCAAATCCCGATTCCGGATCAACAAACGTGCCGCTTGTAAACTGATCTGCCAGAAGATTTGCTTCTCTCGTAATATCAAGACGTTTTCCGTATGCCACATCTCCTGACACAGTTACCAGGTCTTCCGTCTGCGTGATCAGCGCTTCCACCGGAAGGCGATGATTAATCTTTACCTCCATATCGTTCATTTTCCCGAAATACAGAGTCGTGCCAAGTGATGCGCCCGGAACATTGCTCGTTGCCAGTTCTACTATCACATAATTTCCAGTATACGCCACGTCTCCCGTTTTTCCTGTATCATTCACATAAACTCTGGTAACTTCCCGTCCGTGAACCAAATTGTGAAAAATTCAGCACTGTCCCTGCCAAATGTCAAAAAAATGCCCGGTTTCAAAAGCCCTTCCCCCTCCCCGTTTCCTTGACTTTCCATATACGCTTTTCTATAATAAATGTATCAATTTAGTTTTTACAGGGGGAACGGCGGCATGAAAAAACAAAACATTTTTCTGATTCTTGCTCTTTTGCTTTTTTCGGCAGCCGGAATCACCGTTCTTTTCCGGAAAACAGACAGTCCGGAGCTTTCCGCCCACCATCCGCGCATTGCTGCAATTATGATTGATCCTGACGTTATTTTCTGGAACGACGTCTGGCAGGGTGTGCGCGATACAGCCGCGGAACATCACATCGCGTTATCGGAATATCCATATGAACAGTATGATTCCGATGTATCCGATCTTGTCGAGACAGCGGTGCTCGCAGGCGTTGACGGTATCCTCCTTCGTTCGCAGGATACGCCCTCCGATTCCCTCCAAAATGCCTTGCAATCTGCCAGAAGCCACAATATTTCCATTGTAACGCTAGATGTTGACGCCGGTGAAAATTACAGAGACGCGTTTATTGCCATTGACAACCAGGCTGCCGCTGCAGAACTAGCCAAAAAAGCGGCAGAACTTCTTGCAGAGGGCAAGTCTGCTGCCATGGTAAAGACTCCCGACAAATTTATGTCACAGGCCGCCTCCTCCCGCATAGCCGCTTTTCGGGATACGTTTGAAAAAATCCTTCCGGAATGCAAGCTTACGGTTCTTGAGTTGCCCGTAGACGAAGGTCTCCGGCTGCCTGTTCTCATGCAGTTTCTTGAGGAAGAATCAAACCTCGGACTGCTGTTCGGCTGTGCACATCTGATCTGAAAAAAAGAAAGGATCTGATCCCTACACCATTTCGGCTGATCACACCCGACAACTTTGACAGCTCATTCTGACCAAGGAGGAGGAACTATGTATTCTTTGCTGATTGTGGAAGATGAATTATTGCCGCGAACCGCACTTCATTCAATGATTACAACTAACTTTCCGGAATTTACCGATGTCCGCGAAGCTGCAAGCAGCGAAGAGGCAATGGAAATTATGCGTACATACCGGCCGGATATCCTCCTGGTAGATATCAACCTCCCGGGCCGGACAGGTCTGGAGCTGTGCCAGCAGCTTGCCGATCAGGGACTCGCCGGCCACACGATCATTACTACGGCTTACGGCCGCTTCAGTTATGCCAGACAGGCAATGGACATTGGCTGCCAGGCCTATCTTCTGAAGCCGATCAATGACAGAGAGCTGGAGGCAGCACTCAAAAAATGCATTGCTCAGATAGAAAAAACAAAACACACCACTCATATCACCCAAGGCCTGGAAACCATGCGCAGCTACATCCAACCCTATATGCTGCGCAGTTTCAGAGAAAACGGCCTCGCTCCGTCACTGCTTCAAAACGGCTACGGATGGCCTCAGGACGGACATTTATCTTCTTTTTTCCTGAAATGGCAGACCGCACTTGACGACGAAGCCAGCTTAAACCTGCTGTGCTCCTGGAATTCTATTTTTCAGAGTGCCTTTCATATCATTGCTGACGTCTCCCATGGTACACTTTCTATTTTGCTGCAGCAGAAACCTTTTGCCAAACAGTGTCCTGTCCGTACTTCCTTCTGGCTCTTTACAAGTCTTGCTGTCCGGCAAAGTACAAAAAAAACCGGTACCTCCGGCAAACTCGCGTTTTCAGGTCCCTTTTCCGATTATCAGCAGTTAAATCATGCGTTTCAAAATGAAGCAGGCCTTCTCTTCGCCCAGACGATACCAGAACAGCCTTACCTTGAGGCCGGTTCTTTCCTTGGCAAAACCTGTTTTTCCAAAAAAAGACGAAACGTACTACGCCAGAAAATCGTACAGCGTTTCCGCGAAAAAAAGCTGGAACGCGCAGCGTCTATGCTGGATCGTATTGAAAAAGAGAATCCGGAGCAGATGATACAGCTTCTTCTCAAATCCCTTTGGACCTTTTGGCCGGCTCTTGATATCGCTGCCATCTGGAGTACCCTTGCAGACCTGTCTTTCGGCGCATCCGGAATCCATCGGTGGCTGCGCCAGATCTGGAAGCACCATCTTTCAGGATCACAGCAGCTTCCATCTGATTCTGTTGACACCGCGCTACGGATTATGCAGACGCGCTATACGGCGCCCCTTTCTGAAGCCTGTGTTGCAGAGGAAGTCGGATTAAGCCAGTCTTACTTTTCACGGTTGTTTAAACAAAAAACAGGAGAAAACTTTTCAACTGTCCTGCTCAGAATACGCCTGCAGCATGCGCGCGAACAGCTGGACCGTGGCGCCAGTGACCTCAATCAGATCGCCGCTGACTGCGGCTTTGCTTCCGGCCGATATCTTGATATGAACTTCAGACAGCTTTACGGACTTCCGGTCGCACAGTACTGTCTTCAGAAAGGAGAAGAAGCTTGAAACACATTTTCTCACTTACATATACCAGTCTCCGCACGAATCTGATGATCCGCTGTATATCGCTCGTAGTTATGATTACCGCAGCCATGGGGTGTCTGCTCGGGATTATGCGGCATGAAAATTCTTCTGTCCTTCGCATGCTGGAGCAGGAAATGATTTCGAATCATTACTTTTCAGAAATCTCCCATTTGCAGGGACAGCTTCTTGCCTACATCAATACGGATTACGAAGAGGATGCGGAACAATGCCGTAAAATTGTCGAACAGTGCGTCTCTTACGCCGAAACACTGTCGAATTATTACGCCCATCCCCAATTTGACGATCAACTTCATATGGCGTTATCCTTACAGGAGGCGCTGGAGCTCTTCCTTGCCACCCCGAGCAGCAGTTCCTCGCATTTTTACCGCCAGGTAACCCATATCGCCAAACTGATCCAAAACGGCGAACGCTTTCTCTCCCGAATCGAACAACAGCTTATTGACGAAAATATCCGCGCCTTCCGCCGCATGCAGGTCCTGCGTACCGGAATGATCGCAGCTCTGGCTGCCGCTGTGCTATCACTTGGCTTGTGGTTCAGCTATCGGATTGCCAATCGTATGGTGGAACCGATCGAACAGCTCACCGACCAGGTACAAAAAGCAGAATCCGAATTTCTTTCCTATCGACCGGAACAGAAGGTATCGGAGAATTCCGATGAAATTGCCGTGCTTTCTCACGCATTCTACAGTATGATTACAACGCTTCAAACACAGACAAGAGAAAAAAATGAAAAAATAGAAATGCAACAGAAATTAAATGAACTTAATTTTCAGAACATGCAGATGAAGGTCCATCTTGCGCAGAGCAAACTTTGTATTACGCAGGCGCTAATCCACCCTCATTTTCTGTTTAACTGCCTGAACACGATTTCAAGCATTGAATATCTGGAAGGTGCAGTTCGATCCAGAAAAACCACGCAACTGATCGCAACGTTCCTGCGCGATGCGCTTTCCCGTGTGGGCAGCATTGTCAAAATCCGGGAGGAACTGGAAAGCATCCAGCGCTACGTGGAAATCCAGAAACTTCGTTTCGGAGAGCGCATTGCCTATGAAGCATACGTCCAGGACGACTGCCTGGATGCCCGGATTCCGGCAATGTCTCTTCAGCCTATTATTGAAAACGCCATCGTTCACGGTATCGGCCGCACACCCCGCGACGGTCGTATTCTTTTAAATATCTCGCAAAAAGAGGAACGTGTTCACGTTCACGTATATGACAGTGGGCGCGGCATCTCTTACGCGCAGATTGCAAATATAAAGGAAGCCCTTCAAAAAAACATCCTCGATGAAGGCAATCCATACATCGGCCTGAAAAGTACTATGGCCCTTCTGAAATCATGCTTTCACGAGGATGTTGTGCTGGACCTGAAAAGTTTGGAAGGCCAGTATACCTCCGTGTATCTGGACTTTCCGCTGTTTCTCAGTGACAGATAACTGCTATTTCACAAAGAACCGATAGGACGTCGTTGTTCTGTATGGTTCTCCTGCCTTCAGAATCGGCTTCGGAAAGCCCTCCTGATTGATCGAGTTCGGATAATACTGGGATTCCAGACAGAAGCCCTGCCGTTTTTTGTAAATGACTCCTCCCTTGCCTTCGTGATCTGTGATAAAATTGCCGGCATAGAACTGTACGCCGCAGCAGTCGGTAAATGCTTCCATTGCAATACCTGTGCGGTCACAGTATGCCTCTGCCATTTTTTTCATCTCACCGTTCTTTTCAGACAGCACGTAATTGTGGTCATAGCCTCCGACAAACTTCAGCTGCTCAAAATCAGCCTCTATATCCCTGCCAATTGGCTTTGCAACAAGGAAATCCATCGGCGTACCCGCTACCGGTGCAATCTCTCCGGTCGGAATTGCCTTGCCATCCCTGACCGGTGTATACGCCTTTGCCAGAAGCAAAAGCTCGTGATCCTCCATCGAACCTCCGTCATGGCCCGCCAGATTGAAATACGAATGGTTTGTGAGATTTGCTACCGTATCCTGATCGGACATTCCTTCATAAGCCAGAATGATTTCATTTTCATCCGTCAGCGTATAGGTAACAGATACCCGGAAATTCCCTGGGAAGCCCTGGTCTCCATCGGGACTTTCGATTGTGAAAGTAATCTTGTTTTTTGTTTCATCCAGGTCAGACACCTGCCATTTACGTCTGTCAAAACCATCCTGCCCGCTGTGCAGGTTGTTCTCATTGTCATTCTGGTACATCTGGTACATTGTCCCGTTTATTTCAAAACGTCCCTGGTCAATGCGGTTGCCGCTACGCCCGATTACTGCACCAAAATAGCATGTATTCTTGAGATAAGCCTCCGGCGTATCGTAGCCCAGAACCACATCGCGCACGACGCCCTCCCGGTCCGGAAGCTGTACGCTCACAAGTGTCGCACCTAAATCAGTGACAGCCATTGTCATGTTGTTTTTGTTGGTAAACGAATACAGGGACAGCGGGGTACCGTCCGGCATCGTTCCGAAATTCTTCTTCATACTTTTACTCCTGCCTGATTATGCAAATGGATTTTCTGTCCGATATGGTACATGCTTCGGATGATTGTAGCCGATCTCATCCGGGCAGACACCGATGTATTTAAACACCTCGTACAAAGCCTTGCCATGGTGACCGAATGCCACCGCTCCGTGATGCGGATAGTTACCCTCGATCAGCACATGACGGTAAAAACGTCCCATCTCCGGAATTGCAAAGATACCAATACCGCCAAAGGACCGCGTTGCCACAGGAAGAACCTCTCCCTGCGCCACATATGCGCGCAGCACATTGTCTGACGTACTCTGCAGACGGAAGAATGTAATATCACCCGGAACAATATCTCCCTCCAGCGTGCCCTGCGTCACCTCTTCCGGAAGGCTTCTTGCCATAATCAGCTGGTATTTCATATCGCACGAAGACAGCTTCTTCGCATTTGTGTTGCCGCAGTGGAATCCCATAAAGGTATCCTTATGTGTATAATCAAACTTGCCTTTGATCTCAGATTCATACATATCTGCCGGTACAGAATTGTTAATATCGAGCAATGTAACGATATCGCCGCTCACACAAGTTCCGATAAACTCAGAAAGTGCGCCGTAAATATCTACCTCGCAGGACACCGGAATCCCGCGGCCCGTCAGACGGCTGTTTACATAGCACGGTACAAATCCGAACTGTGTCTGGAACGCCGGCCAGCACTTGCCTGCTATTGCAACGTACTTCCGGTACCCTTTGTGCTCCTCCACCCAGTCAAGCAGCGTCAGTTCGTACTGCGCAAGCTTCGCAAGAATTTCAGGCTTTTTATTTCCTGCTCCAAGCTCTACTTCCATGTCCTTTATCACATCAGGAATACGTGGGTCATCCGCATGCTTATTAAACGCTTCAAACAAATCAAGCTCTGAATTTTCCTCAATCTCCACGCCGAGATTATAAAGCTGCTTGATCGGTGCATTGCATGCCAGGAAATTCAGCGGACGCGGCCCAAAACTGATAATCTTCAGATTTTTCAGTCCAACAACTGCACGTGCGATCGGAACAAACTCATGAATCATATCTGCACATTCCTCTGCCGTCCCTACCGGGTACTCCGGAATGTATGCTCTGATATTTCTCAGTTTCAGATTGTAGCTAGCATTGAGCATGCCGCAGTACGCATCGCCGCGCCCCTGCATCAGATTATCACCGGTCTCCTCAGCTGCTGCCACAAACATAGCCGGTCCGTCAAAATGCTTTGCAAGAAGTGTTTCAGAAATCTCCGGCCCGAAATTGCCAAGATAAACCACAATCGCCTCACAGCCAGCAGCCTTTACATCTTCAAGCGCCTGTACCATATGGATTTCACTCTCAACGATGCACACCGGACATTCATAAATATCTGCTGCATCATACTTTGCCTTGTAAGCCTCCACCAGAGCCTTTCTTCTGTTCACAGACAGAGACTCCGGGAAACAGTCACGGCTTACGGCCACGATTCCAATTTTTACTTTTGGAATATTGTTCATCTTTTTATCCTCCTGATTCTTATTTTTTATATCATTGAAGTGTACACAGTACACTTTTGTTTCCTCTATCTTACGGTCAGTCCGGAATTTCCGGTCATCAGATACCGGCCCTGACTTTATCCTTTTTCACTACAACAACGCTTCAAAGAGCGGCCTGCACGTCGGATAAATCTGTTTAAACTGTGCATACCTTGCCTCATATTTTTCTACCAACGCTGCCTCGGGTTCTACTGTGTCCACAATCCGCACCAGCTTTTCTGCCGCATCCTCCACCGATGCAAACACTCCGCAGGCAACGGCTGCCAGCATCGCACCGCCAAGAGCCGGACCTTCCTCGCTCTCAATCACATCGACTTTCAGGTTCAGTACATTGGCAATAATCTTCTTCCACAGAAGACTTTTTGCTCCGCCGCCACAGATCTTTGTGCGTTCAATCTGAATGCCAAGTGCCCTGGCCACTTCAAGTGAATCCCGCAACGCAAATGCCACGCCTTCCAGTACAGCCTGCGTCATATCGGCTCTCGTCGTATCCATCGTCATTCCAATAAAGGTCGCACGCGCATTCGGATTGTTATGAGGCGAACGTTCTCCCATCAGATACGGCAGAAAATACACATGGTTTTCGCCCAGCTTTTCAATCTGTTTCTGCTCACCGGCATAGTCTTTTGTGCCGATAATCTCATCCATCCACCATTTGTTGCACGAAGCCGCACTCAACATACATCCCATCAGATGATAATGCCCGTCTGCATGTGCAAATGCATGTAACGCATTAAACTTATCTACGCCGAACTTTTTCGATGAAATAAAGATCGTACCACTCGTTCCAAGGGATATATTACACATGCCGTCCCCGACTGTTCCGGTACCGACTGCTGCTGCCGCATTGTCTCCGGCTCCTGCCACAATCTTTACCTGCTCCGGAATATCAAGTTCTTTTGCAATCGCCGGAAGAACGGTCCCCACTGCTTCGTAACTCTCGTATACCTTTGCCATCTGTGCTTCCGACACACCACAAATCTCGAGCATTTCTCTCGACCAGCACCGGTTCTTTACATCAAAGACCAGCATGCCCGATGCATCTGATACGTCCGTACAGTGCACACCGGAAAGCCGGTAGGCAATGTAATCCTTCGGAAGCATAATCTTTGCAATCCTTGCAAAATGTTCTGGCTCTTTATTTTTAACCCAGAGAAGCTTCGGCGCTGTAAAACCGGTAAATGAAATATTTGCCGTATATTCCGACAGCTTTTCCTTTCCGATCACCTGATTCAGATAATCACATTCTTCGTATGTACGCCCATCGTTCCACAGAAGCGCCGGCCGGATCACCTGATCCTTATCGTCAAGAATCACAAGGCCGTGCATCTGGCCGCCAAAACTGATCCCCGCAACCTGGCTCCGGTCACAGTCTGCGAACAGCTCTTTTAATCCTGCCATCGTCTGCTCATACCAGTCCTCCGGATTCTGCTCAGACCAGCCCGGATTGGGAAAATAAATCGGGTACTCTTTCGATACAATCTTGTGAATCTTCCCGGATTCGTCCATCAAAAGAAGCTTGACAGCCGAAGTACCGAGGTCAATACCTGCATAAAACATGAAATCCCCCTTTTCTCTCAACTCTCTTTCAATTCTACAGAAACAGGCCTGACAGAGCGTACGCTGTTCTTTTTAGCTGGGAATTACATGCAGCTGTGAATCCGGCGAAGCCCCCGTCATAATCTCAATCGCTTCTGGAAGATTCCAAAGCTCCACCTCTGTATGCTCTCCGCCATTCTCGCCGTCCCGTGTCCATGCCACCGGAAGCGCTGATGTTATTTTAAGATACTTTGTTTTAAACCGCACGACATTTTTGCTTGTCTCATCCTTCATCAGAATCGCCGTAATAACCTCCGGCCAGTCAGCCAGATTCTGAGGCGTGCGTACCAGCATAACCTCAAACAGCCCGTCATTCAGCTCCACATTTTTCCCGGTTAGCCCACGGATGCCCGCCACTGAGGTAGAATTGGAAACCATCCCATACATGAACTCTCCCTCATCGGTGAATTCCTCGCTCTCTATCCGAAGGAAATAGCTCTTCCAGCTTCCCACCCGCTTCATGCCCTCCAGGAGGTAGGCAGTATGGCCCAGCATGTTTTTCAGCTCCTGATTCGTCTGATAGGAAACATCGGTCAGAAAACCGAAAGCCGCCACATAAACGAAATACGCATCATTGAATTTACCGATATCACATGCAAAAGGATCTCCTTTTACAATCAGCTCTGCAGCCTGCTCCATCTGCTTCGGAATACCGAGACTGTTTCCAAAATCATTCGTACTGCCCGCCGGTATGTAACCGATGGTCCGCTTTACTCCGCTTTGCATCAGCCCGCTTACCACCTCGTCCAGCGTGCCGTCGCCGCCGCTGCAGACCACCTCGTCGTAATCCCCGGCACATCTTTTTATAATATCGCTGGCATCCAGACCTTTTTTCGTCGGATATACCGTTATCTCATAACCATTTGCTGAAAAAAGCTCCAGAATTGCTGAAAGATGGTTCCTGATCAATCCCTTTCCTGATCTGGGATTGTACACAAACAGCATTTTTTTCATATCCTGTCTCCTGTACTGTTTTCTATCTTATAATTTTGCCTGATCTCTCACAAGACAAATTATTGTCAAATTATCTTCATTTTTTGTTATAAATACGGTCCGCGTCGCGCTTTTTCACCTTGCAGATTTTCCGGTCATACGTGTACAGGCCATTGATCTCTTCTTCCACATCGCACACCTGCGTATATACGGCTCCTGCAAGTCCCTCCTGCTCCAGCGCGCGTATCTGTTTCTGGAGCTGCACAAAAGCCTCCGCAAACTCTTCCACGTTCTGATAAGAGCGATATCCATAAGAAACGCTTGCATACATGTGGCCCGGAACCGGACAGGAATACCCTCCATATTCCGAGAGCACAAAAGGACGCCTGCCTTTCTGTACCCGAAGCGGCCGGAAATAATTGTGGACACTCCGAATATCCCCGCCTCCCTGGTCAAACCAGCCGCTTGCATGGTCCACCAGACGCGTAGGATCTTCACGTTTTATTTTTTTAGTCACGCGCAGCGCGTCAAACTGTCCCCAACCTTCATTAAACGGCACCCACATGCCGATACAGGGACAATTATAGAGCTGCATCACTGCCGCAATACATTCCTCCAGCCACTGCGCGCGGGCCTGTTTATCAGTCCTTGCGAAAAAACTGTAATGGCTGTCCTTCACCTGCGTGCCCGCAGGCGGCAACACGGTCGGCAGATAGCACAGGCGTTTCAAATCCAGTGGTCCGCCTCCGTTTACCATATCCTGCCACACCAGCATGCCGATACGGTCACAGTGATAATACCAGCGCATCGGTTCAATCTTCACGTGTTTGCGTAACATATTAAAACCAAGCTCTTTCATCTTGGTAATATCGAATACCATCGCCTCGTCACAGGGCGGCGTGTACAGGCTCTCCGGCCAGTACCCCTGGTCAAGTACCCCGTTCACAAAATATGGCTTATTATTCAAAAACAGCCGTGCAATCCCGTTTTTATCGTGCCCTGTCGAAAATTTACGCAGAGCAAAATAGCTTCTTATCGTGTCCTCACCCGCACGAATCACCAGATCATACAAAAAAGGATCCTCGGGGCTCCACACATGAACCTCCGGCAGCGTAATCACCGTCGTTGCCATTACCTTTTCAATCTGCTCTCCTGCATATACGCTGCATCTGCCCTCTGCCCCTCTTTCCGCCGCCACAAACGACGATGCCGGAATCTGGTGCAGATAAGAACTCCACCTGCCGCTGACCAGCACCGCCACATCCAGCGGCTCCGTCATCGTCAGCTCCAGCTTCACCTCTCCCTCATCAAACCGAGGCGTAATCTTTATATTCTCGATATAATTTTCCGGAACCCATTCCAGCCACACAGTCTGCCAGATGCCGCTTACTGCCGTATAAAACATTCCCTCCGGAGCCAGCGTCTGCTTTCCGCGTGCCGCCTGGCCCTTGTCCGTATCGTCCTGCACACGTACCCAGATCGTATTCTTTCCCTCATGCAGCTGCTCTGTCACATCAAATGTAAAGGACAGATATCCTCCTCTGTGTCCGCCCAGAAGCTTTCCGTTCCACCAGACAATACATCGCTCATCCACTGCCCCAAAATGCAGCAAAAGACGCTTGCCTTTTGGAACCTCCGGAATCTCCACACTACGAAAATACCAGAGG
This sequence comes from bacterium 1XD42-54, assembly GCA_003612585.1. Classification (GTDB taxonomy): domain Bacteria; phylum Bacillota; class Clostridia; order Lachnospirales; family Lachnospiraceae; genus Choladousia. The sequence goes on from RAZH01000001.1 coordinate 322,085, forward strand.
TATTCCCCTGGATGCAGCTTTTTCCCAACTCCGGACCGGCTGCTTTCCGGCGCAAACGGCACCAGAATCCTGCCGTCAAAATTCTCCGGTCTGTTTCCCTTTTTTGTAAATGCGTAATGCCAGTGCCCATTCAAACAAATCCACTCACTGCGCTGCATCTGCGGCCTTGGATACTCCTTTGGTACCGCCTCCGATGCCGCCTGCTCACTCCAGACGGTCTGCAACTCATATGTTCTTTTCTTTTTCTTCTGTCCCGCCTTTGCCGCTGTCAGGGCATCCAATATGCGCATTCTGCTCACTCCTTCTCCCTCAGTTCAGGGGCTACCCCAAAATCGGTATTTTGGTAACAGTTCCCTCGCTACCAACAGTATAAATCATTTCTTCTCATGAACCAAGTAGATTCTTAAGATTTAAGATAATCTTTATGAATTTAAAAAAATGCTATACTGGTTTCTTTTTCTTTTTGCCATAATAAAAGGCCTTCTATGAACTAGATTTTATCATAGAAGACCTGATATTCAAACTTTTACAGACTTTTTTCACAGTCTTTGTTTAAATAAATATTTTTAAACTATTTGTAACTATTTAAAATTTCTCCAACTGCCTTTTCCACCGTATCAAATTGTGCATACCCATCCAGATACAGACAGATATTCCCCTCCTCACCAATCAACAAAACATCCTTATCAAAAGGATCTTCCATCTCACTGGCGATACGCAGCAATTCTTCTTTCTCTGACTCTTCACCAATCAAGACGATACGTTGTATTCTACCGCTTTCCTGTTTCAGCAGCTTGAGTATATCCGGAATAGAATCCTCCGTCTTTTCCTGCTGTACGGACAAATATCCCATTCCATGATCGAAGACGTTTTGGAGCAGTTCGTCTGAGACATCCTTATTAAAAATCAGGAGACCAAAAGAATCTGTTTCTGGAAACGCAAATTTTATTTTCGTTTCTGCTTCTTTTTCCGGATTCTCTTTCGCTTTTACAGACACAAGCCCGACATTGTTCAGCTCATCATTTGTCCCCAGCGTAATGCCAAATATCACCTCATTTTTCTCATAGCTTAAAGTAAAATTGGCAGACATAAGCGTCTCGTTTTCTACATAATTCACGTCTGTCACTTCCAGAACCGATCCGTAGCTGTTTTCCAGGGAAAGCCACAAATTCTCCAGGGAAGAAGGATATCCCCCTAACGCCCCTACAAGTTCCAAACTGCATTCCTCAAACACAGCGTCATAATCTTTTTCCAGAAAATCCTGCATAATCGAGACTGCTTTCTTTTCAGTCGCATTTTCTGCAGGTAAATCCAATTCCAATGCCAACCCGGAGATTGGTATCAGCAGACTGAAAACTATACTTCCTACATAACTCATTTTTTTCAAAAACACGTTCTATCCCTCTTCCTCTAGATAAACCAGAACTAAAATTTTTGCAATCCTACACAAACATTTATTTTCAGGTATCTAATATGCCGGCAGAATATGAATACATTTCCAGCAATATTCTGCCGACTTTCTCGCTTATTTTGCAAAAGCGTCAATCTCAGCCAACTGAATAGTACCGTCCTCTGTATGTGGCGTCGCATTAAACATATAGATCCGTATTCGATCCGTAGTAACTGTATCAAAGGAAAGGCTAGTTGCTTTCAGACTTTCTTCTGCAAAAGTTATCTCTGTATTTGCCGCCGCTTTCCAACTCATTCCATCCCAGTAGTATACCTTAATATCTCCTGGAAGCGATGCGATACGCGGAGCCATCGTATTCATACTATAATAACCCGCATCCTCTATCACATCCGGAAGTGTTTCCCCGATAACAAAGTACAGATCCATAGCGTTCAGGGTCTGATATTCCTCCCAGGTAAACTCAATATACGTATCCTCCAAAGATGTATCACCTGCCACCATAATATCATAGTTGAGTGACGTGGAGTTCTTTACCCGGTTGTCCCAGCAGGAGGCAAGATCTCCATCAAGCACATTTGCTATTTGTCTCGTTGAATTACTGGTAAAGCTAGCGGTAGAAGCGATGGAAAATGCGGATGCATCTAACAAATCTTTGCTTTCCTCATATGTTATATTGGCAGTAACCTTACAATCTGAGTATTCTATCATCCCTTCCATACCGTTCCAGGTAACCTGTTCAAAACCTGTCAGCCCGTCTGAATAAGTAACTTTTACCCGTTTCGGTAAAACCGCCTCCGCTTCACCGTAAACTGTTAAGTTTACAGGCTCCACAGCTGTAATTTCATATACGACAATATTAGCTTTTGCCCCAAGATCAGAAACAATTTCATATTCTCCCGCTGCACCGGTATCCGGTATATTCGGCCACTTGACGTTTACAGATGTTACGCTTCCATCACTATGAACTGCATTGATCTCCTCCGGAAGTTCAAGCTCTGCTCCGACAGGAATGCGTATATCAACATCCTGATAGCCAATTACATCTTTGGAATCATCCTCTGTGGTAAAGAGATGAAGCGTACCAGTTTCCAGATCATCCCCATATACTTTTACAGTTACCTCTCCTGCCTCTTCAGACTGAAGTGCAATTTCCATCAAGCCCATGTGTGACGAATGTTCACTATAATAAGAGAACTGTGTTCCTCCGTATTTCCAAGCTTCATGTTCGCCCTGATAACCATTTGATACTCCGGCAATTTTCGCGCCTTCTGCCACAATCTTTAAATCTTTATCTGCATCACGGCACAATACGCCGTTTTCATCCACGATGGATGCCGTAACATAAATCATTCCGTCGCCATCGCTCTTCATTGCGTTCTTGTCTGCTTCCAGTTCAATGGATTTTGGCGCACTGTACGTATCAACCTCATATTCGGCTAGGGCGGTTCCATCCTCATCATAAGCAACCACTTTCAAATTCCCCGCTTCATACGGAACATCCCATGTCAGGTGAAGGTATCCGTATTCTCCGTTGGGGCTCAAATATCCGCCCGTATTTACGTCGCTGGTATTCGTTGCATCATCCGCCGTAGCTTCCATGGTCTCATAATAATCAATACCAAAGGTTGTTGTCTTCTTTGCAAACTTTCGTACTCCCAATGATTCTCCGTTCAAAAACAGCTCTGCTTTCGGGCAATTCGTATAAACTTCAACTAATACATCATCTCCATCGCTCCATACGTTCCAGTCATCCGGGACAATGTATGCCATTGGAGCATCCTCTTTATTTGTCCACTGACTCTGAAACAGATAATACGAATCCTTAGGGAAACCGGCAAAGTCAACAAATCCATGATGACTAGTTGCGACCATATCAGGCTCATTCGGAATCTTTGGATCAATTCCTTCTCCCATATAATCAATACCGGTCCAGACAAACGTACCGCCATTTATATTTCCATAATCGCGAATATACTTCAAACCATATTCTCTAGTAGGCGATAAGGCAATCTCTCCATTATTGTAACCGCCACCGCCGACACGCCCCGCCGTATAATCTCTGCTAACCGTAAGTTCGCCAGCACCATAATAAGAACCTTTTGCAGTCAGCAAATGGAGTCCCTCTGTTTCACAGGTTGCCAGATTCGGGAACCATTCGCGAATTGCTTTCACAGTTTGCACAACACTGTACTGTGTTCCCAGAACTCCGCCAATGCTTTCCAGATATTCTCCGACATTAATCCACTGTTCCCCATATGTTTCTCTCGTCGCTTCAACACCTCCGCGGAAAGCGTCCGTTGCCTGACAAATTACATGATATGGGTCTACCTGGAGCGCTCTTTGCGCAAGACGAATCACTTCAGTATCTATGCCAAATTCCGGCTCCGGATTAAACTCTGCACCATACAGTTCGCGCAGGAGTTCTTCTGTCGCCCATTCCGGCTTTTCGTTCAGATTACGCAGCTCATTTGCTGTCGACCACATGATGATACATGGATTGTTTCGATGACGCATAATCATTTCCTGAATATGCTGATCTCCCCAGCAGTACGGCGCTTCCTTATATTCACCATCAACGGCCAGCGTTACCTCTGGATATCCTCCATCCGGTGTTCCCGCCCAGTCCACTGGAACCTCGTCATTAAACCATTTTCCCCAGTCATACGCACTCTTTCCGCCTGTTACATGGTCTGCACTCTCTTCAAGCACCATAACGCCCAGTTTATTACATGCATCTATAAATTCCTGGTTTTCCGGATTATGTGCTGTACGGATTGCATTCACGCCCATCTCTTTCATAATCCGGACTTTTCGCTCTAATGCATCCGGTTCAGAAACCGTCCCGATCATGCCGTTTTCGTGATGCAGATTGACTCCCTGGAGCAAAATATATTCGCCGTTAAGGGAAAATCCGTCGTTTGCGCTTACCTCAAACCATTTGAAACCAAAAGGTGTCGTATAGCAGTCCACTGCCTGATCTCCGTCAAACAATTCCACTACTGCTGTATAAAGATTCGGATTCTCACAATCCCACAATTCGGGATTCTCTACATGAACCGTCTGAAGAATTGACTGTTTCTCATTTGCTGAAACCGATACTCCCTCGGAGGTCCCTGTAATAAATACATCTCCTTTTTCATCGTACAGTGTTGTAACTATTTTTGCATCTGAGATATCCTTCACGGAATAGATTTCCGCTGTTACCTGCATTTCTGCACTTTGATCCTTCGGATACGTCTCACTGATTTCCGGTGTGGCAAGATAAACGCTATTGCGAACAAAACGGGTATCCGTATCTACCAAAATACGAACAGGTCGATAAATTCCTCGCCCAGAGTACCATCTGCTGGAAGCCACCTTATCGGAGCACCTTACTGCAATCACATTTTCTTCCCCATACTTCAGATACGGGCTGATGTCATAACAAAATCCCATATATCCGCTTGGGTATTCTCCAACCAGCTCACCGTTCACATAAACGGTCGAGTCCATATAAACTCCGTCGAACTCAACCGAAATCTTTTTGCCCTTTAATTCCTCCGGAACCATAAATGTTTTGCGGTAGAAGCCAACTCCTCCTGGCAGAAATCCTGCCCCTGCAGTCGTTTCACCATTTTCGCTACGATAACGGGCAAACTCAATCCCCCAGTCGTGTGGGACATCTACTGTCCTCCACCCACTGTCGTCAAAGTTTGGCTGGATCATTTCCACTGTTGAAGGACCCTCTACCCCATCTTTTAATCCTTTTTTAATGGAAGTGTTTACTACTTTTCCTTCAGCATCCAGAGTTTCTTCTACAAAATCTGTTTTTACAGTAGACAAATAGAATTTCCAGTCAGAGGTAAAATCAATTTCTCCAAATTCAACCTCATCCAAGCTCTGGACTTCATATCCCGATTCATCATATGCTGCCGTTGCCAGGCCATTTTCTTCCGATGCCGTCAGCGCCAGTATATTTCCCGAGAACAATGTGGTGACCATAACTGCTGATGCCGTTAAAGCTGCTGTTTTCTTAAATTTTTTCAGCATGATTTTCTCCTTTTGCTCAGTCAATAAAATAAGTGATCAGTTAACGGAATTAAGGATATCATACGCCCTTTTTCATCGATATAATTTTTGTAAGCATATATAACAGTATCGTCAGCTTTTCCCGCTGATTTCTTTACTAGCACCGGCTTTCATCGTATAATGCTATTAAATATTTTCCACATAAAAAGGAGTGTTTATGAATTTCAGAAACCATACTAAAGCTGCCTTTTCCCGCCTTCGTATTAAGCACATTTTTTTAATTATTCTATTGATTATTTCTGTCATTGCTGTGTTTGCGTTCTTCTGCGTCAGATCATTAACTTCTTCCCTAGCCTACCGGCAGATTGATAAAACCAATCAATCTGTTCTTTCTTTTGTATCTCAGAATCTGAATACATCTGTTTCACAAATTGATCAGGAATTTTACTATCTGTTGAACAGCAATCCGGATACTACTATACTTGAAACTATGTCTACGGATTTTAATCATTTTCATGCCGCCTCCTCCCTTGTCCAGGCCATAAAACGTATTTATGAAAGCTCCGGGCTGCTCGAAATGGTATTTTTATATTCTCCCGCCGGAGAGACACCGGAGTATCTTCTGTACAGTGACCAATTATTCAGTGTTTCTGACAGTACCGTATTAAAAGAACACAGTATGAAACTTTGTGAGTCTTCTCTGTCCGGTTCGAAGCTTCCCAGTACAAGCTGGTTTAACCAGGAAATTAATGGGATACCTTATTTGACCAGAATCGTACGAATAGGACAGACGTTTTGCGGAGGTTTTATCCGTCTTTCGGCTTTGCTCGAGCAATTGAATACTCATTTCCGGGCCGTTGGTTCCTGCACAATCTTTTCCTCTGACGGACAATGGCTCTGCGGCGATCATACGTTTTCAGCCCAGGAAACAGTTTCTCTTTCTGATACTTTTACATTACTTCAGAAGGACCGTGAACAATATATTGTATCCGTTGCTACCCCGCAATTATTGGATATCTGCATTGCGATGTATTTACCAGTAAGTCAACTTCCCGGATCCATTTTTCAAGACTATATTGACTTTATTTTTATCTGCTTCCTCCTGATCCTCCTGACTGTCCTGATCTATATTTGCTTTGTTTTAATGAACAGACCCTTTTTGTACCTGTCCAGAGCCATGCAGATTATTATTCAGGATAATCCAAACTTTCGTATTGAAAAGAAATCCTATATCTATGAAGCGTCTCAAATTTATGACACCTTCAACCATATGTTGGACGAACTTGAACATCTTAAATCCGAACTTTATGAGAAAGAAAAAGTCGTGAGACAGTTTTTACAGACACAGTTAAAGTCCCACTTTTTTCTAAACTGCTTAAATATTATTTATTCCATGGCACAAACCGGACGATACAATCTGATTCAGAAGCTGTCCATGTGCCTGGTCAAACATTTTCGCTATCTTTCGTTAAACAGCGAAGAACTCATTCCACTGCGCAAGGAACTCGAACATATAAATAACTACATGGAAATACAGCAGCTGCGTTTTCCGGGAAAAATCACATATCAGTGTAACATTAAAGAAACCCTGTATGACTGCCCGATCCCGCTTCTTATGCTCCATACTTTTCTCGAAAATTCCGTCCAATATGGCCGTAATGACTCCGCTGTTTCATCCATTATTCTCTCTGCTGAATTTGCACTGCATCAGGAGAAAAAAGGTATTCTCTTTATGATCCGGGATTGCGGAAAGGGATTTTCAGACGAATTACTTGCCTTTTATCGGCAAGAACATACCCATGTCACTCCAGGCTATGAACATGGGATTGGTATTTTAAATATACAGAGCCGGCTACATTTTATTTATAAAGGGGATGAGTTCCTTGAAATCACAAACCACGTATCTGGAGGAGCTCAAATCAAAATCTGGTTACCTATTGACAATAATTACACTTAAAACAAGGAGGACATTTCTTATGTTTCACGTTCTGGTCGTAGATGATGATACGTTTTCTGTCGAAGCAATATTATGCTCCATTCATTGGGATTTGCTTCACGTAGAACGTGTCTTTTCTGCCAGCAGCTTAAAAGAGGCCAAAAATATTTTCCTTCAGGAACAAATTGATGTGATGTTGTGTGATATCGAAATGCCTGGCGGAGATGGAATTGCGCTCATGACCTGGGTCAAAGAAAATTTTCCCCAAACCGTAAATCTCTTTTTAACATGCCACAGCGATTTCCACTATGCACGTGAGGCCGTCAGCCTCGGCGCTTTTGAATATTTATTGAAACCGATTGAATATGACAAGCTACAGCAATACCTGTTTCGCGCTCTTTCTGAATTTCAAAACCGCAGTGAACTTCTTTCTGGAAAAAAGAAATGGTTTTTTCATCATGAAATCATGGTCGACCGTTTTTGGCATGACCTGCTTTTGGAAAAATGTAATCCGTCGTTGGACTTTCTGCAGGAGGACGCTTTAAAAAAAGATATTGCCTTGTTGCTCGATGGCTATTATCTTCCAATCCTTATTACTATACAAAATTATACAAAATTACTTGACTCCTGGTACGGAAATGATATTGATTTTATCTTCCGAAATATTGCTTATGAGGTTCTCTCCATTCAGGATTTCTCATTATTCATTACTGCTACTTCAGATTCATGCAAAGTGCTTTTGTTTTGTTACCAGCCCAAATACAGCCTTGAGCAAAATGGAGCTCCTCAAATCCCCACGGAACTCTTTACGCTGATCCAAGATAAACTGTACAGTCTGATGGAAATCCTTACCTCTTACTTTCACGCTCAGGTTACCTCTAAAATAGGAACTCCCTCTACCCTGGAGCTTTTATCTACAGAATACCGCAATCTAATACAGGATTCTTCCTCTAAAGTCCTACCAGGTCCTTCTTTGCATTATCCTCATCTTGTCAGACAGAAGGAATACTATCAGGATTCCAATCTGAATCTGTTGCTCAAGCAATGGTTGGATCTGGTCTTTTCCAATGAGCCGGGGAAACTGATTGTTTCATTCAATAATTACTGTTCAAAATACTTTCAAAATAGCCTCCGTATTTATGAATTACTGTTTCAGGTCATACTCATTGAATTATTAAAGAAAAATATAAATGTTTATACGATTTATACAGACAAACGGATCAAAACACCGGACCACCGGCTTGCTGCCATTGAAATCCCAGGTCAACTTCGTACCCTCTGTCTTATCATTCGTGAGAATCTTGGCGCTTTTACAACCGGCGAAACAGTAATTACACAAGTGCAGGATTATATTAAAAACCATCTGATGCTTGATCTTTCCCGTGAGACCCTGGCAAAAAAGTTTTTTCTGAATCCAAATTATTTTTCCATGCTGTTTAAAAAGAAGACCGAAATTTCACTGCAGGATTATATTTTACAGGAGCGCATCAAAAAGGCCCGTTTTCTTCTGGATACAACAAAACTTTCTATCAGCGAAATCCACCAACAGATCGGGATTTCGAATAGTTCTTATTTTTCGAAAATCTTTAAACGGGAAACAGGTATGACTCCCATTCAATATAAAAGGAGGAACGAAAATTGAGTAAGAAATCTTTGATATTAAAAGCTATTTTTCTTTGTACAATCCTGTCACTGTGTACAGGCTGTAATTCCAAGCTACAAGAGAAGCACACTGCTTCGAAATCCTCGGAATCCACGCTTCCTATCATCACTATATATGCATACTGCAATGACAACAGCCTTCGAGACGCTGACACCGTCGTAGCTGCCATCAATGAATATATCAGACCACTCATTCAGGCTCAGATTACCGTGGAATTTATGCCTTTTGGCTCTTATCGTTCTCAGTTAGATCAGATTTTAGATTCGGATGATCCTTTAGACCTTTTTCTTTCCAGCAAAGCCTTTGATCTACACAGAGAAGGTTTAACTGTTCCCATGAACTCACTTCTGGAAAAATATGGCGGCGGTATTCTGGAGGCTCTTGAACCTGAATATCGGCAGCTCGGACACGACATGGTCTCCGGCGATTACTATGGCATTCCGACCTGCTTTGACTATGCAACCCGTCTCGGTATTGAATATCGCAAAGATATTGCTGAGAAATATCACATTGACATGAGCAAGATACACACCCTCAATGACCTTACTGATGTCTTTCATAATCTGAAACAGGCTGACCCACAGATCCATCCTCTCATATCTGCTTCGGCCTACCATCCCTGGGATTCACTTGGCGACAATTTTGGTGTATTGATGCAGGATGCCCCTGATACGCAGCTTGTTAATTTATACGAATCTGAAGAATATCTCGAATACCTTCTTCTTCTTAGAAGCTGGTATCAAAATGGTTATCTTTATGACAAAACTGCGAACCCCGGAAGTGATGCTTATTATCTGCGATCAGATGAATATTTTGCTGCTTTCGTCAGTGCAAAACCAGGTTATCTGGTTCAGGAAGAACGTTATATCGGCAAACCACTGGATTTCCTGCCCCTTGCAGAAGACTTTATTACTACAGACTCAGCAAGCAAGTTTCTCTGGGTTATCCCGGAAAAATCCCGTTATAAAGAGAAAGCCATGCAATTTTTAAATTTACTGTACCAGGATCCCGTTGTCATCAACCTTTGGATTTATGGGCTGGAGGGAATTCATTATGTCATAAAAGATCAAGAAAAGGGAATAATCGGTTTCCCTGACGAAATTAACTATGCCACCAGTGGTTTTGCCCCTTTTATGGGCTTTGCATGCGGCAATCAATATCTCTCCTATGTCTGGGAAGGCAATTCTGAAAGTATCTGGTCTGAAACGCAAAGTTTCAACGATCAGGCTCAGCGCTCCCGGGCTTTTGGTTTTCATTTCGATTCCTCTTCCGTCATCAATGAGGTCAATGCCTGTAAAATTATTCTTGCTCAATATGAGCCCGGATTTATGGCTGGTGTTTATGACCTCGAAGAAGTACTTCCTGTATTTCAGGACGCATTACGCAAAGCAGGAATTGAAACAATTATCAAAGAAAAACAACGCCAGCTTGATGCCTGGCGCCTTCTGTCTTATCCAAAAAATTCTGGCTCGTAACACTCTAGCCTGTTGCTTTCTTTTTTCATCCGCAGAGATTATTCTCAACCAGTCCTGCATCCGTCCAAACGTAAACCGATCCACGTTCGTCTGGCGGGGCGGCCTCAACTATTACCTTGCCGGCCTGCTGGATTCCATCGATGCCCTTTATGCAAAGAAGTTAAAAATCGGTATTAACCGACAACCTCTTTGCTGGAAATTATGAAATAGCGAGCTTCACAAAAAGGGCAACCCGGACTGTCACGCCGGATTGCCCCCATGCTGATATGTGTCAAAAATGGTCTGTGGATTTTCATAGTAAAAACTGCCGTTATAATTCTGAATCAGATTGCTTGTTTTGGAATGATACGCTGCAATCAGAGCATCTATCGCTTCTATCTCCTCTTCCCTAGCAATCATGAGAATCAGCCTTTTATATACCTTTCCAATGTCCCAGTGTGTCGGAACAGAATACTCACAGATGGAAATATTGTCAAAGCTTCCGCAGGGAATCCCGCGTTCTTCTATGTAATCTGAAATAAAATTGTAGATCTGGTCATTCGCCATTGTGCCTATTACAATATCATAATCATGCGACTGGCCGCTGCGGCATAATATAATAAAATCAAGCCATGCATCTGTCATTGTTTTAAATTCCAGAATTTTAGCTTTTCATTCAAAAGCAGGCCATACGTATTGATTTAAGGTTTTCGCCTTCGATTAATAATTGTGTATCGTATCTGAAATCTAACATCTTTCTTCCTCCTCAATCCTTTGGCTGCTCAGACTTCTGACACTGATAATTTATCACCAATCCAGATTTTATTCAATGTCAGTTTCCGCAGCAATAAGATTCAGATGCATAAAGCTTATAATGTCATGTTTACTCATCTTTCCGAGTATTTCTATAACAACATCCAAATCAAGTTATTTTATTATATATTTCGTGCCTCTGCCTTTGCCTTCAAGAAGTACCACACCTTTTTGTACCAAATCTTTCAATAATTGTGTCGTCTTTGATTTGCCAAAAGGTACATACGGTGTAATTTCGCTTATTGGTTTCAGCATTGTCTTGCTTAAAATTTTATAGATTGCACTTTCATCTTCCGTTAAATTCAAATCGTTTTCAAAAACCGGAAGCACGATTTTTATAGTATTTTCTGATACTTCAAAATCTGGTTTTATGAAACCTTCTTCATAGAGTTGTTTTATTCTTGTGATTCCTGTTCCGAATATCTCGACAAAACCCAATCTATAAAATACATTTGCAAGATTTCTATTTCTTAAAACAGAAAGTTTACCAGATAAATATTCTTCCGCTGTTATTCCAGATGGCAAACCACCAGGAGAAACCACTTCAATTCTGTCATCAAACATCAAAACTCTGATTTGAGATTCAACATCCCAAACTCTGTGAATCAAAGCATTGGCAATTGCCTCTCTAAAAGCAACTTCCGGTATTTTCTCCATCTTTTTTCTATCAACCCCCTGTATTACTTCATATTGGTAATAATCTCTAAATACAGGTATCGACTTTTCATATGCATCTAATATGGAGATATGCTCAAATGTCGTTCTCTTTTGAATAATGCTGATGTTTTCACCGAATTTCACTATATCAATTCCTGGAAAATGATTTTTATCTGCCAAAAGACCTGCCGCATTATTATATCCATTGACATTGTCATATAAGTTTAGTGTTTTTAATGTATCCTGGTTAAATGTTTCAATCTGAATACTTTCTTCCAACTTACGATGCAAAACTTCAAAAGACAGTTCCTGTTCTTTACATGGCAACTCTTCAAATCTGATGTTTTTCCCATCCAAAATAAGCCTTGAGAATTCCAGTGTATCTACCTCTATCGTTGCTGTATCGTTTCGCTTATATGCTTTTGATTTATATAAATACGGCTTCTGAAGTCCACTTTTTACAAGGAGTTTTATCGTCTGATCATTATTCTGTACTTCAAGTGTATAATTAGGTTGAGGAAAAATACTGTCATTGATTTTATTTTCAATATCCAAACAAGATTGTTTTACATCTGGCAATCCTTTCATGTTGCCATCATCATCAACCCCAAAAAGGATTGTTCCACCATCATAATTCGAAAAGGCACTAACTGTTTTTAAAAAGGTATTCGTAACCGTTTCCTTAAATTCTAATGTTCTCGTTTCACGCATATGAATCGTATTCCTCCAATCTTATTGATTATATTATATGCAGAAACAAGCGAAAAAACAATCGTATTTTTTTACGATTGTTTTTTCGCTTGTTTTCAATTATAAAATTTATATTTCACTTAGAAATATGTCTTGCTAACCTGCCTTGTTCCCTGCAAAATCCGGCCATATAACGTCTTAATATTTTTTCAATATACAACCATCTGTTATTTCACTGTCACCTCGCAGGTCGTTTTCACCTTTCCTGCCATTACAGTAATTACTGCTTTTCCCTTCTTCTTTGCTGTGATTTTACCTTTTGTATTTACGGATGCCACTTTACTATTTGAGGATTTAAAAATGATTTTTGCTTCAGCATCCTGTGGTATGAGCTTTGGCTTTAAGGTCAGCGTTTTTCCCTTTTTCAATGTCCTGGCTGTTGGCACGCCTTTCAATGCTGTTGGGGCTGTTTTTGCTACCGTTACAGTCACAACCACTTTTTTATTTCCTGACTTTACTGTTATCTTGGCCTTTCCAGATGCTCGGGCTATAATCACGCCCTTTTTGCTGACAGTGGCAACCTTTTTATTCGAAGTAGAATAAGTGATTTTGTCCATTGACGTAATCGGTGTTAAAATCGGCGCCAATTTCAGCTTTTTCCCTTTTTTCATGGATACCTTCTTTTGAATATTGCTGATTTTTGATGTTTTAACAGCTCCTTTCTGCACGGTTACCGAGATCTTTTTACGCAATCCGCTTGCAAGGGTTATGGTTACTGTAGCTTTTCCTGTTTTCTTCTGTGCGGTAATTTTCCCCGTCCTGCTGACTTTAACAATTTTCGTATTGCCCGACTTCCAAGATACAACAGAATCGCCTGCGGCAAGTCCGCTCACTTTCAGCTTTGTCGTGCTCTGTTTTACCTTCAGAGGTATTTTCGTAGCGTTTACCTTTATTGTAGGCTTCAGTTTTGTGCCAATGCTCCGTTCTTCCTTCTGGCCGCATACCGCACAGCTGCGGCTTTGCTTTTCTGCTGAAAATACAGTTGCCTGACTCACTGTCTGCCAGGAATTCCAGGTATGTACTGTTGTTTTCACAATTATTTCTGTTCTTACCACACCACATACTGTACAAGTATACGTTTTTACTCCTGATCCCGCACACGTCGCACGCTTAGTAACTGCCGCCTCACCATAACTATGTCCAGCAGCCGGGATCATCTCACTATGCACTGTCTCATTGCATACTGTACACTTTTGCATTCGCATTCCAGAATCAGTACAAGTTGCCGCTTTTGTAATGATCCAGTCTCCTGTTACATGGCTATGTTCTTCCGTTTCAGGAGCTTTTGGTGGTTTTCCGTAAATCACTGTCGCAGCTTGCCCATCCCCGTTTTTCAATGTATAAGAAAAAGAAAGGGTTCCCTCCTGGTCAGCATTCTTCTGAGCGATATATAAAAGATTTTCAGGTGCAAATAGATCCTGTGCATCTTTGTCTTTTACAACTGTAAATACATAGGAAGCACCGGGTACAAGCTTTGTATACACCGATGATTGTGTGTCTGATGCAGGTACTGCCTCACTGTACATAACAGGCAACTTTTCTTCAATTATGATATCTTCCGGTTTATCCGGCACAGTTATTACGTTATCTGGCAATAAGCCATCTTCTTGTAAAATGACATCTTCAATCAAAATTTCCAGTTCTGTATCCGTTATACTCTCCGTGCCCTGTTCTGAACTGCCTTCCGATTCTGCTCCATTTTCCAAATCATATGAATCTGTCTCGCTAATATCACCCTCCTCCCCGTTCGTTTCTGAACTTTCTGACCATAAATCCTCTGTTTCTTCAAATCCATCCAATACTATGTCCAGATCAATCTCATCGTCCACTGTTGCCGGTTTCAAATCTTCCTCGCGCTCAGCAGAAGCCATAGTCGGTGGATTAGCCGGGTCATAAGGAATCCAGATAACTCCCGTATGGCTGTCTGAAATTCCTTCCCAGGTAGCATTATTCTGCGGATAATATGCAGTGGCCTTCCAATCACAAAAAGTATCCATTGATGGTTTGTCACCTTTAAAAAGTATCGTTTCTTGCTTACCACAGTCTGTAAATGCAGCCCTTCCGATATTTGTCACGCTTTGCGCAATACTTATGTTAGTCAAATTATAACATTTATGGAACGCCCAGCCGCCTATATCTCTCACGCCTTCCGGAATCTCAATGTCTGTCAGGCCGGTACATCCATAAAATGCAGATTCTCCAATATTTATCACACTTCCCGGGATTTTTATATCCGTCAGGCTCGGACACTGCGAAAAAGCACGGGCTCCAATAACAGTCACACCGTTTGGAATGTTTATCTTTTCCAGGCTCCTGCATCCTGAAAAGACCGTATTTCCAATACTTGTCAAACCTTCCGGAATTTTTATATCAGCTAAATTGGAACAATACTCAAAGGCTTCGTTACCGATACTCTTTATACTTTCTGGAATACTGATATTGGTCAGGTTCGTACAATTGGCAAATGCATCTACTCCAATAGAGACCACTCCTTCTTCAATCATTACATCGGTCAGACCGGTGCAGTCATGAAATGAATAATTGGAAATATCTGTTACTCCCCTAGGAATTATTATGCTTGTTAAACTATTGCAGTTTTCAAAAACATTTTGACCTATAGCTGTTAAATTCTCCGGAAGGGTCACATTTATCAAACTACTGCAGTCTTTAAATGCATACGCACCAATAGTTGTCACACTACCAGGAATATGTACTTCTGCCAGACTGCTGCATCTCAAGAATACAGCTGTTTCAATGCCCGTCATTTTCTCCGGGATCCTCATACCTGTCAAATTACTGCACCCGGCAAATGCATATCTGCCAATAGTAACTACACTCTCCGGAATACTTATTCCAATCAGGCTGCTGCAATTTTTAAATGCCTCGTTTCCAATCTGCGTTAGGCTGCCAGGCATTTTTATATCGCTTAGATTACTACAGCCTTCAAAAGTATTGTCACAAATAGCAGTTACACCCTCTGGAATTGTTATACTTGTCAAACCAGTACAATTCTCGAATGCACACCCGCCGATATCTGTCACCTGATTTGGTATTGCAATATTCGTCAGGCCAATGCAGCCAGAAAAAGCGCCTTCTCCTATTACCTGCATAGTATCCGGAATTACTATACTGCTCATCCCAATGCAGCCAGAAAATACATAATCTCCGATACTGGTTACACCTTCGGCCATTGATATATTTGCCAGATTACTGCAATCTCTGAATGCGCTATGCTCAAGCTTTGTCACACTTCCTGGAATATTAATATCTGTCAGACTGGTACAGCCTTCAAATGCCCCAATTCCAATGCTGGTCACGCCGTCTTGAATGACCAGTTCCCTTAGATTGCTACATCCTGAAAATGCGCAGTATGCGATATCTGTTACACTCCCCGGAATCGTTATGGTTTCGATACTGCTACAGTTATAAAAGATATTATGTCCGATGTTTATCACAGTGTCCGGAATTTTTACTCCAGTCAAACTACTGCATTCTCTAAATGCTCCTTCACCAATGCCTGTCACTCCATCCGGAATATTTATATTCATCAAACTGCTGCATTCTCTAAATGCCCACATTCCAATACCTGTTACCCTATCTGGTATATTTATAGTGGCTAAGCTGCTGCACCCGTTGAATACCTCCCGCCTGATATTCGTCACCTGATCCGGTATATTTACTCTTAATAAACTGCTGCATCCAATAAAAGCACTTTTCCCAATCTCTGTTACGCTTTCTGGCAATTTTACAGCCCTTAGCTTACTGTAGTATGCAAACGCGTCCTTTCCGATACCTGTTATCCCGTTGTCTATTGCGACAGAAGTAATTTTATCACTGTAGGCACCCCATGCATCGTAAACATATCCTGGCACCACTCCTGTCCCGCTGATTTTCAACCGGTATTTCTCATTTAACGTCCATGTCAGATTATCGCCGCAGGTACCTGAATCAATAATGACATTATTTCCAAGGACAAGCGGTAATGCCGTACTCTTATCTGATATTGTAAGTTCACCTGTCGCAATATCAGAATCTTTTTCAACTACTACTTCATATGTTCCATTCGGAAGATACTCCACCAGTTTGCCGCTACTATCTGTTTTTCCGGCCTTACTTATTCCTTTGTTTTTTGAATAGAGGGTCACTTCTGCTTCCGGCACCAGATCCCCCGCCTCATCTTCAACTGTTATGGATGCGCGATAAGAAATATACGGACAAGTTGACCAGCCAAATTCCATCCGGTCATCTGAAAAATAGAAATCACTGATTTTGGTAGTATCATCTATCAGATCTTTCTTTATCTCCACAACATCCTTCAACAAGTTCAGACTCACACTGACCTTCAATTTGGCATTCAATATTCCTGCGAAACAGAGATTACAGTCATGAATAAAATCCTTTTCTTCTTCCGGAAGAAGCGCCAGTTTCGCTTTCGCCTCTGCCTCAATCCCGGCCTCCGTTGATACTGACGCTTTGCACAGATCTTCATCTATAATGTCAATATAGAGTTCCATTTTAAGGCCTATAGACAGCGTTCCTTCAAATCTAAATTCACTGCTGACCTTAGGTGATATACTGTCATTTTTTAAACCATCTTTGCTGTCATAGTTAAATCCTATTCTCCAGTTTAATTTTCCTGTCCACGTAACTTTACCGGACGCTTCGCCAACAAATTTTGGTGTAAACCCAATATTCACGCCTGTGATTAGCGGCCCCTTAATTTCTCCCAGCGAGAGTTCCCACATATCTATCTTCCCGGAAACGCTCACCGATGCTACTGCTTCATAATCCAGCCCAAAAGAAATATGTTGATGTCCCAACGATATGTAATAAGAAAACTTTATTGTGAATCCGGAGGAAATACTGCCATCCAGTGTAAGGTTAGGCCCCAATTTTTCTTTGAACTCATAAGAATGCGTTATGTTCTTACTAATATCATGTTTTTTATTTTCTGCTCTTGCTTTCCGAGATTGTACATTTCTTTTTGTGTTATCATCTTCTATATTTTTCTGTAAGCTTATCGCTTTTTCTGCCGCTTCTTCGCCTGATCCCAGATAAGTAACACCATCCGCCAGATTACTGTTATCCACAGCCAGGTTGCTGCCATCTTCAGTTGCCTCCAGCTTGATATAATCAAAAAAATCAGTCAAATCTGCATTGCTGTCCTTGGTAACCGTGACCGTCGTTCCATCAGCAGAAACTTCTGCCGCTTTCACAAGCAATATATTTCCATCACCATAAGCATACGAAAAGGTGTCCCCTGCTACCATGTTCACAAAACTGCTGTCTGCATTTGTAACTGTATAGCTTCCGTCTCCATTGTCTGTTATCTGGTTTATTTCTCCATCTGCCGCAGCAAAAACTGTGTCTGCATTGTATACTGCAAAATTGGTATTCGGATCATTATCTAAATTTAATACAAGCTCCTCATCATAATCGTTTACTGTAGAGCCTTTCAGATCCTGCATGCTTTGCACGTACATGCTCGTAATATATGGATCGCACAGCGCTTCATGTGACTCTGTATCCAGCATGTATACCGCTGCCATAAAAAACTCCGGCATATTTTCAGCAGATATCTCTACGGTTGCTGAATTGCTTCCCGCCGAGACCGTACACCTTCCTGAGCCGAACATATGCAGCATCGTCTCATCATAAACGGCAACAATAATATCCGCACGATATTCTGTACAGAATGTTACTTCAGCCGTTTTTTCATTGATCACAAGTCCCTGAATATAATTATTTTCTGCTGCAAGTGCTGAATTTTCTGCCTGCTTTTGTGAAATTGCATCTGCAATCATCGTACTTACAGAGTCCGTTCCATTCACTTCAAACTCAGTAGTTTGCATCTCATACATATTTTCCTACTGTGTTTCTTTCGCGTCGGCATATTTTAAATCCCCAAAGAAGCACAGTAACACGGTCAATAATAGTAAAACACTTTTTCTGAATTTTCTTTTCACGCTCGTTTCCTCCACCCGAAAAATTAGTACACCCTGTACCAAACGGAAAAAGAGCGCAGACATCTCTGCTATTTCTCCTGACATCTCCGCTCTTTATGCCTATTTTAATTTCTTCTTGCGATTAGCCGCTGTGTTTGCTGAAAGGGTATATGTCTTTAAGCTTTTCATATATTTTTTATATTCACTGTCATATCTGCTTTTTGAGACCTTTTTCTTGTTTATAAAATATCCGGAGCTTTTGCACCATGGTTCGCTTGGTATGGATCCATATTTATCTTTTCCATACCCGTATTGTGCATATAAAAATATTTTATTCGTCAACTTGTAATTTTTGATGGTATAAAAATGGTGCGGCATATAGGAAGCAACTTGATACCGTGCATAAATAGCTTTATACTTTTTACTGATTTGGACACTTTTCGAATAATCCTGTTTAATACCGGCTGAACCAACATAGACCACCTTTTTATTTTTAACTGTAAATATATAAGCAAGTGGCTGACAAGGCATATTAGATGCGCCAAACTTTTCTTTAACAATCAATTCCTTGATTCCGTTTCCATCAATATCAACGGTCGTAAAGTAAGCGCCTTTTAATGAAACCTTATCATAATACTTATCCGGGATCTTCACTGTCTTTTTTGTCAAAAAAGCTCTGTACAGCGAGTTTACTTTAGAACTGCTTATTTTTGCAGCACTTGCATTTATAGACAGCAGCCCTGTCAGTAAAGAAAAAATAATTACTGATAAAATACGTTTTAATTTTTTATTCATTTTGTTATTCCTCTTATTTTAATACTTTTTATAAACCGCTTTCGCGCTTATTCCGCTTCCACGCAGAAGCTTCTTATACGCGTTCAATTGTTTCTTCGGGACTTTCACCACAATCCTCTTCGCTGTTCCTGAAAATGCCTTGCTCCCTACCTGCTTTTTCCCCAGATGCTTCGTCTTAATTAAGATGCTCTTTAAGCTCTTGCATCCATAAAACGCCTGCGCCTTGACCATTTTTACATTGCCCGGAAGTGTGATCTTGGTCAGCGCCGTACATTTTCCAAATGCCTTTTTCCCGATTGTATGCAGCACGGATGACAGTGAAATACTTTTCAGTCTGCTGCACCCGTAAAAAGCATTATCCCCTATCGCTGCCACCCGTTTGCCGCCGCTTACCTTCGTCAGCTTTTTGCATCCATAAAACGCATTCGCTTCTATACTTTGCACAAAATCCCCAATCGTAACACTGACAAGGCTTTTATTCGACTGGAATGCCTTCTTTCCTATGCCCGTAACCTTACATACGTGATTTTCTGCCTGAATGCTTTTCGGGATTACTACCTTCGACGTTTTGGCATTTATCGGTTTTACATACGTAACTGTTTCAAGGTCCTTATTCACACGGTAAACCCCACCGCTCTTTTTGTCCTTTATCACCAGACCTACATACCAGTTCCTGCTTCCTGTTTCTTCTGCCGATGGCTTCTGGGGATCCGGCTCTGGTTTTGGTTCGGACTCCGACTGGGCCGGAAGCACCGCTGTCGTTTCTATTTTTTCTTCCTGGCACACCGTACACGAGTATACAATGACTCCCTTCTTCCCGACCTCTGCCGGATAGAGGGTTGTTCCTGCATCCCATGTATGCGGCAATACACCGGTTACGCTTCCTTCCTGCAGGACTGCCCCGCAGATCCCGCAGCATACGTCTCCCGTATAGCCTGGTTCCTTACAGGTGGCCTGTTTCACATTTTTCACTTCTGTTATACCTGCATGGCCCAGGGCAGGCAATTCTTCCTGCATGGTTGTTCCATCTATGGTACAGGTATAGGTCTTTATCCCTGTCTCCGTACAGGTTGATGCTTTTGTTATTACTCCTGTATCCCACTTATGTCCAGTTTTTGGTATGATATTCCCTGATTCAACCACCTGCCCACAGGCCTTGCAGTAAATATCCCCGGAATACCCATCCTCTGTACAGGTTGCCTCTTTGCTGTCACGCAGCTCGCTCTCTCCGATATGTCCAACGCTTTCCACTTGCTCTGTCTCTGTCTTTCCGCAGGCTGTACACCGGAACTGAATTTCTCCTGGCTCCTGGCAGGTTGTCTCTTTTACCGTCTCCCCTGTGCTCCAGGTGTGCCCCAGCGCCGGAATGCTTTCCGTATAACAGTCTCCACAGCCTTCACACGTAAATGTTTTGACTCCCGCTTCCTCACAGGCCGCCGCCTTTGTAACCTTTCCTTTGTTATAATGATGGATGACCCGAATTGAAAAAACGCCTGTTGCAGGATCGTGATTGGTATCACCGGCAGCAGTAACTGTAATCTTTACACTTCCGGCTTTTTTAGCAGTCAGTTGCCCTTTTGCATCTACTTCTGCTACCGCAGGGAGATCGGATGCATAACTCAGCTTTCCATACCCGCTTACCCCCAGCGTTACAGTTTCCGTATCCTCTACCGTGAGGCTGTCCAGGCCCAGGCCTATGAGCTGCGGTATCTTTTGGATAGAAAAATGTATGCTCTGTGTGCCAGTGTAGTATCCACGCCCTTCTGCCTTTACTGTTGCGCTGCCTGCATTTATATTGTTTTCATAGGAAACTGTATACGATGACTGGGATAAGACCTGTCCCCTGCTGTCCTTCAGCGTGACCCTTGGCTTCTTTGCGGTTCCGTCATAGCTATAAGCTGTTTTATCCAGCTCCATCGTACAGAGCGCAAGGCTTTCTTTCGCTGTAAGGCTCACCGCAGCGCTATTCCTTTTCCCTCCTGTCGCCGCATTCTTTGCCTGTACGCAAATCTGGTACTTACCGGCTGCCAGTTTCATCAAATATGGAGCACCCTCCAGATCCTGGATACGCTGCTTTATTTCCGTTCCGGCTTCGTCATAAATAAGGATATCATAGGATGTAGCATTCTGCGCCCCAGTCCAATGGATTCTGACATTTCCCGCTTCCTGTTCCGGCACTTCCTCTACTGTTACGGTTGGGGTTCCAATAACAACGTCTCCTGTCTTTTCGATATCAAACAGCTGGTTTGACGAATACTGCAGACGGAAAGTCCCCAACGAGCCTTTTGCTGCATTATCCCCTCCAAGGACGTCGAACACGCGGCCATTCCCGGATGATTCCACGGTATACCCGTCTGTACTGTTTCCGTAAATAAACCACTTCTGCAGCTCTGATCCGCTGTAGCCCGCAACCTGAACCGGCGTGTCCCCCTGCGCCTGTGCAGTGATAACGCCCTTTCCTTCTGCACTGTAAATCACGTAGGAACCATCCGACTGCCGTTCAAATCTCCAGACCTGTGACAGAGCGTCAGATTCTTGCACGTGCCCATTGATCCTTCCGTTTTCGTAACCGATCGGGCTACGACTGTCCGTCGTATAAATTTTGGCCAGGAAACCGGTACCCAGATTGACTGGTGTAGAAGCTGTATCCTCCCTTACTGTGAATTTGACAACGTTACTCTTCGTGCACGTATAATCGCAGGATGAATCAATATATGCCTCATACTCTCCCGCCGGAAGACTGACAGAACACTTCGTCCCGGTAAGCCCCCACAGACTTTTTACATTTTCTCCCTCCTGGCATTTTCCTTTGTATATCCGCAGGTTATAATCCTTAGTATCAGAAGTCGCACTCCATTCAAAACTGGTTTTGGAATAACTGGTTCCAGGACTGCACGTCAGCTCTGATTTTCCTGGCACCGGATATCCCCAGAACTCAAACCTCTGCGCGTCGGAATAATTCAGTCCATACAGTGCCACGTTATCGCCGGAATTGTTATTGCCATGTGTGACATCCAAAACACGGCTGGCGCATTTCGGCTTTAAATAATACTCGCCGTTCCACCGCCCGTAAATATACCACTTCTGTCCGTCCCCGCCGTTATAGTCCCATACCTGGACGTTCGTTCCATCTGCATTCCTTCCGTTGTCCACATCCAGAACCTTCCCGTCCTTCACGCTCCGTATCACGTACGAGCCGTCGCCCTGCCGTTCCAGCTTCCACAGCTCTTCGTTCGTTCCCGTATTGTAGCCAAGCGCGACATTGCCATTATCATTCGAAAGCGGGTGCCAGTTTTTCTTAATCAATATCTGTACGTATTTACTGTCCCCGATATCTACCGGCTGTCCGTCACTGATCGTAAAGCTGAAGTTGTTTTCACTTTTGGCAAGTGAATAGCCATTTTTATAATCTACATACCCTTCATAATATCCTGCCGGAAGGTTTATTTCACAAGACGTCTCCCTGAGCCCCTCCAGTATCTTATATGGTTCGCCTTCCCAGACTTTTCCTTTCCAGATTTTCACATCATAACAATCCGCATTGGTATTGTCCCACCATATGGAAGTCGGCGTATAAGTGCTTCCAGCTGCAACACATGCATGGCCAGATTTGACGGCATCTTTTCCCCAGATAGAAAATTTCTGTGCTGAACCGCCATGCCTTTCCCACATCTGGACATTCGTTCCGTCTTCAGATGAATCCCCGCTTACGTCAAGTACGTTAGAACTGCAGGCTGCCCGAAATTCGTATGCGCCTGATTCTCCTGTAATATACCAGCGCTGGTTATTGGCCCCACTATACTCATACAATGAGACGTTGGTTCCCTTCTCAGTGCCGCCCATTTCTACATCCATACACCGGCCATCCTGGGCTGTAATCTTATAGCTTCCATCACCCTGCCGCTCAAAATGCCAAACTTTACTGTCTGCATCTCCGCTGGATATGGAAATGTTATTTCCGGAAAGATCCGGCGTTACATGTTTCCAGGATTTGGTGTTGATTATGTATGCGTAGAAGTTGTCTCCGAGGTTGACGTAAGGCTGAACCGATGTTTGAACTGATTCAATTATATAAAAAGTATTTCTTACACCTATTGAAGTCAACTGAGATTCTGTTTTCCACGCATAGCCTTTTGAAGTACCTCTATTTGATGAAGGGAAGGAATCCAATAACAGATATTCATCATTTGAACTTTTATAATCGACAATACACATAATATGACCTGGTTTGCTGCATATCGCTACTGCACCCTTAATCAAATAATCTTTTAATTTTGAATATCCCACAACTGTTTCTGCATATTTTATTCCATAACTATCACCCTTTTTATCTGCAAAATTTTTGTATAAACCATATGCTGTCCCACTTCCATTTACCCGATACCCATTATTAACTGAATAATCTGCCAACATCTTAGGCTCTATAAAAGAATCGTTTAAGTAGTAAACTGCATTTGTATATGATAATATTCCACATCCTGCTTCCCCGATCGTTGTCTTTTGAGTACCGGCTGCATCTTTATAACCATACGAATGAGAAGACCACCTACTATCTTTTTGTTTATATACAGTTATATCGCTTGCATATACGATTTTAAAATTAGAACCAACAATCATCAAAAGAGCTATTACTATTACAGCATTCCAAATCCCTAATCTACCAATAAATTTTTTTATGTTCATTTTTAGTACACCAGTCTTTCTAAGATTTTATAACACACATTTCTCAAGATCCTCTCACAATTACTATGTATTCTCCGATAAACATTCATTAAATCTCTATACTAATTCTGATTTCATACCCGAAGATCCAGGTAAGTATCTATAATATACCTTACGCATTGATCTTGGCTCCCATATTCACTCAGCAACATAATTTTGAGCTTATCTCCCCTACTTTTATGATATCTCCGTTCATCAGTATTTCTTGCATGACAAAAATCCCGGTAAATAGACTCCGCTGCATTTTCATATTCCCAATATTCATTTGAGCCACTCGCTAATTGAGGGCTAACTTTTTCTACATTCTGTACATCCTGATAAGAGCGGTTATCATATTGATCTGAGGCCACAATACTACTGCGCTCATAGTTAGATTCAACTACCCTTCTGTCACTATTTTTACTGCTATCGTATGAATTGCCCAAAAATAATTTATAAAGCAAAAAACCTACTACACAAAATCCTATAAGTTGTGCCAGCGCTTCTATATTAAAGGCCGCTCCGTCCATCCCGAATTTTGATATTTTCGCTACAAGCAATATACTTGTACTCAATATGCACGATATAATCGTATGCTTTTTTACAATCAAAAAGGCAAAAACAATCCATAATAAGAAAGCAAGAAACCCACTAATCTCTGCGCCTCCTATATCTCGAGTATTAGCCATCAATGTTGCCACAAGTGTTACCCATAAGAAACCGCAAAATCCAATAAATATTTCTTTAATTCCTTTTAACATTATTCAGCTTTCCTCCCTACTATTTTTTCCGCAGTATACTGCAAAATTAATAATGGAAAATGTATAGTTATCCCATACAGAATTCTTCTGTTCGATCTGTGTGAATACGTATCAAAAGATTTGCAAAGGCAAGCAGAACAGGGATATAGTTCATATTTGGGGCGAGCCCTCTGTACACCGCTTTTCAATAAGCAACTACTATTTTACAATTATGAATGCTCTGCTTTACATCGAATAGATGATTTTCTGTTTTCAATCGCTTCATCCCATCGGATTCCCTGATAATCATTGGGCAGCTTGATGTACAAAGGTCATACATTCATCTGGCATTCCGGACACAAACACTTTTTGCTATTCAGTGTTCCTATGTATTGGGCTATATTAAGATAACCAAAATCACCTACACAACCGCATCATTTCATCTGCTTCTGTGTAATTTCTTTGTACGCAAGTATACAATATCTCATATCATGCTAATGCATTTGCTATGTCAGCCACATATTGCGGAACTGCAATCCATTCTGTTATAACCTGATCCCGAATTGTTCCGTCCTTATAGAAATAAGTATATTTAATCTCATTACCAAAACTGTCATATTCCCACTCTTCCCAATTGCCTCCGAGAAAACACTTTATTGGCTGGTTATTGGAATTATATTCCCACTTTCTCCATATCTCTTCTCCCACGCCGTCTTCCGTTACATCGTGTAATTCATGCGTAATATTACCATAGCTATCATACTCAAACTCGTCATACGGATATCCATCATAGTAATCTAAATCACTCCATCTTCGCATAGTTCTAAGGCTTCCAGTCTCGTCATACTCATAGTCTTCCGTAAACATTTCATGCCTCCAATCGTCCTTATAGATCACCTCCCCTTTTTCGTCATAGGAATAAAAAATAATGCCATAATCATATTCTTCCACCATCGCATTTTCTTCATCAAGATATTCAAATATACATTCATTTGTTATATCCTCTTCCCACCCTTTACTACTGTAAACATTTAATTCATGGGTTGTTACTTTTTTAATTCTATCTTTTTCATCATACTCATATACGTTATAGCCTTTGTTAAAAATAGAAACGCTATTATCCGTGCTATATTTTCTTCCGTCTGTATTATATTCGATTACCCTCACATATTGCTCATTATCAAATCCGTCAAATCCTTTCATTTTTATTAAATCATCGGAGGAATTATACTCATATACGGTACTCTTTATAATATCATTATTTGCATTATGCGATGTTTCTTTTACAAGTTTACCATTTTGATCATATTCGTACCGATACAAATGTTCCAGCACCTCTTTATCATTTATGCACTTTTTTTCAACTAACTGCTCACTATCATTAAATGACATCAGAGTACTCTCATTTACTGTATTTGAATCATCATAAAAATCTGAATAATCGTGAAACGTTGTCAATGTCAAAACATTTCCATCCCAACTATAACAGCTTTCTGGATGATTAATTTCTTGATGGTTTTCATATGTTGTTATCTTTGAGCCAACAATATACTGCACATCCTCCTGTCCATAAACCGCTACGGGTGCCGACAGCATTAATACAAACAGCACTCCTAATACTTTTTTATTCTTCGCCATAACGTCTCCTCTTTCTTTTTCTCATCAATCGTTCTTTCCTTCCATTTCGTTGCCTCAGTAATCAACTGGCCAGATTTATCCCATAAAACCAACGTCTGTTCTGATAAAAATAGTTACTATAGTTACCGACCTTCTGCCATCCGGTTTTTCCGTTCTTCTTGAATTGCAAATAAGCCTTCCCGCCGCTTACCTTAATCTTCGTCAACGTCAGTACGTCGTTGCGTTTTGCTGTGAACGCTTTCTTCTTCAGGTTAGTGCTGGTATAGAAGGAAACGGAATTTGCAACCCGGAAACTATTCTTTTTCGCCAGATAACTTGACTTAACAGCAGCCGTATTCGATTTTAATTTGAATTTTCCGTTTTTATAAGTATATGTAAATTTCCAGTCGATCCACCCCGTCTCTGGAGGCTGATAAGATTGCTGTACTTTGATCTCACTGCCGGAAACACTTACCACCCTGCCGTCATAGCAGGCAAACGATTTCTTTTCTGACGGAAGTTCCAATACACGTACCAGCTTTTTGGTCTTTTTATCATAGCGGTATATTTCATTGAGTACATTTGTGGAACTGTCGCCATTGGCAATGATTTGAATAAATTCCTTGTTTTTGGCCATATAAAGATATTGGACTGTCAAGTCATTAAAATATAATGCCTGTTTAGAAAGAGCCTGTTTGCCATTTACTGAAACGGTAAAGCCATCAGTTCCTTTTGATCTTTTCATTTTGACCTTAACCGTGTCGCTTTTGCCATCTCCGGTGACATCTTTTGAAAAAGTAAGATTTTTCACCTGCCTCCAGCTGTTTATCTTCCCCTGTTTAGCAGCCTGCACTGGCAGAGAATACATTGCAAATACAGCAGTTAAGCATAAAAATACACGTATCAGCTTTCTGATCATTCTTTTGGTTTTCATGTTCCTTCTCTCTTTCCTTCTTAATTTTTTCATTGTTTTACCCAGGTGAACCTATCATTCTCCTATTTTATAAAATCTTCCATCTCCAAACAATATGTGCCCACAATTGTTCCATCCATATTTATCCCAACTACCTTTGCACATAATAAATCATCTTATTCCCATCAAAGTCTATTTCCATACTCAGCCTTCCGTTACCTGTCACTATTTCTTGTGGCAGCGTACAGCCAAACATATAATATCCTTCACACAGTGATTCTATTTCTCTCAGCCCTTTTTGTTCGGCTTCTGAAACATCCATAGCAATTACTGCATTTTCATTTTCAGAATCTGTTTCGTATTGAAATGCCCAACCCTGATATCCGTACTTTTCATCAGATTTCATCTTTACTGAAAAATCGTTCAGATACTTTTTCTTAGACGTGGTTGTATTTAATACCCTTATCTTCAAAATGGCATAGTCCGCATCATCCCCTGACATTTGTATCTTATTCATACCATCATATAAATGCTGAAATGTATCTGCAAATTCAAATGAAAGTACCGTCAACTCACCAAATCCATCAATTTCAACCGTATCTCCAATCTTCAGATCACCCACAGCGGTTGCGTCGGCCTCTGCTTTTTCATTCTGATGCAGGACAGCGTCAAAATTCTGCACATCACCTTTCATGCCCTCCGTACTGCTATTCATTTCAATGTATTGGTATATCGGATCATAAGAATATCCTGTTTCGTCTAATCTGTATCCGTCTGCTGCTATTTGCATTTCTACCTTGCTCAAAAACTCTGCATTCGTCTTTTCAAAACTGTTGAAGACTCTGTCGCTGAATTCTTCCGGCTTTATTATTCCTATGTACCAGCTTTGTTCATCGAAATATTTCTGCAGTTCCTGAGACTGAAAGAGCCGGCCGCGTCTTGCGTATATTTCATTCTTGGCGTAATTAATCACCTGCAGGGACATACCGGCAACATCCTCATTATTTAAGTATCTGCTGTCTGAATCAGGAATAATATAAAGTTCTGAATCAGCAGTTGCTCCCAGCCCTAGTATCAAAAAACAAACCACAGCCCAAAACCATCCTAACATTATTTTTCTTAATGCCATAATTTTTCACTCTAATTTCCTTTCGTAAATATATTGTAATATAATCCGTTGCTTTTAATTTTCTCGTACATGATGTGCAACTTTTCAGGATGTTCAAACATTCATTTAAAATCTGTGTTCTAATTTGCCAGAAGAGTTACAACAATACAATATTCAAAATTCCCACTCGCAAATATATCCTTTTACCTTGTGTTCTTCGTTTTTCGTATCATCCCATAACCCGGAATTGTATATCTCTAAACATGACCCGTTTCCATTAGGTTCTCCCGAATCCCAATTGCTGTATTCCATGCTTTCTCCCGTAATCCACCTCCAATTCTCGTTTTTATATCCACCCAGCCAGTATTGTTTATACTCACCTTCATTTTCCAGACATTCACTGATAATCTGCTGCTCTTCCTCGGAAGTAATAGTTGCCAAATGGCCGCCCATTTGTTCACAATATTCTTTTGCTTCATCCCATCTATAATAATATCTATCCGGTTCCACAATATTAACAACCATATAAAAATGATTTTCCCAAGGTACTATATTTACTGCCGTTTCAGCTGCATATTTATCAATTTGATTTACAGAATTTTCTGACTTATAAGGAAAAACATTACCCAGAAGCATCCAATAATTTATACCGCCATCTATATTGTTAATATCAAATGGCTCGCTCCAGGTATCATCAAGCAAACTAATTTCCATTGTCAACGTATCTTTTTCTGCTGTACTTACAATCAAAGGAACATGATATACTAACTGTCCCTGAATCACCTCAAGGGTATCCAACTGTTCTTGGGGCAATATAACCTGTGCCTCAAACCCATATGTGTCCATATATGTCAACATTGAATATAAGGAATCTTTTATATCTCTTTTCGAATTTCCCCAGTTGATCAACGAAATTTCCTGGACAATCCACTTATATTTTTCATCTTCTTCTCCGTTCCATTTATCCAGCATAGCTGCAGAACCCAGGCTGAATTCTAGCTCATCACTATTGCGCGACACATAATCAAAAGGCATCTCTGTCTCTTTAAATGTCTGTCCGGCAACCGTTTCCAATTTAACCTTCTCATCATAACCTTCATTTAAAACTCTCATTTCCACTCTTAATTCGTCTTCCTTTGCCATTGCCACAATATTCGGAACAGTAAATGTAATCGTCCCGTTTAAATTAATCAACATTCCTATCCGGGTTTCATCTGCGAAATCTATCTTTGCATCATATTCATATACATCCTGATAATACAGCCTTGCCCCGATCACATCACTAATCTGATATTCTTCTGTTGCCCAGTTCATCAGACTAACATTAAGCACAATATTGCTGTACACTTCATTTATACAATTTATACTATACTCATTTACAGAAAGGACCAAACCTTCTTGTTTTATGTTAGTCTTAGTAGAATTTTCACCATCTGGAGTCAAAATAACCACTCCTTCCAGTCCGTCAAACTCTTTTCCTGATATACCTATGGGTAACAGCAGTATAAAAATCATACTGGCAAACAACCCTTTTATTTGCTTCATTGTATTTCCCCTCTTTCCCACTATTTAAATTGGTTGATCGAAAAGCAGGCAGATATTTTGATCTGCCTGGAAAATCACTGTTATATATTGTCCTTCTAAAAATTCTTCTTATTTCCGTACATTATAAGTAATCTCATTTCCGTCAAAATTAATTTCCATACGCAATGGTGCTTTCCCTTCTACTACTGCATTTGGCACTGTACACCCAAACATGTAATATCCTACATATAAAGGATCAATTGTTCCTGTATCTTCTGAAACCCTCATTGCGTAATAATCTTCATCATCTCCTTCACACTGAAGGGCCCACCCCTGATACTCATATTTATCGTCATATATCATTTTTACCTCAAAGTCATTCAAATACCTTTTTGCACTTGTATTTGTATTTAACATCTTTATTTTTAATATTGCAAAATCCGCCTGGTCACCTGTCCTTTTCCAGCCATCACTTTTCATATAAAACTCATCTTTAAACTCAAACAAAAGTGCTGTCAGATCTCCAAAGCCTTCAATCTCAACAAAATCGCCCACTTTCAAATCCTCCAATGTTACACTTTCAGCCGCATCTTCTTCTCCCACCGGAGTCAACGCAACCACACCCAAATCCTGCTCCGCCGCATAGGCCGTTCCCCCTAACATCATTGATGCAACAAGTATTCCTGCAAAAATCTTTTTCTTCATTCTTCTGATCCTCGTATTATTAAATAGTAGTATTTATGAATCCCTCTCCAGGGATAAATGATATACTGTTGAAGATACTGTGGATTGGTTTTCTAATCCTACCACACAGATGGTTTAATGGAGGCTCCAACCACAGTCTCTTTGTATATTTGTTAATCAGTTAGATACCGCATGACGGTTTATTTAGAACGAGGTTACAATCGCAAGGAGTACCTGTGGTTCTAAACAGTATCAATACTTTTCAAAGGAGATTTCTTATGATTTACGTTGGAATTGATGTCGCAAAAGATAAGCACGACTGCTTTATCACTAACTCGGATGGAGAAGTGTTGTCTAAATCATTTACCATCTCAAACAACCGCAAAGGATTTGACACTCTGTTTCAGAAAATCATATCTGTATCAAATGATCTGTCCAAAGTAAAAGTAGGACTGGAAGCCACCGGACACTACAGTTACAATCTTCTGGGATTCCTTCTTGATAAAGGTTTGCCGACCTACGTTATCAATCCGTTACATACCAATCTTTACAGAAAAAGCCTAAGCCTTAGAAAGACCAAAACGGATCAAGTTGATTCCCGTACCATTGCCACTATGATGATGTCTGACATGAACTTAAAGTCCTACTCAGACACATCTTACCACAATGAGGAATTAAAGTCACTCTCTCGTTATCGTTTTGATAAAGTAAAAGAACGGGCAAAACTGAAGATTTCTGTTTCAAGGCTTGTGTGCATTCTTTTTCCAGAACTGGAAAAACTCGTTCCCACACTCCATATGGCTTCCATCTACGATTTGCTTTCCGAATTTCCAAGTGCTGACGCTGTCGCAGCCGCACACCTTACAAGGCTTTCCAATCTGCTGTCTGAAAGTTCTAAAGGCAGATATGGAAAAGATACTGCTGTCATGTTTCGTGAAGCTGCAAGAAGTTCTATCGGTTCTCATATGCCTGCTAAGTCCCTGGAACTGAAGCACACCATCAAACTCATTCATGAATTAACGATCGAGATTGACGAAATCGAAACAGCCATCAAACGAATCATGGATGAAGAAGTCCAGTCTCCAATCCTTACCATTCCCGGTATCAGTTACCGGATGGGTGCAATGATCATCGCCGAGATTGGGGATTTCAGCCGTTTTGATTCCGCCGATAAGATACTTGCATATGCAGGAATGTCCCCATCCACCTATCAATCAGGTCAATTAGATAACTGTCATTCCCACATGGAGAAACGGGGTTCCAGATACCTTCGGTATGCCCTTTACAACGCCACGAAGTATGTCTGCCATTGGGATGAATCCTTCGGAACCTATCTTGAGAAGAAACGCTCCGAAGGCAAGCATTATAATGTTGCATTATCTCATGCCACAAAAAAGCTTGTGCGGCTGATTTTCGCAATGGAAAAATCAAGACGGGCATACATACCAGTTCCTTAACTTGTTCTGTAAATTTCTCCTTTTAGAGCACCTGTAAAGATGCTCTTATTGTCATGCAGTTTTCAAGGTTCCAATGTATCTGAAATGCCTTCCGGCAATTCATTCAAAAAATTTTATTTTAGACTTGACTTTTAATAGTTAGTCTCCATTTTTCATCATTACTTTTCATTTTTTCTAAACAACATTCATAAAACACACTTGGAAATATATTTATTTCACCTATTTCTTTGGGAAGTCAGCTCCCTTTCTGTTCTCTTTCCCACCTCCTCAGCCTATCAATATCCTGGCTCTGTACAGACGAATGTACAGATTGCAAAGCTTCGGTAAAATCTCCCTCCACAATGCAACTTGTACTTCCGGACTGCACTGAACGTCCAATGGCTAAGTCTTTCACAAAACCACAGAATGCCACGATATCTGCCGCATTATAGCCATCTGTCCTTCTTGCCCAATTCCCAAGTTCCACCTGTGTATCACAGGGAACCCCCTGGAAGGCTTTCGTCATTAAATAAAGCCTTGCCTCATAATCCGGCAGCCCTACATAAATCTTTTCTGTTAATCTGGGAGGGCGCAGGAATGCACTGTCAAGGTCCCATGGGCGGTTGGTCGCGCCAAGTACCAGAATATTATTCTTTGTTGCCTCGCTAAACCCATCCATTTGGCTGAGTAATTCCGGAACCAGGCGGTTCATAACAGAGGAATCACTTCCCCGCTTTGAAGCCAAAGCTTCAAATTCATCAAAAAATACCACCGCCGCGTCGCATGCCCTGGCTGCTTCAAACAGGCTTTTTACATTCTTTTCTGCTTCCCCAAAATATTTTCCAACAATATCTGAACAGCGCACCGAAAAAAAATCGGCATCCACTTCATTCGCAATTGCTTTTGCAACCATGGTTTTTCCTGTTCCCGGCGGGCCATAGAGAAGAATCCCCCCGCCCACTTCCCGATGGAACAGCTCATATAGCTCTGGATGCTGCCTTGGCATGACGACCCTTTTTTGAATACTCTCTTTTACTTCATAGAGTCCGGCAATATCCTCAAATCTTACGTTTGTTTTTCCGAAACTTCTCCAGATCGTTGTATTTTCATCAGAATTTCTGTTTCCCTCAGCTCCTCCATTTAAATTGGGGGTAGCTTTTCTTTCTGCATAGATCTTCTCCGGAAGCACTATCTTATCTGCCAAACATTGTAATTTATCCGACCTCCGGATAAGCGCAGCCTTTGTTTCCCCGTCCGTTTCCCGCGCAGATTTCAGCAAGGCCTCGCTTGCCAGAAGATACATATGCTTTGCTTCTTCTAACCGCCCTTCCTCTTCTGCCCGAACCGCTTTTTGATAATATTCCTCAAACATCCGGTAAAATATATCCGAACTCATTTTCTCTACTCCTTCAGTGCCGAGCGCTTCTTTTCACTTTCTGCCAGCCTACGGTCAATTTCCTCATCCAGGACACTGATCTTCGCTGCCCCTGTCGCATCTATCATATTTTCAATTTCTTTATCAATATCTGCCTCAGTTCCTGCTTCAAATGCCATTCCGGAACCCTCCAGAAAACCTTCCAGTTGTTCCATTGCCGTTTCTGCTGAAAGCATCCCTTTTTCAAAATCCATCTGGTTTTTCAAAAATTGAGTTGCTTTCGTTACCTTACTGACTTCTTTCCCTACGTTTCCCATTAATTTAACAAATTGAGAACTCATAGTAGTCAAATCCCTCATTGATTCTGTCATTTCTATTTGGAGAATCATCGCCTTGCAACGTTTCTGATAGGCATATACCATCTTTAAACCACTCACAGCTACGCCATACTGCTGCATAATTCCCTGTTTTTTAGCCTCCTGCGCATAAGAAATCAACTCATCTTTCTTCTTTTCAAGGGAACGGTCACATTTTTTCAACTCATTAATTCCCTGCCGGATGGCGAGTTTCGCTTCCATTGCTTTTTCTGCTTTGGACTTAAATAATTTCATGCCAGCTCCCCTTTCCCATTCCGTGTTTCCCTGTCATTCCCCTGTTTATCTGTATCTCCTAAAATGGGAACCTCTTCCTGTGCCGTTTCTGCCCTCTCTGTTTTTATTTCTTTCTTTCGCAGCTGTACCAGCTCATCAAATTCCTGCGTATGTGAATATCCTTTCACTTCTGAAGATGCCTGAATTCTGTTTTCATATCTTTCAATGCCCTTTTCCATCTCTGCCGTATTCTCTGACAATTCTCCTGTTTCTTCCGCAATCCATTCCATCATAGCTTCGGACCGGCTGATATCCGGAACAAAAGACTTAAGTTCAAAGGTTGTTCTTCCAGTCTGAAGCATTGCATGATACCTGGAACTGTTTTCTAGGGCCTTTGCATAGAGCTTAAGCTGCTGTTCAAGCGCCCGTATCTGTGGGAGTAATGCTACTGCCTGTTGTCTGATCTGCTTATACTCATTACTATCCGGAGATATGGCAGCACACTTTGCAGCTTTTTCTTCAACCTGTTTTGTAACAGCAGACAGGTTATCATAAAGATCCCCGATTCTTTTTTGGATTTCAAAAATCTTCTGTTCCGCTGCTGCTTCCTCCCTCTGAAACAAAACTTCCTGTCCCCTGTCTTTGTCCCATGGCAGTTTACTTTTTACCTTTTCCAATAATCCCATCTTTTTTCTGCTCCCTGCTTCTTTAATCACGGACTGATTTAATTCATCCACACGTCCCAGACAGATCTGTGCAGCATGATATCTCCTATCTTTCAACGCAGATAATGCTTCTTCCAACAAAACGATCTTTTCTTCTGCCAGAACAACAGGCGTATCCATAATTGTAAAATTGCGGTACAACGTCCTGCACAGTTTTTCTGTTGCTGCATCGTTTCCCAGATCCTCACATTCCTGCAAAACATGTAACAACCATCTTTTTTGTTCCGCCGCTTTTCTCTTTTTTCCTGCCATAATCCCTTATTTCTTTAAGGCCCTGCATTTCTGGTTCCGTTCAGCCAGGAGGCGCTGTAATCTGTCAATCCTTACAGAAATCTTTTCATTCTCTCCTTCCTCTGCTTCTTCACGCAAAAGAGTAATATTATGCCGGATACGTTCTTCCAGATCGGCAAGTGCAGTTTGTCCCAAGGGATCACTATACCGCAACAGATCTCTGAGTGTACTTAACTTCTCCCGCAACTGTGTTTCTGCGACAAACGTCTCTATCGTATCTATTTCTGCTACTAAGAGCTGCTGGTCCATCACCTTTCGTCCGTCTATATCATCCTGTCCCTGCACACTGCTTGTCCCGGCGCGGAACACTAAAACAATTACCACATAAACACTCAGCAAAAGCAATCCCACCAACCCTGCTGTTTTCGTCGATAAATCAGGTATTGCCATTGCTGCAATCCCGCCAAGAATAAACTGTACACAAAAATAAATACACGAAAGCCCTGAGGCCGCCAAATCAAACATTGGGTATGCCTTTTCTGACCCGCTCTGGAAACAGACGCCTGCCAGTAAAACCAAAAAAGCCACCATCGTGTATCCATAGGCAATCCAGGAAGCTAAATTAAAATTTTTCTTAAAAGCAAACAAAAGAATGCTGTAAATTACAGCAGCAAATACTATGGCAAACCCTTTCCATACACCTGAATAATTTCTTTTCATCCCAATTCTCCTACAGGCTATTCAATATTTCTTTCCGTTTTTCACGGTACTCATCTTCTGTAATCAATCCGTTTTCAAACCAATCCTTTAGATCCTCTAACCGTGCTTTGCGGTCTGCGGCTGTCCCAGTGCTTCCCGGCATCTCTGCTGCAAATGGATGGATTGCCGTTTTTACAATGTCACTTGCTGTTCCGGCTGGCGATTGTGGTATTCTGACTACCGGATTATAAAAAGGCGTCCCTGCCAGTGTTCCCATGGCAGCCGTATTCGGCCCGGGATTCCCTGCCAGTATTTCTGCTACTGAAAATGCCTTTCTCTGGACTTCAGTAATTCCCTTCGCCTGGTTGATCTGGGCCTCTGTCAGCCCCTGCCCAAGAAGCACTGCATTCTTCGCTTTCCCTTCTTCCTGTATACGCCTTGTATCTACATCAATTTTCAGTTTCTCTATATTGGCTTTTCCGGTTTCAAGTATCGTATCAATCTTTACGCCCTTTAATGCTTCCTGAATCTCTTCCAGTCCATAAACTTTCACGGCGCTGACTGCAAAATGGTTCAGCTCCAGGCCATATGCAAGGAAAACATCGGAAAGCAATGTTTTAATCTCTCTTGACAGATAAATCAGTTGGGTATTCACATGCAGTGCCCCAATCTGTTTTCCTTCCATCACGTTTGCAATACAATCCCGGATGTGGGCCGCCATTATTTCCGAAAAATATGCCCTGATGTTTTCCTGGGTGTAGCTTTTAACGGTTCCTACTAATTTAATCAGAAATTTGCGTCCATCTTTTACCCGCAGGGAAAAATCGCCATAGGAAGTCAGTTTTACCGGGAGTCTGTATTCCGCATCCAGCATCTCTATCGGAGAATCTGTTCCCCATGGTATGCCCATTGAAATGGCTTTGTTTATATAGTAAACCTCGCAATGGAATGGACAGATACCGCCCATAGATAATCCTACTATATTCCGCAGTATCGGAATATTCTGCGTCTCCAAGGTATATCGGCCTCCCGGGAAAGTATCCAAAGCCTGCCCATTCCGGAAAAAAATTGCTTCCTGGGATTCATGGACAATCAGCTGGGATTTCGTATTAAAATCCTCACAAGGATGCTTCCAGACAAATACATCCTGCGGTCCTTCATATTTTATTACGTCTAATATAGGATTTTTTTTACCAAACAATACATATTCCTCCCTGAATGAATCAAATGCATTTGTAATACAGTCCAGCCCGTCACTCCGCAATATTTTCTAATCCTACCGTATACACCGCGCCGATCCGGTTGCCTGCTTTTACCCTTAAATAGTATTCTCCGGCCGGTATCTGTAATTTCTGCCTGAGTCCCCCGCTCTCCCCTTTTACATTTACCGACCATTGGGACTTCCCGTTCTGCTCTAACTGCAAAGCAAAAGCCGTCTTACTGCTTGCCGTCTGCTCAAACTGGAATGACAATGTAACCATTGTGTCCTCTGAAAACGATACCCTGTACCAGTCTATATCTTCCTGTGTTGACAAAACCCCTGTAAGGGTCTGGCCCATGGCAAGCTCTGTAGCACGGGCTAAGGTATCGTTTGGCTCCGCTTCTGCTGCATCTATCTGCATTGCTGCCACAGTTAAGCTATAGTCCTGATGAATAAATTGCGGATTTTCCAGCTTAATTGTATATGTTCCGGCTTTCAACGCGATTGGGGCAATTACTTTCCCAGATTCCTTCCCCCCAATATTTATTGTAAAAAGGCTGTCTGTCTCTCCCAGTACTGTCAAAACATAGGTTTTTGAGGAACTTTCTAATGGTGCAAAGGCCAATTTCGGCTGGATAACCATATCCTGATCCAGTGTGAGGCTGTAACAGTCCACATCTCCTTCAATCCCGAAAGAACCGCTTACTGCAGTATTGAGGGATATTTGTGTCGCCGTATCTGGTGTATCATTGCTTTCCTGTTCAATTGCTTCCGCCTTCTGATACTCAACAGTAAGTCCATAATCCCAGGAAGACCACTCTTTTCCCGGGCTAACCTGAACCATATACTGGCCTTCACTTAAATACACCTTTCCCATTGATGCAGTTTTAACATTCCCCAACATCTGATTTTGGGATAATAATCTTCCATTTATCAGATTAAAAAGCTTCACTTCATATCTGGATTTTTTTGAGTCGATATCATCCGCCTGTAAAACTACATCTACGGCTCCCGGGGCATCCAGCCTGAACACAAAACAATCCACGTCATTCTTCTGGAACAGGCTTGCCCTGTATTCCTGGTTTACTTCAATCGCATTTGCGCTTTCCGGATTGTTGTTTTCCTCCTGCTCCACATACTGCTCCGCCTGCGCTTCCATCGTCAGCTCATACTCACAGTCTTCGTAACTTTTCGCTTCTACTTGTATGTAATACACACCTGCTTTTAAAAACAGCGGAGTCGCCATCTGCCTGGCTGGGGACAGCTTTAGTTCATATGCCGTTAATGCTTCGGATAAATCTTCTGCATCATATAGACTTACATAAAATGCCGTTCTCTTACCCTGTTTTTCTCCTGCTTTCCAAAACATCTGAACGCGCGAAGCCTCCGGTAAGAGCATACGGTATATATGTTTGTCCTCTGAATCCTGTAATTTGTCTGTTACGGCCGCATTTAACGATAGAAGCGGCATTTCTGTGTTACTTTCCCGCTCATCCATTCCCGGTGCAAAGGCATCTGAAAATCCTACAATTTTCCATCCACTGTCATAAATTACTGCCGCATAAATTTTGCATTCTTTGCCCTCTGATTGATACCTGACTTCTTCCAGTACAATCCCTGCTTCTGTATAATATGCACTGCTTTCTACTTCATAAGGGGCTTCCGGCATGTCCTCCGGCACATCAAACCCAAAGCCAAGTTTTCCGTATAGAGCTTCAGCCTGAAGCAGTCCTGCCTCTTCTTCAATCCCATATCCCTTTGCCTCAAAAAAACGTTGGATTGTCTCTTCCGGAGTCTCTGGGTATGGATATTGGTCTTCCTGCCAGTCTATTTCTACAACTGTGGGCGGAACAGATAACGCGTCCAGCGAATATTCATAACATGTATTTCTTTCAATAGAACCATTCAGCGGTTTTCCAAACGTGATTTTTTTGCCGTCCCTTTTATAATTAGTAAGCCCCTCCATTCCTATTAACTTCTGGATTTTCCCATCGCCATAGGAATAGCTTGCAAAAGAACAGCTGGCCTCTGCCTCTAACAAAAAATCATGACTCACTAATTCGATTGCCGGTCTTTGCAAATCAGTTTCTGTATTCCATACCTGCTTAAATTCCGCTTCAAAGGCATATATTTCAAGAACGCCTTCTTCCGTAACTGCCAGCAATTCTTCCCGCCCATCCTGGTTCCAGTCAATAAACTCGTAATCTGAAAGCATCGTCTCTTCCGATGCAACCTTTAACGCAGCGCTATGATAAACACCTTCCGTATCGCCATCTTCTATACCTATCTCTTTCGCATATTCTATGAGCACAAAAACATCCTGCGGATCTATTTTCAACCGCTCCCATTCCTGAAGGCTTTTTATTAATTCTTCTTTCAGTTTTTGCTTCTGTACCCCCTGTTTTTCAATATCTGTCTCCGATATTTCTACAGCAAGTTTCCTTAAATCAATACGCGTCTTACATAAGTCAAGTACTTCTGCCGTATCCTCCAATATTCCATAAATATCGGCCCCATAATTATATGCTTCTTTAAATTCTTCTACACAATATGGATCTTTATGAGAGGCTAAGTCTTTCGCATACTCTAAATGAATCTCTGCTGTTTTTAATTTATAATCCTCTGACAATCCATGTCTCTCTATAGCCTTGGAATATACGTCGGCAAATGCCGCCCACTCTTGCAATCCATCTGCTTTATCTGCTTCTGCATAACATTTCCGAATTTCCATATCATACAAAAATTGAAATGCTTCATCCTCGCCAATTAAATCATAAGCATATTTCGCATCGGTAAGCGCAGCTTCATAATCTTTTTCCGCTTCTTCCTCTGATGCACGTTTTTGATAAATATTTCCCAGTTTTTTCGCACAATCAACCGTAGAAGCAGCTTTATATGCTGCCTGGTAAAGAACCAATGCTTCATCGGCATCTTTCCCCAAAATTCGATCTCCAAACTGTACCAGGCAATCCGCCATTGCATTTTCGTTAATCACTACTTTCTCATTCGTTTCCAAATTCATTCGATAAACAGTTACTATTTGCTCCGGTTGCAGAACGACCAATTCCGCTTCACCATCTTCATCCATATCTTTCACATACCAGTCAAGTGCGTCTTCGTTAAGCATATGGACATGTGCTTCTATAGAAAGCGTTTCTGTATCTAATAAATTATCTTTATCTAATGTTTTTACTTTAGGCAACAAAAGAAGTAAGCCTTCCGGTGTGATTTCATGTGCTTTCCAGTCAGCCACTGCTAAAATAACTGACTCCTTTAATTTCTCATACGCTTCATCCTCCGACTGCCCTATCTGGTCGATTTTTTCTATAGCAACGTTTATATTATTATCCGCTAAGGCAAGAAATGCTTCGCAAAGCATTACGTTCTCCTCACTATTCCTATAGTTTATCCCTGAGAACCGTTCTAATGCTTCACCATACACGCCCTGTCTCAAAAGCTTTACTGCGTCATTATATTCTTGTTCTGGCAATATACGAAACCAGAGAATCGCTGCTGCAGCTGCCATCCCCACGAGTAAAACAGCTGTCGCTTTAAGAGTTCTTGCTTTTCTTTTCTTACTCTTCTCTGCGGCTCTTTTTCGTTGCTCCAGTTCTTTTATCTCATCTTTATATTTTTGATTCAGTTCATTTGCTTCACTCTGGGCACTGGCATCATAAGGAAACCATTTTTCATGATAGGCACAAAAACCTGCCTTCCCACTTGCAGATATTTTTTCAAATGGCCGACCACACTGCGGGCATTCCCGGAATTTATCGAACATAGTTTTTCCCTCAATTCATTTTGTCATTAACCAAATATGGAATATAAATCAAAAGGTGTACCTTTTGATTCATGTTTCATTCCCAGTTATATTTGTCAAAATTTCATAAATTCCAAACTACACAATTGTGAAATCCATTGATTTCCATATGATTTTGTGCTAAAATAAGGCTTAGAAAATTAGCTGTCAAAAGGTACACCTTTTGACAGCTAATTGCCTTTTCCTGATAAAATCCTGTATTCTCTGATTCTTCGATAAAAAGTTGCCTCCGACATATTACATTGCACAAGGATATCTTTCAGAGATACTTCCTTTTTCTCCCATAGCTTGATAAGCTCCGGGAATCCATCCGGAGCTTTTTTCACTGGCCTTCCTAAATGCACCCCTTTCGCTTTTGCGGCAGCTATGCCCTGAGCCTGCCGTTTCCGGATATTCTCCCGTTCATTTTGGGCTACAAAAAAAAGTATCTGCAGAACCAGATCTGCAATAAACGTCCCCATCAGGTCTTTTCCATTTCTTGTATCCAGTAACGGCATATCAATCACGCAAATATCAATACCAACCTCTTTCGTGAGAAGTCTCCACTGTGCCTGAATTTCCTCATAATTTCTTCCCAGCCGGTCAATGCTCAGAACATACAAAATATCTCCCACCTGCAACTTTTAAATCAACTTCTTATACTCCGGCCTGTTAAAATCTTTCCCGGATATCTTATCTATATAAATATTCCTGCTAAAAACTCCTTTCTCCTGTAACGCATTCATCTGCCTGTCCTCATTCTGATCTGTACTTGATACCCGTACGTATCCATACTCCTTACCCATCCGGATCCCTCCTATTTTCGTATCATAAAAACAGCCTGCTCCACACAGACTGTTTTATAATAAACGCTAATTTTGGCAAACCTCTCGCTTAAATACATCAAGAAATCCCTCTACATCCTCCGACGGTTCTTTTGAATACAGGATTCCATAAGGAACCTTATAATCCCATCTGACAGGAAGCGTTATTAAAAACGGGTGAATGTCCGCCCATGCGTCAAGCGTAAGCAGTAATGCCCCGGTTCTGACCATGATCAACCCACGTACAGGTCACGGAGCGTCAGCTCTTTCTTTTCCACTAGGGGATGTCCTTTGGTATCTTCGGTCTGGAAGTCTATACCTTCTCAGTTGGCAAAAGAGAACAAAAAATTCATTTACAAGGTTGTCAAAGAAGGGGCCAGAGCCCGTGAATATGAGAACGCTCTACAGTGGCTGGTAGATGCCTGACTGGTGCATAAAATCTATCGCAGCTTCACTCCTGGCCTTCCTGTAGCCGCTTATGATAACCTGTCAGCTTTTAAGATTTATCTGGTAGATGTGGGTTTGCTCCGCCGCCTGGCGCAGTTAACGCCCACCGCCTTCGGTGAGGGCAATCGCCTGTTCACCGAATTCAAAGGCACATTGACTGAGAACTTTGTACTTCAAACCCTGGTTACTCAGTTTGAAGTGACTCCCCGCTACCGGACACAGACCAATCCTCCGTACGAGGTGGATTTCCTGATCCAGCGGGAGAATGATATTTTTCCTGTTGAAGTCAAATCCGAATCTAATACATCCAGCAAGAGCCTTAAGAAGTTCAAGGAACTGTTCCCTGATAAGGCAAAGCTCCGTGTACGCTTCTCCCTGGGCAATCTGAAACTGGAGGATGATGTGCTGAATATCCCGCTGTTCATGTCTGATCAAACAGATCGACTAATTGGCTTGGCATTAGAACAGTGACAGACGAAGCTTTAACAAAAACAAGGCATTGTATCATTCGGCAATCACAACAGGGAGCTTGTTTTCAATATGCTCTTTTCCTCATGGGTGCGGTCAAGATGGAAGGCCGTGTCGT
The DNA here is from genome assembly GCA_003612585.1 of bacterium 1XD42-54. Taxonomy (GTDB): domain Bacteria; phylum Bacillota; class Clostridia; order Lachnospirales; family Lachnospiraceae; genus Choladousia. The sequence continues at coordinate 364,717 of RAZH01000001.1, forward strand.
TAGAGAAATGATGGGCTTGTAAAGGAGGACGCAATGGAGCGGTGGAAACTTATAGCTCCACCCCTTCAATATCCAGAAATTGCGCTACGGTCATGCACTTGGGATGTTCCATATTTAGACTAAGGAAATCCTTGTCACCCGTCAGTATGATGTCAATGCCATAGAGGATGGCGGCATTTAGGATAGGCTGGTCCTTTGCATCCCGTATCAACTTTTGTGCGTGGGGAGCAGCGGGGATTAAATCGTAAGAAAGCTCCGTCAGTAATACTTCCGCATCGGGCAGAGCCTGCGGTGTTTTCCTGTTAAGAACTTCCCGAAATTCCGTCAGATTCTGGTCACACAAGACCATTTCATGGTTTTCTGCGGTATATACTAATGCTTTCGCAGGTTTTGACCGTGGGAACAGTACGGCGGAAATCAGAATGTTGGTATCTACAAGTATCTTCATTCTTTTCCCTTTCCGTAGCGCACTTCGTCAACCAAAGCCTGTACGTCATCCTCGTTATACACGCCCATCTGCTCGGCAACGCCCTCGAATGCTTTCTGGGCTTTATAAATTGCTTGTGCGGAAGCGTTGTTGATGACGACCTCGCCGCTTGGTTTCTGGAAGAACAGTATCTTGTCGCCAGATTTCAGACCGAGCAGACGGCGTATCTCGGCAGGCACGGTAATCTGCCCATTGGCAGAGATTTTTGCTAAGTTCATATAAACCATCCTTTCTTATGGCTGTACCGCCTGGCACAGTCGAATATACAGAATTCTTGAAATCTAAAGAATACTTTAGACTTCTACCTCTATTATATCCCAAAACCAGAGAAAGTAAATGGATTTCAAAAAGATTTTCAACCGAATATCAAATATTCTATTTCTCCAGCAAATTTCTGACAATCTGCTGCCTGGACCGCTCCTGCCGGAGCTCCTCCAGGCACAGGCTCCCCTTGTTCCTGCCCATCCGGTCCAGAAACAGAATCTTATTGCACAAGGCTCCCCAGCTCGTCCGCGTCCGGTGAAATCAGGAGCACGCAGGCGCCTTCCTCGAGAAGGCTGTGAATCTCACGGTATACTATGCTGTGCGTCCACATGTCGATGCCGAGCGTCGGGTGTACGATCACGTATATCTGCGGCTTGAGAATTCTGCATTTCCTAAGCGCCAGTAAAAATGCCTGCAAATGCGATAGCGCCGCAGGCAGCATCCCGCCGTCTACGCCATCCATATCCCTGAAACAGTTTTCACTGATATAGTCCTGCACCTCCTTTTGCATTTTTCCGTACTTCCGCCCCATAAGCAGCGGTGTAAAAAAGTTCACGCTCTCATACAGCTTCATTGTGGGAAAAAGAGCCGTATGGTACGGGGCTTCCGGAATGAGCACAATCCCGTTTCGAAGCGCGTCTGCGGCGCCTGCAAATTTCTTATTCTCCTGCTTTACAGAAAGGCTGCCGCCCTGCAGCGGTCTGAGCCCGAACAGGGCCTCCGCAATCTCCACCTCCTCCAGGCGGTACAGCTCTTCCCCGGTTTCGATGACCGGCTCCGGTTCCTTCGGCACAGCGTTCCCGGCAAGCAGCCGGATTACCGCGATATCGGAAAACTCGTCCTGAAACAGAACCCGCACGATCCTGCCTGCCTTTAATACGGCCGTCCGCCTCGCCTTATGTAAAATCGAATCGATTCCCTGCTGCACATACACAACCGCAATTCCTGCGTCAGTCATGCCCCTGATCAGGTCTGACAGACGCCTGTACTGACTCTCCGTATATCCCGCCGTAATGCAGTCAAGAATCACCATGCGTGCCCCGGATACAAGCGCCCGCGCCAGCAAAGCCAGATGCGTATCCGCCTTATTCAGCGCAGCAACCGGGGATTCCAGATCCAGCCCCACGTCCCACTTTGTACAAATATCCCGGATCCTCCTGCGCAGTTTCTTCTGCGTCCTGATCAGCCCGTATTTTTGCATAAACACAGGCAGCCCGATATTCTCATACAGATCCATGCTTTCAATCAGGCGGTTGTGGTAATACATATACATGATGTGATGCTTCGCTAATGCATCCGTATCGCGCATACGGACAGCTTCGCCATCCAGATAAACAGTGCCGGAATCCGGCTGGCACAGCCCGCACAGCAGCTTCGCCAGAGCGGTTTTCTCGGACTGGTTCTGCCCCACAATACCGAGCAGCTCTCCCTGATAAATAGTAAGCTGAATATCCTCCAGAATCGTCTCACACGAAAGATTCACATGCTCCAGCCTCAGAAATTCATATCTCATTTACTTTTTCCTCAATCGACCTTGCCCAGCGCTCATCCACTGCGGGAATCGTCACCTCCACATTTGTGCCGAATCCCTCCGTGCTGGAAAAATACAGGCCAAACGTTTCCCCAAAATACAGCTTGATTCGCTGGTCCACATTGTAAATTGCCATGCCGCGCTCCGTCTGCGGCTTGATCTTGTCAGCTGTAATGTCATTCAGCCATTTCACCGTTTCCGTCGTCATCCCGCAGCCGTCGTCCGAAATGTGCAAAACCACCCGCTGATCGGAGCGCTCCATGCGCACCTGGATCCTGCCCTTGCCTGTTTTCTGTGTCAGGCCGTGGCTGATCGCATTTTCAATCAGCGGTTGCAGTGTCATTTTCGGAATATAGAGATTCTCCAGATCGATTTCCTCTTTCTCGTTCAGATACTCAATCGAAAACCGTTTTTGAAAACGGTACTGCTGAATCAGAAAATAATGCCTGATATTATTCACTTCCTCCGCCAGCGTCACCATACGTCCCTTCTGGCTGATGCTGTAGCGGAAATAGGCCGCCAGGGCTTCCGTCATATTGGCGATCTCCATCTCCCCGTCAATATACGCCTTGCCGCGGATGGACTCCAGGGAATTGTACAGAAAATGTGGCTTGATCTGCCCTTGCAGATACCGGATCTCCGCCTGCCGGATCAGCATGTCCGCCTGGTATCCCTTTTCATAATTAATAATAATGCTGTCAATCAGCCCTTTCAATTCGCAGTCAGGCATAACTGCCGCAATCTCGTTCAGCGTTAGCTGCTTCTTCTGAAAACCGAGAAGCAGGTTCTTCCTTTTTCGTAACGGAACCATAAATAAAACAATAAAAACAAGCAGAACGGCTACTGCGCTCAGAAAACGGACGCATGGCCCGCACAGTGCAGCCATTGTCTGCACCAGCAGCAGGATGCTGAATCCAATGCTGCACTGAAACAAATGAAAGCAATTTTTTCTGTTTTTCATAAATGTATTTTCCTGTATTTCTTCGGTGTGATTCCAACACGTTTTTTGAACTGTTTACTGAAATGGCGTTCATCATCGTATCCTACGAGACGCGCAATCTCGGAAACATGGTAATTGATATTTTTCAGAAGTTGCTTCGCCTGCTCCATCCGGTACTCGATCAGGAAATTGATGACCGTATCTCCCGTTTCTTTTTTAAATAAAGTTCCAAAATACACCGGATTCAGCGACACCTGCTCTGCAAGCTCCTCCAGGGACAGCGGATGCATGTAATTCTTATAAATATAATCTTTTGCCCTTTTTACCACCGCACTCTCATAGATTCTGTGTTTTTCCCGGATGCCGTCCACATCCATTTTCAGGCCTTTTTTCACCTCTGCCTGTAGCTCCTGCAGCGTATTGCAAAACAGATAGTCTGCGGTAAGCTCCGTCTGATATCCTTCTGCCTCATAAATTCCCTGCACAGACCGCAGATACACCCGCGTAATTTCTTCCGCCATCCGATATAAGACAGACGCATCCCGGGGATATTCTCTGCGCACTCCTTCATACGCTGCGTACACGCACCGCTCCAGCTGCTCATAATCAAACACCTCCGCGGCCCGTTCCAGCTGCCGGATTTGCACCTGGTCAAGAAGACACCTTTTTTCTTCCCGGAATTCATTCCGGATGATCAGCTTATTGCACCCCAAAAGCAGTCTCTCTTCCAGGGCCCCGCGGGCCGAAATAGCAGATTTCCAGATTTCTTCCTCCTCCGTAACTGCGCATCCGGCCCCGACCGTAACCTGGCAGAGCTTCATTTTCATCAGTTCATTCGAACCTGATGGAGCGTGTCCTGAAGCGCCGCTTCGATTCTCATCCATTCCTGCGCCGGATAATGCAGGAGAAACAGCTCCCCGCGGACCTGTTCCACAGAGCTGCACAGAGGCTCTGCCGCCTGCCTGATCTTTTCACAGACACACTTCATGCAGTTTTCCCGGTAGACTGCTACAACGCCTTCCTCCTGCACGTCCAGAAGCACGTGAAGAACCCGAAATTCTCCGTCCAAAAGCACAGAAAACCCTTCCGCCTTTTCCGGCGCCAGGTGTCCTTCCCGTCTGCCTGGCGGCAGCACAAGCTTCCGCAAAAATTCTTCCTTCAGCTTTCTTTTCGCATCGTGCATATCCTCAAGCAGCTGTGTCCGGGCCTCCTGCTCCTCCTGAACCGTCCGCTGTTCCTCGACAATTTTCCGGAGAACACTCTGCAGCTCTTTCTGATTGATCGGTTTGAGGATATAATCGCTCACCCCGTATTTGATCGCTGTCTGTGCATAAGAAAAGCAGTCAAATCCGCTGATCACAACAAAGTGAACCGGATGCTCCTGATACAGCGCTCTGCTTCTTCGAATCAGTTCAAGTCCGTCAATCCCCGGCATGCGGATATCGGTAATCACAATGTCAGGCCGTTCTGTCTGAATACATTCCCACACGTCAAGGCCGTCCGAGGCAAGCCCGGCCAGCTCGATCCCAAACTCCTCCCACTGTACCATTGCCGAAATCATCTGACAGATATACGGCTCGTCGTCCACCACAATTGCTCTCAACATAGCTTTGTCACCCTGACCTCTCCTTCAGAATTGGTGGTTGCGAAACTGCTTCGAAAAAGGCGTCCCCTGGAAAAGCATATAAAAACAGGGTTCCGACGCAAACAAGTCACCCTTTATTTTATATGCTTTTTCAGGGGACTGACTTTGAAAAACAGCTTCACAAACGCCTGCAGGCAGACAGTACACCTCAAATGAGCGGTACCATCTGCCTAAACCTTACTTGATATGATGTTCTTTGTCAAAAAATGTCTGTACTTTTCTATCTGTACCTCTATTTTTCTGCGGCATATTCCTCCGCTGCCTCTACGACCCAGCTCATGTGCTCGGCCGGTGTGCTCTCCTCGATGGAACAGTCGGCAGAAAGAATCAGGCCCTGGTCTCCGGCCTCCCGGATAATCCGCTTCGTCTCGTCTTTAATGCTCTGCCTGTCCCCGCAGTACAGGATGCCTTCCGGGTTCCGGTCAAAGCCTCCCATGACATTCGTGCCCGGTTTAAAATAGCTGCGTCCCTGGCCAAGCGTCATTGCCTCAGGATAAACGCCCCAGTTCACGGTTTTGTAATCCAGATCCTTCCATACCTCCATATGGTTCGGTTCATTTGCCCAGGAGCACATATGAATGATATTGTTCTCATAGCGGTCGTTCGCTGCTTTGAGGTAGCGCTCGTCCCACGGATGCAGTATTTCCATGTACTCTTCAACGGAAAAACGCCATTTTTCACCGTTTTGCAGGGAAAGAAACAGGCCGTCAATTCCGGTCTTTGCCTTCAGCTCATCCATCAGCAGCTCGTGATCTTCCATGATCACATTCATCGCATGCTTGATGCACTCCGGGTTTTCCCGGTACAGCTTATGGAAGTACCAGTGCCCGCCAACCTTTCCGGGCATCGTATGCCGGATTGTCGAAAACGGGGAATAAAACATGTAGAACATCGGGACGTCCGGCAGCGCCTCCGCCATACGCGCGGCGCGGTCTACCTGGCCCGCGATATAGTAATCATCCTTTTTGTGCGGTTGGATTTTCCCCCAGTCCTCCGGCGTCAGAAGCGGTCCTGCCCAGTGAAAATGCATATATCCGTCTATTCCGATACAATACAAATCCATGTTCGCATCTCTGCAGTAATCCGTCTGAAATGTTACCGTATTATCGTACAGGTTCGGACAGTGCCCGTAAAAGGTCACGGGAACACGGTCCACCTTTTCTCCATGCATCGCTACAAGTACTCGTTCTCTCTTATTCAAAATAGTTTCCTCCTGATTCTTTACGCCTCCCGCGCCTCATTCGCATACAGCATCCGGAAGCAGTTAATTCCTACTACTACAAGCAGTATCACACCCTTGCAGATCATCTGCCCGTATGTATTCACACCCATAATACCAAATCCGTTACTGATCACGCCCATGACCAGCGTTCCGATGATCACCTGCGTCACCTTACCCTTGCCGCCTTCCATGGCCACGCCGCCCACAACAACGGCCGTAATCACATCCATCTCCATCCCGGTTCCTGCGTTTGCCTGACCTGCACCGATACGTGCCGTACAGATGACACCGGCCAGTCCGACAAAGAAACTGGAAATCACATAAGCAAGAATCTTAATCCTGCGGGTGCCAAGTCCGGAAAGCCTTGCTACCTCCTCGCTGCTGCCCACTGCATAAATGTAGCGCCCGAGATACGTTTTCGCCATCACAAAATGTGCCAGGGCAAACACGGCTGCCAGAAACAGAACCGGAATCGGTATCGGTCCAAGATAGCCCTGTCCGATAAATTTCATCCCATCCGGAAGACCGTAGATCGGCATTCCGCCCGTGATCGTAAACGACACGCCCTCCAGAACCTTCATCATTGCCAGCGTTGCAATAAACAGCGGCATATTCGTAGCCGTAATAAACAGGCCGTTCAGGCATCCCACGCCCGTTGTCACAAGAATTCCAATCACGCACGCCACAACCGGCGGCGCACTCTGCTTCGTAATCAGCCATGCGCACAGTACCGTACAAAGCGACAGGTTCGTTCCTACCGACAGGTCGATTCCTCCGGAAATGATAACCACAGCCATTCCCGCAGCCACAATTCCCATAATGGAGCACTGCCTGAGAATGTTAAACATATTTTTCATGGTTGCAAAGCCTGTCGTTGTGATGCTGAAAATAATAACCATGATTACGAGCAGTAATATGACCATATTTTTCTTTAAAAACTCAAGTACTGATTTCATAATATTCCACCCCTCACCGGTTATTTTCTTCCTGACGCAATATCAAGTACCTTTTCCTGCGTAAAATCTTCTCTGGACGTGAGCTCCCCGGCAAAGCATCCTTCATGCAGAATGATCATCCGGTCAGCAAGTCCGAGCATTTCTTCCATGTCAGAGGTAATCAGAATTGTTGCCATTCCTTCCTCAGCCAGCCTGTGGATGAGCTGATAAATCTCCTGCTTTGCCCCGATATCAATTCCCCTCGTCGGTTCATCCAGAATCAGAATTCTGCTGCCGTTTGCCAGCCACTTTCCAAGCGCAACCTTCTGCTGATTTCCGCCGCTCAGATCACGGACAGACTGCTCCTGCGAAGCAATTTTGATTCGTATCATATCTCTGTATTTTTCCGTAATCTGTGCTTCCTCTTTTTTATTTACAACCGTCAGTTTCGAAATCTTTTTCAAAATGGGAAGTACGATGTTGTCCCTCACGGAAAGATCAACCAGAACTCCCTGGAGCTTCCGGTCTTCCGGGACAAGCCCGATCCCGGCCGCCACAGCGTCTTTGGGCGAGGCAATGCGGACTTCCCTGCCATGTATCAGGACTCTCCCCCCGCTTTTCCGGTCAGCCCCGAAAATAGCCCGCACCAGCTCGGTACGAGAAGAGCCCATCAGCCCTGCAATGCCGAGGATTTCCCCTTTTCTGACAGAGAAGGAAACATCGTGCACCCTGCTGTTTGTGATATGCTCTGCCTGCAGCACAATCTCACCGATTTTCCCGCTGCTCTCCAGAAACGTCTCCGAGAGCGTCCGTCCGACCATGTGGCGAATCAGCTCGTCACGCGTCAGATCTGCCGTCTCCTTTGTCACGATCAGGCATCCGTCCCGCATCACGGACACACGGTCCGTTATTTCAAACACTTCGTTCATACGGTGTGAGATATAGACAATCGTAACTCCGTTTTCCTTCAGATTTCGAATCAGGCGAAACAGAATTTCAATTTCGCCAACCGAAAGCGCCGCCGTCGGCTCGTCCATAATGATGACCCTGCTGTCCTGTGCAATCGCCTTTGCAATCTCAACGAGCTGCTTCTGTGCCACAGTCAGCGTCTCAACGATTGCATCCGGCCTGATTTCAATCCCGAGCTTCTTTAAAAGCGCCTCTGTTTTTTCATAAATCTCACGGTACTGTACCAGCAGGCCCTGCCTCTGCAAATCTTCCAGATAAATATTTTCTGCGACTGAGAGCGGAAGGATCAGATTCAGTTCCTGATAAATGAGCTGGATTCCCTGTTCCTTAGCCTCCTTCGGCGTAATGCTGCTGTATTCTTTTCCGTCAATCACAAACGTACCGCTCTCCGGGTGCACGGCACCGGCAAACATCTTCACTAAGGTTGATTTTCCGGCGCCGTTTTCTCCCATAAGCGCATGCACTTCGCCTTTTTCAAAGTCCAGAGAAACCTGATCGACCGCAAGAATTCCACCGTATATCTTGGTTAAACCGACAGCAGATAAAACAGTCGTTTTTTTCATACAGGATCCCTCTTCTATTCTTCTGCCTTGTAATAATCATCAATATTAGAAGTCGTAATTTTCTCCATTACAAAGTAATTATACTTTTCTCTTCCTTCTACCTCAATATCATTTACATAGTCCAGCATATACTCTGCCATATCCGTTCCGATCTTCTCGCTGTCAATAAAGACCGTTCCCTTATAAACGCTGCCCTTTGCGATCTGCTCCAGCGCTTCCGGTATCGCGTCAGCTCCAAAACATCCTGTCACTGCCGGATCCTTGCCTGCAGCCTTGAAGGTTTCTGCTCCTCCCATTGTGTACGAATCGCACACTCCAACCAGCACATTCATATCCGGATACGTCTGCATCCAGTTTTCAGTCATATTCATCGCTTCACTCGTATTGGAGGGCTGCTCTGCGCGCACAACCTCTGCTTCCGGACATACGTTGGTAAGCCCCTCCACAATTGCCTCTGTACGTGAAACGAAGTCCGGCGTATTGCGGTATTCAAAATTTCCGGCAATTGGCTTGATTCCTGCAGGGATCAGCACTTCGTTCGCCCACTCGCCTGCCATCTCACCGATCATGTAGCCAAGTCCGTACTGATCTGCCAGGAAGCAGTACTGGATCTTCGGAATCTGCTCGTAATCGCTGTCATACTCCACAATGACCATTCCCTTGTCAAGCGCTTCCTTCAGCGTGTCAACACCTGCCTCCAGATTCATATTGTTCTGAAGGATGATACCGTCACAGCCGCTGCTGACTGCATTCTCAATCATGCTCATCATCGTCTCAATATTGCTCTCATAATAAAGTGCCGTAAACTCTGCGCCCGCCTCCGTAAACACCTTTTCTGCTGCCTTGTTCAGCGTGATCGCACTTGTATTCGTGGAATTATACGTAATTGAAACAAAACGTTTTCCTTCGCCTCTTTTATCTTCCGTTTCCGCTGATACCACCATTCCGGATGCCATTGCTGCAACCATAGCCAGTGCTAAAATCTGTCTCTTTCTCACTTATTTATCCTCCCTTTCGTCAAAATATATGTTTTTGCTCTGTCAACAATATCATTATACTGGCACTTTCGACAAAACCAAACATGGTGATTTATAGAAAATGTGTCTTATTTCAATATTGCTTCCTTGGGCACATGCATAATGTAAAATAACATCTCCAAATGATTTGCATTTCTGAAATAATAAAAAAGACAGGCAGGACAGCTCATATTTTGCTCTCCCACCTGTCTTTTCTTTATTTCCATTTACTCTTTTTTAAAAACCTTCTTCTGAAATCTATTACCGTTCCTCTCTTTTATCCCTTTTCCCGCCGAATGCAAACCATCCGACCAAAGCAAGGAACGCCACAGCCACAAGCATCCAACCCACAAGCAGCATCGGATTATTTTCTGCTTTCGCGCGCGGCGCAAACATATCCCAGTAACCTTTCAGATATACAATGACCACAAGCACCGGAATCCCATATGTAATATAGCCGCGGACAAACGCCGGGAACTTCATACCGGTTCCTGCATTCGCTTCTTTGATGAAATGCTTCCAGCCCCAACCGTTTTTCTGTGTACAGAACATCAGATACACAAGGGAACCAAGCGGAAGCAGGTTGCTGGAAACGAGGAAATCCTCGAGATCCATGATTCCTGTCCCGGTGCCAAGCGGCTGAATTCCAGAAAGGACATTAAAGCCGAGCACTGCCGGCATTGACAGAAGAATAATCAACACAATATTGATCGCAACTGCCTTTTTCCTCGAAACGCCAAACAAATCCATTGCAAACGAAATGATATTCTCAAATACGGCAATGACCGTTGACAGAGCTGCAAACGACAGGAACAGGAAGAACAGACTTCCCCAGATCCTTCCGCCTGCCATCTGATTAAAAATCTGCGGCAGTGTAATAAAAATGAGGGACGGCCCTGCATCCGGCTCCACGCCAAACGAGAAACAAGCCGGAATAATAATCAGCCCTGCCATCAAGGCTACAAATGTATCAAGAATCCCGATGCTCATCGCCTCTCCTGTCAGAGAACGGTTTTTGTCCAGATAACTGCCGAAAATCGCCATTGCTCCGATTCCAAGGCTTAAGGTAAAGAATGCCTGGGACATCGCTCCAAACACAATATCACCGATTCCTATCTCTTTCATTTTCTGGAAATCCGGAACAAGATAGAACTTCACGCCTTCCATTGCTCCCGGCAGGCGCACAGAATGTACAGCCAGCACGATAATGAGCCCCAGAAGTGCAATCATCATCACCTTCGTAATCCGCTCCACACCCTTTTGCACACCAAGCGCACAGATACCGAACGAAATCACCACGGCAAGCACCATCCACAGCGTCAGCGTTCCCGGAGACGAAAGCATCTCATTGAATTTTGCTCCCGATGCCTGCGCATCCAAAATAGAACCGGAAAAATCTCCCCTGACGCAGCGGAAACAATAATACATCATCCATCCTGCCACCATGGTATAAAACATCATCAGCAGATAATTTCCTGCCATGCCGAACCAGCCGTAATGATGCCACTTTGTCCCCTTCGGCTCAAGTACGCGAAAAGAAGTAGCACAGCTCTTCTGGCTGCCTCTTCCGACCGAAAACTCACAGACCATAATCGGCCATCCCATCAGTACAAGAAAAGCCAGATAGATCAGAATGAACGCCGCTCCTCCGTACTTTCCTGTCATGTACGGAAACTTCCATACATTTCCAATTCCTACCGCGCAGCCGGCCGAAACTAAAATAAAACCAAGGCGGCTGCCAAATTTTTCTCTTTCCTTCATTTTTTCTCTCCTTGCAATTTACTGACCTTCCAGATAATTGTAAAACACCGAAGTAAACTGGTACCAAAAGCCAAATAAACCCAGAGAAAAGTCACCCTCTATTTTGTGGCTTTTCCCCGGGTTCTGACTTTACAACAAATTCACAATTAACTATACTGTTATTCAGTATAACTGATCGTCAAAGTTCTGTCAATTTCAGAAACCAGATTTTATCACATAAGAATTCTTTAGTCCTCCCACGGACGAATGCGATAGCGCGCGCCTACCTCTTCACAGATTTTCCGGCACTCTTCCTCTTCCTGCTTCGTCAGCGTCGTATCAACAGTAGTCATCACAACCTCGGACACATATTTTTTACATTCTTTTGCAAAAGAAAGCATCGCTTCAAATGACTGTTCTCCAAACTTCGGGCGCACCAGCTCATAATATTTTCCAGCATCCGGTGTGTTCAAACTGATCGACACAGTATCAATCAATCCCTCAAACAACGGCGCAATATTTTTCCCATTCACCAGATTCCCCAGACCATTCGTATTGATTCGTATCTTCTTTCCATATCGTTCTTTCACAAACCGTGCCGTTCCCAGCAATACCTCCAGCGCCTCTGTCGGCTCTCCGAATCCGCAAAATACCACTTCCCCATATTTTCCCATATCAAATTTGTCAAATTCCGCCTTTACTTCCTCTACCGAAGGCGTATGCTCCAGCCAGAGCACCCCCGACTCTTCCATGGACTCTCTTGTCTGCCGCAAACAGAACGTACAGGCACACGGACACTTGTTTGTCAGATTTACATACAGATTCCCATGTACCTCATATAAAATCGTCATCGCTTTCTCTTTCATAACATCCATTCTCCTTTTTCTCATCCAATTTAATTATCTCAGAACGCGAACGGTCTTTCATAGACAGCTCCCTATCGCAGCGTATGGAGCACCTCTTCAAAGCATACTCCGTCCGTCACCGGAATCCCCAGTTCTATTGATTTCTCAATACAACGTTTGATAAAACGTGACGCTTTTTTTACGGACTCCTGAAACTCCACGCCATTTACCGCGTCTGCCGCAACAATCGCCGCAAAAATATCGCCTGTTCCGGACCGCTGTGTTCCCACCTTATGCGTTCTTCGGATTTTTCCTTCTCTGCCTCTTTCATAACAGAAATTTGCAATAAAATCCCCCTGCACAATTCCCGTAATTACAACCTTCTCCGGCCCCATACTGCTCAGCTTTTCTGCCAGAGAAGCGATTTCCTTCATCCTCCATCGTTCCTCATGGTACGGCGTATCCGTCAAAATACATGCCTCCGTCAGATTTGGCGTGAGAATATCTGCATAAGAAACAAGCCGCTTCATCTCCTCGCACATTTCCGGCGTATACGTCGCATACGTCTTTCCATAATCCCCCATCACCGGATCTACAACAATCACATTGTCCTTTGTGCCAAATTCCTCAAGAAAACGAATTACAATCTGAATCTGTTCCCTGGAACCAAGAAATCCGGTGCTAATACCCGAAAACTGAAGCTCCAGCTTTTTCCATTCATCAATATAAGCCTGCATTCGGTCTGTATAATCTTCAAAATAGAAGCTCGGAAAACCGGTGTGGTTTGAAAAAATCGAAGTCGGCACCGGACAGCACTGAATTTTCATTGAAGAAATAACCGGCAGGGCAACTGCAATCGAGCAGCGCCCAAAGCCGGAAAAATCATTGATCACAGCTATCTTTTTCTGGTGATTATGATCCTGTTTCATCCTATCCTCCCCAAAAGTCTGATTACATGTGCCTTTTCCAGCACAAAACCAAGTGCATAAAAGGCCGCCAGTCCGATTACGCCTTCCAGCGTCAACCCCGGAACCTGCAAAAGCCCCGTATAAAAGCTTCCATTCAAAACAGCTCCCGCTGCCGTGTATCCAAATACCATCACAGCAACACCCGCCACGCCTGCAAGAAGCGTTCGCGGCGAAGCCATATGCAGCTTCTTTTCACTTCCCCATGCAAGAAGGCCAATCACCAGGCCCATCACACTTTTAATCAACAGAGTAGGCAGTACCCACTGGGTATAGCCAGTCAGTAAATCTGCCATCGCTGAACCAATGCCGCCCGCCAGAAGACCTGTTCCCGGACCAAACATTGCCGCAGTCAGAAGAATACACGTATTACCAAGATGCATGTACCCAAGAGGGATCGGAATCTGAATCACCATTGTACTGATGCACACAAGCGCAATGGAAAGCGCGTTAATTGTGACATATTTTGCTGCATGTTCTTTCATCTTATTCATTTTCATCGCCCCTTCGCCGCCGGTTCTCCCCACCTCCATTCAGATATCGCGTCAGTGGAAAATCCTGCATTTTTTATTTCTACCATCATATCGAAGGATTGGCACTTTTAAAATAACCAGTTTTTGTTTTTTTAATAAGTCCAGTTTTTTAATACGAAATTCCAGGACATAAAAAAGCGGTCGCGCCATTTCTGTTTTCAAAAGTTCTGAAATGCGCGACAGCCTTTTATTTTTTATCGTCAGATTGAAAATGATGTAAACCCAAGATCTTTCATACTAATGCCGACCTTCGTCCGCAGTAGATACCCCTCCCAGCCGACAAATGCCATCTGTAAAGACGCATTGGACAGCTGATTCACTTGTGCGGAAGAAATACCTCCACTCGTATCTTTAATCGTAAACGCTACATTAGATTTTCCATTATATTTCGCCGGTACAATTTGAGCTTCTGACATGAATGCTCCCAGCCCATCACCGATTACGACAAGGCAATTCGGTCTTACATACTGTAAATCTGCGGCATTTACATACATGGAGATCGCAAAGTCACCGTAATAATATTCTGTACTCATAATAAAATGATACTGCTTCTTTTTCGAATCATATTCGATTCCCCATGTAATATCCATACCTTCTACATAATCAGAAGCGCTGATAAATTTATTTCCATTTGCATTCAGACTGCCATACTTTGTGATATACTGGTTCAGCTTCTGATACCCGCTTGCAAACGCCGGCTTCTTCACTACCGTAACTTTACAGGTATATTTCTTTCCGCCCACCTTTGCCGTGATCGTAGCTGTTCCCGCTTTTTTCGCAGTTACTTTTCCCTTAGCATTTACGGAAGCAACACTGCTTTTGCTTGATGACCACTTTACACTTTTCTTTGTCCCCGTCATTTTCAGCGTATAAGTGTCTTTCACCGTAAGTTTCAGCGTCTTTTTTGAGATTGCCGGTGTCGTGACTGTAATCTTACATCTATATTTCTTTCCGTCTACTTTTGCGGTAATCGTAGCTGTTCCGGCCTTTTTTGCCGTCACCTTACCTTTTGAATTTACGGTCGCAATCTTACTGCTTGAAGTACTCCACTGCACTTTTTTCTTTGTCCCGGATATCTTCAGCTGAAGTGTGCTGCCCTTTTCCAGACTTGCCTTTGTCTTACTGATCTTGACCTTTGATGCAGCCTGCACCGTTGACACCAGATTCAGCTGCGGAATATCAATCGAAACCGTGGCTGCCAGGCAAAAAACAAGAAAAAGGCATGCTGCAAATTTTTTTGTGCTTTTCATAAACTCCATTCCTCCCTTAAAAAAATAGTTCCGCCAGGGCACTTCGTTCAGATAACCCTGTATGTTTTATTGTACCATATCTTTCCTGAAAGTAAATGCGTTTTTCTCCTTTTTGCACAATTAATGCAGCAGACCCAGTTCTTCTGATTTCCTTCTATTTGTATTTATCCCTTGACACCGGACAGTGCAATTCCTTCAATAAATTGCTTTTGGGCCAGCAAAAATGCCAGCATTACGGGCAACACAGAAAGCACTGCTCCTGCCATCAGCAAATTATACTGCACACCGTACAGGCTCTGGAAAGAGGCCAGACCAATCGGCAGCGTTTTGAGTTTCGCTGACTGAAGTGTAATGAGCGGCCACAGGAAGTCATTCCAGGAGCCCATAAAGCTGAATACAAACAGAGTGGACACAATTGCCTTGGTCAGCGGCATATATACACGGATAAAAATCTGCGGCTGGCTTGCACCGTCTATGATTGCTGCTTCCTTTAACTGTCCCGGCAGCGTCATATAGAACTGCCGCATTAAAAACACCCCAAACGCGTTTCCAAATATAAACGGAAGAATCACAGATACATGTTTATCCACCCAACCCAGTTCCCGCATAATGACATAGCGCGGGATCAGCAAAATCATACCCGGAACCATCATCGTAGACAGATAAATTTTAAACAGCAGTTCCCTGCCTCTGAAATCCAGTTTCGCGAACGCATATCCGGCCAGCGAGCAAAAGAAAACCTGCCCTACCGTCGTCACGAGCGCAATATAGATGGAATTTCCAAACATCCGGAAAATATTAATTTTTTTAATTACATCTGTATAATTCTTGAAAATCGGCTTTTCCGGAAAAAAAGTCGGCGGCCATGTCAGAATTTCATTCGGGGCTTTCAGAGACGTAATCACGGTCCAGAAAAACGGCATAATAAAAATAAATGCCAAAATACACATGCCCACAAATTCCGCAATCTTAACCGCATTTAATTTTTTCTTCATCACCTTCACCTCCCCGGGTTTAATCATAGCTCTGATTCCTGCCGCCAAATTTCATCTGCAGCATTGTGAATACAAAAATAATGATAAATACGATCCAGGACAACGCCGACGCATAGCCCATATCGAAGAATTTAAATGCATTCTGATAGATCCAGTAGTACACAACTCTCGTCGCGTCCCCGGGGCCTCCCTGCGTTGTCATATATACCACGTCAAATACCTGGAACGAGTTGATAATTGACATTACGGTGACAAAAAAGATAGACGGCGCGCTGAGCGGCAGCGCAACATTTTTAAATTTCTGAAAACCGTTCGCTCCATCCAGAGCCGCCGCCTCATACAGTGATTTTGGCACGTCCTTGAATGCCGCGATTAAAATGACAACATTGAATCCGAGGCTTTTCCAGATACCGATCAGGATCACAGACATCATCGCGTACCGTTCGTCTCCGAGCCAGCTGATCCCGTCAATCCCGAAAAAGCTCAGGAAGTAATTTACAACGCCGTAGTCACCGTTCAGCAGCCATTTCCAGATCATGGATACCGATATCATTGACAAGGTAACAGGAATAAAAATAATGCTTCGAAAAACAGTCGTTCCCCTCAGATCCCCTGACAATACGTACGCTACGAGAATCGCAGCCACAACGCCAAGCGGAATGCTTATAAAAGAATAAACCGCAGTATTTTTCAGGGCGATAAAAAACTGCTCGTCGCGCATCATTTTTTCTGTAAAATTCGCAAGCCCCACGAATTCCGGAGGATTAATCATATCCCACTTCATAAACGACATATACAACGAAAAAAGTATCGGAATCAGGACGAATATGGCTGTCGCTATGAGATTGGGGGCTATGAATACATAGCCCCAGAAATTTTCCCCTTTTTTGATTGGATTTACTTTTTGCCTTGTTTTCATGGTAATTTCCACTCCTTTTTTAACAGGGGGATGCAAGCACTATCTTCCAACCTCTTCCAGATAAGCGTTTGCTTCCTCAGCAGCATTTTCCAAAGCTTCAAGCGCTGTCGTTTTTCCTCTGGCTGCCTCTGTCATATTTCTCGCAAAAATATCATCCATCAGCTTCATCCACTCCGGATGGAACGGATGATCCTTCGTGTTATTAAACTGTTTCAGAATCACGTCAAGCTGCTCCTGTGTCTCGCCTTCCAGCATCCACACCCCGGATTCTGTCACACTCTTCATAACCGGCATTCCCATACCTGTCGCAGAGTTAATTTCCTGTCCCGTTTTTCCGCAGTAGAATTTGATAAATTCCCATGCAGCCTCTTTGTTATTGCTGTCTTTTGCCATACCAAGCGCTACAAAGTTGAGCGGCGCCACCTCACTCTTTTCAATCGGGAATGTTGTAAATCCATAATTTCCGTCAAAGTCTTTCAGGAAATACGTCATAAATCTGCCGCCGATTACCATGGAAGCCAGACCTGACTTAAATGCATCGATCTCTCCGCCGCCCATACTTGTCATATCGTCTGGATTTGTCGCACAATGCTCCACGTTTGCAAGATCAAAGTAGAACTGCAGCGCTTCTGCCGTGTTCGGATCAACAACCATTCTCTTTCCTTCTTCATCAAGAATCTTTCCGCCGTTCTTGTAAGCAATGTTAAACCATGCCGGCCATCCGTTTTCCGGAGCAATACCGTATCTGGTCACTTTTCCATTATCATCCGTCTGCGTCATGGCTATACAGGTTTCCTTAAATTTCTCAAAATCCCATGAGCTGTCCGGATACGCCACTCCCGCTTCGTCAAACATATCTTTGTTGTAATAAATCATGTACGGCGTACAGTCTTTTGCAAACGCCCACAGATGTCCGTCATGATAACCCGCCGGACTTAATACACCGTCCCAGTAATCGGACAGATCAAGGCTGTCCTGCTCCGCATACGGAAGAAGGTCTTCCACAACGCCCTTGTCCGCATAAATCGGAACCATGACCTCTCCCATGTAAAAGACATCCGGAGCCGTCCCACCGCTGATCCTTGTCAAAATCGTCGTATTAAAATCTGCCGCGCCTGAAACATGGTCGAGGTTTACTTTAATATTCGGGTACTCTTTATTAAACTCTTCTGTGATCGCTTCCTGTACTGCAACCTCCTCTGGAATTCCCCAGAAAGAGAACGTGATTTCGCCGCTCATATTTTTCTTATCTTCTGCGCTTTCACCCGCTATTACGGTTACAGTTCCTATTGTAGTCATAAGCATTGCCATTGAACAAATCCCTGCTGTTAATTTTTTTCTCATCATACGTTTACTCCTTTCAAAATAGCATCGGTCTCATGTTTTTTTGAATAAGATATGTGAAATGATATTCCTTGTATTTTACGCTTTTTTTCATTTTCAGATATCTGCAAACAAATATTTTTTTTAAAAAAGGGAATATTTCCCGGCGAAAATATGGTTTCGATGTCATATATTTGCCAGAAGTATACCATGGCTTTGTCATGTAGTCAAGTTATTTGTTATTTTTTCCATCTATGCAAGCTTTTTATTACTTATAATTATACAAAATATCCAATTCTTAATATTTTTCTCAAGGCTGCCTACTGTTATAACAAAATATCTCTGTACCCTCGTGCAAGGAACAAAAGTGTGCTTCGCACACCTTGCGAGTCAATAAATTTCAGAGCACAGCTTTTGTTCCGCGCGCAAAGCTGCACATCCTGCCGGAGGCTTTTATCGTATGGGAGACGAAGTTTCCTATACGATAAACCAAAAAGCGGCGGAGCTCCCGCTCCGCCACGTTAATGTGTATTTTTAAAACTTATGACTGAATCACGTTCTACAATTCTCGGCTCCAGTACTGTGATCTTTTTATAATTCCGTCCGTCCTTAATCCGCTCCATGATCATAGTAGCCGCATTCTGTCCGATTTGCTCCTGCATCATATCCACGGAAGTCAGTTTCGGATACGCACATGTACAGTAATCCGTATTATCCAGCGTAATAATGGACACATCCTCAGGCACACGCAAACCATGCTCACGCAATGCATCCATACAGCCAATCCCCATCAAATCATTACACGCTACAATGGCTGAAGGCGCCTCTGATTTCCGCAGAAATTCCTGCATTTTCTGCTTGCCACCCTCTTTTGTGTAATCCGCCTCAATAACCATCCCCGGTTCAAACGGTATCTTCGCATGGTCCAAGGCCTTGCGGTACCCAAGCAGCCTTTCCTTACCTGTCTGTTCCTGCGTATTTCCGACTAGAAATGCAATTCTGCGGTGCCCTTTTCTCATACAGTATGTGGTTGCTATGTAGATCGCTTTCGTATGGTCTACATAAACGCAGTCAAAGTTTTCCTCATACGCATAACTTTCATATAGATTAGTCAAAATAACCGGCATTTCTGATTCTCGAATTGCATCCATGATTTTCTCATTAAAATCAAAAGAAACAATAATCATCCCGTCAGTAATCCGTTCTCTCAAGCTTGCAATCGCCTGCAATTCTTTCTCAGGTTTGCGGTTCGTATAAGACAAAATCGTGTAATATCCATACCGTTCCAGTACCTGATTAATTCCGTCAATCATTTTAAAATAATACGGATTGCAGATATCCGGAATACAAATCATAATCTTGTTTGTTATCTTGCTTTTCAAAGTCTTCGCCGCGGCCACTGGTGAATAATGCAGTTCCTTCGCCGCGGCCAGAACAATCTCCCGCGATTTCCGGCTGCAATAGCCGTTCCCACTTAAGGCCCGCGCCACGGTTGACGGCGACAGCCCTGTTTTTTCTGCAATCTGATATATATTACTCATACTTTTTTGCCACCACTCTCATATTTAATGTCACAATACTACCACATTTATTTTTGTAACGTCAATCCAGTTTATGAAATATATTATTTTCCCCATAATTCTGCACAGGAATTCCACATATTTTCTGCTTATATGCACAAATTATACAATGGATATTTAGTGTTTTTCCATAATTGACACCCTCTCAGGCCAATGATATGATAATTATGGTATCGATGTCATATATATCATAATTAAAATCCAATACATTGTGCTGCCAGATTTGCACAGAATGGAGGAATGGATGCTGCAACTGCAAAATGAAACTATTTTAATTTCTTTTTCTGAAACAAACGGGGCGCTTCTGCAACTGAAAGATCTCCGTCGAAACATGGATTATATCTGCACAAAGGATGCTGTACCTTTTGAGCTGGATTACGGAACCGGATTTGTTCATTCGTTTCACAAATTTTCTTATACAGCTTCTTATGGATCAGCCAGCCAGTCTCTTACGTTTTCGTGGGAACTGTACGATGGCAGTACGCTCCGGGCATACGTCAGCCTGACGAACAAAACGCTGTCCTTTACCTCGGCCTTAACGGGCGAAACATCTGGGCAGACACCAGATCTGATTAAGTATCCCCTGCTACAGGGCATCCAAGTACTCAGATCAAAATCACCCGACTATCTCTTCCATTCTTATGCAACTGGTGCACTTGTGCAAAAACCATATGAGGTCTTTACAGATAACCAGAACGGTTTTTCTAAAATGCCTTATCCGGAATGTTATTCCGGCTGTTCCATGCAGTTTTTATCCTATTACTGCGCAGAGAAAGGTGGTATTTATCTAGCCGCGCTGGACGGAGAGTGCAACGTAAAATGGCTCAATTTTTACAAAGAAAACGAAACCTTTACATTTTCCCATATATACGGCTATACAAATCAGGCTTCGTACCCGGTCATTCTTGAATTTGTCTCAGGAAAAAATGGATGGTACGAAGCTGCTGACAAATACCGTGAATGGGCAATCCGCCAAGAGTGGTGCCGCAAAGGAAGATTGGCTGACCTGGAGGAATCACAGAAACCGGTCTGGCTACTGGAAAAAACAGGTGTAACCACCTTCGGCATAAATGCCATGCACGATCGTTCCCTGTGGCTCAACACTTATAAAAACTGGCTGAAAACCCCTGTCTTCCACGTAACCGGCCCTGACTGGCCAAAGGAAACACAGGATTACCACAACCATCTCTGCGGCGGTTATGAGGATTGGTTCCCCACAAGATTTCATCCGAAAAATCTCAAAGCATTCCGAGACAACGGCGACTTTTTTGCTCCGTTTGAATTTGACTTTTTTGCGAATCTGGAAGGAGCTGATTCTGAAAACCTCAAAAAATCACAGATGGTTAATCCGCAGCAAAAATATAGCCTCGATTCCTATCCGTTCACAATCTTGTGCCCAACGCTTCCGTATACGCACGACCTGCACCGGGAACGTGACCTGCGCGTACAGCAGGAATCGGGATGCGATGCGCTGTATTACGATATTTCAGCCAACAACCTGTTACACCTTTGTGTCAATCCAGAACATCAGGAGTATCACACACATGGTGGTAACCGTGAAGTGACGCTTGGTTTTCGCAGTATATTCCAGGAAACTAAAGATGCAATCAGCATACAGGCAGGCAAATACGTGCCAGTAGGTACTGAATTGATGAATGAGGTCTTTCTCGCTGAACTTGATTTTTATCAGGCCCGTGCCTGGTCACAGCCCTGCGGCTGCCTTGAAACGCTCTATTTTCGCGACTGGATCAAATCCGGCTCCCTGAAAATCGTTCCGGCGTTTACCTATGTTTATCATGAATATGGTGGAATCCGTATGGATGGTTGGGGCAAATTGGTAGAAGAAACCGGCGACCTTTTTTATCACACTGTTGCTAAAACGTATCTGTGGGGCGCCTTATATGAACTTAATTACGAGTGGTCCCCCATGGAAGCAATACAGGGTTGCGTCAACTCACCCAAAGAGCATTACTTTTCCTTTACGCCAAGAAGCTGTGTATTTTCGGCCAAAAAAGCAGAGTACCTTGCCCAGTATGCGGCACTGCGCACCGGACCCGCGAATAAATTTCTGGCTTACGGGAAAATGCAAAAACCGCTTCCGTTCACTGAAAACAAAACCAGATTTTCTTATTACCATTACAATGCGCCGCAGGACGGACCGGAATATGAAGACAGCGGACAGATTGAGGAAGATACCATTCTGCACAGCATATGGGAATACACGGACTCACACACAAGCAGTGTCGGTCTGTTCTTTGCCAATACTTCTGAGCAAGATTTCTCTCTTTTGCTGGAATTGCCGCAACAATACCGGCATTATAAAAACCGGATTTTGTTTTTTGATTTCACACCGGAACACGAATGCGCACACACTGCACTGGCGGCAGATACGGACACATATACGTTAAATTTAAAAGGCCGCCGTGTTTACTTTCTGCAATTATCACAATCTATGGAGGATTAAAATATGAATCATGGTTTAAGCAACGGTATGTCTGATCTGATCTATTTATCCAACGCAAAAACCCGTTCGATCTGTCCCGAAAACGAAACGGGAGAACCCGGAAAAGGGGGTATGTGCGAACTGGAAAATGGCAATGCCAGACTGGCTGCGCGGGACCTCGGCAAGGGATGGAAAGTAAATCCTTACATCCACATCCCGGCAGGAACTACTTACGAGATTGCCAACATCGAGGGGCCCGGCGTTATTCAGCATATCTGGATGACGCCAACCGGACGCTGGCGCAATGTTATTTTACGTTTTTACTGGGATGGCCAGGAGAATCCGTCCATCGAATGTCCAGTCGGTGATTTTTTCGCATCCGGCTGGAATGAGTATGCACAGCTCTCTTCACTTGCTGTCTGTGTGAACCCAGGCAGTGCATTTAACTGTTACTGGCAGATGCCGTTTCGCAAAAACTGCCGTATTACACTCGAAAACATTGGTGAAGATCAGGTAACTTATTATTATCAAATTGATTATACGTTGACAGAAGTACCGGAAAACTGCGCCTATTTTCACGCACAGTTCCGCAGAGTCAACCCGCTTCCATACAAGGAGGTATACACAATTGTGGACGGCATCGAGGGCAACGGCCATTATGTCGGTACATACTTAGCCTGGGGACTGAACAACTGCGGCTGGTGGGGAGAAGGTGAAATCAAATTCTTTATTGATGACGACGATGAATTTCCGACCATCTGCGGAACAGGCACCGAAGACTATTTCTGCGGTTCCTATAATTTTGAAGATCCACATACCCATGACCGTTACGTACCGTTTACCACACCGTACTCCGGCCTTCACCAGGTTATCACACCGGATAAGCTGTATTCCAGCCAATTCCGCTTCGGTATGTATCGCTTTCATATTATGGACCCAATCCGTTTTCAGAAAAAACTGAAAGTTACAATCCAGGCGCTCGGATGGCGAGAAGGCGGTCGTTATCTGCCGTTGCAGGACGATATCGCGTCCGTGGCTTACTGGTATCAGACACTTCCACACCAGAAATTCCCGAAGCTTTCGGAGAAAGATTATCTTGAAGTAATCTAAAAGTAATTTCAATGACCGAACAAAAATCCCCACCGGATCGTCCAAAAAGGCGAACTCCGATGGGGATTCTCATTCAAATTCTGTCTTCTGACCTTCGCGGCCTGTATGTTTATCGTTCTACTCGTTCATCTTCGCCAGCTTAGCCGCCTGGTCCGCTGCGACACAGCTGTCGATAATCTCCTGAATATCTCCGTCCATAATCTTATCCAATTTATACAAGGTCAGATTAATCCGATGATCCGTCACACGGCCCTGCGGGAAATTGTAGGTACGGATCTTCTCAGAACGGTCGCCGGTACCGATCTGACTGCGCCGCATCTCTGCCTCCGCGTCATGCGCTTTCTGCTGCTCGATGTCGTACAGCTTGGCACGCAGAAGCGCAAATGCCTTCGCTTTGTTCTGAAGCTGTGACTTTTCTGTCTGGCTGTATACCACAATACCAGTCGGATAGTGCGTCAGACGCACCGCGGAATCGGTCGTATTGACACACTGGCCGCCGTTGCCGGATGCACGCATGACATCGATTCGGATATCTTTGTCGTCGATCACAACGTCGACCTCCTCAGCCTCCGGCATTACTGCAACCGTAATCGTAGAGGTATGAATCCGGCCGCCCGACTCTGTCTCCGGAACACGCTGTACGCGGTGTACGCCGGACTCATATTTCAGCATCGAATAGGCTCCCTGGCCTGTAATCATGAAATTCACGTATTTCATACCGCCGATTCCGATTTCCTCAAAATCCATGGTCTCTACACGCCAGCGGCGGCTCTCCGCATAATGTACATACATACGGTAGATCTCCGCGGCAAACAGAGCCGCCTCATCACCGCCCGCACCTGCGCGGATTTCCACGATAACATTTTTATCATCATTCGGGTCTTTTGGAAGCAAAAGAATCTTCAGCTCACGTTCGAGCTCCTCAATCCGTTTCTTCGCCTCTGAAAGTTCCTCCTTCAGCATTTCCCGCATTTCATCATCCGACTCCTCGTCAAGCATGGCAAGGCTGTCGTCCACGATCTCTTTACAATTTTTATATTCTTTATATGCGTCCACGAGAGGCTGCAGGTTGCCCTGCTCCTTCATCAGTTTCTGAAAACGCTGCTGGTCGGCAATCACAGCCGGATCGTTCAGCATGTTCAGAATCTCTTCGAAACGCATCACCAGATCTTCCAATTTATCAAACATGATTTCCTCCTGAATTTCCCTTTTCCATATCAATACGCACTGCTACTAATCACAAGGCACATTTTCCCAGTACTACCCGATCAAGTCCCGCCAGATCCTGCTTCACGCGTATTTCCGAAAATCCTCCCTCGGACATCAGCGCTTTTACCGATTCTCCCTGATCGTATCCGATCTCGAATAAAAGCCATCCACCTGGACATAGGTGTTCCCGGCTCTCCTGAATAATGCTCCGATAAAAATGCAGTCCGTCCTCCCGGCCGTCCAGCGCCTGATGCGGCTCATGCAGCCGCACTTCCTCAGCCAGCGTATCAATCACATGACTGCGTATATACGGCGGATTTGATACAATCACGTCGTACTGTCCCGGAATATCAGAAAACAGATCACTGTGCAATAGCCTTACAGCAGCCCCCAGACAGGCCGCATTCTCTGCTGCAACAGCAAGCGCCTGTTCTGAAATATCCGCGGCATCTATCAGCAGTTCTGCGCCAAATTTTGCCAGACTAATGGCAATACAGCCGGAACCAGTACACAAATCCAGCACCCGCATACCCGGCCGCAGCCGCGCAAGTGTCTCTTCGACCAAGATTTCTGTATCCTGACGCGGTATCAAAACATGTTCATTCACCCGAAACAACAGCCCCATAAATTCCTGCTGCCCGGTCAGATGCTGGAGCGGAATATGACTGCCCCTGGACAAAATAAGCTCCTCATAGCGCGCGTGCTGCTCCGGCATCATGGGCGCTCCTCCCTCCGCCAGAAAATACGTTCTCGTAATCCCTGTCACATAAGTGAGGAGCAGCCAGGCATCCACCGAAGCATCCTCAATGCCACACGCGGTCAAGTACTGCGCACCGTCCCGGTATGCTTCCCGCAGTGTTTTATGACGGATCATCGGACGCCTCATCTAACTTATACTGTGCCCCAAACTGTTCATTTTCAAACTTCTTCCAGTCAAATACTGCTTCTACTGACGCAATCGCCACTTCAATCATCGCGTCATCCGGCTCTTTTGTCGTCAGACGCTGCATAGCCATACCCGGCTTGCTGAGAAAATTCACCAGTTTGCTCTCTGACATACCTGCCAGACGAATAAATTCATAAGATACTCCTGCGATCACCGGAAGCAAAGCCAGACGCAGCACAATACGCCAGAACGCCGTATTCACATGAATCAGCGCGAACAGCGGAATACTAACTACCATAATAAACACTATGCTGACAAACATGACTATAAACAGAAAGCTCGTGCCGCAACGCTTATGCTCCCGGGAGCTTTTCCGGACGTTTTCCACATTCAGCTCCAGGCCATGTTCGATACAGTTGATACATTTATGTTCCGCACCGTGATACATAAAAGTCCTCTGAATATCCTTCATTCTGGAAATCAATGCCAGGTATCCCATAAAGATCATCAGCTTGACAATGCCCTCAATCACAAGAATCGCCATCTCAGACGTGATTGCCTGCCGGAGCAGTCTGGAAAGAAAATACGGCACCATCATAAAGAGCACAATTGAAAATGCAAGAGAGAAAATAACGGTTATAGTCATTATCGTATCATTCTCTTCCTTTTTCTCGCCGCCACTTACCTCCCCGGCTTCTTTTTTCAGCTTTTCCTCGCATTTTGCAAGAACCTGCTCAGCCTCGGCTTCCTTTCCCTGTCTTTTCAGCTTCTCTGCTTTTGCCTCTGCCTTTTTCCTCGCCTTACTTTCTCTTTGGGTACGCTCCTCCTCAGACTCTTCCGCAAACAGCGATGCAGAGTACATCAGAGCTTTCATCCCCAGGATCATAGAATCAAAGAAATTGACAACGCCTCGAATAATCGGCAGCTTAACAATTTTATTATCCTGGAAACGGCTGCTGCTGCAATTCTGTACATCCACGACGATCTCGTTGTCCGGCGTCCGCACTGCCACCGCATACTTTCCGCCATTGCGCATCATAACGCCCTCAATGACCGCCTGTCCCCCTATACCGGATGGTTTCATATAAATTTCCTCCATTATTTAAAAACAGGTTGAGATTTTTCAATCTCAACCTTATCTCTTCTCACACTATTTAGACTCAATACCGTATTTTCTGTTGAATCTCTCAATACGTCCGCGGGCTGCTGCTGCCTTCTGCTGACCTGTGTAGAATGAATGGCACTTTGAACAGATTTCTACATGGATATCCTTCTTTGTAGAACCTGTAACATAAGTATTTCCACAGTTGCATGTAACCGTTGCCTGATAATAATTCGGATGGATTCCTTCCTTCATGATTTTCACCTCTTCTTCGTATTTTGTGAACTGCTGAATCCGGCTTCCACGCCGTCTCATTTCTGGCCAATGCTGCTCAAATGTTACCACAACAAGCTATCCCAGACTACCCCTGCAAGTCCCTGCAGTTACGTTGCAAATCAAATTATATCACAACGTAAAAATGATAGCACAAATTTCGGCACAATGCAACTATTTTATAGAGGTTTTTACGCGTCCTTTATCCTCCCCACGAAACGCGGCGCCTCAAAAAATATCTGCCATTTTTATATATTTATTTTATCTGTTTCCGGGAATACTATCTTTAATACACCCTGAAAGGAGATTCTGCAAATGTCAACTAAAATTCATTCTACTGTGACAGAACTTCCCGCTTCCTGCAAGGCTTCCGCTGAACGCATGGCAAGGGAACTGGCAAAAGAAGATTTCGCAGAAATTACCGAAAGCTGCCGTAAACAGATTACAGAGCTCGAGCATACGCTCTCAAAGGAACTCGGAGAGAACATTGCTCTTGTTGCGTTTCGGGTTTAACAAAAAGCGGGGCATCTGATGCACATAAAAGGCCTTCTATGACATTGTCTCTTCACAATGTCATAGAAGGCCTTTACACATTGCTTAAACAAACTTCTGTCTGCGTACCTTCTGAACAAGCTCCCGGTTGTCTTTTGTATGAACAAACATATTCAAAATATTTTCCACTGCCTCATCTGACTTCATTCCGTTTAACGCGCGGCGCATGATATAAACTGCCTCCTGCTCTTCACGGTCAAGCAGAAGATCTTCACGGCGGGTACCGGATTTCGGAATATCAATTGCCGGAAAAACACGCTTCTCGGAAAGCTTACGGTCAAGTACCAGCTCCATATTTCCGGTTCCCTTAAATTCCTCGTATACTACGTCGTCCATCTTGCTTCCCGTATCTACAAGCGCTGTGGCTAGAATCGTCAGGCTGCCGCCCTCCCGCATCTTTCTCGCCGCACCGAAAAACCGTTTCGGCATATGCAGCGCTGCCGGGTCCAGACCACCCGAAAGCGTACGGCCGCTGGGCGGTACGGTGAGGTTATACGCACGGGCAAGGCGCGTGATACTGTCGAGCAAAATCGTCACATTTTCTTTTTGTTCCACAAGACGTTTTGCACGCTCAATTACCATCTCCGAAACCCTTTTATGGTGCTCCGGCAGTTCGTCAAATGTAGAATAAATAACCTCTACATTCTCACCGCAAATGGCTTCCTTGATGTCCGTCACTTCCTCCGGGCGTTCGTCAATCAAAAGAATCAGCAGGCGCATATGCGGATCATTTTGTAGAATAGACCGTGCCACATCTTTCAGCAGCGTAGTCTTTCCTGCTTTCGGAGGCGACACAATCATGCCTCTTTGTCCCTTTCCGATTGGTGAAAACAAATCAACAATCCGCATCGCAGTCGCACGTGAACCGCGCTCCATGCGCATCCGCTCATTTGGGAAGACCGGTGTCATGTCCTCAAAGTTACACCGCTTCATTGCCTCAAAGGGCGGCTTTCCATTTATTGTCTTCAAATAAAGCAATGCTCCAAATTTTTCCTGCTGCGCCCGGATTCTCATATTACCGGAAATAATATCCCCTGTCTTCAGATTAAAACGGCGAATCTGTGACGGAGACACATACACATCATTATCCCCCGGAAGATAATTATCGCTCCGTATAAAACCAAAGCCATCCGGCATGACCTCCAGAATCCCACAGGCCATAATCCCGCTGTCAAGCTGAGAAAGCTCTGTCGGAGGCCTGTCCGTCCGTTCCGAAGCCGGTCCCTCCTGCTCAAACCGCTCCTGGTTGCGATACTCTGGGCTGCTTTCTTCGTTGCGCGGTTCACGCCGACTGCGTTCTCCCTCCCGCGATGTCCCGGGATAACGTCGTTCCGACATGCCCTGGCGCTTTCCTTCTGCCGGATTCGCGGTCCCCGGCTGGGGCATCACTTTTTCTACATGAGTCGCTTCCAGCTGTTCCGTCGCTTCGGAATGGGTTGGTTCCTCCCCCTGCTGTTTTTCTGCCTTATCTTTTTCATCTTGCAGGAGCATTGTATCAATCAATTCACCTTTTTTCATTGTCGAGATGCCTCTCATCCCTCTGGCCTTTGCTAATTCTTTCAGCACAGCCAAAGACAGCGATTCATATTTTTCTTTCATATTCACCTCATAATTTATTTCTGTTTTATTTTCTTTTGCAACTTTTATTCTTCTTTTACTAAGCGGGATATATTTGTCTGAAATGACTGATGCGAACCTATATCTGATCAGATCGCCGTATAAGCAGCTTTGTAACAGCATTTTTGTTTCATTGTATCATACAGTACCCTCGCTTGACAAGGGCACATATATTGAAAAGAAAAACAGAAATTAATCTGGCTGCGGCATTGCTATCCATCCTCACAGCCAGATTCTCTCAGAACATCATTATTCCTTGCCTAGAACCATTTTAGAAATGCACATTATAACAGGTCTCCTGTCACGTTTGGCGAAAAATGCACTATTTTGCAAGCATTCCACCCAGCATTCCGCCGCACGCGCACAAGACAAAGGCCGTTATTCCCTGCAAGAGACCACACTGCAAAGAATGATCTCCCATCCCCGATATCAGAAGAAGCAGAGCAAAATACACGCAGCCAAGCAGCAGCCCCCAGAGAAATTTTTTGCTTCCCGCCTTATGCCCGCAATACATACCGCCCAATAGACATGCAAACACATACGTAAACAAAATACAAATCTCCATTTTTTCTGCAAGTGGCTGAAACTTCAGCATTATAAAGGCCAGCAAAAACAATACCACCGCAGTCACAACACCGGACAGCACAAGGCCCTTCAAAAGCTGCAAAGCTTTCCCTCTTCCACGAAGTACTTCCACACAAATTCCCCCTTTTTGCTGTTGCTTTTTATCTGAAACTATTGTATGATTCAAGATAAACATTTTATGTTCGAATTTAAAAAAGGAGATGATTTTTTGACTTCAGAAGATGCCATACAACTGTTGGCTCTATTGTTCCTCGTAATGCTTTCTGCATTCTTTTCCTCTGCCGAAACGGCTCTTACCACGGTAAACCGTATCCGGCTTCAAGCGCTTTGTGCCGAAGGGGATAAGCGTGCTGCCGTTGTTCTAAAGGTGGTTGAGAATTCCTCTAAAATGCTCAGTTCCATCCTGATCGGCAACAACCTCGTGAACAATTTTTCAGCTGCCCTGGCAACTGCTCTGGCCATCAAAATGTTTGGAAATGGCGCAGTCGGAATTGTTACCGGTATTCTGACAATCGCGATTCTCATTTTTGGCGAGATTACACCCAAAACATTTGCGACGGCAAATGCGGAAAGACTTTCTCTGGCATATGCCTCCGTAATACTTCTTCTGATGAAGATCCTGACGCCCGTTATTGTCATCATCAACACGATTTGCCGCTATTTGCTGAAGCTTTTGCATGTTGATACGGATCGTTCTTTGAACACTATGACAGAAATGGAACTCCGTACTATCGTGGAAGTCAGCCATAAGGACGGCGTTATTGAAAAAGAAGAACGCGAGATGATTTACAACGTAGTAGATTTCGGTGATTCCCAGGCTAAAGACGTCATGGTTCCCCGTGCGGACGTTGTGTCAGTCAGCGATACCTCTTCCTACAGTGAAATACGCGAAGTATTCCGCACGGAAAAATATACACGCCTTCCGGTATATCAGGGTGATCGCGATAATATCATCGGTATTCTCAACATTAAGGATTTCTTCTTCTGTAACGATACCGAAGATTTCAAGGTGTCTGATATCATGTACGAACCGTACTTTACGTATGAGTACAAAAAAACATCCGAACTTTTAATGGAAATGCAAAAATCCTCTGTCAGCATTGCGGTCGTTCTTGATGAATATGGCGCTGCGGTCGGAATGGTTTCTCTTGAAGACCTTCTGGAGGAGATTGTCGGAGAAATTCGCGACGAGTACGATGAGGATGAAAAAGATCTGATTCAGAAAGTATCTGACTGTGAATATATCATTGAAGGTTCTGTAAAACTGGACGATGTGAACGATACGTTACAGCTGGCTCTCTCTTCTGATGAATACGATTCCATCGGCGGACTGATCATTGAAAAGCTTGACCACCTCCCGACCGAACATGAATCTGTAATAACAGAAGAAGGGATCAGTCTGACTGTCATGCAGATGGATAAAAACCGGATCGAATCTGTCCGTCTTGTGCTCCCGCAGCCTCAGGAGGAGTCGGGAGAAACGTCTGAAACAGACGGATCTCTATAAACAGTACCTTATAAACCAAAGATTCAAAACACAAAATAAACCTGCGAAAAGGCATCCTCACAATTCCGGAGGATGCCTTTTGATTTTGATCTGTAAATTTTCAGTTTATGTATCATTATCCTGTGAATACTCTTGCTGTATTCGTTCAATTAATCCGTAATTACTCTTGTTGCCCAAACTGCATCGTCTGCAATTCCGGATGTGATAATCCCGGCCCGGCTGTTTGCTGCCTGAACCACCTGTCCATCTCCTATGTACATACTGACATGATAAACGTATCCGTTTCTTGCATAGAAAATCAAATCGCCCGGCTCCGCCGAGTCAATCGGAATCTGCAGCCCGTATCCGGCCTGATCCTCTGCAACACGCGGAATGGAATAGTCAAAGTTTGCATAAATGCTCTGTACAAAGCCGGAGCAATCTGCCCCGTCTGTCAGGCTTGTTCCACCCCATACATATCGGTTTCCTACAAACTGCAAGGCAAATTTCACCATTGCTTCCCGGGTCTTTGCAGCCTGCGACGCCTCTTTTACAGAAGTCAGGGTATAGTAACAAGCCTTATTATCCTTCGGCTCCACCAGCATCTGAGCAAGCGTCATATTTTTTTCCCCTCTTTCAGAAACCTTGGCACGCGCCTTATTTCCTGTAATCAGGGAATGCTTCTCCACGAAGCCTCTCGCATCTCCGGATTCCACAAACACCCAGTCCTTGTCAGAATCCGCCAATATATAACACAAAGCCTGATCAGAAAGAATGCCTGTAACGGTAGAAGAAGACTTTCTTTGCTCATACATCTTTACTTCACCAGAAGCAAGTGCATACACCTTATCTACAACTACATCCTGCACCGTCGTATGTGTATACTCAAAAGCAGAATTTTCAGTCCGGGCCACAAGAAGACGTGCCACAGGAAGCAAATCTACCCCTTTTATCCCGGCAATGCGCTCCGCAACCTCGTCTATAACTACCTCTTCTGCCTTCAAAAATCCACGGACATTTCCTGATTCTATGTAATACCATCCATCTCCCTGGTCTTCCAGGATATAACAAAGTCCATAATAGTCCAGTTCTCCTACTACTGTGGATTCGCCAGACTTCTCCTCATAAACCTTTGCGCCCGTATCATTTTTCACAATCGCGAACCTTTTGTCCACCTTTGCAAAACGGAATTCCAGCTCAATATCCGGCGGAATAACAATTTTCTGGTTCGCAATCAGTTCTTTGTTTGATTTATATTTTGATTTCTTTTTTTTGGTCTTTGACTTTTTCGGCTTTTCCGTCTCTGACTCAGATTCAGACTCAGATTCCGTCGGCATAGTCTCTGTCGAATTTGTTTCTGTCGGCGGCTGTGTCTCAGAAGGAAGCTCTGTTTCCGGTGTCGTCACCGGCTCAGTGTCCGGCTCCGAAGGTCCCGTTACAGGCTCTGTAGACCCCTGCGTTTCTGTATTCTGAGTTTCTGTATCCTGCGTCTCCGTATTCTGAGTTCCCGTATCCTGCGTCTCTGTTTGCGGAGGCTGTGTCTCCGGACTTTGCGTCTCTGTCTCCGGAGGCAGTGGCGGCTCCGTTTCCGGTGCCTGCGTCTGCGGAGGCTGTGTTTCCGGCGCCTTGGTCTCCGGTGTTTCCGTCACCGGCAAAGACGGCGCTCCATCTTCTGAGGCAAACACAATTCCCCCTGCGATTTCTATCTGCCATATCGTATTGTCATCTCCGCTGACTGCACATGATGCCAAAAGTAATACAGTACAAAGTGCAGCCGTGAGTAACTTCTTTTTTCGCATTGCTTTTCTCCCCTGAAGTAACTTTTCATTCCTGATTCACGGAACTTTTGCTCGAATTTCAGCCAGTCAACTCCCCTGCCTGGCTGAAATTTGCTTATAAAATGCACCTTTTTTTATTTTAACACAGTCATTCAAAATTGTAAAGATCTTGAGCGCCCCCATAAATCAAGGATTTTTCAATAGCTGTCCTATTTTGACCATGTTCTTCTTGAGAACAAAATCAAAAGAGGAAATAATTCCAGTCTGCCTACCAGCATGTCAAATGTCAGCACGATTTTTGAAAAATCTGAAAAACTGCCAAAATTCTGCGTCGGCCCTACCACTGCAAGTCCCGGGCCAATATTATTGATCGTAGCGGCAACCGCAGTAAAATTTGTTGTAAAATCAAAATTATCAAGCGATATCAGCAGAACAGAACCTGCAAAAATAAACAAATAAGAAATCAGAAAAACATTCACGGACCGAATCACTGCATGTTCCACAACCCGTCCATCCATTTTCAGCTTTCGAATGTTTCTCGGATGCACAATAAAATCAAGCTCTTTGAGCACAGATTTAAACAAAATCACAATACGTGACACCTTGATACCGCCACCCGTGCTCCCCGCACACGCTCCTACAAACATCAGCAGTACAAGAATTGTTTTCGAAAACGATGGCCACACATCAAAATCTGTGGTCGCAAAGCCCGTAGTCGTAATGATTGATCCAACCTGAAACGCGGCATGGTGAAGCGCATCAAACACGCTGGAAAACATGCCTGAAATATTGATGGTAATCAAAATTACAGACGCCAGAATTATGATAAAATAAGTCCTCACCTCTGCCGATTTTGAGGCCTCAGAAAACCGCCGTTTCAACAACAGATAATAAATGTTAAAATTGACGCCAAACAGAATCATGAATACTGTCACCACGCCCTGAAGATACACGGAATAACCGCCGATGCTGTCATTCTTGATCCCAAAGCCTCCGGTACCGGCTGTTCCAAACATGGTTGTCAGAGAATCAAACAGTGGCATACCGCCAAGCAACAAAAATATAAGCTGAAGGACAGAAAGCCCCAGATACATTTTGTAGAGCAGCATTGCCGTGCTTTTTACCTTCGGAACCAGCTTTCCAACGGAAGGCCCCGGACTCTCTGCCTTCATCAGATACATCGAACTTCCGCCGGTCAGCGGAAGAATCGCCATCACAAAAACAAGGACACCCATACCGCCAATCCAGTGCGTAAAGCTACGCCAGAACAGCAGACAGCGCGGCAGCGGCTCCACCTCTGCCAGAATACTGGAACCTGTTGTCGTAAATCCGGATACCACCTCAAACAGCGCGTCAATATAAGACGGAATGCTGCCTGAAATCACAAACGGAAGCGCACCAAACACACTCAGCACAATCCAGCACAGCGCCACTGCGACAAAACCTTCTCTGGCGTACATCGCCTTATTTTTAATCCCGCCTTTTATCAGCAATACGCCGCACAGCAGACAGAGCGCCATCGTAATCAGAAGAGAAACGCCTGCACGCTCCCGGTAAATCAGCGCAACTACTGCTGCCGGAGCCATAAATACTGCCTCAAAATTCAGTACCCATCCAATAATATAGGTAATGATCCTATAATTCATCTCCGTATCCTACTTCGCTAAAATATCTTCGATATCATTCAGCCCTTTTTCTTGTGTCGTGATAATCACACTGTCTCCCGTCAATATCTTATCAGAACCGCGCGGAATAATGACTTTTCCGTTTCGGCCAATGCATACAACCAGAATTCCCTTTTTTATTTTCAAATCCTGCAACGGTACATCCGTAACCCTGGACCGGCTGCGGATCATAAATTCAAGCGCCTCTGCTCTGCCGCCGATAATCTTATGCAGCGTTTCCACGTTGCTGCCCAGAGAATTTTTCATAGAGCGGACATACTGCAAAATCTGCTCTGCCGTGACATTTTTAGGATGGATTACCGTATCCAGATCCAGCTCCTTAATGACCTCATCAAAGGCGATCCGGTTGATCTTTGTAATCAGCTTTTTATCCCCCGTCTTTCTCGCATACAGAGACAACAGTATATTTTCCTCATCTATATTCGTAAGCGCCGCAAATCCTTCGTATCTTGCTATTCCTTCTTCCAGAAGCAGTTCCTTGTCTGTACCGTCGCCACACACCACCGTTGCCTTCGGCAACAGCTCGCAAAGCTCCTCACAGCGCTTTCTGTTCTTCTCAACCAGCTTTACTTTCGTCCCAGAAGCCTGGAGCATTCTCGCCAGATAATAGGCAATCGGGCTTCCGCCCACAATCATAAGACTCTTGATCTGATTTGTCACAATTCCAACCTGGCGGAAAAATGCATTGGCATCGTTTATCCCGCCCGCCACGGACACAAGATCTCTGGCCTTCAAAATACAGTTTCCATCCGGAATAATCAGCTCGTCTCCGCGTTCCACAGTACAAATCAGAATATTTCCCAGCATTTTTGCTGAAAGATCTGAAATCCGCATATTATCGAGAACGGATTTCTCCGGAACACGAAACTTCATCAGATGCACTTTATTTTTGGCAAAAGAATTTACCTCGATTGCTGACGGAAACTGAAGCACTTTTGCAATCTCACCGGCAGCTGCAAGCTCCGGATTGATTACCATGGCCAGCCCGAGTTCTTCTTTGATAAAGTTAAGCTCCATGCTGTACTCCGGATTACGGACTCTGGCAATCGTATGGCAGTTGCCTGCTTTCTTCGCAATCAGACAACACAGAAGATTCAACTCATCCGAACCGGTCACTGCAATCAGCAGGTCGGCAGATTCTATGCCTGCCTCAATCTGCGTCGACCAGCTCGCTCCATTGCCGACAACCCCCATCACATCACATTGGCTAGATAGGTCATCCACGACGCTTTCCTCATCATCTATGACCGTAATATCATTATCCTCTCCACTTAACTCTATCGCCAGTGACGCCCCGACTTTGCCAAGACCCACAATAATTATCTTCATATTATGTACTTTCTCCTGTAAATGTATTTCTGAATCTCAGCCCAGGCCAAAGTCTCTGGCCAGCTTCGCAAATTCCGGCAAAGCATTCTGGATTGTCCCATAAGAAACGCAGTAAGCAAGGCGCACATATCCCGGACATGCAAACGAAGAACCCGGCACCATCAAAATATGATATTTTTTCCCGGCTTCCACAAACTGTTTTTCATCCGCCACCGGAGATTTTACCCAGAGATAAAAGGCGCCCCTTGGTTTTACGCAGGTAAACCCTAGTCGCAGCAACCCTTCATACAGACACTTCCGGTTCCGGTCGTAAAATCCAAGATCAGCACCGGCATTCACACATTTTGCCACTGCCAGCTGAATCAGCGAAGGCGCATTGACGCACCCGCTGATCCGATTAGCGATCGTCGCTGCCGCAATCGTATTCTCACTGTCCTCCACCTCATCCGGTATGATTATATAACCAATCCGCTCTCCCGGAAGCGACAGCGATTTGCTGTAGGAATACACGACCATGGTATTTTCGTAAAATTTTGTCACAAATGGAACTTCTGCCCCATCAAAAGCAAGCTCCCTGTACGGCTCATCGGAAATCAGATAAATGGCATGACCGTACTCTTTTTGCTTTTCCTCCAAAATCCGGGCAAGTCCGCAGATATCCTCTTTGGAATATACAACTCCCGTAGGATTGTGCGGATTGTTTATGATGACTGCTTTTGTCCTGACACTCAGTTTTTCTGCAAAATCCGAAACATTCAGCCCAAATGACTCTGTATCAGGTGCCACCTGCACCAGCACGCCGTCATAATTACGGATATAAGAGCCATATTCCAGAAAATACGGGGCAAAGACAATCACTTCGTCCCCCGGGTCAAGCAGTGTCTTCAGGCAGACGTTCAATCCGCTGCCTGCGCCTACTGTCATGATCAGATTCTCGTTCGAAAAAGCCGTCCCGAAACGCTCGTTTAAATTGTCTGCAATCGCTTTGCGCACATGCTCAAATCCGGCATTGCTCATGTAGCCATGTACAAACACCGGATCTTCCTCGTCAAGTATCTCGCGAATTGCTTCCTTCAGCTGCTGCGGCGCCGGAACGTTCGGATTTCCGAGGCTGAAATCATATACCTTATCTGCTCCGAATTCTGCCGCCATCCGCTTGCCCTCCTCAAACATTGCGCGGATTGCCGAATTATTCTCCAGATACGGTTTCATCTTTTTCGCTATCACTCTCTTATTTCCTCCCTGTATCATCATTCGGCCGGAAACACAGACGCTCCCGGCCCCCAATGATGTCTGAAACAACGGATACGCCTAACTGCAGAGTTCTCCTACAACCTGATTAATCACCTTGCCGTCTGCCTTGCCCTTCAGTTCGCCCATCACAGCTTTCATGATCTGACCTTTATTTTTCGTAGCCAACACTTCTGCAAACTTCTCCTCAAGTATCTGCTTTACTTCCTGCGCACTGAGCAGCTTCGGCGCATACTCTGAAATTACATTATAGCGGAACTGGTACTCTGCCTTCAGATCCTCTCTGGTAGCCGGACAGGTGTCAATCTGCTCTTTCACGGTTTTCATCTCTTTTAAAATGACACGATCTGTCAACTCCTGTGAAATATCATCCCGGCAGCCCTCGTCAATCGCAACCTTTTTCACCGCTGAAATCAGCGAAGAAATCGCCTCTTTTCTTGGTTTATCCTTCGCTTTCATCGCTGCCACCATATCTTTTCTCAATAATTCAATATCCATATTTCTGCCTCCTTTCATGCAGACGGAGAGTTTCCAGAATTTTCCATCTGCAACCAAAAATAAAACCGTATCGGCTCACAAATTTCCTATGCTACAAAAACAGCTAAGACATGCGTCCGGTTCTTCCTTTCGCATGTCTTTGCTGTCTGTATTTAGGTCAAAAAGTCTTTCAGCCGCTTGCTCCTTGACGGATGACGCAGCTTACGCAACGCTTTTGCTTCAATCTGACGGATACGCTCACGCGTAACATTAAATTCTTTGCCAACCTCTTCAAGAGTCCTTGCACGGCCATCCTCAAGCCCGAACCGCAGCCTTACTACCTGCCGCTCCCGGTCAGTCAGTGATTCCAGCGCAGTACTCAGCTCCTCACGCAGCATTGAAAATGCTGCCGAATCCGCCGGTGAAAGCGCCGTATCGTCTTCAATAAAATCTCCAAGATGGGAATCATCTTCCTCACCAATCGGCGTATCCAGTGATACCGGATCTCTCGAAATCTTCAATACTTCACGCACACGGCTTACCGGGACATTCAACCGTTCCGCTACCTCCTCCGGAGTCGGTTCCCGGCCAAATTCCTGGAGGAGCGTACGCGTCATACGAAGCGTCTTATTGATCGTCTCCACCATATGTACCGGAACGCGGATGGTCCTGCCCGTATCTGCTATCCCGCGCGTAATCGCCTGACGAATCCACCAGGTCGCATACGTACTGAACTTATATCCCTTTGTATAATCAAACTTGTCCACAGCCTTCATCAGGCCCATGTTGCCCTCCTGAATCAGATCCAGAAACGGCATACCTCTTCCGACATATTTTTTCGCAATGCTGACTACAAGACGCAGGTTTGCTTCGGTCAGAGCTTTTTTCGCCTCTTCATCGCCTTGCTCCACACGCTTTGCCAGCTCTACCTCTTCATCACCGGAAAGCAACGGAACATTGCCGATCTCTTTTAAATACATGCGAACCGGATCCTCTGTACTGACCCCTTCCAATACGTCTACATCATTAATCAGCTCAATCTCCTCGTTGTCCGACAACAAAATGTCTTCCTCGGACTCCAGGAGAAGATCATCCGTCACATCATCCGGAGATTTGCCCTGAAGAATATCCACATGATTCTTCTCCAGATAGTCCAGAATCATATCCATTTTATCTTCTGTCAGTTCAATTCCGGTAAAAGCATTCAGAATTTCGTCATATTCCAGCGTATTTTTCTTGGTCTTCGCCAACGCTTTCAGACTTTCCAGTGTCTTTAAAAACTGCTCCTGTACTTCATTCATCAGCGCTCTCTCCTCATAACTTTCGTAGATTCTAACATACCATTTTTGTCAAACGCTGTCAACCACGCAGTCGGTGTCAATTTTTGTCAACTGCATGAAATCTGCGGCGGTATATTCCGCAAAGAAATTACGGGACCTCCGGTATGTTCGATATATTCCCGCGTAATTTTTACGCTTCCAATATTTTCATCCTTTGGTATCTCATACATAATATCCAACATAAATTCTTCGATAATCGCCCGCAACGCACGTGCGCCTGTTTTCTTCTCCAGCGCTTTTTCAGCAATTGCTTCCAGCGCGCCGTCGTCCATCGTCAGCTCCACCTCATCGAGTGCCAGCAGCTTCTGATACTGTTTAATAATCGCATTGCGCGGTTCCTTGAGGATCCGCACCAGCATATCCCTTGTCAGGGCACTCAGGGAAAAGATAATCGGAAGCCTGCCGATAAATTCCGGTATCATACCGAAGCTGCGCAGATCCTCGACCGTTACTTTTTCAAGAATATCCGGATCGGCGTCGTATTTGTCCCGCAGGTCGCCCAGAAATCCAATCGAAGCCTGACGGTTCAGACGTTCCCGTATAATCTCCTCAAGTCCGGGAAATGCCCCTCCGCAGATAAAAAGGATATTCTTTGTATTCACTGTTGTCATCGGCACCATGGCATTTTTGCTCGCAGCGCCCACCGGAACCTCCACCTCGCTTCCCTCGAGAAGCTTCAGCATACCCTGTTGTACGGCTTCCCCGCTTACATCCCTCTGATGCGCATTTTTCTTCTTCGCAATTTTGTCAATCTCATCAATGAACACAATACCCTGTTCTGCGCGGTCCACATCATTATCGGCAGCCGCAAGCAGCCTTGAGATTACACTCTCGATATCGTCACCTATGTATCCTGCCTCTGTCAGCGAAGTAGCATCTGCGATTGCAAGCGGTACATCCAGCAGCCTTGCCAGTGTTTTGACGAGATACGTTTTTCCGCAGCCCGTCGGTCCTAGCATCAGCATATTGGATTTTTCTATTTCAATATCATCCAGCGCTCCGGTTCCAATCCGCTTATAATGATTGTATACAGCCACAGAAATTACTTTTTTTGCATATTCCTGTCCGACTACATACTCATCCAGGCTCGCCTTGATCTTATGCGGCGCCGGAATCGCCTTGATATCAAAAACTTTTTCTTCGTGCTGTTCTTTTGTCTTTTTCTTTTTTACCTGCTGGCGTGGAAGTCCCATGCCCCCGAACAGATCAGAAAGATTAATCATACTGATGCTCGGGATTTTGGAACCTTTTTTTTCTTTTTCTTCCGTATTCTCCGGCGTCTCTGTACTTTCCTCATCTGCAAGGTTCACAAGCCCGTTATAGGAAAGCCCGGACGCCTGCATGGAGTCTACTGCACGCTGCATACACTCACAGCAGATACAGATATCGCCGCCCATCTCCACCATCTTTCCGGCTTTGCTCTCCGGCCTTTTGCAGAGAAAACAGATTTTAGGGTACTCTTCTTTGATTTCATCCTGATTTTTTTCCATAATTTACTCCACCGTTACTGATTTTGCAAGGTTTCTCGGTTTATCCACATCGCAGCCCTTGCCAAGCGCCACATAATAGCCAAACAACTGCAACGGAATGACTGCAAGAGAATTTGTAAAATATTTATTTGTTTTCGGAATGTAGATCACATAATCCGCTGCTTTCTCTACCTCGGTATTGCCCGCATTCGTCACTGCAAGCAGGAATGCTCCTCGCGTTTTTACCTCAACCACATTACTCAGCATTTTTTTATACAGATCTTCCTGCGTCAGCACCGCTGCCACAAGCGTTCCTTCTTCAATCAAAGAAATCGTACCATGCTTTAATTCCCCTGCCGCATATGCCTCTGAATGAATATAAGAAATCTCTTTTAGTTTTAAGGAGCCTTCCAGAGAAATCGCATAATCAATGCCTCTGCCGATAAAGAAAATATCCTTTGCCGCCACATAACGATTGGCAAACCGCTGAAGCTTCTCTTTATGGTCAAGCAGCATACCGATGTGCACCGGAAGCTCCTTGAGGTCGCAGATCATCTCGTCTATTTCTTCCTGCGATACCGTCCCCCTTACCTGTGCAAATTTCATTGCAAGCAGATATTCTGCAATCAGCTGGGTGCTGTAGGCCTTCGTCGTCGCTACCGCAATCTCAGGTCCTGCCCATGTATACATGACATTGTCGGCCTCTCTTGCGATCGAACTGCCCACTACATTTACTATACCAAGCGTGTGCACACCGCGCAGCTTCGCTTCACGCAGCGCTGCCAGCGTGTCGGCTGTCTCTCCCGACTGGCTGACCACAATCAGCAGTGTTTCCTCGTCCAGAATCGGATTGCGATAGCGGAACTCAGAAGCCAGATCCACCTCAACCGGAATCCGCGCCAGTCCTTCAAACACATACTTTGCAGTGACTCCCGTGTGATATGCAGAGCCGCACGCCACGATAAAAATCTTGCGGATGGAACGAATCTCCTCGTCCGTCATGCCAAGCTCTTCGATTTCAATCTTTCCATCCCTGATTCTCGGGTTTAATGTATCAAGAACAGCTTTTGGCTGCTCATAAATTTCCTTGAGCATAAAATGCTCATAACCTGCCTTTTCTGCCGCGGAAACATCCCACTGAATCGTTACAGACTCCTTTTCAATCGGATCGCCGTCCACATTAAAGAAATTCAGGCATTCTTCCTCAAGGCACACAATCTCTTCATTCTGAATAAAAAATACATCTCTCGTATATTTGAGAACTGCCGGAACATCAGAAGCAATCAGGCTTCCCTGCTGCGCTCTCCCTACGATCAACGGACTGTTCTTGCGGACTGCATACAGCTTTCCCGGATGCTCCTTAAACATAATACCAAGCGCATAAGAACCCTCGACACGGTGCATCATGCGCGTAATCGCCTCAAGCGGATTTCCTTTATAATAGTAGTCCAGCAGATGGGCCACAACTTCCGTAT
This sequence comes from bacterium 1XD42-54, assembly GCA_003612585.1. Classification (GTDB taxonomy): domain Bacteria; phylum Bacillota; class Clostridia; order Lachnospirales; family Lachnospiraceae; genus Choladousia. The sequence goes on from RAZH01000001.1 coordinate 406,506, forward strand.
CGGTCTCTGACACAAACTCATAACCCTTTTCCTGAAGCTGCTTTTTAATCTTAAGATAATTTTCAATAATACCATTATGCACGACCGCAATGGACTCTGTTCCATTAAAATGCGGATGTGCATTCGTATCGGATGGAATTCCGTGCGTCGCCCACCGTGTATGCCCGATCCCACATGGTCCTGGAAGCATTTCACCACCGTGCGTCATTTCGCGCAGTACCTTCAGGCGCCCTCTCGCCTTTGCAATCTGAATCTTTTCTCCGTCAAACACCGCAATCCCCGCAGAATCATATCCGCGGTATTCCAGCTTGTCAAGACCATCCAGCAAAATCGGAGCTGCCTGCTCTTTCCCTATATATCCAACTATTCCGCACATACTGTTTACCTCCAATAGTCCCTGTTCATCGTGCATCGCCTGATCAGCCATGCCGGAAGCCGTCTAAAATTCTTCCCCAGCCGATAGCCAACCAGCTTGCAGCCGCTTTGCCAGACCAGCTTCGGAAGAAGGTACGCTTTATTATTTTTTATCAGATAAACGGCCGTCTGCTTTACCATACGAACACCCTCATTTTCTGACCGGACACATGCAAAAATTTCCGGATGCTCTGCCTGCGACACGCCGAGATCAAAGTTCCGCCGAAGCTGCTGCACTCCGCTGTAGTTATGCGAATGAATCACCCTTGCCTGTGCACAATACGCAACCGCTCTTCCATTTTGGATCAGCTTCCCTGCAAAAATCATATCCTCATTAAAAATCGTATGCCGTACAAAGCCGCCCAATTCCTCATATGCGCTTCTCCGATACATGGCGCACACATCTGAACAGAAAAATGTCTTAATACCAAGCTTCGGCAAGTCTGCCGCTGTCTGAATCCGGCTTTCCTCTCCATAATTAAACCCGCGTATATAGCGCTCAATCACACCGCAGTCCTGCGCAGGAAGCTGGCGCGCATATGCCGCACACACAAGCTCAGATGCAAACGCGCGATACAGCTCCTCGATCAGCCTGTCATTCTCCGGCTGTGCATCCTGTGTCAGAAACAGAAGAAATTCTCCCTTAAGCTGCGCCGCCGCCATATGCCGCGTCCCCCCATGGTCGAACTCGCTCTTCCGAATGTGGATGACCTCAACATTCGAATATCCAGCAATACAGCCCTCATCAAAGAACTGCCGCTCCGTATTCACCAGCAGGATTCTGGAAGGCCTTACGGTCTGGCTCTCCAGTCGCTCCAGCAACTGCCGAAGCCCAATCCCCGGCCGATAGACCGGAATCACCACGTCAATCTCAGCTCCTGCCATTCTTTCCTCCATCGTCCATCCCTGAACATTCAAAAACTGTTCTTCAAAGTCAGCCATTCTGTCACTGAATTCCGGTGTCCGAAATTATCTTATTGCTGATCTCCTGCACGGTCTGGGACGGCGTATAATTTTCCTCCCCAAACAGCCATGCATGAAGCTGTGTTACATTGGCTGCCAGATCGACCGGTATCACACAGTCGCCTGCTGCAATATCCGCCGTTGTCTGATTGAACGGAAATCCCGTTGAATCTGCAATCTTGTATTTTGCAATGCCGGTCGCCAGTGTAATCAGCTCCGTATTGCTCAGACTGGTTGAAATATAGTCGAGCATCGTATTGACAAGCGGAAGCAAACCTGTCACACCTTTTGCCTGTGCCGCTTCAAAAATCTTTCCGAGAACCGTTCTCTGACGCTCAGTCCGTTTGTAATCCCATCCTTCTGTATAGCGAATCCGGCAGTAAGCCATGGCCTGAAGACCGTTTACTTTCTGATAGCCCGCGGACTGAATCTCTTCATATTCCGTAATCCCCGCAACCTGTGATGTCTCCACGAGATAACCGTTCAGCCATCCGCGCTCTTCTTCTGTGATGTCAAGCTCGATTCCGCCCAGAAGATCAACTGCTTCAATGATTGCATTGAAATCAACGGTCACAAAATCAGAAATATCCAAATCCAGATTTTTGTTCAGCATATTCACTGCACGCTCCGCTCCGCCGCCTGCAAAACACTCGGTAGCCTTACGGTATTCTCCGTTTGTATTGTCCAGATACGTATCGCGGTAAACCGAGACAAGCTTTACATCTCCGGTGCGCTCATTAATACTCGCCACCATAATCGTATCGCTGTTTGTCCCGCTCTCAAGCTGTCCTTCCCTGGAGTCCACACCAAACAATGCAATATTACGGTACCCGGATTTTCCGATTCCTGTATTAATCAGAATATCCTTCAGCTTCACACGGTCCATGCGGCCAAGCTGTGCCACTACAAAAAGTCCAAGCGCTAACACAAGAAGTACAATCACCTCAATCGCAAATATCAGTTTTCTGTGTTTTTTCTTCTTTTTCCCATTACCTGCGTTTCCATCCGGCCCATAATAACCGCCCGGCCCGCCATACCCTGGCTGTCCATAATAGCCATTCGGCTGTCCATAATAACCGTTTGGGTCATGATAGCCGCCCTGTCCGTAATAACCGTTCGAATCGTTATAATTTCCCGTTTTGTCCTTTCTTTTCTTCATGAATTTCCCTTCTTTCATTGTTCTGTGGAACGCTTCAATATGCATTCTTATTTACAAACCCTTTAAACACCGTCAGAAACAGGATTTTGATATCCAGCCCGACTGTCCAGTTTTCAATATAATACAAATCATAGTCAATTCTCTTTTTAATTGAAGTATTTCCCCTGTAACCATTCACCTGGGCCCAGCCAGTCATCCCCGGTCTCACCTGGTGTTTTATCATATACCGCGGAATTTCTTCGCGGAACTTTTCCACAAACTGGGGCCGCTCAGGCCTCGGTCCCACCAGGCTCATGTCTCCTTTCAGTACATTAAAGAGCTGCGGCAACTCGTCGATGCTTGTCTTGCGGATAATCTTTCCGATCCTGGTTACTCTCGGATCATTCTTTACCGTCCAGCCCTTGCTTTCCTCTTTCTTCGTCTGTACTTCCATCGAGCGGAATTTATACATCTGAAACGGCCTGTTGTGCAACCCTACTCGTTCCTGTTTAAAGATCAGCGGTCCCTTGGAAGTCGCCTTGATCAGAATCGCAGTCAGGATCATCAGCGGTGAAAACAGCACGATACAGCAGATGGAGCCTACAATATCCATCACCCGCTTCACCATCATATGGAAGGTATTAGACAGCGGCACGTGACGGATGTTTACGACCGGAAGTCCCAGAAGGTCCTCTGTATACGGCTTGGTCGGTATGATTTTACTGTAATCCGGAATAAACTTTGTATGCACGCCTGACTTTTCACACATTGCAACAATGCGCTCCAGCTTGTCATATTCGTTCAGTCCGAGCGTAATTGCAATCTCGTCCGGGTGATTCCCTTCCAAGATGCTTCCCAGACTGCCGGTAAAGCTCAGTACCTCAATGCCACGGTAAACAGTGCCTGGCGGCACGTTATCATCAAGGATTCCCATAACCTTGTAGCCCCACTGCGGATTCTGCACAATGCGGTCAATATACTGTTCCGCTGCCCGGCTGTACCCTACCAGAATCACATGCTTCAGATTCAATCCAATCCGCCTGACATTCATCAGCACCATGCGCACGGCGTTTCGCTCCAGGAAGGTGAGCGTCACATTCAGAATAAGAAATAAAGCGACAAGGCGTCTCGAAACGTCTCCCTGACGAAGCAAATACAGCATTGCCATGAAGGTCAGTCCGCCGAGCACGTTCGCTTTGACAATGTTGCTGCCTTCTAGCCGGCGGCCCTGCACGCGCTTGGGCGTATACAGGCTGCACGCATAGTACAGCACAAGGAAAAACGGCGTAACAAACACAAGCGCCATCATATAAAATTCCGGCGGCAGAACACCTACTTCTCTTTCACTTACCCTTACCATCATGACGTACCATGCAATCAGATACGACACAACGATGACCATCCCGTCCAGAATTACCTGAAGCCGGTTAAAATATTTCTGGTTATCCTTAATCAAAACATTTTCCCTCTTGCCCTGATCCTTATCTCCTGCCTAATCTTGCCAGATTACCCCAGAGCTCACACTGTATTCTCAGATAATGTCCAAGATTTTTCTTTTGGAACTTTACCTTTTTGCTTCTGTCACACAACCGAATCCCCTTCCATAACCCTGTAATGTACTCTCTGCCATAGCCTTTTTTCAAAAAGAAAATCATCTTAATTGCAAAACCTGCCAGAAGAAACGGCAGATTCAGCAAAAGCTGAAGGCACGGCATATTTTTATAAACTAGATAAACGCTGTTCCTGGAAGAGTATTTTGTTTTAAATTCATTATACACAGAGCCGCTGGTCGCGCTCCCCACATGGCGAACCACTGCCTCCGGTATGTAATAGTTTCGGTACCCTGCAATTCTTGCACGATAAGCAACATCCACATCTTCCAGATATGCAAAATGTACCTCGTCAAAAAGACCAATCTCATCAAAAACATCCCTACGGTAAATCGCAGCCCCCGCACACGCAGAAAAAATTTTCCGTCTGCGGCAGTAATCACCAGCCGGTCTGTTTTTCCCCCACGCAAATGCCCAGCCAAGGGCACAGTAATAATCGCCGCCATTGTCCATCCGGCCGGGGTCCTGCATCTGTATCATTTTGGAGGCGCAGGAGAAGCTGTCCGGATACTTTTTGATTGCTTCTGTGAGCGCCTCCACAAAGGTCGGCTCACAGACAGTATCATTATTCAGCAGGATCACATACGGCGTCTTTGTCATCTGAATCCCGATATTCACTGCCCTGCAAAAGCCATAATTTTCCTCAAGAACCCTGAGCGTCACTTCGGGATATTCGTCCCGGATAATGGAAACGCTCTCATCTTCAGAACCATTGTCCACCACAATCACCGGCAGCGAATCAATGGTCTGCCTGCGCAGGCTTTCCAGGCATGGACGCAGATACGCTGCGCCATTTAGATTCGGTATTACTACAGTAACTTCCTGCATCGTATTTTTCTCCTGTCTGCATTTTGCAAGCTACGCTTCTGCCCTATATGCGCAGTGAAAAGTTGTGCTTGCTTAAAGTCAGATTTTTATTATAGCACGGATCTCCGTCTTTTAGGAAGTCTTTCCATTTTTCCTGTGCATATTGCACTTCTTTTTTATGGCGCTCCTTCTTTTCATCGTCTACACCGCGCGAACGCGATTCATAATGATACAGTTCCACAAACGGATCGTACACAATCCGATAACCGGACGTAACAATCTTCAGACAGAGATCCACGTCGTTGAAAGCTACGCTCAGCTTTTCTTCCAAGCCGCCCATCTCTTCATACACACTGCGCTTTACCATGGCGCAGGCTGCCGTTACGCCGCTTAAATTCATCTGAACTGATGCCCGGTGCATATACCCGGCCCGTTTTCGCGACATATTAACAAACGCATGGTCGGCCAGTCCGCCAAGACCGATGATAACGCCTGCATGCTGAATCGTATGATCCGGAAAATAAAGTTTTGCGCCTACCATTGCCACCTCATCCCGCATACAGTTGGAAAGCATCTCCTTCATCCAACCCTTTGTGATGACCTCCGTGTCATTGTTCAGCAAAAGCAGATATTCGCCTTTTGCCTGACGCGCAGCATAATTGTTGATGGCCGAATAATTAAATTCTCTATCCCAGTATAACACACGAACATGGTTTTTGCCGTCTATTTCTTTGTAATAGGAAAAAGTTTCCTGTTTTGTACTGTTATTTTCAACGATCAGAATCTCATAATTCTCATATTCTGTCTTTTCCCACACCGATTCCAGGCATTTCTGAAGAGATTCCTTTTCATCCCTGTTTGGAATGATAATGGATACCATCGGAGTTCCTTTGAGCGCATACCGCACCCGGTAATAGCCCAGATCGTCTGTCTCTTCTACAGAAGCTTCCACGCCTTTCCGTGCCAGGTGGGCCTCCACTGCCCGTTTCCCTGCGTCAAACGCATAGAGCTTGCTGTCAGGGTTGTCGGAGGTAGAAGCGCTGTGCGTGCGCCAGTGGTACAGCACGCGGTGGACATGCGCAATGCGCCGGGCTTCTTCGGTACACCGGAAAATAAAATCATAATCCTGCGCCCCGTCAAATTCCCGTCGAAAACCACCCACTTTCTCTGCAATACTTCTCCGTACCACAAAAAAGTGACAGATATAATTATTCGAGCGAAGCAAATCGAGGTTGAAATCTGGCTTCATATTCGGAATCAGATGCTTCGTCGCCCTTTTATTTACCTTATCTTCATCTGTATAAACAATGTCTGTACTCTCATCTTCGGCAATCTTTGCCATAATCTCATACAGCGCATCCGGTTCCAGCAAGTCATCATGATCCAGAAGACCGATAAAATCACCCTCTGCCATTTTGATCGCCTCATTTGTATTCCCGGAAATCCCAAAATTCTCTTTCAGTATGCGGTAGCGGATGCGCGAATCTTTCTCCTGATATTCCCGTACAATACGGGTCAGTTCTGTTTCACGCTGATCCTCTGCCATTTTTTCCTGCCCGCCGGCTGATGCGCCGTCTTTGCTTTTCCTGTTATCTCCACCGACCTGCGGACTTGCATCCACAATGCACAGCTCCCAGTTTCCATACGTCTGAGCGCAGACAGATTCAATCATCTCCCGCAAAAAGCGCTCCGGTGTCCGATAAACCGGGACAACAATGCTGAACCGAACGGGACGCTCAAACACTGCGTTTCTCTGCCGTTCCAGCTCCTTCTGCGTCACCTGGTTCAGACTGTACCACGTTTCATAGTCAATGTCCTGCGTCTGATACCGTTCAATCAGCCGGATCAGAAACTGTTTCAGACCGTGACGCTGCAGATAACGCCATCCTTTTTTGATATGCTCTGCTGAAAGCGCACCCAGCAGTTTTCCCCACTGAACGCCGTATTCCTTATCTCCCATAAGGCCTCCTCAAATCCGGTCTAAAAATTCTCATATTTCAGGATTGTATCTGTAATATACCGCGCCTGTTCCAATTCCAGATTATAAAACAGCGGCAGCCGTACCAGGCGCTCACTCTCCTTTGTTGTATAAACATCCTCGCCGTGAAAACGCCCGAACCGCTGGCCCGCCTTTGCCGAGTGAAGCGGAACATAGTGGAACACGGCATGGATTCCGTTTTCTTTCAGATACCCGATAAACGCAGTCCGCACGCTGATATCCTTCAGCTTCAGGTAAAACATATGTGCATTGTGCACCGCATAATCCGGAACTGTCGGAAGCTCAATCGCTCCCTGCGCAGCCAGCGGCGTCAAAGCCTCCCGGTAATGGTCATAGATTGCCATTCGTTTGTCGTTAATCTCTTCTGCCAGCTCCAGCTGTGCATATAAATATGCCGCATTCATATCGCTCGGCAGATAGGAGGACCCGTAATCTACCCATGTATACTTGTCCACCTGACCGCGGAAAAATTTGCTGCGGTCCGTCCCCTTTTCCCGGAGGATTTCCGCTCGCTCCTGATATCTGTCGTCCTGAAACAGAACAGCGCCTCCCTCGCCCATCGTATAATTTTTCGTCTCATGAAAGCTGTAGCAGCCAAAATCCCCGATTGTTCCAAGCGCACGTCCTTTGTACCAGGCATTCACCCCCTGCGCCGCATCCTCGACGACCACCAGATTATATTTTTTCGCAATTGCCAGAATTTCATCCATTGCACAGGCCACTCCTGCGTAATGCACCACGGCTATCGCCTTTGTTTTCTCTGTAATTGCTGCCTCGATCAGATTCTCGTCAATGTTCATCGTATCCGGCCGGATATCGACAAAAACAATCTTTGCCCCGCGCAGCACAAAAGCATCCGCTGTAGATACAAACGTATAGGAAGGCATAATCACCTCATCTCCCGGCTGGATATCCGAAAGATACGCTGCCATTTCCAGCGCATGCGTACAGGAAGTCGTCAACAGGCAGTGCTTTGCCTGAAAATTAGTACACATCCACTCAGAACATTTTTTCGTAAACGGCCCATCCCCGCAGAGCTTTCCGTTTTGCATGGCCTGCTGCATATATGCAAGCTCCCTGCCCGTACACGGCGCCATATTAAAATCTATCATCTTTATCCTTCCTTTCGGTATGTAACTGTAAAACTCTGTTTTCAATTGTACACTCCCGGATGCTGATACGCCTTCTCCGGCTTCTTTCCGGCCCTTTCACAAGCCTTTTAGTAATAATTGGGCAGGAATACCGCGAAATGCGCATACAGGCCCAAAATTACTGCAAATATTCCCATATGCTGATAAAAAATCCTGCTCCAGTGGTCGCTCTTCACCCATTTTTTTATAATATTCCGATAACCAAGTGTTACAAAATACAGAAGCGGAAGCAGCATTGGTATGCTGTAGCGCCCCTGAGGCTGATAATCGGAAGCATACGAATAATATACATTCAAAATGTTCGGAATAATCAGAGCAAGCAGCATACACCAGTTCAGCCAGCCCTGTGCTCTCCAATGCCCTTTTTCGCGCACACCGTACAGCTCCTTCAGACTCAGCAGCGTACCAAGAAGCCCTGTGATCAGAAACGCCCACCACATTGCATAAATGCCCCAGGGCTGCATAATGGACATAGCGCCAAACGTACCGATAAAGCTGCGCAGCACAAGATCAATCCACATATATCCAAGCGGCGCCTTGTTGAACAGCATGGTAAACGGCGTAAGTCCCCAGTCTTTTGGTACAGATGCCTGCGAAGGCTTATATCCGTCTTTAGCATACAGCTCCGCGCACTGATGCATGGCCTCTCTTCCAAGAAAATCCCCGTCATAAATCATATAATTGCGGATAAACCACCATCCTGCCAGTACGAGCACGATTGCAGAGATAAAAATCCCTTTCTGAAGCAGCTCCTTCACATCCCACGTTTTCTTTTCGCCGAACAGAATTGTGAGCACAAAAAGCAAGATACTGCACAGGATAAATCCATAAGCATTATAATAGGAGAGTGTACAGATTGCAATACCAACCGCCAGCAATGTACAATTTCCCCAGGTCCAGCCACCTTTCACTGCCCGAATCCACGCATACAGAATCATAGCCCCCGAAAACAGCGCCAAAGAATCATTATTTACATAGGAAGACAGAAATGCCATGTTCGGAAAAAAGGCTGCCACCAGCACGAACATCCAGGTTTCTCTTCTCGAAAAAAGCTGTTTGGCAATCCGGATTGCAAAAAATACAGTCCCTACGCCGAAAAATACGCTGACCATACGCGCTGCCATCAAAAGCGCATAAGCGTGATCATTGAAAAAGCTCATCAGCTTCATGGAAACCGCACACAGCATGTACGCGAGAATCGGATTAAAAGCATAAGAAATTCCCCATGTTTTATTCAGAATTTCCGGCGCATCGCCCCGCGGCAGTGTTCCGTATTCATAAATATACTGTGCAACCTGATAGCGCATCGTCTCATCCGGCGACACGCCAAGCGGCTGTACTCTGGCCCACATTGTGTAATACACTGCAATGGCCAGCAGGAACAGAATTTCTATTTTGTATTCTTTTTTCATTCCTCTGATGCTTTGAATCGGGTTCATGGTTGGACTCCTCATTTATGGATTTCACTTATTGGGTGTTGATGTTTGATTGGGCTGTTTATGGTTTCAGAGAATAGTCTGCTTTCTCCAAGGTCAAATTCGGATTATAAAATGGGTCGCCTTGGGCGAGCAGATCTCCCCAACGGCTGCGAAAAAGTGCGCTCTCGCGGCGGATTCGCTCAGCCTTTTCATCGGTTAATTCCAGGCCTCTGGTCTGGGATTCGTAATGATAAAGCTGTGCGTACGGGGTATAGATGATCTGCTTTCCCAATTTGCCGATACGCAGGCAGAGATCAATGTCATTGTATGCTACACCAAAAGCCTCATCAAAACCGCCGGCCTGTTCAAATACGCTGCGTCGCACCATCATGCACGCTGCGGTTACGGCGCTGCAGCACCTTGGGCAGATGATCTCGTCGTGAGCGCTTGTCTTTTGGCGTTCCAGCCCCTCAAACGCATGTCCGGCCAGGCCGCCATAGCCCAGAACCACTCCTGCGTGCTGAATCGTATCATCTCCATAAAACATCTGCGCGCCGACTGCTCCCACTTCCGGAAGTAAGGCGTAATTCATTAGTTCCCGGATACAATCCGGTTTTAACATTTCTGTATCATTGTTCAAAAACAGCAGATACGCTCCTTTCGCCTGGGCCACGCCCTGATTGTTCACGCTCGAGTAATTAAAGGCTCCCCCGCACAAAATCACCCGGATATCCGGTTCTTTTTGCAACTCTTCATAATAGGAACGTATCTCCTGTGTGCTGCTGTTATTTTCCAGGATCAGAATCTCGTACGGCTCGTAACCGCTGAACTGACGAATGCTGTTGATGCATTTCTCAAGATCCTCCCGATGATCCTTATTCGGGATCAGAATCGAAACAAGCGGGGACTGCTCCGGCAAGACATACGTAATCTTTCTGGTCCACGACTGAATACCTGCCGTTACTTCTGCAGAAATTCCATTTTGAAAAAAATAGTCCCGAAGAGCCTCTTCTTCCTTTTTCCATCGCGTTTCGGTCTGTTCCCGCACTCCCTCATGACAGAGAATTTCCGGTACATGGACAATCTCGTTTGCTTTCCCCGCACAGGCAAGCACATAAGCAAACAAATTTTGCGGCATCCCAAGTTCCTGCACAAGACGCCCTGATACCAGAAATCCACTCCCGATATAATTTGTGCTCTGCAAATAAAACGGATCAAAATCTGGCTTGCATCTTGGTCGGACAGAACACAAATGATCGCTGCTGTATACGAAATCATCGCTGTCACAGTAAAACAGCTCAGCCCCCGGATGGGCAAGCACTGCATCTGCATACGTTTCTCTTGCATCTGCCTCCAGAATATCTCCCTCTTCTATAAAAAGATAATAATCCTGCGCCTCCACCTGCCCTGTAAACGTACCGCAAACAATCACATGAATGGAATCTGCATCTGTTCCCGAAAGGCGGTTAGTCCGCCGCTTTCGATGATTCTCCAGCCATTTTTCATAATCCACATCGCGGCTTAAAACAATTTTCCGGCCAAGGCGCCTTGCCGCAGCGCGAACACCATTCTTTTTCAGATATGCAATTCCCTTATCCACCATCTTTTTCGTTTTTTTCATCATACTGGAAAGGCCGTCCTTCCTGTCACCTGGGTATCCGGAATGAGCACTGCCCGCTCACCCGTGACAGATTGATATTGTAATAGGGATCTCCTTCTTTGATCTGTTCTCCCCACTTCTGCTCAAATAAACGCTGCTCCTGCGCAAAACGCTCTCTTTTTTCTGGACTGTCCTCCAATCCTCTTGTAACGGATTCATTGTGGTAAAGCTGTGCATACGGGGTATAAACCACCAGCCTTCCTGTCTGTACGACCTTCATGCAGTAGTCCACATCATTCAATGCCACTGTCAGCTTTTCATCCAGACCGCCTACTTCCTCGAAAACACTGCGTTTTGTCATCATACACGCCGCAGTCACAGCACTGAGGTTCTGCGTCGTATTGGCCCGCGCAACGTAACCGCACTGATTTCCATCCATGCCTGCAAACACATGCCCGGCAACCCCTCCAAGTCCCAGAATCACTCCGGCATGCTGAATCGTTCCGTCCGGATAAAACAGCTTCGCCCCGACAGCGCCAACCTCTTTTTGCTGGCAGATACCCAGCATTTCTTCTATCCAGTGCGGCTCAATCACTTCCGTATCGTTATTCAGCAGCAACAGATATTCGCCATCCGCCTCCTGCGCCGCGAAATTATTGATTTTAGAATAATGAAACGCGTTCTCCCACGTAATCACACGCACGCACGGAAACTCCTCCTGCAACTTTTTGTAACACGCGAAAGTCTTCGGTTCTTCGCTGTTATTTTCCACAATCAGGATCTCATAATTCTGATACGAAGATTTCTGGCAAAGGGATCTGACGCACGTTGTAAGGTCTTCGCTGTGATCTTTGTTTGGAATCAGAATCGAAACAAGCGGCATTCCCTGGATCTTCCATCTGGTCCGGTAACGTCCAAACAGTTCCGCAAGCGTCACATCCGCATCAACTCCGATACGATGATAATGCTCCGCGAGTGCCCGTCTCCCTGCCTCCCAGGCGTACAACTTGCTCTCCGGATTGGACGCAGTAGAGGCCTCGTGCGTCCGCCAGTGATACAAAATTTTCGGAATATGATAAATCCCTTCTGCCCGCTCACAGCACCGCAAAATGAAATCATAATCCTGCGCACCGTCATATTCCCTGCGAAAACCGCCAACGTCCTCTGCAATGTGACGTTTCACCACAAAAATATGGCAGATATAATTGGACGTCCGCAGCATGTACAAATTAAAATCCGGCTTAAAATGCGGTTCAAAATAATGCTGTCCCTGCGCATCCACCTTATCCTCATCTGTATAAATCACATCAGCATCAGAATGTTCATTGATCACCTTCACGATCTCATACAGCGCATGATCTTCCAGTAAATCATCGTGATCGCCAAGCATCACATACTCGCCGTGTGCCATGGCCAGCGCTTCATTTGTATTTTCAGAAATCCCGCCATTTTGTTTCAGTTTTTTATACTGAATACGCGCTTCTGTTCCGTATTCCTTACGCACCTGTGCGCCCACACTGTCATCTTCCCCGCTTCCGTCTGCCAGACAGATCTCAAAATTGCCGTATGTCTGCGACAGTATCGAATCCAGCATTGCCCTCAGATATTGCGGCGGTGTCTGATAGAGCGGAATAACGATACTGATAAGCGGATTTTTGTCGAACCGGTGCTCTCGCTGTGCTTTCCGCTCCGTTTCCGTCAACTGCATTGCCAACCGCCAACCGCCGAAACGCTGATCTTCCTTCCGTAGTTTTCTGCTTTCTCCAAAAAGTCCCATCTCATAAGGGGAAAAATATTTCGGCCCGCCTGCCTGCTCTTTGGATTTCAGTTTCACCAGCTTCTGCCCGATTTTTCCGTTTTTAAACGCAAGCCTACTTACATCCACCACGTACGTCGCCTGCTGCTCCCCTGCCTGCACACAAAGCACATACCGTTCTCCCCAGCGCTTTGCCGCTTTCTCCGGCAGATGGATAATCAGATCAAAACCGGCTGTATAAGGAGAATCCTCCATGCCAAACAGCGCATTCACGTCTCTGCGCATGAAAAACTCCAGCCTTTTCAGCTCACGCTTTCCTCCTGCTGCATCTGTAACCGAAAACTGCGGACATATCAGTTTTTCGTTAAATGACCAGCCCCTGATCTCCAGCTCATCCTCCGTCCGTTCAATCGAGTCCACACACAACTGTAACCCTGCTGCTTCCTGTTTTTGGGAACGCGCTTCCCTGCAAAGCTCTGCAATGCTTTGCTGCTTTTTTTCATCCCTGAAATCAATACAGCCCGGCGTCATCTCCGGGTAAAGAAAGCGCAGCGGAAGATGCCCTCCCAGCACATACTGCTGAAAATGCTCTTCCATCCGCTCATATTGACGCACCTCTTCCCCGTCAAGCCCCGCCCGGCCATATAAATTTTTTGTATAAAGCACTGTCCTTGCAGTACTTCCGTATATATAAAAATGAAGAATACGGAAAATAACATAATTGACAGGAATCGGAAAATCAAAGGACCATTCATAATCCATCATCATCCATCCGTCACCTGTCACAAAAGCATTTGCCGCAATCATATCCAAATCCGTCACCGGCGCACAAAACAACCCGTCCGGCAAATCCGCATCTCCAAACACCTTCCGGAATTCTTCTGTCACCCCAAACGCTTCCCGCGTCCCCGCACGGCGCACCACGTCCACAAAATCAAGCAATCGCGCAATTGCTGCGTCCACATCACCGCTGCCAAGCATCTTATCCAGCTGCTCTTCCAGCGTCTGTCCCGTCACGTACTCAAACTCCACGCTTCCATATGCACCACGGTCCTGTTTCCGGTCAGATACCGGACGGTTCATCGAAATCCCGCTTCGCCGGTATAATTCCTCCAGCCTCTCATACCAGAACCGCATCCGTTCCACATGCGCACGGCCTTCCGGATAGCAGGCGCTTTTTCTTACAATCCTGGAGCCATCCTCACTCTGGCAGATATCTGTCCGGATGCAAAACGCTCTGGCCCGCTCATTTGAATATTTTGTAAATATAATTTTCTCCATACGATTTCCCTTATGATCCAGCCTTACACACGACAATCAAAATCCCCCGCGCGGGCCGCATTCTTTCAAACTTCCACTTATTGACCCGCCTGACGCGCAATCACTAGAAATGCGTTTGCAAACACCGGAAACAGTCCGTCTTCCAAAATGCGGTCAAACGCCCGCGCCTCGTCAAACAGTATGTAGCGCTCCCGATCGAAGTTTTTACGGTTATCCCGCAGCTCCCCTGTCTTTGGCAAATACGCATCAGAATAAACCGACATCGGCAAAATGCGGTCCGGATATGGATAATAAAACTCCAGATCCCCAAAACCAGCGTTCCGGCAGATCTTTTCCAGCTCCGGCCTCGAAAATGACCGCGCCTCCTGTTCCTTCGTCCAGCCCTCTATTCCCTCAAAATACCGCCCGCCGCCCTCTGGCGCACATCCGGCAAAATATTTCAGTCCCAGGCGATTATCTGCTGCAAATACAATCCGGCCATTTTTTTTGAGAAAACCGCCAAGCTGCCGTAAGAGTGCTGGATACGGCTCTCTCTCCTGTGCCTCTTCCCCGCACGCCACAGCGCCTGCCAGTCCTTCTGTCAGCACAATCCAGTCATACTGCGCGTTATACTCACTCAATTTTTCCACAGTCTTTTGAAATTCCCAGTTCCAGATTTCAATCTGTTCCCGCTTCTGATTTCTCGTTGCATTAATCAGGCTCCGCTTCCCCGATACTTCCAGACACCGAACACTTTTCGCCTTATCAGCAAGCACACCTGTAAACACTCCACAGCCTGCGTCAACCTCCAGCACCGTCTCTTCCTTTGTAATTGGCAGCCATTCCACAAGGTTCTGCCGCACATGCGATAAATGGTACAGCAAACTCCACTTCTTCCGCTCACCAATCACCCTGGCGTACGCTTCCTCCGGTTCAGACGAAACCACCTCCAAAATCTCATCCTCCGCCTCATCCGTATGCAAATCCCACCCCGGATAAAATGTATCATCCAGCAAAACTTTCCCTATATACCGCACCATGAAGCGCCCACGTTCCTCTCTTAATCTATAGCAGTCAATTCTAAAACTTCTTAATCAAAATCAGATCCCGTAAAAAAGATGCAACGCAATTTTCTATTCCACTGTAATCCTGGAATCCATATCATAATAACCCACCGAGTTTTTCTCCGCCACAACGGTCAGGCTGCACACGTCATACAGACGGTGAAATACGACAAACTCGCCGCTTTTATACCCTGTACAGCCAAGTGACAGCAGATACTCGCCACCTTGCAGGTTCATTTTCTGGGTAAACGTAATGGTCTGGGTATTCCCTTTTTTCTGCGGCTCTACCGGAATCCGTTCGAACATCGTATTGGTGCCGGTAATCTCCGTTCCACGAATATCCTTAAAACTGAACGCATAAATCACCTCAGAAATATCCTCATGAAAATGTACCTTCATTTTCACTGTAAAGTCTTCCATTTTATGAATCGTATTGCTGGCCAGACCACGTGCATCCTCTATTGTGAAATCCACGATCTCCGCCTCACCATTCCCATATTCAAGCGTCGCCGGATTCCGGTCAAAGGGCCGGTCAAACGGCGTTCCGTACACACAGTTTTCCTGTTTGCGGATCAATACCTTCTGTTCCTTCTTTTCCTCCTGATTGACCAGAATCTGCTTGTACAGATCCACAATCCGTTTCGGCTCTCCTTCTTCGATGAGTGTTCCCTTGTTCAGCAGAATCACCCGGTCGCAGTACTGACTGATATTATTCAGGTCATGGCTCACGATCACAATCGTCTTGCCCTGCTTCTTAAACTCTTCAAATTTGTGATAACACTTTGCCTGAAAAAAAACATCCCCCACAGAGAGGGCCTCATCCACAATCAGAATATCCGGATCAATGTTAATCGCAACGGCAAAAGCCAGCCGCACAAACATACCGCTGGAATAAGATTTTACCGGCTGATATACAAAATCGCCGATATCCGCAAAGCTCAGAATTTCATCCAGCCTGCTGTCTATTTCTTCTTTTGAAAAACCAATCATGGTCCCGTTCAGATAAACATTTTCAATGCCGGTATATTCCATATTGAATCCGGCTCCGAGTTCCAGCAGCGCTGAAATCCTTCCATCCACCTTGACCTGACCACTGGTCGGACTTACTACCCCGGTAATGATTTTCAATACCGTGGACTTTCCAGAACCGTTCGTCCCGATAATGCCGACCGTCTCACCGCGCTTCACGGAAAAATCCACGTCCTTCAGTGCATAGTGTTCCCGCACCTGCACACGCATTCCGAGCGCCTCGCGCAGGCGGTCAGACAGTCTATTGTACAGCTTGTACATTTTACTTACATGTTCTACCTGTATTGCATTCTCATTCATATGTTCTACCTGTATCGTACTCTCTATTCTATCTGCCTTCCGTCACAGTACATCCGCAAAATGCACCTTCAGTTTCCGGAAGAGCCTTGCACCAAATACAAAAAGAACAACCGTCACCAGCCAAAAATATGCTGTCTGCCACGGATGCTCCCAAAACCACTGTTTATCAATCAATGCATTCCGATACCCTGCCACAATATAATACATGGGATTAATTTTGAGAAGCCTTGCGATACGCGAATATGGGTTGATATTCATATCTACAAAGTCCCACATAATCGGTGTCATCCAGATCCCCACCTGCAATCCGATTGCAATAATCTGCTTCAAATCCCGGAAAAAAACAGTAACCGCACACGTCGTATACGACAGCGCCAGCGTCAACATAAACACACAAATGCTGTAGTACAAAAGCTGCAGGGCATAAATATCCGGAAAATATCCATAACAGCAGAACAAAAACAATGTAAATGCCGCAAAAAACAGATGTACAAACAGAGAAGATATGATTTTAATCACCGGAAGGACGTTGATATTAAACACAATTTTTTTCACGAGATAACTGTATTCCATCAGACATCCCGTCCCCTGCGTCAACGCCTCCTGAAAAAAGAACCACGGCACCAGGCCCGTGATCAGCCACAGAACAAACGGTACCGCCTTCGGACTTCCCTGCCGAACCACGCCAAATACGAACCAGTAAACCAGCACAGTTACCACTGGCTGAATAAAAGCCCAGACAATGCCAAGATAGGAGCCCGCATACTTTGTCTTAAAGTCATTTTTTGCCAGGCTCCAGATCAGTTTTTTATTATGATACAGCTCCCCGGGGAGCTTCAGCCATTTTCCCATCAAATTTAAAACTCCATTATACCAGGGCTTTCAAGCCGCCCCATTTCTGGTCCTTCTCTGAAATTGTGAGTTCCATTCCATCTGGAATCGGCCATTTCACACCGATATCCGGATCATTCCAGGCAAGGCCGCCCTCATCATTCGGATGATAGAAGTCTGTACATTTATAGGCAAATTCTGCGTAGTCTGAAAGCACGAGAAACCCGTGCGCAAAATTTTTCGGGATAAAAAACTGTTTTTTATTTTCTGCTGACAAAAGCACGCCGTGCCACTTACCGTATGTCGGAGACCCCTTCCGCAAATCAACCGCCACGTCGTAAACCTCGCCGGCCACTACACGCACCAGCTTGTCCTGCGGGTAATTGATCTGAAAATGAAGCCCTCTCAGTACTCCTTTCTTGGAAGACGACTGATTGTCCTGCACGAACTCCATATCAATCCCGACTGCTTTATAATCATTATAATTGTAGGTCTCCATAAAATATCCCCGTTCATCTCCGAACACAGCCGGGGTAATCTCCATAAGTCCTTCAATCTCACAAGTCTCTACTGTTATCTTTCCCATATCCTCACCCTGTATTTGAACTTAATTACACCATTCTTTCAATCCTGACCAAAGCCATTACAGTCCTTCTGCTACCTCGATCAGATATTGGCCATACGCAGTCTTCAGCAGCGGCTGAGCCAGCTCCACCAGCTGCTCCTTCGTGATAAAGCCTTTCTTGTAAGCAATTTCCTCAATGCAGGAAATATAAAGCCCCTGCCGCTTCTGGAACGCTGCCACAAAGTCAGCTGCATCAAGCAATGCATCATGATTTCCGGTATCCAGCCATGCAAAGCCACGGCCGAGCGTCTCTACCTGGAGCTGTCCTCTTTGCAGGTATTCATTGTTGACACTCGTAATTTCAATTTCACCACGCGCGGATGGCTTTACGTTTTTGGCGATTTCCACCACGTCATTATCATAAAAATAAAGGCCCGGCACTGCATAGTTGCTCTTTGGATGCTCCGGCTTTTCTTCAATAGAAAGCGCCCTGCGCTGCGCATCGAACTCTACCACGCCGTATTCCCGCGGATCACGCACATAATAACCGAAAATCGTAGCGCCCTTTTCCTGCTGCGCCGCGCGCTGCAACACACTGGAAAAGCTCTGTCCGTAGAAAATATTATCTCCCAGCACAAGCGCCACACGATCATCCCCAATAAACTCCTCGCCAATAATAAAGGCATCGGCCAGTCCGCGCGGTTCTTCCTGGACTGCGTATGACATCGTAAGGCCAAGCTGCTCTCCAGTACCAAACAGTTCTTCAAACACCGGCAGGTCGCGTCTCGTCGAGATAATCAGGATTTCCCGAATCCCGGCGAGCATCAATGTGGAAAGCGGATAATAAATCATCGGCTTATCGTACACCGGCATAATCTGCTTCGAAATTGCCTTCGTTAACGGATACAGACGTGTACCGGCACCGCCGGCCAGAATAATTCCTTTCATAATACTACCCCCTCTATGGATTACTTCGCCTCGTACATCTCCTCGTAATACTTCTGGTAATCTCCGCTTGTCACATGCTTCATCCAGTCTTCATGCTCAAAGAACCATTTTATTGTCTTGCGGATTCCCTCCTCAAACATGGTTTCCGGTTCCCAGCCAACCTCTGCACGAATCTTATCCGGCGCAATCGCATAACGACGGTCATGCCCCTTCCGGTCCGTCACATACGTAATCAGTTCTTCGCTGACAAGCGCTTTTCTGGGATCATCTGCCGGAAGCATTTCCTGGAGCGTGTCCAGAATAATATGGATAATCTGAATATTTTGTTTCTCATTGTGTCCGCCAATGTTATAAGTTTCAAACAACCGGCCTTTTTCCTGTACCATGTCAATTCCCTTCGCATGGTCCTCTACGTAAAGCCAGTCACGAACATTTTTTCCGTCGCCATATACGGGAAGCTTCTTCCCCTGCAATGCATTGTTGATAATCAACGGAATCAGCTTCTCCGGAAACTGATACGGGCCGTAGTTGTTGCTGCAATTTGTAATATTTGCCGGAAAATGATACGTATCCATGTAGGATTTCACGAGCATATCTGAAGAAGCCTTACTTGCCGAATACGGACTGTGCGGATCATACGGGGTCGTCTCATAAAAATACTCGCCCTCTTCCTCCAGCGAACCATAAACCTCATCCGTCGACACATGCAGAAACTTCTTGTCCGGCTTGAAGGTACCGTCGGGCAGCTCCCACGCCGCTTTTGCCGCGTTGAGCATCACCAGCGTTCCAAGCACATTTGTTTTCACAAATACCTCCGGGTTACGAATACTCCGGTCTACATGGCTCTCTGCTGCAAAATGTACCACCCGGTCAATATCATTTTCGTCAAAAATGCGGTGAATCACCTCAGAATCACAGATATCCGCCCGGATAAACTGATAGTTTTCCCTGTTCTCCACTTCCTTCAGATTCTCAAGATTTCCGGCATACGTAAGCTTGTCAACATTGATGATACGGATTGCATCACCATACTTGCGGAACATATAATGAATATAATTTGCCCCGATAAATCCGGCTCCTCCTGTAACAAGATATGTCCTCATAAATAACCCTCCGTATATTTTTTTGTTTTTTCTCATCATCAATTTTCCATAAACTGATGATTTTACCAAAGTCTGTTGTTCAGTATAACATCATTCTTCCCGGAATTCAACCTTCAGAACATCCTCCGGCTTTTCTGAAAATCAGGAGCGAAAGCAGCATCCTACATTTCCGGTACCGGCGTTGGCCTTGCATTATCCCAGACGCTGCTTACATCAAACAGATCACTCAGCATCTCCGGATTGTAGTACATCCGGTACCCGTCGAGATTCCGACGACCCTGGCGCATATAATTGTCTCCGAACTGCACCCAGTTTTTAGAAGAATCCACATTGCAGTAAATATTGAATCCCTTTTCTTTGAGATAAGAAAAATAGGGATTGTCACTTGTATACGGCTGCCAGCCTCCGATGTCCGCACCAAATGCAAAAATAATGACATCCGTATCGCCTACCACTGCCGCCACATTATTCAGCCACCGTTCCGTATCCTTCATCACACCGTCAATTCCAGTTGCCTGCGGAGAAATATGCCCCCAGGTATGGCTTGCAAATTCCCATCCGTTCGCTTTCATCGCCTCCGCTACCTTTTGTGCCTCAGACACCTCGTTCTGCCAGGCTGCCTCATCAAAATCCGGATGCTCGTTCAGGAACTTCTGCTGATATTCCGTCACACGTCCTGCTTCTTTCGTGCGGTACACCTCATCCGTCCGATAACCCAGCACGCCTTCGTAGCCCGTCAGTGCAATGATTCCCTTATGGCCATGATAAGAAAAATCCGGATGTTCCTTTACGAAAGTATCAATCCAGGGAACCATATCATAATCCCCGACTGAGATACTGCCATCGTCCTCAATATACGTATTTTTCACGTCGCCATTTTCATCGACAATCAACTTCTGTGCAAAGCCGTCTCCATCCATATAATGGTAATAGCTCACATCGTCCTGTGACAGTACAAACGGCGTCTTTCCCGGAGGCAGACGGATTTCACCTCTCGTCACCGTGCCGTCACTGTTCACGGTACACATATCATGCAGGCTCACCATCACATACCCTTTCTCATACATGGACTGCATGATTCCGGCAAACTCGCTCATAGTCGTCATAACCTGGTTATATCCGCCTTCTTTGCTGTCACCGTCAAAGGCTTTGCTGTTATCCCTGATCATTGTATGAAAAAATACATGTGTAATCTGATCCAGCGGATACGAGCTGCAACTCGACTTTGTATTCTCATAGCCTGCCACCGCATTCTGCAAATTCTGACTTGCCGTATAGCCTTCTACGGATTTTAAATAGGAAATAGCACCGTCGTAGTCATACTGCATCGCCATACGATCCGCCTTTGCAATCAGTTCTGCCTCCGTCCCGACAGCAGCCGGAACATTTCCTGCGGTCCCATCGCTCACCTGACCGCCCGCAGACATACTGCTGCCCTGCAACTGTTCCAGATAATTCCGAGGTTCTTTTTTATTCTTTCCTGTCAGCTGCGGAACCGCCACATCTTTAATCAGAATCACCACCAGCACAACCACAATCAGCACAAGCAAGGAAATAATACATTTAACAATCAGTTCATTTCGCCGCCTCTGCTGCCTACGCTGATGCAGTTTCAAATCCCTCTCTTCCATAAAATCTCCTCCAAAACACAGGATATAACCTGAAAGAATATATTTTTATAAAGTATCTCGTTTATACCGGAAAATATACCCTCATTAAATAGGTGGTACGGAAGCCGGCCGCAGCGGGTCCCAGGCGGTTTCCACATCAAAAAGATCGCTCAGCATCTCAGGATTATAGTACATGCGATAACCGTCAATATTTCGCCTCGACTGACGGACATAATCTGTTCCGATCTGCATCCAGTGTTTTGCGGAATCCACACCGCAAAAATAATCAAAGCCACACTGTTTCAAGTAGGAAAATCTGTCTCCCGAATAGCTCTCTGCGCCGCGGATATCCCCACCGAACGCATAAATCAGCGTATCCGTCTCTCCGATCAGCGGCTCTACCCACGTCTCCCACCGATCTGTATCGCGTTTGAAAGCGTCCATACTGATACCGTTCGTCTCATGCATATTCTGATGGCCCCACGTATGGCTTGCAAATTTCCAGCCATTGTTCTTCATGACTTCCGCCACCTTTTTTGCGCCTTCACATTCCTTCTCAAAGGCCGCCTCGTCAAAACCACCCGGATAGGAATCAAAAAATGCCTGCTGAAAAGCAGTCACCCGGCCAGCTTCTTTTGTCTTATATACCTCGTCTGTCCGATAACCCAGAATTCCTTCATAGCCGGTCAGAGCCACATACCCCTTCTGTCCGTGATACGAAAAATCAGGATGTTCCTCCACAAAACGGTCAATGAGCGGCACCATATCATAATCTCCTACCGATACAGTCCCGTCTTCCTCAATATATTCGTTTTTTACATCGCCATTTTCATCAACAATCAGGCGGCTTGCAAAACCATCACCGCTCATATAATGATAATAGCTTACATCGTCCTGCGACAGTACGAACGGTGTCTTATCCGGCGGCAGCATAATATCCTTTGCAGCAAATGTCTTCCCGCCGTTTCCATCTTCTGTTCCCGGCACCAGCTCATCAATAAACACCATCACATAACCGCGGTCATACATTTGCTGAATAATACTGATAAACTCAGTTTCTGTTACCATAAACTGATTATAGCCGCCTTCCCGTTCATCTCCGTCGAAGGCCTTTTTCGCGTCATGTATCAGCGTATGGAAAAAAATATGCGTCACATCCACTGCACGATACGGCACACAGGCATTTTTCTGCTTTTCAATATCTGCTGCTTCTGCCTGATACTCCTCGTTTTCCTCATAATCCGGACTGCTCTTCAAAAGTGCCAGCGCACCGTCATAATCATACTGCATTGCCTTGAGCTTCGCAGCCTCCAGCAAATCTCCGGAAGGAGCCGACGTCGTATGCTCACTAGTTTCGGTGTCTCCGTCCGTAGCTTTGTCTGCATCTTTATTCTCGCCTGTCGGCCCGCCTACAGTCGGCTGATCTGTCCCGTCACTCGTCATCGAGCCCTTACCGTTTGTTCCTGAACCGTCTTTGGAGTTCATCTCCTGACGCTGTATCTCTTTTTGCTGTGCCATTCGCTCGGCGCCCGTCTGCTTCGTCCCATGTCCAAGCACAACCTCATAAATGATCGCAGCCACCAAAAGCACAATCAGAACACCCATTGCGATCATCAAAGCCTGCATTTTCCTGGCGTTTTCCTGCTCGCGCTTTCTTGCTGAACCCGTCACAATGTGCGCCGACCGGCGAATGCCATCTGCTTTCCTTTCGATCCTGCTCCGCAAAGAATCCTGCTGCGCAGGCTGCTCTTCCTCCAACTGCTTTTCCTGCTTTTCCTTCTCTTCCTGCACCTGCTTCTGTATCTTTATCTGCCTTCTATGTGCAAGTTCTCTCTCGTAACCGTCATCCTCGCCGTAAATCCTCGGCTTTCCTGTTTTTTTTCTTCCGTCGTCCATTTCGTTGCACCCCTTTTTTTGTCTAAAACTGACAAAATTCACTATAAATAGGATAGTTGATTGACCATCCTTTGTCAATCAGACTGCACGTCATATTTCCTTAATTTTTTTGATCCTGCCACTTAAAACCCCTTCTTTACGAATCCTCATTCCAATGGTATGATAGAAAAAGATTCTAAAAAAATGATCTAAGGAGAATACTGGTAATGAGCATGACCTGGGAGGGAAAACCTTATCGTTCGCTTGATTATGAGATGAAAACTCATTTTGGCGAAAAAGTATACCGCCTGGCGCTAAACGGAGGCATGACCTGTCCCAATCGAGACGGTACAATCGGTCATGGCGGCTGCATCTTTTGCAGTGGCGAAGGAAGCGGTGAATTTGCCGCTAAAGCCTTTCTTTCCATCCCCGAACAGCTTTCTCTTCAGAAACAAATCATACGGAAGAAACGCCCTGTTCATAAATTTATCGCCTATTTCCAGGCTTTCACAAATACGTATGCCCCGGTCTCCTATCTGGAACAGATTTTTACACAGGCCATGGAAGATCCAGAAGTCGCCATACTGTCTGTCGCCACGCGTCCAGACTGTCTGCCGCCTGATGTGCTTGCGCTTCTTGCACGCCTGAACCGGCAAAAACCAGTCTGGATAGAACTTGGTCTTCAGACAATTCACGACAAAACCGCAAAGCTGATACGCAGGGGATATCCTCTCACCTGCTTCGAAGAGGCGGTTCATCATCTGCGTACGAGTGGAATTGATGTGATTGTTCACACAATTCTTGGACTGCCCGGGGAGACGAGAGATCAGATATTGGAAACAATCTCCTATCTGAATGACTCTGGCATCCAGGGTATCAAACTCCAGCTTCTCCATATTTTAAAGGGTACAGACCTGGCATGCTATTATGAACAGACAAAATTCCCTGTGCTGTCTATGCAGGATTATATTTCTCTGCTGATTGACTGCATCGAACGGCTTTCTCCGGATATTACCGTTCACCGTCTCACCGGAGACGGACCAAAAGATCTGCTGATTGAACCACAGTGGAGTACACAAAAGCGAACCGTACTGAACCAGATCCATGCCGCGTTTCGTACCCGTGATACGTGGCAGGGAAAACTTCTACCAATATCAACCTATGCTGCGAAGGAGGCGCCCCATGTCAGAACCATTCACACTGTATAAACTTATTATTCTTTATATGTTGCAGAAAGTTGATTTTCCACTGACCAATTCCCAGATCTCAGAATTTATTCTGGACCGCGGATATACCACCTATTTCACGCTTCAGTCTGTCCTTTCTGAACTGGCTGAAAGCGACATGATACGTCAGGAAATCATCCTCAATTCCTCCTATTATTCTCTGACAGAGTCAGGAGAAGAGGCACTGTACTATTTCCAGAACCGCATCTCAAAATCCATACGTGACGAAATAGACACCTATATCAGCGAAAATAAAATGAAGTTGCGCGATGACGTATCTGTTTTAGCAGATTATTATAAAAACACAGCAAACGAGTATTCCGTCCGCTGTATTGTAAAAGAGAAATATTCCAACCCGATCGAACTGACCATTACAGTCCCGGATGAAGTTCAGGCAAAAATAGTCTGCCGCAACTGGAAAGATCACTGCCAGCACATTTATGAACATATTATGAAAGAACTTCTATAAAAAAATGCGCAAATCACATTTGTCACGCGCGAGCGGTGCGGCATACAGCTCATTTCTTCTCCGACAGTTACGCATCCTACCTGAAGGCTTTTGTCATATAGTTATATTTTCATATGTTATTTTTTTAAGAAACAAAATTTTCCATACCACAAAAAAGAGGAGCAGCGCGCTCCTCTTTTTCATCTGTAGTCTGTAAATGGAATCTTAATAGAACTGGTGATCTCCTATCTTCATACCTTTTCCGGATCCTGTATTGAAGTAAAGGGCTCCTCCTACAGGATTCTCTCCTCCGATGGCTGCTACAGCCGCATCGTAACAGGCGCTGGGGACGCCATTCGCAAGTGCACTGGAAAGTGAACCGCTGGATGCCGGTGTAAACTGACCACCCTGATAAATAACTTCACTGATTGAGTTCGGGAAAGAAGAACTGTAAACACGGTTCATAACTACCGCACCTACTGCAACCATTCCCTCATAGCTCTGATTTCCTGCCTCACAGTAGATCAGTGCTGCCAGAAGCGCTGTGTCATCTGAACTTCCTGTAGACGGCGCATCGGTCTGAGGCGCATCCGTCTCTGGAGCTTCCGTCTGCGGTGCATCGGTCTCCGGTGTTTCCGTCTGAGGCGCGTCAGTCTGGGGAGGTGTCGCAGTTGCCTCATTTACCGGATTCCACCATGCATCGTAAAGGATGCCTGTGCCCGAATCATAAAACAGACCTGTGGAAGCATCATAGTATATACCCGTCTCCGGGTCATAATAACTCTCCGCCGGAAGTCCCTGTGTACCGGTCTCCTGGGAAGAATCACCACCATTTACCATTGTATCGTTATCTGCATCATAATAGGAATTATCATCTGAATCATCTACGTATGTGTCATCTGATGAATCACTGTCATCCGGTGTATACGTATCATCCGGTGTGTAAGTGTCGTCCGGTGTATACGTATCATCTGGTGTGTAAGTGTCATCTGGTGTATACGTATCATCCGGCGCGTAAGTGTCATCTGATGTATAAGTATCGCCCGATGTATCGTTTCCTTCCGTATATGTGGAATCCGGCGTCGTCTCACCAGCATAATTCCCTTCTGTATTTGTCTCACCTGTACCAGCTTGTACACCTGAACCTGAAGGTCCCTGATATACTGCGTCAGTAGCAACAGCTGTATCCATAAGCAGTACGCGCGAAACATCCTCCGAAGATACGTACGCCACGCTGTCTGCGCCGTTTTGTACCTGAATCCATTTTTCACCGGCTTCTGTCAGGATAAATGAGTCGCCATACTCCAAGGAATCCAGTACCTGAGAGCTGCCATCCATATCAGCATACAGCTTTACATCATCCCAGGTAGTCGCAACCCCTTCTATACCATGCGTCCGCGCCATTCCTTCCGCATCTGCTCCATAAACAAGATATTCACTTTTTACAAAACCAGTCAGACCACCGGAATAAATCTCTGTCCACTCTTCTCCCCGGTTCAGCACCCACGCTGCCCCTCCGTGATACAGATATCCGATCACCTTGCTGTTTTCATTTGCTGAGCTTCGGATATTAATACCGGTACTCACCACATCGTCATTCGTAACCGCAATCTGAGACCAGGCGTCTTCCTGCTGATACGGAATCACAATCGTATCTTCCCCGGCCATCGCCGTGGCGCTCATCAACACAGATGCCGCCATAACCGCTGCCGTGCAGACCGCAAACCCTTTCGTCCTCTTCATACTTATATCTCCTCCTCGAAGTGCATTCAATACATTTCTATTAAATTTATTACGTAATTGTTAACTTATGTTACAGGTGTATTGTAATATGTTTAATCATTTTTGTCAACTATTATTTTTACAAGAATTAAAAGGAACGATTCTGCTCCTCCATATCCCCTTTGCTATGCGCAAATTCCCTTAACATTCCTTATGTATTACTTCCTTATTCCACATTTTTCCTGTACATTCTACAAATATAAAAACCACCCGGAAAGATATTTCTGCTGCCGCAAAACCTTTCCGGGTGATTTCATCTTTTTCCATTATTTGTAATATTATCGTAATATTTATATTTATTATAATCTACGCTGCCGATTTACCTCATACATCAGCACCGATGATGCCACCGCCGCATTCAGCGACTCCACCTGACCGCACATCGGAATTTTAATATACGTATCTGCCATATTCGCCGTCTCATCTGAAAGTCCCCTGCTTTCATTTCCGATTAAAAAAGCTGATGGACCGCGATAATCCATTCCATCATAAAAGGCCTTCCCCTTCAGATGCGCCGCATATACCGATACCCCCGCCTTTTTCAGGGATACAATGTCATTTTCCCACTCTTTTGTATAATAGAAAGGCATGCGGTAAATCGCCCCCATCGTCGAGCGAATCACCTTTGGATTGTAAATATCCACACATCCCGGACTCATCAGAATGCCTGTAACCCCCGCGCCTTCCGCAGTGCGCAAAATAGTACCGAGATTTCCGGGGTCCTGAATATTTTCCAAAATCATGACAAACGGCCGTTCTCCCAGAAGATCACGCAAACTGTAATGATACTGCCGCACCAGGCACAATACGCCCTGCGGGGTTTTCGTATCGGAAATACTTTCAAAAACATGATCCGAAAGCAACATAAGCGGCGCTCCCTGCTGCGTCCCGGCAGGCCCAACCTTTCTGCCATCTCTGTACTTACCGTCTCCGTCCTTCTCAAAACCCTCTTTATCCGCAAACAATTTCGTGTGCTTGCGGAAAAAGCTCTCGGAAACATACGTCTGTACCAGGCGCTCACGCGGAACCTCCTGATACATCTTGATTCCTTCTACAATAAATACGTCCTTTTGTGTACGCTCCCGCGCTTTTTTCTGAAGCTGCGCAAGCTGCCTCACCTGAGCGTTTGATGTGCTGGTAATCATTTCTTTCATGTTATTAAATCGCCATCGCCTTCGCTACACGCACTACATACTCCGGCAAATCCTTCTGCATAGCCAGTGCCTCATTAATATCAATATCCGTATAATTTCCGTCTTTAAATGCCACCACGCGATTCGACTTCCCTTCTGCAAGAAGATCTGCCGCATAAGCCCCCATGACAGAAGCATACACACGATCCCGGCAGGTCGGGCTGCCGCCTCTTTGCATATGTCCGAGAATCGTGGCCCTTGTCTCCACACCGGTGGCCGCCTCAATCCTTCTCGCCATACTGGTGGAATGCCCGATTCCCTCCGCGTTGATGATAATATGATGCTTTTTCCCACGCTTCCTGTTGTGAATAATATTATTAATAAGCACCTGCTCATCATAATCATAGCGCTCCGGAAGAAGAATATCCTCCGCACCATTCGCAATGCCGCACCACAGCGCAATATACCCGGCATTTCTGCCCATTACTTCAATAATACTGCATCGCTCGTGGGACGTGGAAGTATCACGTACCTTGTCAATGGCTTCCATCGCCGTATTTACTGCCGTATCGAACCCAATCGTATAATCGGTACAGGCGATATCCAAGTCAATCGTCCCCGGCACGCCGATCGTATTAATGCCACGGGCTGCCAGCTGCTGCGCTCCCTTAAAAGAGCCGTCTCCTCCGATCACCACAAGCCCGTCAATCCCATGCTTTTTGCAGATCTGGGCGCCCAGATCCTGGCCTTCTGCTGTACGGAACTCAGAACAGCGCGCCGTATATAAAATGGTACCGCCCTTTGAAATCGTATCCGAAACAGAACGTGCATCCATATCTACAATCTCTTCATTTAAAAGACCCTTGTAACCCTGTGAGATTCCCTTTACCTTAAGCCCCCTTGCCAGAGCCTTGCGAACCACTGCCCGAATCGCCGCATTCATCCCCGGAGCATCGCCACCGCTGGTCAGTACGCCAATCGTCTCAATCTTTTTTTCCATATCGCACCTCCTGCTTTTCCATAAGTCACAATTCTGACCGATCAAATCCTGCGCCGCGATGCGCTGCAAGCACCCTGTTATCTGTCAGATGACGGTATTCATTCTAATTCATTTTCTTCTATTTGTAAAGGCAACACTGCGCTTTTCCCTGTATCGTTTATCCTTTTCCCTGCACCACTTTGATATTCTCTTTCCCGAAAATGCCATAAAGTTCTTCCAGCAGCTCATCATTTGCATTTACGGTCCAGTTCTCACCAAGTCTTCTTACCGCCCGTTCACTTCGCACAAAAATCACAACGCGGTCCTTCCCCTCACAGTGACGCAGAACTCCGAACAAATCCTGTTCGCGCATTTCATAATCTTTCTTATCTGAAAACTGCACCCAAAGCTCCTGTGGAATTTCCTCAAATGTCCATATCTTTTCACAGATCAACTTACTTGGCCGGTCGTCCTCACAGCTCACGCGCCCCCGCACGAACACTTTACTGTCCTGTGTAAGCATCTGACTGTTTTTTTCATAATCCCGTGGAAACACAACGACCTCCACCGTCCCCACCAGATCTTCCAGCGTCAGAAACGCCATCGTTTTATTCGTCTTTGTATATTTAATTGTCTTGCCTGTAATCATGCCGCCAACAATCGCCGTACTGTTATCCAGTACCCGGGAAGCGCCCGTCTCCTCGTCAAGTGCAAAATCTGACGTCACGTTTGTGATTCCCTTTTTCCAAAGCTTTTCGTATTTTTCCAGCGGATGTCCACTGATATAAATACCAAGCACTTCCTTTTCAAATGCCAGTACCTGCTCCTTGTCAAACTCTCCGACGTTTGGCATCTGCACCTGAAATTCCTTTTTTTCCTCATCGCCCATCAGATCAAACAGCGACATCTGGCCCGTAACAGAATGCTTCTTCTCCTGAACCGTATGATCCATAATCGCTGCATAGACCTGCATAAACTGTTTTCTGGTCCCGCCAAGACTATCCATGGCTCCCGATTTAATCAGGTTTTCCACCGCCCGCTTATTTATCTCACGCCCCGTTGTACGCTCAATAAAATCCGCAATGCTCTGATAGCGCCCATACGCCTCACGATTTTCAATAATCGCGTCAATCACCGGTTTTCCAAGACTCTTAATCGCAAAGAGACCATAACGGATGTTTCCGTTGTCCACAGAAAAATTCCCTACTCCAACGTTAATATCCGGCGGCAGAATCGCAATTCCCATCTGGCGGCAGGTCAGAATATATTCTGCCACCTTGCTCGGATAGTCAATCACAGACGTCATAAGCGCTGCCATAAACTCTACCGGATAATAGTATTTCAGATAAGCCGTCTGATATGATACAACAGCATAGGCGGCAGCATGCGATTTATTAAACGCATACTTCGCAAAATCTGTCATATCATCAAAAATCTTATTCGCTGTCTTTTCATCAATACCGTTCGCCGCACAGCCCGGTACGCCCTCCGTCTCATTTCCATAAACGAAATTTTGACGCTCCTTTGCCATGACGGCTGTTTTCTTCTTCGACATCGCTCTGCGCACAAGATCGCTGCGCCCCAGCGTATAACCGCCGAGGTCCCGCACAATCTGCATTACCTGCTCCTGGTAAACGATACATCCGTACGTTGCCTCCAGAATCGGTTCTAGCTGCGGACAGTCATACGTGATATCTTCCGGATGGTCCTTGCCGCGGATATACTGCGGAATAAAATCCATAGGCCCCGGACGGTACAGAGAAATCCCGGCAATAATATCCTCCAGGCTTCTCGGCCTCAGTTCCTTCATAAAGCTTTTCATCCCGGCACTTTCAAGCTGGAACACGCCTTCCGTCCTGCCTGTACCGATTGAATCAAGGACCGCCTTATCATTGTAATCAATTTCCTCCATCACGATCTTTTTCCCGCTGCTTTTTTCCGCAAGCCGCACGGCATTCTGAATCACTGTCAGCGTACGCAGACCGAGAAAATCCATTTTCAGAAGTCCCAGCTCTTCCAGCGTCGTCATTGTAAACTGCGTGGTAATTGTACCGTCCGATGCACGGGAGAGCGGCACATATTCGTCCACAGCCTTCTGGCTGATCACCACGCCTGCGGCATGCATCGACGTATGGCGCGGCAGTCCTTCCAAACGCTTGGACATATCAATCAACTCATGCACCTGCGCATCATTTTCGTACATTGTGCGCAGCTCCTGACTCATATGCAGCGCCTTGTCAATCGTAATATTCAGCTCCTGTGGAACCATTTTGGCAATCGTATCACAAAGCGCATACGGAAGGTCCATGACACGCCCCACGTCACGAATCACGCCGCGCGCCGCCATGGTACCAAACGTAACGATCTGTACAACCCGGTCCTTCCCGTATTTTCGCACAACGTAATCAATAACCTCCTGCCTGCGTTCAAAGCAGAAGTCAATATCAATATCCGGCATTGATACACGCTCCGGATTCAGGAAACGCTCAAACAGAAGATTGTAACGGATCGGGTCAAGCTGCGTAATCCCAAGCGTATACGACACAACACTTCCTGCCGCTGAACCACGGCCCGGTCCTACAATAATGTCATGTTCTCTCGCAAAACGGATAAAATCCCATACAATCAGAAAATAATCGACATAACCCATTTTCTGAATAACCGACAGTTCATATTCCAGACGCTCTTTGAGCTCTCCTGCTCTGTCTCCATACAGCCGTTCCAGACCTTCAAAGCACAGCTTATTCAAATACTCCCACGACGTATATGGTGACGGCACATCAAACTTCGGCAGCTTTGTCACTCCAAATTCAATGTCCACTTGGCAGCGCTGCGCAATCTTATGTGTGTTCTCCAGCGCCTGCGGCGCATACGGAAAAAGCTCTGCCATCTGTTCTGGCGACTTCACATAGTACTGTCCGCCTTCATACCGCATACGGTTCTCATCCGCCAGCTTTTTTCCTGTCTGAATACACAGCAGAATATCGTGCGACGCCACATCATCCTCATACGTATAATGTACATCATTTGTCGCCACCAACGGAATATTCAGCTCACGGCTCATGCGCAGCAGCTGCTGGTTTACCATTTTCTGCTCTGCAATGCCATGATCCTGCAGCTCTAGGAAATAATTGTTTTCACCAAAAATATCCCGGTACCGAAGCGCCGCCTCCTTTGCCTCCTCATACATGCCGCGCACAAGATACTTCTGCACTTCACCGGCCAGGCACGCACTTAATGCAATAATTCCTTCATGATATTCCCGCAGAATTTCCATATCAATCCGCGGTTTATAGTAAAAGCCCTCCGTGAAGCCCCGCGAAACGATTTTCATCAGATTTGCATAACCCGTGTTATTCTCCGCCAGAAGTACAAGATGGTAATAACGGTCCTCATCATTCCCGATCTCACGGTCAAACCTTGAATTTGGCGCGACATACACCTCACAGCCCAGGACTGGATTGATGCCGGCTGCTTTTGCCTCCCGGTAAAAATCAATCACACCGTACATAACCCCATGGTCTGTAATCGCTGCGCTGTCCATTCCGAGCTCTTTAACGCGTGCAACATACTCTTTTATTTTATTCGAACCATCCAGCAGACTGTATTCCGTATGGACATGCAAATGCGTGAAATTCACAGTAATATCTCCTTTTCCCGTAAAAAATTAGTTTCATTATAAAGGAAATGGCGCTTGTTTTCAATTACAACCTTCCGGATAATTGGAAAAGCCACAAAATATACAGCGATACTTTGTGGCCTTCCTATATTTTTCAGAACGAAATTCTGTACAAAACTTTTTTCTCAGTTTCTATCCGATCACTTCCCGCTTTGCAATCAGATACGTTGCCAGGTAATACAGAACATAGACAATTGTCATAACGCCTGCAATACTCCCTGCGACTGTGTAAAGCATTCCGGTCAGATTTCCCATATCACAAAGATCCAATAACCGTGCCCCGATCAGTGCAGTCGGAATACAAAGAATCACGGGAATCAGAAACGGAACAAGAAAGAAGGTAAAGGTCTGCCAGAAAAGAGCCCTGCTCTGCTCTCTTCTTCCCGCACCCAGGCGCATCAGAATCTGATAGCGCTTCCGGTCCTCTCCAATCTGGGACAATGTTTTGAGCGCCAGAATTGCCATAGCCATTAATAAAAACACGGCGGCCAGGTACAACGCGCCGACAACGAACACCGCAATCTGTTCATTCCTTTCCTGCTTGCTGCTTTCCCGGAAAAAATAATCGCACCGCGGTTCCTCGAACCTTTCCCCCATGTACTCGGTATACACTTGATAAGTAAGTGCCTGCTCTGCTGCATCTATGGCGCTGCGATCAAAAGTGTCCGGCTCAAGTTCATAGGAAACAATTTCCTGTTCTGCAGTCATTGCACGCACAGCCTCATCCGGCACAACCACAACACAGAGCAGGTAATTAAAAATCCGATACTTCTGCTGCGGCGCCTGCGTCCACCGATACGTCTCCCCATTCAGCACAAGCTCTATCTTGCTCCAGTCCATCTGTTTCCAGGAAACATCGTTGGCAAGCACAAAAAATTCATGATCAAGCTCGATCGGCTCACAGCCAAGCGGCGTTACATACGCATTAAAATCACTCACTGTCATATAAGAATCATGCAGACTTGTTCCCGCCGCCCAGTCCACATACCGGTAAAAATTCTGTTTCCCATCCGTATACAGCGTGTAGGAATGTTTTTCCCGGACATCCACATATTTTCTGATCAGCTGTTCCGCCTCCTCGATCGACGGTCCTTCTCCGTGTTGCACAAAACTGTCTCCCTCAAGTTGCCCTGTATAAAGAATGTCATATGGAAAATCACGGCGCAGCGCTTCCTCTTCCGTACCTTTTTGAATAAAAGAGAGGTTTGCCCCGACCACCGCAAAAGCAAGAAGCGAGGCCAGCAAGCCAAGCATCACTGAATTACTGCCAAGCGAGGCCGAAAGCTGCCGCAACACAAACGTATTTGTCCCCCGCGCAGCAAAACGCCTGCTCCTTTGCAAAAAGCTGATACCGCCCCTTGCAAATGCGATGTGGAACATGACAAGGCTGATGGCAAAAATCCCGATACAGCCGACTACACCGGACAGATCAGAGGAAGCAGTCTCCATCGCGCACCGCATACCCTCGTAAAACTGAAACCCACTGTACAAAAGCCCTGCCAGAAAAAGCAGAGTCAGCAATGCCCAGAAAAATGGATGGCGTACAGTCCGCTCGACCTTTTTTTCGCCATGCAGCAGACTGTAAATACGTACTCGCTTCAGATACACAGCCGAACCAGCTGCCGATACGAGAAATAGCCCCGCCACCAGCGCTACCGTTCCGGCAAGCCCCTGCATGGAATACGCTGAAAATGTAAACGTAACGTCCAGCAGCTTCATCATAACCGCCATAAAAAACTGATAGACAAAAAGCCCCAGAAAAATTCCCGCCCCCAGCGCCGCCATGCAGATCAGAACCGTTTCTCCGAGAAATATTTTCAGGATATCCCGACGTGTCATTCCGAGTGTCAGATACGTACCAAACTCTCTTTTGCGTAGCCTCAGCATAAACGAAGTCGCGTAGCTCAGCACAAAAGCCACCACGAAGGAAATAAAAACCGTCAGCCCCTGAAGCAAGCTTGTCAGGTTCTCCGAACTCTTTGCCTTTTCCTGTAGCTCATTTCCATAGATAATATTGTTCATTGCAAACAGGAAAGCAACCGTAAAAGCGACTGTCATAAAATAAATCAGATAGCTTCTCATCTGCCGCTTAACATTGCGCAGCGCAAGTTTCCAGTACGGCATCGAAGCATAATCATCCGTCTTTTGTACCTCTCCATCCCTACCGTCTTTTTTCCTATACATCAGCCTCACCTCCCAGCGCTGCCGTTACGGACAGGATTTCCCGGTACATTTCCTGACGGCTCCGTCCTCCCTTGTATATCTCGCTCCAGATCTTTCCATCCTTCAAAAAGAGGACACGTCCGGCATACGAGCCCACCACTGCATCGTGAGTTACCATCAGAATCGTTGAGCCCAGCGTCTCATTCATCATCTGAAAGGTCTGCATCAACAGCTTTGAATTGCCGGAATCCAATGCCCCAGTAGGTTCATCAGCCAACACCAGCGCCGGATTTGTAATCACTGCCCGGGCGCACGCCGCCCGCTGCCGCTGACCGCCGGAGAGTTCATACGGAAATTTTTCCAGCTGATTTGCAATGCCAAGCGCCTCTGCCGCGCGCCGCAGCTCCATTTTCGTCTCCCGCACTCCCGAACGCCGCAAATTCAGAGGCAATACAATATTTTCCCCGATGGTAAGTGTATCCAGCAGATTGTAATCCTGAAAAATAAAACCCAGCTCATCGCGTCTAAATACCGACAATTCTTTTTCCTTCTTTTTGTTTAAGAGCTTTCCGCGAACCAGAATTTCTCCGGAGCTCACCTTGTCAATCGTCGAAATTACATTTAAAAGTGTACTTTTTCCGGAGCCCGAAGCTCCCATAATCGCTGTAAACTCTCCGGCCTCCACATCAAACGTAATCCCATCCAACGCCTTTGTGACAACACTGCCAAAGCCATAATATTTTGTCACATTCTTCAAACAAAGTATTTGTTCCATAGATATCCCTCCATTGCAGGGCTTATCGCTTCCTGTACTGCCCTGCTTCCGGTTCTACTTTAACACAAAAGCCCCCTCTTTTTTCTAACGGTACCAGGGCAGATTTCTTACAGTTTTGTAAGACTTCAAATACGTCTCCAATCCACTACGCTCCACTCTCTTCTTCCCCTTCAAAGTTCAGAACAACGCGCGTATAACTGCCTTCCTCTGACGCAATTTCCAGTCCGATATCCATCCGGCTGCACAGCTCTTTTACAATATAAAGTCCCATACCTGTGCTTCCGCCAAGGCGTTTTCCATTGCTCCCTGTATAACCGCGCTGTGTCACCCGGCGCAGCTCGTGCGACGGAATACCAATCCCGTTATCCTCTACCGTAATCTTGCCATTCCCAGCACAGATGCAGATCTGACAGCCCGGACAGTATTTCGCACAGTTAATCAAAAGCTGCTTTAAAATAAAACAGACCGTCCTTCCGTCTGTATACATATCAAAATCGCCATCTACCTCGGCACAGATACCCGCCGCGGTCAAAAGTTCCATTTGACTCCACAGCGCTTCACGAATCAGCTCCGCAGCCCGCACCTGCCTGATCTGCGTTTCATTGCCAGCCCGGCGTATGCGCGCATAATAAAGAATACTCTCTGTGAGATTCTCTGCACGCTTTAGCTCCTGTTTCAGTTTCTGCGACACCTCTTCTGCTTTGTCCAGATCTTCCTTGCATTCCACAACCCCTTTCGCCCTGTCCAAGATCAATGAGCATGCCGTAAGCGGCGTGCGCATCTCATGAATCCAACATTCCACGTAATCACAATAATCCTCTTTCTCCCGTGTTGCCTGCTCAGCCACCTCTATGGCCGCCTGCGAAACCGTCTTCATGATTTCATAATACCGATATTCGACCGGCTGCACCGGCTTTGGAATTACCTCCCCCAGGAGATACTTCTCCGGCAGCTCATTCATCACCCGCTCCAGTTTCTGAAGCCTGGAATTTTCAATCAAAAAATCTGCCACAAGCCATAAAACCACCAACACCCCCGCTGCCGCATTGAGTACAAAAAGAAAGGCAAACGGCACTTCCGCAAAAGCCAGAAAAATATCCAGAAACAACGTACCGATTCCAAGAAAACATAAAGTCACTGCTTTCGCATACAGATATTCTCCAAACCTCATAAACGATACCCCACGCCCCGAACCGTCCGGATATAATCCTGCGCCCCGATTCCTCTGAGCTTCTCCCGCAGCCGATTGATATTTACATACAGTGTATTTTCATCAATATACAGACTGTTATTCCACAAATCCTCAATGATTTCGCTTCTTGTGCACAGCTCCTTCTGCATCAGACATGCCAGGATACGCGTCTCATTTTTCGTCAGCTCCGCCGTCTTGCCCGCAAAGCACACCGTCAGATCAGTCAGACTCAACGTCAACTCCCGAACCGACAGTACAGCACTGCTCTTTCGCTTCAACAGCCGTGCAATCCTGGCCAGAAGGACCGACGAATGATACGGCTTGCGGATATAATCATCTGCTCCCACGCCAAATCCCAGAAGCTCATCTTCTGCTGATTCCCGTGCTGTCAGAAAAATAACCGGCACATCAGACCTCTCCCTCAGCCTTCTGCAAAGCTCATACCCGCTCTGTCCTGGCAAGCCGATATCAAGAAGTGCCAGGTCGCAGTCCGGTATCTCGGTACGGTCCCCCTGCGTTTGGCCA
The DNA here is from genome assembly GCA_003612585.1 of bacterium 1XD42-54. Lineage (GTDB taxonomy): Bacteria > Bacillota > Clostridia > Lachnospirales > Lachnospiraceae > Choladousia. The sequence goes on from RAZH01000001.1 coordinate 443,849, forward strand.
TGAGGCGCTGTCATTTCGTTCCCGTTCGGCGCCATACTGTCCGTCTGCAAGCAGACCACCTGATACCCGTTCGCCCGCAGCAGACCGCTCAATTCCTCCCGTATCACCCTGTCATCCTCCGCAATTAAAATCCTGTCCATGATCTGTACCCTCTTTATTCCTCTGCTTTACTATACTTTCTTCGCCTGTACAGTTTATCATAGCTCTCATAAATTAACCACCAAAATCTCTCCCAGGTCCTTTATCCTTCCCCCTTTTGCTTCAAACAAATTTAATACAGCTGCAAAACAGAAAACCGCTGCAAAATGCAAATGGAACGTTTATGTAGCTCCCATGCATTTTACAGCGGTTTTTGTTTTTGATATGATTTTTTACACCGTGCAGTATTTCAGCACAAATGTGCTTTCAGGTATGTATTTCCAAGTTCCCTTTTACTCGTTCATCATGAAATCAATTAGCTTCTCCACATCCTGTGGCTCATATGCAATAATCTCAAGCTCCGGAATTTCTCCGTTCGAAAAAATATTTGCCATAGATACATACTGGCTCAGTTTTGACTTCAAGTTCAGTCTGTCTCCTTCTCCTGTTACCAGTTCTACCTTTCCCTTACAAGCATCCACTACCTGAAAGAATTTATCAATATTTCTAATATTCTGTACTTTCATTGCTTGTTCTCCTTTCTTCTTACCTTATCTTCTACGCATTCAATATACGATGAAAAATCAGGAAAATCAAGCCTTTCTTTTATTTTCGGCAGTATTGCGGCATTTTCACACAACCACAAAATCCGCTTTGTCGGTATTGCTTTCTTTCCGTTTTTATGGTGCAACTATTTTGTTGCTATTGCTTCCACTTCCAGCAAAACATCCTTCGGTAAACGTGCAACCTCCACGCAAGAGCGCGCCGGGAACGTACCGGTAAAGTATTTTGCATACACTTCATTGATCTTTCCGAAATCATTCATTTCCTTAATAAATACGGTTGTCTTGATCACAGCCTCTATACTGGTGCCTGCTGCCTGCAACAGCGCTGCCATATTAGAAAACGCCTGCTCTGCCTGCGCTTCGACACCTTCCGGAATTTCTCCCGTAGCAGGATTTACCGGAATCACACCCGATGTAAAAACCATTCCGTTTACCTCAATTGCCTGTGAATACGGCCCGATCGCTGCCGGTGCCTTGTCTGTACTGATTGCCTTTTTCATAAATATAGTTCCTCCTTTGATTCTTTTAGCCCTACTCTTTTATCGCCCGGATATGTCCGTCACGGATCTCCACTCTGCCCTGCTTCATCAATCGGCCTACCGCACGTTTAAAAGCGTTTTTGCTGAGACCGAACTCTCTTTGAATCAGCTCCGGCGACGCCTTATCATCAAAAGGCAGGACGCCGTCAAATTCTCCGATTATCTCCATCACACATTCAGCATCTTCATCCATCTGTAAATATGCCTTTTCCCTGATTGAAAGATCGAGCTTGCCGTCCTCTTTGACGCCGCTTACTCTGGCCCGGACAATATTTCCCACCTTCAGTCCTGAGATGCCCTCACGTTTTGGAATCAGCCCCGAATACGTATCATCTACCGCGACAAATGCACCGAAATTATCGCTCAATTCATACACACGCCCACGCACCTGATCATCTATGCGGTATGGTGAATTTTTGCAAAGGTAGGGATATACCTTCATGGTTCCACAGAGGCGACCGCTTTTATCGAGATACAAGGCAATCACACACTCGTCTCCCGGATATACCTTACCTGTCTGCTCATGGAAGGGCAAGAACAGATCTTTCTCCAGCCCCCAGTCCAGGAAAGCCCCGATTTTCGTGACCTCCCTTACCTTCAAAACCGCCGTCTTTCCGATTGTCAGTAGTGGCTCCCTCCTTGTGGCAATGGGCCGGTCGCTGGAATCTCTGTACAGAAACACCGTCACCTTATCCCCGCATTGCATGCTTTCATCCGTTTCCTTTTTCGGAAGAAGCACTGTCTCCTCGTCTCCGGCTTTCTGCGCCAGATAAACCCCAAAGGTGACCTTTTTTACGATCATCAGCTCCTGCTTTTCTCCTATTGCTAACATTCTGCCTCCATTTCTGTCTTACATGATCCTCTCTTAGATCTTCCCGCACCTTCGCTTGTCGTGCGCCTTACTTACCGCGTATACTCTACAATCGCATACGGCTCTCCCTGTGAGTCGCACAAGCTCACAACCACCAGATCAGCCGCCGCATAAACCATTGGTACAATCGTATCATGAAGCTTTGCCTGCTTTCGATATTCCACCCTGAGCCATACCGGCTCAAAATCATCCGGCAAATACTCCTCTGCCATACGGATATACTGCCCGTTATTCACATGCCGGTTCGTATCCAAATGATAGCTGCACACAAGAAGCGCCGCCATCTTCTCCTGCTCTTTCGGTACCTGAATCTTTCGCGAATGCTGCTTCATAGCAAGCGCAGGTTCCATCTCATAATCTGAAATCAACTCCGGAGAAAGTTTCGCCGGATGTCCGGTCTTCACATCCATAAAAGCCCACACGCTGTTCGCCTTTGCAAGCATCTCACCGGTCTCATCGTACATCACATAATTCCGGTATCCATAAAACGCCTTAAATCCATGCGGCCAGGTCTTCGTTACAATCCGTTCTCCGAGACGCGGTCTTCTTATAATCTCAATCTGCCAGGACAGAATCATCCAGGCCCTGTCCAAACTTTTCAGATATTCCAGGCCATTCCCACAACTTTCCGACTGAAACGTAGAACTGTCCTGAAAATAATCTACCAGAGAAACGCGTGTCAGCCTCTGCTCTATATCCATCTCACTGTAACGCACTCTGCTCTCAAACTGATATGCCATCGTGTTCCCTTCATTTCCAAAAACTATACGGAACTTTGCAAAAGCTTTGCTCTGCAATTCCATATCTGATTATTATACAAGCCAGACGAACGGAAAACAAGCCCTTAATGGACAAATGTATGCTTTAAAACTTCTAAAAACGACAGTAAAAAAGGCGCCCCGATTTTTCGGACCCGCCTTTTCTGCTTTTTCTATACTGCCATTCTGGACACCTTTTCTGAATATCCGGCGCCTTTCCAGCCCAATACCTGAATACTTTTCCGTTTAATCTTGATAATCTTCTCTGCCTCCATCTTCTTGAGAAGCCTGGAAACCACCTCTCTCGACGTTGCAAGCTCGTCCGCCAAATTCTCATGCGTCACAAGAACTGTATCCGTTCTGTACTGATCACAGTATTCATAAAGTTTTTTTCTCAGTCTTTCTTTCAATGAAAGGAAGCTCAGATCATTTATCAACTCCAGAAGCTTTGTAAACGCTTTCACATAACACTGCTCCTGCCACTTTCTCACATCTGCACACTCACTGTACATCCGCGCGCTCAGCTGTTCCGGAATATAGTACAACTCTGTCTCACCGACACATACGACCTCGATGCTGTATTCGTGTGAATCCAGACACAATGCCGGCAAAGTAAATCCGGAATTCTCCGGAAGAATCTTCTGAAGTACGATCGTTCTTCCTTCTTCATCTCTCATAATCAGATGCAGCTCCCCCTTCAGCAATGCCCAGATTTTCCTTCCGCTGAGTATTTCTTCTGCATCAACACTTTCTGAATCTTCAAATCTGCACAAAACGGCCTTTTCTCTGATTTCTGCCTTCATTTGAACCTTTAAGCTTTCCAAACACCCTCCCCCTAATATCGTCTGACACTTATCAAGAGTTGCTCTGCTTTTTTCCATAATTCTCCTCCCAATACATAGCAAACCTGTGTTAGTGGCCTCATCATTTCATCACAATGTGCATATTATACTGTGAAATCTTTTTCCTAAAGCATTTTCTTATGTTATAATACTATATTCTTTTCTTCCTTCTGTCAATCACTTTTACATTTTTGATTTTTTTCACAAAAATCAGGTCTATTTTTCATTCACTTTGCCATGTTTTTTGTTCATTTTTGTTGACATTTGTCACTTTTTCCCTCATAATATAAAATATGTAAAGCATATTTTAGTGAGAGACAGTGTCTGCGTTTTCTCAAATCCACTTTACCGGTTTTCGTTACATAAATTTGTAGAGAATATTTCATATTGGCCTCTTTGCATAAATTCACAAGCATATTTCCTATATTATTATCAAAGTTGCCATAAGATCAATTATCATATATACTAATATAGAAGAATTACGAAAAATGTTATCCTATATTTCAACTACACACGCAGGGAGATTTTATCATGACTATTAAAGATATAGCCGGGTTAGCCGGTGTCTCAATATCCACAGTTTCCAAAATTATCAACGGCAAAGATGAACACATTAACCCCCAGACGCGTACAAGAGTTTTGCAGATTGTAAAAGAATACAATTTCACTCCATACGCTGCTGTCAAAAGCTCGCCGGATGCCAAAAAATTTCTGCTCGGTGTTCTGCTGCACTCTTCCCGCGCTTCTGCCTCGCTTCTCAGTGGCATTTTGCAGAGCGCCCAGGAACACAGTTATGGAATTTTGTTGTTAGAAAGCAAGGGCGATCCTCAGCAGGAAGCAAAGCATATTTCTACGCTCTGCCGTAATGGCATTGATGGCCTTCTCTGGGAACCAAGTTCTGCTGATCTTTCTTCCCACTGTGATTTTCTGAAACGCCAGAAAATACCATATTATTTTATTGGAAACACACCACATACCCCTGCTTTTGAAATTGACTTTTCCCAGCTCGGATACTATTTGGCAGATATTCTGATTCGCAAAAATCATACTTCGATCGTCTGTTTTCCCGGCGAAGACGGTCAGCGCTCAGCACTCTTTCAAAAAGGATTCTGCAAATGCCTTTATGAACATCAAATCTCCTGCCCTGAGCATCTGATTCAACGCACGTTTGATGAAACCTTTCTTCATAAAATCTTGCAGTATAATATCACAGCTGCAATTTGCGCCGACTTTAAAACAGCACGCGCACTTTACGATGCACTGCAACGGCAGCATTACGAAATTCCTTCGGATTTCTCTTTGCTTAGCCTGAACGATCATGATAACCCGCACGAAAATAACTTTGTTTCTGCGGTTATGATTCCATATCATGCCTTTGGACAGCACGCCTGCCAGGAACTGATCGGCATCTGCGAAAAATCATCCCAGGATAGCCCTGTATTCATGTATACGCCGTCTTGCAGCCTGAATCACGAATGTTCCATCAGCTATCCTGCCTTTATGCAGGAAAAGTTCTTTATTTCTGTCGGAAGTATTCATAAGGATATTACGTTCAACGTAAATGCGCTTCCTCAGCTGGGAAGCACTCTGAAAATTCACAATTCTGCCACTTCAATCGGTGGAAAAGGAGCCAACCAGGCAGTGGGAGTGGCAAAGCTCGGACACGCGGTTCATCTGATTGGCGCAGTCGGAAATGATTTTGATGCTACTTTTATTTTAAATATGCTCGAAAAAGAAAATGTCTCAACACAGGGAATCTTCCGAAACAAAAAGGCCAGGAGCGGAAAAGCATATATTTATGCAGAAAGCAGCGGCGAAAGTGCCATAACGGTTCTTTCCGGGGCCAACGACTGTCTGACACCAGAAAATATTCAAAACAGCGAATATCTCTTCAAAAACGCATGCTACTGCCTGATATCCGGTGAAATTCCATTAGACACCGTAATTCTTTCTGCCCAAATGGCCAAAAAACACCATGTTACAACTGTTTTCAAGCCATCTACGCTGGAGCAGCTGCCGGAAGCGCTGTATCAGACGGTCGACATGTTGGTTCCCAACCGTAAAGAAGCATCCTCGCTTTGTCCCGGTTGTACTTCTGTAGAGGAACAGGCAGAATACTTTTTTGGCAAAGGCATCCCCATCGTTATCATTACACTGGGGCACGAGGGATGTTACCTCAAAACAGCTGCTATTTCCCAGTATTTTCCGGCAGCCGAGATGGAAGCCTGCGATACCACAGGCGGCGCCGATGCATTTATTTCGGCACTTGTTTCTTATCTACATACAGGCTATTCGCTCACACGCTCTATACAAATTGCCATGTACGCATCTGCATTCTGTATCGCAAGGCAGGGCGTTACCTCTGCGTTGATCGACAAAACCAGTCTTGAGGTATATATTGGCAGGACACAGCCGGAGCTGCTCATTGAGCGAGACTGACATGTTTCGCTCCGTGTTTTTCTGCAGCCAGAACTGTTTTCCCTATTTTTCTCATATATAAGCAACATGTGAATGAAATAATCTAAATAAAAAGCTTCCACAGTATTTCGCTGTGGAAGCTTTTTATTATATTTTCTCTTTCCCATTTCTGGTTACAGACACTTTATTGCTGTATCTGATTATTTTTTCTGTTTCATCAACATATTGCCCTGTACGATCTCAATGTAAGCTGCTACGATGATTACAAGACCTGTTACGATGAACTGATAGAATGTATCAACACCGAGTACGACAAGTCCAACCTTCAGCGCTGAGAAAAGTACAGCTCCGATTACAGTACCGAATACATTTCCGCGGCCACCTGCCATGGAAGTACCACCGATTGCTGCTGCTGCGATTGCATCAAGCTCATAGCCCTGACCTGTAGACGGGTCACCCGTTCCAAGACGGCCAATGATAACCAGAGCTGCCAGCGTTGTTCCCAGCATACCGATTCCATACAAAAGTACCTTTGTACGCTCTACACGTACACCGGAAAGTCTTGCTGCATCTTCATTACCACCAACTGCATACGCATATGTTCCGATTTTCATTTTCTTCAGAACAAAGGTAATAATAATTGCAAATACAAAGAATACAACTACAGAAAATGTAAATACAGAAGTAATCTTAAAGTTAAATACATTTCTGTACTCTCTCGGTACGTTCAGTACCGGGAATCCACCCGTTACTACGTAACCAATACCACGATAAACCTGCATAGTTCCCATCGTAGCAACAAACGGCTGCAGTTTCATAACGCCAACCAGAACGCCGTTGATTGCTCCAAGCAGAAAACCAAGTCCGAGACACAGGATAATCCAAAGCGGGATCGGAACCCCTGCTTTTGCCATCTGTGCGCCTGCACACGCTACCAGAGCCAATACTGAACCAACCGAAAGGTCAATTCCGCCTGTGATGATAACGCATGTCATTCCAATACCCATCAAGCCATATGTAACTGCCTGTGTAATAATCGTTGCAATATTCGTCGTAGAAAGATAGGAATGTTCCAATATACTGAATACAATAATCGTAACAAACAGTGCAATCAGAACGCTCCACTCTCTGCGGTATTTTTTATAAATAGCATTCATTATACATCTTCCTCCACAGTATAATTCAGAATTCTTTCCTCAGAGAACTCTTCTTTCATAAGCTCTCCTGAGATCTCTCCTTCACGCATAACCAGGATACGATCACTCATACCCATAATTTCTGTCAGCTCCGAAGAAACCATGATGATTGCGATACCTTTTTCTGCCATCTTCTCCATCAGAAGGTAAATCTCTGATTTTGCACCGATATCAATACCCTTCGTCGGCTCGTCAAAAATCATGACAGATGCATCTGTTGACATCCAGCGGGCAAGGATTACCTTCTGTGCATTTCCACCGGAAAGACTTACTGTCATAAATTCCGGATCGTTCGGCTTCAGGCCTACCTGAGTTCCCTTGTCCTTAGCATTTGCGTTCTTCTTTGCACTGTTAATTACAAAGCCTGACATGTATTTTTCCATGCTTGCCAGAGCCATGTTATCCATGTTGTTGAAGTTCGGCATGATACCTTCTTCTTTACGGTTTTCTGAAATCAATGCAATTCCCTGCTTGATCGCATCATTCGGCAATTTGCAGTGGATCTCTTTTCCATTCAGGAAAACCTGCCCTGATGTACGGGGATCTGCTCCGAAAATCGCACGCATAACTTCCGTACGTCCAGCTCCTACCAAGCCGAAAAATCCAAGAATTTCGCCCGGGTACAGATCAAAGCTGACATTTTTAAACATGCCACCGCTTAAGTTCTTCACCTGAAGAACTGGCGTACTTCCTCTCTTCTGACAAGGCATTGTACGTTTTGCAAACAGTGAAATGTCACGGCCTACCATAGCCTGAACCACTTCATCACGTGTTGTCTTGTCCATCTCAATTGTTCTAATAAACTTTCCATCGCGCAGTACCGTTGAACGATCACACATCCGGAAAATTTCATTCATTTTATGGCTGATATATAAAATCGTAATTCCCGCATTCTTCAGCTCATGCATGATTCCAAATAATGTCTCTACCTCTTTGTCACTCAGAGAGGCAGTCGGCTCGTCAAAGGAAATCACCTGCGCATTTACCTCCAGCGCCTTCGCGATAGCAATCATCTGCTTCTGTCCGGCTGATAAATCTCCCATCCGGTCTGTCGGCCGAAAGTCGCAGTTCAATCGCTTTAAAAGCTCTGCGGTATCTGCATTCATCTTCTGTTTATCAATAATTCCGAACCTACCCGGCTCTTTTCCCATAAACATATTTTCAGCGACCGTCATATCCGGAATGCTGACGATCTCCTGGTGAACCTTTGCGATTCCAAAATCAATCGCATCCGCTATATTGGAAAATTTTGCCGGCTTTCCCTCTATCCGGATCTCGCCTGAGGTCGCCGGAAAAACTCCGTGCAGAATATTAAGCAGCGTACTCTTTCCCGCTCCATTTTCTCCGATGATCGCATGGATTTCTCCTTTGCGGATCGAAAAACTGACATCGTCCAGAGCCTTCTGCCCGGGGAAAGTCTTGACAATATGTTCAAATTCAATGAATTTATCCATTGATACATCCTCCGTCTGAAGTTCTCTTTTTCTTTCATAAAGGAAAGGGGGCGCTTACGCTGCCCCCCTTTGTACTAACAATTACTCAAAAATCGGGCTATACTCATAACCAAAGATTTCTTCGAAGGACTGCTCGATGTTAGAGGAGTCACGTACGCACTGCGGAGCGTAGATAACCTTCGGAAGTTCCTGGCCTGCAAGTTTACGAACCTGCATTTCAACTGCGATCTGAGACATAATGTTCGGGAAGAAGTCTACAGTACCATCAAGCTCACCAGCTTTGATAGACTCTGTTGCTTCACTTGTTCCGTCTGTACCAACGATTACACAGTCGCTTTCAGCAGCGATAACTGCTTCCAGAGCGCCCATTGCCATTGTGTCGTTGTTGCAGTAGATACCAGCCAGATCCGGATGCTGCTGAAGCAGTGTCTCTGTGATATCATAAGCTTTCTGACGATCCCAGTCACCATTCTGAACTGCTACGATTTCGATGTCTGCTTTGTCTGCATAGAAGTCATTGAATCCCTGTGTACGAGCCTGAGCTGCCGTTGCCTGGGAAAGACCTGTGATACAAGCTACTTTGCCCTTCTGGCCGATTGTATTGTAGATCCACTCAGCGCCCTGTACGCCTGCCTGATAATGCCAAGCGCCTACTGTTGTAGATGCATACGGTGTGAATGCGTCCATAACGGTTGTCATGTCAATGCCTGCTTCCAGAGCTGCTTCCATACCCGGAACAAGGTTTGCATCTGAAATACCAGAAACAAGAACTGCATCGTATCCCTTGTTAACCATGTCAAGCATAAGTGTCAGCTGACCTTCTTCGTCTGTCTCAGTCTGAGCGCCACGAACGTCAAGTGTCAGATCATATCCAGCGTCTGCGAAAGCTTTTCCAGCAATCTCAGCGCCTTCACCTTCCATACGCCAGAACTCGTTCTCGAATGTCTTTGTTGCGAAACCGATTGTAACAGCTTTGTCAAGCTTCGGAACTGCGCCAAGTTCTTCACGGATGTCGTTGTAGGAAACTGCATCTTTGTAGAAATCATATCCCTGCTCTGCTACATCTGCACTCGGAAGATCTGCTTCTGCTGCAAATGCTGTCATGCTCATGGATGCTGCCATTGCCATAGCTGTTAATGCCATTAACTTTTTCATTACTTTTGTCCTCCTAAATTATTACTTGTTTTATATATGTTACTTTGAAAATCGGAGGGTTCTTATGTGAACCCGCCGTTTTTACCTGAATCTTTTACTCGAAGAAACAGAACTCTCCTTCTGTCAGCTCCAGCTCCGGAAGCATACCCGGTCTGTTATCATTTACATATCTGTCAGCGGTCGGTACCGTTACAGTAAATACGCCCTGTGTAATACCTTCAGCTTCGCTTTCTTCCAGCGTAACCGTACTTACTACGTCCTTTCCCGCTGCTTTCTTTGCAAAATAATAGCCTGCAGAAGAGGTCTCGCTGCTCATGATTTCGATCTGGGCAATCGCATTAGTATCCATCTCTTCACCAACTACCAGTTTCTTATTGAATACCAGAGCCATGGTAAAGTCATCGGATTTGAAGTTGTAAGTTGTACCAGTCATACCTTTCGTTGAACCGCTATACTCAAACTCTACTGCTTCGCCATTGATTTCAACTGCCAGCCAGCCAGTTCCTTCTTCCGGAGTATAGTTACGTTCTACATCTTCTGCTGCGCCTACGCTCATACCAACAAGCATCGTAGCTGCCAGAAGACCAATCATTTTCTTTTTCATACGTCTTGTCCTCCTGAAATAGTTAATTATATGAAATTAAATTACAATTTAGAACTGTGTACCGTAAAGCTGTGCTACGAACTGCCAGAATGCATCTCTGTCGATGTTAAATACAACCTGTACATTTGTTGACTCGTACGGGCCCTCGCCAGTTGCCCATGTTACAGCATTTGCGTAGCTGTAGCTGGAACGGTTGCAGTCGATAGCCATATCTCTGAACTCTGTTTCTGTGATCAGATCCGGGCAAAGGAAGATACCAGCTGTGATAGCATCCCAGCAGTAACCTGTCTTTGTCGGGTTTTCATCATATGTCGGTCCTACATTGTCGATGAATGCCTGAGAAACCGGTGTTCCCTGGTTGAACTCTTTGATCCAGTCGATAACGTCTTTTGCAAGAAGAACCTTGGAAGCGATGTCGTGCGGAACAACGATCTGATACGGGAAGTTATTGTTCAGACAGATCTGAACAGATTCCGGATCATAGAACCAGTTGAACTCACCACAAGCGTTTGCGTTACCAGGAACGTCAACAGCACCACCCATGTAAACGATACCTGCTGTGTTCTCAGCAAATGTCGGATCCATCATACAAGCAAGAGCTACGTTTGTACAAGCACCGATAGCGAAGATCGTAACCTGTCCCGGGTTTTCTTTTACAGATTTGATCATGAACTCTGCTGCGTTCATATCTGTCTGTGCTTCTGTTGTTGAGTAACCATATTTCTCACTCTCAAGTGCGCCAAGATCATGATAGTTCTGCGGGCTTGTGTAGTTCTCAAGCTGACGGTATCCGCCTGTCCACATGAAACCACCGGTAACCGGCTGATCTTTAGCCAGATCACGGAATCCCATAACCGGAACGTCTGTACCGATATAAACCGGGATGTCAGTACGCTCGATCATCTCAAGCTGATTCAGGATTGCGTTTACGCCTACTGCACAGATTTCGTTTCCACCTACAGATGTAACACCGAGGAAATCGACCCAGCCTGCTGCGTCTGCCTGTGCCAGAATAGACATACAGTACATGTCATCACCAAAATATCCCATATCACAGTCGAGGATAACTTTGTTGTCTTCTGCTGTAGTAACGATTTCATAATCCTCCAGTGCTGCGTATGCAGTTGCTGGTGCAAGCATTGTTCCCATCATGCCTGCTACCAGAGCCAATGATAATACTTTCTTTTTTATAAGATTCTTTCTCCTTTTCTTTTTTATTATATTGCCGCAACCGTTTTCACCGTTGCGGCGATATTTCGCAAATTAAATTTAGTGTAAAAATCCTAATTACTGTACATCCATTGTCAGAATGTCTACGTAGTAATTCCAGAATGCTTCTCTGTCGATATCGAATACTACGTCAACTTTCTGTACGCCGTACGGCATTCCTGTACCTGCTTCAACGTCACGGTTACGTGATGTCCACCAGCTTGTGGATCTTCCGTAGTTCGGGCCGTAAGTAGTATCTACTGTCAGGTAACGCTCCTGAACGTCTGTTGCGATTTCCGGATGCATCCAGATAGCTGCTGTAATAGCATCCCATACGTAGCTGCTTGCTTCCGGGTTGTCCTCGAAACGCTGTTTCTGACCTTCTACGATCAGGTTAGAGATTGCATTGCCCTGATTTTCAACAAGTCTGTCGTAAATGTCTTTGGTATAGAATACTGCTTCTGCTACATCGTTCGGAACGTCGATCTGGCTCTTCCACGGAGATTCCAGACAAATTCTGATACCTTCCGGATCGTAATACCAGTTGAACTCTGCCGCTGAACTGGAGTTTCCAGGAATATCAACTGCACCGCCCATGTAGATAACACCTGCTGCATCCTCTACGATTGTCGGGTCTTTGCGAACTGCGAGCGCCATATTTGTACCAGCTCCGATTACAAAGATTGTAACTTCGCCCGGATATTTATGTACCTGCTCGATGATGAAGTCAACTGCGTGCTCATCCTGTACTTCTGTCTCTGCATAGCCATATTTCGGCTCTGACGGCAGATTCTTGTAGTCTGTCGGACGCTCGTTTACGTCACAGAAATAGCTTGTGCCCCAATCCCAGTAAGCACCTGCGTACTCCGGCATACCCCAGATCTTGCTCTCTGCGTCAAGATTGCGGAATCCCATCAGCGGCACATCGCATCCCAGGTATACCGGAATATCTTCACGGCCGATCAGCTCCAGCTGACGAAGTGCTGCGGTTGCTCCGGATGCACACCAGGAGTTTCCTCCTACTGTTGTAATTCCAAGGAAATCACAGTTACCAAGTGAATCTTCCTGTGCAAGCATAAACATAACGATTGCATCGTCATTCAAATATCCCATATCTGTATCAAGAATCGCACGTTTCACTGCCGGTTCTGCTGCCTCTGATGCGGATACTGCTGCCGGAGCTGCCATTGTAAGTGCCATACCTGCCGCGAGAGCCATTGCTACTAATTTCTTCATTTCTAATTTCTTCATTTCTGCCTCCTTGTTAATTGCATATTGTTTTTGCCTTGGTCCGAATGTTTCTGCAATCGTGTTTTGGCGCCTTCCATACTGTCACAGAACATCCTGCCCCTGCGTTTTCATGTGACTTTATTATCTACTTTTTCCTGTAATAAGTCTGTGATACAAGTCACTTTTGTTGGATTTTTTCAAGTCATTGTACAGCACTATTCAATTCTTCGGTGAAATGCACAATTTTAGCAAGCTACACTCTCTGTATCGTCTTTCACTTCTTCCATAGCCGGAATGGACGGCGCAGCCCCTGCACGGGACACTGCAATCGAAGAAGCCTTTGCCGCAAGCCGCAGCGCATCCTGCATGCTCTTACCTGCAATCACTGATGCAAGGAAAAAGCCGGTAAATGTATCTCCTGCTGCCGTTGTGTCCACGACATCCACTTTATAAATCTCCTGACACACCTTCTGCTTGCCGTCAAAAAATACAGAACCATTTTCTCCCAGCGTAAGTACGAATTTTGCTTTCGGAAAACGTTCTGCCAGACATGTCAGTATCTCATCCGCTTCTGTTCGGCCGGTAAACTGTCCTCCTTCAATCTCATTCAGAATAAACCAGTCGATCTTGGTCAAATCACACGCATCCAACTTACTATCAAACGGAGACGGATTCAGTACGATCTTCATACCGCGCTCATACGCCTTTTCAATCACATAATCCAACAAATTAATCTCATTCTGCAGAACAATGTAATCTCCCTCTTCAAACTGTCCCAGCACTTCGTCAATATATTCTCTGGTCTGCATCTGGTTTGTTCCGCCATAGAGAATAATACAGTTCTGTCCGTTTTTGTCCGTTTGAATAATCGCATGTCCACCCTTTGCCGGAAGCTTCTTTATATAAGAAGTATCCACTCCGTACTGCCGACAAATATCCAGAAGGAAATCCCCTTCCTCTCCAATCAAGCCTGCGTGATACACTGGAATCCCTGCCCTTGCAAGCGCAATGGACTGATTCAGCCCTTTTCCACATCATAGAACCAGTTGAACTCACCACAAGCGTTTGCGTTACCAGGAACGTCAACAGCACCACCCATGTAAACGATACCTGCTGTGTTCTCAGCAAATGTCGGATCCATCATACAAGCAAGAGCTACGTTTGTACAAGCACCGATAGCGAAGATCGTAACCTGTCCCGGGTTTTCTTTTACAGATTTGATCATGAACTCTGCTGCGTTCATATCTGTCTGTGCTTCTGTTGTTGAGTAACCATATTTCTCACTCTCAAGTGCGCCAAGATCATGATAGTTCTGCGGGCTTGTGTAGTTCTCAAGCTGACGGTATCCGCCTGTCCACATGAAACCACCGGTAACCGGCTGATCTTTAGCCAGATCACGGAATCCCATAACCGGAACGTCTGTACCGATATAAACCGGGATGTCAGTACGCTCGATCATCTCAAGCTGATTCAGGATTGCGTTTACGCCTACTGCACAGATTTCGTTTCCACCTACAGATGTAACACCGAGGAAATCGACCCAGCCTGCTGCGTCTGCCTGTGCCAGAATAGACATACAGTACATGTCATCACCAAAATATCCCATATCACAGTCGAGGATAACTTTGTTGTCTTCTGCTGTAGTAACGATTTCATAATCCTCCAGTGCTGCGTATGCAGTTGCTGGTGCAAGCATTGTTCCCATCATGCCTGCTACCAGAGCCAATGATAATACTTTCTTTTTTATAAGATTCTTTCTCCTTTTCTTTTTTATTATATTGCCGCAACCGTTTTCACCGTTGCGGCGATATTTCGCAAATTAAATTTAGTGTAAAAATCCTAATTACTGTACATCCATTGTCAGAATGTCTACGTAGTAATTCCAGAATGCTTCTCTGTCGATATCGAATACTACGTCAACTTTCTGTACGCCGTACGGCATTCCTGTACCTGCTTCAACGTCACGGTTACGTGATGTCCACCAGCTTGTGGATCTTCCGTAGTTCGGGCCGTAAGTAGTATCTACTGTCAGGTAACGCTCCTGAACGTCTGTTGCGATTTCCGGATGCATCCAGATAGCTGCTGTAATAGCATCCCATACGTAGCTGCTTGCTTCCGGGTTGTCCTCGAAACGCTGTTTCTGACCTTCTACGATCAGGTTAGAGATTGCATTGCCCTGATTTTCAACAAGTCTGTCGTAAATGTCTTTGGTATAGAATACTGCTTCTGCTACATCGTTCGGAACGTCGATCTGGCTCTTCCACGGAGATTCCAGACAAATTCTGATACCTTCCGGATCGTAATACCAGTTGAACTCTGCCGCTGAACTGGAGTTTCCAGGAATATCAACTGCACCGCCCATGTAGATAACACCTGCTGCATCCTCTACGATTGTCGGGTCTTTGCGAACTGCGAGCGCCATATTTGTACCAGCTCCGATTACAAAGATTGTAACTTCGCCCGGATATTTATGTACCTGCTCGATGATGAAGTCAACTGCGTGCTCATCCTGTACTTCTGTCTCTGCATAGCCATATTTCGGCTCTGACGGCAGATTCTTGTAGTCTGTCGGACGCTCGTTTACGTCACAGAAATAGCTTGTGCCCCAATCCCAGTAAGCACCTGCGTACTCCGGCATACCCCAGATCTTGCTCTCTGCGTCAAGATTGCGGAATCCCATCAGCGGCACATCGCATCCCAGGTATACCGGAATATCTTCACGGCCGATCAGCTCCAGCTGACGAAGTGCTGCGGTTGCTCCGGATGCACACCAGGAGTTTCCTCCTACTGTTGTAATTCCAAGGAAATCACAGTTACCAAGTGAATCTTCCTGTGCAAGCATAAACATAACGATTGCATCGTCATTCAAATATCCCATATCTGTATCAAGAATCGCACGTTTCACTGCCGGTTCTGCTGCCTCTGATGCGGATACTGCTGCCGGAGCTGCCATTGTAAGTGCCATACCTGCCGCGAGAGCCATTGCTACTAATTTCTTCATTTCTAATTTCTTCATTTCTGCCTCCTTGTTAATTGCATATTGTTTTTGCCTTGGTCCGAATGTTTCTGCAATCGTGTTTTGGCGCCTTCCATACTGTCACAGAACATCCTGCCCCTGCGTTTTCATGTGACTTTATTATCTACTTTTTCCTGTAATAAGTCTGTGATACAAGTCACTTTTGTTGGATTTTTTCAAGTCATTGTACAGCACTATTCAATTCTTCGGTGAAATGCACAATTTTAGCAAGCTACACTCTCTGTATCGTCTTTCACTTCTTCCATAGCCGGAATGGACGGCGCAGCCCCTGCACGGGACACTGCAATCGAAGAAGCCTTTGCCGCAAGCCGCAGCGCATCCTGCATGCTCTTACCTGCAATCACTGATGCAAGGAAAAAGCCGGTAAATGTATCTCCTGCTGCCGTTGTGTCCACGACATCCACTTTATAAATCTCCTGACACACCTTCTGCTTGCCGTCAAAAAATACAGAACCATTTTCTCCCAGCGTAAGTACGAATTTTGCTTTCGGAAAACGTTCTGCCAGACATGTCAGTATCTCATCCGCTTCTGTTCGGCCGGTAAACTGTCCTCCTTCAATCTCATTCAGAATAAACCAGTCGATCTTGGTCAAATCACACGCATCCAACTTACTATCAAACGGAGACGGATTCAGTACGATCTTCATACCGCGCTCATACGCCTTTTCAATCACATAATCCAACAAATTAATCTCATTCTGCAGAACAATGTAATCTCCCTCTTCAAACTGTCCCAGCACTTCGTCAATATATTCTCTGGTCTGCATCTGGTTTGTTCCGCCATAGAGAATAATACAGTTCTGTCCGTTTTTGTCCGTTTGAATAATCGCATGTCCACCCTTTGCCGGAAGCTTCTTTATATAAGAAGTATCCACTCCGTACTGCCGACAAATATCCAGAAGGAAATCCCCTTCCTCTCCAATCAAGCCTGCGTGATACACTGGAATCCCTGCCCTTGCAAGCGCAATGGACTGATTCAGCCCTTTTCCACCACTAAAAGTCTCCGACTTTGATGAAAGGATTGTCTCTCCACCCTCTACGATATGGTCTACTGTATAAACATAATCGATATTCAATGAACCAAAATTTAATACCTTCATCTTCCGCCTCCTTACACAAAAAAATAAGATCTTTACAGTATCTTACCGTAAAGATCCTCAATATGCTGTGATTTTCATCACACTACGATATGAATTTTATCTTTTCTCTTCTACAGATCAGTTTCAGCACCGCATCTTTTTGCTCAGGGCACAAAAAAAGAGTATCCATTCGGATACTCTTTAGCAGGGCTACAAGGATTCGAACCTTGAAATGACGGAGTCAGAGTCCGTTGCCTTACCGTTTGGCGATAGCCCTTTGTTCAACGCAAGAAGAATTATAACTCATGTTTTTGATTAATGCAAGTACTTTTTTTATTTTTTTTAATTTTTTTCTTCCATACCGCGAAAAATGTGATATAGTCATAAAAAACAGAGAAAAGGAGTGTTCCTGATGAGTACTTTGAACCTTACCCTGCTGACTGACTTATACGAGCTTACCATGATGCAAGGATATTTTGAAAGCCAGTCCTCGGAAGTCGTAGTCTTCGACGCATTTTACCGGAAAAATCCCTGTGGCAACGGATATGCGATTGTTGCAGGATTGGAGCAGGTGATTGATTATATCAAAAACCTTCGCTTCTCCGACGAAGATATTTCCTATTTAAAAAGCCTCGGTATTTTCCATGACGAGTTTCTGAATTATCTGAAAAATTTTCGTTTTGAAGGAAGCATCTATGCAATCCCGGAAGGTTCTATTGCTTTTCCGCATGAACCGCTTTTGAAAGTAGTTGCCCCGATTATGCAGGCACAGCTGGTAGAAACAGCAATTCTCACTATTCTGAATCACCAGAGCCTGATTGCCACAAAGACAGATCGTATTGTCCGTGCCGCGCGTGGAGACGGTATTATGGAATTTGGTCTCCGCCGGGCCCAGGGGCCGGATGCCGGTGTTTATGGAGCCAGAGCCGCAATGATCGCAGGATGCATCGGCACCTCGAACGTCCTGGCCGGACAACTCTTTGATGTCCCTGTAAAAGGAACACATGCACACAGCTGGATTATGAGCTTCCCGGATGAATATACTGCATTTAAAAAATACGCACAGCTTTATCCGAATGCCTGTACTTTGCTCGTTGACACTTACGATACGCTCCGTTCCGGAGTTCCGAATGCAATCCGAGTTTTCCGCGAAATGCGCGAAGCAGGCATTGAGCTGAAAAACTACGGAATCCGCCTCGACAGCGGCGACCTGGCCTACATGTCCAAAAAGGCACGCCGCCTTCTCGACGAAGCCGGTTTTGAGGATGCCATTATTTCCGCATCAAGCGACCTTGACGAATATCTGATTGACAGTTTAAAAACACAGGGCGCTGCCATTACTTCCTGGGGAGTCGGTACCAATATGATCACCTCCAAGGATTGTCCGGCGTTCGGCGGCGTCTACAAACTGGCGGCTGTTCTGGATGAGAAGACCGGAGAATTTACTCCAAAGATCAAGCTGTCTGAAAACACAGAAAAAATTACAAATCCAGGCAACAAAAAAATCTTTCGTATTTACGATAAAGAAACCGGAAAAATCCGCGCCGATCTGATTTGTCTGGAGGACGAACAGTTCGACACATCGGAAGATATGATTATTTTTGATCCGCTTGAAACCTGGAAAAAAACGAAAATCAAGGCCGGAACCTATACTTTAAGAGAGATGCTTGTCCCGATTTTCCTGAATGGCGAATGTGTCTATACTTCTCCTTCTGTCATGGAAATCCGCGATTACTGTACAAAGGAAAAAGAGACACTCTGGGACGAAACCAAACGCTTTGCAAATCCGCACAAGGTTTACGTTGACCTTTCCGACAAGCTCTTTAAAATCAAAAGCGACCTGTTGGAACAGATGGGGCGGAAATCCCTGTCTCTGTAGCTTTTGAACCCTGCAGAGGACATACTTTTTAAATTTCAGGCCTGCATTCAGAAAAATCCGGTATAAAATGCCTCCCTTTACAGATACTAGTACCATAAAAAGAAAACTACCAGTAAAGATAAATGGAGGAATTTTTATGAAAGCCACTGGAATTGTTAGAAGAATTGACGATTTGGGACGCGTGGTGATCCCAAAGGAAATACGCAGAACCCTTCGCATCCGTGAAAGTGACCCGCTGGAAATTTTCACAGATCGCGAAGGTGAGATTATATTAAAAAAATATTCTCCGATCGGAGAGCTCGGAAGTTTTGCAAAAGAATACGCCGAAGCGCTTGCTTCCGCCTCCGGTCACAGCGTATATATCACGGACCGCGATCAGGTTATCGCAGCAGCCGGCGGCATCCGCAAGGAAACGGTTGGCACACCAGTTACCGGCCAGCTCGAGGCAGTCATGAACGAACGCGAACACGTACTTGCAAACCAGACTTCCAAAACACATGTAAAAATCACAAGCGAAGACATGGACGATGAGATGCCCCAGGTCATCAGCCCGATTCTCTGCGAAGGAGACGTGATCGGGTCTGTGATCCTGCGAAGCAAAGATACCTCCCGCAAAATGGGAGAAACCGAACAGGTGCTGGCAAAATGTGCCGCCGGTTTTATGGGACGGCAAATGGAACAATAATGCACCAGATGACGGCTATCTGATCCGCGGCAGATTCCACCGGTAATGCGCTGCCAGAAAGCGGATCAGCATCACAGCCGCCGCACCCATCAGCATACACGAAAGTCCGCCAAGATACGGAAGAAGCGCTACATAAAACAAGGCGCCTGTCAAAGATGCCACAGCATAAACATGTTTCACAAAAATGTAAGGCGTATTGCCCGCAAGTACATCCCGTATTACTCCGCCGCCCACTCCCGTCATTACTCCCACAAAAATCAACAAAAACCGATCGCCCCCATACCCTGCCGTAATCGCCGTATGGACTCCTACCACCGTAAAAATTCCAAGACCGATCGTATCCCCTGTCAGCAAAAGCAGTTCCCGCGTTCTTCCGTATTTTCCTGATCCCCCCTCTGTCCTTACATACAAAAAAAGAAACAGAATTGTTGATGTAAGCACAGCAGTCAAGGCATACTGCGGATTCTGGAACATGACCGGCGGATTAATTCCCAGAATCAGATCCCGGATCAGACCTCCGCCCACGGCGGTTGTGACACCAAGCACATTTACGCCAAACAAGTCCATCCTTCGCTGAATCCCTGTCATCGCCCCTGATGCTGCAAACGCTACCGTACCTATGATTTCCATTGCAAAAACGATCATATCCGAATAAACCATCGTTCTTCCTCTCTAAAATCAGCCTTCCCTTTTTCGTATCATTTTATAACGCATATTTTCCACTGTCAAATCTTTCAATAATCAGCCTGTATGGGTCCAAAAGATTGTTAAATTATTATCTTTTTTCAAAAAACTGAAGAATTTTTATTGATTTTATTTTTTTATTATGTATACTATGAAACAGGGGAAGCGGTAACCTCGCTTCCATAGCAAATAAGATACGTAAGTCCTGCGTTTTTGCATCTGCAGGCAGTTATCGTCGAGCAACTACACACTATTTTTTCGAAAAAGGAGATTATGAAAAATGGCAGAGATCAATTTAAGCAAGTATGGTATCAGCGGAACCACTGAAATCGTACGTAACCCTTCTTATGAAATGCTGTTCGAGGAAGAAACCAGACCGGAACTGGAAGGTTTTGAGAAAGGTCAGGAAAGTGAACTTGGCGCTGTCAACGTAATGACTGGTATCTACACAGGCCGTTCACCGAAAGACAAATTCATCGTAATGGATGACAATTCTAAGGATACCGTATGGTGGACCTCTGACGAATACAAGAATGATAATCATCCGGCTTCACAGGAATGCTGGGATGCTGTAAAAGAAATCGCTCTCAAAGAGCTCTCCAATAAGAGACTGTTCGTTGTTGACGCATTCTGTGGCGCAAACAAAGACACACGTATGGCAATCCGTTTCATCGTGGAAGTTGCTTGGCAGGCTCACTTCATTAAAAACATGTTCATCCAGCCGACTGACGAAGAGCTTGAAAACTTCGAGCCGGACTTCGTTGTTTACAACGCTTCCAAGGCAAAAGTAGAAAACTACAAAGAACTTGGCCTGAATTCCGAGACAGCTGTAGTCTTCAACATCACAAGCCGTGAGCAGGTTATCATCAATACATGGTACGGCGGAGAAATGAAAAAAGGTATGTTCTCCATGATGAACTACTATCTGCCGCTGAAGGGCATCGCTTCCATGCACTGCTCTGCAAATACAGATATGAACGGTGAAAATACAGCGATCTTCTTCGGTCTCTCCGGAACAGGTAAAACAACTCTGTCCACAGATCCGAAGCGTCTCCTGATCGGTGATGACGAGCACGGCTGGGATGACAACGGCGTATTCAACTTCGAAGGTGGCTGCTACGCAAAAGTTATCAATCTTGACAAAGAGTCTGAGCCGGACATCTACAATGCAATCAAGCGCAACGCTCTTCTTGAGAACGTAACACTGGATGCAGAAGGCAAGATCGACTTCAACGACAAGAGCGTTACAGAGAATACTCGTGTATCCTACCCGATCGACCATATCCAGAATATTGTTCGTCCGGTATCCGCTGCACCGGCAGCTAAGAACGTAATCTTCCTGTCCGCAGATGCTTTCGGCGTACTTCCGCCAGTATCTATTCTGACTCCGGAGCAGACACAGTACTACTTCCTGTCAGGTTTCACAGCTAAGCTTGCTGGTACAGAGCGTGGAATCACAGAGCCGACACCGACCTTCTCCGCTTGCTTCGGACAGGCATTCCTTGAGCTGCATCCGACAAAATACGGCGAAGAGCTTGTTAAGAAGATGGAACAGAACGGTGCAAAGGCATACCTTGTAAATACCGGATGGAACGGTACAGGCAAGCGTATCACCATCAAAGATACTCGTGGTATCATTGATGCAATCCTGAACGGCGATATCCTGAACGCTCCGACAAAGAAGATTCCGTACTTCAACTTTGAAGTTCCGACAGAGCTTCCGGGCGTAGATACAGGTATTCTTGATCCGCGCGACACATATGCTGACGCTTCCGAGTGGGAGACAAAGGCAAAAGATCTGGCTCAGAGATTCATTAAGAACTTTGCAAAATATGAAGGCAACGACGCTGGAAAAGCACTTGTTTCCGCTGGTCCGCAGTTATAATCAGAAACTCTGAAAGTTTTGGATCATTTATATCCATAAAAATTATTAAAAAAGGAGGTTTTCGCACTCATTCAATTTCGTGCGAAAGCCTCCTTTTTCCTAGCAAACGAAAAAGCCCTGGAAACCAGGGCTCTCTCAGAGCTGATGACGGGAATCGGACCCGTGACCTCCTCACTACCAATGAGGTGCGCTACCGACTGTGCCACATCAGCATAACTGTTCGTTACGGTTTATAATTTTACCACAGTTCCTTGCAACTGTCAAGGAAATCTTGTACATTTCACAGACCTAATCTGAAAAATTCTCCTTATATTTCTGATTGAGCCACGCCACTGCCTGCTCGATCCCTTCATCAGACAAATCAAAATACTCTGATTGTTTCTGCTCCTCCGGCGTAGCTTCCCAGCAGTATGGTTCTGGATAAACCGAAGCGCACAACTTCTCCTCCTCTTTGCACAGCCTGTAACGCATATCTCCAAAGGAACCGCAAAAGCACTCTTTTTTGACGAGTGCAAGCGTAAACATTCCTTTTAAAGAAATTTCCTCCATTTCCATCAGCCTCCCAAGTTCAGCTTTATATGATCTTATACCGCGTCTCCCAGGCTCTTCCCTACTGTTGTCCCGGTAACTCTGCCACTCATTCCGGCAACTGCGAGCAGGCCTGACAGGTCCGATATGGATAACCAAGCGGAAGCGGCTTTGCGCAGTACTGGCATCTTGCAATATAATTTGCCTTTCCTTTTGTCAGATAACGCATGATACTGGCTTCTGTTTTCTCCCGCTCCTGCCGCAGCCACTTTTCATCCACAATCTTGCCCATACGATGGGAAAACTGATAGTACAAATCCAGCTGCTTGTAATACGTCTCATACTTCAATATACCGCCCCGGTCCCGCCGGTCAAGCTTTGGCCGCTCTAACGAGACATCTGCGGAATAGTTCTGACAATAATCAAGCCACAAACCAACGACACGTCGATCTTTGATATCAATCGGACAGGTAATCATCCGATAAAGAATCCGTTTGTTTTCAAATCCTTCAATCCGCGCCCTCACCTTGCACGCACGTTCATAGAGGAACAATGCCTCCTCCACATTTTCTTTTTCAAATGGTTTGGAGGGTTCTACCGAATGCCATACCTTTAAAATTTCATTCAAAGGCTCATCAAGGTCGAGAAGTACCTGAGGAAAACCAAGATTTACCCTTGTAAGCGGAAGCTCTTCATCCTCGAATTTCTCACGGATCTCATGCAGCATCTCCTCCCCCATTGCATTGACATAGCCTGTATCATAAATACCAAAACGCCCTGCGCGCCCGGAAATCTGCCGGATTTCTGACGTACACAGCGGTCTCCGGCCTGTGCCGTCGAACTTGTCTGCCTGCAAAAAAACGATCCTGCGAACCGGGAGATTCAGCCCCATGCCAATCGCATCCGTAGAAACAACTACCTCTGTCCGCTTGCTCGTAAACAAATGCATCTGACGGCGCCGTATTTCCGGCGGCAGGCTTCCGTAAATCACGCTGGCACTGATTCCGCGTTCCTCCAGACGTCCTGCGACATCCAGCACTGACTTTTTGGAAAATACAATCAGTGCATCTCCTCTGCGGACATCTTCCGGAAAATCAAAGGCCAGATCTTCAAAAACAAGCGACGTTTTGCGCTCGTACCGATGCGCCTCCCACGTATCACCGGTCAGCTCGATCAGATGTTTCAACACCCCTTCTGCCGCAGGGCTCGTACAGACATGAATTTCACGCGCTTTCACGCCAAGTATGGCCTTTGTCCAGGAATGTCCCCGGTCTGTATCAGCCATAAGCTGCGCCTCATCAATCACCACAATATCATACAGCTCATCATAGTCCGCCATCTCAATGGTTGAAGCGACCACGCGGCTGTCCGGCTCTTCAATGCATTCCTGTCCTGTCAGCATGGTGCACGGAACACCGTATTCCTTCATCTTTTCATAGACTTCCAGCGCCAGCAACCGCAATGGCCCCAGATAGGCGCCCCGTCCTGCCGTTTTCAGGCGTTCCAGAGCCCGGAACGTCTTTCCGCTGTTCGTCGGACCAATGTGCAGAACAAAATGTCGCCGCATCTCAAGAACTTCCGAAAATTCCAGTTCAGGGCGCGCCGGAACTAGATCCAGAATTTTGTTCGTAAGCTGATGCTGCCGATAAAAGGGGTACAGCGAAAACAGCGACTTTGCACAGATTTTTCCAGGCATCTGTCTGCGCAGAAATGCAAAAAATTCTCCGTCTATTCCCTCTCTTTGCTCCGGAAGCAAAAAAGCGACGTCAAGCTGTACTAGCTTTGGTATCATCTGCTGTTTTACCAACTCAAGCACAGCCTCCTGATGCTTCCGGTAAGCGTAAACCGCTATATTTTTAATCTGTTTATGGTAATCTTCCAGCACGGCGCTGTTCACCCGCGAAGGTCTGGCACTTTTCAGAGTTCTGTTCAGCCGTTCCACCCTGCCTGGAAAATCGATGTAATTTACCGCTTTTTTCTGCCGTCTTTTCATCTGCTGTTCATACTGCGAAACATAAAACTGAACCATTTTCTTTGTCTGTATCATAATCTCATCCGTGCCTCGCTCTGCAATTCCTCTTCCAGTCCCTTTTCGCTTTTCCCGAGAAACTTTATCAGATTTTTCCACATTCTTTCGCGAAGCTCATCTCCCTGCATTTTTTTCACAGCTGCAATACAATCTATATTTCTATCCAGAACCTTCTGTATTTCCTGAAATTCTGCATCTTCCTGTCCGTTTGCCCATGCAATGGCGGAAACGCCATCCGTTTCCACAAACAGACGGTTCACGGGAATCTCCCGGAGCATATATTGATACAATTCCCGACCGGCCCGTTCGCCGGACCATACAGAGAGACCTGAATTTTCTGCATCCTCCAAGCCATTTACAAGCCGTTTTTCTTCTCCTGCTACACTCCCGGCAAGATCTGGTCCCAGGGTAAAATAACAATCCTGTTCCAAAAACTTCTCTAAACTCTTCAAATCTCCGGAATACCAGTGCACACACACCGGCTCCGGAAACCCCTGAAGCATATCTGAAATTTCAGCTTCCATTCCCTTGGTATGCAAGATCACCGGTTTTTTCAGATCTGCTGCAATCTGCAGCTGACGCTCCAAAACCGCCCTTTGAACAGAAAGCGGAATCTCGCACCAGACACAGTCCATCCCTATTTCGCCCACCGCATCACACATCCGATACGCATCTTCCAGATCCCGTTGTTCGACTGCCATATACTGTTCCGCATACCAGGGATGAATCCCGAAACTGAAAAGCAGCGATTCACTGCGTGCAAACTGCCTCATAAATTTCCATTCCCATGGCGTTCCACTGCTCAAAAAGGTAATCACACCCATCTCACGGCGCAGCGTAATTTCCCATTCCGCCATTGTACGCAGCATGTTTTCATCTGTTGTCTTTCCGTTTCTATCGGCCATACAAAACAGATGCGCATGCATATCCAGCAAACGCATCCGCCTGTCCAGTTTCCATTCTGATGTCATTTTCCACTGTTTTCCTTTATGTGAATTTACATATTAATTATAATACAATTCCCTATCCCCCACAAGAGCAGATTCCTTCAAAACATATAAGAAATTATAATCCGAAAACTTGCAATTGAAAACCTCTGTCTTTGATGCTATACTCTTCTTCATCTGGGAAGATTTTCCTGTTTTTTACCTGTTACTACAGGGAAAACTCATAAACAGGCACTCCCGTAAATATACATAAAATTGTATAGCATCCATACACATATGGCACCATTTTCTAATCGAAAAGACGCTATACTGGAAATAATACGACAAGGAGACTTTTTATGCTGATTCCTGTACTTCTTTTTATTGTCGGGCTTGTCCTGCTGATCTCCGGCGGTGACTGGTTTGTTGACGGAGCCACCGGTATTGCACACCACTTTCACATTCCGGAGCTTTTAATCGGTGCTACTGTCGTTTCCATCGGCACAACGCTTCCGGAGGTTATGGTATCCGCTACCTCCGCACTTGGCGGACACGGCGAGATTGCCTACGGAAACGCGATTGGCTCAATTATCTGTAATACTTCCCTGATTGCCGCGCTTACCGTTGCTGTGCGTCCCGGAAAAGTGGAACCAAAATCGTTGCTTGCACCGGTACTCTTTTTTATCGCAGCAGCCTCTTTCTATTCTTTCGTCGCTTACAGTACCGGATATTTCAGCCGGACAAGCGGAATTGTCCTGCTGCTTCTTTTCCTGATTTATATCGTTTATACTATTCTGGAAATGAAAAATGCGCCTCACAGTGTCTCAGCCGAAGCCACAGAACCGGAAGCAGAAAGTTCCATTGGAAAGAACATTCTGTTCCTGATACTTGGCGCCGGAATCATCGCTGTGGGCGCTGACCTGCTGGTGGACAATGGCACACTGATCGCACAGGCACTTGGCGTTCCGGAATCTGTAATCGCGCTCACCTTCGTTGCACTTGGTACTTCACTGCCTGAGCTTGTAACTGCCATTACTTCGCTTGTCAAAGGATACGGCGCACTTTCTCTTGGCAATGTCATCGGCGCGAACCTCTTCAATCTGGTGCTGGTTTCCGGTATTTCCGTAACCCTGTCTCCTTTCCAAGTCCCGACAGGCTCCATGATTGCTGGAAAAAATGCATCCCTCGTGCTTGATATACCGCTTATGATCTTTGTCATGCTGTTTTTGACAGTACCGGCTCTGCTACGCAAACGACTCTCACGCGTACAGGGTATTGTACTGCTTGCCATTTATGCGGCTTACTGTATTTTCCAGTTTGCAATGTAAGTCCGCACAGGTATCTCCCTATGCATGCAACAACTTTATTTTCCAAACAGTTCTTTTGCCTGTCGCATATTTTCCATGACAGGCACTTCAAACGGACAGCGGCTCTCGCATGCCCCACAGCTGATACATTCTCCGCCATGGTGTGCGAGCAGCTCATAATGATTCTGCACGGTCTCCGGCATTTCTTTTTGTGCCTTAGCCAGATTCAAAAATTTGGTCACTGACGCAACGTCGATTTGCTTCGGGCACGGCGCGCAGTGGCTGCAATACATACAGTGCCCCTTCCAGCTGATATTTGGGAAGGAGGCAAACGCCAGCGCATAATCCTTCTCCTCTTCTGACGCATCCTCATAGGCAACGCTCGCTTTCAGCTGTTCTACGCTGTGCGCTCCCGCCATGACACTGGCAACTCCTGGACGGGTCAAGGCATAGTGCAGGCACTGAACCGGTGTCAAAGCCTTTCCTGCCGGAGAAAGCTTCTCATCTAGCAGATCACCGCCGCCAAATGCTTTCATGACCGTAATCCCGACACCAAGTCTCTGACATGTCTCATAAAGCTCCTGTCTCTCAGAATCCATATTGATGAGAGGCTGCTCATAATTCTTTCCATTCCAGAGTTCTTCTACATCTTCCCCGGCTGGCTGAAGATCATAACACGGATTTACGCTGAACATCAAAACCTCTATATACCCACTCTTTACCGCAGCAAGCGCCACCTCTGGGTTATGACTACTCATACCGATATGACGAACTACACCGTTCTTTTTTAATTCCAGAACATATTCTAACACCGGTCCCCCAACAATCTGCTCCCAGTCCTCCATGGAATCCACATAATGGATCATCCCCACATCAATATAATCCGTCTGGAACAGCTCCAGCATCTCATTCATACCCGCTTTCACTTCCTCAATGCAGCGTGTCCGCATATACTGGCCGTTTTTCCACACAGAGCAGACATGAGATTGCAAATAAAACTGATCGCGCCTTCCTTTTAATGCCTCTCCAACCGCTGCCCGAATCCCGGGATCAGGCGTATAAAGATCAATATAATTCACACCATATTCCTGTGCGGCATCCATCAGCCGCCTTGTTTCCCCGCAATTATCATTCCCAAACCCTTCGCAACCAAGACCAATCTCACTGATTTTCAATCCCGTATTGCCCAGCTCACGATATTTCATATCCATGCTTCCTCCTCCATAGTATTGTATAATGAAACTTTAATGAACATCAGCAATTTAATTAAGTATACCTTCTTGAGTGCTTGTGGTTCAATCAATAGGTATATTTTCCTATAAAATTTCAATTTTTTAAAGTCAGTCCCCTGGTAAGTGATACAAAATAAGGGGTGACTTGTTTGTCGGAACCCCGTTTTTGTATCACTTACCAGGGGACGTCCTCCCTTCAAAAAACCCCTACCTTATAAAATTCGTATGTACCAAATCCTCTTTCTTTGGCAGCCCATACGCCTCTTTTCCAAGTGCAATACTCTTCATCAAAAAGGTCATATTCCGCGCCAGCGTCCGCATGGTCTGAAGCCCCTCTTCATCCCCCGCTGCCTCCCCTGGCGTACGGCCATGAATGCTGTTCCAGTATTGGCTTGATGCGATTGGCATTCCTGTAATGGTAAAATACTTGTTCAGCTCATCAAACGTCGCTGAAAGACCGCCGCGCCTTGCGGCTGCCACAGCTGCGCCAACTTTCATAGTTTTATTGAAATGCGTGCTGTAAAACAGACGGTCCAGAAACGCAACTAATGTCGCATTCGCAGATGCATAGTACACAGGCGTCCCCACCACAAGTCCGTCACATTCCTCAAATTTCGGCGCTGTTTCATTTACAATATCTTCAAACACACAATGTCCCTTTTTTGCACATCCGCCACAGGCAATACAGCCGCGAACCGCCTGATTTCCCACCTGCACAATCTCTGTCTCAATACCGGCGTCTGCAAAAATTTTCTCCATCTCGTGCAAAGCCACATACGTATTTCCCTCTGCATGGGGACTGCCGTTGATCATCAATACTTTCATATCAAATCCTCCATTCTGTGAGCCATTCATCCGTCATTTACTCCTATTCCGCTTCCGGGTTAAATATCTCCTTTGAAAACGGAACTGATTTGGTTTTATCATACCATACTCCTACTGCAACGCGCAATCTCTTATCAATATCTGCATACTTCAACCCGCGCATTTCTCCGCTCCTCATACCAGTCCGGAGCATAACAGCAAAGAAATTATAGAAATAACTGTCTTTCGCATATGCCATAAACAATTCCTGCTGCTCTTTTGTTAACGCCTGCCGTGTCTTCTTTTCCGTCTGGCGCGGAAGTGTAGCCGCATCAATCGGATTTCTCTCAATTAGTCCATTCTTTAGCGCCTGGGAAAAACATCCATTTAATACTGCAGATACAATTTTAATACTTGATATAGCATAATCTTCTCTTGCCAGATCATTATACAATTTCTGAATATGTTCCCCACGGATATCTGTAATGTATGTGGTTCCAAATCGCTGTTTTATACAACCATTATAATATTTTTGATATGATACCAGTGTCCCAGTTTTCACACGCCTTTTTTTATATTCTTGTATCCAGGTATCAAACCATTCTCCAAACGTAACCTTTTTCTTTTCAACAAATAATCCATGCGCAAGCTTATACTTTAATTCTGCCACCTCCTGCTGCACTTCTGCAATTGTCTTACCATGGACAAGATATCTCTTTCCCTTTATCATGGGTCTTGCTTCATATCCGTCATAACGTTGCTGTATACCTTTAGGAAGTTTCCTACCACGTTTATCAACCGCCATACTACACCGCCTCTCTATTTTGATAAACAGGGCAGCAGGCCATTTGAACCATTCCAGCTAATCCCCCTTTGATGCTAATCAACATAATTTCTTTGTTCATCGGTTTACTCATACTTTCCCTCATCCTCTATAGCTGCCCGCTCCTCCAAATCAGCCGCTATTCGCTCTAAATAATTTGATATTCCAAAAAGAGCGTCATGTATTGATTGTGGAGTTAATGGATCAGCTTTATTATTCAATAATTGTTTAGATAAACCTGTAATTATCATTGCTAACCCGCTAATTTCCGCAGACAAATCATATAAATCTCTTTTCATAAAGTCTTTCCTTATCCCCGGAAGTATGATAAAATAACACTATCCGGCTTTCATGATTGGTTGTCGGGTTACTGCCCTTATCGGAGTTGCCGCTCTGATAAGGGCTTTTCTTTATACTGGCTGAACCTGTGAAGCTCCAAAAAACCTTGCTTTATAAGTGACTCCACTTCCCTTGCTTCCCCAGATCAGTTCCGTACCAAATAAGGCCCTGCTGCCATGAATTACTTCATACCCCAGTTGTTCCAGCCGTTCCATGTGTTTATCTCTTCGTTGACTCCTGCGACCGACTTTACCTCCTCAATGCGCATCTGATTAATTTCTGCCGCCTTTACACACTCAGCCATGATCTGTGTAGAGCTTCTGAGAATGTAATCTCTGCCTTTCTGAAAAGTGTCCATGCCTTTGTCATGATGTGGCTTAAATTGTATTTCTTCATTGTGCTACCTCCTGCATTTTATTGTCTTTCAGAAGAACTCCGGTCAAATCATCTTCCTGACTATTGCCGCCGTAATCGTTGGTTCACAGGTATATGGTTTTCAGCTTCACATCTTTTCGGGATGTTCGTTTACTCTTCCTTTAACTGCTTTTATTATAATATATGTGTACACATTTATCAATTGACACATCTTACAAATATACGTACACATATTTGTCTATTTTGTATGTGTCCATATATTAAATTATATGATATACTTACTGCATAATAGAGAAGGTGTCTACATTTTCCGCCAGCTCCTTCAACAAAGAAAGCAGGTGAACCTAATGCCATTAACAGAAGCGCAAAAAAAGGCCAACATAAAGTACAGAGAGAAAAGCATAAAACGTATTCCTTTAGATGTCCAAAAGGAAAAATACGAAGAAATCAAAGCTGCCGCCGATGCAGCAGGTGAAAAAGTGAATGGCTACATCAAAAAAGCCATCGATGAAAGAATGCTACGTGAAGTTGAATAACGTTATTCCATCAGTTCCATACTATCTATGAAAGGATGTGTTTCTATGTCATTACCGAAAGAAAAGCTTTACACCATTGAGGATATTTACAACCTGCCAGAAGGAACCAGGGCAGAACTCATTGACGGTCAGATTTATTACATGGCCCCACCTACTCGCCAACATCAGCAAATATTAAGTGCGTTGCACGCAGCCATTTACAACTATATTTCTGAACGCAACGGTCCCTGCGAGGTCTATCCTGCTCCATTCGCTGTTTTTCTGGATGAGGACGACACGAATTATCTTGAGCCAGATATCAGTGTAATATGTGATTCCTCTAAATTGGACGACAAAGGTTGCAATGGTGCCCCTGACTGGATTATTGAAATCGTATCTCCCAGCAATCCAATGAATGATTATGTTGTTAAACTGTACAAGTATCAAGCTGCAGGCGTCCGGGAATACTGGATAGTTGATCCCAGAAATCAAATAATTACAGTATATAATTTTGAGAATCAAATCCTCGCCCAACGCTTTACATTTGCCGACACGATAAAGCCCTGCATCTATGACAATCTTATTATTGATTTTTCAAAATTCAATTTTTAACATTAGACAACAATCTTAAAAACTCATTGCAGCAGGTAGTCAACACACGCCTGCTGCTTTTAATATTTTGTACCGGTTCTCAGCGCCTATTTCCGGCTTAAAATTTAGTAATTTGGTACTTGACTTGATTTTATTCCTAAATCGTGTTATACTTCGTTCCGTTGCAGAGCCCATAAAAACAAGGTCTTTCCGGGCTTGCCGCCGATTCCCGGCGTTAAATGAGTCGAGTGTTCGAGACCTTCCACTCGTAAAACAAAACTAAAGGAGAAAACTGAATATGAAAGACAAAAAAGTACTGTTCCTCGTTCAAGGCGCAGCGATCGCTGCCATCTACGTCGTGTTGACGGTTGTGTTTGCCCCCTTTGGGTTCGGAGAAATTCAGCTTCGTGTATCAGAAGCGCTGACCATTCTCCCGTACTTCACGCCTGCGGCAATTCCGGGCCTGTTTGTCGGCTGTATCATCGGGAATACGCTCGGCGGCGCTATTCCGGTAGATATCATCTTCGGAAGCCTCGCCACGCTGATTGCAGCGGTATTTACATACCTGCTTCGCCACAGACGTTACCTGGCACCTGTTCCTCCTGTAGCAGCAAACGCTCTGATTGTTCCGTTTGTACTACGCTACGGTTATGGAGTACCCCTTCCGATTCCATTTATGATGCTGACTGTGGGAATCGGAGAAGTATTATCCTGCGGTGTTATGGGTATGGCCCTGTTGTTTGCCCTTGAAAAGTGCAGAGCAGTCGTCTTTAAACAGGCCACTATTTAAAGGCTGTTGCATATAAAAACGGATAGAATTGATTCACCATCTTGAATCTCTCTATCCGTTTTTCTGTCATATTATTATGGAATGCGATGCCTTTATTCCACGATCCGGATGCTCACTATTTCCGGCTGATCTTCTTTTGGCAGGACTCCATTTGCATCCTGTCCCGTAACCTTTTCGCAAATCTCATCCACTATATCCATTCCATCTATGACATGCCCGAAGCCTGCATACTGGCCATCGAGAAAATCACTGTCAGCCTGTACAATAAAAAACTGCGAGCTGGCACTGTCCATATCCTGTGCGCGCGCCATAGAAAGAACGCCTCGTTTATGAGAAATCTTATTCTCCACACCATTCTGTGAAAATTCACCCTTGATCTTCTGATCGGAGCCTCCTGTACCATCCCCATTCGGATCTCCTCCCTGTATCATAAAACCGTCAATAATCCGATGAAACGTCAGGCCATCATAAAATCCTTCCTTCACAAGATTTACAAAATTTTCCACCGTCTCCGGCGCATTCTCACTGTCCAGAACAGCATGAATCGTTCCGTAATCCTCCACTTCAATTGCGATTTTCACGCCGTCTCCTGCTGCACCGCTTCCGGTATCCTCCTTCTTTGCGCCGCATCCTGTCGCCAGAAGGGCCGTCATGCCAAACACAAATGTAAATATAATTGCTCTGGTGTTCTTTTTCATTTCCTGTATCTCCTATTTCTGTTCTTCCTTTTTCCTATTTTATGCCTGTACCCGTTTTATGCCTGTGTCCGCTCTTTGTCATAATCCACAATCACCTTTTCCAACACATCTGCGGCTGTTTGAACGGTATTCAAACAGCGGATTTCTTTCTCAAAATATTCTGCTTTGATCTTACCGCAAAGCCTTGATCCAAATTTCTCCTGAAATGCGCGTACCAGCTTCAAAGTCACATCATGAAGCTCCTGCTTCTGAGCATGCGCCCGAGTTTCAATATATTTCGCTGAGATCACACACGCTGCCCCTGTCAGGGCTCCGCACACATCTCCCACCTGCATACCGCCTCCAAACGCGCCCACCATACGCATATCATGTTCGCTAAGTCCAAGGCCGTAATACTCATTTCCGGCATGTACCATGGATTCCGCACAATTATAGTCCATATCATAATATTTCTGAGCCAGATCCTTTAACATATTTTCTCCTCCGTTCACATTACAAATTCTATTTTTCGTCCTGTTCTCTGATACTGATAATACCGCACGCCTGCTGCATCCAGCATTCGTCTTGACGCGATCGTCGTCGGCGCATCGTGATATTTATCCTCATCATAGACAATCGTACTGATCCCCGCCTGAATGATAGCCTTCGCGCACTCATTGCACGGAAAGAGTGACACATAAAGCTTCGCGCCCTCGAGACTTCCGCCGCGGTAATTCAAAATCGCATTTAACTCGCTGTGCACCACATAAGGATATTTCTGATCCAATACTTCTCCTTCCCGTGCCCACGGAAACTCATCGTCCGAACATCCCTTCGGAAACCCATTGTATCCCATTGACAAAATCTTATTGTCCTCGCTGACAATGCAGGCGCCCACCTGAGAATTCGGGTCCTTTGAACGCATGCCTGACAATCTGGCAACTCCCATAAAATACTCATCCCAGGAAATATAGCCTTTCCGTTTCTCCTCCATCTTCCTCCTCCTTGTAAATAATCTGGCTTTCACGCCATTTTTCCTTCTTTCTCTATGGTTTATACGTGCTGCCTGGTAGTTTACCGTTCTTTTCCAACACGAGTATTCAAAATTTCCTGCAACAACGCTTCGCACCCCTCGAGTATATCCTTATACGTTGTCTCAAAATCCCCAGAATACCACGGATCATCTATATCCCGCGGCCGCTTGGCATGATCCAGCAAACGACTCACCTTCCCCTGCGGATCATCTCCCAGAATACGCATCATATTGCGAATGTTATACTGCTCCATTCCGATCAAATAATCGTATTCCTGGTAATCACGACGCTCCATTCTTCTGGCATGATGCCCCTCCGCACGGATTCCATACTCGGCAAGCTTACGTTTTGCCGGCGGATAAACCGGATTCCCGATTTCCTCCATACTTGTGGCCGCTGATGCAACTACAAACTCCGCGCTAAGGCCATGTTTGTTTACGAGATCGCGGAAAATAAATTCAGCCATTGGGCTGCGGCAGATATTGCCGTGGCAGACGAATAATATTTTTATCATATCTTTGAAACTCCTTGTATTTACTGTATTTCCTTGATTTATCGGCTTTTCCTGGGTCTTGCTTTAGCCTTTCGTCCGTGGCATATTGTAGTCTAAATTAGCATATCTTTGACCTCAAAAGTAGTAAATTGAGTGTGATATTGCTATTTTTACTACTCGGCATTTGCCACCCGTTTCAGTTCCTCTTTCGCATCATCATAACCGATTCAGAGATACGAAGTCCTGTTTTAAATAAAATGTAGATTCCGTCATAGTATCTGCAAAAATGATTGTCCTGTGACACAAAGGCAAGCTGAAACTCAAACGGATTCTTGCGTATCAAATCATCATCGACAGCCATTTGAAAAGCAGGTCTGACAACACCCCTCACAGAATGAATGGAACTGTAACCGCTTCCATCCTGCTACAATTTAATAAGCCAACATTTTGCATCCGACAACTTTATTTTGTCGACTCGCTTCTTTCCGAAATCCTCTTTCTTAAAAATGTTTACCACAATATTATAATTGGCTTCGGTATTGTGCCGTACCCCCGTTTTCTGTAAGAGATACTTTTTAACCAGTTCCAGAACAGTCATTTCCCCACCACGGGGAAAATCGTATCATCAAGGTCTTTTAATATCAGCTTTATTTCTCCCTTAATGAAATATCATCCCGTTTGCCTTGTGGCGTTCTGTCCGTCTTTTCCAGTTTCCAACTGTAAACAAATTGCTGTTTGCCTGTGGCATCAATGTATTTAAACGCATATCGTCCGTCTTGACGTTAGCTCTCTCCGTTGCGGAGAATACGATTTCTTTGTCCCATCTTTTTACGCTCATGTCAATGCTCCTTTCGTACCAAAAGAGCCCCTTCACGATATACTGTAGTATACCATAGACAAAGCTCTTTTGCCATCTTAAAAATGAAAGCAGCATTTGAAATAAGAATGCGGAAAACAACTATTTTTGAAGCTGCCTGTATAACCTTCTAAATTGCCGTTAATCCTTCTAAATGCTCTTTAAAGCGTTTTTGCTTAATCAAAAATTTTACTCCGTTTTGAATGATAAGTCCTGTATCCAAATTATCTGTTACGATTTTTCGCAGCTTCTTTTCGCCAATATTGAAATAAACAGATGCTTTATCAATGGTAAGAGCCTTATCCACTTTTGCCATCACCTTATCGGGCATAATTCCTATATGCTGCTTTAGCCGCTGTTTAACAATCGTTCGTATCTGCTCAAGTAGAATAATTGAATCCTTAGGTTGTCAAGGAACTGTGGAAGCCCATAGAAAAGCCCCCTCACTTTTCCAAAGGAACAAATGATGGGATATGCACGGAAAATTTAATTTTCCAAAAGTTTTTTGAGCTTTTGCAGGACTTTCAAAATGTGCCTGCTAACGCTTGACTGGTTAATACCATAGATGTGGCTTAACTCAACCTGCAATTTGCCCTCATAGAAATGCTGTTGTATCAGTTTCCGTTCTTCTTCCGACAGTAATGCGAGAGAAGATTTCAGCTTGTCCAACATCATCCTATGGACGACGGTTTACGCAACATTTGCCGCTTCATCAGCAATAAAATCAAAGCCGTTACCACTGTCATCAGTGCTTTCAATGGATTCTAAGGTCAGCAGGCTGGTCTGTATCGAGCTTCTTCAGATAACGCCACCGTTCCTTGTCCCGATAAAACTCGATGTAGTGTGTCTGTTTCGTCTCACTCAGGCAACCCTGCACGGGAATAAAGAGCTTGTCCTTATAAGCCCCATCCGTTTCCCTGCAGCGGCAGAAGTCCTCATAAGACAATTCCGTGTAGCCGCCGTTTTCTTTGATGTAGACCTTTCTTGATGCGTATTTCACCGTAAGTACCTCCAAACTACTACAATTTTTTATGGTTAATAAACCTTGCAACCAGTAAGGAATTATCCATCTTGTTGCTTAAGCTGTTATAATGAGTGGGCAATCGGTATATCGGCTTCCAATTTTGGACTTCGCGTCCGTAACTTAGACTGATAACCAGCTCCTCATTCGCAGCGTTCGTTTTATGCAGGTTGAATTGCCTTAGGTGCATTCGTGTCACACCACAGTAGATGGAATAGGCAATGAGTAAAACTGGTATTTATTCCATTGCATAATCTGATTTTAAAGAGTGACAAATTTATGAACGCAGTCGGTATTGATGTTTCAAAAGGTAAAAGCATGGTCGCAATCATGAGACCATTGGGTGAGATCCTTTTTACACCGTTTGAAATCAAGCATACAACCGGTAACATCAAATCTTTTGTTAAACTAATCAATTCTATCGAAGGTGAATCTCGAATCGTAATGGAGCATACAGGACGCTATTATGAAGTCCTTGCCTATCAACTCTTAATTGTGAAAATCGCTAGAATCCAGATTGAAAGGCAGGGAACGGCATCCCACACGGCAGAAACAACCTTGCGGCGTGTTCCTACAAAAAACGACAGTCGATAAACTGTGATTGCTCACTTGTTTATCGGCTCTGCGTCTTATGCGTCTGGCTCTGTGATGACGGCACTTGTAAGTCCTTGACTTCTATCAATGTTTCCTGTTTGCATTTGGGGCAATAGAGCCGAAAATTCTTTAACTCTGTATCTTCTCCGTATTTCTAAAGATGTTGTCAAGGGGAAATGTAAGATTGAGTTTTTACCTTTTACTTTTTTATTCCTTCAAAGGCAACCGCCGCCACTCATATAGAGGGGCGGCGGTTATAATCAGCATTATTTCAGCAGTACCTCCAAATCACTCTCCGGGGTTGTGATCGGGGCAATGTGATAATGCTCCGCCAGATACTGCAACACGTTGGGCGACAGGAACGCCGGAAGTGTAGGCCCCAAGCGGATATTTTGGATTCCCAGGTGCAAAAGCGTCAGCAGGATACACACAGCCTTCTGCTCATACCAGGAGAGAACCATTGACAGCGGCAGATCGTTTACACCACATGCAAAAGCCTCTGCCAGGGCTACAGCCACCTGGATGGCACTGTATGCGTCATTGCACTGTCCCATATCCATCAGGCGGGGAAGTCCGGAAACGGTGCCAAGGTCCAGGTCATTGAACCGGTACTTGCCACAGGCAAGAGTAAGTACGATACTGTCAGGAGGTGTCTGCTTTACAAACTCAGTATAGTAGCTGCGTCCCGGCTTTGCTCCATCGCAGCCGCCAACCAGGAAGAAATGTTTGACCACTCCGCTTTTGACTGCTTTGACCACTTTGTCCGCAACGGACAAGACCGCGTGACGCCCAAAGCCGGTTGTGACGGTTCTTCCGCCATTGATACCAGTAAACTGCATGGCTGTGGGGTAGCCGCCCAGCTCCAAGGCTTTTTGGATTACCGGCGAGAAGTCCTTTTCCGGCCCAATGTGGGCCAGCCCCGGATATGCGACGGCTTCCGTCGTAAATACCCGGTCCGCATAGCTTGTTTTCGGCGGCATGAGGCAGTTTGTTGTAAAAAGGACCGGAGCGGGGATAGAAGCAAATTCCTTTTGCTGATTCTGCCAGGCAGTGCCGAAATTCCCTTTGAGATGGGGGTACTTTTTTAGTTCCGGATAACCGTGAGCCGGGAGCATTTCACCGTGGGTATAAATGTTGATGCCCTTGTCCTTGGTCTGCTCCAAGAGTTGTTTCAAATCAAAGAGGTCATGACCGGAAATGATAATAAACGATCCTTTCTCTACAGTCAAACTTACTTCTGTTGGAACGGGATTGCCATAGGTTTCCGTATTAGCCTTATCCAGCAGTTCCATACATTTCAGGTTAACCGCCCCGACTTCCAGGACAATAGGAAGAAGTTCATCCATCCCCCAGTCCTCCATACCGACAGCAAAGAGGGCCTTATAAAAAAAGCGGTCTACTTCCGGGTCCGTATAGCCCAGGACAGCAGCGTGATACGCATAGGCGGCCATACCCCGGATGCCAAACAGAATCAGCGACTTCAGAGAGCGAATATCCTCCCCAGCAGTCCACAGATGCTCCATGTCATAGTCATCGTTCTTCCCGCAGGCTGAGGTACACTCATAGCAGAGAGGAACAATCTGCCGCTTTACCTCATCCACACGCCGGAGCAGAGCAGAAAGGGCCTCCTTGTCAAAATTTACATTCGTAATTGTCGCAAACAACCCTTCCCGCACAACCTGATTGGCGGCATGGCTAATCAGATGCCCATTTCCGTCTATGGTCCTTGCAAGGCCAATCAATTTCCCGGTAAGCTGATCCTGCATTTCAGCAATACCGGCCTGCTTGCCGCATACGCCAGAATTTCCAGTACAGCCTTTGCATCCCGCTGTCTGTTCACACTGGAAGCAAAACATTTTCTGTTCCATCACTGTTTCCTCCTATTATTATTCTAAAATTCTTCCGTCCGTAGAAATAGTCACCACATTCCACGGAATGAACTTCCCGCTCTCCTGTAAGGCCTGTTTGACCGCGTTTTCGATTCCGCCGCAACATGGAACTTCCATTCGTACTATGGTTACGCTCTTGATGTCATTTCCAGAAATGATTTGCGTCAGCTTTTCAGCATAGTCCCCCTCGTCCAGCTTGGGGCAGCCGATGAGCGTCACATGGCTACGGATAAACGCATCGTGGAAATTGCCATAGGCATAGGCGGTACAATCTGCAGCGATGAGTAGCTTGGCACCGTTAAGGTATGGGGCGTTCACCGGCACCAGCTTAATCTGTACTGGCCATTGGGTCAGCTGGCTGGCGGCAGGCGTCTGTGCGGCAGGGGCAACGCAAGGATCCCGGTGAATCGTCTTTGCATTTGTTCCGGGACAGCCGCAGGGCAGAGGCGCACTCTTCTGTTTAGCGGCCGTCACAGCCGCATGGTCATAGGCGGGCGCTTCCCGCGTCTCAAAGCTGATTGCCTCCGTGGGGCAGGCGGGCAGGCAGTCACCCAGACCATCGCAGTAGTCCTCACGAGTGAGCCTCGCCTTACCGTCTACCATCTCAATAGCGCCCTCATGACAGGCGGCGGCACAGGCTCCGCATCCGTTACACTTTTCTTCATCGATATGAATTATTTTGCGAACCATAAAATTTTCCTTTCCGGTCAACTGTATTCTTTGAATCCCTGTTGACATCTTGGAATCAGTATAGTATGATTTACGTGTTTTGTATGTTGAAATTTCAACAAAGGGAACAAATCTATGGAAAAATATTTTGAAGTATTGTGCATGTGTCCGCTGTTTCGGGATATGGCGCATTGGGAACTGACTAAGGCTCTACGTTGCCTCAACGCCAGGGTATCTTCCTTTGAAAAAGGAGAAGCCGTGATGAACGAGGGTGAACCAGCAAAATATGTGGGAATTGTCCTAACGGGCAGTTTTCAAATTGTACGGACGGATTTCTTTGGTAATCGAAGCATGATTGCCAACCTTGTTCCTGGTGAATTATTTGGGGAATCCTTTGCTTGTGCAGGAGTGGAGGCAGTCCCGGTTTCTGTGCTGGCATCGGAGGCTGCGGAGGTTATGCTGATTGACTGTTTGAAAATTTGTCATTCATGCAGTAATGCTTGTCAATTCCATCAACAGATGATTTATAATCTTCTTCAAATTGTTGCGGCAAAGAATTTGATGTTTCACCAAAAAATCGAGGTCACATCCAAGCGCACGACACATGAAAAGCTGATGGCGTATCTGATGCTTCAAGCTAAACAATTTGGCAGTCTGGAATTTGAAATACCATATGATCGCCAGGAGTTGGCGGATTATCTGGAAGTAGAGCGCAGTGGTTTGTCGGCGGAAATCGGAAAACTGCGTCGGCAAGGGGTCATTGAAGCAGACCGCAGCAGATTCAAGATATACAAACCGTTTGATGTTTGAGGCACGTAAACATAGTGGTAGCAAGTAGCGGTAATCAGAAATCCCGTTTTATCAGAAATGCAGAGTGAAACCGTTGAAATACAAGGGAATTGCCGCAATAGATTTCTGATAAAAAAGTGGCTATTGACTGACCGTGCCTTATAACTATAGGACTGGCAGGAATAAAAATTTCTGATAAAATGTGTTCATAGTAATTCGGCTGCGGTCTGTTTTCAGAGTATCAATTCTAAAGGAGGATTGGTTACTTTGGCGCATTGTCATAGATTCATGCCATTTTCTGCACAGGAAATCAGTTTATCATAGCATGGAATACTTGCTGCAGGTTTCCATATAAGCAATTTGCAGTTCATTTTTATCGGAAATTTTCATGTGAGCGGAGTATGCTGTTCCGGTCCAAGATGTAGGTAAATCTATATTTTTATCAGAAACTTTTTCTGCCGTTGTCCAGTGTTTTCAATGCTTTCATAAATTATTTCCGATAAAAATGGATTTCTGGTTACCGCTAAAATCAGAAATTTCCGATAACATGGGCAAGCAATGCGCCGGTATATACCCGGCACGTGCTTGTTGGTGGCTGACCGCCCCCAAACCCCCGTAAGGACCGGCGCAACTGCGCTGGTCCTTTTAAGCCGCCTACGGCGTCTGCTGTTACCCACAGTGGGAGAAAAATCATCATCGCGCCCCCTGCTGGCGGTTGCGATTTTTCTCTTTTTCGGTCACGCCCAAAATCCTCTCCACGTTGTTTTTGGCAGTGAGAAGTTCTATCATTTTTGCCTTGGCCTGCTTGTATTCTGGATACCGCTTTTTGTTCTCGGCATACAAGGTGGCATACTCCTGTTTCAGCGATTGTATGGACGGCAGTTTCTTCAAACCGAGGGAATCAAAATACCGCTTCGCCGCTTGACAGGTGGCGATTTCACTGCTATGCTGTTCATAAAATTTCTCCCTTTTCCTGCCTGTCAGTTTCCGATATTGGGCGTAAACTTCACGGGTCTTGGAGTACGTTCCAATGTGCCGTTGCAGTTCGGAAATGTCTTTCATTCTCTGTTCAGCGGCTTTCATCTGATCGCCCAAATCGTTGAATTTCTGTGCCGCCGCATCACAGGCTTTCTCCAATTCTCCGAGGTCAATCAGCCCGTTTTCCTGCAAATATATAACCGTCTTTGCCATCTCTTTGAGATTGAAAATCTTTGCCCACCGCTCAAATCCGGGAGTGTTGATTTTCTGCATTTTCGCTTGAATGTCAATCAGCAAATTGGGTTTGGACCTCGCCGCCGCCTTTGCCCTTGGAGCGACAATCCGTTTACCGGAAATGCGCTCCATAATCGCCGCTTCAGTGTAATCGTCACCGAGGGAATTACAGCGGACGAACCGTTTGCCGTTGGGGATTTTGAACGCAAGATGTTTGCCCCGCTTAACCTCCGCTCCCGCCGTTTTCATGGCAACGAGGAAGCTGTCAAAATCCTTGCATCCTTGACCGAGGGCGGTGTCGATTAAGCCCTCCAACTGGCCCCGGACGGTAGGCGGCTTACCCTCTCCCAGCCATGTGCCATAGCTGCCCCGGCTGGGCTTCGGCTCCGCAATCACCGACAGCCCATTTTCCAGGCACAGCATATCGGAGATTCTCCGAACTGTGAATGAGGACCGCCAGAAGTTTCGGAATTTCCTGGTGCAGTCTATGGCAGTCGAGTTGAACACGATATGCGAGTGAATGTGGTGCTTGTCAACATGGGTGCAGACGATAAAAGCATGATTGCCCTTGGTCAGCGACATAGCGAGATCATAGCCGATCTTGTTCGCCAGTTCCGGTGTAATCTCCCCCGGCTTGAAGGACTGCCGCAGGTGGTAGGCGATCACATCATTGTCCTTCCGTTCCCTGCCGGTAATGGCGGCATACTGCCGCTTGGAAAAGAGAAACTCCTGGTCAGCGATAGACGGATTGCACTGATAGGCTGTGACCAAATCGCCGCCATTGGTTTTCTCTGGATTCTCCACATAGTCTGTTACCCGGCCCAGGGCCTCCGCCACGGTCCGGCCCTTTCCGCTGTGCAGGGGCATCAAGCGTGTTGTTGCCATCTTCACATCCTCCCCTCAAATGAAAAAGTGGTGGGCCGTAAAATGCGGCCTACCACCAGATTGTTATTTGATTTTCGATAGCTGCTCCAAAATGTTTCCGAACAGCCCGCTGGCGTCTGCCAGCTTGCCGCAGATTTCGTCCACCTCGTCAGGATAGACCCCACCGCCGGAATTTACCCGGCGGGCAATCTGATTCACATTGTTGGAAGTATGGCGCAGGAGCTTCGCGCACTCATCCAGCTCCTTGATTTGCAGTTGCACAATGTAGCCGTCTATGCACATCTTCCGAATGTAGGCGCTCATATTGTGAACGCCCATCGACGCCATTCTCTGTTTGATTAACTCCCGTTCCTCGTCCGTGACCTTGAAATAGATACCGCTGGTCTTTTCTTTCGCCATAGTCCCCCTTATCTCCGCTTCTGCCAAACGAGGTCATAGCCGAGAGCGTCAGCCAGTTCCACCGCCTCCTTGTAACGCAGGGATTCCCGGCGCAACTTGTCAGAGAGGTTGGGAACGCTGGGGCTCCATCCGTACTGTTCCGCCAGCTTTTCCACTAACTCGCTCATAGTGAAGCCCTCTCTGACAATGTAGGCTTTGATTTCGTTCCTGATATTCATAATCATATCTCCTTCGATAATCGTATTCGCCATCCGGCGTAGAATTTGAAAACACTCCCAGCGGCCTGGGCAGGCTGTTCACAATGCCCAGGTCACAGGAGCACACATCGGGTTTCAGCGTTCAGCGTGAAGCTATGCGAAACCGTGAATACCAGCAGAGGACAACGTACCGTGTTCGCTGTCCAGCGTTGCGTGTTTCCACGAAAAAGCGTCATGCTGATGCTGTTTTCTTCGCTGATTTCACATGGATTGAAAATTGAGACGCAAAAAGGGCGGTCTGCTTGACGCAAACCGCCCTCCGGCAACGTATTCAGCTTTGGGCCACCGCCCGTTTCTTCTTCTCGCGGGAACGCCTTGAGTATTCCCTCTGCTTCTCCCGTTTCTTCCGCAACCGCTCCTGTTCTGCCAGTTCCTCCGGCGTAGGCTCCGGGATAGGCACATCAAACTTGCCGATGAACTTCAGATAAATGTCAACCTCCTGCATCCGCTCACCGCTGGACCTGTCCGGCGCATGGACAACGATCTTATCCACGAACTCCAAAATCATCGGCGTGGTCAGCACAGAGAAATCGGTGTACCGTCTGACCAATTCCAAGAATTGATCGGCCCGGTCCGTGTCGGCGTTGAACGCATCCAGCTCCGCCTGTTCCCGCACGATTGCCGCGTCCAGTTCCTCCTGTTCCCGTTCATATCCGTCCGACAGCAGCTTGAACCGCTTCTCCGTCAGACTGCCCGTGGCAAAGGATTCATAGAGTTTCTTTATCAGCCCGTCCAACTCGGCGGACCGCTTGCGATCACGGTTCAGCTTGCGGTTCAATTCCTTTGCGGCGTTGTCCTGCCGAAGCTGGGAGGCGGCGCGAATCTTCTCGACAAAGCCCTTTTCGTCAGAGATCGCATAGGTACTGACAGTCTTGATGGTATCCAGCAGCAGCGTACGGACTGCCCTGGTGGTGATATAGTGACTGCAACACTTCTGCTCGGAGTGTTTGGCGGTCAGCATATAGGTGGAGCAGTTGTAGTTGTCGCTGGGGTAGAGGCCACTGTCAGCGTCCGGCTTCCAGCCTTCTCTTAGCGCCCTGCCGCCGCACCGATGGTTATACATCCTGGCCCCGCACTCAGCGCAGAATAACAGCCCCGTCAGGGGATTGGCCACGCCTGTGGTGTCCGTCCGGCGTAGTGTCTGCCTTGACCTCTGGGCAAGTTTCCACGTCTCCGCATCCACAATGGCTTCATGGGTATTCTCAAAAATCAGCCATTCCTCCGGGGGACGCTTTATCATCTTCTTGTCCTTATAGGAGGGCTTGTAGGCGCGGAAATTGACCGTATGCCCCATGTACTCCGGCTTGGCAAGCATATCCGCAATCGTGTTGCCCGTCCAGTCATAGGGCCGGGACATGTCCGTTTTGCGCTGGCACGTCCCCCGCCCCTGCCGTGCGAGGTAATAGGAGGGGCGCTCTACCTTATCCATCATCAGGATTTTGGCAATCGTCTGAGGGCCTTTTCCCTCCGCGCTCAAATGGAAAATGCGGCGCACAACGTCTGCCGCTTCTTCGTCTACCAACCAGTGGTGCTTTTCGCCCGGGTCCTTCTTGAACCCATAGGGAATCGTGTTGGTGACAGGCTTGCCGGACTTGCCCCGTATCTGATACTGTGCTTTCTGCTTCCGGCTGCAA
Organism: bacterium 1XD42-54; assembly: GCA_003612585.1. Taxonomy (GTDB): domain Bacteria; phylum Bacillota; class Clostridia; order Lachnospirales; family Lachnospiraceae; genus Choladousia. Next base: position 488,746 of record RAZH01000001.1, read on the forward strand.
TCACGCACATACCATTCCGACATGATGTTGATGAAGGGCGCGAACTCCCCCGTACTCTGGTCGGCACTGTCCACGCCGTTGGAGATGGCGATAAACCGAACTCCATGCTGCCTAAAGAGAACTTCCGTATAGAAGCCAGTTTGCAGATAGTCTCTCCCGACACGGCTCATATCCTTGGCAATCACACAGCCGACCTTCCCGGCTTCAATGTCCGCGACAAGCTGTTTCCAGCTGGGCCGCTCAAAGTTGGCCCCGCTCCATCCGTCATCCGTGTAATGGGAAATGTTAGTAAATCCCCGCTGGGCGGCATAGCTTTCAAGCATGGCCTTTTGATTCACGATTGAGTTACTATCCCCAATTTGCTCATCGTCACGACTGAGACGCTCGTATAATGCCGTGATCTTCTCCGGCTCCAACCGCTTCTCGTTCATGTTGAACTCCCTTCAAGCGGCTGGCTCGTTTGTGGTATCCCCATTGTACCACAGTCATAACCGTTTGTCACGGCCCCGCGCCGAATTAAATGCAGAATTTTGTCGTTCATGGTTTCCTTGGCGGTTTCGCTGAAATGGACGCGCACCTTGTAGGTGGTGGAACCAATACGGCGGTAAATGGTGGCGGTTTTCGCCCCTGCTGGTTGAATTGTAGTTATATTGGCCTTCCTTTCTTGCGCTAGGACGCAACCCGTAGTATGATGGTGGCAGACGTTCCAGGCAAACAGAAAGCCAGCCCCCGGCTGCGTAATGTCATTTGCAGTCGAAAGCTGGCTTGATGTGCCTATGTTTTTATTTCGTGAAAAGACGTTTGGTTTCACAGCGTCCAAATCATCCCTTCACTAATAGGAGAAAAACCGGGGGTATAACGGAACCAATTTCAAAAAGTTTTTGAAAAATTCTTGGAGCGGCCCGGTTTGTTCGCCTATCTCTATTATACGGTCAAATTGGCCATGACCGCAAAAATATGGCGATAATGCAAGATTTGACCGTCACTCTCGAAAAAATTGCAAAAATGCAAGATGAAATCATCCCGCCATTTTGCCGTTTTGATTCCGCGAAGGTGCTAACGGACACTGTGTCCGTTAGCACCAGGGAGAACGTGACCGTCATTTTGTCGGCCACGTTGCGGATAAATTGTCCGTTTGGTTTTGGTCTGCATCATTTTGCCGCTGACCAGAACCAGAACGTCAAAATGTCGTTCTGATCAGTGGCGGTCAAAATGTCCGCCACTAGCAGGAGGAGGATCAAGATTACAAACTCGGTCCCTGGTACAACGTGGCGGAAATTTTTTCCGCGACGTTGCCAAAATCAGAATTGCATTTTGCATTTCTGATTTTCAAAGGCGCATTTTGCGCCTTTGAACCGTTACAGCAACGTGGAGTGCAAAATGCGCCTCACGTCAAGCGAGTTCAACGTCAGATTGACGCCCGAAGCTGTGTTGCTGGTATCACCCCCCTCCCATAGCACCGTCATTCACCACAAACGAGCCAGCCGCTATGTTGTATTAGGCGAAATCTTACTTTCACCCTTTACAACATACATCTTTGTACCCTTGTTTTATTGCCACAAACAGGACAGCGTATCCATTCAGTTGTTTTCATTAGCATACTCCATATCCTTGTTGCAATTATTCTAACACAACACCTTTGCTTAGCTTACTTTTTGAATATATCAATCTAGGCCACACATCAACGGCAAAAAACAACTGTCGTAACGACGGTGTTATTGTCTATGTAGTCGGCTGCGTCGAACAGGTTGGTATAATCCTCTGTGGTGCAGTCCTTAATATAAATCTGGCACTTCAATTTGCTGCCCTCGGTCGTGATATAAATATCCTTTGCATGGCTTTTTCAATTTTCAATCCTTTACGCTCTTGTGAAAACTGTGGTGACAGTGATGATGTCATCGTCGATCTGCGCAAAAATCTCGCCGTTCATCTTGCGCATGAGCTGTCTGCAAATGTAAAGCCCCAGCCCGCTGCCACCAATGTTTTCCGCATTTACTCCGCGCCAAAAGCTCTCGAAAATATGCGGCAAATCGTCCTTCACAAGCGTACAACCACCGTTCATAATCGCAATTTGGACGCATTCGTCGTCCTCAGGGAAAATCAATTCCACACGTCTGCCGTCGCCGTATTTCAGGGCATTTTCCATAATGTTTTGCAGCACTTCAACGCTCCTGATCAAATCCCCCGAAAGCAGACAGTTTTTATATTTTCCGATAATAAGCTCTGTTTTGATAAGCGCCAGTTTTTCCCTATAATATCCCGTAATTTTTTCAACAAGCTCCGAAAGATAAAACTCTCCTATATTCACTTCAAAGCTAAGGAAATCTTCTCTTGAAGCTGTTATGATCTGCAAAACATAGCCTTCAATCTCGTCCGCTTTTTCAGTGATGTTATCAGCAATTTTTTGCTGTTTTTCCGTGTCTGAATACAAATTTCTCGACAGTGCAGCCGAGTAAAGTTTTATTGCGGAAAGCGGTGTTTTAATATCATGCGACAGTGATAACAGCAATGTTTTCTTTTCTTTCTGCATTTCCAGTTCGCGCTGCTTTTGCTGTTCGATGTTTTCGCGGAGAATATCAATTCCCCAAAGGAAATTTCCGAAAAAACGGTTTTTCGTTTCCTTTATCGGCGTGGTGAGATTCCCCTTTGAAAGTTCGTAGGGGATACTGCTCAAGCGTTCAAAGGGCGCAAGAATTGCGAATTTTATGTAAAGCATAACTGCGATAAATAAAATCGCCATAGCGCCGAGAACGGCATTTACAATTCCCACAAGATGTGCCTTGTTGGAATAACCATTTGTACTGTAATCGAAGCGATAAAGTTCTCCGCTTATTTCATAGATAACATAGTCACTGTCCGTGCTATAAAATTTTTCTCTGTATCGTTCAATATTTGTTACATACACACATTCGGACATGTCGGCAGAACCATTCGTTTCTATTTCACGAACAAGACGGCTTATCTCCACTCGATATGGCCTGCTCCCATCGGTTTTGTCGGCGGCAAGAATCATATTCACCACAGCAAATAATAGAATTATGGCAACCGTAACTGCCGAGAAAATTCTGTTAAACGCCTTCATATTTATACCCCACTCCCCATACAGTCACTATTTTTTTAGGATTTGGGGGGATATCCTCTATTTTCTGCCGCAGCCATTTTATGTGTACTGTCAATGTCTGCTGTTCCGAAAAGCTGTCGTTGCCCCAGACCTGTCCGAAAATATATTCCTTGCTCAAAGCCCTGCCCTTATTCTCCATCAAAAGTAGAAGGAGCTCAAATTCCTTCGTGGTCATTTCGAGTTCTTTTTCATTTTTGCAAACAGTACGGCTCACCTTATTTATGCGTATATTGCCGTCGGTAATTTCGTCAAGAGCGTACCGCCGCTTAAAAATCCCGCTTATTTTTGCGAGCATGATATCAATATCATATGGCTTTTCAATGTAGTCGTCTGCGCCGAGATTCAGTCCGTTCAGCTTGTCCTCCTTCTCCGTTTTTGCACTTACAATCAGTACGGGGGTATTGCTTTTCGTCCGGATTTTTTCCAAAACATAAAATCCGTCCTTATCGGGCAGCATGATATCAAGCACGACAAGCCTTGCGCCGTATCTTTCGTACAGCAGCAAGGCTTTTTCGGCTGTTTGAACCGCCGATACCGTATAATTTTCCGCGCGGAGAAAATCACACAGTAGATCAGCAAGCTCCTTGTTGTCCTCCACAATGAGAATATCCATATTACCACCCTAACTCCAGAAGCCAGTTATTCAATGCGCGCTCTCGTTCTCTCATCTGCGTGGAGCAGTCGCTTAAATCAAACTCTCCCTTTATGTTCCCGTCAACAATGTACATAACCCTTTTGCATTTTGCCGCGACCTTAACATCGTGAGTAACGAGCATAATCGTTGAGCCGCCGGAATTTAATTTTACAAGTTCCTCCATTACCTCGTCGGAGGAAGCGCGGTTCAAAGCCCCTGTCGACTCGTCGGCAAAAATCATTTTCGGGCCGTTTATCATACTGCGGCAGATGCACGCTCGCTGAAGCTGTCCGCCTGAAACCTCGTTGATGTCGTTGCCGGCAATGTCGATAATGCCGAGTCTGCGCATGAAATCCTGACCGCGCCGCGCCGTTTCCCTGCGGGGTTCGCGCAGCTTTTTGGACTGCGTTGCGGGAAGTATGATATTATCCAATATCGTGAGGTTTTTCAGCATATACATCCGCTGAAAAATGAACCCCATTTCGTCAAGGCGCAGGTCTGCAAGTTCTCTTTCGCCCATTTGGGCGATGTTCTTCCCACAGAAGCTCACCTCCCCTGCGGTAAGATGATCCATGCCCGAAACCACGTACAGCAGCGTAGATTTTCCGGAACCCGACGGCCCCATAACAGCGACCATCTCTCCCTCGCCAATCGCAAAATTGATGTTTTTCAGTACATTGTTCTGCCGTTTGTTTACGATATACGTTTTGCAGAGGTCTTTTACTTCGAGAATATTCATATCAGATTTCCTTTCTTATTCTATATTAGCCGTGTCCAAGGCCGTTATCGTTTTGGTATACAGCGAGGTGAGGAATGCGCTTGCCGCCGTAGCGGCGAGAATAACAAGCGGGAAAGCAAGGAACATTTCAAACGGATTTATCAAATAATCAAGAGCACGCACCGAGCCCATCATCCTGAAAATCGGATCAATGAAAAGATGCGTAAGCGGCAGGGCGAAAAGTTCCGCTGCGATTACCGTCATACATCCGACGAAAACAAATCGCAGGGTATGGTAAGCATAGATTTTTCCGTTTCGTGTGCCGATTGCTTTCATAAGCGCAATTTCGCCCTGCTCCTTAACGATAAAGGAGCGCTCCATAAGCACGGTGATCAGCACCGCTAAAATGAACGTGAGAACAACGACCATTTGTTTTACTGTATCAATAGTATCCACAACTTTGAGCAGATACGATATACTTTCGGCGCGATTGCTGACATCGTCAAGTTCGGGATAAAGCTTCTGAATTTTTTCCATACGGCGGGCTGTTTCCTTTTGATCGGGAGCGTCGGTGAATTTGATCTGTGTGAAATATGCGCTCTGCGCTTGTATGTAATTGATCTCCTCGTCCTCGTGAAGCCGCACGCCCTCGCCCATATTGGACATAGACTGAAAAATTGCTGTTATTATCAATTCCTTGTCGCCGTCGATGGTTTTTATGGTAATCGTATCGCCGATATCCACTTTCAGCCTATCCGCAGAAAGACTGGTCAGCGCAGCCTCACCGACAGACTGCGGCGGCGTACCCTCGATGTACTCGTACATATCCGCGGTCGTTCCTGTGCCCTGATATATTATAACGCTGCTCTCGTTTTCACCGTGTGACACGGGCAGCTTGAACATTATTTCCTGCATACAGCGCGCGGGCATACCGTTTCGGGCGAGATTTTCCTCCATATCCGAAAGGTATTCCTTCAGCTTTTCGTGCCCGTTTTCTGTCATAAGCTCCATTACCTCGCCCTTTGCGGATATGTCGAAGTCCGCAATGCCGAAAACGTTGAAGAGCGTACCGCTTTTCGCCGTGGAAACCGTTGTCGAAAGTATAAGCAGAAGCGACAGGCAGAGGAAGAAAGCGAAGGTTATGATACCGAAACGTTTCGGGCTGCTTACGATATCGTTCAGCGCGAGAAACGACGCTGCAGGAAGCTTTGATTTCCCGAGGCTTATCATGCTCTTTTTGCGGAAGCGCTCGCCCGTCTGACCGTTTCGCACAGCGTCAATGGGCGACATTTTCCCAACCTTTCCCGTACAGCCGTAGCAGAACAGCATGATAACGCCAACCATGCACACCGCGCAAATGACATTGGAAAAAGCCGCGTTTTGATTGTTTATAATAATGGAGCTAGGTACAACACTTACCAGCAGTTCACTGAAAGGAAAGCTGAGCGCGAGGCCGGCCGCCGCGCCGATAACGGAAAGCGCCACGTATTTCACAAGGTACAGGCCCCGGATCTTCAGGTTGCGGAGACCGATCGCTTTCATAACGCCGATCTCGCGGAACTCCTCGGAAAGCGTGAACGCAATGGTAAACCGCAGGATCACCAACGCAACGGCTACAAGAACAAGGCTCACCACAAGGAGGAGACCGACCACCATCATATCAAAAACATAAGACAATTTGAGAGTTGCCTTGTCTGCTGAAAAAAAGGCGTTGTCGATCACCGGCTTGATTTCGGAGATCATTTTTTCCATATCCGAGGCGCGTATATAAATCAGCTCGCCGCCATAAAATTGCTCGACATTTTCTGCGGAGATGAAATTTTCAATGTCACCGGCGCTTATGAAATAACGCTGTATGGATAGTCCGGTCGATCCAAGAACCGCGTCCTTGACACCGCCCGCGAACGTAAACACACAGCTTACGCCGCCGAGCTTTACAGTCATTTTATCTCCAATCGCAAGCCCGATGTCCTCCGCCGCGCCTGCCGTCATATAAAACTCGCCGCTCTTTACCGATTGAAGAATACCGCCGTCGTCAAGAATATAATTCATGGATATATCCTCATCACTCTGAAGAAGAATCGGGTTTATGCTTGAGGCGGTTTTGCTTTCATCCTCAAAGGTGATATTATCGGACGTCATACACAGTATTTTTTCCTTACTGAAGCTTTCCACCGAAGCGGCAGAATTTAAAATCCCGTCGCGATCGGCCGCACAGGATTTGTTCATTGTCATCGCAAGGTAATCGGGCGCGTCCGCCATTTCAAGATAATCGTCAAGCGCCGTTGTAACGCTTATGATGTTATTCACACCAGATGATACGAACATTGATGCAAGTATGATAAATACAAGCAAAATCACGTTCATCGCCTTTTTGCGCTTAAGGTCTTTTTTCAGTATTTGTAAGTACATTTCCTCTGCTCCTTTCGCTTTGTGGTGTTATTGTAGCATAGAAGTTATTAAATAATCCTTAAATCGGTTTGCGGCAATCAAATCAAATTATAGCGTGATAATAATCATGCTGGAATTTTTGATTTTTTCATTCATTTTTATGCACGAATATCCCCGGCTATGGAACAGACTTTCTAGAATTGTTACTTTGAGCGGTCCCAGCCCGTGAATAGTAACATAAAGTTGGTTACTATATATACATTCCTAAATAAATCTTTATATTTTCTACGGTTCTCTCCTTAGGTCCGCGTTTTATACTTAAACCATCAAATAACAGCACAGCATGCTGAATTTATGATATGAGGAGGATTTTATATGTGGAAATTTTTAAGAGAATACATCAAAACTCCAAACACTATTGGAGCTGTCGCTCCCAGCAGCAGACATCTAGCGGCTGCCATGACTGCTTGGATCGATTTTAATAAAGCAAAGTGTATTGTAGAATATGGAGCCGGAACCGGCATATTTACCCGGGAAGTGTGTGCAAAAAAAAGACCTGGCACGGTTTATATTGTGATTGAACAAAATGACCGTTTTTACAGCATGCTCCAGAAACAATTTCATGGAGTACCGGGTGTAGTACTGATCCATGGAGATGCCGGAAACGTCTGCAACTTTTTAAAAAAGCAGGGCTTCTCGCATGCGGATCATATTATTTCCGGCCTACCCTTTACCTCCCTGCCGGAGCCTGTGTCCCGCAGGATATTGTCCCAGACTCAAAAAGCTGTCGGAGCAAAAGGCGTATTTACTACCTTCCAGTATACTCTGCTCCGCAGGCAGTTTTTGGAGGAATACTTCAATATCCGGAAAATTGTACGCATCTGGCGCAATCTGCCTCCGGCATATGTACTGAATATGAAATTAAAATGCAGTGAATCGGATATAAACGTTACTATGAACGGCCCCCAGGCCGCGAATAGTAACAATATAAACTGCTGCTGGGAAGGTTTATGATGTGTTTCATTTATTTTCTTCTATGCGTACTTCTCCCCATATGTATTCCGGTACCAGAGGCCGCAGTGGTACTGTGGGGAACGGATCATCTTGGCAGTCTGCAAGCTTTTTTACTTGGTGTCACAGGTTCCGTGCTGGGCCTTGCAGTCATGTATACCCTGTCTGCACTGGCGGCCTGCCGCATTTTTAAGGGCAAAAAAGAAAGACGGCAGGCCCTTTGGCTGCAGCGGCTGACAAAGCAGCACCGCTGTCAGGCTCTGGGTATACTATTGATCGTTCCCCTGGTGTCCGATGAGGTACTATGCGCAGGCTCTGCACTTTTAAAAATACCCTTGTTCCAGTTCCTGAAAATTGGTATAATTGCGAAAATCATATCTGTCGGAATGATTTCCTTTTCAGGTTCATTCGGTGTCTTATGCGGCCTGGAACACTGGCAGATCATTGCCGCTGAGCTTCTAATAATGTTTCTTGCTTCGGCAGGCCTGCAGTATTTTTGCAAAGAGGAGGATGCAAAAAGAAATCATGAAAGAATTTATATTGATCATTGATGATGATAAAGATATCTGTAAACTTTTGGGCATCTATCTGGGAAATGAGGGCTACCGCTACCTTGCCTGCGAAAATGCCAGGAAGGCTATGGATGTATTGGAACACTATCAAGTAGATCTGATCCTTCTGGATGTGATGATGCCAGGAATTGACGGTATCAGCGCCTGTCTCAAAATCAGGGAAACGAACAAAATGCCAATTATCTTCATGTCAGCGAAGTCGGAAGATATGGATATCATACAGGGACTCACAGCCGGCGGTGATGATTATGTGACCAAGCCTTTCAAGCCCATTGAGCTTCTTACCCGCATTAAGGCCCAGCTCCGCCGCTATAAGCAGTACAATGAGACAAAAATGCCGGCACATACGCTTCAGGCGGATGACCTGACGGTAGATACCAAAAGCCGCCAGGCGTGGGTAAGCGGGCGGGAAGTCCGGCTGACCCGCAAGGAGTACGATATTCTGGAATATATGCTGCGAAACAGGGGACAGGTACTGACGATGTCCAAGATTTATGAAGCAGTGTGGCACGAAGAGTTTTTTCACTCAGAAAATGCAGTGATGATGCATATTGCAAATCTGCGCAGCAAATTGAACTGGGACGGTGTTCATCCAGATTTTATCAGAACATGCTGGGGAAGAGGGTATCAGATATGACAGACTGGAGAATGATTCCTGACTATATCCTGATCAACAGCATTGTCATTGCCGGGACAATCCTGGTACTTTTTCTGGTTTACAGGAGATTGTCAGTATCTTTCCGAAAACGCCTTACGGCATATTTTCTGAGAGCCGCCTGTCATTCCCTTGTTATCAGCCTGATTGTACTGGCTGTGGAATATCTGCTGTTTTATTATGGGCTGAGAGAATTTTTCTATCATCTGGGCTCACAGCATGGCGCTGCCGCCGAATACCTTCATACTGTACTAATAGCAGCGCCCCCTCTGGTATGCTTTGTGCTGTCTTTTTCTGTCAGGATCAACCGCAAAGTAAAGTACGTGGAGTATCTTTCCCAGGAAATCCAGCTAATCCGTGAAGAAGGCTTTGGAAGAACTATGGAACTGCAGGGCAGTGATGAAATTACAGAACTATGCGCCAGCATCAATGAGATGTCAGTCCAGCTCAGTGAAAAACAGGAACTGGAAAAGAAACAGCTGCAGAGCAAAAATGAGCTGATCACCAATGTCTCCCACGACCTGCGCAGTCCCCTCACTTCCATTATCGGTTATGTGGATCTGCTAAAGCAGACAGGACCACAAGACCAGCAGCAGTTTGCTGAATATATTGAGGTGGTGGAACGCCGCCTGACGGGGCTGAACGTGCTGATCAATGAACTGTTTGAATATACAAAACTAAACTCTGCCGAAAAGATCCCTGATATGGAGCAGATGGATGTAATAGGACTATTGCGCCACGTCCTTTATGAACATAAAGTGCTGATGGAGGCAAACGGGCTGACACTTTCCTGGCAGATAAAAACAGAATCCTATACAGCCAACATCAATACACACCAAATGGTCCGGGTATTCCAAAACCTGCTCGACAATGCCCGCAAATATGCCGATAAATCTGCTCCTATAACAGTAACGGCAGAAACAGAGCTCACCGGCCAGCTCCATATCTGCATTGCAAACCAGGCAGCAGATACCCACGGGCTGAACCCTGATCAAATGTTTGAACGCTTCTATCGCGGGGACCAGGCCAGGAGTGATACTCAAAGCTCCGGGCTTGGGCTGGCCATTGCAAAGCGTATTGTGCAACTCCATGGAGGCCGGATCAGTGCTTCACTGCTGGGACAGAAGCTATCCATCCATTTATTTCTCAAATGAATCAAACGAAACAAGTCAGAAATGATCAGAGCAGAAAACCATCGGCAAAACTGATGGTTTTCTGCCCCAATCCATTACAGTTGCTAAAAACAGCCTGGTACACTGTCCGTTCAGTCTGCTGTTATATCAAATTCAACCTCTCCCATAAAACCAGGAGCAGCTGCGTACTTGTCAAAAATAACCACTTCAATTCCCGCGTCATTAATATAATAGTTCTGTTCTTCTGAAACAGGCTGAAACTCTTCCTATTCTGTCAATCCCTAAATCATTATTTTTTTGGCTTTGACTAATTATTTACCTCAGAAAAACAGGGCATATGATGATGGACATTCATAGTATCTTGTACTGAACAGCTATAATATGATACACTTAATAAAGCATCCTTTGTACTATAATTATAAATGCCATGTATGCCCTTGTCGTGTAATACATGTGCAGTGTTTTGAATTCCGCCGAGTGTGATACTGCGGACTTGGCCGCCTGAAACAGCCAGTACCTGAGTTTTTTGCGACCCCTGTGGCTGATCTTTGTTTCGTAAGCATCAAATAAGAACGTGTAGTGAAATATTTGGCGTTCTCTTGTAAACTTAGGGTTAGAGTTTTTAGAGTCCGCTCTCGAAACTCTGATAAAAGCTCGTCCGAAAAATCAGTATAACTTTTAGGCAATACACCTGTAAGCTGTTCGCTTTGTTCTTCTATCAGTGCCATTGCGTTATTAACTACTTCACCAAGGCTGGTCATTGTTTGTCTGTCTCGATTCACTAACCCTGCAGATGCAATATCATCCGGAAGATTTAATAAATAATCGTACTGTGCTTCTTTTGGAAGAAACAGTGCACTTTTAGCTGCAAAGTCACTTGCTTCTACCGGCATTACTCTGCCACCACGAGACGGACGATTTTTGAGAATTTCCGCTTCTACCATTTTAAATCGGCTATATGCATAACGCAGAAAAATTAAGCCAAGTACTGATTGGATGTTAGCTTTGAACCTGCGCGAAGCAGATCAGCTGATTCCCATAATTCTGCTTCTAATTTGCGAATATTAATCATTGGTTTTTCCTCATGTTTACTTCTTAGTGATTTTTAAAATATACTGGTATGAAAATTCAATACCCTTACAAGTCAGATTTTCACACATATGGGGAGGGTCGTTTTCCGAAAAACCTGTAGGGCGTAATTCAAAACATCTTAATGAGCCAAATGTACTGTCAAAAGCAGACGCAAAATCATAACAGACAGATACAATTTCAGTTTCTGTTTTTCCCAGTGCATGAAGATAAATTCCTATAAACATAAGCGTTCCTTCGACTAAACCACATTGCGCCCTATACCCGCCTGCACCATGCAATCCAACCGCAGACCAAATTACCTGTGGTTCAATCATGGTTTCAAATAATTCACTCAGACAAATGATTGCTGTCCTTGCACAGTTTATATCATCATTCCAGTACAATTCATGTACCCTGTTCTTTATATATTCCTGCATAGTATGCCATCTCCTTGACGCTCGATTTTCCAGTCAGGCAAATACGAATTATCATAATCTCCAATCAATTCTTCCCGATGATAAATTACTCCATTTTTCTCATTCCTTTCAAGGCAATCAAGTAGTGCTTCAAGCCCATACCTTTTAGCAAATACTGTGAATCCGTATGGCTTCATTTTTGATAATAACCCTTTATGGCAGTCATTTTCACATAAAAAACAGGCTAATCCACATCTTACAATTCCAAGTTCTCTTTTCACTTAATTTTTCTTCTTAATTTTTATATTGCTTCTCTCATAATTCCTATTTGTTATCAGATTCATTATACTGCAAGGGAGCTATACTTCATCATAAATATGTTTTTTCATTTCATCCATTTTGTTAAGCTCCTCATTCTGGTTTAATAATTGCAAGTCCGACTCTCCAGAAATATTGGTAAGACTACGGTTATCTCGTCTTTTCTCACTCATCGAAATCTCTCCATTCAAAAAAGAAGCGTCAGACTTACACTATCATGGTAGCATAAATTTCGTTCTCCGTTTAGTTTAGTTTTATGATGGAAAACATGTATGTACCAAAAAATTCTACCATCAAATTTCACACAGTAATCTCAATCTGATTTCCTTCCAAATCCAGAACACAGCTTTCATAATACCCGTCCCCGGTCGTCCGCGGTCCGCCGATTACCTCGTACCCGTCTGTTTTAAGCCTGCCGGTCAGTTCATCCACCCGCTCTTTGCTTCCCACACTGAATGCTACATGGATATATCCCATCTGAGCAGGTTCCTTTTTGTTCTCCGCTGCATCCGGCCTGTTCATAAGTTCCAGTCTTGCGCCATCTGCAAAGGTTAAAAAGTAAGAACGAAAATCAGTTTTCCGGTTGTGATACCCCCCGTTTGCCTGTGCTTCAAAATATTTTATAAAAAAATCCTTTGTTCTTTCCAGATCCTTCACATATAAAGCAACATGTTCTATTCTCATGGCACTTTCCTCCAAAAATAAATGCGGCACTTTTCTGTGTTTCTACATTTGCTTTTATTTCTGCTTTTTTATAACGTTTCCTCATACCGGTACTTCTTCAAAATCCGTCCGAACACCAGGCAGATCACGACACCCAAAATCCCAAGAAGAAACAGTACCATTGCTGCTCCTGAGCCTTTTCCGGCTCCAAACAGCCGGTTCAGTATGCCTCCCGGAACTGCTTTTTCCATCAGAGGTTCGCAGACTTTGTCCACCAGATAACCCCCCAGGAAAAATCCGACCGGTATTGTAAAGAACTGAAGTGTATTTCTGCACGAATAAACTCTTCCCTGTAATTCCACAGGAATCGTTGTCCGAAGAATCACATCCATATTTGCATTCATAATCGGAACTGGCAGCCAGCCCATCAGCTGCCCCAGGCACCACAAAGCCGGAACTCTTGTAAATGCCAGCAGAAAATTTTCAAAGCTGAGTGAAATGAGCATCGTAATGTAAATAATCCGAATACGATTTTTCGGCCGTTTCATTCCTGTAACCACTACGCTGCCAATCAGCGTTGCGATACCTGCCGCAGATGTCACCAGACCAAGCACCATCTCCCCGCCTACTGGCACAGACAGAACGTACGCCGGTAGTACCGCATCAAATGCCGAAGCAACCAGATTGACGCCTGCCAGAAATAAAATGAGGACGAGAATCAGACCGTTTTCTCTTAAAAATGCAAGCCCTTTTCCTGCTGCTGCAAACAGCGACTCTCTCTTTTCTGTCCTGCTCCCGTTTGTTTGCGGAACATCAATCAGAAACAGCAGCGCCAGAAAAGCAATTACAAAAGAACCAAGATCCACTGCTATGACAGCATTCATTCCGAGAAGCGTAAACAGCGCCGTCGCAAGTACCGGATTCAGAATCGTAATCACAGACTGCGAAAACGATCGCAGACCGCTTGTTCTCTGGTAATGTTTTTTCGGAATAATCAAGGTCATCGCCACATCACTTGCCGGCTGCTGTACCGTATTCATCAGACCATTCACACCATTCAAAAGATACAGGTGCCACGGCATCAGCAGATTGCCTCTCAGCAGCGTAAAAATCAGCACCGTACACAAGGCTGCCGCCGTATCACAGGCCAGCATCGTTCTTTTCTTGTTCCATCTGTCACTGAGTGCTCCTGCGAATATACTCATGATAACATACGGCGCATACGAACAGATTGACAAAAGCGCTGTTTGCAGCGCGGACCCTGTCTTTTCATACAGCCATAAAGTAAGCGCAAAAGCAGTCATACTGCTTCCCAGCTGAGAAAATGACTGTGTGCTCCACAGAATCAGAAAAGTTTTCAGTTCTTTGTATGTGTTATTTATTTTTTTGTTCATTTATCTTTGCTCCTTTATGATTTTTCCATTTCTTCTCATAAAAAGCAAAGTCTGAGGATGCCCCTGCTATCAGGGGTAGCGATTTCAGACAAATCTGTCTCAAATCATCCTCCATGCAGTCTCCTCAAACTCTGCATGGAGCTGTACCAATCTCTAAAATCATGCCGATTTCCCCTCCTCATCCTGTTCCTCTTATCTTCATTATTTTGCTCCAATACGCTCCACTACCTGCTCCGCCTCGCTCTCTCCGAACACCGCTATCCCGTTTTCCCGAAGCAACGCGGCTGTCACACCAGCTCCCTCAGTCAGTGTTCCCGAAAAGGAACCATCATAAATCTGCCTGCTGCCGCAGGAAGGACTGCGCTCCTTGAGCAGCGCCACACTGCAATGATACAGCTGAGCAATCCGCAATGTTTCCCTTGCTCCACGAAGATAATGTGCTGTCACATCCTCTCCTGCGGCATTGATGATCAGCTGCCCTCTTCGCTCTGCCGGGCATCTCGGTGTCGCCATACCGCCCAGCTGTTCCGGACAGACCGGAACCAGATGAATCCCCTCCGTATCGATCAGGCGGGCAATGTCCTCATTTTTCTTCGGTATTCCATTGTATCTGCAATTCACACCCAACAGACATGCACTGACCAGCACATTGCACATAAACTTTCACCTCCTGTTGCATCATCTCCTTTGCAATCATGAGACGCTTTTTCAGGGGCCTCCTGATTTCAATACGTTTGCAGTTGCTTTTTTCTGCATCCAGTATAACGCTTCCGGATTTTCATGACAAGGAAATTGTGCCACGGCACATACAGAAACGGGAAACTTGCCTTTTTCTGTACAGAAACCACGAAATCTGATAAAATGAACCTCAGAAAATCAAAAAATGGAGGCCCCCAGACATGAAAGAAAAACTCTATACCATCCCCCTGAATGATGCTGTCGCAGAGCATGACGAATGTCCGCTCTGTTTCATTGAACGAAAGCTTGAGCGGGATATGCTTGATTTCGTCCTTGGCAGCAGTTCCTCCTATATGGAAAGCGAGATTCGCCAGCAGACGGACGAGGCCGGGTTCTGCCGGGAACACATGAAAAAAATGTTTGACTACGGCAATACGCTGGGTAACGCTCTTATTTTAAAAACACATTACAGGAAAATTCAAAAAGAAATGAAAGAAACCTTCCGGGATTTTACCCCTGGCAAGACTTCACTGCTTGGGCGGATTCGTCGTACGCAGGATACCCAGGAGCAGAACGCAGTCTCCAAATGGACCCGGAAACGCGACTGTTCCTGCTATATCTGTCAGGGCATCCAGGAAACGTTTGACCGCTATCTCGATACCTTTTTTTACCTCTACCGAAACGACGAAGAGTTTCGTACCAAGATCAAAAACGGCCAGGGCTTCTGCCTGCATCATTTCGGCATACTCTGTGACAGCGCCGACCGTTATTTAAAAGATACAGAAAAAGCAGAATTTTATCCTGCCATGTTTGCACTGATGGAACAGAATTTTGCAAGAATTGAAGAAGAACTTACATGGCTGGCTGATAAATTCGATTACCGCAACCGCGACGCGGACTGGAGAAACTCGAGGGACGCGCTGCAGCGCGGCATGCAGAAATTGCGCGGCGGATATCCGGCCGATCCGCCGCACAAGGCGAAATAAAATACCGGACCGCCTGTGCTTTGTCCAGCTCGTATCACGATCTGACTGTCCCTCATTACCATCCCATCATTTCAAGCCACTGGTTCACAGTCTCCTCTCTGCGCTTCTGTGTTCCGGCTCCGGGCCTTTGCAGCAGCAGTTCCCCACAAATGCGACCATCCAGCAGATACAGGATACGGCCGCATCTGCCGGCAACCTTACTGTCATGCGTAACCAGCAGAATCGTCGTTCCCTCCTGATTCAGCTTAACAAACGTGTCCATGACCTCTGCGGCAGCGCTTTTGTTCAGTGCTCCCGTCGGCTCATCTGCAAGCAAAATTTCCGGCCGGTTGATCATGCTTCTGCAAATACACGCCCGCTGTAGCTGCCCACCTGAAACCTCTGTAATACTGCGCTCCTTCAATTCTAAGACAGAAAGCTTCTGCATCAAGCTTTCCGCTTCTTTTCGCAGTTCCAATTTTGACCTGTTATGTAAAACGCGATTTGCCTCCGCAGCAGGCAACAAAATATTGTCCAGAATATTCAGCTTTCCCATCATATTCATCTGCTGGAATACAAATCCCATCCTGTGCAGCCTGATCTCTGCCCGCTTCTCCTCAGAAATCCCAGTAATCTCCTGTCCCGCCAGATACACCCTCCCACTCGTCGGCTGATCCATACCGGCCACCTGATATAAAAGTGTAGATTTCCCAGAGCCAGACGGTCCCATAATCGCTACCATTTCACCAGAGTTCATCGTAAAAGAAACACGATCCAAAATTGGCTCCCTGCACAATGCCTCTACACGCAACAAATCTTCCATAATCCTGATTCCTTTCCCAATATAATATACGTATCTCCTGTATGATGCCGCTATTCTTTTCCCATACAGCGCCCCAAATCCCTATCAAGCCACTATGTTTTCCCTATACAGCATTCGAATGCCCGAACTCTTTCAATTTCAGCGATCCCTATCCATACAGCAATACCTGCTGTCAGGAGAACTACGGACGGATAAAACAGCAATGCCTGTTCCCACTGGACTACAAACCGAAAATTTCCTGCTCCAAACGACTGTAACACCCTCCCGCACAACTTCTCTCCCAGCAAATTTCCGGTTACAATACCTGCCGCTATTCCCATTGCAATAAACAAAATGCCTTTTTTCATATATACCCTGCGTATACTCCCTGTCGAAAAACCAAGTGCTTTCTGTAAAGAAATATCATAGCGGTTTTGTTCTACCAGCAGGCGCATAAAGAGCGCAGCAACCACAAAAATAATAAAGATTGCTGTACTGCCCGCAACATCTGCCGCCAGACGGATTTCTTTCAATGTCTGACCATACGTTTCCTGCACATAAGTTTCCACCTCTGTTACCTCTGCGCCAAGCCGCTGATAAGCCTGCATCCACTGCTTTCGTTCTGACGTGGCCGCTTTTCGCGTATTGCCTTCCAATGCTTCTGCTTTGTACACATTTTCTTTCTGTCCATCTTCTTTCAATGTAACATACAAAACGCTCCACGCCGCAGGCCTTTCCTCCCACAGGCCAAAGGCTCCCTTTGCTGTCTTTCCGCCATTTGTAATGTCCGAATAAATCCCGCACACTGTACAGGCAAACGCTCTGTCCTCGTTTTGCAGCGTAAGTGTATCTCCTATTGTTACGTCAAACTCTTCCGCACACAAAACAGATACCGCCAGCTCCGTTTCCAGTTCCGGCGGTCTGCCCGCCTGATAACTGACCGGAAATACCGTATGATCCCCTGTCTCAACCTTCAGGTCACAGAGAGTTCCATTAGGAAGCTCAACCCGACCTGTTTTTGTCTGAAGAACCACATAACGCTCCACTTTCGGATCAGCTGCAAGCGCCGCAGCAATCCGGGGAACCGTCGTCTCATCCAGCTCA
This sequence comes from bacterium 1XD42-54, assembly GCA_003612585.1. Classification (GTDB taxonomy): domain Bacteria; phylum Bacillota; class Clostridia; order Lachnospirales; family Lachnospiraceae; genus Choladousia. The sequence goes on from RAZH01000001.1 coordinate 506,392, forward strand.
GTCATTTCTCCATTTTGGTCGGCCTCGGTATCCCAATCTTGGTTTTCTCTGACATCCATGCGAATCTCCGCATTCCCGATTCCCATATGTGTCACAAATTCAGAGGAAGAAAGTGTACTGTGGAGGTTTTTCGGAACGAAGACCAAAAACATACACGCAGTTGTCACAAAACTAATCAGCAAATACTGCCTCCGGGTATCTCTTTTCTTCTGTACCTGTCCTGGAAACAGAGCTTCCAGTATCGTAAGTCCCTCTGACTTTTTCAGGGTATGTAAAACCGAAAGCAAAAGAATTGTCTCCACCGCAAATGCTGCCAGAAATGAAAGGATACCCAACTTCCAGCTGAACCGCGGTGCGCCATACAACTCCTGCATCTGCCTTGTCAGTGGCCCGCAAAGCAGACAAGCCAGCAAAAAGCCCGTTGTTGCCCCGCACACAGACAACAGAATATATTTGGTAAAATACAGCTGTCTGATTCGTTTTTTCCTGAATCCAAGTGCTCTTAGCATCCCTGTTTCCTGTCTTTCTTTTTCCAATTGTAATCTCAGAATAAACTGAATACACAGCAAAGAAATCAGCAATATTACCATGCTCACCAGAAAAATCACCGCAATCATCGTCCCGTCAGACAGTGCATTCATCATACGAATAAGCGGTTTTGTAATCATCGGACCGTTTGCCGGAAGCCCGCTCTCTGTATAGGCAGTACCAAACTCGCTGCTTTTCGTTCCTTCTTCCAGCAGAAATTCAATCAAATATTCTTCTTGTCCCTGTTCCCGCACCGTTTCATAATCCTTAGGATGAATCAGAAAGCGTTTAGAAGACGCCATCATCGAATTCATCTGCGCATCCCGAATAAAACCGGCAATCATAAACTCCCGGCTTCCTGCCTGCATAAGATCTCCTTTTTTGAGCTGGTACATAGCACGGTAACAAACCGGCACATACACTTCCCCCGGCCGCACCTCCGGCATCATGCCTTCTAGATCCAGCAGATAATCAAAGTTCTGCCCCTGCACACACAATCCGTTGTCCTGCGTGTTGTCCGCAAGACTGTAGTTTCCCAGCATGATTGCTGCATTCTCCAAATTTAATAGCCTGCTCACCTGCCAGTTCCGGATCTGCGCATGGTCATCGGCAAATTCCTGAAGCGATTTTTCATCCAAGTCTCCCGTATGCATCTGCAAAAAATCGGGAGTACGAGCCTGTTCCATCAGCGTATTGATCGAATGCAGCAAACTAATCCCCAACAGTACTGTGAGCGCCATAAACATAGCCGATACAGCCATAAAAATCATTGTCGCAACAGCCAACATCCTGCTGCGTCTGATGTCATTCCATACCAGAGTCTTACGTACACCATATTTCAAAATTCCAGTCACAAGGCTTTCCTCCCAAATTTTATTCTCACTACTTTCGTTCCGGCCTCAGCCCGTATTGTTTTCTTTCTGGGCTTTTCTTGCCGGGAGATCCGCATTCAGCCATATCTCCTCACCGTTTTTGCCGCTCCAGCGCCCGTACACTTCTGGCTGGATATAACAGCAACGCAGTCACACTCAGTAAAACCCCGGCTGCCATAATTACCCCGGCTGCACCTCTGCCGACTCCAATCTGAAACCGTTCTGCCAGATAATCCGCAGTAATCCCAGCGGCCCCATAAGCTACCACGTATCCGATCTGTGACAAAAAACCAATCAGCCCCCAGGCCCTTCCCTGAAGTTCGTCCGGAATATTCGTCCGTACCAGATAATCGAGGCAGTTATTTGCAAACGGCAGCATTGCAAAAAATAGAAACCCAAACACACAGATGATATATTTATTTTCCCTTATCCCAAAGCCAACCATCCCGATTCCTGCCACAAACAGCGAGCCGCACAACACTTTCACATAACTGCCTCTGATTCCCTTTGCACCCAGAAAAATACCGGAGGCCAGCATCCCGCTCGCACAGACTGTCTCACCGACTCCGAGCGTCACACTGTCCGCAAAATCCAGAATCAAAGGTTCTGCCAAAACCTGAAGCGTCCCCATAAAGCATGTGATTGCTGCGGAAACCGCAATCAGGAGCCGCACGCCCCTGTGTTCCGTCACTGCCTTCCAGCCCTGCCGCAAGCTCTCCCGAACCGTTTCTTCCTTCCGTGTCTTTTTCACCGCTATCCCTCGCTTTACAACCGCCGTAGAGACAACTGTGAGAAAAAAGGTACCGATATCAATCACCAGCAAGAGCTTGATATCACTGACCGCAAGCAATACAGCCGCCAAAATCGGCGATACCAGATACCTTGCACTCCCTGCAATACTGACAAGGCCGCTTGCTCTCGAATACTCTTCCCTGGTCAGCAAATCCGTAATTGTTGCACGGTATGCCGGCTCAAGCAGTGCCGAAAATGCAGCGCTTATCAGTACACCGATGCAAATCTCATAAAATTCAGCCCCGCCGCGAAGCATACAGACCAGAATATAAATCAGCCCAAGCGCAGAAAATCCGTCTCCCACCATCATCAGCACTCTTCTGTCATATCGGTCCGCCAGCACCCCCGCCGGAACACTGAGCACCAGCGTGGGCAAAAATGCAAGCAGCGTTATCAGTGCCATACTGGCAGCGCTTCCCGTCTGTCGAAACACATACACCCCCAGTCCGAAGCTCGTCAAGCCGCCGCCAACTGACGAGACCAACTCTCCTGCCCAAAGAAGCATAAATTTTGAAAAATTACTGTTTCTGTTTGCTTTTTTCTGTTCCATCTTTTATCTCCTTTTTACTGACCGTCTGACTGTCGATAATAAAATAAAAAAAAATATGCTTTACAGGCACCAGCAATGGAACAAAACCTCCTGGCTTTTGTTCCATCCGCAAGCAAAATGCAAAGCACTCCTTTCACTCTGCCTTCTGGCTCAGCGTGCAGCACCGGTATTTTGCAATGCCGGCAGGATAGCTTCCTGCAAACTTCCGCCTTCCATGCCCAACATCCGTTCCAGATTGTAGACAAACGCCATCGCCTTTTTCTGCCGCTCATCCTCCCCGTACCCGGACAGCTCATCAAACACGGTACATGAATATAGGAGCGTCATCTCTACCACCTCAGCCGGATAATCTGTCCGGCAAAGCCCCTGAGCGATACCCTCGTTTACCAGCTCCGTGATCACTGGATTCACCTCTCGCAGCAGCCGCTCCATCATTTTCTGATGCATCAGCGCGTTTTGCGGCTTATGAACCTGCTCCATCACCTCGTGTCCGAGGTCATTATCCACATTCAAAGCCAGAAGAGTCATCGTCAGACGCTGCAGCACCGGTACTTCCTTTTGTCCGGCAATTGCCTTCGCTGCCGCAACAATCTGTCCTGTCATACGTCCGATCATAGCATCCAGAATATCCTCTTTTGACTTAAAATGATAGTACAAGGTACCCCTGGCAATCCCGACTTCATTTAAAATATCATTGGTACTGGTGTGGTCAAAGCCTTTCATCCCAAACAGGCGCTCCGCCACATCCAGTATCTCATTTCTGCGCTCCTCTGCCTCTTTTACAATTCTCACTTATTTTCCCATCCTGCGTAATAGATATCGACAATCTGTCGGTTTCATTGTACCGCCAGGGAACTCGCTTGTCAACTACTGCCTGAACCCTTTCCCAAAAACTACTGTCTGTATGTTTCAAGGAAGTCTCTCAGTTGTATGGTAGCGTCTTTCAAAACCTCGATCCGCGGCAGATAAACCACCCGGAAATGGTCCGGTTCTTTCCAGTTAAAACCACCGCCATGAACGATCAGAATCTTTTTCTCACGCAGCAGATCCAGTGCAAATTTTTCATCGTTCCAGATATTGAATTTCTTTACATCAAGTTTCGGGAAAATATAAAACGCAGCCTTTGGTTTTACGGCGCTCACACCCGGAATGTCATTCAGGGCTTTATAAATGAATTCACGCTGCTCATAAATCCTCCCACCCGGCACAATATAATTATTTACGCTCTGATGCCCGCCAAGCGCTGTCTGTACGATGGACTGCGCCGGTACATTGGAACACAGACGCATGTTGGAAAGCATATTCAGGCCCTGAATATAATCCTTTGCCGCAGCTTTATTACCACTCAGCACCATCCAGCCAATCCGGAATCCTGCGATCATATGTGATTTTGACAGACCACTAAAAGTCACGCAAAACAGATCCGGAGCCAGCGAAGCAATTGAAACATGCTCCTCTCCGTCCATCACCAGACGATCATATATTTCATCCGAAAAGATCATCAGCTGATGCTCTCTCGCTATGTTCACAATCTGCTGCAATACCTCGCGCGGATACAGAGCGCCTGTCGGGTTATTCGGATTGATCAGTACGATCGCTTTTGTCTTGTCTGTAATCTTTTTCCGGATATCATCCATATCAGGGTACCACTCTGCCTCCTCGTCACAAATATAATGAACGGCTGTACCGCCCGCAAGTGTGACACACGCCGTCCACAAAGGATAATCCGGCGACGGAACAAGCACCTCATCCCCATTGTCCAGAAGCGCTGACATACTCAGATTGATCAACTCACTGACACCATTTCCTGTATAGATGTCATCCACCGAAACGTTCGGGATCTTTTTCAGCTGCGCATACTGCATAATCGCCTTTCTCGCGGAAAAAAGTCCTTTGGCTGCCGAATAGCCCTCACATTCCGTCAACTGCCTTTGCATATCATAGACCACTTCGTCCGGCGTCCGGAATCCAAACGGCGCCGGGTTCCCGATGTTGAGCTTCAGGACACTCGTTCCGTTATCTTCCATCCTCGTCGCCTCTTCTACAACAGGTCCTCTGACGTCATATAATACATTATCGAGCTTTGTTGATTTCTTAAATTCCCTCATTTTTGTTTCTCCTTTCGGCACTCCATATTCATTTTGTTCTGTCAAATTATTCTGTTTTGCCAAGACGTTTGACGCCCCATAGAGCCATTCCATCTTAACTCCCAGCGTTTCAGCCAGAAACGCCGCAATATTTTTTCTGGGAACCGCTTTTCCGCTGACATACTGGCTCACCTGACTTTTTCCAAGCTTTACCCCTGCCGCCTCCGCGGCCCGTATCAGATCTACCTGCTTCAGCCCACACTGCTCCATCGCTTCATTCAGCCTATTCGCAAAAGTAGTGTTTTCCACTGTAAAACCTCCTTAATTAAAACCAGAAGTTCATTTTCTTGGATATTCTACCATGTCACACGAAAAAGTTCAATGTTTTATTTAAAAAAGTTTATTTATAGTTCATTTCCCCACATATTGAAACCAAAAAGTTCATTTTATACAAGTTCCCAAAACAATATATTATTTCTTTAAAAACTACTTTGTTTTGTATCTGATACTTATCAAAACATTATGCAACAAACAAAAACACAGGCCTCTTTTTCAGATTCCTGTGTTTTATGTTTTTTAATTCAATTCCTTTATATAGCTTGCATACCTGCTCACTTCTTACTCAATCCACAAATCAAAACTGCGCGTACACAAACTTCGGCGCGCTGGACAGATTCGCCAGCATAAAATACAGATACAACGTCATCATCAACACATAGAAGCCGCACACGCTCCACAAAAACTGCAGCCGCGGACGTTCCTTAATCTTCTTGATAGAATTGATAAAGGCTTTCACAGACCATCACCCATCCTTTCTTTCCGATATGAACCCGGTCCTTGAAGAAATACTTTGTGTATTCCTCACCGGAAAAATCAGCAACCTGCGCGCCGTATTCCGCAGCTACGCCGAGTACCTTTTTATAGTAGCCCTCCCGGGCCGTTTTCGGGAACCCGGTAAAATCATAGTAATAACCGTTCACCGGAAGGATGACCAGCATAGGTGTGATATCAAGTTCCTGACACACCTGAAGGAAGCAGCGCAGATCATCGTATTCCGGAGAATTTTGATAACCGTTTACTGCGTCTTTGTCCTTGTCCTTTTTCTCGTCCAGATACGGCTGTATCAGTTTATAGCTGACAGCGTCCATAAAAAACTCATTCTGGTTCTCCTCCTCGCCAGCTGCTTCCGCCTGCTCGATCAGCGCTTCCCAGTCCGGAGCAATATCCTCTGACACCAGACCGTCGCCTTTTTCAATTCCTGCTGCCGTCACCTTTGTACTGATCGAAAAAAGCTCTTTTTCATACAGAAAATTCTCCCAGATCGTTTCCTGAAGATTTTCCAGAACATTGCCCTCTTTTTTCCACAATACTTTCTCATGCAGATCCACATGATCTAAGGTTTTCTGATCCACACTGCCAATCAGCTTGTGGGTTCGCTCAGAAATATAGGATCTCGTCTCCTCGCTCAGCTTCTCGTTTTCCAGCATTCCCGCATATAAGGTTTCTGAAAAACGGGATGTATACGCCTGATCGACCACGCCGGTCTTTCGGAACCACTGCGGAGAAACAATCAGAACCGCTTTTCTCATGGTCATGCTGTCTTCGATCGCTGCCAGAGTCACCGCATGGCTTAGACACTGATAATATCCTGCGCCAATCAGCATGGGATTGAAACGGTTCCCTGCAAATACCTGCGCCGGATGATACGCGGTATCTGCTCCGTGCTGAAATTCAGACGAACCGAATACCGGTATACACGCTTCGTTCATATTCTGCGTCAGCGCTGCGAGAGATTTTCCCTTCTCTTCTTCCGACCACATGGAAAACTGAGGGTTGTTTACCGCCACGCAGTTTCCAATATAAAAATGGCACCCGAGAACTGTTCCTGCAAAAAGCAAAAGCGCCACCAGAAATGCTTTTACCCGCCGCACCGTTTATCTCCTCGCTTCTACCAGAGCAAGTATTTTCTCCGGTGTGTTAATATCTCCACGTTCCACTTCAGACGGTGAAATCACGATCTCAAACTGCTCCTCCAGCTCCACCAGAAACTCTGCAAATCCCAGAGAATCCATCAATCCGGACTCAAACAGCTCCAGTTCCATGTCTTCTTTTACTCCGTCATCCTCACAAATTTCTGCAAGCAGTTCCAAAACTTCTTCTCTCATGGCTTTTCTCCTCTTCCTTTCATTCAATAACTATCCAATCAGCTCCACCAGTTTTCCGGAAAACAGGAAGAAACCGAACATCACAAGCTGCATCGTTACAAACCAGGATGCCGCCTGATACCATTTCTTTGCTTTATACTTTTTATAAAAAGATGATTTTTTCTGATAAACTTCAGTGCCAGCCAGAAGCGCACCGTGATACAGGCCATACAGAATATACGAGACGCTCACGCCGTGCCACAATCCCATAATCCCCATGTTCACAAAAAACCCGACACATGCTCGCTGCAATCTGCTTGAAAACCATTTTTTCTTTGCACTGAACATCACAAACCGCGTAAACACGAAATCCCGGAACCAGTGGGACAGCGAAATATGCCAGCGGTCCCAAAATTCGCGGATATCCTTGCTGATAAACGGCAGATTAAAATTATCGGGCAATTCGATCCCAAGGATATAAGAGCTGCCCACCGCCATCAGAGAATAACCCGCAAAATCAAAAAACAGATACGCGCCGTACGCATAAGCATACACAACCCACTGATACCAGATATGTCCTGTCTCAAAATAACCCATCACTTTGTAGGCTGCAGCTGCCAGCACCATCTTATAGACGGCTCCGAGCAAAAGTTTCCAACACCCGCGGCCACACAGCTCCATATAGGCTTCCCGCGAAAGCTTTCGCGACCAGTCGGCCCCAAACCTCCTGCTCCGGTCAATCGGACCAGAGGAAAAACTTGGAAAAAATACGAGAAACGCCGTTGTCTCTGCAAACGACACTTCCTTGATCACACCGTCATACAGCTCGATCAAAATCTGAATCACGCGGAAATTCAGGTAAGAAATTCCGATAAATCCAAAAATATTCAAATGAAACAGCGGCGTCACCTTACACAATACAAGCGGCAGCAAAGCGAGCAATACCACTGCGTGATAAACACCAGCCTTTCTTCCCTGCCTGCTGCGAAGACGCGCATAGCCAAAAATCAGCAGCATCGACCAGCCATAAAACAGCAGGAGATAAAAAAGTGATTCCGGCTTTCCCCCGAAAATAAGTGCCGCGAAGATCAACGAAACAACAAAGCCATATTGCCCGAGCGGTTTTTCCATCCATCCAAGCACTGCTGCCACCAAAAGCACCAGCACCAGAAGCAGGAAAAACGGCAGTCCTTCATAATAACTCATTCGACTGTTCCTCCGCTCTTCTGCACTTCATGATTCTTCGTCAATATTGCCTTATTTGGTTCCACACATGTAGTCTTTCTACCCGAAACGCCATCCTGAGCAAGCCGCTTCCGGTCCACCTTGCCATTATTGGTCATCGGTAATTCATCCACAAAAACAATTTTTTTCGGTATCATATAATCCGGCAGAAATTGTTTCAGATCACTGCGCAGCTTTGCCAGCTCATCCACAGTACGCTCGCTTCCTGATCCGGAAACTGACGCACAATTGTCCTCCAAAGGCCGCTTCACAATATACGCCGTCAGACTGGATACCTTCCCGCCGCGTATCCCCGGTACCACCACCGCATGTTCCACCTGCGGCAATTTGGAAATATTGCTCTCCACATCCTCCAGCTCAATCCGGTATCCATGCAACTTGATCTGCAAATCAATTCTTCCGCAGTAGTACAGCATCCCGTTTTTCAAGTAGCCTTTATCTCCGGTATGATAACCTCGCACACAATGCTCAGACACAAAAAATGATTTTTCCGTCAAATCCGGCCTTCCATAATATCCTGTACTAACCGTATCGCCAAGGATAATAATCTCACCCTTTTCGCCCTCCGGCAAAACGTTTCCATCCTCATCCCATATTTCAATTTTTGTACCTGGTTTCGGACTGCCAACCGGCAGAGGCTCTTCCAAAACTGCAAGTTCCTGCGTCACAAGCACATCTGTCACAGCAACTGTAGATTCCGTCGGACCGTATGTATTGATAACCTTTGCCCCTGGAAAACGTTCCTGCAGCTTCCGCGCCGTCTTGTTTGTCAGCGTCTCTCCGCAAAACAGAAACACTTCCAGTTCAGGCAGTAATTCTCGATCAAAACTCTTATCAGAAAGACAGACATCCGCAAACGACGGAGTAGAAACCCAAACCTGTGCTTTTGATGCCGCAAGCCCCTGCAGCAACGCACGATAGTCCGACTGTACTGTTTTTTCGAGACAATAAAGCGTTCCACCGCTCGCAAGCGACGTATACAGATCCATCACCGACAAGTCAAAGGAAAACGGAGCCTGATTCAAAAATACCTGCCCCTGCTTTGCCTCCGGGCTGCTCCCAAGTCCCGTGGACCAATCCAGATAATAATTCAGGCAATCTGCCGTGATCTGTACGCCTTTGGGCGTTCCTGTACTGCCGGACGTAAAGATAATATAATACGTCTCATTCCCATGCACCCAGTTTTCTTCCGCTATTACATGCAGAATTTCTTTCCCGTCTGTATTGAAACCGATCTTTTCCTTGCCTGTTGCAGAATCTGTCTGCTTCTGCTCTGCTCCTCGCCAAAAGCCGTCCTCATCACCTAAAATATGTCTCAAAGCATCCAGCCCAAGCACCTGCTTTTCTCCGACATCCGCGCAAAGCTCCTCTGTTGCAAGCACATACCTGGACGGGAGCGCTGCAAGCGTTGCCTCCACCCGCGCATCCGGCACAGAAATATCAATCGGGCAGTACGCCCGTCCCGACTTCACACACGCCAGAAAGCATACCAGCATCCATGGATGCTTATGTCCGTACACCGCCATGGGTGTCCTGTCTTCATCCGCATGTTCCATCAACCATGCAGCCAGCCGTTCTGAGTAATCCCAAAGCTCTCCATAAGAAATCGCGTCCTCACAGCCCCGCCGAAACGCAATGCGCTGTGGATACTGTTTCGCACACTCCTGTATTTTCTTTAAAATATCCAAAAAATCACCTCATTTGTTTTTTACCTTGACTAACATAGCATGTTCATTCGTTTAATTCAACTTTTCTTTGCAAAACTTAAGGTTATTTTTAAAAATGTAAGAATTATGTTAAAAAATAACGCAAAGAGAGCCACTGTATAAACACAATGTTCGTACAGTGACCCGCTCCGTTTTCATTAAAATGATAACATCCTGCCATATCTGAAATAATCAGCTGCCTAATACACCATTTCTTTTACCACATCCGGTGTAAGACAGCCACTCAGAAGATCCGATCTGCCAGTCCAGTCGATACCAGGAACAGAATCAGCATTACGACCGGAACAACATACCGGATCATAAAACGATATAGACCGGCACGTTTAAAATGTTCTCCGTTTCGTTCTACTTCCCCTACAATCCATTCAGGGCCGATCACCCATCCAATCAGAATGCTTGTCATCAGTGAGATAAACGGCATCAGAAAACTGTTGCTGATATAATCCATGACATCCAGAAGCTGTCCCACAGAACCATTTGGAAGTTTTAATTCAAAATACAGCTTGTTGTATCCAAGGCAGATCAGTACAGCAGTGATCAGTGCATAAATACTGACAGCGCCGCACATTTTTTTACGTGGTTTATGATAAAGTTCCATACAGTTTGCAACCAGTGTTTCCATAACAGATACACAGGAAGTCAGCGCAGCAAAACCCATCATCAGGAAAAATGCGATTGCCACTGGACGGCCAAGCACACCCATTGCATCAAAAACTTTTGGCAGTGAAATGAAGATAAGGCTTGGGCCGGAAGCCATTCCATCATTCCCGAGAAAAACGAATACAGCCGGGATGATCATCATTCCTGCAAGAAACGCAACGCCAGTATCAAAAATTTCAATCTGGTTTGTCGCCTTGTTCAGATTCACTTCATTTTTTACATAAGAGCCATAAGTAATCATGATTCCCATCGAAACGCTCAGTGAAAAGAACAGCTGGCTCATGGCATCCAGAAGGATTTCCAGGAAACGTTTTACAGTCAGTCCGCTAAAATCAGGTTTGAGATAAACGGATAATCCCTGCAAACCTGTGCGGACCGTACCATCACCATCTGTATGAGACAGAGTCAGTGAAAATACAGCAATAATCAAGATCAGAAGGATCAGCCCCGGCATAATGACCTTGGAAAACTTTTCAATCCCCTTCTCCACACCGTGAAATACGATCCAGGCTGTCAGCACCAGAAAGATCAGCATAAATACGATTGGTGCAATGTCCGCAGTGATAAACGATGAAAAATATGTATCAGCAGCCGCTTCCGATCCATCTGACACAATGTATTCAAAGAAATATTTCATGATCCATCCACCGATGACAGAATAATAAGTCATAATCAGTGCCGGAACAAGAAATGTGAGATTTCCCAAAAATTTCCATTTCGGATGAAGTGCTCCAAATGCCCGAAGTGCATTTTTCTTTGTTTTCCGTCCGATTGCCACATCTGTTGTCAGCAAGACAAATCCAAAGGTCAGTACCAGCACCAGATAAACCAGTAAGAACAGACCACCGCCATCTTTTGCACAAAGATACGGGAATCTCCAGATATTTCCCACACCTACCGCGCTTCCGGCAGCTGCCAGAACGAAGCCGATTGAACCGGAAAAACTACTTCCTTTTTCTTTCATTTTCAATTTCCCCTCTTTAAGTATAAGTTAAATGAAAGGCCAGACCATTTCCAACCCAACAGCTCTATATTAACCGAAATAAATATAAGTGCAAACGCCATAAATTTCTTTATAAGAAATTTTATATCTTAAAAGTTTCTTATAACTTTACAAACATCCTATTTATTGAGTATAATTGCACAGAAAAGAAAAAAGTAAAAATAATAGATAGTATGAGGAAACAAAATGAGTGATTTTACCCGTTATGTAGGAGAACAGATACGAAAATACCGAAAGGCAGGAAAGCTGACGCTGCAGGATCTGGCGGATGCGATCCACAAAAGCCGAGCTACCGTATGTAAATACGAAAACGGAGAAATTGCAGTTGATATTGAAACATTGTATGAGATCAGCCAGGTACTTCAGGTATCAATGACACAGCTCACCGCCTATCTTCCTGAATCGACCAAGCAGGTCCTCAGCGCACCGCACAGAAACCAGAAAAGCCCTTTTTTCCAGGCACAGAGATTATATTTTTATTTTTACGATGGACGTTATCAGCGGACAAAAGATGGAATCATAGACATTTACGAAAAGACAGGAGAACCGGGAAAATACGAGGCAACCTTGTCGATCTGTTCTGTGTCTGCAAATGGCAGAAGCAGTGAAACTTTTTACACGGGAAAAGTTCTTTATAGTGATATGTTAATTCGTTTTTCTTTTGTAAACCAGTATAACCCGCTGGAAGAAGACCTTTTGTATATTTTTAATCCACTGGATCTGAGAGATTTTACGACGGGACTTCTCTGCGGAATTTCCAGTACGGATCTGATGCCGTGTGCCTTTAAATGTGTGATCACACTGAAACCACAGGAACTGACAGAAGAATTCCGCCACCAGTTGCTTTTTACAAAAAAGGATCTCAAAAGAGGGGAACAGCTGAATATGTTATTGGTCGATAATATGGAAAAATAAAGCAGGGGTGCGGATACAAAAGGATATATTTCAAAATTTCCCCTTTGAAAAAAGCCACCGCACAAATCTATATTTGAACGGTAGCTTTTCTGTCATTATGTTTCCTGTTATTTATACTTCCGGCTTCTCATCTATGACACTCTCGCCTGATTCTTCCGGCTTCCCATCTGCCGCTTTTTCGCGGGAATCTTCAGATTCCTCCGGGGTCCCATCCGCTACGCTCTCGCCCGCATCTGTCGTCACCTCGGATGCTTCTGCCTCCCCAGCCTCAGGTCCTGCTGGTTCTGCAACCTCTCCCGGCAGTTCGATCACAGGGGGAAGCTTTGTCTCCTGTTCTTTTCCTTCTTTCTCGGAAATCCTGGAAACTGGTTCTTTTTCATCTGTCTCCTCAATTCCCTCCACCTCGCGGAATATCTTCATAAATTCTTTTCCGGTGATGGTCTCTTTTTCAATCAGGAACGCTGCGATCTGATCAAGGGCCGCACGATGCTCTGTAAGCAGACGTTTTGCCTCATCATAAGAATCTTTGAGTACCTGCATGACCTCCTGGTCCACATCTGCCGCAGTAGCCTCGCTGCAGTTCATGATCGGGCGGTTATCCAGGTACTGGTTCGCCTGTACCTCCAGTCCCATCAGACCAAAACGCTTTGACATTCCGTACTGTGTTACCATCGCACGCGCAATCCGCGTCGCTTTCTCAATATCATTTGCCGCACCTGTTGTCACGGTATCAAACACAATCTCCTCAGCAGCACGACCGGCCACGAATTCCACCAGCATTGCACGGATTTCTTTTTCCGTGTTCAGATATTTTTCTTCTTCCGGTACATTCATCACATAGCCGAGCGCTCCCATCGTACGCGGCACGATCGTGATTTTCTGAACCGGCTCGGAATGCTTCTGAAGCGCGCTCACAAGCGCATGGCCAACCTCATGATAAGAAACTATTCTCCGCTCCTCTTTGCTCAAAATACGATCTTTCTTTTCCTTGCCGACCAGAACGATCTCCACTGATTCGAACAAATCCTTTTGCGATACGGCCTGACGCCCCTTCTTGACAGCGAGAATAGCAGCCTCATTGATCATATTCGCAAGATCAGAACCCACTGCCCCGGAAGTCGCCAGTGCGATTGCTTCCAGATCCACGGTCTCATCCATATGAACGTCCTTCGCATGCACTTTCAGGACATCTACACGACCCTTGAGATCCGGACGATCCACAATAACCCGACGGTCAAAACGGCCCGGACGCAGAAGCGCCTGGTCAAGTACCTCCGGACGGTTCGTCGCTGCAAGTACCAGAAGTCCCTTGGACGTATCAAAACCATCCATCTCTGCCAGAAGCTGATTCAAAGTCTGCTCACGCTCGTCATTTCCGCCGCCGTAACGGCTGTCACGGCTCTTTCCGATCGCGTCAATCTCGTCAATAAAAATGATACACGGCGCGTTTTTCTTCGCCTCTTCAAACAGATCGCGGACACGGGACGCACCCACGCCGACAAACATTTCCACAAAATCAGAACCGGAAAGTGAGAAAAACGGACATTTGGCCTCTCCTGCAACCGCCTTCGCCAAAAGCGTTTTACCAGTTCCTGGAGGTCCGACAAGCAAAGCTCCCTTTGGCAGTTTCGCGCCAATCGTCGTATATTTTCCGGGATGCTCAAGGAAATCCACAACCTCCTGCAGAGATTCCTTTGCTTCCTCCTGACCTGCAACGTCCTTGAACGTCACACCTGTTTCTTTCTGAACATACACCTTGGCCTTGCTCTTTCCGACACCCATGATGCCGCCGCTTCCACCGCCCATCCTGCGCATGACAAACGCAAACAAAATCCAGATAAACAAAAGCGGCAGAATAAAGGTAACTACCACTTCCAGTATCAGATTGGAAGTCGTATCGGGTATCTCCCTTTTAAAAGCCACACCTGCTGCCACAAGCCGCTTTACCAGATCCGGGTCATTCGGATTTCCTGTATAATAAGACAGGCTTCCATGCCCCTGCAGCTTATCCACCACCTCACCGATCGCGTTCTGTTTGAACTCGATCTTCGTGGAAGTGATGACCACGCTCTCCACCATTCCCCGGTCCAGGCGGTTTAAAAACTCATCATAAGTCGTCTCAACCGCTGTCGTGGAATTCCTCAGATTATTGAACATCGCCATGACTAGAAGCGTAATAAGAGAAATCACCAAAAATACCGTAAATGTGGATCGATTTTTATTCGGCCCGTTCTGATTTCCATTTCCGCCGCCGGACGGACGATTGTCTTTTTGCTGGTTGTTATCCATGCTCTCCTCCTCATCTGACCCTGCCAATCATACCATATATGTTATGCAGGTTCATTGATGCAAACTCGCAAAACTTATACCTTATTGAATATGAGCAGTTCAATACGTATATATGTTTGCTCGTTGACATATCGCTGCCGCGAAATAAAGGAAGTTCCTTCAAAACTTCCGACATGTTACATTATAAAGATACGTTTGGCATAAATCAATACCGGAAATATAAATGTTTTCTAAATTTCTGTGAACAATACCTATTACAGCCAAATGGAGCTGTGGCACGAAGGTTTTATATTTCCTTCATACCACAGCCCCATTTTTCAAATGCTTTTTATTTCTCTTTAATCTGTCCGTGCAGTTCCTGCAAAGATTTCACCTCACCGGCGCCGCGCGTCTTCATGACTTTAATACCGCTTGCAGTCGCTTTTGCCGCAGCTATCGTGGTCATGTAAGGAATCTTCTTGCGGATAGCTGCTTTTCTCAGATAGCTGTCATCCCAGCCGTGTTCCTCTCCTCCCGGCGTGTTGACAATCATATCAATCTTGCCATTCGTAATGAGATCCAGGATGTTCGGTCTACCTTCCTGCAGTTTATGTACCAGATCTGCCTCAATCCCTGCTTCCGCCAGCACACGCTTCGTATGCTTCGACGCCAGGATGCGGAAACCACACGATGCGAAATCTTTTGCAATCTCAGCTACCTCCGGCTTATCCTTATCGTTTACGCTGATCAGCACCGTACCGGACAATGGAAGTCTCGTCTGTGTCGCCTCCTGAGCCTTGTAGAATGCCTCGCTCCAGCTGTCGGAAAGTCCCAGAACCTCGCCGGTTGAACGCATTTCCGGTCCCAACAGCGGGTCAACCTCCGGGAACATATTGAACGGGAACACAGCTTCCTTCACTCCGTAATACGGAATATTCTGCTCCTTCAGCTCCGGCACCGGTGAAGTTCTTCCTGTCAGCTCACCGGTCATAATATCGATCGCCAGCGGCACCATACGGATATTGCAAACCTTGGATACTAGCGGAACGGTACGCGATGCCCGCGGGTTGGCCTCCAGTACATATACTTTATCATTCTCGATCGCGTACTGCATATTCATCAAACCACTGACATGCATCTCCTCCGCAATTCTGCGGGTGTATTCCTTGATAGTAGCCACACTTTTCTCGCTCAGATGGCGGGAAGGGATGATACACGCAGAATCCCCGGAATGTACGCCTGCCAGCTCAATATGCTCCATCACCGCAGGTACAAACGCATGCGTACCGTCACAAATTGCGTCCGCCTCACACTCGATAGCATGCATCAGAAAACGGTCGATCAAAATCGGACGATCCGGTGTCACGCCCACGGCTGCTTTCATGTATCCAACCATACTTTCCTTATTATAAACCACTTCCATTCCACGGCCGCCCAGCACGTAAGAAGGCCGCACCATCACCGGATATCCAATCCGCTCTGCGATCTCCAGCGCATCTTCTACGGTAACTGCCATGCCAGATTCCGGCATCGGAATTTCCAGCTTCTCCATCATAGCGCGGAACCGGTCGCGGTCCTCAGCCAGATCAATGACTGCCGGTGGCGTCCCGAGGATCTTCACGCCGTTTTTCTCCAGATCAGAGGCCAGATTGAGCGGTGTCTGTCCGCCAAACTGAGCAATCACGCCCACCGGTTTTTCTTTATTGTAAATACTCAGCACATCCTCCAGCGTCAGCGGCTCAAAATACAGCTTGTCAGAAGTATCGTAGTCCGTAGAAACGGTCTCCGGATTACAGTTGACAATAATCGTCTCAAATCCCAGCTTTTTCAATGCCAAAGCTGCGTGCACACAGCAATAATCAAATTCAATTCCCTGTCCGATACGGTTCGGGCCGCCGCCGAGAATCATGATTTTCGGTTTATCACTGTTGACCGGGTTTTTATCCTGCGCATTGTAGGTCGAATAATAGTAAGCGCTGTCCTTTGTTCCGCTCACATGGACGCCCTCCCAGGCCTCCTCCATGCCGAGCGCAATACGGCGGTTCCGCACATCCTCCTCCGGAATATCCAGAATCTTGCCCAGATATTTATCTGAGAAACCGTTCTTTTTCGCCTGAATCAGCGCAGCGTCCTCCGGAAGGCTGCCCTTTGCTTTCAGAAGCGCTTCCTCCTCCATGGCAAGCTCTCTGATCTGCTCCAGGAAATAGTGCTTGATCTTGGTCTGCTGATAAATCTCCTCGATATCAGCGCCTTTTCTCAGAGCCTCATAGATAATAAAATAACGGTCGCTGCTTGGAGTGTACAGCATCTTCATCAGTGCACTCAGGCTTTGCTCATGGTAATTCTTCGCATACCCGAGACCATAACGTCCGGTCTCCAGGCTCCGGATTGCTTTCTGGAACGCCTCTTTAAAATTCTTACCAATGCTCATCACTTCGCCTACCGCGCGCATCTGCGTGCCGAGCTTGTCTTCCACGCCTTTAAATTTCTCAAATGCCCAGCGGGCAAACTTGATTACCACATAGTCCCCGTCCGGTACGTATTTATCCAGCGTACCGTACTTTCCGCACGGAATATCTGCCAGCGTCAGACCCGTTGCCAGCATCGCGGAGACGAGAGCGATCGGGAAGCCTGTCGCCTTGCTTGCCAGAGCAGAGGAACGCGACGTTCTCGGATTAATCTCAATAATAATATCACGGTCTGTCACCGGATCGTGCGCCCACTGCACATTCGTACCGCCGATGACCTGAATCGCCTCCACAATCTTATACGATTTCTCCTGCAAACGCTTCTGTACCTCCTCGGAGATTGTCAGCATCGGAGCGGAGCAGAACGAATCGCCCGTATGTACGCCCAGCGGGTCAATATTCTCAATGAAACATACCGTAATCATGTTATTATCCTGGTCACGGACTACCTCCAGTTCCAGCTCCTCCCAGCCGAGAATGGATTCTTCTACAAGTACCTGTCCTACCAGGCTGGCCTGCAGGCCGCGCGCGCAGACCTTCTTCAGCTCTTCCACATTGTATACAAGACCGCCTCCGGTACCGCCCATCGTGTAAGCCGGACGGAGCACAACCGGATAGCCCAGCCGGTCTGCAATCTCCAGCGCCTCCTCTACCGAGTAGGCTACCTGGCTCTGCGCCATCTCAATGCCCAGACTTTCCATCGTCTTCTTGAACTCAATCCGGTCCTCGCCGCGCTCAATCGCATCCACCTGAACGCCGATTACTTTTACATTATATTTATCCAGCACACCAGTCTTTGCCAGCTCAGAACAAAGATTAAGACCGGACTGTCCGCCAAGATTTGGCAATAACGCGTCTGGTCTCTCTTTTTCGATAATGCGCTCAATACGCTCTGCGTTGAGCGGCTCAATATAAGTAACGTCAGCAATTTCCGGATCCGTCATGATCGTCGCCGGATTTGAATTCACCAATACGATTTCATAACCAAGGCTCCTGAGGGCTTTACAGGCCTGGGTTCCGGAATAGTCAAATTCACACGCCTGACCGATAATGATCGGGCCTGAGCCGATAATCAATACCTTGTGGATGTCTGTTCTCTTTGGCATCGCTTTGTCCTCCTTCATGGTTTCGACACATTTTCACAAATTTTATCCCGCCTATTATACAGAGAAAAATGGGAAAAAGCAATACCTGTAATTAGAATTTTTAGATTCCAAGGGATGCAAGCACCTCATCTGTTATGGTTCCGGTAACTGTGAGGCCTTTTTCTGTCTGATATTTTTCAACCTGTCCCGCTGTGCCGCTTCCTGCAATTCCATCTGGCGCACCACAGTCGTAGCCTGCGGCATTGAGCGCTTCCTGCACTTTTTTTACTGTTTCAGAATCTGTGTAAACTTTCATTGGCTTTGCCGGGATTTCTGCAAATTTACACCTACTTAAAAGTAAGTACTGTCCATCAGATACAGTGACGTAGTTCTGATTCTCAAAATTATCATTTGCAATAATATCATCCTGACGGCTGTCCGGATACACGCAATAATAACCGCTTGTTCCTGTTGCGGTCAGTTTATACTCGCCCGCCGGGATATGTGTTCCTACCTTGAACATCCCGCTGTCGCTCAGGGCAATATCCGGGTTTTCTTCCAACGGAACCGCATAACATCTTGAGAGTTCAAGATATTCTCCGTCCCGTATTGTAATAATGGAATTATATGCAAAATTCTCATTAAAAGTGATATCCTTCTGGTTACTATCAGAGGATACGCAAAAATACCCTTGATCGCTTTCTGCAAATACGACGTATTCACCTGCCGGAATATCAGTACCCACCTTGTAAAAATCAGCCGAATATCTTGTATGTTCTTTTGCTGTACCGGAAATTGCCTGCGATGTATCTGAAGCTTCTCCGCCGGATGTGCCAACTGTTTTTGTTGATTTCATGACATCCAAGAATGCATCAGAATTCACATCTAATATCAACGTAGTGGGAAATCCCATGATAAACATTCCGATTCCCTCTCCGGTATACATTACATTCGTCATCGTCGTTACATTTGTACCACTTACATCATAAGTAAACAATCTGGCATTTCCTGAATTTCCTTCAAAATTATAATAATCATTACTCATTTCCGTATAATCATCCATAGCCTCAAAAGACTCCATGGGCGCGTTTAACATCAATTTCTGTATAGAACTATCCATACCCGACATATCTAACTCCATCGGCATATAGGTAACTACCATACTGACCTTTCCGTCCGTATAAGTTTTAGACACGGTAGTATCTGCATCGCTTGTACTGACCACCCAATTATCAGGAACTTCATACACAAGATTCCCGATCGTCTCTGTTTTCACTTCCCCTGCCGCCAAGGCTACTACTGACAAAAATGCCGCACATACTGAAGCACCTAATAATTTGAAAATTCTGTTTTTTCTCACAACTCATCCCTCCATCATTTGTTTTCTTTCTATTCTAACATACATTTTCCACATTGCAAAATATTTTTATGTGTTTTAACTAATTTTTTTATAAAATTCCGATATTTATCGTACATTTTTTCGGCTTCGTATTTCTATTTTATAATTGCCTCAAATCCCGCCGCTTTCAATTCCTTCACCAGCTTCTCCGCGTTTTCCCGACTGCTGAAGCTTCCTGCCTGCACAAGGAACTGGCGGCAATCCTGCTGTACTGGATTTGTTTTATACCCAAAATACAGATGTCCCCAACGGTTATCCCTGGCATCCTTGCCAAGATACTCATATTGCTTCAGTAAGTCCGCGCATTTCTGTCTGTCTATGTTTCCTGTGCCGTCAGAATATTTTGTAAAACTGCGAAACTGCAAAATCTGAGCTTCCGGAAAGCGCCTTTTTTCTTTGCAAAATACATCGTGCACCGCCCTGCACGCTTCCTCTGTGGTTTCCTGCCTGCCATAAGCTGCATAATTGCGCTGCATTACCTCCGTAACCGTCTGCCCAAATTGTCCAGACTTCCACATATCGTAAATACACTGTGCTACGCCAAGAAGCGCATCATAAGAATGAATCACCCCTGCCTCCCCGTATACCACTTTGCTGATTTCTTCAATACTGCTGTCGCTGACCACAATTCCCCGCACCTCTGAAGCCTCTGCCCCAATCAGAGCCTGGAAGAGGTTCCAGTCCTTTTTTGCCCGAATCTGCGACGGACAATTCTTAGCGCATACGTCATAATGCATTACCACATGGTCCGTACGGATTCCAAGCTCCCGCATAAGCTGCCGCGTGAGCGCAGCAGTATTCTGAAATGCTTTTTCATAGTCATATCCGGCATTTACACACATCTCAATACCAATACTGTTCCGGTTATTCACAGTGCCAAACAATTTCCCTCCATAATCCACACCTACATGCCAGGCTCCGCGGCTGTGAGGCATTGCCTGGTATACGCTGCTGCTATCCACGTAATAATGCGCGGACATTCCCTTAAAATTCCCATCATGCTGTGCCTGGGCATGAGCCTTTGCATCTGCCGTTTTATTAAAATTATCTGTATTGTGAATCACAATATACTTTGGATTATTATCCACATAGCTGTTCTGATTTGATATAAAATCTTTATTGATCTGCATGTCTGCTCCTCTCCGCTGCATATTCGCAGCACAAAAAGAGAGCGGTTTCCCGCCCTCTATTCTTCCAGCTCCGGCAGTCCGGCCACTGATGTCAGCAGTGACAGAATTCCTGCCAGCACTGCTGTAGACGCCACCATCCTCGCATCCACCTGACCGAGGACCGTCGCTGACCCGATCGCTGCCACGGCTGCCTGCGCCACGGTTCTTGCTGCCCGTATTCCCGCAGCCTGTCCCCATCTTTTCCAGTCTCTCATTTTCTCACGCCTCCTTCAAAGGTAACCGTTTCACCCGCTCGTACAGCTCTGTGCCTGTCCCATTACCGCCAAGCGCATGATATCCATTATACAGGTATTCCATATTTCGCATTTCTTCGTCTGTAATCCGGCCATTGTGTATATGGTACCGACACCCCTGGTACAGCCTGTCGTGAAGCAGGGCGAGCACGCCTTCCTTGAGTGCTTCCTGTTCCGCCCGGTCAGCCGCTTCCTCCCTCTGGCGCTCCTGTAATTTTTTTGCCACCAGCCGGAAACCGGCTCCGACGACTGCACACAGCAGCCCGAAGCCGGCCTCCAGCCAGTATTTCATAATAAACTCTGCCACTGGTTTGCCCTTTCTGCCAATCCCCATAAAAATTTGATTTTTCTTATTTCACGTAAAATCTTACTGCTTATACCCTGATTTTTAACTGTTCCAGCTCTTCCCCCTTTTTCTCTTTTGCTTCTTTGAGCCTTGCAATTTCATATACAGCAGCATCCAGCTTTTTCTGCATCTCTTCTTCCCTGGATAATATTGTACTGACTCTTATTTCCACATCAGCTTCCAATGCATCTATGCGATTTATCGCTTTTGTAATCATATATTTATTCAGCGGAACCCACTCCAGATAATTTACATGATATACGTTCGTATCATGTATTACCTCAACCTCATCTTTTACTGCCTGAGATACACCATACAGATTACTGTCAGGTGAAAGACCGTATTTCAATAAGGCTGCCTCTACTTCCTGCGCTATAAATCCATAATGAACCTCTGCATCATCCAGAATATACCTGAAAGCTGATACGTTTACATCCATATACATTTTCTCATATGCTTCTGTAATCTCTGAAAAATCCTTTTTTAAGCGCCAGTCCGATCCTGACGTCGTGGCAAAATATGTGCTTGTATTATGCAGCCATACACGACTGCTTGTTGTAAATAACCTCAGGGGCGTACTTGCATTTCCAACTCCGACGCAATTCTCTGTGCCATTTAAATATGGACGTATCACCCAATGGTTGGTTGTTTGGCAACGTAATCCATAGTTCGTTGGTACGTTAATATTTCCTGTCATATTTCCTCCGCTCAATGGCAGTCTTGCATTGATTGCATTTACCATATCCCGTACGTTTGCATAGGCCATTGTGCTTCCATTCATATAGCGGAAATTAATATTGTTATTTTCATTGTAAATATATGGCGTTGCGCCTATCGGGCCGAGGAAAAAGCCGTTATTTGCAGCTACATATACGGTACTTAACCCATTGCTGGTACAGGTCACGCCATTTACCATCAGGCTTGCTTCTGCGTTCTCCCAAATCCGACTCGTATAATCTTTTGTCGAATTGTTAAAATGAAAGTCGATAAAAGGATATTGTGCACTTAATTCAATAGTTCCGGTATATATTTTGTATGCTTCAAAGCTGCTGCTGTGTTTAAGATAACCTGTGCCTACATCCCATTCCGTATTCCAGGTTATCCCATTTCCTGTCAACGATTGATTATACCCATACATACCTACTTTATCGCCAATGCCTCCGATATTCCACACATGGCCGGATGCGGTATTGATTCGCATCATCGGGTAATATTTACCCTCAAGTTGTTTCGTAGAGCTATAAATACAGTTTGTTGCTGTTTTTCCATTTATCCATAATCCTCCAATCGTTGAAATTTCCAGCCCTCTTTTTACTACTATAGAATTTGCAGTCAACAGTCCGCTCTCTATTTCAACATCGTTTATATCCAGCACTCCTGGACTTTTTTCCTGAATTTGACTAGAATACAGATCCAATTGTGAATAATTTGTATTCCGGAATTTGATACATGGAATAGATGGCGCGGAAATGTTAATATTCCCTTTCGTAGTAAGTCCCCTTTCTAAATGCATACTGCTGAAACAAGCGAATCTATCACTATGAACTTCTCCGCTGTCATCTATATAAAATGGAAAAGTTGTAACGCCATCTTTGGTTTCCTTTATACCAACGACTGCATGCGAATATTCGTCTGCAATCACACCGTCTTCTACTCTTGTTATAGATATCACAAAGGAAAAATCCACATCTACGTACATGCTCTCGGCATTAAATACCAATATCATCATCTGGTATGGTGCAGAACTTGCAGGTGTATTCAGAATAGTGCTCATCTTAACCGGCCATCCCTGCTTGTTATCTTCCAGTTCTTTAAGATCAGTTGTCCCTGTATTGGGCGAAGGAACGACATCCGTATCCCATTCCGTCTGAAATGTATCCTGATGACGCCAGGCAACATAAGCCTGTCCATCATTTTCCTTGCCCTCCCCCTGATAGTCTGTGTATACGGTGATTGTATATTTGCCCGGTTCTATGTTTGGAACGCCAACCCGCACGCGCCCGTGTCCGTCTTTTGTCGGTGTAATATAAATAGTATCATCCAACACATCTGCTGTACAATTTACAGGAGTTACCAACATATCCCCAAGCAGGGCAGCGCCTGGTGGTTGCAAAATAACAGTTCTCGTCCACGTTTTCTCCAGATGTCTCTCGTCGGCATAAAGACTTTTTAATCCAATGTTCCATCCGCCTATTTTACCTCTCGTTGCATTAATTTTTACACCTGAAATGCTTCCGGTTGCTGTAATCTCTTTTGAAAAAAGATCACGTGTGTTAATCTTACCGGCTGTAATGCTTCCTGCAGCTATATTTTCACCGGTAATTGTATTTGCTGCAATCCTGTCTCCTGTAATACTTCCTGCAAGAATGTGATTACCTGTGATTGTATTTCCTGCGATCCTGTCCCCTGTAATACTTCCTGCAACAATATCTGTCCCATTCAGATACTTCTGATATTTCTCGTTTTCAAGCTCCGTCATCGTTAGGCCGCTGCTCGCCACATTAATCTGATAGACAATTGAGTCTTCGCCGGTCACCATCAGGCGGTCTACTGATAACGTTCCCGCAGTTATTACATCCGCATTAATACGCACGCCATTTAGCTGACCCGTTACATAACCATCTACAACGGTCATATCCGTCAACACGCCAGCCCTTACGAGCATCTCACCAACAGAAGCAATCTCCACATTGGCAAAATCAATACTGGCATAATTTGCTTCCAGGTATTCTGTAGTGACAGTTCCGGCGTTTATGTTATCTATCCGGGCATTGGCTGCAGCAATCTCCTGTGCAGTCAATGTTTTAAAATCAGCATAGTCGCCCCGAATAGAATGCACCGCTTCATCTATCACATTCAAATTTCCGATCGTAGCGTATTTAAGGTCTGCCTCGTCTGCTTTTAAATAGTTTGTCTTAATTTGCCCTATTGACAGACCTATTTCTCCCAATTCTCCCTGCATTGTAAAAATACTGCTATTAATTTCGGTTACAGTATTGCTGCCAGCTACTCCCTGTTCAAAATGTAAAATATCGGAAACATTAATTTTCCCCGTATAGCGTCCGTCTCCCGCCACTGTATAATTAATAATTTCCGCTGCAGCCTGATATTTTTGCTGAAGCTCTTCAAACGTCAAAACTGTATTTGCAATCTCACACGTATCAAGATCCGGAGCATCCGGATAATGGGTCAGCTTTTTAATTCGCTGACATTCCATAATTCCTGTTTCCCGGTCAACCAATTTTATTGTATCTCCCAGTGCATACGCAAACTCCGCATATTCCGGTCTCTGCGCCGCCAGATTTCGAACTTCTACCTGATAAGAAATCTCAGGTTTAGACAAATCTTCAAGCTTCATCTGAGCGTCTTCCTTTAAAGCCTCAGGATCTGTATAAGACTCATCCTTCCACAGATAGGTCAAAATTTTATTGGAATACTGAAAATTGTCCAGATAATTTTTCCCATCATTCACTGATTCGATCGTAAGCCCATTCTGTCCAACCGGTATAATCCGCGTATAATAATCATAGCTGTCGCTTTTTCTTTGAATCTTCTTTAAGTTCAATCCTTTCAGAAAATAAACGCCCCGGTCTTCTCCTCGTTTTCTAAAAAAAGATACTTTCTTATTCAGAGTATCAAATAGTGGTTCACATAAAAACGCTGTACAGAGATTTTGTATTACATCCAGAGACGACACCTGCACCATACCGGCGTTTCGCCTTTTTGTAACGTCACAGTAACCAATCGTCCATCCTGTTCCTGCAAGTACTGTCCTTGCCGCTTCTTCAATCGTAGTATCTGTTACTGAGAAGGTCTGCCACATTTCCTGCTTTAAATCTTCCAGATTTAAAATTGCAACAATCTGTGAAAAAGTCCCCGTTGCTGACGGTACTTCTTTGATTACATACTCATCGCCCTCCGTCTGTACATACATCTCATTTTCCAGACGATGATGATTCGCCAGATACGTAAAAGAGAGCGTCTTATCACCAGTGGCAACATCGCTCTCTATCCTGCAATCCTTATATTTCACAAGATGCCCTATGGCCTTGTGATTTTTATCAAAAAGTTTTAACATAGGGCACACCTCCTCTATTCTTCTAACATGAATGACAACGCAAGCAGCTCTGCCACACTGAGCAGATCATAACGTTCTATCTTTTCACATTGTTCAATTTCTTCCATCCCTGATTTTCTGATATCGATCTCCACTTCTGTTTCCAGAAGCTGTGTATATTCCTCAGAGAATGCCTTTTTATTCTCCTCCGACATTTTATATTCCTGCATTTTCTGACCGTTTATAACGCTCTCCGCCATAAGTACATTTCCGCTTTCATCCTTTTCTGCATACATTTCACAGAGTTTCTTTCTCTCCTTTTCCACTCTTTCGATCTCCTCCTGCATTCTTTCCAGGTTGCAGGAAATTGCGAATCCAAGTCTTGACGGAAACACCTTTTTTCCAAATCCGGCCAACTCTGTAAAGTGTCTGTTTACTTCTTTTAACGTCATTCTCATTTTCTTATTCTCCTCTTATTCCTGATTTTTTGCCTGCTACATAAAACGTGGACGCATTCTCACTGTAAGAATCATTTGATTATTATTTATGGTTATCCTGTTTTCACCGGGAAGCAGTGTCGGACGTTCCCAGATATCAAGCTCTGCTTTCAGCTCTCCTTCCTGAGTAAACAACCCGCTTTCCCCGTCCAACACAACTGTTTTTCCGGTTTTCAATTCACGAATTGTTACGGGAAGCGGCTGTAGTGTTCCCAGATCCCGGCAAATCCCCGTCAGGGTCACAGACGCAGCTCCGATTTTAGGTGTAATTTCTACAATTGCAGGTGTCAGAAGATTTCCTGTATTATTAATAACCATGCTTGTTTCTCCGTCTGCCAAAACAGAAAATGGATCCCCATTTTCCAAAACAGCAAATTCATAGCAGCCAAATTCCAGCGTTAATTTTGCCATACGGTTAAAATTAACCGAAGAAATTTTCATTGGATTTTCTTCCAGGCTGTAATTTTCCAGTACTCCATAAAATCTGTGTTCAAAATCATCAAGCTTCAATTCTGCCGGTTCTACCAGGCGTGACAAAATATCACTGCATCTTGCAAGTATTTCCTGTCTCCCACCTTCTCTTTTGATCATCAATATTACTTTTATCTTTTTGACACCAAGTTCATTTTTCAAAAATAGCGGTGACAAACTGCCGCCGCTCCAGTCACTGCTATTTGAAATTGCATGATAGCCGGGAGTTACATTCCACTGTCTTGCTCCGGCATTTAAAATATCCCAGTTATTAATCAGCATGTTTCTCCTCTCCTTTCTGAAATCAATACCGACCTCTGCTTTTTCTGACTGCTGCTGCCGCATTTTCCTGACTCATAATAGGCTGCAGCTCTCCTGCAACCACATCCGGATACATCACAACCTGCAGCCCTTTCATCTCATCCACCATCCCCCACATTCCATCCAGCATCTGCTGCATGACAGACAGAATCTCATGGTTGTCTATGTTTACAATGGTCTCCTGACGCGAATCATATTCTGTCAGTTGGTTCAGCCTTGCAATACCGGAAACATCCAGCTGCTCTACCTGAGCCTGCAAAGCTGCCTGCTGCAGGCTCCTGCCTGTTTCCTCTTCTACTGCACGTCTTATAGACTGTACCATCTGTCTGGACGCAGTGTCTATTTTGGTATAATCGGTCATACCGTCCAGAATCTGATTCAGTGTATTCTGTCCAATAACCATCCCCTCCTGCTGCAGTGCCCCAAGCTGTCCTGACACGTAATCTACCACCCGCGTTGTGCTGTTGTATACTTCTACCGAATCAACAGCCTTTCCGATTCCGGCAATAAGTCCGGAAACCGTGTCTTCTCCAATGCTTCCCGCTTTATTGATCAGACTTCTAAGATCACCGGAAATTCCTGCATTCAATTCCTCCAATGCAGCCCGATAGTCTGCGTTCAATGCAGACAGCTCAGCCTGAGCCTCTGCCCGCAATTCACTAATCTGTTTATTTGTATCTGCAAGCAAAGGGGCGTTCTCTTTGAGGGCCTGCGACTGTGCCAAAGCACCCTTTTGTTCCCAAAGTCGATTGTATTCATCCAGCTGCTCTGCTGTCATCTGATTCAAAGAGTAAATGTTTGCAGCAGCATCAGGTCCCATTTCGCGCAGCTCCTCCATCAGTTCAGACGCAAGTCCCTTTCTTCCAAGCTCCTCCAACTGCTGTTCCCATAGTGCAAGCCCCGCTACCTGAGTCTTGAGATTATATAACAATGCGTCTGCCGTATATCCCTCTGCATCCCAGGCTTCAAAAAGATTCATCGAAGAAAGAATATCTTTTTTCCGGCTCTCAACAGCATCCCGATACGTATCCTGTAAATTTTTTACATCTTCCGTCAGACGCTCGTTGATATCCTGGCTGTTTTTCGCATAGTCCTCATCCAGATCCTTCCGTTCTTTATACCAGTCTTCCAGTGCATTCAAATATTTCTGATCTGCCTGAATTCTTTCATCGGTTCCCTGTTTAAACTGCTGCCGTGCAATATTCCAGTAATCAGCCTCCGCTTTGGCGGAAACTTTGTAATAAACTTTGTATTTATCCAAAATATCTTTCTGGACATTCTGATGCGTTTTTATTCGTTCCTGCGCAGCTCTGGCCTCTTCTTCCTTTATCTTTTCCTGCAAATCTTTTGTCCTTTTTGTCGCATCATACCAGGCCTGTGTACCCTTTTTCAGCTGCCCGGTTACTGCGCTCCAGTAACTCAGTTCCTGCGACAGCGACCAGTCATTGAGTATCTGCTGATTCGAAGCATATTTTTCAGCTGCTGAATATACTTCCGAATAATACGTTGCCGCACTTTTCTTTTTCTTCCCATCCTTTTCGGACACGCCGAAATTTGACTGTATCTTGGTTGCTGTTTTCGATGCTGCTTTCGTTGAAAAACCTGCACCTTTCAACTCTGCCGCAGCGGCTTTCTGTATTTTTGCCTCCGCTTTTTTTCTTGCTGCGCTTCCTTCTTTTGTATGTTTTACTACCTGCTGCCAGTACCAGCGCTCTTCTTCCAGCGAAACCTGGTGCGACCGTTTATACTTCGAAAGCCACTTCGTCCCCTCTGTATATATTTTATTTGACATCTTTGCAGCTTCTTTTCCCGCAAGTGCAGCCTTGTCCGAAATACCAAATGCAAATCCCTCTGATATCCTTGCGCCAACATCGTTTCGGAATACTTTTGACGGAGATGCAATCTTCAGAACTGCTTTTGCAGCAGCAAGTGCCATTGCTGCCATAGAAGCGGCCGCGGCAATAGCCCCGGACGCCCCCATACCAATGCCAAGAGCAACACCTCCTGCCATGCTCATACCAGCGCCAAGCCAGGAACCCAGATCAGAACCAGCTGCAGTAAGGGCACCGTTTACTACGCCTTTTACCTGCTCGATCACACCTGCGCCGCCACTTTCGATGCCATTACCGATCATTGATGTTATATCGCTTCCGGTCGTATCCATTCCCGATGCAGAACCATTAGACAAAATCAATGCAATCAGAGCCTTATACGCATCAATTGCTTCCTGTCCACCTCCAGCAATCCCTTCTGCCAGATTCGGCGGAACCTCAATACCAGCTTCCTGTGCAGCCTCCACCAGCCCATTAAATGTTCCCTGTAAACTTCCATTTAATTGCGCAATTGCTACTTCAGGAAGCAATACGCCAGAGCCTATCCCTTCTGTCAGTCCTTCCGGAATTGCAATTCCGCATTCCTTTGCAACACGAATTGCCTCTCGCAATGCACTTTCCGTATCTTCCGGCAGCTTCTGCCATCCAGAGGCAACCGACGATACGGCCGCATCCACCGCAGCACTCAGCTCTGAAAACTCTTCCTCAGACGAACCAAATTCACCGATAGACGCAGCATAAGCTGCTGCATTCGCCGCTCCTGCATTTGCAATCTGTTCGGTCTGATTCATCGCTTGTCCCCACTTGTCAGACAATTCCTTTACCTTTTCCGGTTCCTCGTCTGCAAATGTCTGAAGAATATGTTCCAGTGTATTTGCTCCTTCCAGCCCCATATCTTCCAGATAACGCATAAATTCCGGTGAGATTTCTTTTCCGACATGCTCCTTGACCGCTTCCAAATTTTTCTGATAATTATCAAACGCCTCAATCTGGCTGTCCAGATTTTCGGTCATATCTTCGACGCTCAAATCTGCGCCGCCGTCTTCTCTGTCAAACATATCAAAAAGCGACAGCTTGCCCTGCAGGTCTGATTCTATACCGGACTTTACACTGTCAAAAGTACTTCTGACGGACTGTGCTGCCTGCTCCTGAACCACTGCAACGTTTTGGGCTGCCTTTATATTCTCCAACAGCGCATATGTCTGTTCATCCAGCGCCTCCGTACTTTCCTGCGATGACTCAGATACCTCCGTCTGTTTTTGACTCAGCACCTCCTGACTTTGTATATTTGCATCCGTCTGCTCTGAGTTTTCTTCCAGTGCCTCAGATTCTTCCTTCTGCGCTTTCGCATTTTGTTCCGCCGCTTCTGCAGTCTGCCCTGTAGCGTCTGCGTTTTGCTCGGAGGCATCTGCATTCTGGTTCATGGCTTCTGTATTCTGATCCAGCGCGTCTGTAACTGTTGGAATCACCCCTCCATGTGCCACAATGCTCTTTCCGCAATTCTCAATACTTTCACTCAGATTATCCGTCTCCGTTTTAGCGCCTACTTCAGCAAGCGTATAGGTTCCGAGCCGTTCCTCAACATATTGCAGGATAAAAGCGATATCGGAGCCGCTCCTTTCCAGTTCCGTTATCGCTGCTTCATACTCTTCCACACTGATTTTTCCTGTGTTTTTCGCATCTTCCAGACTGGTTTTTACCTCTTTGAGTTTTTCTGTAATATTGTTTCCGTCTTTCAGATCCATATCAATTTCCAGTAAGCCCACATGAAGCCCATCCCAGTATTCCTGCTCCTCACGAAGGGCTTTCTCTGCCATCTGCACATTGTTAAGCGTTTTCCAGTATTCCGTATACGCCTGCTGTTCTGCCGCTAAAGCTGTTTTTTCTGCACTGTCCGTCATCAGTTTCTTTTTACTCTTAGCCAATTCCTTTATTGCATTATTGGTAAGTTCTATCTTGCCGGTCTGTGTATCATATGCCTGGCTGATCTCCGGTATCATTTGCCCCAACTCTTTGACTGTCTCATCCATGCGCATTTTTTGCAGATCTGTTTTCCCGCTAATACTGTTTAATTCCAGAGCCTGTTTTATCAATTCGTCCAAATGTTTTGTCTGTTCTTTCGTATCTAAAATTTTTGTGCTATTCTCGCTCAGGATATCATCAATTACCTTCCTGGCTTCTTTTGCATCAGCCGTATAAGCTTCCAGTTCCATTCTCTCCGGACGTATAATTGTTGTATCTATCTCATTTAACAGATCTGTCCCTATCTGGACAGCCCCTGCAACAATTGGACTGAATGCATCTGCTATCGGCGTAACAATTATTTCCTCGGCCTTATTCTTGAATCCCGTGACCTGCGCCTCAACACTCTCCGCTTCGGCCTTTTTTATGCGTTCCATTGTACCGTCCAGATTTTCGTATGCATTATTAACATCATTCAGTGAGAATAAGACACGCATGGCATCTTCTGAACTTCCTGATGACCAGATACTCGAAGCCAGCGCCAGCTGCGCCTGTTTGTCTTCCATATTCTCCAAATCTGAAATCATACTGTAAAACACATCGCTCGCCAGCCCGTTTCCACTTTTCCAGCTGTCAAACAGGGATTGGGTCTGTGCGGAAAATCCCCCTATCGTTTCCTCAATTCCACCATTTATCAGTGAATCATGAAACTCTTTTACATATCCGGTTATCTCACCAAGCCCGCCTGCGCCGGCATTAAGACCATTATCCAGGATTGTAAATACCTGCTCCAGAGAAAGCCCCGTTTGTTGCCATAAAGAACAGTTCCCCTCTACGATCTTTGCCAGATCACCATAAAAATTCAATCCATTTTGACTGCCCACCGCAAGGAAATCAAAAGCCTGAGTTGCTGTTACTCCCATTGTTTCCATCATTTTCTTTACTGCTAGCAATGCATCTACCGTATCTACCTTTAAATACCTCTGCACAATGAGAACTGATTCTGTTATATTCTTCAAATCTATATTATCCATTTTTCCCATGACCTTTACAATTTCTGCCATGGTTTTTGCAATCTCAAGATAACTTTCTTCTCCACGATTGTTCCCTTTTACAGATTTCAGCACCTTTTTATAATCGTTTAAGGCCGTTCCTCTTAAACCTGTATTCACTGCAAAATACACTATCGCTTTGCTGAGTTCATCCATATTTTCATAAAGTACTTTAGCTGCATGAATTGCATCCTCCTTTATACTTCTATCACCATATAATTTTCCTATTAAGCCAAATAAATCATTGACCTGTGTATTTTCATCCGCCATTACAATTCGCCTCCATTTCCAGTTTTCCCTGAACACAAAAAGACGCCTGCTAATTTAAGCTGACGCCTTTTCCTATTTCATACTATAACTATTTTTATATATAATCCACTCGTCACTTCAATCAATGAAATCTTACTTCTGAAGCATATCCTTTATAAAATTCGCAATCCTCCTCCGCTTTTTCAATAAGCTCACGATTCGCCTCAATCTTATTGTTCACACCTATATATGCAGATACTACGGGGCTTTCTATCAAATCTCCCAGTGCATAATAGGAACTGCTCTCATAGAATCTGTTTTTCAAAAAAATACTGCTGTAAAGCAACAGTTCCAGTTCTTCTCCTGTCGCCGCCGGTCTGTTATCCGGATACAAATATAGATTCCTGTACTTTTTCAAAATTTCAAGAATACATGCGCTATCATCGATTCCGGGATTTCCTGCGTTTTCTTGTGCCAGCTGTCTTATAATCGACACCGCATTACTTGTTTTTCGCCTGACAGACCCCGCTTTGACCGCGTCATGAATTTTCTTTTTTATACCATTTTCAAAATCCGTTTTTCTATCCTCTATACTTTTAAAAATCAGTTTCGGTTCAATGGCCTGCCATAAATCAGAATCCATCGCTTCATAACTTTCTGCCACATGCTTTCTCGCTCTTAATTCTTCAATTCCCCAGTGTTTCCAATATTTATTTATTTTATTCTCCATCTCATGGAAGTTTTCATCTTCATACATTTCACTTTGCGTAACGTACACTTGCAATGCACTCCGTAACATATCCTGATATGGTTCTTTTGAAGCGCCGGTATAAAGTACAAACGTTGATTCTGTATCGGTATATGTAGAATAAAGAGTCCGCAAACTGTCTCCTATCCCCTGAATATCATCATTCTGCAGAATATACATACTTACCCAAATATCTTCCCCATCCTTTGAGTCTAAATCAGCAGTATTCAGCAACTCGACGTCTTCTTCCTTTGCTCCTGAAGTATCTATCCGCAGAACACAGAACCCATAATTTACCCCTGGCGAATCATAGTAGTAAAATTCCGGTTCCTTAAGAACAAACACGGAATCGTCCTTTACCATTTCAACCGGAAATTCCGTAATATCCTGCTCAATTCCCTCCTTGGCTCCATCGCCTATAAAGGCTTCGCACCCGGACAGAAATATTGTTATAAGCAAAGCTGCTGCCATCAGAAAATACCGTTTCTTCTTCATCCGCAATCCCTCTCTTTCTGCTTTCTCCTGTTTTCTTCCCAGACCCGTTCCTACCCCGGGTTCCGATGTGGCCGGTTCGTATACACTGGTACGGCATGCCAAAATGCACACTCCTGTACCTCGTATCAATCTGGACAGGATAATAAATTTTCAAGGTTCCGGCCTTTTTTCCGACTTTTCTTTCCAAAATTAAAGTCTGCGAAAAAGGATTAACTTCTTTCACTAATCCCATATCTGCCAGAATCCTTTACAAGCCTTCTTCTTTAAATAATACAACAAAATTAGATGCCAAGAGATGCAAGCACTTCCTCTGTTATCGTCATAGTTAATGTCAAACCGTTGACCAACTGATATACCGTAACCTGCTCTAGTACATTCTCAAGAATTCCGTCCGGCGTACCACAGTCATATCCGGCTGCATTCAGTGCCTCCTGCACTTTTTTCACCGTTTCAGAATCCGTATAATTCTTTACCGGCCCCTCCGGAATTCTCATAAATTTACATTCATCCAAAAGCAGATAACAGCCATCTGCTACAAAAACTTCAACCTCATCCTCAAAATTACTGTTCTTAACAATATCTCCGTGACGGCTGTCCGAATAAACACAATAATACGGATTTACTCCGCTTATCTGCAGCTTATAGCTTCCCTCCGGAATATGTAGCCCTGCTTTAAACATCCCGTTTCCGCTCAATATCACTTTCGGCTCCTCTTCTATCGGAATGGCATAGCTCCCCGAAAGCTCCAGATATTCTCCCTCTTTTACTGTAATAATGGAATTATAGGAAAAACTCTCTTTAAACAGGATTTCATTCTGCTCGCGGTCAGAGGATACGCGAAAATATCCCTGGTTTTTTTCTGAAAATACAATATACTCACCCGCTGGGATATCCATGCCCACTTTATAAAAACCGGCCGGATATTTTGTGTATTCTTTTTCCGGCTCAGACAAATTCTTCTCACCTTCATCAGATAGCACAACCGTCCTTACTGTATCCATAATCTTCGAAAATCCCTCATAATCTCCAACCGCTGCAGAGGCTGCATCAAACCTGAACTCAAATATACCGATTCCCTTCCCTGTACACATCATATGAACAGCCATCCCATAATCGGTTTCATCTGCCTGATCATAATACTGAAATAGTCGGAACCTTCCTCTGTTCTCTTCAAAATCATAATTCTCTTTTTCAAACTCCTGATAATAATCAAAAGATGATGTATACTTATCCAGCTGCATATCCAGAAATACGTCCTGAAGGAGAGAATCTCTCCCCAATTTGATTGGAACATAAGCAACGGTCAGCACATAGTTTCCAGCCATATATCTTTTTTCCACCATATCATCATCACTGCGTGTACTGACTGGCCACTCTTCCGGAACTTCATATTCAAGATTTCCTATCCTCTCAGTCTTTACTTCACCAGCCGCCAAAGCTCCAACAGTCCAAACTACCATACATATGACACAGCTTAAAAAAAACAAAACCCTGCCTTTTCTCATAAATCCTTCTTCCCTCCTTATCTCTTTCTTACCCTTTGTATCCTTCTACTTTACCGTCACCCTACACTTTACAGTAACCTTTCCTGACTTCACTGTAATGGTACTCTTTCCCCTCTTTAAAGCCTTAATCTTCCCATTTTTATCTACTTCCGCAACTTTTTTATTCGAAGAGGTATACGTAATGGCTTCATCGCTGTTCGACGGATACAATTTTGTTTTCAATCTATACGATTTGCCCTTTTTCAGAGACAACTTTGTTTTTACACCCGTAATTTTTGTTGTTTTTGTTTTCGGGACTGCAATCGTTACGGTATATTTTGCTGTTCCCGATTTCACAGTAATTTTTGCCGTTCCGGCCTTTTTTGCCCGTACCACGCCTTTGGAAGACACAGTTGCTACTGCCTTATCGGACGATGTATACGTAATCTTCTCCTGTGATGTAATCGGATAACACACAGGCTGTAACGTCATTCTGCTGCCCTTTTTTAGCGTATATTTTTTCTTAAGACCCGTAAGTTTCGTAGTCTCCACATCATCTTTGCGTACATAGACCGTTATCTTCTTTTTGAAACCGCTCTTCAGGGTAATCGTTAAAGTAGCCTTTCCTGTTTTCTTGCCTGCTGTTATTGTTCCTTTGCTACTCACCTTAAAAATA
Organism: bacterium 1XD42-54; assembly: GCA_003612585.1. Lineage (GTDB taxonomy): Bacteria > Bacillota > Clostridia > Lachnospirales > Lachnospiraceae > Choladousia. The sequence goes on from RAZH01000001.1 coordinate 541,748, forward strand.
TTCTCGTTGCTTGACCTCCAGGATGCTACCTTATCCCCCTTCGCCATTTCCAGAATCTTCAATGCACTTGATTTTTGCTTCACCTTCAGCACAATCTTATCTGCATTCAGCCTCAGTATTGGTGTTGCCACTTCCCCTGTTCTGGTCTCCTCAAACCCACAATCCTGACACTTTCGCATCTCGACAGAAGCACTGTCAACAGTCGGCTCCTGTATGATTTTCCACTTTCCAAATTTATGGCTGACTATCTTTGGTATTTCCTCCTCGCTGTCCACTTTTACCATATTACAAACTCTGCAATGTATACTTTTTACACCTGTTTCTGTCATAGTCGCTGGCTGATCTACTGTGTATTCCGTATTCCATATATGATTTCCCGTTTTAAATAACATACGCTCATCGCTTATAACCATTCCGCATACATTACAGTAACTTCTTGCCGTTGTTCCAGCACTTATACAGGTTGGTTTCTTTCCTGGTTTTGTCACTACAGCATGCTCCGTACAAATTGTACTTTTCCCAATATCCCAGTATCGAACACAACGTATCCCAGAAGAACCCAGAAGTTGTTCATAATCACTCACCTTAATTCCACCAGAAGGATATGGACCATAGTTCGCAGCAACATATACTATCTCACCATTTCCTATATAAATTCCTGCAAAAGCAGCTGAAAGCTCTACCCCAGAATCCCCTTCATTAATAGGTTCTAACAAAGGATATCCTCCATTAAAAATAATATCCCCTGGCTGACAAAATCTCGGATTAATCTTAATCCCCTGTGTGTAACCCTGTGCAATAAGCTCGTCTGATGGCCCTTTACACTGATCCGCTGGAGACCGCGGCAGTTTCATTCCAAAGTTTCCAAACACCAGCTGAATAAATCCGCCAACATCCGTTCCTTCTATTAGACTGTTGCCATTAGGTTTATACGGCTTTCCCACAAACTGCAACGCATAATCCACAATAGCCTCGTTCAGCGGTTTTTCCTGTATATCCACCGCCACCAGTTCCGCCAGAGTTTCCATCACAGAAACCTCTTCCACCGCAATCTCCCCCGGCAAATGCTCCTCTTCAAAAGTTTCTGACTCATCCTCTTCCGTTTCCATATACAGCTCTGACATATCAGCCATTTCTTCCAAAATAATCTCGTCTTCCACTGGCCCATATAAAAATTCATCTTCCACGGCCCGCACGCAGGCTGCCTCTCCTGTTAATAAACTCCCAATCAGTACAAATGACAGAAAACTAAGATACCTTTTTTTCATGCATTTCTCCTTCCTGATCTCTTTTTTTCATTGTATCATATAAAGAAACCTCTGCCCAATTGAAATATGCCATGATCTCCCTGTTTTTTCCGAACTGTTTCCTATCCAACCTTCCTTCTCACTCTCCGAATCCCCTTTCGCAGCATATCCGAAACAGCCTGCTGCGTTACGCCCAACTCTTCTGCAATCTCATCCTCCTGCATCTGCTCCATATAATATTTCTTCATCACCATCCGTTGTTTTTCCGTCGAAAAACTTAAAAGCTTCTCCACTTCCTCCTGACAGATAAGTTCATGCAGCATCATATCCTCCTGTGCCATTTCGCTCCAGTCCTCTGCTACTGCACTATACGATATACATTTTCTCTCATTACACCAGTCCTCATTTTTTGCGATCCGGTCTTCCCCCTCCAGCATTACACGAAAATACCAGTTTTTATTTTCAAAAAAATCATCCTCAAAATGAAAATGATCTTTCTGATTAAACTCATACACATAAGCACAGCAGGCATGAAGCGGAAACACCGTGCTGTGTCTTCCGACCCGATACGCAACAAATCCATTCTGGTAAACATCAATCCTGCTCTGCGCATCTACCATTTCCTTTGCCACAATCGGACTTCCCGATTCCCGGAGTGCCCGGTAAGTCGGAACCCGGTCCGTGAAAGCTGCGTTCTCAACGGCATGTTTCAGTTCTCTCAATGTCAGCATATTACCCTTTCCGCCTTTCGGCTGCGGGCTGACGTCCGAATCTGAACCATGCAGAACATTTCATAACAGAATCTTTGTAAGTGCAGCAAAAAACAGCTCCGATACCGCCCGTTTTTTTAACGGAAACCGAAGCCAGACAGTAACTTTCCACCTATTCCCCTGAACCAAAAAACGACCGGATAAATAGGATAAATGATCTTTCATTTACCCTCATCTCTCCGGTCGTCCAGCAACTCTCATGGATTCTTCTATTCTGTTTTTTCTCTTATGAATTCTCTACTTTATTCTTTTATTATATTGTCTGTCTCGTTTTCTACTTCATACCCTGATTCTTCACCTTGTCTCTCCAAATCCAGAGAGACCGTTGTAGCAATCTCGATTGCATCCCGGTTCGTAACGAACGACTCCAGCAGATCAGAAACCGGGATCATATAGCAGCTGTCGATGCCGTGCTGCTTTAACAGAATAACCAGTTTATTCTGATATGTACCAAGGCGAAACAATAACTTATTGAGCCTGTCGTTTCCCCTCACTTCCCCAATGACAACGCTCATTTCTTCCCTGTCTTCCATTTGCCATTATCCCTCCTATCATTCCTCAAAATTTCCTTTTCCAGAAGACCAAACCTGACAAGCCGGAGCTCCACTGCCTTTCCGGGCACCTGGAATATCTGTTTCATCTCATCTACAACTGCAGTTACCCTAGTTCTACCATGTTTTCGTAAAAGAATATCTCCGTATATGCTTTGTCTGCGCATGACATCATAAAATGCCAGAAGGAACGTATCCTTCGACATCAGTAACGCTGCTGCCAGATTGTTGGCCTGCCATTCCTTCCATACTTCATCGCTCCATTTTCGGTGTTCCTTCTTTACGGCAAGCTCTGCCCCCGCAGCCCGGCAGGCAATTACAGGACATTTCGCCTGCATGCAAAATTCATAAGGCCGGTGGTCCCAGGCATGATAGGTACAATGGCAAATCCAATGGCTTGCCTCATGCGCCTGGGTAAAGCGTTTGATTCCGGTATTTTCCGGCTTATCCAGCGACTGCTCCAGCAATACCGTCCCTTCCGGAATTTCAATCTGGTATGGTTCATCATTCTTCCCGATCCCTGTATACACAGTATCTGAAAATACAATCAGCCCCCATATCTGCCCGTCTTTTGATAACCGTTCCGATTTCAGATCAAGATACAGACATTCCTTCATGAAATGTTCTATATCAAGAGGCTGAGGCTTTCTCAATACCTGCGGCTGGTACTCAGACAGTACCCACTGTGCAATGTCTTCATAATCTGCTGTCTCCAAAATAAACAGCCCGTTTTTTGTCATCGGATAATCCAGATGCATATCATTCACTCCTTTTCTCTGCGTATCTAATTCCTGTACAACAACAGAAAAAACAGCGCCTTTACGCATCATCAAAAAAACCTGTCCCGTTTATTTTTGATGGCCGTAAAGGCGCCATTTTATCATTCCGTGTATTTTAAATTACTCGTTTTCTTTTAATAATTGAAGCTGTTCTTCCGCAATTCGGTCAAACTCTTTCATAAAAGTAAGCCACAGTTCGTCGCACTTGTCTTCCGGTATTCTGGCCTCTTTAAATTTTCGAAGAGCCTCCCTGGCCAGAGGCTGTCCCCCCAGAATCGGATTGATATCTTCATATGTGTACCCCCTGGTAGCTGCAGCCAGATCCTCAAAAATTTCCTTCTCCTCTTCTGATATTCCAAATGCCTCAATAAACTTATCAAGGTATTTCCTCGGAGCATATCGGTTTCCTTTTTCAATATCACTTAAATAGGCTGCTGTCATTCCCAGTTCTTCCGCAAATCCCCGCACACTTTTGCCCAGCGTCTCTCTTTTCTTCCGAAGATACTGACCGAACGTGTGCTCATTGATATCTTTTGACATCTTTAATTCTTTTAAATCCACGCTATGCTTTCCTTTCTTTGATTTTATACCTTAATTGCGAAACGATATGAAAATCAGGCATCCGTTAACTATGTAAGCAATTTATGCTTACATTTTAATAGAACTGTGATTTTTTGTCAACACATGTTATTTTTCTTCCGAACTCTCCGGATTGCTTTTCGAAGCGTATCAGAAACGGCCTGCTGCGTAATCCCCAGCTCTTTTGCAATTTCATCCTCCTGTAACTGATCCATATAATATTTCTTCATTACCATTCTCTGCCGTTCTGTCATAAGCTGCCAGAGTTCCTCCAGTTCTTCCCGAATGACGAAAGCGTTTAATACCGTATCTTCCTGTGCCAGTTCACTCCAGTCTTCTGCAATTGCACTGTAAGAAATACTTTTTCTTCCATTGTACCAGTCTTCGTTTTTGGCTATCCGGTCTTCTCCTTCCAAAAACAAACGAATATACCAGTTTTCATTTTCAAAGAAATCACTTTTCACATTGAAACTGAGATTTTGATGAAACTCATATCTGTATCCGCCGCAGGAATGAAGCGGAAATACCGTACTCCGCTTTCTGGCTTTGTACACCACATATCCATTCTGATAAACTATAAGTTCTGACTGCACATCAACAACCTTCTTTACCACAACCGGAATTCCTGATTCCCGAAGTACCTTATACGTAGGTACCCGCTCCACTGAGGAAGCTTCTGTAACGTTGTTTTTCAGCTCTTTTAATGTCAGCATTCTGCCCTTTCCCGCCTTTCGGCTGCGGGCTGATGCAGAGAACTCTGTATGTACTGCTTGGACAAAAGTGTGCTTCGCACACCTCGCGAGTCAATAAATTTCAGAGCACAGCTTTTGTTTCGCGCACGAATCTGCGCATCCAGGACAGCAAAAAACAGCTCCGGCACAGCCCGTTTTTTTTAACGGGCGCCGGAACTCTTATTCATTTTATGCTCGCGGAACAACACTTCCCGTCAGATGCTCTTGCAGCGCAGGTCATCTGTCTGATCCTTTCCATGTAATTACGCTGCCGCAATCCCTACCTTGCCGTTCAGCCACGTTTTTGCCTCCGCCAGAGTCGCAAACTCTTCCCTGAGCTTCCATGCGCCGTCCTCCGGAATCAGGATGGTTCCTTCCACAGTGGTGTGACCGAATGTCGTGTTCTCCTGCTTTGTTGTGTTCTCGTCGTTCGGTTCGGAAAACTGTACTTTTTTATAGAACTTTGCCACATATTTGCTGCCGCTCTTTCCAATTGCACCACAGCCGACATACGGAGCCGTGTCATTTACGTTATAAATAATTTCTCCGGTCTCCTTGTCTTTTGCATGTCCAAGAAGGAACACATAAATATCATCTTCATCCTGATTCATCTCGATGGACAGTGTGCCGCCTGTAACAGAATTATCCGTTTCCAGTGCGCGGTTATCGCCATAATCCGTTACGCTTGCCTTGGTTGGTGTACCGTTAAAATTTGTCACCGGACTCAGGTACTTTCCGCCCGTGTAGGTTCCATCCTCCTGTAATAAGCCAAATACTGCATACTCAATTCCTGTTTTTGCCATAATAAAATCCTCCTGCTTTCCTTTTCATTTCCTGCCGCACAAGCCTTTTCACTTACGGCAGTGCTTCAATTTCAGATCCCTTTTCCTTTTTCAATCCGTTTAATTCCAAAAACTCCCGGTATACCCGGAAAAACTTCCGCGGAGTCATCTGAAACAATTCTGACTCCCGGTACCCCAGCTTTATCTGTCCGATATAGATCAGGCGGGCGACGTTCAGCGGTTCGTCTGCCCGCTCTTCCGGTTTGGGTCGTCTTCCTCCTCCGGCTCCGGAAGCGAAATACCGTAAGCCCGCAGAATTGCTGCCATGACTGTATAGTAATTGTCCAGTCCGATCATTTCCCCGACTTCCGTCTCTGTCACCACGGCATACCTCGATGCTTCCCCCGGATTCTTTGCCATCCGCTGCGCTTCGTCATTCAGCAGAATTACAACCAGGTTACGCAGCGTATGCTCTGTCCCGTCTGCTTTTGCCAGATCTGCAATCACCTCATGAAGCGTCTTTCCATATCGGTCCTGAATTTCATCAATAATGTTCAGGGTAAAGAGAAAATGTCTCTCCACCCCGTCCAGAACCACCGGTATGCCGCGCGGTCTCAGATCACTCATTCGTTGCCTCCCTGTACTGCTGTAATGCCGACTTTTTTATTCAGCCAGTCTTTGGCAGCAGCCAGTGTTGCAAATTCTTCTCTCAGTTTCCATGCGCCGTCTTCCGGAATCAGGATAGTTCCCTCTACTGTGGTATGACCAAAAGTCGTATTCTCCTGCTTTGTTGTATTTTCATCATTCGGCTCAGAAAACTGTACCTTTTTGTAAAACTTCGCCACATATTTCGCGCCGCTTTTTCCAATTGCACCACAGCCGACATACGGTGCGGTATCATTCACATTGTAAATAATCTCCCCGGATGTCTCATCCTTCGTATGCCCCAGCAGGAATACATAGATATCGACCTCATCCTGGTTCATCTCAATGGACAGCGTACCGCCCGTCACTGAATTATCGTTTTCAAGTGCACGGTTATCGCCATAATCCGTAACGCTCGCCTTGGTCGGTGTACCGTTAAAATTTGTTACCGGGCTCAGATATTTCCCGTTTTTATAAGTTCCGTCTTCCTGCAGCAGACCGAATACTGCATATTCAATTCCTGTTTTTGCCATTGTCTGTTCCTCCATTTTTTGTTTTTCGTTCATTCTGAAACTCTGTTTCCGAAATCTGCCCCATAAACTACCCAGAATGGGTGTGATTTCTATGTTGCCATCTATTTTTATACTCTCTAAACTGCCTGTCCTCCCTCCGATTTTCTCTGATTGCCTGTCGGATCGCGGCTCCGGCTTCTCTCTCTGCCCTCAAGCCTCATAGCTTCTCCTCCCCCCTTTCTGCCCTTCTTTGCGCCTAAACTGACTGACTGCTGCTGAAAAATACCAGATGCATTATTTTTGTATCCTGTTCAAAAGAATACAAAATACTCGTTACCGAAAAACCCGCCTCCTCCAGGGCGGAACGAATATCTTTCCTGATATTCATATAATCCTGCGTCCCTTTCGCAAACCAGTGGACCTGCCAGGAAAGCATCCACTCCTGACTCACTCCGTCCCCGTAATCCACTGGCTGTTCTTTCTCCGGAAAGTACGTGATCCACATATCCGGTTCTATCTCCAGCGGACACACGAACGGCCATATGTTTCCATCCGTAATCTCTGAAAGCACTGCTTCCAATTTTGTACCTGTACTCATTTCATTCCCTCCGTCCTTTCGTCTTCCTTCACTAACCCCACATCTGCGTAAGTCCTGTACAAGCTTGCAGAAAATTTTTCTAAGAAAACTTTGATTAAATCAGCGTTCCACAAATAAAAAAGCAAAAATACCCCAGGCAAACTCTGCATAGGATATTCCTGCTTTTTTAAAAAATAAGTTTTATCAGATATTATGGTACATGATAGAAGAAAAAATTAAGACTTTCCACACAATACCTACTATATAATTTTTCTCTTTCTGTCAAAAAAATATAGCATTCCCACCCAAACAGGTGTATAATAGCCCCATTGTTTTATTTTTGAAATTATAAAACCACTACAAACATACAGAAGACACCAGGCCAACGGCGGCCGGGCTGTCTTCTGTATTCTTTTTTTGGAGGAAAAATTATGCCAGTAAAATACGTATTTGTGACCGGCGGCGTTGTTTCCGGTCTCGGCAAAGGAATCACGGCGGCATCGCTTGGAAGGCTGCTGAAGGCAAGAGGTTACAAAGTAACCATGCAGAAATTTGACCCCTATATCAATATCGACCCGGGTACCATGAATCCGATTCAGCACGGAGAGGTGTTTGTCACGGACGACGGCGCAGAGACAGATCTTGATCTTGGACATTATGAACGTTTTATTGACGAGAGTCTGAACAAAAATTCCAATGTCACGACTGGAAAGATTTACTGGTCCGTTCTTCACAAAGAACGGCGCGGCGATTACGGCGGCGGCACGGTTCAGGTCATCCCGCATATTACAAATGAGATTAAGAACCGTTTCTACCGCGATTACTCCAGCGATGAAACACAGATTGCCATTATTGAAGTCGGCGGCACGGTCGGAGATATTGAGAGCCAGCCGTTTCTTGAGGCCATCCGCCAGTTCCAGCACGACATCGGCCATGAGAATGCAATCCTGCTTCATGTAACGCTAATTCCTTATTTAAAAGCTTCCGGGGAAATGAAGACGAAACCGACGCAGGCAAGTGTGAAAGCCCTGCAAAGTATGGGAATCTGGCCGGATATGATCGTCTGCCGCTCTGAGCATCCGCTTGACCAATCTTTGAAAGATAAGATAGCACTATTCTGTAATGTGCCAAGCTCGCACGTTTTACAGAATCTTGATGTGGAATATTTATACGAAGCGCCACTTGCCATGGAAAAAGAAAACCTCGCGCAGGTAGCCTGCGAATGCCTTCATCTGGACTGTCCCGCACCGGATCTCTCTGACTGGGAAGCCATGGTGGAAGCACTGCGGACACCGACACGCGAAGTGGACATTGCCCTGGTTGGTAAATACATTCAGCTTCACGACGCCTATATCAGTGTTGTAGAAGCGCTGAAGCATGGCGGAATTGCCAGCCGTGCAGTTGTGAATCTGCACTGGATCAATTCCGAAGAGGTAACACAGGAAAATGCCGCCAGTCTTCTTGGAAACATGGATGGCATCCTTGTTCCCGGCGGCTTTGGAGACCGCGGCATTGATGGTAAAATCGAAGCGATCCGCTTCGCTCGCATGAACCAGATTCCGTTTCTCGGGATCTGCCTCGGCATGCAGCTTGCGATCATAGAATATGCCAGAAATGTAGCCGGACTGGACAAAGCGCACAGCATTGAGCTGGACCCACAGACGCCGCATCCGGTGATCGCACTGCTCCCTGACCAGAACGGTGTGGAAGATATCGGCGGAACACTCCGACTCGGTTCCTGTCCCTGCCTCCTCGATGAAACGACGAAAGCCTTTGGTCTTTATGGCAAAAAAGAAATCGAAGAGCGCCACCGCCACCGCTACGAAGTCAACAACGATTACCGGAAAATCCTGACAGATCATGGAATGACGCTATCCGGACTTTCGCCCGACGGGCGCATTGTAGAGATGATCGAGCTGAAAAACCATCCGTTTTTCCTCGCCACCCAGGCCCATCCAGAACTGAAATCGCGCCCGAACCGCCCGCATCCTCTCTTCCGCGGTTTCGTCGCGGCAGCGCTTGACCGACAGAAGCAAAAAGCAAAGTCAGCTGACTGATTTTATAATTCGACGCAAGAATTCCAGTCGATTTTGCAAACACGGTTATCAAAAATATAGTTAGTGAATTTTACGGATTAGCTCGCGAAGCGGAAGGATAAAGGCCGGGGACACGGACAGCTCGTCAATCCCCATTTCCACAAAACGTTTCGTGAGCTCCATATCTGCACCCAGCTCACCGCAGATGCCGACCCATATTCCCTCTCTGTGTCCGTTTTCCACCGTCATTTCGATCAGCCGGAGTACAGCCGGATGATGAGCGTCATAAAACGGGTCCAGCTTCGGGTTCTGACGGTCAATTGCCAGGGTATACTGTGTCAGATCATTCGTTCCAATGCTAAAAAAGTCCACTTCTTTTGCCAGTTCCCGGCTGATCAGAGCTGCTGCTGGAGTTTCTATCATAACGCCAAGTTCCACATCCCGGTATGTGGTACCAATCACACGAAGCTCTGCTTTTACTTCCTCGACCAGTTCTTTGATGCGAACAATCTCTTTCACAGAAATAATCATCGGGAACATGATGGAAATATTGCCAAACGCACTGGCCCGCAGCAGGGCCCGCAGCTGTGTTTTAAAGATTTCTTCCTGTGTCAGACAGATTCGAATAGCCCGATAACCAAGCGCCGGATTTTCCTCTGCGTCAAGTCCAAAATAATCTACATTTTTATCTGCACCGATATCCAATGTACGGATAATAACCTTCTTGCCTGCCATATTCTGGGCAACTAAGCGGTATACCTGAAACTGCTCGTCCTCAGTTGGATAATGATCAGACTCCAGGTACAGAAATTCGCTCCGGAAAAGGCCGATTCCCTCCGCATCGTTTGCAAGCGCCTCTGCCGTATCTGAGACGCCGCCGATATTCGCGTAGAGGTGAATCTCCCGCCCGCTTTGAGTCACGGTCTTCTGTCCCTTCAGTTTTTTCAGAAGATTGGCCCTGCGCGCTTCCTCCTCCATCTGCGCCCTTGTTTTCAGGATTTGGTCCTCATTCGGTTCAATGATTACAGTCCCTGTGAAACCATCTATAATTGCCAGCTTTCCGTCCCATTCCTTTTTTACCGGAATACCGATTACTGCCGGAATATTCATCGTTCTAGCAAGAATCGCCGTATGTGAATTTGCAGACCCATGTACCGTGACAAAGCCCAGCAGCTTCGACTTGTCAAGCTGAACCGTCTCGCTCGGCGCCAGATCGTCTGCGGCCAAAATGACCGGCTCTGCCAGACTCCCCATATCTGCCGCGTCTCCATGCAAAACTCGCACAAGTCGTTCTGAGATATCCCGGATATCTGCGGCTCTTTCTTTCATGTAGTTATCGTCCATGCTCGCAAACATCTGAGAAAAATTGTCTCCGGTTACTGCTGCCGCATACGCTGCACTCACCTTTTCCTGCCGTATCATACTACAGACTGACTCACAGTAATCCTCATCATCCAGCATCATCTGGTGTACTTCAAAAATGGCTGCCCCAGACTCCCCGACTTCTTTCAATGCCTTTTCATATAAATCCTGAAGCTCCCTGGCCGCCTCGCGCCGCGCGGATGCAAAACGATCCAGCTCTGCCTCCGAATCCTCCACGCGTTCCCGCTTCACAATCGCATGATTTTTCTCATAGAAAAAAATTCTTCCCATTGCAATTTTTCGCAAAATAGATTTTCCCTCATACTGTTCCATGCCGCATTCCCTCCGATTCTAACTTCTTATCAGGCCATCTTCTTGTAAACTATCTTACAAGTTCTCCCGGAAAAATTTTTCGATCGCCGCACATGCTACGTCCTCATCCTCACCTTCCACCGTAACTGTAATAGTTGCACCTCTTTTAGCGCCCATGCTCATCAGCATCATAAGCTGCGTTGCAGATACCGTTTTTCCATCCTTTGTGAGATTAATCTTACTCGCAAACTGCTTTGCTTCCTTCACAAGCAGTCCGGCCGGTCTCGCGTGAAGCCCCAGTTCATCCTGAATGACATACTCAAATGATTTCATTTACATTTCCTCTTTTCTTGATGTATTGGAATCTGCCTTTTCTGCTTTCATTTTACGCGATACGTAATTACCCGTCAAAAGAAATCCGGCACCTTCCTCTTTTACCAGTTTCTCCGTATCGCTTCAATCTTATTCTCCGTATCTTTCAATAACATGCACATGGAATATTCCACAAAAGGCAAAATAAATCTTTCCTCTTATCCCAAAACACGTTGAAAAGTAAAATTTTGTTATTATGAAAAATGCCCACAGAGCATTCGGGCCAACTGCCGTATCTGCTCTGTGGGCTTTTCTATTTAATGATGGAACAGACGGATTCCGGTAAATACCATCGCCATTCCATATTTATTACAGGTTGCAATCACATCCTCGTCACGGACAGAACCGCCTGGTTCCGCAATGTATGCTACACCTGATTTATGCGCACGTTCAATGTTGTCGCTGAACGGGAAGAATGCGTCCGAACCAAGGGCGACACCCTGCATCTGATCAAGCCATGCACGCTTTTCTTCTGCGGTAAATACTTCCGGCTTTTCGGTAAAAATCTTCTGCCATGCACCCTCTGCCAGAACATCCATGTATTCTGCGCCAATGTAAACATCAATCGCATTGTCACGCTCTGCCCTTGTAATCTTGTCAGAGAACGGCAGGTTCAATACCTTCGGGCACTGACGTAAAAACCAGTTATCCGCTTTCTGGCCTGCAAGACGGGTACAATGAACACGCGACTGCTGTCCTGCTCCGATTCCAATTGCCTGTCCGCCTTTTACAAAGCAAACTGAGTTGGACTGCGTATATTTTAAAGTGATCAGCGCAATTTTCAAATCCATGGCAGCCTCTGCCGGAATTTCTTTTTTCTCCGTCACAAAGTCAGACATCAGCGCATCGTCAATTTTAAGTTCCTGACGTCCCTGCTCAAAGGTAATGCCATACACCTGCTTGCGCTCAAGCGGATTCGGACGATAATTTTCATCAATCTGAATCACATTGTAGTTGCCGTTTTTCTTTTCTTTTAAAATCGCCAGAGCCTCCTCCGTATAGCCCGGAGCAATCACTCCATCCGACACTTCACGCTTAATTAAAAGCGCCGTATCCTTATCACAGACATCAGACAGGGAAATAAAATCTCCAAAAGAGGACATGCGGTCTGCGCCGCGCGCTCTCGCATACGCACAGGCAAGCGGCGAAAGATTTTCATAATCCTCCACCCAGTAAATTTTTGCAAGCGTCTCATCAAGCGGAAGGCCGACTGCCGCCCCTGCCGGAGATACATGCTTAAAAGACGTTGCTGCCGGAAGCCCTGTTGCCTCCTTCAGCTCCCTGACAAGCTGCCATCCATTAAACGCATCCAGAAAATTAATATATCCCGGACGACCGGAAAGCACTTTGATCGGAAGCTCGCTGCCATCTTCCATATAAATACGAGACGGCTTCTGATTCGGATTACAACCATATTTCAATGCGAATTCGTTCATTATAGAATCTCCTCTTCTGCTATTTATTTCTGATTTTTATTTACAATTCTTGTCTCATAAGTGCCTGTCGCAAGATCAATATAACGAACAAACAGAGACACCTTGTTCTCCTCATTCAGACTGTTCCAGAGCATCTCTGTAAAAGCGTCCATATCGTCCGGAATAGCCACCAGCTTCGGTTCACCCTCAAAGCTCGGCAGCGGATTCCCGTCACACATGTAAGTGTGAATAAAATGTCCCTCGCCGGCCACACAGTTTTCATAGTTAAAAGTATAACGGTTGCAGGCCTCAGGATTTCCATTGTTGCTTTTTAAAATAGACATCTCATACCCATACACGCCGTCCTTCACGTGCATCACGCCGGAAATACGAGGCGTATAATTTGGTGCATCCGGCTCAAATTCACGGCTGCGCAGAGACTCTTCGAACGTCAGTCCCTTTTTCAGTCCCTCAAAAATCGTATCCGTCTGGTCGCCGTTTGTCACAATTGTGTCAGTTCCAAGCACGCGCACCGGTGCATAGATAATCAGACTCGGATCTGTCAGCTTTGACTCATCAAATGCCTGTGTGCGGATTCCCTCTCCATCCTCTGCAAAAATACGGTTTCTGCTGTTTTCACTTCTGCCCATAATAAAATAGGCTGCTGCTGCTTTCGTCCCGTCTGCCGTTCTGCCAATCACAATTCCCCGGCCCGGGTAGCTGTTTTCCCTCAGTTCGTTTTCCAAAACAGTCATTTTCATAGTTTCTCTCCTTTTCTTTTCCGGAATGCTATTTTTCTGTGTTCCAAAATCGGGATGTCACGGTAACACGGTATGGAGGTTCCTCCCTTTCAAATCCGCACCCGCACATACCACTGCACAAAAAAAGCCGCATTCCAGACATGTAATGAAACAATGCCCAGACGGTCGGCTTCCAAAGACTCATACTCCCTGTGGTTTTCTCGGCGACAAAATGCCGCCGAAACTCCACTTCCGTCAGTCATATGAGCAATAACACCATATCATTTTGCCAGAAAAAAATCAAGCTTATTTTTTAATCAAATCTATCTATCTTTTTCAGCCATACAGATTTGCATGACTCTAAGGAAACGCACGAATCAGTGTTTCTCTGACACAGTTCTACAGAAGTCGATATCTCGCCAGACATGCCAGTATCTCCTGTTTGCGCACCATCGCCGCAGCACCCGCTCCATAATTTCTCGGAGTTACAGACAGGATTCCCTCTTTTTCCAGCTTACGTGATACCTCCTCGGCAAGATACGCCGCTGTCTTTTTGCCGTCCGCCAGCTTTCCAAGCGTGTAAGAAAGAATATAGGCAAGCGCTGCCGTCTGGCTTTCATCCACAATCTGTTCCAGATACCGCAGATCAATCTCTGTTTTATCCAGACTCAGACTGTCCCAGCCATGTACACGCGCTTTTTCTATATTTTTTCTGGATACAGCTTTTTTGATCCACACCTTTCTGTCCGCCTTTTCCTCCGTCAGCGGCGCCGCAAGCTCTCTGGCGCGCGCCGTCACATCCTTTGTCACGTAGCAATCCATCTGCAACACCGTATCTGCCACGCCAAGAAAATCTCCGGAGCTGCCCGCTACAAGAACCGTGGATATTCCAAGATCTTGATACAGGCTCCGCACCTTACGGATGAATGGCGTAATGGGTTCCTTTTCATCAGAGACAAGGCGCGCCATCCGATCGTCTCGAATCATAAAATTTGTAGCCGATGTGTCCTCATCAATTAGCAGAACCGTACTACCACTTGCAAGCGCCTCCACCGTATTTGCTGCCTGCGACGTACTGCCGCTGGCATTTTCTGTTGAAAATCGGGCCGTATCGGTTCTGGTTGGAAGGTTTGTAATAAACATTGAAATGTCCGTCTCATGAATACACCGGCCCTCTTCTGCCCGCAGCTTAAACGCCCCTGCGTCTGTGATTACATACTCTCTGCCATCTCCCGCGATATGATGATACACACCGCGTTCCAATGCTTTCAAAAGCGTTGATTTTCCATGGAAACCGCCTCCGGCAACTACCGTAATTCCCTTTCGAATTCCCATACCACGAAGCGTTCCGCCATGCGGAAGTTCCATCGTGACTGCGAGACTTTCCGGGCTATTGAACACAACTGCCCCTCTCAGCGGCTTCTGAGACACTCCGCTCTCACGTGGAAGAACCGAACCATCTGCCACAAAGGCGACAAGCCCCTGCTGAACCAGCTGCTCCCGGATATACTCTTGGTTATCCGCGAGAAAAACTGCAGCCTCAAGCTCCTTTGCAAGCGGCATCTGTCCGCTGCGCCCAAAACCTGAGCTGCTTCGCGGCGTTCCCTGCTTCTGTCGCATTTCCGGTGACTGCTTTCCGGAAAAGGCCCGCTCAGCCACCTCCGGCAGCAGGTCAAACAGAATATCTGCCAGCGCATCCGCAGCAATCGTCCGTCCAAAAGCCGGGAAGCCTACTTCAATTCTCGCTTCAATTGCATCTGGTGCCACATGCATTGCCGTCCGCTCCAGAATTTCCTGACCGGTCCGGCACGCGGTCACAAGCCCGCTTTTTCCAGATCCCTTCCGCTCACGGTCTCTGCACTCACCAAGCGCACGGTGCAGACGCCGCAGAAGCGTGTCCTCCACCGCAATCCTGCGGTGCTTCTTTTCCAAATACTCTCCCGGAATGATTCGCCTGTTAAAATACACAATCCGTACCCTGGAAGGTGAGGCAAACGGGTCCCCCTGCACATGATCAATGCAGAGCCGATATGTACCAAAATCATATTCCCCTTCCAATACCTTATATGCTTTGTATCCCTTATGATCAATCTGCCTTAGTTGATTCCTCAATTCCTGTTGTGTTCTCATTCGCTCTTATCTCCTCCAAAAAAGCCTATTCCCACTGCGCCCGAATCTCATCCGTGAGCCATATTATGCCCAGTATATGTTCCTGCGGCATCTTTTCGCCACAGGCCTAAACTGGCACGTATAGTTAAGTGTATCGCCTGCTACCTACTTCGTCAACTGGTATTCCTCAAAACACAGTTCAAACTTCCTGCTTCCCCCGTAAGGCAAACACCGCGCGCCTGTCTGAAAAAGCAAGTTCTTACGGCCAACGCAAAAGGAGAAAGCCGAAAGTCTCAGGCTTTCCCCCATCGCATATAAAACAGCATCAGACTTCCGAGCACCTTTCCAACTGCCATTGTGATGACAATCCAGCTCAGGCCTTTTGTAATTCCAAGTCTCCGGCAATATACCGGGAAAACATTGATGACCTCTGACAACGCCATAATCCAGCCCCCGACAAAAACCCCGATAAACAGTCCGCCCAGCACCAAAAACCAGACGCCAATCGGCAGACTGACCTCATATACAGTTACAATCGTTCCTCCGATTCCACCAAGCAGAATCGCGTCTTCATAGTATTTTACATGCTTTGCCGTATGGGACACCCCGATAAATCTTGTAATAATTCCCAGTCCTACCATCAGGGCCACCACGCCACCGGCCACAATAAAACCTGAAGCAAAACCTATCACTGCAAGCAGTGCATGTTCCATAGTTAACACCTCATCCCAGTCCAATTCCCCGGACCCTTTTATGCTCCATATTTTGCTTTATGGCACACAACCAGTCATGACTGCGCCTTTTTCACACTCCGTCCGTTTGCTTCGATCATTGTTGTGTCAATATCATCCTCATACGTCCGCATTTCGACTTCAAGCGGCGTAGGATCAGAAGCGTTCTTTTTGCGCGCAAAATGATGGAAGAAAATTAAAATGCCAAGCCCCACACCTATGGAATAGGAAATTTCCAGCAAGGTAAATCCATTTGAAGTTTCGCCGGTAAATATCTCATAAAGCTGTCCGAACAGAGTCGTAATTCCGACGTCATTATTAAAAGCCATAATGGAAAACGCCGCGCCGAAAAAGGCAAGCAAACAGACAAGAATTGTTTTTACCCAGCTCACCGCATCCGGACAGTGTTTTTCTTTTTCTACTGTCAGAATAAAATCGGATTCTCCCAGATTGTTCACCTCGAGAGACGGGTATTCTTTCTGAATTACATCAATCACATCCAGAACAGAAAATACATATCGCCCTGGTCCCTTAATCTGCTGTGTCGGAAGACGGAGCGTCTTGATCTTGTTTACTATCGCCTTTTCTGCGCAGTTCATTTCCGCAATGTCTCCCAATACAACCTGCTTGCTTTTAATCTGAATATTTTTATCAATTTTCAGATATAATACTTCGCCCATGACGCGTCCTCCTCCATTCTCTCCGGAAAGCCTTCCTGATGCGCAAGCACCGCATCTTCATGTACTTTGTCCGTTCTCTCTGTGAAATACCACGCGGCTCCGAGACATAAGACTAAAATTGCTATAAATATCACATACTTCATCAGATATTTTCGAATCATTCCAGTTCCTCCTGGTCAGGTTTTTGGAATCTGCCGGATTAGTATGTGCAGGTGGTGTGTGTTTTATACTTTAAGAGGACGAAACAGAGGACTGCCACTGCCCGGGGTTCCGACAAACAAGTCACCCCGGGCAGTGGCAGTCCTCTGTTTCTGGCTTTTGAATAAAGAGGATAAATTACTGTGTTCATTTGGATATACGTACTGCATTTATCCGAATACAATTATAAGTATCTAATCAGCTCCTGGGCCGCCTTAAGCGTTGGATAGATTCCCGCAGCCGTCATTGCATACAGGGCGGCTCCGTAGGATGCTTCTTCGCGGTGTACCGGGATTTGCATTTTCATATGGTACAGATTTTCGAATATGTTCCGGAAGTGGCGGTTGAAACGGATTGCGTTGCCGCTTCCGATCAGGTATTTGGGGATACCGGCTCCTTGGGCGCACATTGATTTGTGGAAGGTTACAAGTTCTTCTGCAATGCCTGACAGTATGCCGTAGAGAAACTCCTCTGGTGTGAAATTGTCGAGTTTCAGGCCGCAGATGCTTCCGGTAAGCTCCGGGTTTTCTCTGGTGCCGCAAAACTGCGTATGAAACTGCAATGTGCAGGGGCGGCTACCGCGTCTTGCAAGTATTTCATCCATTTTTGCGTATAAATTTCCCGTGTCCAGGCCGGTTATGTCCTTCACTGTAGCGCGGAAAAATTTTTCCATTGCCGCATAGGCCAGACCGCCGCAAAGGCTCGAACCAACAAGAATATAGGATGCTTCTGTAAGTACGCGAAGTTCCACGTCTATGACATCCATATAGTGTGCAACACCCGCTGAGACCTGTCCTGAGGTGCCGACGTTCATCAGGACACTGTTCTCACTGTCTTTGACAGAGCCAATCACGCTTGCCTGATTGTCTCCGATTGCAGCACTGACCGGTATCCCCTCTGGCGTCCTGCCAATCACGGTACAGCTGCGCTCACACTCCGGAAGCAAGGAGCAGTCAATGCCTGCCTGTTTTACAGCTTCTGTATCAAACCGCAGCGTTTTCAGGTCAAAGCAGCCATGACTTGCCGCATCGGAAGCTGAGACCAGCGGCTCTCTGCGTCCAGTCAGACGCATACCGATGTAATCATGAATTGTACAAAAATGAACTGCCTGATCCGGCACAAGATTATTTTTCAGCTGATAATAGTGAGTGGTAAGGCCAAAGCCAGTCGCCATACGATACCCTGTCTCCTGTGACAGCCGTTCTGCGTAAGTCTTTCCGTCTTTCATCATCTGGTTTCCACGCTCATCCTGCCAGGTATACAGAGGGCTCACTGCTCTGCCATCCCGATCTGTATAGACAATTCCGTGCATCTGTCCGGTCAGACCGATGCTGCAAATATCCGGATATCTGATAAGAAACTCCTGGTAAAGCTTCTGTACCTGATGCCAGATACGCTCCGGATCTTGCAGCCATTCATAGGACGCCCCCAAAAGAACGGAATCATTCGGCAAAGTCTCGACCATTTCCACCACGCCGGTCACAGCGTCCATCACAATGCCACAAATGGTTGTCGTACCAATGTCAATTCCGACTGCTTTCATAAAAATCCCCTTTGTATATTCGCGTGTTCTGCCCTGTCAGCTTTTCTGATTGCGGCACAGGCAGGCCTTTCTGTTTTTGCATTTCATCCTGCCGTCCATGTTACTGTGGAATCTCGGTCAGGATATCCAGCTTAAATCCCTCCCACATATCCGCAGATACATTCCAGTCCCGCAGGTCTGTCACGATCTTATGATAAAATCCTTGCCCGCCGCGCACAATGTCATACGTCCGCATATCCACACGCGCTTCCATATGCCGTCCAAAGCTGCAATTTTTTACATCCTCCACGCCGTATCTGTCCCAGGCCCCGTCCGGCCAAAATATGTACAATCCCGGAACCCCTTCTGTCTCTGCATCCGGTACGCCTGCCTGCTTCAGAAACTTTCGCCCCGGCTCCTCATATCCAGTAAATACATGCGCATAACGCCATACCGTTCTCGTAAAATCTGAAACCCGAAACGGCGCAAGCCAATCTTCGTCCATCATACCGTCCTGATTTTCCTTTGAAACAATCACTACCAGGGGGAAATTGCGCTCCGGGTCCCGCAACACCTGCAAAAGCTCCGGCAACCGTTCCTCACGCAAAAGCCTCCGCTTGTTCATGCACACGGTTCCGTTAAAGATTCCCACATTGTCCACAATGCTTTTATAATAGCCCGGATAGCTAAAGAAAATTCCGGCGCTCTCCTGGACAAAATTATCGTCCGGCTCTGGCTCAGCGTAGCCGTTGCAGACTTTTAATATCACACGCTCGTTTGCATCTGTCTCGAGAGACGCCTCCGAGTACCATATTCTGCCGCCTACCTCCATATCCATATGGCGCACATGCATGTTCAGCCTGTAACGGCCGGGATCGTAATTCACCGTCACATGGTAAGCCAGAATGTCCGCATGATACGTACAGACGCCCTGCGGCATATCCTTAAAAAGAACACCGTATTTGCGCACAATCCACTTATATATGATATCCGCAGAACGCTCAAAAATCTGCCGGGAAGACGGCGTCTGTTCCTGACGTATCCTGCTTCCGTCTACCTGGGTACACATCTGAAACACGGTATGTCTGGTCAGGGGACGAAGCTCGTAATGCCTTGATTCCGCAAGACTCTCCTCCCGCCCGTCATTGTATACATCGTATGATTTGAAAATAGCCGACAGACGGCTGTCATGAAACTGGCTGTCATTGAGCAGCGCAATAATCGTATTTACGTTAATTGGAATTTTCCGGCTCCGCTTTGAAAGCTGCTCGATCAGTACGGGCCTCGGCGTCTTATAAATCTTTTTTGCCAGATTTTCCACCCGCTCCATATCTTTGTTCAGCAGTTCTTCCACTTCCGGATACAGGGAGGCCGTTCCGAGCTTTAACCGGAAATGACTTTTGATCATATCGCTCCAGCGTCCGGATTTGTACAGCTCGTGTCCCAGATCCTCAAATAGCGTCACCATAGACTTGTCACACAGTTCCAGCGTGGCCAAAATGCTGTTTAGATATCTGGAAAAACTCGGATAATGTCCCCAGAGCTCTTCCCCTTTGTAACGCATGTCATGCTCGATTTCATGCCACCCCTCAAAAAACATGGTCTTGATCTGTATCTCAAAGGTATCGTCAATAAACATCTCCCAGGTATCGGAAGAAATTTCACTTTTCAGATAATCCGGAAGCCGGAACACTCCATTCAGCTTCGTGGGTTTGAACTCCGCTTCGCTTCGCTCAGAAGTGGACCAGTCAACCAGCTCAAACGAATGCTCCATGATATTTTTACAGATATCCGTATCATCCTCAAAATAGAGATTGATACGCACCCCGATCAAATCCTGGAGCTTCCGTCCCTCACCGTATTCCTTCATTTCAAATTTGCGCGCCATCGAAGTCGCCGTTTTTATCCTGGAAAACACCCGAAAATAAAGTCCGCACTGCTCCAGACGATCACTGATAATTCGTTTTAAATCCTGCTCCACAACAGTCGGAACCCTGACCGCCACGGCCAGCTCCTCCTTTGTAAAAACAGCCTTTTCCTGTTCTTTCAATTACGTAACACCACCATTTGTCTATGTCTACGGGCAATGAGCCACGCAGCCGCGCTTTCGCGGATTACACTTCCTGATTCAGTATAACAGATTTCCCCCAAATACAAAAGGCCTAATGTTCCGCCGCTCCGCGCAGCTTTTTCAAAATCCTCTTTTCTGCCCGCGATACCTGTACCTGTGTCATGCCAAGTCGGAGCGCCACCTGCACCTGCGTCTGATCGTCAAAATACCGCAGACGAATCATCTCCTGTTCCTCATCCGTCAGAAACTCAAGAAGCTGTTCTAGGAGCATTCTGTTGAGAAGCTCTTCATTTCGGTCCTGCCTGTCCGGCAAACGGTCTCCCAGTAAAACAGGCGTCCCGTCTCCGCTGTAAACTGTCTGACTCAAGGATTCCACACCTGACGTCGCTTCCATTGCAAGCACCAGCTCTTCCGGACTGATACCGGTTTCCTGTGCAATTTCCTCCATCGTCGGTTCTGTTCCGTGCTGCTTTTCGAGAATTTCCCGGGCATGAAATGCTTTTGCAGCAGATTCTTTTAAAAGGCGGCTTACCTTGATCATTCCGTCATCCCGCAAAAACCGTTTGATTTCTCCTGCAATCATCGGAACTGCATACGTAGAAAACCGCACTTCAAAAGAAGTGTCAAATTTATCAATCGCTTTCAGAAGACCGATACAGCCGATCTGCACCAGATCTTCCCGATCACATCCGCGGCCGAGAAAGCGGCGGACTACCGTATACACAAGCCCCATATTTTCTTCTACAAATCGTTCTCTGGCTTCTTTATCCCCTTCGTGTATCCGCTCAATCAGCGCAAGGGTTTCTTCCATTTGCCAGCCTTACCTTTCTGCCATATTTTTTGCGGTCTCCGTATCCAGATAACCGGGAAACTGCTCTGTGTCATGCCGGATGTGCTTGCGCATGCGCACGCATGTCCCCCTGCCCGGCGCTGATTCCACCTCCAGGGCATCCATAAAAGCCTCCATAAAAGCAAAACCCATTCCGGCCCTGTCACACTCTGCCTTTGTCGTGTACATCGGCTGCATGGCCAACTCCACATCGGGAATCCCTTTTCCCTCGTCACGTACCTCAACAAACAGCGTTTCCTGTTCAATCCGGCAGAAAATCTCAACCTTTTTTACCCGTCCCTCATATCCGTGGATAATCGCATTCGTTACCGCCTCTGAAACCGCGGTTTTTACATCTGCCACCTCCTCCAGTGTCGGATTGAGCTGTGTCATAAAGGCTGCTACAGCTACTCTGGCAAAGCCTTCGTTGCAGGAACGGCTGTCAAATTCCAATTTCATTTCATTTTGCTGCATCGTTCTCTCCCCCTGATTCATCACAAATTTAATTGCTGTGGTATCCCTTCATAAACATCAATCACCTTATCAATCCCGGACAGCGTCAAAACCCGCTGAATCTGTTCATTCGCCCGGACAGCCGCCACATTGCCCCCGAGAAAACGCATCATTTTATAGCGTCCGATCAGCATTCCGATTCCGGAGCTGTCCATAAATACCGTCTGTCCGAAATCAAACAACATCCACCGGATATTCCGGCCTGTAGCAAGCCGGTCCGCTTCTAGACGAATTTTTTCCGAGCTGTGGTGATCCAGTTCTGCCGGCAGGCGAATGATGAGTGTTGTTCCTGATATTGTAAAAAGCTGTTCCATGATTCTCTCCCCCTGTCTAATTATGATATAAATTCTTTTTTGGTTTCCTGCGGTGCAAAAAAGGAACTGAAATGTGGGACATACTTGTCCTTACTTCAGTTCCCCTGCTTCGGAGTTTTTCTTTTGGTTGTAATTTAAGTTTATTGCTGGCCTGGCATCAGGTTGCCGTATTGGTCATATTTCAGGCCAGTTGTCGGGTCAGTCCAGGCTACGTAGGAATCCGGTGCTGGCAGATTCTGCTGCGGTTCGTCCTGGATGTCGATGTTGTCGTCGCCTCCGGAATAACCTCCATCGCCGCCCGTGGTGGTAGCGCCGCCCATTCCGCTGATATCTGCCGCTCTTGAAAGCGGGTCAGGTGTGCTGCCGCTGCCGGAAACGTATGCAGAAATTCCGTACTGCTGCGCAATGTTCGGGAAATACTGGATGATTTTGTTAAAAGATTCATCTGCTTTCGTCCGATCCCCCTCATTATAATGGGACATGCCAAGATATAAAAGGGCGTCTCCGTGATTTGTCTGACTGCGCTGCGGGTCTGCGTCCACCGCTTTTTGAAGCTGCTCCGCCGCGGTTTTGTAATCACCGGCCACATATGCGGTCGTTCCCGCATTGTAATATTGCTGGAACAGGTTACCCTGTACCGCCCCGCTTAAAGAGTCATAAAGTGTTTTCGCGTTTCCGTCAAAATTTTCTTTGTCAAGAGAGGCAACCAGATTGGCCGCCTGGTTCTGATCTCCCGTTATGTAGACATTCGCCACTGCCAACAGATCATCATAGCTCTGCGCTTTTTCCAAAGCCTCATCCCGTTCCTGTTCCGCGCGCTCCTTTTGTTCCTCATAGCCGTCGATCTCGTCCTGAAGCTCCTGTACTTTTACGGATTCCGTGGCGAGCTTTGTGTTCGCATCTGTCACCTGACGGTTCGCCTGGTCATTCACAGACTGACGGTTGGCCGGAACGATCAGAAACCACACAATCGCGCCTCCAAGCAAAATACCCAGAATAATATTGATAAACGTGGCAATCGTTGAGCTGTCCCGAAAGGTCGTAGGCTGAATCACCATTTCTGTGCCACTCATATACCGCAATGTACCGGTTACTTTATCCTGCTCTGTTTCTTTTTCGTATTTCTTATGCTTCTTGGTCAGGTTGGTTCCCTTACCTGTCACATCCTCAATCTCCTGCAGATAACGCAGGATCGTTGTGTTCGTCATATCAATCGCAGCCGCTTTTTTGAGCAGCCTGCGCGCACGTTCATATTCCTGCCGCTTCATATAGAGAAGCGCCAAAAGCTGATATGCCTTCACAAGCTTGGGATTCTGGTTGATCACCTTTTTGAGCTGAATGATCGCCATATCCTCATTGTCCTCGCGACAATACATGACAGACTGATTATATTTTCGGATAGTCTGGTTGATCGTATCGAGACGGTTTTTGTTATTCTGAAGCTGATCCAGATAATAATCTGCCAGGTTGTCCTGCGGCTGAAGATTTTTGCTGACCACCCATTCGCACAGCGCAGAAACAGCCTCACCTGTCTCATAATAGCAAAGACCCAGAAGATTTCTGGCATCCGTATTTTCTTTGTTGAATTTCAGGCTGCGCTTCAGGCAGGTGACAGCTCCCTTCATGTCCCTTACGAGCGCTTTTTCCAGCCCCTCATTATACAGAAGATTGGAAATCCGGACAATCCGCTTCTGGATTGTGATATCGGCACCGCACCCTGTGCAGTAGTCAATCCCGGCAAGAGGGGTATTACAGTAAATACACCTCATGAATTATCCCTGCTTTCTGTTCTTCTTTTCATCCCGCAGCATTTCCTTTAAAATGTCTGTGACATCCGTCAGATCACGGCTGTAAATCGCATCCTCTGCCTCATTTACATCCATGCTCGGATGAAACTTCTTCAGTTCTTCCTCATAATTAATCATATGTAACTCTCCTTCAAATTCTCATCCGGTATGTTCTGCCCGCAAACCTTGTTTCCGCCGGTTCCCGCTCAGATTCCGTTCTTCCCTCGTTTTGCAAGAATCGCTTTCAGCTCTCCCACCAGATACAGCGATCCGGCGCAAAACAACATACTGTCTCCCCGGAGTGCAAGCGCCGTCTCAAACGCCTCTGCCACGTCGTCTCTGGCAATGACCTCCGCCTTTGTATATTTCCGGAATTCCTCCGCCAGCGCTTCTGCTTCCACTACACGGGAACCGCCGACCTGCGTCACCACAATCGACACCGGAGAAATCGACTCACAGATGGTACGGATCATTTTTTCATGCTCTTTTTCCACCACAGCGGAAAATAACAGGGATACCGGCCTGTGTGCCTGAATATCCTGTACCGTACGGATAAATTCCCGAATCCCGTCTGCATTGTGTGCACCATCCAGCACAACGCCTGGCAAAACAGTCTCCATACGGCCCTGCCATCTTGTATCTGCAATGCCCTTCACTACCTGTGCATCACTGATCTCCCTTTCCGGGTCCACCACACGCAAGGCAGCCATCGCAAGAGAACTGTTCACAATCTGGTATTCCGCCAGATACGGCACCGTCACCGGAAGCGCTCCATACAGCTCAGACACTGCATGAACCCCGCACGGTACGGCCTTTGTATTTTGTCTATCATACCTGCTATTGAAAATAAAATCAATGCTTTTGTCTGTTTTTCCAGTGATTTCACACATGGAACCGTCAAAACGATACGCCGGAGCATGCATCTTTTCTGCCTGTGAAAGAATCACCGCTTCTGCCTCCGGATTTCTGCCGTCATAAATCACAGGAACACCCTCTTTGATAATTCCTGCTTTTTCCCCGGCGATCTCCGCAACGGTGTTTCCCAGATACTCCATATGATCCAAACTAATGCTTGTCAGCACGCACGCAATGGGATGCTCGACCAGATTGGTTGCATCCAGCCGGCCGCCAAGTCCCGTCTCCAGAACCAGATATTCCACTCCTGCATCCCGAAAAATCAGAAGGCCAGCCGCAAAAAGCAGCTCAAAATAGGCAGGATGGGCAAAACCATTCTGAACCATATCGTCTACTTCTGTTTTGATCTGCTCAAACGCCCGCGTAAAACCGTCCTGCGATACCGGACGTCCATTGATCTGAAACCGTTCCGTAATCTCCACCAGGTGTGGCGATGTAAACAGGCCTGTGCATTTTCCGGCTTCAGTCAAAATAGAGGAAAGAAACGCACAGACAGAGCCTTTTCCGTTCGTCCCCGCCACATGAATTACTTTCATACTGCGCTCCGGATGGCCAATCCGCCGGAGCAGCTCAAGCGTATTTTCTGGTTTGTTTTTTTTCGTAAACTTTGGCACTTCTTCTATATAATTCGTCGCTTCTGTATAATTCATCCTGTTCATCCTTTGCTTTTTTTCCTCAGCCCACAAAAACATACCTGCTCCTGTTCACTGAACTTGTCACTTTATGATACCACAGGAACCCTATTATTCAAGAAATTTTTTTCGCAAAATGCGGCACTTTTCCCGATATCCATTGAGTTCTGAAGTTTTCCTTAATTTTCGATTTCTGTGCCATTTCTGCCATTTCATTCTATAGACACACTTATTTTTTAATGCTATAATTGCAGACGAATATTTTTTCAAATGCCAATACATACGAAAGGAAGGAATAAAATCTATGAAGAAAAAATTATTATCTGGTCTCGTGATCTTAGGCGCAGCTTCCATGCTGTGCGGCTTTGACAGTGCAGAGACTCTTGACAGCCTGTCTGCCAAAATGACTGAGGCAAACGCTTCGATCAAAGGCGCCACCGCAGAAGCTTCTTTCAATCTTGACGCTACAGTTAACATCAGTGACGGCACAACCAACACTTCACTCGATGCAATCGCGAACGGCTCTCTGAACTACCTGTTTTCCATGGAACCGTTTGCAATGCAAGCGGATATCGAAGGAAATTTCTCTTTTCTGGGAACCGGCCAGCAAATCAAAGAAGAAATCTATTCTGTCACAGATGAAAATGGTGCTGTGAAAATGTATATGAAAATTACAGACCCGGGCACTGGTTCCGAGCAGTGGGTCGTTCAGACCATGGATGATCTCAACATCACTGAAATAATCGCAAACGCTGGCGGCAAGAACATGAATTTCTCTGAGATGGCCGAGTGGGGACTTGCTTTTGAACTGGCTCCGGAGGCTGCCGATGTGAACGGAACAGAGTGCTATCTGATCTCTACAACGATCGACGCTGCATCTCTTCAGACGATTCTTCAGAAAACCGGAGAGATAACCGGACAGGATCTTGCATCTGATCCGAACGTAACTATGGGACTTTCCCTGTTAAACGGTTTGAAGCTCAATATCTCCTACTATGTAGACGCAGCTACCTATATCCCGATAAAAGGACATATTGATATGAATGGCAGTGATTTCTCTTTGGTCAGCCAGATGATCAGTGGTCTCCTTGGTTCTACTGCAAGCGAAGATGCTCCGGCTTCTACCATAGATCTTACTGTTAACGACATTTCCATGGATCTTCTTATGAACTATGGGGAAGCCCAGACCATCACAGTTCCGCAGGAAGCGCTTGACGCAGAAACCTCCGGCATTGCCGTACAGGGCTAATGCTTTATTAAGCCTATAAGAAGGCTGTCACAGGAAAATATTTTACCAACATATAGACGTTCTATATCCGGTATCTTTTATTTTCATGTGACAGCCTCTTTCCTTTTCTCACAGAATCGCTTTAAATCAAATTGTCTGGAAACAGGAGGAGCCCATGGGTGCTGTTTTACTTTCCCCCGTTTATATTCTTTTGAACATCTATCTTGCAGTCCGCATCCAGCACTGGTTTGCTGTGCTGCATCCTATTTTTGACAGTTACTGGTTTACAGGTTTGTTTTCCATCTTGTATGCCTTTGCAGCTCTTACACCTCTGGCCGCTGCCTTTTACCATGGAAAACTCAAGGCCTGGACAAAACGCATCAGCAATTACTGGCTCGGCATTCTGATGTATCTGCTGCTCTGTGTCCTTTTTATTGACCTTGCCCGTATTCTTGTCCGGCTTTTGCAGCACCGCGATGTTTTTCAACCTTCCGACGCCTTTGAATACCGCGTCACCATCGGTTCTGGTATTGCTGCTGCCGTTGCTTTATCGTTATACGGAATCCGGCATGCTTCCAGAATTAAAATTACCCGTTACGAAGTGACAATACCCAAGAGCTGTCCTATTCCTGATCTGAAAATTGCGCTCGCGGCAGATCTGCATCTTGGATATAACACGAAACTGCTCCATATTCAGAAAATCCGAAATGCAATTTCCTCCATTCATCCGGATCTCGTTGTCTATGCGGGAGATATTTTTGATAATGAATTTAACGCAGTTCCAAAGCCTAAAAAAGCAGCTGCCCTGTTCGCCAGCATAAAAACCACTTATGGTTCTTTTGCCTGCTGGGGCAATCACGATATTGAAGAAGTCATTCTGGCCGGGTTTACATTCGACAGTCAGGAGCGTGCTGTCTCCTGCGATCCCCGCATGGTTCAGTTCCTGAAAAAAGCGGACATCCGACTGTTGGAGGATGAAACAGTGCTGATTCAAAACGCTTTTTATCTCTCCGGTCGGCTTGACGCATCCTGCAAAGAAAAAAGCGGAACCACGCGTCTTACTCCCGCTGAACTTCTCCTTGGACTTGACCGCTCAAAGCCGCTGATCGTCATGGATCATCAGCCCTCTTCGCTGCCAGAACTCTCTGAAGCAGGCGCTGATCTTGTGCTGTCCGGCCACACACATGACGG
Organism: bacterium 1XD42-54; assembly: GCA_003612585.1. GTDB lineage: Bacteria > Bacillota > Clostridia > Lachnospirales > Lachnospiraceae > Choladousia. The sequence continues at coordinate 569,878 of RAZH01000001.1, forward strand.
GCAGATTTTTCCCGGCAATCTCACAACACGCATCGGCTGGTTGAATTCCTACGGAAAGCTTGTTCTTGGTTCCATGACAAGCATTGTAACGTCCGGCGCCGGAATCTGGGGGCCTGCGATGCGTGTGGGGACAAGCAGTGAAATCGCAGAGATCGTGGTGAAATTTAATCCTCCTCGATAAACGTATCCAGATAATCTTCCAGATCGGATTTAATCACTGTTACACGAGGGCCATAAATAATCTGCACACCATTCCCTTTGTGAATCACGCCGGATGCGCCTGTTGCTTTTAGCACTGCATCTTCCACCTTGCCTGCCTCAAAAACAGTACACCGCAAACGGGTCGCACAACAGTCTATATCTGAAATATTGTCTTTTCCTCCAAGTCCCCGGCAAATCGCGGCTGACATAGACGCTTCCGCTGACATTGCATCATTTTGTCCATAAGTCCTTTCATCCTGTCCGCCCGCGGCACTGCCATTTTGTGCAGCTGCCTTTCGGGCTTCCACGTCACTGCGCCGATAAAGCTTTATTTCGCTTCCCTCTTCACGTCCGGGAGTTTTCAGATTCAGCCGACGTATCAAATACGCAAACAGCACATAATACACAATAAAATATCCAACTCCCACTACCACGATCCAGAGCCAGTTCGTCTTCGCATTTCCCTGAAGAATTCCAAATAAAAATAAATCAATCAGGCCTCCCGAAAACGTCATTCCGACGCCAACTCCAAGCACATGCATCAGCATATAAGCAAGGCCTGCGAATACACAGTGAATCACATAGAGCACAGGCGCTACAAACAGGAACGTAAATTCAAGCGGTTCCGTAATCCCTGTAATCATAGCGGTAAGCGCTGCGGAAATCAGAAGTCCGGCAACGGTCTTCTTTTTCTGCGGGTCCGCAGTACGGTACATTGCAAGCGCAGCTCCGGGAAGTCCAAAAATCATCAGCGGAAATTTTCCGGACATAAACCGTGTGGCTGAAACTGCAAACTGCTGTGTACCAGGATCTGCAAGCTGTGCAAAAAAGATATTCTGCGCACCCTCAATCAGCTTTCCTCCCACTTCCAGTGTGCCGCCAACGGCTGTCTGCCAGAACGGAAGATAGAATACGTGATGCAGGCCGAACGGAATCAGAAGGCGTTCCATCAGACCGTACACCCAGGTGCCGGCATAACCGGAATTCAGCACAAGGTTTCCAACCGCGTAGATTGCATTTTGAATCGGCGGCCAGATAAAATACATAAGGATTCCGACTGCCGTGTACACAAGCGCACTGATGATCGGCACAAACCTCGTTCCTCCGAAAAAAGAAAGCACCTGCGGAAGAGAAATACGATAAAAGCGATTGTGGAGCGACGCCACGCCAAGTCCTACGATGATTCCGCCAAAGACTCCCATCTGCAAGGATGTAATGCCAACCACAGACGCTACCGCACCGTCCGGCATGGCCTCTGTGCCGCCATTTATTACAATCATTGCACCGATGGATGCATGCATAATAAAAAATGCGATCGCCGCCGCCAGCGCTGCTACTTCCTTTTCACGCCTTGCCATACCGATCGCGACTCCCATTGCAAAAATAATGGGCAGGTTCGCAAATACAATGTCTCCTGCCTCACGCATTACTTCAAAAATTGCAAAAAGTACCGTACCAGGTCCCAGAATCCCTGTCAGTCCATACGTTTCCAGCATTGTTGCATTTGTAAAAGATCCGCCAATCCCGAGCAGAAGCCCCGCTACTGGAAGAATCGCAATCGGAAGCATAAAGGATCGGCCGACTCTTTGCAGCACACCAAATATTCTGTCTTTCATTCTCGCAGCTCCTTTTTTTCATTAATAAGCAATTTCGTTATTAGTGATTTAGGATTAACCAAATTTGAAGCTGTCATTCATTCTGGGAGATCAAATGTTTATTTCTTTTAATTTTTTTACAAATGCCATTCCACTAAAAAGGGCAATCAGATTTGCGACAAAAGACACCAGCAAGTTCCAGAGCAGCATGAGCTGCATTTCTCCCTGTGCGCTGCCGAGGATGCGCAGAAGGTTCTGCCTCTGTCGATTCCACCAGTCTGACCAGAATGTAAAATCTGACCATTTGGACGGAATCATATCTTGCGGAATACGCCAATACTGCAATATCAGCCACAGCGCTGCTGCCATGACGGCAAAGGCCGCCACAAAACAGAACCATTTTTCTCCCCGCGCTGAAGCTTTTTTTCCAGATTTTAAAAAGAAATAAAAGATAGTTGCTGCCAGAAAAAGCGGTAGTATCAGAAGAAGATCACCTGCCACAACGCCCGGTAATGTAAACTCAGCGACCTCTCCGGTAAGCGCATTTCTCATTAAAAACTGTTCTGCGCTGCCGGCACTGCTTTTAGCCACTTGGATGGACCATACAGCTTCCAAAGTTTCCTCCTTTGGCGTATGAAGGGAAATCGTATCGAGACAAGCGCCATCCTGCGGCTCTGCCTGTCGCACCATCACACGGCGCAGACTATCAAACGTGCCGCAAACCGTATAACTTTTTTCCTCGCACCACAACCGCTGTCCCGCTGCCTGCTGTGTTCCGAACAGCTCCTCCGCTGTCTGCGTATCAAGGAAACATCCGTCCTCCTGCCACTGAAGAGAGACTGTTCCGGACATGACAAGCTCCGGATTTCCTTTTGTCACGATGGCCAGAGTCCGACTGATTTTTGCAGTTTCCCGGCATACAAGCTCCACCCCCGGCAATTCACCCCAAAAACAGCTTTGTACAAAATCCTCCTGTTCTTCCTCCCGGGTGAGAATTTCCTGTGCTTCCTTCCCGGAAAGTGGCGATCCTTCTAACATTACCGTGATGATACCGGACGTTTTCTGCACGCGTCCCAGACAGAGCACTGCCAGAAAATAGCAGCCTCCCATTATGAAAAACAAAACAGCGCTCCATAGAAGCGTGCTGATACGATATTTTTTCAATATTCTCCCCATCCCGTCTTAATTTGTCCTGCTTAATCAAAAGGCTGCCACAGTGCGACAGCCTTTTTTGTTCCTTTAATTTACAAATAAAAACTAGCCTTCGATTCGGATACGGCTTCCGTCGTCAACTGCTTTATCGGAACTCGTAATTACCTTCTGGTCACTTCCAAGTATCCCATCAGCCAAGGCCGCATACGATTCATTTTTTTCCTGTACCGTCACACTCACCTTACGCGCTTTCGTCTCGATTCCCATAATGGAATCGTACTCCTCCGGCACCAGAACATACGCCTGATTCTTGTCGTCGAGATGAAGGGCGGAAAGAGGAACCGTGACCGGATACGCCTGTGATTTTTTCACAAAATCCATTGCCGCAGTCATACCAATCTCAAAGGTATTCTCCGGTATCTGGACGATCACATGATAAATGTCCGCATCTGCCTCGTCCACTGTGACGGACTCCACCGCCAACTCCTCAAGCTTCAGCTTACCGTTACCTCCGCTTAAAGTAACCAGATCCCCCGTACCGATATACTTTTCCTGTTCCTTTGTGATCTCTGCCGTAAAACGATAACCTTTCGTCAAATCTGCCATCAAAACAGCAGTCGTATCGGAGGTCTTCTCTCCTGTCTGAATCTGAATCTTCATAATAAGACCGTCGGTATCGGCGTAAACCTTCCCGTTTTCCTTTTTCAGCTTTTCCAGCTTCTTAAGAGAAAGTTCCATCTGCTCATATGTAATTTCATTCAAACGGTCTGAACTGTTTGACGCATTCGGAATCCCTGCGGCTGCAACAGCCCTTCCTGACGTAACCGCTGCCTGATTTGCTGCAATTGCAGCATCCTCATACGCCTGCTGCGCTGCCTGCACATTTGCAATCAACTGTCTTTCTGCTGCGGCCTCGTCTGCATTCGCTGCTGTCATCCGCTCCTGCTGATATGCCATCAGAGCTGCCTCTGCGGCCTCCTTTTCTGCCCGTGCATCTTCCACCTTGCGCTGAGCTGCTGCCAGCGCCTCACGATAACTGTTGCGAACGGACGCTTCGATCTGCGCAAGCTCCTCCTGCGTCACTCCCTGACCAGAGCTGTCCCCGAAACTATCCTCCGGAAATATCACTGAAGAATCTCCCGAATTTCCATTGCCCCCACTTCCAGAAGGCAGACCTGATGTCCCTGGTACATTTCCGGAAATGGAACCAGATGTTCCGTCTGACTCTGTATCCGGCACCTGATCAAAGCCGCCTGGTACCGTTCCGGTATTTATATCTGATACATCGCCCGAAATCTGGCCAGACATGCCGTCTCCTGTCGTTCCGGTATTCATGTCCGAACCGTCATGGAACAGATCGCCTGCTGTATCCCCGGATATTCCGTCGGATATATGTTCCGAATTTCCGGAACCTTCGCCCGAGGATGGTGCACTGCTTCCAACTTCTTCTACCGAATCAATGCTGATTTCCGGTACGCTGTTCTGTGCGCCGGTGCTCCCAAACGTTACTTTTCCGACGTTTCCGTTTTTATCGAACAGAACATTTTTTATTCCCATGACAATTTCACCCGACATATCGCCGGACGTATCAGCGTCCGAGCCTGATCCGAAAGAAGCGTTTTCCGGCTTTTCTTTCTCTTCTGCACACAGGTCTTCTTCGGTTTCCTCCAAAACAAAAAATTCTTCCGATGCCTGAGTCCTCGGTATCTGTGTTTTGCTAAGCGTAGCGCCGTTTTGTGCAGCCTGAAGCGCTGCATTTACCGCGTTCTCAATCTTCCACTCCAAGGACGTAAGCTCCTGCTGCGCTGCAATATACGCATTACTCTTCTCAACAAGCGCCTGTTCCAACGCTGCTTCTACACTGTCGTCGGTCTGTAGATTTCCGCTCTTTTTCCGGAATTCCTTTAGTTCTTTTTGCGCATCCGAGAGCTGCTTCTCCGCTCTTGAAAGCTGTACCCCCGCACTTTGCGTACTGAGCGAGTACTGCTCTGCCGCCTGTGCCTGCTCATTTTCCTTCTGCCTCTTGCTGATATCTTTCTGGCTCTTTGCATCCGCCACATTCAGCTCCTGCTTCTCCAGCTCCTGTTTCTGATACAGAATTTTTTCGTCCAGCAACGTCGTATCCAGCTCAAACAGCAAATCGCCCTTTGACACACGCTGCCCCTCGCTGACATGTATTGCCGTCACACGCTGGTCCGGCTCTGTCGTCACCGCCAGCTCCTGATTCTGAACGATTCTCCCTGTCGCCCTAACCGAATGCCCGATCACCATATTCTGCGGCCGCTCCACTTTTACTACAGCAATCCCCATCTGATCTGCCGCACGGGACAGAATCGTAAAGCACAGCATAAATACAAAAAATACTGCTGTCGCCTTCATTAACTTCCCTCTGTTCAAAACCTGTACCTCCTTATTCTTTCAGCGCTGCCGCTGCAATTCCCTGCTCCAGATACTCCTGTCCGGAAAGAAAAATAAGCAGCGCCGGTATCAGCATCATAATTGCCGCTGCGAATCCCATACCGGCCTCCTTCAAACCAATTTCCGGCAAAAACAACGACAATGGCCACAAGGACCTTGTCTTTAAAAATGTCATAGGCTGCTCGATCATATTCCAGGATTCCAGGAATCCCAAGATCCCTGACGAAACAATTCCTGCCGCCCCGAGCGGAATCCCAATTCTCCAGAATATCTGAAAATTTCCGGCTCCGTCAATCCGTGCCGCTTCCAGAATAGCCTCCGGAATCCCGCCAAAAAACCGGTACATGATAAACACCGGAAAAGTAGAAAACACAGCCGGAAGTATCACCGCCGCATGAGTATCCAGAAGACCGATCTGGTTTAACACCAGATATTCCGGCATCATCAACACCTGGAACGGCATCAGCATCAAAACAATGTACAGCATCAGAATCGCCCGCTTCCCCGGAAAAGAAAATCTGGCCAGAGCCCACGCCGTCGGTACACCAAAAATTGTCTGTCCTGCCAGAATACAGAAAGACAACTTCAGGGAATTCCAGAACATCACGAAAAACTGCGGGGAATCCATCAAAAGCTCCACCAAAGACTGTAAGGTCGGTGCATGAGGCAAAGCCGCCCACCGTGCCATCCCTTCTGTGCCGCCAAGGACCGGGGCCAGATATTCTTCAAGCTCCCACTGCTGCATAAACACACCGGAAACAGCAAACACCACCGGAAAACAGATCACCGCAGCCAGTAAAAACAGCCATATGTAAATGAATATTTTTGTAATTTTTTTCATTCCTCCGGCCTTTCCATTTTATCATACTCCTCTGTTTTTTCAAAGTTTACTATTGCAATCTCCAAAATTCCTCTAAAATGGAAGCAGGCCTGAGACTTTTGCCATGCAGGAAACGAAATTTTAAAAGCAGAGCCGTGTAAACCGCACTAGAAAGTGCCTTTACAAAGCCCTGCTTTTCATTACAAAATTTTCCAATCTATCCCTGCTTCTTTCAACGGTGCGAATGGACTGCGCAATTTCTTTTCTGTATCAAACCCGGGATGATACTCCATACCGAGCATCGCATATTTGGAGCCTGCCATTGTATTGTAAGGCAGAATCTCCACTCTCGTGCGGTCTGCCGCATCTCCGACGGCCTCTGCAATCCCGGTAAAATGCGATTCAGTATCATTGATTCCCGGAATCAGAGGAATCCGGACCACAAAAGGCGTTCCGCTGTTTTTTAAAACCTGAAAATTAGAAAGAATTCTTTCGTTTGAGACGCCCGTATATTTCTTGTGCAGTTCATCATCCATCACCTTGAGATCCATCATCACAAGATCACAGTCGTGAATTGCCTTTTCAAATACCTCCTGCTTTGCATACCCGCTTGTCTCAATTGCACGGTGAATCCCCCTCGTCTCTTTTAAAAGCTCCAGGAGAAACTCCGGCTGCGCCAGTACCTCCCCGCCGGAAAAGGTCAGCCCTCCTTTGCTGCTGTTAAAAAACGGTGTAAATTCCCTTAATTCCTGCGCCAGCTCATGCGCATCGCGCCAGGTTCCGCTCATTCTGATCAGGTTATTCGGACAGGCCGCAACACATGCCCTGCACAAAATACAGTTCCCGGGAGACGGGCAGACTTTCTCGCAGTCTTTGCAGTGTGTACAGCCATTCGGACTTTTCACAATCTGGGGCCTGGCTTTCCAGCCCTCCGGGTTATGGCACCATGCACAACGCAAAGGACACCCTTTGAAAAACACGGAAGTACGGATTCCCGGCCCGTCGTATATCGTAAATTCTTCAATCGAAAATATCAATCCCTCTGCCATCTGTGTTTGTCCTTTTACGAAAAAGTAAATTCTGTCCGGCTGATAATCTGATCCTGATACTCCTTATCCAGCTCCACAAAATATCCGCTCCAACCCCACACGCGTACGATCAGGTTCGGATGATTTTCCGGATGCTCCTGCGCATCCAGCATCTGTTCTCTGTTCACCGTATTTAACTGAAGCTGATGGCCCCCGAGATCTACAAATGATTTTACAAGCATTGCTGTTTTCATAATTCCTTCATCGTTCCGGAATACGGTATCATGCAGCTCAATAGTCAGCGGGCCGCCATTGCAGCAGTTTTGCAAATCCGGTTTTGTAAAAGACTTCACCGTCGAAAGAGGCCCCTTTAAGGTTGCTGTCAGAGAAGGGGAAAAATCTGCCGGAAGAGGCGCGTACGCTTTTCTTCCGTCAGCCGTAGCCGGAAGATTTCTTGTATACCATATATAGAACTGTGCGGTCCCGGTACCCGGACGGAATATCCCGCCAAGTGCATTTTTCTTTCCCCGCATCGCGTCTGAGAACAGTTTCATCATATGCACCGCCAGGCTGTCCACGTATTCCTCGTTATGTCCCATCTTCGGAACCTCTTGAATAATCTGGTTGCGGAGCTCCGGACAGTCCGCAAAATCAGTGTCCAGCGCATGAATCAACTCCTCCGGCGTAATCTTTTTTTCATCAAACACAAGCTTTTTTACTGTTGTCATAGCATCGACGCCCGTCGATATTCCGGCGCCGTGCAGGCCATAATTGTGATACTTCGCAGCAGACGTAAAATCACGCGCTTTCTCCACACAACCCTTCATCAGCACTGACTGCCACGGACACGGCTCCACATGGACGTAATGATATCGCTTCACCAACCGGTCAATCTCCTCCCGAAAGATTTTTTCATACGCTTCCAGGAAATCTTCAAACGTCTTACAGGAAGGAAGTTCTGTATGAATCGCATCATTCACCAGTTTTGCAAAATTCACGGCATCAAGATTGGGCAGGTCCATACCCGTACCCGGTATAATAAATTCCCAGCATGCTGCAACACCATAATTCTCAGCGTCCTCTTTTTCATATCCCATCGCTATCAACGCAGGGATGACTACGTCATCATTGCAGTACTGGGGAAATCCAAGCCCGATTTTTGTGAGCTCACTACCTTTGATATAGAGATCCAATGGGGTCGTTTTTCCTACTCTGAGATTGATCTTCGGGTCAATGAGATTGTTTTCCCTACATGCATCAATACAGAGAAAAACAAGATCATTGTAGTACATGGTCCCGTCTTCGCGCCGTTCTCCAAGCACCATGCTCTGTCCATTATCCCCCACCTGAATTCCATAATACAGGTCTGAGTCGCGGTTTGCTGCAAGAAAGAACTCCTGTACCAGGTCAAAGGCCTCCTCTTTTGTGAGCCGCCCTTCCTGAATGTCTTTTTCATAAAACGGATACATGTACTGATCAAATCTTCCAAAAGGAATCAGATACTTAATGTTAAACCAGATCGTAAAGTTGAGCAGCCTCAGGAACTGAAGTGCCTGCTGAAATGTATGCGCCCCCTCCCCGTCTGCAATGACGCGAAACGCCTCTGCCACTTCTGCGTTCCCAACGCGCTCTGCTTCCTTTTGATAACGCCTTGCAAAGTCCATAGTGGCAAGGACTGCCGTCTTTGCGCATCCCAGAAATTCTATTCCTTCCTGATCCTGCTCCCGCTGTACGCGTTCCATTGACGCATCAATCTCTGCCAGCCGCCCTCCCAATCCTCTCTCAATCGTATATCCATAATCTGTAATAATATTGCACATATAGTAATCCTGGAAGCACTCATACTTCTCATTGAGTGCCTTCCATTCCTCCTCTGTGTAAATAGACGGAATCTTTTTTATTGTCCTTGTAATTGCAATCCGTTCCTCTGCAAAAACAATCGGTTTTTCTGCCTCCAGAAGCAGCTTATACCGCATCACGCTCCTGACTGGCACAGAGTACCCCTTTTTGCTGAACTCTTCAGCAAAGGACAGTTCAACATCCTGACGATACCTCCCAAACCGCCTGTGAAGGCAATCCTCCCGGATTTTTTTCAAACGCTCAATCATATTCCTCTCCTTTTCAAATGTTCAACCTAAAAACAAAGCCCGGATAAAACACACAAAACCTAAGAACCCTGATTGTTCTGGAACTCCGTTTTGTGCGTTTTATCCGGGTTTATCCAATATCGACCAAAAACCTGGATTAAAACTTATTGTCCGACAGTATTTCCTCGGGAGCAAATGCGCACACGCTATTGATCTTATCATAATTCATGACAAATTCCAGCTGCAGATCTATGACTGCTACAATTTTAAGGAATTCTGAATCAATATGATAGCGCGAAGTGGCATGGCCGCCCCCTGAGCTCAGAATATAGTCTGAAATAACAGACAATGGCGATATCGTTGAAGTCGTGATGGCGATTGCCTTGATCCCTCTTTTCTTGGCCAGACGCACGCCTTCTACTACCTGCTTGGAACTTCCGGACTGTGAAATAGCAAGTACCACATCCGACTTTCCCGCAAGATTCACCTGGTTCAAAAAGCCTTCTGGTGATATTTCCGCAGTACTCCGTACACCAAGCCGTTCCATTTTAAAATGCATATACTGCGCCAGCGGATTTGTGTTGCCAACTGCGATGATATGCACAAACGTGCTGCTTCGAATCAAATCCGCACACGTTTCCAGAAGCTCACTGCTCAGCTCATACCGGATTTTAAAAATCTCCTCCGTATATCTGCGGATGATGCTTGACACAGAATCTTCGCTTTTCAGCAGCTCCTCATGCGCTTTGCGTTCCTCCGCAATTTTCCCATTGTCGTTCGCCAGAAAAATAGCAAACTGATGAAAACCCTTATAGCCCAGATGTTTGCAGAACCTCACAACCGTTGCGTCGCTGACGTTCCCCAGCTTTGCCAGCTGCGATACATTTTTGTCGTTAATCTCAGTCGGATGCTCCAGAATGAAATCTGCAATTTTCCGTTCCGCCATCGGCAATTTACTATACTCTGACCGTATTGTCTCTAATACTGACTTCTCCATTTGTCTCAGTTCCAAAACATATTTGCATACCTGCCGTAAAAGAATCCCCCAGGCCAATCGTAAAACGTGGTTTGTCTATGTATCTCGTTGGAATAAGCTGCACGTCATCATACGAACCTGCTGAGATGGCGGCAGCAAACTCTGCCCCTTTCTCACTTATTGGCAACGCAAGGACCCTTTCTACATCCTCCAATGTCGGGTACCTGCCCACGGACGCCCGTGCGGTAGCCAGCAAACCGCCCCAATATAATCCCCGTTCGATTGCTATATCTCCTTTGTCACCGACAAATACCGCATAATCTGCCGTATGCACCACAATCCCACGTCTTACCCCATACTTTCTCCGGAATGCTCTTGCGAAACAGACCACAGAATCAATGTCTTTGATCTCTGTATCCATATACATACCTCTGGCATTGTCAGCCAGCTCTTCCTCATTCATCCCGAAGATATCTGTCAACGGAAGTATGTGTTCCATACAACTTTGCCGGATTACGCTGTCATGGTATGCAGCATCCTCCATGTACACGATTCCTGCTGGATTTCCCGCTCTGTAACGGCTGATATGTGCCGCTGTATCTGACAGTCTCCGTTTCAGCACAGCCAGATCAAGAATACAGTTAAAACCGGAAATCACCTGACTCGTGATACAGATTGCATGATGTTCAATATACTGAAAATACTTTGCAGACAGCGGAAGCAATTCGCTGATTCCCCGTTTGGTGAGTATCAGTCTATTGGAGGTTGGAATCACATATGTTTTGTCCTCTAATTCAATCTCGTCGCCTTTTTTGTATTGTATAATAAAATGCGGTTCCTGTCCAACCCTGCTTTTTACCTGCCCTGTATGCACCGCACGTCCCAGCGAGTCCACAGTATAGATCGTTTCTGTATTCATCCTGCCTCGCACTTCATCCGAATCATCCGTCAGATGGACCAGTGAAGGACAGCCTGTTCCTGACAGCACCAGAGCTGCCTGGGCTGCCGTTCCCCCTACTGCCCTCTGCCCCTCTCCAAAACAATTCAGCAAAGAAACATCAGAAATATCACGTTCTCCTCCCAATCCATTCAGGCAGTAGTACACCAGTGTCTCAAGAAATTCCTTCTCGCTGCTCACAGGCTGAAACGTCGGCTCCTGACGGATTCTCCCACAGCTGATCCCATATTTTACAAGAAGGCTGTTTACAATAACCGTATCCAGCTCATAAACAATATCCAGATTGCTTGTATAACCAAGCGCAGTCAGCTGTTTTCGCTCAATCCTTTTCTTTATTGTATCCTGTAATTCTTTCATCCTGTTTAATATAACTCTGCTTTTCCCGCAGCTCCAAAAAGTTTAATTTTCTGCTTTGCTACCTCCTGCATAGCTTTAATACAAGGCGGTTCAATTTCATTCGGCTCCCTGAGGCCCTCCTTTTTCAACACCTCACGCATTTTTTCATAATATGCCACCTTGATATCGCTTGATATGTTGATTTTGCTGATTCCTTTTTGCGCTGCCTCGCGGATTTCCGCATCCGGATTGTTCGAGCCTCCGTGAAGAACAAGTCTTGTATCCAGCCCTGCTGCCCGAAGCGCATCGCGAATCTGTTCCAGACGTTCCATCTGAAGCTTCGGCTCATATCCTTTTGGATAAATTCCGTGACACGTACCGATTGAAATCGCCAGGGCGTCGATGCCTGTTTCCCGTACGAACCGAACCGCTTCCTGCGGATCTGTATAATAGATGATCTGATCAAACGCCTTATCAGGATCAGTCACACCGATGCTTCCAAGTTCTCCCTCCACCGACACCTCGGATGCAAAATACGAAGCTGCATAATTCCATACGTCGCCGTCCGCCACCTGCGCTCTGCGCGGATCGTCTGTATCTGTTGCCATGGTATAGCTGATTGCCGCATGTGCAGCTTCTACCACCTTCTTGCACATAGCAATATTCTCTTCAAACGGAAGTGCCGATGCATCAATCATAACGGAAGTAAAACCGGCCCGGATTGCAGCCATCACATTTTCATAGGAAGCGCCGTGATCAAGATGAATCGCAGCCGGAACCGGTGAAAATGCAATGCGTCCAGCCATTGCCCGAATGCTGTCTGTCCCGATATGCTTCAGTTCATTCGGATGAAGTTCAATGATCACAGGTGCTTTTTCTCTTTCTGATATATCCATAATTCCATTAAACATCGCATAACTGCTGATGTTAAATGCCGGAACGGCAAAATGATTCTCCTCTGCCACAGCAAGCAGTTGTTTCAAATTAAATAACATGTTCTCTGTCTCCTTTTTGAACCTATAGTTTCAACATATAATCAATCGCTCATTTACGAAATCTTTTTCCAAGCAAGAACACTGTCACGTTTTTTCGGCGCCGGCAGTCAATCCCTCGATCAGCTGCTTGGAACACAGCAGATACATGAGAATTACCGGAATTACGCTGATCACTACCATCGGAAATACTTTTTCAATGAAAAACAGGAAGGACGACAGGCATTCCTGAAGCATGACAGTTGCCGTCCGCTGTTCCCCGCTCAGAAATATGAGCGGCATATAAAAGTCATTGTAAATCGTCAGTCCTGATACGAGTGCCACGGTTCCGAGAATCGGTTTTGACAGTGGCATCATAATCCGGAAAAATATCGTAAACTCATTTGCACCGTCAATCTTGGCACTTTCCGCGAGCGCTTCAGGCAGCTTTTTAAAAAATCTCATAAAGAGAAACGCTGCTAAAGAGAGGTTGCCGATATAGATAAGAATCAGTCCCCATGGCGTATTAACCAGATGCAGTGCATTGATGATCCTGTAATTAATCAGTACGCCAAGCTGAATCGGGAACATCATGCCCAGAAGAATAAAGGTCTGCAAAAATGACTTCCCTTTAAAGTCGTACCTGGCGTAACCGTAAGCCAGCATAGAAGAAACGATTAAAAGACCCGTAATCGATACACCTGTGATGAAAATACTGTTCCACATGGATTTCAGAAAATGGTTCTGCGTAATGACTTCTATGTAATGCCTGAAATTCCACATAGATGGCAGGGCAAAGATATCTGTCACGATCTCCGTGCTGTCTTTAAAGGAGGAAATTAATGTAATAAACAAAAGCAGTATAATAATTGAGCTGTATAACAGACAAATCAACGTTATCAGCCAGCTTTTATGGCCCAGTTTCTTTTTCATAATGATCACCTGTCATCTTCCTGTTTTTCAATTCCTGCGCAACTCCTATTCATTCCACACTTTCACCTTGCCAAGTGCAAAATTCATCACAGAGGTAAAAAGCAAAATAAACAAAAACGTTACTGTCCCTATCGTTGCCGCATATCCAAGGTCAATGTTCAGACGGCTCATGCTTCCGCTTCCAAATGCAATTCTGTAAAAATACATATTTACAAAATCAAGTCTGCCGTCCATACCGCCGAACGTACCTGCGAGCATGTACGGAAGATCAAAGAGCGTGATCCCCCAAATGATATCAAGAACCAGAACATTGATCATTCCCGGCCCGATGTCCGGCAGTATTATATAAAGAAATCTCTGGAAGGAACCAGCTCCGTCAATGGTCGATGACTCAATTGTCTCATAAGAAACATTTTTCATATTTGACAGAATAATGAGCATACCGATCGTTGCACTGGACCAGATACCAATCCCAATCAGAATCGGAAACATCATCTTCGGATCTGCAAGCCATCCAGGCAGGTTTACCCGCGAAACCCCCAGTGTCAGTAATGCCTTATTCACTATACCAAAGCTGGCATTAAAGAAGATGGTGCCAAAGAAGGCAATCACTGCAGTACTGAGCACGTACGGAAGAAAAAAGATGGCCTGAAAAAACTTATACCACCGGATTTTAGAATACAGCATATATGCCACGCCCACCTGTATCGGTACGATAATAAAATACTCGCACAGAATAAACTTCATATTATTTCCAAATGCATTCCAGTACGTAGCAGCATTGGCCGGGTCCAGAAACAGCCGTTTATAATTCTCAATCCCTGTAAACGTCAGTTCTCCAAGTCCGTCCCATGAGCTCAGGCTGAGAAAAGATGTCGCTATCAGCGGTATAATCATAAACATGCAATAAAAAATCAGGCCCGGAAGCATAAACCACAGATATGGTCTGCGTTTTTTCTTTTTCTTAACTGTATTCCCCATACTATTCCTCATTTCTCCGCCTTTTCCATACGTGCGGTGGCAGCGCATCACTTTGTCTGCCGCCGCATGCTCTGTGCTGTTAACCAGTTAACCTGTTTTCCCGCTCTACAATTAGTCAATGTTTGCCTGCACATTGTCACAGAACTCCTGTGCGTCAAGAGAACCGCTAAATACGCTCATGATATTTGCCTCAAAATATTCCTCTGCCTTTGCGCCGAGCAGAAATACCTTCTCCTCATTTGCTGCAAGCAATACATCTGCCATACCGATCTTTGTGGAAACTTCGTCAGAAGAAGGGGTTTCCTCCAGGGCCGGAATGGATGCATTGGAATTGATATAAGTCTGCTGGCCTTCGACTGTTGTCATCCACTGTGCAAACATCTTGGCTGCTTCTAGATTCTTCGTGTTCGGGTTAATGCTGTAACCGCCGTTTGCAGTAATGCATGCATAAACCTTTCCATCTTCATCATTTGCAAGCTTGAATACATCAAAGTTCAGGTTTGCATTTGCATTCCGGATTGTAGAGAGCATCCAGGAACCGCAGATGATCATGCCAGTGCTTCCGGTCGCAAATTCCATACATGCCGCTGTTGCATCATTTGCCACAGAACTAATGGAGAAATATCCCTTGTTCTTCCAGTCAACCATTTTCTGAAGTGTATTCACATTCACTTCCTCATTAAATGCAGCCGTGCCTTCTCCAAGTCTCGTAAAGAAATCCGGACCGCCTGCCTGTGTACATACCATGAAATCCCACGTATGCATAATGGATGCCCAGTCCACACCAGCCAGCGTCAGAGGCACAATGCCATCCTCCAGCATCGTATCGCAAAGTGCCTCAAATTCAGCAACGGTTGTCGGAACTTCATAGCCATTGTCTGTGAAAAGATCTGCGTTATAGTACACAGTTCTTGTATCAATGCTCGACGTCGGTACTGCATACAGCACATCGTCCACGTAACAGATTTCACTGATCATCGTCGGCTCACCGTCTTTTTCGAACAGAGACATGTCCACAAGATCTGTCAGCGGCAGTGCATTTCCCGCCTCCACCTGTCCTTCAAAAACGGCATTCTTCGTACCGCAGGTCCAGAAGATGTCCGGCCCGTTGCCGGACTGAAAAGCAGTTGAAAGCGCTGTAAAATATGTATTTTCCGGTTTTGCTTCATAACTGAAATCTATGTTCGGATACATCTCTTTGAGCACAGCAATCTGAGCCTCTGCACATACACCGCGCTCAGACGTGCCTTCCCAGATCACCAACTTCCCACTCAAGGAAGTATCCGGTTCTGCCGCAGCAGCCGGCATTGCCACACCCGCTGTCATAGCTCCTGATAACGTAACTGCCAAAAAAGTTTTCATCCACTGCTTTTTCATTTCGTTTCCTCCTTCTTTTGTTTATAAAACCCTTTTCCTAATACAACTTTTTATTTCTGTTACTTACTTATAGCAAATTCAGAATACTATTCATAATTTCTGTGGCGCTTCTCCATATCTTCATCCGTCAGGTTCATTTTCACCTTTAACTCCTGAGAAATAATATCGAAAAGCAGTACTGCTGACTGTTCATACAGATTTCCCATCAGCTGTTTTGTCTGTACAAGATCTCCTTTTGCCCTCCACGCCATGGCCGGAAGCCAGCAGACAACATCAGAAATCCTTCCGATATCACTGTCCGGATCTGCTGTAACCGTGACAACCTTTGCCCCTGCCTTTTTGGCAAGTTCTGCCAGATAAACAACGTGACTGTAAAAACCAGGACCGCAGGAAACGAAAAATACATCGCCTTCCCCCACGTTCGGCGCCGTATCCTCCATGCCCCAGTGAGCATCTTTCCCAAGATGCATCAGACGCATAACGAAAAACTTCAGTCCCAGCCCTTCACGGCCAGCGCCATAGCAAACAACTTTTTTTGCAGAAATGACTGCGTCCATCAGCGGCTCAATGTCTTTGTCAGACATCCGGTCCAGAACCTCCTGCAGCTCCTTCAGTTCCAGATTTGCACACTCTCTAAAACTCATAAGAAACCCTCCTTTAATGATATGATGCAATTTATTCTTCCTTTGTGTAGTTGTATCATACACTAATTGAAATATTATTTCAATATATTTTTCATCTTTGTAATATTATTTCCGTTTCTTTCTACCAATTTCACAATTTTATACTTTGATTTCTATGCATAACACACAAAAACAGAGTACTATCAAATATCAAAAAGATATTTTTCAGTACTCTGTTCTTAAAATCATTCTCTTTTTATCTTACATCTCTATGTTATAGATATTGTCCTATTCATCCTTCGCCTCGCAAAATACAAAGTCCAATCAGAAATGGCGCCGCATAAATCAGGGGCATAATATAACGGAAGTTCCCGTTTGCCGGACAGATCAGAAGAATCCCTGTTGAAAGAACCGACATCAGTCCCGGGATGAGATATGCATAGTTTCTTTTCCGTATCATATCAAGAACAAAATAAACCACAATCCATGCATACATTCCCACACTAAACAGTAAATTCACAATCGGAATGCGCTGCAAAGTGTCTACCGCCATCTGAACCGCTTGTAATACCGTTTCGGACAAAAACGGCGCCTCAAACGACAGCACACCCTCTTCCTTCCAATGAGACTTCTGCTTAAAATCCCTGTAGACCATTCCGGATGGCTGATCCAGGTAGAAAAATCCATAGCAGTTGTTAAGCACCGCCTCTATATACGTACCCGGATGCCGCAGCAGCATCCCAAACCATGCGTTCAGATAAGCGGCAAGCTCCTGCGATGTGCAGTCCTGGCGAAACGTATATTTCACGGGATCAGTCAGCTGTGGATTGTATTTTTCTGCCAGTTTCTCATATTCAATCACACCGTCAATCGCTTCTTTTTCTTCCGGCGTCACCTCCTCAGGATACTGTTTCACATAACGCGCTGTCTGCTGAAACAAAATGCCCAACATCTCCTGACGGCCTCCCGGTGCAACCTTCCACTTGGGAAGCAATACCCCTATCCATACAAACTGAAACAGCAAAATTGGGAGCAACAAAGAGGCAACCACAGCAATCCAGTAACGGCGGTAAACGGTCAGGATCACCACCAGCACCACCAGCATCATATATACCCCCTGGCTGCGAAACAGCATTATCAGCAGGCTGTCCAAAGCAAACCCTGCACAAAATAATTTTTTCTTCAGACAAGCGCCCTTTGAGCGTACAATCTCCAATAAAAGCACTGACAGAATCAGGCAGAAGACACCAAAGGCCGTATCTTTCAACATACAGATTGCATACATCGGATAAAGTGGAAAAAATGCCGTGAAAAAAAGCCCTGCTTTCATGCAACGCCTGGACAATCCTGCCCACCGCAGATAAAACCAAACCCCGGAAAGTGTAAATGCCATAAAAATCATCTGCAACAACACATATAGCGCCACACCTACCGCCGCATTTCCAAGCCATACTCCAACCTTGACAAAAACTCCTGCCAGCACTGTCGTAAAAAACGGGAAATGATTGCTCAGATAAATATCCTTTCCGCGCACTGCTGACAATTTCCGTGTCCACGTGGACTGCCCGAAAAACTGCGCAATCTGACTTGCTGTGTCATTCCCGGAAGTTCCCGGAAAAAACAAAATAAAATAAGGCAGCCAGCAGAGAAAAACCAGCAGTGCAGCTGTCACAAAGTATTTTCCTGAAAAAACGCCTGCGCCTGTATTCTCTTTTCCAGAAACTTTTTCCATAAAATGAAATGCAAAAAGAATCAGATAATAAACCGGCACCGATGCCCCCAGAATGATAAGCAATGCCCGTAAAAACACAAATTTCCCGCCAAAAAGCATCCCCCAGCTGTCACATATACTATAAGATTTTCCAAGAAACTGCATACCCGAAAAACACACGGCAAAAATTGCAGCCAGAACGCGATCGCGGCTTTGAAATTCTCTTTTCCGTACTTCTTTTATCAAAAAAACCATTAGGAATGCAATCAAAAAGGGCAGAATCCTCTCGGCTGACAGGGAACGCTCCAGCCTTGCCAAAAAAGAGGCCAGCACTCCATATCCCTCCAGCCCTTCACCGGATACGCACCAGGCATCCATATCCACTCCGCATGTGAGTCCGATTGCTGAGAAAATTGCCAGAAAAATCATGCTCCACATCTTTCGTATTGATATTTTTCTTTCCATTTTCAACTCCTCACCATCCATCTGCATTCTTTCATCCGGTCCGCCCGCAAACCAACCTTTTCCTGCCCGCCTACAGACTAACAGACTACACCTCTCAGCCATTTCAGTCCGTGTGCAGACTACACTTCCCGTTCATTTCTGTCTATACGCAGACTATATTCTTATTTCGCGATCACAGATCGCCTGCCTTCTTCTCCAGCAGCATGGCATAAACCTCCCGCTTCGTAAGACCTCGATCCTTTGCCGCGCATTTCATGGCTTCTTTTCGGTCCATCCCCTGTTTTTCGTAGATCTGTACGTGAGTTTCAATATCTGTATCCGCCCAGGATTTCTGTGCTTCCTGTTCCAGCTCATCCGGGCTGCGGCCCTCCATTACTATCACACATTCCCCTTTGGGGCCGTCCGCCTCATAATGTACAATTGCCTTCGAAAGCGTGGTCTGAAACACCGTTTCATACCGTTTCGTCAGCTCACGGCATACGGTTACACGGCGATCCCCCAGCGCTTCCAGAAGTTCCCCCAGAGTACGCAGCAGCCGATGTGGCGCCTCATACAAAATAGTCGTTCTGGTCTCGGTTTTCAGTTCTTCTAAAATCCGTTGCTTTTCCTTCTTTTCCTGCGGTAAAAATGCTTCAAAACAAAAACGCCGTGTAGGAAGGCCCGAAAGAGTGAGCGCTGTCACACAGGCGCAGGCGCCCGGGAGGGAGGTTACCTCAATACCGGCTTCATAACAAAGACGCACAAGCTCTTCGCCCGGGTCCGAAATCCCCGGCGTCCCGGCGTCTGTAATCAGCGCAACATTCTGTCCGGAACGCATTTTCTCAATCAGAACATACGCCTTTTCTATTTTATTGTACTCATGGTAGCTTGTCATCGGCGTACGGATATCAAAATGATTCAGCAGATGCAGGCTGTTGCGCGTATCCTCCGCTGCAATTAAATCTGCCTCGCGCAGGGTTCGAAGCACCCGCATCGTGATGTCTTCCAGATTGCCGATCGGCGTCGCACACAAAAATAACTTTCCCTGTTCCATTGTCTCCCTCTCAATACCCATAAATCTCTGTAATCTCCGGCATATACACTCCAGGTTCCCGGTATACAATCAGCGGTTTTTCCACTGTCATCCGCGGTTTTCCGCCGCGCACAGCTTCGATCAGAACCATATTTGGTTCACGGTCCACATAAGGATAGACAAGCTGCATCCTTTTCGGCTCCAAACCGTACTTTACCATTGTGCAAATAATTTCTGCCAGCCGAAACGGCCGATGCACCAGAAAAAAACTGCCTCCGGGGCGTACCAGCTTTGCCGCTGCACGCACCACATCTTCCAGCGTACAGAGAATTTCATGCCGGGCCGCCGCCTTTTCCAGATCAGGATTTACCAGCCCGTGCTGTCCCATCATATATGGAGGATTCGACGTAACGGTGTCAAAAGAAGCCGGAGCAAACAGCTCCCCGGCCTCCTTAATATCTCCTCTGACGATTTCCACCTTTTCCTGCAAGTCATTGAGCAGTACGCTTCGCGCAGCCATATCCGCACTGGTCGGTGAAATCTCCAGCCCCGTAAAATGACGGCCCTGCGTCTTTGCTGCAAGCAAAATCGGAATAATGCCTGTACCAGTCCCCAGATCAAGCGCAGTTCCCTGCTCTTTTACCTTCGCAAAACCGGAAAGTAAAACAGCGTCCATCCCGAAACAGAACAGCTTTCCGTTTTGGATAATCTGAAATCCATTCCGGTGCAGATCATCCACGCGTTCTCCTTCTTTCAGCTCAATCTTCATCCAGCTTTGATTTCCCTTCTTTTTTCTCAAGCGCTTCCAGTTCGCGCAGCTCCTTATCGACGGAATTGTCCTTACCGCTCCTGTCGATTTTCTCGCCCTTACCGCCCTTTTCTCTGCGGCGTTTTGGCTTAAACTTTAATTCACTGACGTCGTATTCCTGTATTTCCTTCTCATCATCCACATCTACCAGCAGTTTTACCTTCTGACGCAGCACATTTACGCTATGCACTTCACCCTTTCTTCCGTCAAGTGTCGTGACCGTATCGCCGATCCCCGGAAGGCGGTTGTTCAGATATTCGTACGTATCCTCCTCATTTTTGAGGCAACACATCAGACGGCCGCAGACACCTGAAATCTTCGTCGGGTTCAGGGAAAGGTTCTGCTCCTTCGCCATCTTGATCGAAACCGGCGCAAACTCGGAAAGGTAGCTGTTGCAACACAAAATACGACCACATATGCCGATGCCGCCCAGGATCTTCGTCTCATCCCGGACACCGATCTGACGCAGTTCAATCCGCATTTTAAATACGGCGGCCAGATCCTTTACCAGCTCCCGGAAATCAATCCTGCCATCCGCCGTAAAATAAAACAGTACTTTATTGTTATCAAATGTATACTCTGCATCAATCAGCTTCATCTCAAGTCCGTGCTTTATAATCTTTTCCTGACAGATTTTTAACGCATCTCTTTCTTTGACACGGTTTCTCTGCGCACGTGCGTCATCATCCGGCGTCGCCACACGGATCACACCCTTGAGCGGCTGCACAATCGTCTCCTCCGGCACACTTCGCACCGGACCGATCACAGTACCATACTCAACGCCCCGGGCTGTCTCCACAATCACGTGATCTCCCGGCTCAATCTTATATCCCTTCGGGTCAAAGTAATATACTTTCCCTGCATTTCTGAATCGTACTCCAACTATTTTAACCATGTATATTCTCCTTAATGACAAGGAACAGAAGTTCCATTGTCAGATCAAAATTAACGTTCGCGGACAGCCTTGTCTTGGCATTTTCGATCGCTTTCATGACTTCCTCCACGCCTTCATAAGAGCAAAGGCTTACTGTCTCACGTATCGTCCGGATCTCATCCCGGAAAATAATGCCGTCAATGTCCCTCGTCGCCTTGAAATATACCATATCCCGGTACCAGAGCGCAAGGATATCCAGATAATCCTGAACAGAAAGCTTGTATTCCTGTACCTCCTTTACGTAATCAATCAGCTCGCTGACCTCCATTTTGCCAGCATTTCGCAGAAGCTGCATAGCTGAAGCCTTGATCGCTGAAAAATCCTCCGAGGAAGCCAGACGCACCGCTTTTCCGATATTTCCCTGTGCAAATGCGACACAGATGTCCGCCTGGTAATCCGGCACCTGAAGCTCCTCCATCAGGTACTGCTTTACCTGCTGATCCGGAACAGGCTTCAGGCTAAGAAGCACGCATCTGGAACGAATCGTATCAAGAAAAATCTGTTCATTTGCGGTAAGCAAAAGAATGACCGCATACTCGGGCGGCTCTTCGATCGTCTTCAGAATCGCATTTTGCGCCTGCACGGTCATTTTCTCCGCGTCCTGAATGATATAAATCTTGTATTTTCCATTGTACGGGCGAATCTGAATGTCTCCTGTGAGCTGTTCACGAATATCCTCGACACCGATGCTCGCAGGCTTCTCATGCCGCACATAAATAATATCCGGATGATTTCCGCTTAGCGCCTGACGGCAGGAATGGCACGTGCCACAGGGATGCTCTCCTTCTCCCGTACACTGAAGCGTCTCTGCAAATGCCTGGGCCAGCCGATGCTTGCCTGTCCCCTTTTCTCCACTGAAAATATATGCATGACTGACCTGCCCGTTCTCAATTGCCCGCCTCAGATGGGCAATCTCCTGTTCATGTCCAAGAATATCGTTAAATCCTGCCATATGCTGCCTCCACCTTCTGTTTCAGTTGCTCTGAACTCCTGATTTCGTATATTTTCTCAGGCCCGTCCTCTCATCGCTTTGCAACTTTCTACCTTAATATAACACATTTTAAGGTTCATGGGAAGCGGTTCGCACGTCTGTTCTCTTAAGATTTTATTATATATTCCGCCACCTCATCCATGCATAGCTGACGGTCTCCATTATTCGAAAATCGTTTTGTAATTCCGGCCCTCTGAATATTTTCTTCTGAAAAATCTTTCTGGTCTGCCAGAAAACGTCTGCATACCTCGTCATAGTTCGGTACCGGCTGTTTTTTCTCCCGCTTAATCGAGCGTTCTAGCCTCTTCTCATCGTCAACTTCTATGTAAACCGGCACGACACGGTCGTTTCCGTAATAATTTTTCACTTTCTCATAGGATTCCAGCGTACCGAGCGCCAGATAATTATTTTGCGCTATATCCATCGTGTCGCCGTCTGCGGTAAAATAATGCCACGGTCCCTGCACCGTATGATACGTACGAAGCTCAATTACCTGCCCCTTTTCCTGCAACTCTTCCAAACGCTCCTGCGTCACAAAATGATACTGCACACCGTCCGTCTCTTTGGCCCGAATCGGCCTTGTCGTGTACATGATAAACGGAACCAGCCCCAGCTCCGGGCGCATAAGAAGCTCCTCATAAATCGTATCCTTTCCTGACGAACTTTTTCCCATAATATAAAATAACTTTCCCATACTTCTCCCCTTATATACCCTCCGAAAAATTTCCGGATATCTTTTCCTCCCGCACAACCAGAATTTTTTCTCCGGTGTAGTCTGCCATGCCCTGGATCTTCATGCCCTCCGACCGGTACTGTTTCAGCTTTGCAAGCAACTCTTTTGAGATACGTTCCCCCGGAACAACCAGCGGAATCCCCGGCGGATACAGGTATACAAATTCT
The DNA here is from genome assembly GCA_003612585.1 of bacterium 1XD42-54. GTDB lineage: Bacteria > Bacillota > Clostridia > Lachnospirales > Lachnospiraceae > Choladousia. The sequence continues at coordinate 593,155 of RAZH01000001.1, forward strand.
GCCGAAATACGCCCGGCACTGCAATACAAAGAGACAGAATCACACGGGTAATCCTCCGTTTCCTGAATCGTAAGAACTGTCTCATTTTCAAATATAAAATTCTTTTTCCGAGGACTGTCGCCCCTGTCAGCCACCCCCGTTATTTCCTGGTTCAGGCCAGGATCCGACTTTCGCATAGCCACAGACAATTCACCGTCAATCTCCAGCAGCGCCTGCTCCAGCCGGTCAAATCCTTCCTGCGTATCGCAGACCGTCATGATTGCCGTCACATAATGCTCCGCCTCCATCTCCGCCTCCAGGTGATACCTTTCCCGGAGCATCTGCGCCAGCCACGGACCATGATACCGCTGTGTACTGCCTCCTTCCAGACGCCCGCACTTCTCCGTTGAAATCAGCACCTTCGACCGGTCAAACTGCCACGCAGAAAGCTCCGTCTCATTTCCGTCCACAAGGTGGAGCACCCGCATACCGTGAAGCTTCTCCCTCATATTTTTCAGGCGCTGCAAAAATCCGTCAAACAGTTCCTTTTTGTGTTCTTGCATCTGATCAACACACGCATCCATCCCCGCCATCAGCACGTAACTTGGGCTGCTGGTCTGATAAATTCCAAGATATTTTTTCAACCGTTCCCGATTGGCTCTCGTCCCGCATACATGGAGCAAAGCGCTCTGCGTTAAAGCCGGCATTGTTTTGTGCAGGCTGTTGATTACCACATCCGCCCCGCACTGCACTGCACAATCTGGAAAATCCGGATGCATCGCAAAGTGCGCGCCGTGCGCCTCATCCACAATCAGCACAGCCCCGTACTCGTGTACCGTCTCTGCAATGCGGCGGATATCCGACACGACGCCGTCATACGTTGGAGAGGTGATTACAACAGCTTCTACGCTATGTCCGCCCGCCTGATGTTCCCTCAGTGCCGCGCGCACCTGCTCCGGCATAATACTTCCATTGATCCCGCGCCGCACATCTGCTTCCGGATAAAGGTACGATGCCTGCAGCCCATTTAATAAAACCGCATGGTAGACCGCTTTATGACAATTTCTCGCCATTAAAATCCGTCCGCCGCGCCGCACGCAGGCCGAAATCGCAGCCAGAATCCCAGAGGTACTGCCGTTTACCAGACAGTACGTTTCATCTGCGCCGTACAGCAGCGCCACACGCTGCTGCAGCTCCAGCAAAATACCCTGCGCGTGGTGCAGGTTATCAAAGCCGTCTATCTCCGTAATGTCAATCTTGTATGGATTTCCAAAATAGCCTGCCTGCCGTTTGTGCCCAGGCATATGAAGAGGGTAGGCATCTGATGCACTATAATTTTTCAGTTTTTCTAGTAGATGCTCCGACATATTGCCTCCTGATTCACTTTACACAATCTATTTGCAGATAGTTTCCTATATGACAAACAACCCGCGCCTATGCAAGACCAGGCGGTACAAGTATAACATAAGCGCCAGCTCGATGGAAAGAAATGATTGGCATATCTGAAAAAACATTTTGAGGTTCCGGCAAACAAGTCACCCCTTACTTTGTGCAGGCGGCCAGAGGGCTGACTTTGAAAGTGTTTTTGGTTACTTCGATTATAACAGCCATTTGCCTTTTTCGTTTAAGAAATTAATTCCAGATTAAAAAAATAATCATACAGGACTTTCCTGCCGTGGAAGATACAGCAGGATATCAGTGCCTTCGCCAGGACTGCTTTCTACGGCTATTTTATAGTTTCCCTGGTACAGGTAGTTCAAGCGCATCCTGACATTGTATACGCCGATATGCGCCATGTCGTCCTGAAATTCTGGTTTCTTCCTGAAAAACTGTTCTGCGGTCTCTACATCCATGCCTGCTCCGTTATCCCGGATCCGGATACAGATATCCGGGCCTTCCTGCGTTACGGAAACGGAAATTTCGCCTTTTTTTCCTTCTCCCTGCCCATCCTCGGCACATGCAATTCCATGCTTTATTGCATTTTCGACGAGCGGCTGTATGATATTTTTCGGAATCAGCTCCTTCTGGACTTCCGCGGAGACTTTAAAAGAATACGCAATGCTCAGATAGCTCAGATAACTCTGAATTAACATATATTGCCCCATTGCCTCCCGTTCTGCCTCCACGGTATCAAAGGTCTTGTAATTCTTCATTTTCAGGCGGTCCTTCAGCGTGCCGATCAGGGCGTTATTTACAGCTACAACTTCTTCGGTCCGCCCCAGTCCGGCAAGAACGGTCACTGTATTCAGCGTATTATAAATATAGTGAGGGTCCACCGCAGATACCATCAGCGTATACTGCATCTGCTCTTCCCGCTTCATATCCTTTTTGATTTTCTCCAGCATGGTCCAGAATGTATTACCCAGGCTGCTGATTTCGTCATTTCCCGGGGCTCTCGTATCGACGTCATAATTACCTTTTCGTACGCCGTTCATTTTCCGTTCCAGCTTCCGGATTCTGCTGATCGTACCCTTCAGCGAAATACCGAAAGCTGCCAGCAAAAATACGGTCAGGCCGCACAACAGCAGCTGAAAATATCCAAATGCCTTTTGATATGGTTCCAACAGAAGTTCCTCGGGCACGTTTATAATCAGCCTGAAATCCTCATCCTTATACGTACAAAGCACAGAAAACACCGTATCCGCTCCGTTTTCCCATTCCAGCACCTCATACTGCTTCCCTTCAAACAGGTAATTCGGACACTCCTCCACCTTCAGGCCGGATGCTTCACCCAGATTGCTGTATAATACACTGCCATTGCTGTAAATCAGGTAATCCTCTGCCTGAAATTCTTCCAGCTCCCAGAGCTGTTCCAGCACCTCTCCGACTCCTACCATATTTACTGCAATACAGTTCACATCCCCTGCCCGGAAGGAATCCAGCACGCAGAAAAAGCGGCCCGTTTCCTCTTCCCCGATCACCGGAAGATGATATTTGATTTTCTGACTTTTGTCAAAGCTCTGATACCAGTCTGAGGCCTCAAAAATGCGGGCTGCCTCCTTTGCCTGTTCCCCGCAGAAAATATCCCCTTCACTGGTGCACAACAAAAAATAATTGGTAAATGAAATATACCCTGCATTCTCGTTCAGCTTTCCGTTTTCCAGAAGTGGCAGATATGATACAATCTTTGCCTCTGTCTGTCCTGTCCTTTTTTCCGGGTCATAGTATTCGGAAATCAGCCGCTTCAGCTCCTGATTCTCCGTTATATTTTTCAGATGGCTGTTATTGCGCCAGATATAGCTCTGCCGCAGCGCAGCCGAACCAGCCACGCCGGAGATCTGCTTGCACAGATGTGGCCGCATAATACGATAAAAAACGGATGGAAATAAAATGGTCAGTGCCAGCAGAACCACAATGCTGATGCCAAAAAGCTGAGCTATAATCTTCTTTGTTACGGTATTAAATTTCACTGTGCTCCCTCCTGTACTCCATTGGCGTCATCCCGCAGGTTTCTCGGAATACTTTCGAAAAATAGGAAATATTTTTGTATCCAGTCTTCCGGCAAATATCCGTCATTTCGTCCCTTCCCAAATTCAAAAGCTCTTTTGCCCGCTCCATCCGTACTCGGACGACAAACTTCCATAAAGTTTCCCCTGTTTCCTTGCGGAACACAGTATTCAGATGATTGGCGCTGATCTTCAGATGCGAGGCAATCTCTTCCACGCTGAGATCACTGTTTGTATAATTCCGGCTCACATACAGAACAGCCCGGTTAACAATGTCCGAATACTGAAAAACAGATGGATTCTCCAGAATCTTTCCCAATTCCATAACCTTATGCTTCATCCAGTGATAAAGAACAGAAGCTTCATACCAGTTTGCAGTGTCCTCACTTTCACACACTGTAAATATAACGCCTGTCTGCAAATTCACCAGTTTTTCATGATATTCCATGAGCCTTACTGAAAAATAGCGTGTGAGCGCTTCAAACCGTTCTCCGTCTCTCGCTTCCACTGCCTTCAGAAAATTCTGATCCATCCACCTGCATAGCTTTTCAAATTCACGATCCCGGATCCATCGATCCGCTTTTTCCAGATCAAGCGGCAGCGCAACCTTCCTGGAACGGCCGATATCCTCAGCGTGCAATACACAGGAACATACCCGGAAAATCCCCTGCCTGCGTACCTCTTTCGTCCGCAGATACCGATTTACACAGCCCGATAGCTCTTCCTGTTCTGCCAAAATCAGTACCGAAAACGTCGACCCAAACTTTTCCCGCAGCCTCAGCTTCAGATCGTAGGCCTGTTCTGTCGCACCCCCCTGCGTTTTCACAAGGCACAGCCAGAACCAGTCTCCTGCCTGAACCGCTGCCACAGTCTGTGGAACGGCCTGATAACAGAGACCCGCCACAGCCTTTTCGTCCGCCCTACTCTCCTGAATCCCGAAAACATCACAGACTACAGGATACCGATGGTCCTGCTCCACCCAGAACAGATCATAGACATCAGGCAGCCCGGCACTGTATTCCTCAATATGTATCTCCTCCCCATTTTTTCTCTCAAGCTCCCACACCAGTTCTGTAAACGCTGCCTCTGCATCATACCGGCTGTAACGTTTTCTTTTCTTAATTTCACGCCCTGCCTCCTCCAGAATCCGTATCATCTGCACCCTGTTCATCTCGTGCTTCAAAAGATAACCACAGCTTCCTAGCTCCAACGCAGATTTCACATAAGAAAATTCCTCATAACTCGTCAGAAAATACAAAATTGTCTCCGCCGACTTCTCCCGAATCCGCTCTCCAAGCTCAATCCCCGTCATTCTCGGCATCTGAATATCCGCAATCACAAGCTCCGGATGATACGCTTCAAATTTCTGCCAGGCTCTTTTCCCATCCTCAGCCTTCAAAACAACGTCAAATCCATACTGCTTCCAGTCCACCATATTCGCGAAATGTTCCAGCAGCAGCGGATTATCCTCCGCCAAAAGTACCTTCATCCATCCCTTCCCCCTTTACAGCAACATCCAAAACCACCGATTAGACATCCGTCTATTACTCCTATTGTATCAGACTTCCGCCCGCCCTGTAAAACAATTCTGCCCCTCAAAAACCCCCATTCCCCCTCCGTTTCCAGCTATTTTTACAAAATCGTAGAATCTTTACAATCTTCCTTTTTAAAGATAATAATCCCATTCTATTTGTTCTAATCTTTCCTTTTTTCCTCCACTCCTATCGTCCTATAATGAACTCACTTGAACAGATAGTTATAATTCTCTCATTCAAAGTCAGGCCCCTGGAAAAGGATACAAAAAAAGGGGGGACTTGTTTGCTTCGGAACCCCGTTTTTATATCCTTTTCCAGGAGCCGTCCGTTTAATCACGCTCTTTTATAACTACCTGATTCACAATCTCATAAAGGAGGATCACACTTATGAAACACAAATCACGTTATTTCCACAAGCTTCTCCCCGCCGCGCTTTCCATGAGCTGCCTTTTCTCCGGCTGCTACACAGCCTGCGCTGCCGAACCTCAGGCGGAAACACGGCCTGCTTCTACGTTCAGCGTCGGAGCCTCCATCCGGGATATTACGCCTTCTGAGGCCATGTTCCCTCTGACCAGAAAGCCGAACGTCGAAATGTCCGGCGTTCTGGATCCTTTAAGCGTGCGTGTAATCGCCATGTCCGACACCGACACGACAACGCTTATGGTGTGCAGTGAAACGGGACGCTCCTTTGGCCCACAGTTCGCTCAGGCGATTGCGGACCACACCGGACTTCCGCTCGAAAACATCGTGCTCACATCCACACATTCCCATGCGGCTCCGGAAATCACGGAAGCAATTGATCTTAATTTCGAAGAAGGTGCAGAGGGTGTTACGACGCTACAGCTCTGGGCAAAATACGTGATGGGACAGGTACTCGATGCAGTGGATGAGGCGCTTGACGCTCAGGAACCGGCCAGCGTGGGAATCGATTATTCTGAGAGCTACATCAATGTCAACCGTAACTCCGTTTACAACGTGGTCGGCGAAGACGGCTCCGCAACGGAATGCCGCGACCTTGGTTGGAGCCCGAACGGCATCTCAGACCGAACTGTTGCTGCCATCCGTTTCAATGATTTGAACGGCGATCCGATTGCATTTATCATCAACTACGGCGTTCACGGTACTGTGATGCACGCTAATACCTGCATGGACGGAAAGACGGGCGTAAGTGCGGATATCCCAGGTATTGTGTCCGGCTATATTGAGAACAATTATGAAGGCACTGTGGCTATGTGGCTTTCCGGAGCTGCCGGAGATCAGAATCCGATTATCCAAAACGACTTATATACACGCAACCCGGAAACAGGGGAATTTGAAGAAACTTTTAACGACGATTATGAGATTCTGACCTTCCTCTCCAAAATCCACTATGCAGATATTGAGAGAGCGCTCAACTCCATTGACACCTATACCTCTGATGTTGATCTGAGCTGCGGTTTTATGGAATCTGCCATTCCTGCCACAGAAGGCGGAAATTACGCTATCTCTTTGCAGATGGTCCGCATCGGCGACATCGGACTTGCCTGCTTCCCGGGAGAGCTCTTTACCGCCACAGGTATGTATCTCAAGGACAACGCCCTGCTCGACGATACAATTGTTGTAAATCATGCATGGCAGCGCGATTCCCAGCACAACGGCTATCATGCGGACGACTGGACAATTGAAAACGGCGGGTTCGGCCAGAGACAGGCAAAATACGAGGCCGGATTCCTTGACGCTGAACTGACATCCATGATGAATGCCTTTTACGAAGAAACCGGCGCATGGATGTACAACACAGACGGCACTGCCACCTACAGCACAACCGGCGAAGTCACGATTGTCGGCCCGGACGGAAAAGCCGGAACGGAAGATGACAACTGTGTCGTAAACCCTGCCGGTACTGCCCTGATGACAGATGTTACTCCGGAATATGATGAGGAAGGGAAAATTTTCATATCACTTGGAAACGGCTTCACACTGACAGCGGGCGCAGACGGAAAAATCGGCACAACCGACGACGTTGTAGCCTTCGGCTCCTATATGCAGAGCGAGCACGTAGAGGACGGAAAGACAGCAGCCCTCTCCTGGCGGCTTCTGGACATCCAGGATGGCCGCGCAACGCTTGTAACCGATAAAGTCATTGATGGACTTTCCTTTAATCTGAGCGATACGGACGGAAACGACTGGGCAGGCTCCAACCTGCGCTCCTGGCTCAACAGTGCCGGCGGCCAGAACATGACCGGCGACACGACTGGCTTCTATGATGCGGCTTTCACAGAGGAAGAAAAAACAAAAGTTCTTCTGACCGATGTTTCCATGCAGTCTGACTCCTCGTATATTGCCTACAACACACTGTTAAAAGAAAACTGGTGGGGCGATTACACAACATCCGGAACAGATACACAGGATTACGTCTACGCTCTGAGCGGTGAGGAAGTTTTTGAATATTTCGGAAAAAGCACAATCGCTACCCAGGAAGAGCTTGGCCATGACCCTCAGAACTATACAAACGGCATGTCGGGTGCAACGCCTTATGCAGTCCGCTTCGGCGTTAAAACAAACGGCGGCGGCAACGGCAAGAGCTATATCGGTTATGCAGACTCCTGGACACGTTCTCCGGGCGCTGTCGATGAATCCGGCGAACTCTCCTGCGGCGTATTCCTCGGTTCTGTCGGCTCCCTGAACGTCGGCCGTTCCGTAACACGCACCTATGGCGCACGGCCTGTGATTACGGTAGACCTTTCATAAAAAGTATTAAAAAACAGAGTGGGGAGATTTTCCCCTGCTCACCGTGCGGGACGTATGCCGCCAAACGGCTAACTTCTATATATGCCCTTGCACAAAAAAGCTTCTCCATTCCTCTGTTATGAATGGAGAAGCCAGCTATAATCTTTTCGACAATCAATTCCGTATTCTATATAAACTATTTCATCCTGAATCTGATATGAATGAGATACCATTTCTCAACAAACATCTTATGATATTTATTTCGAGTAATGTACATCGCCTCAAAAAATGGAACGCGCTCGGGCATCCGGGAAAGTGATCGCATGGCAGTCATAACTTCTTTCTTTTTGGCTGCTGCCGCCTCTTTATTCACCTGCACCATAAAGTAAATATGATTGCCCAGCATCTTTTCCCGCCTGTTATACGTTTCAATATCCATAACAACCAAATCACCTTCTCCGTTTTTGGTAAGAAACACGGGTTCCGCTATTTTTCTGCACAGATCGGCAATCTCATTATAATTCTGGCGAATTGCTGTTGATGGACGAATATTCATACCCGTACCCCCTCTGCTTTATAGTAATATTTTGTCCTTTTCATACTATAAAGTCAATCCTTATGAAATATTTCTCGTCCGCCATTTCCCTGTCCGATACTCTGCGAATGAAATCACATAATTAACAAGCCAGCCGATCGGCACAGCCACCCATACCATATGGATGCCAAACCGCGGCGCAAGTGTCATCGCCAGCACAACGCGCAGTCCGAGGTTTGCCATGTTTGCTACCGTAAACATTTTCATGTCCCCGGAGCCCCGCAGCACGCCGTCTGTGATCATCTTCATACCGATCAGCACAAAAAACCAGCCAATGAATTTCAGATAATCCATCCCTGTTGCAAGCGCCACTGCTGTTCCGTCTTCTCCCAGAAACATCCGGATCAACGGATCGTAGAAAAGCTCCAGCCACAGACACAGGACGACTGCAAACACTGCAACAATCCCATACCCTGTGTGATATCCCTTTTTCACGCGGTCAAACCGCTTCGCTCCAATGTTCTGCGCCGTATAAGAGGAAAGTACATTTCCCATTGCAGACATCGGCACCACACAGATGGTTTCAATCCGCATCCCGGCGGAAAATCCTGCCAGTGCTTCTGAACCAAAGCTGTTCACCACGGACTGCACCAGCATCATTCCGATTGATATCGTCGACTGCTGCAAAATGGACGGCAATGCAACCTTTGACATACCATAAAACTCTCCGGGTACAAACCAGCCGGTCGCATGAACACGATAACTTTTCATCTCACGGCTGAAAATTAAAGCCGCAAACACGGCGGAAATCCCCTGTGCGATCAAAGTCGCCCAGGCAACGCCTGCAATCCCCATATCGAAGCTGCAAACCATAACGACATCCAGCACAATATTAAAAAGTGAGGAAAAGATCAGCAAAAACAGCGGCACCTTGGACCGCCCGAGCGCATTAAACATTGCTGAAAAAATATTGTACATAAACAAAAACGGTAATCCAAGAAAATAAATCCGCAGATACTCGGACGCCTGATCTAAAATGTTTGCCGGCGTATTCAGCCACACCATGATCTGCCTTGACATCACCAGGCCAACAATGCCCAGGAAAATACTCAGTACCAGAAACGAGGTCAGTGCTGTCCGGACAGACTGTTTCATCTTTTCATAATATTTGGCCCCAAAATATTGGCTCGTGATCACGGACGCGCCTACGCCTCCTCCGATTGCAATCGAAATGAACACATTCGTCAGAGAGTAAGAAGCTCCTACGGCAGCCAGCGCATTTTCACTGACAAACCGGCCAACCACAACCGAGTCCACCATGGTGTAAAACTGCTGAAACAGGTTTCCGATGATCATCGGAAACGCAAATACCAGAAGCGCTTTCAGAGGTTTTTCCTCAATCAGATAATCTTTTTTCATAATTTGCCTTCCCATCAATTTTCTTTCTATTCATTCTCTTTCATCCATTCTCTTTCATTCATTCTCTTTTCATTCATTTTGTATTCCTCTGTTTTAATCGTATCATAACATACCAGATATTTACAGATCAAATTTTTCCGTAAAATCTTTCAGATCTGTGGGGAAAATTATCTATTCCCAGCCCTTTCTTTCCCCGCCAAACTGCTATATAATCGAAAAGAACCTGAAAAAACTCCACTTCGAAAGGATGTGACTCATATGAAACTTGGTTTTATCGGCTGTGGCAACATGGCCTCTGCAATCTTAAGCGGTATTTTGAAACAACACCTCATCTCTCCGGATGAAGTCATTGCATCCGCGCTTCACCAGGAAACGCTCGACCGGGCCGCCGCCACCTGGCACATACATACGACCCTCGATAACTGTGAGGCAGCAAAGGCTGATATCGTATTTCTGGCAGTGAAACCGCAATTTTACGAACAGGTAATACGCGAAATCCACGATGTTGTCTCAGATTCACAGCTGATCGTATCTATTGCCCCTGCAAAATCCATTGCCACCATCAGGCAGTGGTTTGGAAAGGATATCCGGCTCATCCGCACCATGCCCAATACACCTGCCATGGTTGGAGAGGGTGTTACTGCGGTCTGTCCGTCTGAAAATGTTTCTACAGAAGAGTTGCAAAAAGTATTGACCCTTCTTGAAGCCTGCGGTCTGACCGAGGTCATGTCGGAACGCCTGTTAGACTCTGTAACCGCTGTCAGCGGCAGTTCCCCTGCTTACGTCTTTCTATTTATAGAAGCCCTGGCCGACGGCGCGGTGCGCGACGGAATTCCGCGCGCTCAGGCTTATCGCCTTGCGGCGCAGGCTGTACTTGGAAGTGCAAAGATGGTTCTGGAAACCGGAAAACACCCAGGTGAATTAAAAGATATGGTCTGCTCTCCCGCAGGTACGACGATTGAGGCAGTCGCAGCGCTTGAGGAAGCCGGCCTGCGCAATGCAGTGCTCGCCGGCATGAAAGCCTGCACCGACAGAACAAAACAAATGCGCTGAGCATAGAAACCGAAAAAAGTTCTGAACGCATTCCGGCGGAGGACAAGCAAGCCTCCGCCGGAATTTTATATCATCTTCTACTGATTGTTCAATCTTGTTCTTCTTACAAGCAACAGCAAGGCAGCTCCAAATGACAGCGCAAGCAGCACAGCAAAGAGCACGATTGGCGTCTCGTCTCCTGTCCGGACGCTCTTTCCTTCCTTCTGAGCATTTCCTGAAGTGATATCATCGCCGGACTGAATGTCATCGCCCGGATCTGTCGATTCACTTTCACCAGCTTCCGGGAATGTGTTTGTTATAATTACTTCATCGTCCGGGCTCTCAGGTGTCAGTGTAACCTTTCCGCCTTCTTTATTCAAAGAAATGGAAAACTGCTGGCCACTGCCAAGCGGTGTACCGTTTTCATCGGTCTCCGCTACATAATACGTCGCTGAATCGTTTTCTGAAGTGCCGATATTCACTTCAAGCGGAATGCTCACACTGCTGCTTCCGCTCATTTCCAGCGGAATTACTTCACCGTAACGGTCACGCAGCCCTGCATCCGTGAACAGGCTGGCATAAAATACCTCATCTGTATCGTACGGCTCCTGTCCCATCATAGTCTTTTTCGTAATGGTCAGAGTACCGCCATAGTAGTAGCCCATCGGAAGTCCTGTTGTGGTATTCCGAAAGACAAGACTTCCCTCCGGTTCCTGGCGCGTAATCGCTACTGCCTGGCCATCTGGATACTGTGCCTCAAAAAGAACGCCATCTGCCCCGAGTGAACTTGCCACCGCATTTCCTTCTCCATCTGTCTCGGAAACGTAATACGTCTGGTCTGTTCTCAGATTCTCAAAAACCACTTCTGCCTGGTCGCTGTTCAGGAAACGCAGCGGCTGATGAGAGGTTCCCTCTACCCGCATCGTACATGCTTCGTCGGTAAACAAACCTGCATAAAATACCAGCTCTTGATTTTCAGGTGGATTATAAGCAAGCTCATTCTCAAGGTTAAACAGCTGTTTGGTTACACGAATCACGCCGTTATCACGCGGCCCGGTAAGCTCTGTTTTCGGATAAACATCCACCGCATACTGCCAGGTATTTCCTCCCTCCGCATGAACCGGATAAGGAACCTGGACTAAAAAGCAGGCAATATCATCCACCCGGCTTCCGCTGTTTGCACCCGGCTCCTGAAATACCAGATACATACCTGCTTCCAAATTATCAAAGAAGGCCGTACCGTCTCCCCCTGTCGTTCCCTGTCTGATTGATTCTGCCCCTACTGTTTCCGATGCGTTGCTTCCCGCATCTGCTCCGTTTGCCGCCTGTTGCTGTCTTGCCAGGGGAAGCAACACCTCGGCTGCCTCATTTGACTGCCCTGCATTCATACCTTCCAGTTCAATACCAGTCTCTTTGTATGCATCCAGAAGCGTGTACTCTGCCGAACCTCCGGTTACTGTCAGCGCCGCGATCTGCGCTACCTTCACTTCTGAATCGGAGATCGGTTTTACTGCATCCGTCTCCACATTCGGATCGGTATACGTCATTGTCACTTTTAAGGAGCACACCCTGCCAGCTTCCAGTTCCGGCATCTGATTGGAATCTGCCAAACCGGACTGCGCGGTCCCTTCCTGATTTTTATCCGGCTGCGCTGCCCCTATCTGATTCTGCCCTGGCTCAGAAGCACGCACAACACCCGGCAAGCCTCCTGCAACACCTGTCCCAGACAGCTCCGGCGCTACGGCTGCCAGTAAAAAGGTCAGCGCCAGCGCCCCTGCTCTGCGTCCCGCTCTTTTTTGTTTGATGTCAGAAAACATTTTCCACATAATTTCCTTCCCTTCTTTTTCTGTATCTGTCCTACCTTTTGTTTTTTACAAGATTCTTTCTTAAGTTATCTTTCTATCGGATTATTTTCCTTTCGTTCATCATCTTCCTTTTTCCGCTTGCGTTTCCTCCGGTCTGAGATCTTCAGACAAATTCCCAGAATGATTAGAAACACAACAAATGCCAGCAGACCTACGACAAACAAGGTCTGTATATGGTTTGTTCCCTCAAGCGGATTCCGCAAAATGATACCAGGCTGTTTCGTTATTTCTTCCGGCACATATTCCGTACGCGCTCCCCGCACCAGGAGACGGTGTGAATTCACGCCATACGGTGTGCATGTCACAAGTGTCACCAGATCTTCGTTTTGTTCAATTTCCAGATCCTTTGTTTCTTCCGGAAGAACCGTAAGGATTTCCTCCACTTTATAAGCCAGCGTTTCATCCAGTACTGTGATATAAAACAGGTCGCCCTTCTCTATCTGATCCAGATCCGTAAAAAGCTTCGCGCTTGGCAAACCGCGATGCGCTGACAAAACAGCATGTGTTCCCTTTCCGCCGATCGGAAGGCTGGTTCCCTCTATGTGGCCACAGCCATTTTCCAAGGCTTTTGTGCCAATTCCATGATAAATGGCCAGCTTCACATTGATTTTCGGAATTTCCACATATCCCATCACGCCATTTCCCGCAGGATTTAAAACCTGCTCATAGAGACTCGCGTTCTCCTTCTCGGGAGAGATCTGCGACGCAGAAAATGTTTCCGGTTCTGTCCCCGGGGAATCTTCCGGCGCAGAAGATGTTTCTTCCTCATCAAATGCATCCACAATCGTATTCGTGCGATGATTCGCGTTATAGGCTCTTGCAGCCTCCCAAAGCTCCGAGTAATCCTCCGGCTCCATCACTTTTATCGCTTCACTGTAATCACTGATCAGTCTCTCATTCCGGTAACTGTTCCACAGATCACTGAACACAGGATAACACAGGATACCGGCGCCCGCCAGAAAAAGCAGAACAAGAAACAGGGATGAAAGCCAGGAACCCTTTTTTTTACGGTTTCTTTTTCGCATGTTTTCCTCCAAACCGGCTGAGCAGCCAGACAACAACGCCTGCAATCAGAACACCTGCCACCCCAAACAGCACCTGAATCAGAAGCCGCGGAACATCCTTGCGCACTGCATGTTCGTGCTGCGCCGCATATTCTTCCTCAACAAATGGAATCCGATGCCCCCGCACAAGTATACGATGTGAATTTACGCCATACGGCGTACACGTCACAAGTGTCACATAATCCTTTCCTTCCGTAATCGCCAGCTCTCCCACTTCTTTTGGTTTCACCGTTAAAATCTGATCAACCTCATAGGCAAGAATATCATCTAGCATATGAAGATAAAAAACGTCTCCTTCTTTTAAGAGCGGGAGATCAGTAAACAGCTTTGCTGCCGGAAGTCCCCGGTGTGCGGAAAGAACCGCATGCGTCCCTTCCCCTCCTACCGGAAGGCTGCTGCCAAAAAGATGACCTACGCCCTTTTGCAGCGCTTCTTCGGTTGTATAATGAAAGACCGGAAGATTCTCACCAATAGCCGGAATTTCCAGCGCGCCCATCATTCCTTCTTCATTCATATGCAAAAGAGCCTCGTATTCCTCATCCTGAAGCCCGGCACGTACGGAAAACGCGTCCGGCACTGCCTCTTGTTCCAGTTTCTCATTGTAAATGCGTGCTGCTTCCAGCATAGCCGTATGCGCCTCATCCCCGGAACTTTTTGATACTGACGCCGTATAATCACTGATCAGACGTTTTGCACGGTATGTATTCCATGTACTGCTCGCAGTTGGATACAGCAGTATGGACAGCCCTACGAGAAAGAGCAGTATAAGTCCAATATTTTTTTTATCAAGCTTTTTTCCTGTTTTTTTCATAGGGTTCTCCATACTGCTGCACAGGAAGTTCTCCTGTGCAGCAATTCCTTTTTATTCTCTGTCGCGGCGACGCTTCAGGAAGAAAATTCCCACTGCCGCAGCCATAATTACTGCACCAACCATTGTGAACAGATATGTTCCGATGCCACCGGTCGAAGGAAGCGCAGAAAGTTTGGTGTTCCGGATTTCCTGTCCGCCTGTACTGTCAGTTGTCACAGATACCGGAACCTTTCTTGTTGTATCCTGAGATTCAAGCTGGTAAGCAGTTGCAGCATTTGTGATGGTCACCGTATCGTCTGTTTTATCATTCGTGATTGTTACCACATACTGCGCCAGCGTACCGTCCGTATTGTAAGACGGCGTAATCAGAATCGTATACACGGTTTCGTTCAGGCTGTAACCAGCCGGAGCTGTTGTCTCTTTCAGCGTATATGTTCCTGCGTCCAATCCGAGAATCGTCAGATGGCCTTCGCTGTCTGTTGTATATTCCCCGTCTGTAACAGCTACTTTCTCTTTTACTTTACCGCCCTGTCCGTCGTCTCTCTCTTCCATTCCATAACCGGTTGTCACAGCAGCGCCAGAAGCATCATATAACGTAAATCCCGCACCGCCAAGAGGCTTATACTCGATTTCACCAGCCTCGTTGCGTACTTCCCCTGTCTTCACAATTTCCTGTGAAGGTATTTGTGAACCTTCCCCGTTCAGCTCTGCATCAAGACCAAAGGTATAGTGGTACGTATTTTCCTCCGCTGTCGTATAGTCACTGCCCGTTGTCGGGTCTGTTGTATACGTATAGGATACTGAGTTTGTATTCGCATCAAAGTTGACTCCTGCGTCCTCGCCAACTACTGCATCATAGGTGATCTCTACCGTGTCTCCGGTATGAGCAAGAATGTAATCCCTGTCAGTAAGCGTCAGGCTGAAGGAATGTTCTGAAGTATTCACACTTCCCTTGTTTCCGATCTCAGTTGCCTGCCATTCATCTGTTCCTACCTTCACATTGAGGGTCTGAGCATCCAGAGAAAGTCCTTTTAAGGTATCCTGAATCCTTACTGAAAGATTTTTGTACTGCGTTGTCTCACCAACCGCATAGTTCGGAATCGTCGTTGTGACTTTAAAGCTTACTCTTGTGCCGATTGCCACATCATCTCCGTTTGGACGGCCGGAACCGGAGCCTGTGATCTCCTTTGATACACTCGGGCCGTTGGTCCGTTTTGCGTAAGCTTCATCTGCACCGATTGTATAGTTTCCGGTTGCATCTACAATACCGCCTGCCGTTGTCCCGTTGCTTCCATTTACAATATATCTTGCGCTCAGCAGCATCGGATTGTACACATTGACTGCACTTTTATCCTCGCCCGCAGTTACAATTACAACCCACGAGCCAACCGTCACATCAGCACTGTATACACCGTTGCCCTGATCTGTAAGCTGCTCTGATTCCAATCCTGTAATCGTTCCGTTATTAATTCCTGCAGCGATTGCAAGAATCTCTCCGGCTGACGGTGCTTCCATATCGTTGATCGAAACCCCATCCACAACATGATACCCCGTGAAACCATTGTTATAATCCGCATCAATTACCTGATAACCCGTAACCGTCAGCCCGGCTTCTACGTTTTTTACGGTGATCGTCGCCGTATCACTCGCATTCGGTGTTCCCGTCCGCTCTGTCTTTGTCTGTGTAAGTTCCTCTTCCACTGCTGTCCCTGTCATTCCAAGAGACAGAACCATTGTCATCGCCAGCATAGCTGCTCCGACTTTTTTCAAACACTTCCTCATGACTTCTCCTTTTTCCCGGCGTGCTGCTGCACCCGTCTGTTTAACAAATCTAGTTGCGCCCAAATATTTCTGTTAAAAGGATGCTGTACGTTCAAAATCCCTATCCTTCTGTACAGCATCCTGTCAGAAAACTTATCTGTGTTTACTGTGCGGCAGCTCTTCTCCTTCTTTCCAGTAACAGAAGCGCTGTCATCAACATTGCCATTCCAATCAGCGTATTCCACTGTGTTCCCGGTCCGCCTGTAGAAGGCAGCTCATAGAGACAGTCGTCCTCAATCCGGAATGAAATATTATACTGAACAGGTACCTTGGTCAGATCGCTGTCCTTTGTTACCACGCTTTGATGCGGGCTGGTCCGGAACATCTCATCCGCAGGTACTTCACTTTCAAATGAACCGTCTGGCTGCGCCGTTTCTTCTGTCAGCAGCTTCGGCTGCGCAAGTGCAGCGCCGTCCTCATCCTTCAACTGAGATACCGTAATCACCGGTTTTACATGTTTCCACGTAAGCTTCTGCTGTTCTTCATTTTCCTGATCGGACAAATAAACAATTCTCACTTCATATACGGATGCATTCAGGTCATATCCGTTTGGAGCCTTTGTCTCCTTCAGATAATAGGTTCCTGCTTCCAGATGCTCAAAAATTACCTTTCCGTCGCTGCGCGTCTGTGCAACTACTTTTCCGGTATCTGAAAGTCCTGCATCACGATACAGTGTAAACTGTGCGCCGGAAAGCAATGCCTGAGGCAGCGGTTTACCATCCGCATCCTTTGCAATAACAGAACTGAGTTTCGTCAGATCAATCCTGTAAAGAATCTGTGTATTGATCGCCTGGAACGTCCGTACGTCCTTCTCAGTCCAGTCTGTACTGCTCATGCGGAAGCCGGGGAGTACTTTGCCGTCCGCGCCTGTCGCAGATTCCGTCAGGCTGTAGGTAATTTTTCCGCCGCGGCCTTCTGCCTGCAGTGCCCGGTGCTCCAGAAGCCATGTTACCGTGCTGCCTGCTTTCACAACACTCTTTCCTCCCGTTGTCAAAACGGTCAGAGCTCCACCATCCGTGCGGGCTGTCCCCTGCGTATCCACAAGCGAATCCGCTTTGGTAACTGTAACGCTTGCAGCTGCATTATCTGCCTTCATATCATTATCAGCTGTCATCACATAGTCAGAAGAATAATTCACCACATCCTCTGTGCCTACGGAAGCCTGAACGGTAAACGTAACAGAAGTATCCTTTTGGATCGGATTTACATAAATATTCTCCCAGTCCTTGCGAATCGTGAGATCCAGATAGTACAGACCGCAGTTCCAGTTTCCTGAGACATATTTTCCGGACTGAATACGGTTCAGATCCGGCAGAGAAATTCCCTGGCCTGCATTGTCTGCAAAGGCTCCTGCCAGTGCTGCCGCTCCACTCTGTACACTGTCTACATTCGTTCCGTAATCTGCTTCCGTCCGGTTCACCGGAGATCCTGTCGGCATATTTGCCGGAAGCTTTGTTACACTCAGCCGGTCAAAACTAATTCGTTTTGTGCCGTTGTTTACCTGATAACTGTTGTCGTCATCCGCGAATGCAACGAAATATCTGCCGCTTCTCAGCTTGTCGAACGAGTATGCCCCCTTATCGGAGGTGCTTCTGCGGGACACCAGATTACCCATTACATCCACCGCCGGGTATCTTACCTGACCATCAATCACAGCCGCTCCAAGTGAAACATGTCCCTGTGTCCATGTATCATCTGTCGGATCACCCGGCGTACCGCCGTCGTTTCGGCTGATCAGACCTGATTCTGTCTGCGGTTCTGTATCCGTATAAAGGAATACATCTACGTTTTTCAACGTCCGGTCAGTACTTGCATATCCGTTCGTTCCAACTACATATTTGCCATCCTGGTTCTGATCCATCCATACTGTACCGCTGATAGAACGCTCTACTGTATCAATATAAGCCTTTCCGCTGATAACCGGATCGGAACCACTCTTATAGAACAGATTATTCCAGTACGTATTACCGCCCTGCTGCGTTTTTCCGCTGCTCGTAATCAGTTCCTTTACCGGACCCGCGTCGGCTGTCTGCGGCGAAAGAACAACTTCTACTATAACAGATTTCGCTCCTGTTACCTGTGGTAAGTATGCGCAGAATCCAATACCGCCTGCGCCATTTGCAGCGTACTGAATCAGATTCTCACCGCTGTACTCAACAACCCAGCTTTCGTCCACTTTGCCTAAAGCTACCGCGCTCCATGCATCTCCGCTCTCAAGCAATGTGGCAGCCTCTTCCATTTCTGCCTTTCCAGCCCCGGGCGCTTTCATATCTTTCCGATACTTCAATGATCCTTCTGCAAGGAATTTCTCATAATCCTTCTGTTCACTGAACTTCATTCGAATGGCACTTACACGGTAGCCTCCAGTCATAGAAGTTCCCCGTCCGTCTCCATTATACGGAAGAACATCATACATCTGAATCGGCACCGGCGCCTCGGTACGGTTGCTGTAGTTCAGATAATAAACAAGATCGTCCCCCAGCTCTGTACGACTGCTCTTAACATCCATATAAATGCTGTCGTTACGGTTTGCCACTGCGTCAATCGAAACACTGTCCGACTTTGCATTGCATGCGATCTGATTGATCTCAGAATATGTGGTATTGATTTTCGCCTGCGTTGTAAGTACCGTACCGTTCGGAACGTCGAGCTCTTTCGGTGCTCCTGGCGTACCAATCGTACAGGAATAACGGATTTTCGGAAGCTTTTTCTTGATATCACTGACTGAAGTCCTCAGTGTGATAAACGCTCTTCCGGTCCAGATATCGGTCGGATTGCCCTGCGCATCTTTCTCCATCTCTTTCTCGTAATCCACATCCCAGATCAGCTCGCCATCCGCATAGCCGGAACCTGCTGTATCAATTCGAATACTTCCTTCATTGAAGTTCAGATGTTTCGGAAGCGTAAGCCTGATTTCGACCTGCGCGGGCTGAGAACCGTTATCAATCAACTCATGATTCTTAATCGCACTTGACTTCTGAATCGTTGGTGTGACAACAAAGTTTGCAGTTCGTTCTCCGTTGGACAGATAGTACTGAGTCTTTGGTGTATTGGCCGACCCCAGAATGATATCTGCCACTCCGATCGTGACACCGCTGTCCATCGTGTACAGAAGCAGCGTATTTCCGCGGCGCCATCCTGTATGGGTTCCACCCATCGGACTTCCGTCCTCATACTCTGTCTTTACATATGAATCTGTGTAATCACTTCCTGATGCAAGTTTCCTGCGTCCCGTATTTTCATCATAATAATTTTCCGGCAACGTACCATTTCCCGTCCCGTATACACCCGTCTGTCCATTATAGGAAACATCTCTCCAGTTAAACTGATAGACAACTTCCTGGCGTGCTACCGCACCTTTGGCGTATGCTTCCTTGTATGTTGGTCGGTACACAGTCCAGATCTTTGCATCGTTTGTTGTACAGAATGTTTTTCCTGTATCTGCAAAGTCATTTGTTACGTTCATCTTACTCGTAACGGTAATCCGTCTTCCCGTCCGGATGCAGCAATCGCGGAACTGATACAGAATCGCCACGCACTTTCCGCGCGAAATGCCATCCGCATCGTAGCCAAAATAATCATACAAAGCCTGCAACGTATCAAAATAAATCAGGTCTTCTTCGTGATGCGCAACCATATCGTCCTCGCCGCCTCTGTTTCGGAAAGCTGACGGACTTTCATCTTTCGTCCAGTTCGTTCCGTCCGGCTTTGCCGCATACAGGATCGTCAGGTTGTAGCTCATTGTTTTAATCGGATTATTTTTCGACCATGTCGTCGGTCCCTCTGTTGTCGTGATAATAAACGCCCCGTTACCAATATTTCTGGTCACCTGATTCTGCTCATAAGAAACGTTTGTCACGGCTGATGTGCCAACTGGCGTGTATGCGTCTGCGTCAAACTTCTGCAGCAGGTTCACCCCTGTCATATAATTGTACTCTATAATATTGTGTATCTGCGGGTCAAAATCTTCAGGCGCAATGTAATGCCCGGAATTTTTATCCTGCGTATTAATGACCTTGCTGCTGTAGTTCAGATCCGCGGCAATATACACCTGGGAACCAAGCGGTGTTGTTCCCGTACCTCCTGTACCGGAAAGAATACCGTTCGAACCGGTATTGAAATAATTCGTCTTGCTGATCCCGTCTCCGTTACTGTAATTATCATTGTAGACATACATTCCTGTCACATGGGAAAGATAATTATCCTGATACAGCATTTCTCCTGTCGCATGCTCCCGATAGCTGCTTCCAAAGTATTCCTGCATCTTTGCCATATCGTCGTCTTTTACATTTGACGTATCTTTTCCCTCTGCCGTATTTCCTGAGGAATCACGAATCTGCAAATCAGAGACAATCCCTTCCATGTCAATTTCAAGATATCCTTCGCCGCCCTTCGTCACCTCCGGATTTACCGGGAAGAGAATCTGCACGTATCCTGCTGAAAACGGTTTTACCTGATTCGACCCGAAAAACTCACTGTTACCGCCGCTCGATGCGTAGGAAGGTGAAGAATTGTCGTATGCCGGGTTGACAGTATATCCGCTGATCTTAAAGTGTACAACCGTTTCCGCATCGCCCTGCTCTGGCTGAGCTCCGCTCGCATGCCAAACACCTCCGCTGTAACATCCGCTGTTGCCGCCGCCGCTGTTGTAGGGCGCGGCCGCATATGCATACCGCGTCGTCCGCGTAATGTCGTCCTCATCGTTCCAGTCCATATTGAAGCCGTAATTCGTATTCGACAGATTCATTCCGTACGCCGTATTGACGTTTTCCTTGTAAGCCCAGATATACGGCGCCTGCTTCAGAGGATTTCCCTTATCATCAGTCAATTCCTTGCCCTCCAGGTACAGGGAGCCGCCCAGATGAAGGTCAAAATCAATATCTCCCTCCGGGAACTGAATACCCTGCAATCTGTTTGCTGCACCATCGTTTCTCAGGGAAAGCGTAATTCCGTATCCAAGCATTGTTCCATAAACAACAGTTCCGTTTCGCTCCGGATCTTCCAGACTTTCTTTATATTCTCTCTCGTTTACCTCTTCTCCTGTTTCAAGGTTGAAATAACCCGTATACGCAAGTGCAGAATTTCGAAGGAGCGAAACATTATACTTATCCGTCGCTGATACTCTTGTCGGAGCTTCCGGACTCAGTTCCAGCGGATGCGCTTCATTCTCCGGATTATCACCGATCCACTGGCGGAATACCGGCTCGATCAGCTCGCCGTTTTTCATCGCCTTTACATTAATGGAAATGACATTCTCCTGCGTACCGGCCTCATTTTCAATTTCCCAGTAACCGCGCATCTTCTGAATCACCGTACCGTCTTCCGCTTCTGTCTCGCTGATCTCACAGACTTCCATCGATTCGTTATACACAAACTCTGCCTGCTCCGCGCTAAGTGGCAGTTCTGCTTCCAGCCAGAGCTTCAGTTTCTGTTTTTTTGCCGGTACAGGGTTCTCTGATTCATCGCCATCTGAACTCAATTCCTGACCATCCTGATTCTGTCCTTCTGCATCTGGATTCGATTCATTATTACCCGGATTTTGTGCATTTTCATCCAAGTCAACTTCATTTTCACCTGAATTTGATCCGTTTGCATTCAGATCTGATTCTTGATCGCCCGAATTTTCCTTATCTGCACTGGCATCCTGTACGGTTGTGATCATCTTATACATAATCCGGTCAAATGTACGAACAATTCCGTTGTTATTGCTGCTGTCGTTTCCGGCGCTCCATTCCTTTGCCGGACCGTTTATTCCATTCTCCCACTCATCTGCCAGGGCATCGCCGTACTTCTCCGCTTCGCGTACAGCCGCCGTATTATTAAATCCTGTCACACCGTCCTTGATTCCCTCTGTAGCGTGGAAGTTCAGAGATTTTACTTCCATCGTTGTTTCATTTTCACTGCGTTCGGTGTCTCCATAACGGTCTGCCGTAAGCTGAAGATCAAAGCTCTGTATGATCCTGCCCGTCACATACTGACCTTCCAGAATCTGCTCCGCCGAGCGAACTGTTCCATTATAGCTGTCATCCTTCCAGACATTGTAGTCCGTATTGCCCATATCGACTGCCGGAATCAGCGTTGTCTTCGGATAACTTTTACCCGGATATACGCCCGTTCCTTCATATCTGGAATAAATATCGTTTCCTGCTCCTGTTCGCGTCGAGGTATTGTTGCACAGCTCTCCGCCGGTCATCAGAAAGCTTGCCTCATTCCCAGCAGCCTGCGCCAGACCGCCGCCAAACTGTGCTCTGTTCTCCGTGATACTTCCGCCTGTCATGCGAATCACGCCGCCGTACTGGTAGATCGCTCCTCCGCGGGTCGACTCATTTTGCGTGATAACGGTACCTTCCCCGATTGTCAGCGTACCGCCGCTTACCCGGAATGCTCCGCCGTAGCTCGTCGCATTCGTCGTTTTATTCCCCTGAACAGTCACGCCACCAACCTGCATCGTGCCGCCGGTCAGACAGACGGCTCCGCCATCATTTACTGCCTTATTTCCTTCAATCAGACCGCCGGTGAAACGACTTTTGCCGCTGGACTGGCAAATTACTCCGAATCTGCTGCTGGTATTATTGCGAATCGTACCGCCGGTCATCTGGAATACCCCGCCCGGAATCCAAATAACGCCGTCCCGCGTTGCTGTATTATTCTCGATGACACCGCCACTCATACGGAACACGCTGGCGCCGCTCTTTACCATTACAGCCGCTCCATACATAGAACTACAGTTGTTGATAGATGCTGTTCCGGTCAGTTCAAATGTACCGCCGTCCACACAGACGCCTCCGCCGCCATAACTACTGTTATCCCCGACTGCGCCGCCCGCGTGGGACTGACTGATCTGTCCGCTTTCCATCGTTACAATACCACCGGAACGTACCAGAACTGCGCCGCCGCTTTCCGGCGCATTTCCGATAATCGAACCAACCGCACCATCCGGCCCTGGCTCTGTCTCATCTTTGACATCCTTAATATGAAGTTTACCGTAACACGTGATCGCTGTTGTGGTTCCCTGTAAAGTATAGCCGTTCAGGTTCAGTGTCAGCTCCGTGCCGCCCGGTATACGTACATTTCCTGCCGCCTCTTTTACGAGAACAATCGTCGGATGCTCACCATATACTGCATGATCGGTATCAGCCACAATAGCGTCGACCGCCTTTTGTACCGTAGTAAACGGCGTATCTCCGATTTTTGCAACGATCTCCTCCGTCTCATATTTCAATGTGAGTCCGTAGCTTCGAAGCACCGGCGTATACGTTATCCCGTCTGTAATCAGATGATCACGACCTTCGTCATACCATCCCATTCCGCTCTTTCCGTCCGCTGCCTCAAACATGCCTGCTGCTGTCGGAAGACACAGATGAGAACTTTTATAGGAGGCATTATATGCCGCATAAACGTCCTGTCCGAACGCTGCTGTGTTATGGTACAGTTGAGCACCCTTCAGCACTGTAACATTGCTGTCTGCAGACTCCATAGTAAGGCCGCCGCCATTGCCTCCTGTCTTGTTGTCACGAATCACACCGCCATTTATCGTAAGGATCGTATTCCCATTGGCATTATAAATCCCGCCACCGCTTCCGGTTGCCACATTATCTGCAATCAGGCCGCCTGAAATTGTGTCTTCCCAGCCCAGATACGAATGGTCTTTGTTTGGCCTCTGCCTGTTATAAATCCCGCCACCGTAGGCTGCCTGGTTTCCGGTAATCTCTCCGCCTGTCATATTCAGCTTTCCATACCAGCTTACACAGATACCGCCGCCATTTCCGGTTGTTGTATTGTTGCGGATCTTGCCGCCTTCCACAGTAAGAGTCGTATAATCTTCCAGCAAGATGCCGCCGCTATTTCGTTCAATTACAGTCCCTTCCTGTACAATAGTTTCCGCTCTCGCGTTATTGTTTATTGTAACTCCGCGTCCTTTATTATCGCGAATCTGTACACCTCTCAGATAAACACGGTGTGTATTATTCCCCGCGCGTACCTGCAGGCCCGTTCCTGAATTGGAATTGATTACACCTCCGTTTAGATATGCATTTGCGCAGCCGGCCACGCAGACTGCTCCATAACCGCGGTCTGTATTATTGCTGACCTCTACGCCGTCTTCCATTATAAAACTCGTACCTGCAGCACAAACGCCGCTGTTATAGTATGCATAATTGCCGCTGATTTTCGTATTTCCCTCAAGCTTCGTAATACCGGTAAGATACAGGCCGCCATACCAGCAAATGTTCCGTTCTATGCGGTTATTCGTGATGGTACAGTCTGTCACTGTAACCGTCCCGCCAAGGCGTGCACCTCCTACGTTCGACAGCAACGCACGGTTACCGCTGATCTCCGTGTTCTTTACGTTTACCAGATTTCCCGTACGCACAGAACAATAAAGACCGCCATACTGCCGCTGCGCCGTATTATTCAAAAATCTTGAATTTACAATATCTATCGATTTGGCATGGCAGATATACGCTCCGCCACCGCCACTGTTCGAGTCTGAAGTCTCCTTCGTCACATTATTCTGGAACAGAGTATCGCTGATCGTAACGCTAAGAGGCTCCGCTGCGTTGTCAAATCCATAAATACGAAGGCCGCCGCCGCTTATCGTTGCCGTGTTACCGACAAACTCACTGCCCTGAATGGAAACGGTACTCGGGGCGTAAAGTACTGAACCTGTATTTACAGCTCCGCCATATTTTGCCTGGTTGTTACGGAACGAAGCTCCTGTGATCTCCAGATCAAATGCTTTCGTGCTGGCATTGTTAGAACTGAAGCCCTCTACCTGCAAAGCTCCGCCGTATGTTGCGCAGTTATCGGTGAACACAGTTCCCTCTCCGATTCGGATACTACATCCATAACGCGCATAAATTGCTCCGCCATTCATTGCCAGACTTCCAGTTATGGAATCAGGATTACCAAAACCTGTAACCGTAATTCCACTCACGTCAAGCACACCAGCCGTCATGTAAATCGCGCGTGCTCCCACACATCCTTCAGCCGGTGTCAGAAGGCCGCCTGCACTGCCTTCCTTCGCATCCTCCTGACGGTTCCCGCTTTGACTGCTGTCCTGTAATTTCAGTGCGCCGCCTGTCAAATAGAAAATATTATTATTATTTGTACTCAGCGTGTAGCCGTTCAGATCAATTACAACATTCTGCCCCTCTCTGATCGTCACACGTTCACATACATCTTTGAGCAGATAAATAATTTCCCCGCCCTGTGCTGTCTCTATTGCGTCGCTGAGTTTGTCAAATTGCTGTACCTCATCTCCACTTCCGATACGCGCTACCGCATTTGTATGATCCTCTTTGCTCTTTGCCGCTGTCAGATAATACGTATGTGTTTTCTTTATCACAGCAAGTGGTTCTTTTATATAGGAAGAATCATACCCATCATACCAGCTGTCATATTCCTCAAATCCCATATCGGAAGCTGCAAACAGCTGAAATCTGTAATTTCCACTGTAAGCTACTGCACAGATATCTTTTGCATCTCCATTGCAGATGTTCCCGTATATCTGACCTCCGTTTAATTCCAGGTGCATATTTGCGACTGCATAAATGCCGCCGCCTTCGCCTTTGTTTCCCGTCGTCACCTGATTTCCTGTGATCACGCTGGTAGCGCCTTCCGGTATCCGGACGGTTGTATTCCCAGCACCATAAATACCGCCGCCACTGTTTGCAGCTTTGTTATTTTCTATCCTTCCGCCTGTAAACTCAAATAATGTACCATTTCCATCCAGATAAACAGCACCGCCCGCATTGGTAGCCGTATTATTTCGAATCTCACCGCCGGATACATACACTTTAGAACTGTTATGCATACGGATTCCGGGACCCATATCCGTCGAATTTCCCTCAATCACACCACCGGTCATGTAAAACGAAGCCCTGCTGTCCTGTAACCGCACACCGCCTCCATTGTTTGCCCGGATCTCACCGCCATTCATCGTGAATACGCTGTTTTTCTGGACCCCGGATACATTTTCAGCATAGTTGACCAAAATGCCCATTCCACGGTTTTCTTCCACATACCCGCCGTCCATGGTAAAGCTGCCAAGTCCGCCAACGTAAACACCGGCTCCGTACCACGCTGTATTTCCTTTAATGTGTCCGTTTTTCAGCGTCACATCACCCAAAACAAACAGGCCGCCGCCACTGTTCAGTTTATCTGTCCTGTTCGGATTTGCAGTTCCGCTTCCACCGCAGATAACGCCGTTTTTCATTTCGCTCGTATCATCAATCGTAAGCTTCGCTCCCTGCTCCACATAGATGACGCTGCTCGAAAGCCCCCTGATCGTATGCCCCGCCAGATCAAGCGTTACAGAAACGCCTTCCGGTATCTGCACACACTCTATGCTGTCTGCCAGCATCGTAATCACTGCGTTTTCTGCCTGACCGTCTTCTTGCCCTGTCACCGCCAGCATGTCGATGGCTTCCTGCACGCTTCCATAAACCTCGCTGCCAAGCTGCGCCACAACATTCCCGTACCGGAATGTATACGCACGATTCTCACCGTATTGTAACATTTCTTCTTTCGTTTCCGTCACAGAGGTCTGGGAACGTTCCTCATACCAGTCAATCACCGGTTCCCCGGACGGGCTTACAAAATCTGATGCAGTTCCCAGTATCAGAATCGGAGCACGCGCAAAATTCTCCTCGTTTTTACTGGTACTTCCAGACTGATACAGATCATGGCCGCCTTTCGCGGCAAAAGCCGTATTATCACACAGCATACCGCCTGTGATAGAATTTGCTCCACTCTTGCCTACACTACCGGTCAGATAGATACCGCCGCCGCTTCCAATGGCTGTATTTTTCCGAACTGTACCGCCGGTCATTGTCACACTGCCTTCTGCACAAATACCGCCGCCGTTACTGTTGGACTTATTATCTGTAATCTCTGTGCCTGTAATCACAATTTTTCCGCCCACATATGACTGATGAATGCCGCCTCCAACGCCGCTGGCTGTATTCTCACTGATACGGCCGCCTGCAAGCGTACTCGTACCGCCTCCATACCAGTACACACCGCCGCCACTCGCTTTGGAATTGTTATGTTCGATCGCACCGCCTTCCATTACAACAGTTCCGCGCACACCGCCGCCGCTGCTACTTGCCGTATTCTCTGCTACTTTTGCATCGTCGTAAAGGTAAAGCGTACCATAGATACCGCCGCCCTCGCCGCTTGCATAGTTGTTTATCACCTGCGCACGGTCATGCATCCTTGTCGTTCCATACGTACCGCCGCCTGTCCATGCCTGATTATCCCGGATGAGCGCATCTCCAGTCATGGTAACAGCGCCCCAAACGCCGCCACCATTACCTCGCGTCATATTCTCACAGACAGCACCCCCGCTCATCGTCATTCCTACTTCCGTATAAATGCCGCCGCCGTGCACATCACTGTTGCCATCTGCGCTGTTGTGACTGATCTCTCCACCCGTCATTGTCAACTTTGCCCCAGTTCCACTGCGATGAAAAAGACCTGCGCCATATCCGTATCCCACGCCATGAATTACATTCCCTGAAATAAAACCTCCCTCAATCAACGTAACGCTGTAATTATCAACAAACAGACCACCGCCATGGGTAAAGTTTGTATTTTCTTCTATCCGTGTTCCTTCTTTTAATGTAACGGAAGCATACTGTCCCACATAAATGCCGCCGCCCCAGATATTCGCCGTAAGCCCTGTATCTTTTGAAGTATTTTCACTGATGCGGCCACCTGTCATTGTAAAGGAACTCCTGGCCCCATTGCTGCTGGCCAGATAAATACCTCCACCTGCAAGCGTCGTTTTGTTCCCATACAGCCAGTTGCCACGCACTGTTCCGCCGTCCATCACAAGCTGTGTCCCTGCCGTCAGATAGATTCCGCCGCCATAACGTCCGCTGGCATTCTCTGCGACATCTGCGCCATCCGTAATCGTACAAATGGCTGCTTTCTTTGCCAGATAAATTCCGCCGCCGTCCGCTTCCGCTTTATTTCTTCTGATGTTCGATGTCTGAATGGTAAAAGCTTCCGTTGCTTCATATAAATAAAACCCGCCGCCATTGCCGGTTGCCGTATTTTCCACAATCAGAGTTTGGTTATCCAGAACATAGCTTCCTTCTGAGACCAGATACGCAAAAACACCACCGCCATCCTGCGCTGTGTTTTCGCAGATCGTTCCGCCTGCCATCGAAAAGCTGTTCCCATCATATGTGAAAACTCCACCACCATTTTGTGTGGCTGTATTGTTCCGGATACTTCCGCCTTCTATTGTAAACACACCGTGCTCTTCCACAAGCACGCCGCCGCCATTTCCGGTAACATGGAAATTCTCGATCACACCGGATTGCAGCACAAACTCGCCGCCGCTTCTAACTGCCACACCGCGAACACGCTCCGCAGGTCCAGCCGACGCTCTGTTTGCTACTGCACCGTTTTCATTGCCGCTATTTTGCAACACAAGCGTACCATACACGGTAATTGTATTAATCGTTGCATTCCCAATACGCTTCTGTGTATCAGGAGAAAGGACGTAGCCGTTCAGATCAAGCGAGATGGTCTGACCGTCCCAGATCACAATATTCTCTGTATAATCCCGGTCCAGTTTAATCTGTGCGCTCTCGCCCTCTGCCACCGCATTGATCTGCGCCTGCAAACTGCCTTCTTCAGCGTTCAGCGCCATGCGAAGAAACGCCGTCTCGTCCTGCGCACCAAAGACCTTCATCATTTCATCCGGATCCAGATAATCCGGCTCTCCCAACAGAAATGCTTCGGTCTCCGTCTCTGTATCAGGTTCCGTCTGTGTTTGCTCCGTTTCTTCAAGCTCCGTCTGATCCTCACCCATCTCAGGCAGATTTGTCTGACCCTGTTCCGTCTCTTCTGAATCGTTCTGCGTCTGATCCGTTTCCGTTTGATCTGCCGGGTTCAGCTCAGTCTCATCTGCTTCTGTCTGATCTACTGAGTTCGATTCCGTCTGATCTGCTTCTGTCTGATCCGGGGTCTTATCCTCCATCTGTAAAACCGCAGTCACGCGATACGTATCCATACGCATTACGCCGTTTTCTTCATATGTATGAATCAAAAAAGCTTCGCCAGCTTTATCCACAACCACATTCACCAGAGCATCTGCATCTTCCAGAATTCGTATGGGACTGTTTTTCAGTACTAGCCACTCATGATTCTCACCATCCTGGCCACTCACCCAGAATTCCTCACCAACCCGGCATACAACTTCCTCCATGTCCTCCTCGTCCGGTTCCTGCTGATTGGAACCGTTCGTGCCATCGTCAGGAGTCTCAACAGTAATAATCTCATCCACTGTAATGCCGCCTGTGTTCTCATTTTTATTTTCTGTCGGAGCCAGAGTATCGCCGCCCATCTCATCGATAATCATATCTTCACCTGAGTCAAGCCAATCGGTATACTCTAACTGCTCCGGTACCTCTCCAATGGTTTCCCCGGCCATTACCATACTACCGGCTGGATTACTTCCGAGAAGCATAGATATGGTCAGCGCCCAGGCAAGCCCCCTTTTTCCTTTTTCAAGTATACGTTTCTTCATCTTTCCATCACTCCTATAATTTGCTCTCTTTTTTGAATTCTGATTTGTCTGTCTTATATGCGAAGCTCCCGGCAAATACATCCCAGCAGCTCCATCTCACTGGTAAAGCTTCCGGCCATCGTTCCATCATGGCGCAGCAGCTTCCCCTGCCACCCTGCACTCATTCTGCTCCAAACGATCAGATTAAAAGTCCGGTATTCCCCTTTTTGCTTGCAAAGTTCCTCATCAGTCCGCCTTGCCTTTGGAACCGGACGTCTGCGCAACTGCTCTTTTTGTTCCGAAAAGCTTCTCTTTTCCTGAAAATTCTGTGGGTAACCACACGCATCATACAAACGGTCTATACACAGTAGCATTTCACTGCAGCTGTTGAATCTTGCTTCTCCGTCGTATAATTTACTGTATACCCGTCCTTTTATATCTTTCTCATATGTGTCAATGCATAGCCGCACTGTATTCAGTGGAAAAACCTGCTGTTTTGGTTCCGGCTGTTTTGGTTCCGGCTGTTCCTTTTTCTCATTTTTTGCCATATATTTCTTTTTTCTACCTCACTGCTGTAAGTTCAGCCAGCTCAAATTGCATTTCAAGTTGTCTTTTTCCGATACTCTTCTGAAACTTCTTTTGTACCCGCTCGCCTACTGCAATACTCGCCTCATAAGAACATGCCGATAAAATCACAATAAACTGTGTGGGACTATAGCGTGTCACTACATCCCCAAGTCTTAAGGATTCCCGTAATATATGTTCCAGCCGGTCGACACTTTCTGTCATTCCGGAATCTGTCACTGCACCTTGCCATGCACTCCCTACCCGGCGCACGGTCAGCATCATAATATATTCTGCAACCCCAATACGGGTAAGTCTTCTGGCTTCCATCCGGTAAATCTGACGAAAAATCTGATAATCACAGAAGAAGACGCCCTCTTCTACATCTGTTTCTCTTATTTCATTCAGCATATTATCAAGATCTGAAATACTGTCTGCCCGTTTTCCAAGCATCTTTTCAAATACACTTCGCAATTTGGCCGGCGGTCGGATTCCCATACTTCTGTAAAAAACTTTATTTGTCTTCTCATAATGAGACATGGCCAGATCATATTTGTTCTGCTGACACAAACCTTGCAGCAACCAACAGTGAATGTCCTCATCGAACCCGTCAATCTCCAAGGCCTCGTTACAAAGCTTTTCCAGATCACCCCACTCCGCTTCCTTTTTATAAATCTCACAGAGTGTTTTTACAATATCCATATATAAAGACTGATATCTCGTCGCCTTCGGGAGAATCCAGGGTTCTTCCGCAACCACTGCCGAAACATTCCCCTTGTAACAGCTAATGGCTTCCAGGCAAAGCGTCTTTTGCCTCTTCTGTTCCCTCGCTGACATACTTTTTAATTCCACAGCGAGCCGCTCAAACTGTTCATAATCCGTCTCAACCTCTATCTCCGGATTCCACCGATAGGCCCCCGGCAAGGTACAAATAAACTCTTCCTCACCAAACACAGAGAGTTCGTGACGCAACCGGTACATCAGATTTTTAAGAGCCCCCTTCGGTGCCTTCGAATGATTCGACCAGAACACTTCAATCAGTCTCTGATGCGGCAACGCTGTATTTCGATGAATAATAAGATAGGCCAGCAGCTTTGTCATTTTACTGGAATGCAGCTCTTCTTCTCCAAGCGATACCCTGTCATTCATAAGACGTACCTGCCCGAACAGATTCATCCTCAGTACTGTTTTCATACGTCAGCATCCATCCCTTCTGCAAAATCCCAACCGGCTGCAAGGTGTCCTTCTTCCCCGCATACGGCAGAATCAACCAGCCGCAACAATTCCATCACACTGCGAAATGGCTGCTTTTTCTCTCCCTGAATCCATTCTACACTTCCCTGCCAGCTCTCATTTTGACTGTCATTCACTTCCAGAATAAATGTCTGTTTTTTCATCTTATATTCTCCTTAGACTTAGAACAAAAAGTGTGTTCAGATAACTCCTCAAAAATCTATATATAAAAAGACATCAAAAAACCGTCGAACTTATCTGAGTTCGACCCTTTTTTGATGTCTTTGAATAAAAAACCTTCCTGTATCTGTATATTGGTAAAGATTGATATACCTGAAAAAGACAGAGAGCAAAATTATAGTAGCTGTCTGTCTGTCTGTCTGTCTGTCTGTCTGTCTGTCTGTCTGTCTGTCTGTCTGTCTGTCTGTCTGTCTGTCAAAATTGTATTCTTGTTTCATTTAGAATGCAACCCTTTCCTGTCAGAAAATACCTTTCTATATTGTATCTCACGACGGTCATATTGCAGTCACATTTTGTTATTTTTTTCTTTCCAAAAGGTCAGTATATCTTTCCGAAAGATTGGGCGACCTTTACAGGTCGCCCAATCTTCCAAACTGATACCCCATCTCTTCCCATTTCGTCAGAAGTTCATCCAGTATTGCACCGTTTGTCGCTGAAGTATTATGTAGTAGTACAATCGCTCCTGGATGAATCCTTTTTAAAAGCTTGTTAAATGCTTCTTCTTTTGTCGGTTGTTGATTTTCGTACCAGTCCACGTACGCAAGACTCCAGAAAAAAGTTTTATAGCCAAGCTGCTGTGCCATCTTGAGATTATTCTCACTGTATTTCCCCTGCGGCGGTCTGTAATATTTTGAAATCTCCTGTCCGGTCGTCTCTTTGAAAAGTTGCTCCACATCTCCTATCTCTTTCTGAAAGGATTCCATATCAGCTATCTTGGACATATCTGGATGATGAAACGTATGATTTCCAACTGTATGGCCATCCGCCAGCATCTGTTTTACCAGATCCGGGTTATCCGCCACAAAATTACCAACCACAAAAAAAGTAGCTGGCACCTGGTGCTTTTTCAGCGCTTCCAGAATTGCAGGAGTATTCCCGTTTTCGTAACCACAATCAAACGTCAGATAAATTTTCTTTTCCTGTGTATCTTCAGAATACCACGCATCGTACGGCGCCAGCTCCTCCCGTGTCGCATTCGCCACCGGAGGCTGCCCTTCCTGTTGGAAACTGAGTCCCCAGCTTCCCTCTGTAGCCGCAAGGATCACATCCCCCGGAGTACCGCCGTCGAGCGCAGCCATATTTCCCAGCTGTAAATTTTCATTTCCCGTACCAGCCGCATTCTCTATCTCCGAATTTTCATTTGCCACACCTGCCGCATTTCCTGTCTGTAATTTCGCTTCCGTGACACGTCCCGCAAACCTACCCGTCAAAAATGCGGCAGCAAAAATAAGGGCCACCGCAGATACTTTTTTCCAATCGTATTTTCTTGAGGAATTCTGTTCCGAACACTGTTGGTTTTGTTTTTGAATGTACTTTTGAAAATACTTTTTCGAATACTCTTTCAAATCGAATTTTTTGATTTTGGGCATCCTCTGCTGCTCCATAAGTTTCTCTTACTCAAGCTTATGCTGACAGACCTCTGCCAATAACCAGAATACACGTTTTCAACTATTTATCGCCCGTAAAATATCTTCTCTAAATTTACGGAATTTTCAAAGCGTGTACACCATCACGCCCGTAATAATCATCAGATTACCGATAAGCTGCCCCCGGTTAAATCTCTCTTTCAGAAGAAGATAAGACAAAATCATTACAAACACATAACTAAACGTGTCAATCACAGCTCCGTATTTCATATCTACTTTCGTATACGCATACGTGTTTAATAACAGCACTGAGAAAGAAATTCCATAGGCTGTGATAACCCTCCAGTTCAGATACTCATAAATCCATCCCTTATGTACTTTGTCCGAGCTCTGTTTCAGAAGAACCTGTGAGACAGCCGTAAAAAAAGTTGCTGCAAACATCAACAAAAAATATGGCCACATCGTTTATTCCTCCTTGCATCCTGCACTCAGCGAAACAACCACAACGCCTGCCAGCACGATCACAAGCCCTGCCACGTTGCGAGCAGTCAATTGTTCCCCGAAAATCGTCACAGCCCAAAGCTGGCTCCATAAAAGATAAATGCTGCGGTTCGCAAAAGCAACATTCAAATCAAATCTTTTGATTATCTTTTGCCAGCACAACGCATACAGAAAACAGATAAAAAACATGAGAAACACAAATGCATACAGCTTTGGATTTTGAAATCCGCCATCATTAAATTCTCTTGAGGCAAACTTTGAAAAAACACTGGTAAGCGTAAATATCATCACGCAAATATGTAAAAACAGATAATCCTTTACTCTCTCCATAATTCCTCCAGCGTTTTCCCGTCTACCCAGATACAACGATACACACAATTTACAATTTCATCAAGCTTCTCCACACTGTCTGCTCTTGCCACCACATGACCAATCCGCGTCGTTCCATTGATCATTGCCTCAACCGCATGCCCCTGCTGATAATCCAGCTCAGCCACAATACCCTTCCTACGGATTTCTTCAAGTCCTCTGTCATCAATCTGTGTAATCCTGCCGTCCACCGGACTCATAAGCAGCTTGGCCATACACGAAACGCCTGGTCTGACCGGCGTAAAATCGAGCCGGATTCCCAGTGCGTTCTGTAAAATCTTCTCATAAAAATCAAAACCATAGTACATCGAAATCAGCTCCGGAATACACGTCGCCCCGGTACGTCCGCCGATTTCAATGATTGATACCTTATCCCCATCCACGAAAACATCTGCATTCACCGAACAATGATCCAGTCCCAGCGCATCCACCGCCCGCTGCATCTGAACAGCAATCTCCTTCTGCACTGCCTGCGTACCCCGGTACGGAAATCCATGCCCTGCCGGTATCATAATCCGCGCGCCACGGTATAAAAATTTCTCATGAGGCGCCAGAAATACAAGCTTTCCCCCTTGTACAACGCCATCCACGCCAATCTCAACACCGCTCAGTTTTTCCTCAACCAGCACATAATCTTTCCGTGATTTTTTCAGCGCATCTGCAAACGCATCTCCAAGCCCGGCCGGTTCTTTTACAATTGCAATTCCGCGGCTTCCAGAGCTGTCCACACGTTTCACCACAACCGGAAACCCTATTTCCTGCGCCGCAATCCGCACTTCCTCAAGGGTATATGCCTTCCGGAAATCCGCAGCAGAAACGCCGCCTTCCAAAAAACATTCTTTCATCACCGCTTTATCGGTCGCCCTCACTGCTGCAGATTCTGACACCCCGGCCAGCCCCATGCGCTCGCACACGTAACCAATCGTTGCGACCGCCACATCCGTTCCCGTCGTACAGATTCCGTCAATTTTTTCATCAAGCGCCACTTGAAGAATTGCTTCTTTATCTACCGTATTGATATCATACACCTTGTCAGCCAGTGCAAATCCCGGATACTCTCCCGGGATACTTGCCACAATGGTATAAAGCCCCATACGCTTTGCCGCCAGAATAAGCGGTACCTGATACACGCTGGCTCCCAGTATTAAAATCTTCTTCATGAATGCATCTCCTCAGTCTGAATCCCCCCTTTGCCAGACGGACCCAGTAGCTATTCTGCCTGTGACAATTATTTCTCATCTGCATTTACTGTCTCACAGACCGTCTCGGCTGGTTTTCTTCTGACTGCATTTACTGTCTCACGAACAATATACTGCGGCGTATTATTCAGAATCAGAATAATTTTCCCGAGATACTCACCGATCACTCCGAGCACCATCAAAACCAGCCCAAGCAACACGACCATAATACACAGCGTGGATGACCACCCGACCGGAATGTCCGGATAAATAATCTTATTAATAATAACAAGAAGCGAAATCAGTACTCCGGTCGCCATGGAAAAAATACCGAGAAAAAACGAAATACGGAGCGGAATTACTGAAAAGTTCCAGTATGCAAGCCACAGATTCAGAAGTTTTTTAAACGTATACCCCGACGTGCCGCTTTCCCTTTTGAAATGCTCCACCGGAACGTTGCCGATATTGTGGGTCACACGATAAAAAATACCGTCAATATATGGATTGAAACTGTCATACTTGACAACCTCATCCTTTACCATTTTTGAAATAATCCAGAAATTACTTGAGACAATATCCTTCGGCCGGTTCAGCATCACACGAGAACTGACCTCATTGATTTTACTCGAAAGATTTTTAAGCGGAGAATTTTTCTTATGCGGATATACGCCATATACAACGTCAAAACCCTCTTCTATTTTATGGATCAGCTTGAATATCTGCGACGGATGAGTCTGCATATCATCGTCCATACCCAGAATAAACTCCCCGTTCGTATATGAAAGCGACGCCATAAGCGCATTGTGTTGTCCGAAATTCCGCATCAGGTTCACTCCGCAGACATTCGGATACTGTATCCCAAGCGCTCTGATCTTGGCAAACGTCCCGTCCTTCGAGCCGTCATTCACCAGGACAAATTCACATTCATAGCCGTCATTTTTATCAAACTCTGCCATAACCAGTTCCACAACCCTGCGGATTGTCTTCTCTGAATAATAACACGGTATCACAATCGAAACTAACATCTCCCGCTTTTCGCTCCCTCTTTTTTCAGAAAATCGTAAAACAGCGGCCCCCCGCCCGTATGTAAGAATAAAATTTTGTTCTTTTTTATTCCTGTTTCTTTTAAATACTCTTGCATCCCCCAAAATGCCTTCGCCGTATATACCGGGTCAAGCGGTATCCCGTTTCTTCGATACTGCTCGTGGATGCACGATTCAATGCGCTCATCGTATCTGCCATAGCCGCCCTGCCGGTAATCATCCAGCAACAGAATCTCCTGCTCATACTGCTCCGGAAGTTCTTTCCCTGCTTTCAAAAAATAGTCCTTCACACCTTCCCGGATGACATCAAATGCACGCTGCGTTTCCCGGGAAGATATCATAACGCCCAAAATCCGCTTCCGGTCTCCGGCCAGCAAATGTCCACAGATCAATCCGCTCTGGGTGGCTCCAGTCCCGGACGGGCAGAATATCTGATCAAATTCCCATCCCTGCTCCTGCTCAAATGTCCGTATTTCCTGATAAGCCTGCGCATATGCCTTTGCCGCAGTTCCTTCATTCCCGCGTCCGAACTTATCTCCATAGATATAGTATGGCCGTTTGCCTCTGGCCATCTGATCCTCCATTACCCTTTCGACAGTCAGTGCAATCTGACTTTTCGGGCAGTGCACTACCTGCGCCCCTGCCCATTCAATCAGGTATGTGTTGTTTGTAGAGGCCGTTTCTTCCTTATCTTCATGGGAGCAGATCATCACACAGTCCACACCTCTGCTGCAACAAAGATTGGACAGCACACGGCACAGATTGGAATGTCTGCTTCCATAAACTACCATGACATCACATCCCTTTTCCCTCATATCCTGGAAAAAGGCCTCTGCGATCCGGACCTTGTTCCCCCCCATTGAAAAGGGGAGCAGGTCATCTCTTTTTATGTAAAGTTCATTTCCTCCTGGCAAATCTCCGTTCAAACGCTGAATCACAGTCTCCATTATCTCCTGCCCTCCGTGTGGCATCTCAGCTCAACTGTAACTGTCTGATCTTCTAATTCTTTCCGCTGTGAGTGAATCCGCACAGACGCAGTCCCCTCACACATCGTTGCCTTCGTTCTGATCCAGAAAGCGGCCGCCCCGCCCATTGCAGGAAGAAGAGATGGCCCGATCAATTCAATATCCCCGGAAGTTTCCACACAGATCACATCCTGATGACCATACAGGCGATTACCGTTTTCATCTACGAAATACACAACCATTCTCGTCTCATCTACACGGTCATTGTACAGCCAGGTATCGTCCGCCTCCACCTCAAGCTTCGAAAGCCGCGGATTGTTGGAATAAATCTTTTCTGCCACAACCTGCCCGTCTACATAGCCGACAATCCTTGCGCCCTCCCAGCGGTGCTGCCAAAATTCCCCATTCTGTGTCACCTCAATCGGCGGATGTGCAAGCCCGTTGAA
The DNA here is from genome assembly GCA_003612585.1 of bacterium 1XD42-54. GTDB lineage: Bacteria > Bacillota > Clostridia > Lachnospirales > Lachnospiraceae > Choladousia. Next base: position 630,799 of record RAZH01000001.1, read on the forward strand.
CTTCACACTCGGATAGTACGCTCTCGTGATGTCTTTTGACAAAGTCACTTCAATATAATCACAGTTAGTCAGCACATAAAACGGCACCGGCTCACACCGCTCCCCGCGGCCCACCATAGAACACGGAACCATCACAACCTCCTGCGCAGGCTCTTTCTGGCTTGCATAGAAATATGCAGCCCACTTTGGTACGCGGAACATATCCAGAACACCATGGTAACAGACCTTATTCAGAGAATTATGATCATTGTGCGTATTATAATCAAACATACACCATCCGAGCGCACCCAGGTAACTGTCCATAGTCTGCACCTTCCCAAGTACGCGGGCATGGCGGATTGCAAATGCCTCCTGCCGTTCCTCGCTGTCAAACGGCTTGGTCGGCAAAACGGCGCCCGTATGCTCACTGACCAGATACGGTATTTTCTCCGCGCACTCCGTCGCCTCGTGCGCAGTCAAAAGCATAAAATCTCCTCTGTCATCTTCTGTATAATCATTGTAACTGTAAATATCTTCAATCAGATGACTGCCCGTTTCCCAGCGAACCCCCGTTGTCGGACGGCTGCTGTCCAGCTCCTTACAACGGCGATTCGTCTGTTCATACAACTCGTCATCGTCTGTTGTCTCATTCAGTCTTGTTCCCCAAATTACAATACCGGGATGATTATAATGTCCCAGCACCATATTGTCCAGATCCTGAAATACAATTTCCTTAAATTCACTGCCGCCGATAAATCCCCAGCCCGGAATTTCCTCAAATACGAGAAGACCAATTTCATCACAGCAGTCCAGAAAATAACGTGACTGCATATAGTGCGAGCAGCGCACCATGTTCAGCCCCATAAACTCTTTCAAAAGCCTTGCATCCTTCTCCTGCACCCGCTTTCCCATTGCATAGCCCACATATGGATAGGACTGGTGTCGATTCAAACCGATCAGCTTGATTTTCTTTCCATTTAAGTAGAACCCGTCCGCCTCCACTGCTACGGTCCGAAAACCAGTACATGCCACGGAAACATCAAGCAATCTGCCCATTTCGTCAAAAATCTCCGCACACACTTCGTAAAGAACCGGGTCTTCCACAGACCACAGCTCAACGGACTCCAACATGCGCGCCTCCAGCTTTACACAACTGTTACCAGCTGGAATATCCACTTTCTGCATATCTGTAAAAATCTTCTTCCCGTTCCCTTTTTTACGAATAGTCAGTTTCACAGTTGCACAGACCGGCCCTCTGTGATTCTCTACCAAAAGTTCTGGATGAAACCTGCTGCTCATTCCCTCCATCTCGTAACGCAGCAGCATATGCTTGGCATACAGTTCCTCCACTACATAAAGAGTGACATCCCTGTAAATTCCTCCATAAATCAGAAAATCCACAGTTGACCCGTTTGGCGGAATATCGTCCCTTTCATGAGAATCCACCATAAGCACCATCCGGTTTTCACCTTCCCGGACAAACTCTGTTACATCAAACAATGCCATCGAATAAGCACCCTTGTGGCTTCCAGCCTTTTTTCCGTTCATATAAAGCTCATAGAAGGCCGAAACACCCTCAAATGACAGCAGCACACGCTTCCCTGTTATATTTTCCAGCTGAAAATACTTCACATAGGTGGAAAGCATACACGTCATATACTGGTCAAAACAGTCATAGGGAATCTCCTGCACCGTATGCGGTATATTCACAGTTTCAAACGCCCCTTCTCCGGGTTGTACAACCGTTACAGGATCAAAACCCTGTTTAAATTTCCAATCAAGATTCAGCAAACGTCCGTTATACATAATCCTTTATTCCTCTTTCTTTTCATCCGCTTTTCATAATTCAAACTCTGAAACTTCTTATTCCATTTCATCTGTTTGTCAGTCCTTAATTGCCCCTGCGGCAATATCTGCCGTAAACTGCTTGCTGAACAAAAGGAACATCACAAACAATGGAAGCGTTGCGAGCAAAACGCCGCACATAACCATACCATAATCCGTACTGTTATAAGCACCCTGCAACTGTGCAAGCGCCACCTGCAACGTATTTTTTCTGGAATCACTCGTAACAATCAATGGCCACAGATAATCATTCCAGCTATCCATAAAAATGTAAATGCACAAAAACGCGCAACCTGGAATAATAATCGGAAGCCCCACATGCAAATACAAACCAAAGGTACCGCACCCGTCGATCCGCGCTGAATTTAGCAGATCATCATGAATAGCCCCTGTACAGTACTGATTCATCCAGTAGATTCCAAATGCCGGAACCAAGCCCGGCACAATCAGTGCCCGAAGCGTAGACAGCCAGCCGATCTTATTCATAATAATCAACTGCGGAATCATATTGAGCTGCGGCGGAATCATCATGGTCAGCATACAAAATGCAAACATCCATTTCTTTCCCGGAAACTGAAATTTTGCAAAATAAAAAGCACAAAGAGAACAGAAAAACACACCGCCAAAGGTCTTTATGATTGTTACAAAAAAAGTATTGGCCATTGCAGTGCCAAAGTTTACATTATCAAACAAATTCTTCACATTTGTAAGCAGCTGCCCTCCAAACGTCAGAACCGGCGGATATCTCATAAAAGCCGATGAATCATTCGTAGCCATAACTGCCAGCCAGTAAAACGGGAACAGCGAAATAATTGCGCCAAATACGATAAGAACGTACATGACGATTTTTGAAATTCTGATCCGGCCTCTCATATCAGTCCACCTCCCGTTTTGTCAGACGCCAGTTCAGGACAGACAGTACGCCGATAATAACAACAAGCGCCCATGAAATCGCAGAGCCATATCCAAACTGCCTGTTGCCAAAAGCCTGATTGTACAGATAAAGCACAACTGTCATACCGCTCTTTCCAATTCCTCCTGCGGAACCCACAAGCATCTGTGCTTCTGCGAAAAGCTGCCATCCTCCAATCGTTGAAGTCACGACCACAAACTGAATCACCGGATTCAAAAGCGGCAGCGTCACATAGCGGAACACCTGAAACGTACTCGCACCATCAAGACTAGCCGCCTCATACAGATTGGAAGGAATCTTTTGCAGCCCTGCCAGCAGAATGATCGCGTTGTACCCGGTCCACCGCCAGATAACGATCGCTGCGATCGCGACATGAACTCCTACATTCATTGACAACCACTGGATTGGATCGAAACCAAACCGACTGATAAAATAATTCAGAATTCCGTACTTGTTGCCAAAAATATTTGCAAAAACAATCGCGATCGCTACTGTCGAAGTAATATTCGGCAGATAATAAACCGTACGGAAAAAAGTTTTGCCTTTTACGAATTTCCCATTCAGAAGAAACGCCAGAATAACTGCCAGTATTACCATCGGAATCGTCGACAAAACCCATATAATCAACGTATTTTTAATGGAAAGTAAAAAAGTGGGATCTGAAAGCAGATGCTTATAATAAGCAAATTCCACATATTTCATCGGTCCCGAACCATTCCACTTGTGAAAGGACAGGAATAAAGAATAAATAATTGGAAATACTCCAAAAATTCCGTAAATAATGAAAAAAGGACTGATTAACAGATATATCATCCTGCTTTTCTTGATTTCTTTCATCAGGCAACGTCCACTTGCCGAGTTCTTTTTTCTCTTCATAATTATAAACGCTCCATTACAATGCAGCACGGGGCTGCTGCAAAATACTGTAAGCTCCGAAACTTCAGAAGCTTTCCTGTACTCATTTTGCAGCAACCCCATGAAATTTACGCTCTGAAAAAAAGAATCAGAAAAGGTACTCCAGGTCGTAAATACCTCTCGCTTCGTCTACCGCATCCTGGAATGCCTGCTCCGGGTCCTTGTCCTGATCCTGAACGAGCAAAAGCTGCTGTTCAAATACAGACTGGTATGAGCTATAGTTCGGCGGATAGTAAAGGTCATTGATCTCCTTCGCCGCTTTTACAAAATACTCATTTACGATCTGATTTCCAAAAAATTCCTCTTCATACAGCAGGCTCTCGTCATCCAGTGCGGAAATCAGAGACGGAAACAGTCCCAGATCATCAAGAGAGCTTACCTGATTGTCTTTGTTTGTCAACCATGTGATGACCTTATACGCTGTCTCAACATCTTCACAGCTCTTTGTGATACCAATACCAGAACCACCGACATTTCCGGCTCCGCCAGGCGCTGCCGTTACTCTCCAATTTCCTGCGGTATCCGGTGCTGCATCCTGCACCTCGGGCTTCATCCATACGGCGCCAACGAACGCTGCCACGTCGCCATTATTCAGCGCTGCCGCCCACTCCGGCGACCACTCTGTATCGCCTCCGTATACATATGGCTTAGCTGCCGCAGCTGTCATAAAAGCATCTCTGATATGATCCTGGTCAGCAATAAAATTGCCTTCCTCATCAATCATGTGCTGCTTCTGCTGTCCAAGTGTAGACACAAAGATATGCCCCAGGAAATCAAACATCTTTACATCCGGCGTTGCTTCCTGAAGCTGCTGTGCAGCCGCATAAGCATCCTCCCAGGTAGGCATCAGAGCTGCAACTTCTGCCGGATCGGTCGGAAGCCCGGCCGCCTCAAAAAGAGCTGCATTGTAAAACATACAAGTCGGGCCGACATCCATCGGAAGCGCAATCAGCTTGCCGTCTACCGTCTCGGCTTTTTTCCATTTCCACTCTACGTATTGATCCTGAATCTCTGCCGCATTGCACGGAGCATCATAGAGATTTACAAATTCATCCTCGTACTGAAGCAGATTTGCAATCCAGTCATCCATTGCCAGAAGATCCGGCAGTTCTCCGCCACTTGCAATCGTCGTGTTAATCTTTTCCTCAATATCATCCGCTGCAAAAAGCTCTGCCTGAATCTTAACACCAGGGAACACCTCGGACACCTGCTCCAGAAGCTCTTCACGGATACTGTTCTTCCAATACCACAGCGTCAGCACAGTCTCTTCTCCTGAGCTGGCAGCTGAAACCGTCGCCAGGCTGCCTGCTCCTGTCATTGTCATAGCTGCAATTAATACTGCTGAAACCAGTCTCTTTTTCATACCTTCCTCCTTGTACGCAAAACTGACATAATAATACGGGAATTGACATCATGCCTTCTCTCTGTTTTCAAAAATCCATAAGCCATGACGCTCCCTGATGCATTTGTATGTAAATGCAACATATATGAATATTTTATCATATCCATTTTATTTCAGCAATAATCTATTTGCATAAAACCGCCACGTATAATCCGCACCGTTACGGTCCACTTTGTTGACAGCACCTCAGCTCTCAGCCATTCAGTTCATCCTGTATCACATTCCAGATGCCCTCTTTTTCATTTCCAAGTACCCATGCTGCATTGCCTGCCAGATTGTAAGTACCGACAAGCTTCACGCGTTCCCGAATGGATTCCTCATCTTCAAGCCAGATCTGGCAAAGCCGTCCATCCGCATCCGTCCACTCGGCATACTGCTGTCCGGTGCTCTCATCGAAAGAGGTAACAACTCCATTTTCACTGACAACCTGCGCTGCTCCATTCATTGACAGAGCTTCACTCGTGACTTCCGTGGTTCCATCCTCCATTGTTTTCGTGTACCACAGCCTTGCATAAAACGGAATACCGCTGATCAGCTTCTCCTTCGGCACTTCACGCAGCATATTCTCAATACCGGTCCGCTCAAAGCTCATTGAAGCTACACTGCCCACAAGATCGGAACCTGCATAATGCTCATCATATCCCATAACAATTACATAATCACAAACAACGCCGAGCTCTTTGCGATTGTAATGAGCCGAAAAATCCATCGGAACCGGTACATCAACGGAAAGAACAATCTGGTTCTTCCGACACAGGATTGATAACTCTCGCATAAACTGAACATAATCATAACCTGCTTCCTGTACAATCCCTTCAAAGTCAATGTTGATTCCGTCAAATCCCAGCTCCTTTGCCTGACTCACCAGATACTCCTGTACTTTATTGCGGGCCGCCCTCGAAGAAAGCAGCGCTCTTGTACTAACATCTGGGCTGAAATTACTGATTAGCGCCCAAACCTGGAGTCCTGCCGCATGTGCGCGCTCCACATAAGAAGCATCCGCAAAAGACTGGATATTGCCGGTATCATCACTCAGAAAATACCAGGTAGGTGAAATGACATTCAGACCGGAAGCGCCTGCAATATCCTCCTCCAGCTGCGCGTTCATTTCCGGGTAGTCTATCTGATGCCATACCAGGTTCACCAGGCCTTCCTGATGAATACTTGTATAGTCCGGCCCCTGATAAAAGCTCTCCGTGACAGACTCCTGCACATCCTTCAAACAGTTGTTTTTCATATAACCAATATAACCGTCCGGCGTCACAATCTCCGACCAGTTCTCCATCTGCTCCAGAACTGTCACAACCGTGCCCTCTGTCACATCTGTAATAATTGGACTTTTAATCCCTCCAAGCACACGCACTGTAGTATTTTTCTTCACGGTACCCGTGACAATCTCTTCATTTCCGAAACATACCACCACCCTCGACGGCGCCTCAAAAATATTGCAGGACACATCAGAATTTTGCTGCATAAAATTGGCAGAAAAAAACATCCCCGACGTCGTAGTCTTCAAAATTTCGTATCCCGCATCAAAACTTTCTCCATCTACCGTATAAGAGGAGCTGTTCGGCGGAATTTCGTAAATCTGTTCTGCATTCGTAAAAAGCAGAAGTCCTGCTGACGCATCCCAATGGAAACGGGAATTAATTTCCCTCTGCACCAATGTGTAATCAATATAGGCACTGCCATCCAGAATAAATGCCTTTTCTTGTGCTATATGATCCTTTACGATGACAGCTGCGACAGTTCCGCCCGAAATAGTCGAATCGTCTCCTGTCTCCTGCGTCCCGCTCTCCTGCAATCCAAAATAAACTTCTGGGCTGATTCGCTCGCGGGTCGGCATAAATTTTATAATACAAACTGCAATAATTGCAAGCATTCCGACTGCAATAATCAGCAGTCCTAACAGCCGGAATGATCTTGGTTTATCTTTATTCATCGCTATACTTCCCCCTTTTCCCAGTCATCTTACCATAACAATACAAAATCCGTCATCATTTTCAGTGGTTCTTTATAAAAAAATAAGAAAGTGTATAAGGGAATGCCGACGCTTTGGCTGCTTTCCTTTCTTTATATAAGATATCAGAAATTCTCGTTCCGGTTCATATCTGAAAATCCTGCTTCTCCGAGATACAGATAAAACGTACGCCTGTTATGTGATCCTGGTCGTCGCTGATAAAATCTCTCATGTAATCGGATTCCTCAGCCAAAATACATGCATTTACAATCTCACATGCCCGACTGGGCAAATCATTCAGGTAAAGCTGCATGCCCTCTCTTTCGTATCCCTGAAGCTCTTCTGTCAAAGAATACCCACACAGTTCATTGCTTTTTAAATAATCCGCAGAACTGGTTGTGTCATTCAGATCTTTTTTGCTGTTTGTTTTATTTTTTCTATCCAAAATACTCCTCTTTTTCCGGACTGGCATACTGCCTACAGAGATCATTTGCCGACACCAATGGCTGTAAAACCGTTCATAAGAAAATGCGTACAGAAAACCAGAATGCGCTGTTTTTCTGCCAAAAATGTGATATATTTTGTTTTGCCAGACCGGTAATCTTTTTAAATTTTGCTTGCGTAAAAAAAGGAATTTGATTATAATTCGTAAAAAGAATAGCGAAAGGATGCGCGGCGTATACTTTATCCGGGGGATAGCAATACAGGTTATGTATTTTCATAACAGATCGTTTTATATCGTGTGATTTAATTGAATTCTTTTGTGTGTTTCCTCCTTTCCTATAATGCTCCGTTTATCCTTTCTGTTGTTTATTATATATAATATGAGTCATTTTGGCAAGCATTTTTTGCTCAATTTCTTCCACTTTACATATTTACAGAAATGCGTATATAATAGTATATAATATAGGTTATAGGAAGCTGCTACGCAGATTTCCATAAAAGGCATAAAACATGCCATAACCAATTGCAGGATTCCCAAATGATTCCTGCAACAGCAACGCAATTTTACCAGGTAAGGATGTGATTAAATGAAAATTGAAAAGATCAATGACAGGCAGATTCGTTGTACTTTAACCCGAGAAGATCTGGCTGGCCGTGAAATCAAGCTCAGTGAGCTGGCATACGGCTCTGACAAAGCAAAAGCACTTTTTCAGGATATGATGCAAGTGGCTGCTCAGGATTTTGGATTTGAGGCAGACAATACTCCGCTTGTCATAGAAGCCATTCCTGTATCAATAGATTCACTGCTTCTGATCATTACAAAAGTGGAGGACCCGGAAGAGCTTGATACGCGCTTTGCACGCTTCTCTCCTGAAGATGAAGAACACGGCAGTATTTCTTATTCTGATTTAAAGGAAAAAATAGAAGGCGCCGACGATATCCTGGGACTCATCAAAAAAATATCGGAAGCCAAAAAACGTTCGTCCCAAAAAACCACGGAAGCCTCCTCCGAGCAGGAATCTTCCGCCTCAGAGAGTGAGCCGGGAGAGGCTGAGATACGGGAGCTGACCCGCTTCTATCGTTTTCATTCTCTGGATGATGCAATCCATGCTGCCAAAGTACTTGGTAATGTCTATGAAGGACCAAACACTCTGTATAAAGATTCGGAGACAGGACACTATTATCTGTTCCTGAAAAAAGCCGAAAACCCCGCAGAGCAGTTTAATAAAGTCTGCAATGTTCTCTCGGAATACGCAGCTCCCTGCCGCTATACGCCGGGAATGGAAGCCTACTTTATGGAGCATATGGAAGTTATTCTTTTCAAACAGGCATTGCAGGATTTGTACCAGCTTAGCTAAATTCAAAAAATCTGTTGCATAATTCAAATTTCCCGTACAGACGTTACCGGTCATAAGTAACGCGACTGTACGGGAAATTTGCAATAAAGCATATGTTTATTTTCAGGCGATTTCGCCTGCTTCCAGATTATAACACGCAAACATCCGCGTCATCGAATACGTCATATCCCCTCCGCGGTGTTTCATTTCCAATGTCACCTCCAGAAGATTCTGATTTTGAATCCTGACAGTTTCCAGCTTATGAATATAACATTTATCGTAAAACTTTTCAGAATATTGCCATACCAGTTCTGGTTCCCTTTGTTCCAACGCTGTCTGATCATCCTCATAGTATGCAATCAGCAGCTCGCCGGACTCATCCACCAGCATATGTGCTGTCTTTCCCTCAAAATTTCTGTACCACACAGTACCGTCCCCTGCAAGCCACAGCGGCGTGCTGCCATCTAATACAGCGTCTTTGCCTGCTGCTCTTTCCAGCTCGCCTGTTACCGTTTCCATAATTGACCGCGCTGCTGTTTCCATCTCTGAAATCCCTGTAACCCGCACAAAACTTTTCAGAAAAACTCCAAACACCGCACTTGCTGCCACAAACAAAATCCCAGTCAGCGCAAATGCCACAATTACTTCAACCAGCGTAAACCCTTTTTTTGATGTTCGTATTTTATGAAGGAAATTTCTTTCTTTCGAATTTTTCTCTGTAAAATTTTTATCCATGAAACCTCTGGTCATAAATTCTTTCTTTGTGAGTTGCTCTTTACAATTCAGTTAATCAGAAAAATAATACATCTTAACCGGGTACTTGCTTAGGTCGCCGTCCTGTTCTACTTCAGCCTCCAAAACAACCTGCTCATGAGAGGCATGAATTTCCAGGCTTGCAGTGCCATCCACTTCCTGCAACAGAATAACAGGCGAATCCGCTCCTCCCAGTATTTCTGTATCAGACACCACAGACAGATTCTGCCCGTATCCACCCTCATAAAACTGCTTCAATACCTGCTCCGCAGCAAGGTTCATAGTTTCCGCCCTGTTCACCATGTTCCAGGAGGCGACAACTGCCGTATAAAACATCGCAATACCGATCAGCAGCAGAACAAACGCTGCCATCACAGACACAATAGAGCTGCCGCGGCGCGACGATAAAATAGTTTTCATCCTCTTCTTAATCGCTGCCACTGCCACTCCTCCTCTTTCAGCTCAAATTCACTGGTCAGCCGATACGATTCCTCATCTCTCGTACATGTCACAGTGATGTACAGCTTCGTTCCATCAAACCCCAGCTCCGGAAGTCCATCGCTGCGCTCCCAATGCATAATTAATGACAGCTCACAGCCGCTGCTCCCTGTGAATTCTTTTGCCGCATCTTCACCCGGAAACCACACTCCTGTGCGCAGCTGCTCCTGTATATACTGATACAGACTCCCATCCTCCTCTGTCAGCTCTTCCTCCACTCTGTCAGAAAACGTAATCGCTTCTATTTTTACACGGCTTCCGCTGATCTCCCGTCCTGCCGTTCGCATCAAAGTAGAAGCTGCCAGAAGCAATGCCAGAGCAAGCGCTAAAAATACAGCCAAAATACAGAGCACGGCAATCATCGCTGCGCCGCTTTGGTCCTGTTTTAATTGTCTGAGTTTTCGTTTCATGGTTTTCTGCTCCCGCCTTTTTCCAAAGCCCCGCTCTCTCCATAATATCCGAAATCCGTTCCTGCCTCCCGTCCGTGAACGCGCTCTCCATTTTCCACAATTCCATAAAAGACCGCAACAACTCCACGTTCCTCCGGCAAAAATCGGTCCGCCTTGCGACTGTAACCAGCAGCATACACAATTCCTTTTTCAAGATCTGCTTCAACATATACCGCGGCGTCTGTCAGAATATCCTTCATGATATATGGTTCCAAAAGACTGCTCACCATATCATCTGCCCCCTCTTTTTCCTTGGTCAGAATCCATCGCCTCGCACCATCCGCTTCCTGTTCCAAATACACAGAAGTACCAGAACTCTCTGCCTGCTCTTTCAGCTTTTCCAGCATCCCGCTCGCTTTTTCATGCGTCAGTGCAGACTGCGCCGCATAATAAATACTCCTCGCATATTCGTTGTCTTTCCTGCGCTCTGCATACCGGCTGTAAGCTGAAAGCCCTCCGGCAGCAACCGCAAACAATAAACTCAGCAGCGCCAGAACCACAATCAGCTCCACCAGCGTAAACCCTTTTTTATTTTTCCAGCTTTTCATTTTCATGAAAAATCATCCCTGCTCATCCTGCCATATCTGGTACAGCGCTTTGCGGTCCAACTTCTGCATCCGGTTTCGCGGCAGCTCCGGAAGCTTGAAAAATTTCTGCGGAAGTTTGTATTTTTCCATACGCTCTGCCAGAAACCTGATCAACAGATCCGAATGAAATTCTTCGTATTCCGGCACCACATACAGCACTGGAACCTGACCAAGCGTCGCATCCTTCACACCGATGCAGGCGCATTCCCGTATCTCCTCAAATTCCTGAGCAATATTTTCCACCTCAATCGGAGATACCTTCTCGCCGCCTACATTGATGATATCATCCGCACGGCCCAGCATATACACATACCCGTCCTCATCCAAAAAAACAATATCGTTTGTGTAAAGCCAACCGTCCACCAGCGTATCTGCCGTAGCCTGCGGCATATTGTAGTAGCCTGCCATCTGCATATCTCCACGCAGAATCATCCTGCCCGCACTGTCAATATCTCTTGCGCTGGCTGTGATATCCCGTCCTTCCTGGTCAACAATTTTCAGTTCCGCTCCATCTACCGGCTTGCCAAGCGCGGTCAGCTTGTCAGGGCGCTCTGAAACATTCAGGAAAATCACTCCTCCAGTCTCCGTAGACCCCCAGGTATTGACCACCCGCGTATCCGGCAGCTCTGCCGCCAGCTTTTTCTTCATATCATATCCCAGAGAACCGGCTCCGACTTCTATATAGCGCAACTGCCCCATAATCCGCGGAAAATGCCGACGCATCTGACGGTAAATCAGCTCCATCGAGGCCGGCACAATCACCATGGCCGTACAATGAAATTCCGTTATATTATTGTCGATTTCTTTTGCAAAGGTAACGCCATTTTGCAGCACCACACAGGCCCCAAAATAAATCGCCATGCGCATCTCACGCATGCCCAGAGAGTGGTTCAGCGGAAGCGGAATCAGCACACAGTCATCCTCCTGCAGCCCTACTCCCTTCTGATTATTATGGAGAATCGCATAAATATTGCCGATTGTCAGCATCGTACCTTTCGGTTTTCCAGTCGTCCCTGTTGTAAAGAGAATTTCTGCGACTGCGGATGCCTCCGGCGCCACATATGGAAGCTCCTGGAACACTGCTCCATCTTGCTCTGCCGTCGCGACACTTTTATACAACGATTCCAGACATACGCAGTTCAAATCCGGAACCGGTGTATCAATCAGCAAAAGCTTCGGCTTTGCGTAGTGATATACATCCACAATATTTTCCTCTTTTGCCTGCTTGTCCGCTGGTACAGAAACTGCACCAAGATACTGCACGGCCAACCACGCTACAATGTAATCTGGTCTTGACACGCCCTGAATCATAACAAAATCCCCGCGTGAAACACCGTATTCCCTCGCGAGCTTTCCCGCCATAAGCTTCATCTGGCGACAAAGCTGTCCATAAGTCACCCTCGTATTCTGACAGCCGACAGCCACCTTGTCCGGCATTTTCTCTCCATGAGCCATAACTGCTTCAACAATCGTACTGTACAATGTAATTACCTCGCTTTTTATTATAATTTTCAGGTAAGTGTAAAACATTTAAAAAAGGGACGGTGCGTTTCGCAAGTACCTGTGATATTCTGTTTCATTATAAACTTCCTGTCATATTAGCACAAGCAGAAAATTGCGCGATGTTTTTTTGCTGGGTGGATCGTTTCGAAAACCATTGCATAATACAGAGAAAAAAATAATTCCTCCTGTACCGGCTTATATATAGAAAAAGCATTGTCGACAGATCAGAGGTCCACCGGCAATGCTTCTCTTGTTATTTTTTTATTTCTTGTCTTTTTGCGGTTTTTGTAAATACACTGCTTAGCAAAACCACACATTCGGTAAATCCCGAATATCAAATTTATGCATTTGATACGAGTCTGTCTACATATCGCTTGATGTTGGACGCATTTACGTATTTCTCTACCTGGCCGCCTTGCATTACGACAAGTGTTGGAGCCTGCATGATACCAAACTTGCTGACCAGATCCTGATTTTCTTCTGCGTCAACCAGCTCATACGACTCTCCACGCAGCATTTCTTTCGCAATTTTACAGTTCGGACATGTCTTTGTTGTGAAAAGATATCGCGTCTGTGCACCAGTCTTTTCTGCTCTCAAATCGTCGGAAACCTGCGCCGGACGTTTCTGTGGCTCGGCTGCCTCTTCTCCCTCCGACTGCACTGTCACGTTCATTCCGGCACGGTACATTGCCTCTGTGCCGACATCCTCCCTTTTCAGGCGGGAATTTTCAATATCGTACAGCTTGCGGTTTGCATATTCCTGCGTCTTGCCGTCATTCCAGTTCTGAACAGGGCGATAGTAGCCTGTAATACGGCTGTATACCTCAGTCGCGGCCCCGCAGATCGGACATGTCTTCTGTTCACCGTCCAGATAACCGTGTGCCTGACAGATGGAATACGTCGGGGACATGGTATAATAAGGAAGCTTGTAATTCTCTGCAATTTTTCGTACGAGCGTCGCAGCCGCTTTCCATCCCGGAAGCCGTTCACCCAGAAATGCATGAAATACAGTTCCGGACGTGTACAGCGTTTGCAGCTCATCCTGAATATCGAGCGCATCAAAAATATCTGACGTATACTCTACCGGCAGGTGAGAGCTGTTCGTATAATACGGCGTATCTCCCGGCCCCCCTGCTGTGATGATCTCGGGCCAGCGTGCACGGTCGTGCTTTGCCAGACGGTAGGTCGTGGATTCCGCCGGTGTCGCTTCAAGATTGTACAGATCTCCGTACTCTTCCTGATAGTTTACAAGCCGCTCCCGCATATGATTCAGCACATCCTTGGCAAACTGCTGTGTCTCCGGATGCGTCAGATCTTTGCGCAGCCAGTTGGCATTCAGCCCTGCTTCATTCATGCCAATCAGTCCGATGGTTGAAAAATGACTGTCAAAAGACCCAAGATACCGCTTCGTATACGGATAAAGTCCTTCCTCCAGAAGCTTGGTAATTACATCTCTCTTGATTTTTAAAGAACGCGCAGCCACGTCCATCATATGATCCAGGCGACGGTAAAAATCCTTTTCCCCCGATGCCAGATACGCGATACGAGGCAGATTGATGGTCACAACGCCAACGCTTCCTGTGCTCTCCCCGGAACCAAAAAATCCACCCGTCTTTCTGCGCAGCTCACGCAGATCAAGACGCAGACGGCAGCACATACTGCGGACATCGCTCGGTTCCATATCGCTGTTGATATAATTCGAAAAATACGGAGTGCCGTATTTTGCAGTCATCGTAAAAAGAAGCTTATTGTTCTCTGTCTCGGACCAGTCAAAATCTCCCGTAATCGAATACGTCGGAATCGGATACTGGAAGCCGCGTCCGTTCGCATCCCCCTCGATCATCGTCTCAATGAAGGCGCGGTTGATCATATCCATCTCTTCTTTGCAGTCCTTGTAACAGAAATTCATCGGCTGGCCGCCTACAATCGCCGGAAGCTCTGCCAGATCATTCGGAACTGTCCAGTCCAGTGTAATATTGGAAAACGGCGCCTGAGTTCCCCAGCGGCTCGGTGTATTTACGCCATAAATGAAGGATTCAATACACTTTTTCACTTCCGGATAGGACAGATGGTCTACCTTTACGAAAGGGGCAAGGTATGTGTCAAACGAGGAAAATGCCTGTGCGCCGGCCCACTCATTCTGCATAATGCCAAGAAAGTTTACCATCTGGTTGCACAGAACCGAAAGATGCTTAGCTGGAGCTGATGTGATCTTGCCTTTGATTCCACCAAGTCCTTCCACAATCAGCTGCTTCAAAGACCAGCCCGCACAGTATCCGGTCAGCATAGACAGATCGTGGATATGAATATCCGCATTCCGGTGTGCCTCTGCGATCTCCTGATCATAGATTTCTGTCAGCCAGTAATTTGCTGTAACCGCTCCGGAATTGCTCAGAATCAGTCCCCCGACGGAATATGTCACGGTCGAATTTTCTTTTACGCGCCAATCCTCTACCTGCACATAGCTATTTACGATTTCTTTATAATCCAAAATCGTGGACTTCATATTGCGGATTTTTTCCCGCTGTTTGCGGTACAGAATATAAGCCTTTGCCACATCTGCATAACCTGCCTGGATCAGCACCTGCTCGACGCTGTCCTGTACACTCTCCACATCAATCAGTCCATCTTTAATTTTTTTCTGAAAATCTGCAGTCACCCGAAGTGCCAGCAAATCCACCATATCGTTGTTGTATTCCATCTGCCGCGCCTCAAATGCCTTTGCAACTGCACCGCTGATTTTTGATAAGTCAAATTCTGCAATCTCTCCGTCACGTTTTACAACCTTAAACACTATATAGTCCTCCTGTTGTTACATATATCACTATATCTTGTATCTCCAAGTTACGGTACGGCTATCAGTATAGCACTGGCCCTATGCGAAGTCAATGACAAAACCACCATATATATGTTTCAAATTTATTACAGACAGCTATATATAGCATGCAAAAATACCGCAAAGCCCGATACTCCATAGCTTTCACGGTATTCACTGCATTTTGTATTTTTTTTATACAAAAACATCGTCTGCTCTCTTCTGCGCCTCATACTGTTTCTGAATTTTCACACACTCATGTAAATACTCTCCGGAACATATGCACGCACAAAAATGCCATCCTCCTGATATTTTTCCTCCAAGAGCTCTCCTTTTTTCCGGATCAACTGAATCAAACCGGCCTTGTCATACGAATATAGGCGTTCAATATAAATCTTCTGCGCCCGCAGAAGGTCACTGATTGCCTGACGCAGCTCTTCCATCCCCTCACCCGTATGCGCAGAGCCTGAAATACTTTGTTCTGCACGGTAATCGCGAAAACCGTGTTTTTCCTCCAATAACAACAAATCCTGCTTGTTAAAAACTGTTATCACCGGCTTTTTATCTGCCTCCAGATCCCGCAGCGTCTCATAGACCACATGCATCTGCGCCTCCATCTGTACGCTCGCAGAATCCACCACGTGCACCAAAATGTCCGCACAGCACACCTCCTCCAGTGTACTCTTAAATGCGTCCACCAGATGATGCGGCAGCTTGCGGATAAAACCAACTGTATCGGTCAGCAAAATCTCCTGACTACCTGAAATCCGAATCCCACGCGTAGTCGTATCAAGCGTCGCAAACAGTTTTGCATCCTCCAGCACGTCCGCCCCTGTCAGAGTACGGAAAATTGCTGACTTTCCGACAGAAGTATACCCCACCAGTGCCACAATCTTCTGTTCTGTCTTTCTTCTCTGAGAACGAATCAGCTCTCTGTGACGGATAACTTCCTCAAGCTCTTTTTTCAAATGGCTGATTCTGGTTCGGATCATACGACGATCCATTTCCAGCTTTTTCTCACCCGGTCCCCGCGTGCCAATGCCACCGCCAAGACGGGAAAGTGAATTGCCCAGGCCTGCAAGCCTCGCTGCACGATAACGCAACTGAGCCAGCTCCACCTGGATTTTCCCTTCGCGCGACACAGCATGACGCGCAAAAATATCAAGAATCAAAAGCGTCCGGTCCATCACCTTACAGTCCAATTCCTGTTGCAGATTGTTCATCTGTGCCGGGCTGAGTTCATCGTCGCAGATAATGCCTGTCGCATCCAGCTCCCACATAAGCTGGCGCACCTCGTCAATCTTCCCTTTTCCGATATAAGTCCCCGGGTGAATATTTTCCCGGCGCTGGATGACCTGACCAACCACCTCTGCCCCGGCCGTATCCGCAAGCTCACCCAGCTCACGCACCGACTCTTCCGTATCATCTCCGGCCACCTGCTGCACGCCAACCAAAATAACACGCTCCCGAAGCTCCTTAAATTCCGTCATCTCCATAAATTATAATCCTTTTCTCCTATAGACCTCACATTCCTGATTCAAAGTTCCTGTCTTCGCTCCTGCGTTCCAGCAATCACCTAGTAGATAGAAACATCCACTCTTTCTGTCCCGCTTCATCGCCCGGATATTTCTGTACGTATTCCTGCGCCTTCGCTTTTGCTGTCCCAAAATCCAGCTTCTTTTCATAAACTATAATTTCATTGAAATACAGCTCCTGTTTTCCGCTCGTCCCTTCCAGAGCAAGTCCCTGCGCGATGTAAGAAAGCGCTGCATCATAATCACCACTCTCGATTGCACACAGCGCAAGCCCGTTGAAAGAATCTGCATCCGCTCCAAATTCCGACTGTATCTGCTGATAAACTGCCCGCGCATGCTCGTAGTCTCCCAGCTTCAGGTATACCTTTCCGATCAGATTCATGGCCGGCTGGTACTTTTCCTCCACCGGACCGATCAACAAGCTCTGTGCCTCTTCATAATTTTCCAGATAATAATGAATACGTCCCCGGTTATAATAGTGTTGCAGATCCCCGCCCGGAATATTCAATGCAGTCTGCAAATATGCCGCGCCAAGCCCTGACAGACTCCGGCTGCGGTAACACTCATAAATATTCAGATACAAGTCGTAATCCTCCGGACTCAGCTTAACCGCAGCGTCAAAATCCTTCTTTGCTTCCTCCTGGTTTCCCTCATAAAGATAACTGGCTCCGCGCAGAAAATATGCGTCTGCATTCCCTTTTGATTCTTCCCTCAGAATATCGTCGCAGGTCGTGATTGTATCTTCGTATTTTTCTGAGCGATACTGGACCGTCGCAAGATACAGCCGGATATCCTGCACATTCTCTGTCATCCGGTTATCCGTATATTCAAGCGCTGTCCGAAACGACGCCTCTGCCTCCTCGTACTTTGCCAGCCCCATATACGCCATTCCGAGTCCGCGATAAGCCACCACCTTCTGTTCGCCCTCCTGCACTGCTTCCTGGAAAAACTGCTGTGCCTGCTGATAATCTCTTTCCTCCAACGCACTGTTTCCCTGGACCGTCTTGTTCCCGGCTCCGTTTCCCATTCCGCAGCCTCCAAGAAACAACACGCCTGCCAGTACAACACCTGTACAAAATACTCTATAGCTGTCTGCACGTGCTTTTCTTACTTTTTTTTCCCTTTCAATTCTTTTTTTCATTCCCCTTTTTAACATACCCGTCCTAACTCCCGGCCTTTCTTCTATACTTCTGTGCCATTTTTCTTCATCATATCATAATCCTGCTTTTTCGTAAATTAGTTATGCGTCTCCATAATCCGTTTCTGCTTATAAATATAATAACAAATCATCGTCACAGCAGTCACAGTCCATGTAATCGGATAACATGCGACAAGCTCTCCCAGACTCCCCTGCGGCACAATCACCATCACCCACACGATACGCAGCAGACAGACACCTGTAATAGTCAGAAACGTTGTTACCAGAACACTGCCCTGCGCACGCAGAGAGCCGGAATAAATCTCAATAAAACCATAAACCCAGTAGAGAGGCGAAATAATCTGCACCATCTTCATCCCGATCGCAATCACTTCTGTATCAGAGGTAAAGATTGTAAACAAAGGGCCGCCAAACACTGTAATCAGAAAACTCAAAACCATCATGGAGCCAAGCGCCATCAGCAGGCAGTCCCGCGTCCCTTTGCGCACGCGCTCCCACTTCCCTGCCCCGAAGTTCTGTCCGACAAAAGTCGTCGCCGCAATTCCAAATGCACCGCAGATCATCCAGACAATGCCGTCTATCTTCCCAAACGCCGCCCAGGACGCCATAGCATCCACACCGAATTTATTCAGGGCAGCCTGGACAATCACATTTGAAATACTGTACATACTGGACTGGATTCCGGTCGGCAGACCGATTCTCAGCATCACGATCAGTATGTCTTTCTGAAAGCTTATCCTTTTCAGTTCCAGCTTCATCTCCGCAGTCCGGAACATCAGCGTCCAGGTCACCAGCACCGCACTGATTGCCTGCGAGAGCAGCGTCGCCAGCGCCGCGCCCAGAACGCCCATATCAAACACCAGTACCAGAAGCAAATCCAACACCGTATTAATTCCGCAGCAGACAATCAGATAGTACAGCGGGCGCTTCGAATCCCCGATTGCCCTCAAAATTGCGGAACCCATATTATAGACCAGCACAAACAAAAGGCCGGCAAAATAAATACGCACATACAGCGCAGAATCTGCCAGCAGCTCCTCTGGCGTATTCATCATCTCCAGAATCGCAGGCGTCGCAATCACACCACCGATTCCCACGATTATACCGAAAACAAAAGAAAAGGCATATGCCGTATGCAGCGCCTTTTCCAGCTTCTTTCGATTTTCCGCACCGAAATACTGAGAAATAATAACCGTAGCCCCGGCAGACAGACCGGTAAAAAATCCTACCACAAGATTGATAATCTGGCTCGATGAGCCACCCACACTGGAGAGCGCTTCTTTTCCTGCAAAGCGTCCGACCACTACAGCATCCACGGTATTATAAAGCTGCTGAAAAAATGTCCCGATCAGAATCGGAACAAAAAAGATTAAAATCTGCTTCCAGATCACTCCCTCTGTGATCCGGTTGCCCGTATGTTCTTTTCCACCTGTTTTTTGCATTTTTTGTTCCCCGTTTTCTTCCAAATTCTCTTCTCTTTTTCGCACATAAAAAATGCCGCGCCTGTTTTTTCGTAAGATGCGACATCAGGCTATCACACGAAGGGATATTTTGCAAGAAAAAAGAAATTGCAGTTTACATATTGAGAAGCTTTTACTCTTTATCAGATGAATCGCCGGTGATTCAAAGCCAAAACCCAAGCCCATCGGCCGGGGAACAAAATAATAAGAAAAGGAGATAAATAATTATGGCAACAGCAAATGATATTCTACGCGTCGCAGCCGCGGAAATTGGCGTGACAGAAAAAGGCGGGCAAAACCATGTCAAATACAACATAGAATTTTATGGGTATGACGCCGCATATCCCTGGTGCGTTGTATTCGTCTGGTGGGTATTTAAGCATGCCGGGGCATCCAATCTTTTCTGTGGAGGTTCCAAAATTGACAGTACACTTGGTGTGTACAACTACTATAGTAATCAGGGAAAAGTTTATCGCACTCCAAAAGTTGGCGACATTGTTGTATGTTATGACCCAACTGAATCGATTCCTTACTATCATACTGCA
The DNA here is from genome assembly GCA_003612585.1 of bacterium 1XD42-54. GTDB lineage: Bacteria > Bacillota > Clostridia > Lachnospirales > Lachnospiraceae > Choladousia. Next base: position 650,898 of record RAZH01000001.1, read on the forward strand.
ATTGTAAAATCTGTATCTGGCAACCGCTTCGCAACAATTGACGGTAACTCTAATGACAAGGTTGATACAAAGGAGGATCGAGAAATAACATCTACAAAGGTTACGTACTACTTCTGCCGTCCGGCATATGGCTCCAGCAGCAGCGGAGACACTGGAAGCAGCGGCAATCTCTCCATGGGTTCGACTGGTGAAGCTGTCCGTGACATGCAGAGAAAGCTGATCGCTCTTGGCTACTCCTGCGGCTCTGCAGGTGCGGACGGTGATTTTGGCCAGGGTACCTACAACGCAGTATGCGCCTTCCAGCGTGCGAACGGACTTGACGTCGACGGTATTATCGGGCCGATGACCCGTTCCAAAATCAATGCTCTTTACAGCAGACTTTAATCTGAACGCGCTATCTTTTTGACAGACATACGCAGCGGGCAACCAGTATATGGCTGCCCGTCTGTTTATCCTGTTTTGCCTAATCCAATAAATAAGGGATTATTTTCACTTCCCATGTAACATACTCTCACATTATGACCTACCTGAAACCATTCCGGTATACATGGAATGTATACTCCAAATTCATCCTTTATATATTCGCCCGATTCGTTCCGACAATAGTCCTCAAATCTTAAATATTCAATATTTCTTGAGTCCATTGTCCAGATTTTCCCATTGGTGTCCTGTACTTCCATTACATTGTCAGTCTTTGATACTATAACTCCTTCAAAAAAATGTTCTTCCAGTTCCGGTTCTCCGCTCTCTGTCAACTTTTCTATGCGAATTACATCGCCGCCCTGATAGGAAATCTTCAGTTTATCTCCTGGATCAAATTTATATGGCGTCTTCTCTGCCTTGCCAAAGTAAAATTCATATAATTCACATTCTTCAGTCCACAGATATATGATATCGTCATCTTTTTCAATATCTCCACCCACAAAAATACCAGTTAGTGTCCCCGAAGCTTCTTCAGGAAGAGTTTTTCCATCCATCGCTTCAACCGCAGGATTCCCCGACGGTTCTGTACCTTCCACTACCACATGCTCCGCAATCCATGAAACATCAAAATACATATCGAGCCTATCAGCCGATGCATCATCACTGCTCTCATTCGTATCCAATTCTATTCCGCACAGCAGATAATAACCGTCGTCTTTTGTACCTATAACAGACTCTATGCCAAAATTACGGATTGTCTCACAATACTGCTCTTTTATAAAATAAATGCCAAATACATATCCCCCGCCTTTTCTAGCTATACCCGGTGCATAATCCCCACCTTCCCCATCCTTTCTCCAAAATCCCACATATCCATCTGAACTGGTAACATCATAACGCCCCTCCCAGGATGATGGCAGAGTGATTTTAAGATCTTTATATTCGTAAACAATATTTACCTGCTCATCGTACGTCTCTGGCCTGTCAGTTTCTGTCTCCGGCGAAATAATATCCGTTATTACTTCCGTTCCTCTTTCCTGACCGAAAATCCCCTTCTGATCATATCCCTCCTGCTGGGATTGCAGGTTATTTACTTCCTGCACATTCGCCTGCTCCTGTTTTTTCGTACAACCAGTTCCCAGAATCAGCAGCGTACTGATAAAAATCCCTGTGGTAATCCATCTTCGTTTCACACTCATGCCCTCCTTTTTCTTTTCGCCCGCATAATACCCCAAAGATTTCCACAGAATTAGCCCACACTTTGCTTATAATATACTTCAACACGTTCTGCCAATTTTTCAAACAGCGGATAATATACTTTTATGATATTTTGAAACATTTCTGCCGCAAAGGTACCGTCATAATCATGAGCCAGCTGGTTTCTTACCCGAAGCATCTGCATCCACTCATCATTGTCAATGATTCCGTTCATAAAAGCCTGCTTCAATGTCTCCCGCGGCGATCCAATTGCAAAATCAAGAATCCCCAGTTCCTTTATCAATATATCCTTCATTACTTTCCAGGAAATGTCAAAGGTAAGATTAAAATTCAAGACCGTTCCTTCCAGTACAAAATCCGCATCCGGATCTGCATTTACACTTTTACTCAGATTTTGCAAACTTTTGCAAAATGAATGATAACGGTTAATAGATTTGCTTTCCATATTTTTTAATATCCTCCAGCAAAAATTTATTGCTAATACTTTCATACTCAAAAATATCAATGTTCCGAAGCGTATCTATCCCTTCAAGGGCTTCCTCCAGCCGCTGTACATCCTCACATCCATAAACCACAAAGTCTATATCACTCGTTGAAGCTGCCGTGCCTGTTGCAAAAGAGCCAAACAGCTCCAATCGTTTTACACCATGTGCTTTACATATTGCCGCCACTTTATCAATTACTTCTGCAACCGGCATTACTCTGCTTGTTATCTCTTTTTGAATCGTTTCCAGTTCTTCCTCTGTTACATCGAACAGCTGTTTTAAGCTTTCAGGTTCAGCTCCTTTTTCCAATGCATGCCATATCAGTTCACTTCGGCCTCGGATTATTCCTTCTCTTATACCTTCCTCACGGCTTGCTTCGCGTTCCTGACGTATATGCTTTTCCTGATCGTACTCATAGATACTCACCTTTATCGCCTCCGCTCTGTTTTTACTGAGAAATTCTGCAAGAATTCCTTCCTCAATGCATTCCGATACCATTTTCCGAAATCCCCTGCTTTTCTGTGAATTGAAAGCATTGAGATTTCTGAATATTTGATGGGCCACTGAAAGGATATCAGATGCGGGAAATACCGCTGTAGAATTTAGAAAAATAATGCTTTGTAAATATTCTAACACAAAGGCATGCTGGATTCTATCGCTTTTTTTGCATGTTTCAGTGCAATTTTTTACAGATTACAGATCCATGAAATTATATTTCTGTGATAAATACATTTATCCTAAAGCGCTTCCACGTCAATTCCCTTAAGCAGCTCATTTTTACGTATCTGCGCGCCATTTTCATCAAACAGATATACACGGTATAAAAGTACGCACATCTTTTCACCGATCTCCACATGTCGCCGTTCGAGTGAACGGTGCGTCGTCAGACGGACGCCCTTTACACGAAGCGTCAGCTCCAGATAGCTTCCGCGAAATACGATGGTTTCAATGACGCCCTCTTCCACAGCATTCATCATCTTTGCAAACTTCTGATTATCGCTCTTAAATGCTTCTACAAATTCCGGACGGACGATCACCTTTTTCCCATTTGGAATATCCTCATACCCTTTAAATCCCAAAAGGCTGTCCAGAATCACAGAGGTTCCTATGAATTGTGCCACAAAAGGTGTCTTCGGATTTTTATAAATGTCAATCGGACTTCCGATTTGCTCTAATTTTCCTTCATTGATAATCAAGATGTCATCTGCGACCTCGACCGCCTCTTCCTGGTCATGCGTAACAAAAATACTGGTAATACCAACCTTTTCGATCATTTCCTTTAACCATCTGCGCAGCTCCTTGCGAACCTTTGCATCAATTGCGGCAAACGGCTCATCCAGAAGCAAAAGCTGAGGATTCGGCGCAATCGCTCTTGCAAACGCTACCCTCTGACGCTGCCCCCCGGAAAGCTGGTTGGGATACCGTTTTTCCAGGCCCTCGAGACCGATCAGAGAAACCATTTCCTGCACCCGCTCGCGGATTTTCTGTTTTTCCATTTTCTGAACCTTCAGACCAAAGGCAATGTTATCATAGACGGTCATGTAGCGAAACAGCGCATAATTCTGGAATACAAAACCAATGCCGCGCTCGCTCGCAGGGACGTCATTTACTACCCTTCCTTCTATCATAACATCCCCGCCATCCTGCTGCTCCAGTCCGGCAAGTATCCTCAGAATGGTTGTCTTTCCGCTACCGCTCGGGCCAAGCAGCGCTGCCAGCTTCCCCTGTTCGATTCCGAAGCTGATATTTTTTGCCGCTTCATAGTCTCCAAATTTTTTATTTATATTTTTCAGTTCTACGTACATGACATCCTCCCCGTTTTCCTATCTGTCGTTTCTTTTTCCCCTGTATTCCACGATATTTTTCAGAATCAACATGATGAGCGCCATCCCTACCAGAAGTGACGAAACGGCAAATGCCTGCGTAATCGAATCTGCGCTTCCCGCCATATAGAGCGCGTCAATTTCCAGCGGAAGCGTAAAGGTTTTGCCCCTTGCTTTCGATACGGCATAGACTGCGCCAAATTCCCCGAATGCCCTCGCCGCACACAGAATCATCCCATAAAGAAGCCCCCATCTGATATGCGGAAACGTAATTTTTCGAAAAATCGTGAACCCGGAAGCCCCCATCATTGCAGCCGCCTCCTCTTCCTCTCTTCCCTGTGTATACAAAACCGGGATGATTTCTCTGGAAATAAAAGGAAAGGTAACAAATATGGTAGCAAGAACAACAGCAGGAACAGAAAACACAAGCGCAATGTCCGTTCCAAGGGCCTCGTTGATTCCGTCGATCACAGGCTTGGCCCAACCGCTCCGCCCAAATGTCATTATGTAGGCAAGTCCGGCAATTACTGGAGAAATGGAAAAAGGGATGTCGATCAGGGCAGATAGTACATTTTTTCCCCGAAAATCAAATTTTGTCACAAGCCACGAAGCAACAAGTCCAAACACCGTATTGACAGCAACCGCAATCACAGTAGCAATCAGTGTCACCTTCAAAGCTGACAGTGTATTTTCTGCCGTAAGCGCCGCCTGATACGACTGCAGGCCGTCTGCCAGAGCCCGAACAATCACTTCAAGCAGCGGCAGCACAAGCATCAACAGAAAAAACAAAACGCTGATTCCAATCAAGATCCATTTTACAATTTTCTGGCTGTTCTTTTTCATAAAATCTCCCCATTTTTCTACAAATATATCATGGTTCTCCTGTAGATACATATCTCCCCAATCTTTTGCGGATACCTTTCCCCGCAGATACATTAAACATTTGTCCGGCGGCTCGCGATATGCTGAATAAAATTGATTGCAAACAGCATCACAAACGACAAGATAAGAAGGACCAGCGCAATTGCCGCAGCGCCTTCGTAGTCCACATTGCCGGAATTTAGCTTCTGCATAATCACATACGAGACCACCTGCGTCCCGTTTTTCTCACTGTTTCCCGATATGTAAATGACGCTGCCATATTCCCCGATTCCCCGCGCCAGTGCCAGGCCAAATCCGGTCAGAAGCGCCGGGCGGATTTCCGGAAAGATCACCTTCCAGAAAATAGTAAGCCGGGAGGCACCAAGCATCCCTGCGGCTTCTTCATAAGTCGCGGGCAACTTTTCCAGTACTGGCTGTATCGCTCTTACAACAAATGGAATCCCGATAAATACCATCGCAATGATAATGCCTGTCCTGGTATAGGCAATCTCGATTCCAAGCTTCTCAAACGCCCTGCCAATAGCTCCCGTATCGGAATACATTTTTGTCAGTGTAATTCCTGCAACCGCAGTGGGCAGCGCAAAAGGCAGCTCGATCATACCATCCATCAGACGTTTTCCCGGAAATTCATACCGCACCAGTACCCAAGCGAGAATGGTTCCAAAAATACAGTTCAGTACTGCCGCCGCCAGCGCACAGCCGATGCTTGTGACAAATGCCTGAACGACGTTCGGCCGCATCATCAGTTCTGCAAATTCCGCGCCGGACAGCCGGAAGGAGTACGCCAGAACAGATGCCAGCGGAATCAGGATCAGTAGCGATAGCATGGCAACCGTAATTCCCATAGAAAGTCCGAATCCCGGAATAATGGATTTACGCTTTTTTATCTGTGCCCGTTTCAATGGCGCCGCCTCCTATTTTCTGTAAATTTCATCAAAAATCGCATCGTCTGCAAAAAAGTCCTGATATGCCTGATCCCAGCCTCCGAAATCATCAATCGTACAAAGATTTACAGACAGATCAAACGTATCGGAAAACTCTTTTAAAATTGCCTCATCCGACGGACGGTAGTAATGCTTTCCGGCCAACCTCTGCGCATCTTCCGTATACAGATAATCCAGATAATCCTTTGCAATTTCCTCCGTGCCATTTTTCTCTGCATTTTCATCCACAATTGCTACCGAAGGCTCTGCCAGAATGCTGATACTCGGAGTAATCAGCTCATATTGCTCCGGATATTCTTCCAGCGCCAGAAGCGCCTCGTTTTCCCATGCAATCAGGACGTCGCCCTGCCCGTTTTCCACAAACGTCGTCGTCGCGCCCCTCGCCCCAGAATCCATAACCAGCACGTTGTTATAAAGCTTTGCCAGAAAATCTTTCATCGCAATTTCATCGTCCGCAAACTGCGTTTTTGCATACTGCCATGCAGCAAGAAAGTTCCAGCATGCCCCGCCGGATGATTTCGGATCGGGGGTAATGATCTCGACACCGTCTTTGATCAGATCCTCCCAGTCATGAATGTCTTTTTCGTTTCCACTACGCACAAGAAACACGATCGTTGACGTATACGGCGAGCTGTTTTTATCAAATTCTGCCAGCCAGCCTTCCCCAATGAGACCGGCTTTTTCAATCGAAGTAATATCATGCGCCAGAGCCAGCGTTACGACGTCCGCATCATTACCTTCAATCACAGAACGCGCCTGCGAACCCGAGCCTCCATGCGACTGTACCAACTCAATTTCTTTTCCTGTCTCTTCTTTGTAATGCTCTGCAAACAGTTCATTATAGGCCGCATAAAATTCCCGCGTCGGGTCATAAGAAACATTCGTAAAAGTAAGTACCCCGTCCTCTTTTTTCCCTCCGCAGCCAACAACAGATACCACAAGACATGCAGCCGCCATTGTTAATGCCGTTCTTTTGAACATACTGTTTTTTCTTTTCATCTTTTCTTTCCCCTTTTTTCTAAACTTGTAACTATCCCCTTTGTTAATGCAAACGTTTGCATCACATTTCCATCACATTTCCAGATAAATTCAGTCATTTTCGGATTCACATAGATGATATACAAAATTTTTATCTTTTGTCAATCCGATTTCATGCAAACGTTTGCTTATCAAAAACCATACGCTTTCTGTTGCTTGTTCCGCGGTTCTGCCTTATACTTAAATTGTTACAACTACGAAACCATCGACTTATATTTATAGAAGTGTTGCTCTCAGGCACTAGGTCCGTTTCGTTATCAGTCAAACACCCCGGATAAAAAGGAGAATTTTATGTCGCTAAAAAGAATTGCCGAAATGACAGGCGTATCCCCCTCAACCGTATCAAGGGTTCTGAACAACGTCTCCTCCACCTGCGCCTCCAAAGAAGTAAGGGATAAAATTTTTGCTGCCGCAAGGGAAATCGGGTATCAGCCAAACCAGAATGCACGGAATTTAAAAAATCCTTCGAAGGTATGCGAACCAGGCCGCCATGTCAGCATCGTACTGGCACGGATTAAATCTTTGGATGACGACCCTTTTTTTTATGAACTGTTCCGCAGCCTTGAAATTACCCTGTTTGAAAACCAGATGACGATCGACCATATCGTATACGCAGAAGAAACGCTCTCCAAAGACTCCACCGAACATGCGAAGAAAAAGAGGCATATTCTCAGTGATATTGCAAGCTCTCAGGGAGTCATTATTCTTGGCCGCTGTTCTACACAGCTGCTGACACAGATTTTGTCATTCAACAGCAATGTCGTCGGTATCTGGCGAAACAGTATGAACTTCCATGTTGACGAAGTCATCTGCGACGGCCAGAAGGCCGCTGAGCTTGCTATGAATCATCTGCTTTTACTTGGACACAGGAAAATTGCGTATATCGGCGACTGTTCTTACGAAAGCCGGTACGTCGGCTACTGCAATTCCCTGATCAGTCACAATCTTCCGATTAATTACGACTGGATCAGGCCAACCGACCAGACGGGTGAATCTGCAGCTTCCGCTTTTTCCGGACTCATCGACGAAGCCGGGGACTTCACGGCAGTGTTCTGCGCAAACGATGTGACTGCCATTCAAGTCCTGAAAATATTGAAGAAAAATGCACGAAAAATAAAAAGAAAAGTTTCTGTCATCTCGATTGACGACATTGAAGAAAGTGAAAATACCTCGCCGTTTTTAACGACGATTCATATTCCCAGAAAAGAAATGGCCCATATGGCTGTTACCCTGCTTCTGGATCGAATTGCAAAAGGTCATACGGAAACTGTCCGAATTGAATTTCCCTGCCGCATTGTGAACCGAAGCAGCTGTTATCCGGAAATTTAAAAAAGAATGCGCAAACGCACATCCTGACGGAGACTTTTTATCATATAGGCGGCGAAGTTTCTTATTAGATAAAGTATGATAAAAAAGCTGCACGCTTTCACGACTCAAAAATCGTGAAGCTGCAGCTTCTTTTTTAATATTTTGGATTAAATTCCAGCCTGTTTCAGAAGATCCGGAACTTTGGATTCCCAGCCTAATGCCATGATATGTACACCCTGGCAGTACGGTTTGCATTCCTTGATAATGCGCGCCGCAATTTCAACGCCTGTAATACCAGCTTTTGTCTTTTCCTTATCTGCCTTCAGTTCCTCAATCATCTCATCCGGCACATGAACACCGGCTACATTGTTGTTCATGAACTTCGCCATTCCAGCTGATTTCGGAATAATGATGCCAACCTGCACCGGCTTGCCGAACTGTTTTGCTTTTTCCATGAATTTGATGAATTTCTCCGGCTCAAAAACTGCCTGTGTCTGGAAATAATCAGCGCCTGCTGCAACCTTGCGTTCCATCTTTGCAAGCTGTGCATCCACAGAGTCGCTGCACGGGGACACAACTGCACCCTTTGCAAATTTCGGCGGCTCACCAACCAGCTCGTTTCCGCCAAGGTCAACGCCTGACTCCAGCTGCTTAATTGTATGAAGCAGGGAAACAGAATCCAGGTCAAATACCGGTTTTGCCTGCGGATGGTCGCCCATCTTTGTATGGTCTCCGGTCAGACACAGAACGTTGTCAATGCCCAGCATCGCTGCGCTCAGAAGATCTGACTGCAGTGCAATACGGTTGCGGTCACGGCAGGTCAGCTGGAAGATCGGGGTCAGTCCCTCATCCTTCAGTGCTTTACACGTTGCCAGAGAACCGAGACGCATAACGGATGACTGGTTGTCTGTTACGTTCACTGCAGTAATACCGCTCAAATAAGTCTTTGCCTCTTCCAGTATATGCTCAATATGAATTCCTTTTGGCGGTCCTACTTCTGCAGTAACTACAAATTCACCACGATCAAATAATTCACTAATTTTCATTGTACATTGCTCCAATCATTTATAAATTTTAACAGCTTCCTATTTGGATACTTCCTCATCTGTTGCGTAATTGCGCACCTGCGTCGGGCATTTCAATACATCCAGGCGGCCCAGCTGTGCCAGCCGTCTGTAAATACGCTCCCAGCCGCATTCCATGTTACTGTCCACTTCGCATTTGCCGTCCTTGGAACCGCCGCACTGTCCGTTTACCAGACTCTTGGAGCAGGCAGTAATCGGGCAGATGCCGCCAGTAAGATTCAGATAACACTCGCCGCACTGTTTGCAGTCATACTCTAACGGTGTAACGCCCTGGAATCCAGGCAGTGGATATGTATCACATGCCGCATAAACAGGCTTATCCCCCAGATACTCGGCAATCGTCTGTACGCCAACGCCGCAGGAGAATACCAGTACCGCATCAGCAGCCTCAATCGCATCCATATATTTCTGAATGCGCAGCTTCAGATTTTCCGGATTGCAGATGTAATCTTTTGTCATGATACCAGTCACATTTCCGCTGTCAGCCAGTTCCTTCTGGAATTCTGCTGCTTCTTTTTCCGGGAAATGGACCTCTTTGCATCCATGGCAGTTAATGATAAAAACTTTTTTACCGTCTACCAGTGATACGATCGTTTCTTTTGATTTCAATTCAGTAATTAACATATCACTTCAACTCCCTTACAGCAGCTTTTCCAGCTTTAATCTTGGTTACAATCGGAATCTTGGAGGAACAGATGTATTCGCAGCTTCTGCACTCCACACAATCCATGACATTTTTGTCCTTCATGCCCTGCCAGTTCTGCTCATCCGCATATTTCGCGAAATACAACGGCGAAAGCTCCATCGGGCAGACATCGACGCAGCGTCCGCATTTAATACATGCTACTGGCTCTGTCTGATCTGTCTCAATGGCAATAATTCCATTAGAGCCCTTCATCATCGGTACATTTACATCAGAAAGAGCAAATCCCATCATCGGTCCGCCCATCTTGATCAGAACATCATCGTCTGTCACGCCGCCGCAGTAGTCGATCAGTTCTTTTACGCTTGTACCGATCTTAACAATGAAATTGCCCGGATTCTTAATCTTTTCGCCGGTCACAGTTGCAACACGCTCAATCAGCGGCATGCCCTTCTGAATTGCATCAGAAATTGCTTTTACTGTACTGATATTGCTTACGATACAACCAACATCTGCCGGCAGCCCTCCGCTCGGCACAACTCTACCGGTCACACGCTTGATCAGCGTCTTTTCAGCACCCTGTGGGTATTTTGTTCTTGCAGGGAAAATCTCAATATTATCAATATCTGCAACCTTGGACTGAAGAAGCTCAATTGCATCCGGCTTGTTATCCTCGATTACAATCAGCCCTTTTTCAGCGCCAGTCGTCTTCAGAATCGCCTTAAGTCCATAAATGATATCATCTGCAAACGCAAGAAGCACTCTGTGGTCTGCTGTCAGCATCGGCTCACATTCACAGCCATTCAGAAGAATGGTATCCACCGGCTTTGCAGGTTTCAGCTTGACACACGTCGGGAATCCGGCGCCGCCCATACCTACAATACCTGCTTCACGGACAATATCAATGATCTCATCTGGCGTAAGATCATCCAGATTTCCCTTCGGCTGTACAGACTCATGCAGCACATCTTTTCCGTCCGATTCAATGACAACGGACGTCATCTCACAGCCCCTCGTTCCATGCATACGCGGCTCAATCGCAACAACCGTACCGCTGACGCTGGAATGAACCGGAGCGCTGATAAAGCCTGCCGCTTCTCCGATCTTCTGTCCGACTTTTACGTAATCGCCAACCTGTACAATGGGATTGGCCGGAGCCCCCAGATGCTGAGACATCTGAATCACGACAGTCTTCGGTTCCGGGAATCTTGTAAGAGCAATGTGTTCGCTGAACTCTTTCCGCTCTGACGGATGAACACCGCCATAATAGCCTGCGAATCTTTCTTCACGGATTGCTTTTACATATTCGCTCACAACTTTAACATTTACTTTGGAATAATCGCGTACCTGCACAGGCTGATGCAAAAACTCTTCCAGACGTCCCTGTTTTTCCAGCTTCTGATAAATCTTCTCCCAGGCACAGTCCTTATTCGGGTCCACTTCACATTTGCCGTCCTTGGCGCCGCCGCACTGTCCGTTGACAAGACTCTTAGAACAGTCAACGATCGGACAGACACCTCCGGTTATATTCAAATAACATTGTGCACATGCATCACAGCTTTTCTTTGTCAGGGCCATACCGTGATGACCCGTATAATTCAGTGTATTACTCGCTGCATATACAGGTTTATTCTCCAGATCTGCAACAGTCTGAACACCCAGTCCACAGGAGATTACAAAAACATGTTCCGTGCCTTCCGGAATCATATCCTGCAATTTTTTCTCAGTCTGGACTTTGTTGCACAAAAAATCAACCTTTGCACTGCCCGTGATTGTTTTTCCGTTTTCGGCAGCGAGTTTCTCAAATTCGCCACAATCCGGTTCGTCAACGGTCTCAAATTCCTTGAAGCACTTATTACAAGCAATTATGAACACATTGTCCTTATCGGCCAGTAGCGACACCAGTTCATCGTTGCTTTTCAGTTTATACTTGGTATAGTTCTCCAATCGCTCACCTTCCTTATGAAATTGATCTGCACACCTTTTATTTATCTGCTTTTCTTCTATTTTTTCAGCCTGTGCACTCTGAAAAAAGGAATCATCGGCAAATAAGTCAGTGGCTAAATACATACACCTCAAAGTATAACACACGATATCTGCGTAATCCAGTCAAAATATCTGTTTTTTGAGCAAAATTCAATCATTTTTTTAATTTCCGAAGAGATATTCCGCGGCCTTTCCAAGAATATCCTGATCTACAATGCCGTGCGTGTTTTCCTCGACCTTATCTCCAAAATAATTGATTGAATTTTCCAGCAGTCCTCCTACAATCTCATCCAGAAGTGCGTCCTTATCATTTGATTGCCCATTCTCATACTGCTGGCCATTCTCGTACTGCTGGCCGTTTTCGTACTGCGCCATTCTTTCCTCATAACGTGCCGACGCTTCCTCAAACGTTTCCAGATAGCAGTATATTTCCGGGTTTTCCAGGGCAAATCCGGCTCCGTAAGAAAAGCTGTACAGGTTTTCATATGCCCCCTGCGGATCCTGTGCGTATTCCGGATAGCACAGATAGTTTGTCCCTTCCCCGTCTATATAATACTGTACATTGGTTACCTGTCCTGCTTTTGCCTGTATGGTTTCCTGTACACAGATATTAAATGGCCAGAGCACGAAATCCGGCGTATATACGTTTTCCGAATTGACCAAAACGGCCTGAATCGTCTTTCCGTCTGACTCTCTTACCAGATCAAAATAGAACTGCGGGCTGACATAGTAATCTACCGTATCGGAATTTACAAGCTGTACATCCAGCACATACCCTTTGGAAGGCGCGCTCTCATCCAGAGTTCCTTCATATCCTTCGATAGGTGTGCACCTTGCAGTTCCCACGACTTCCCAGCCCTCAATTTCTTTGCTGGAAGAATCTGAAGCTGCCTGTGCGGTATTCTCCCCTGCTACCATTGTCATCATACCAATCATAAGCATTGCTGCCGCCTGTTTCATTGCTCTGTTCATCATAGCTTTTCTCCTTTTGTTTTTGTATATATGTTTCTGATTTTCCTCTTCCCTTTATAATACAGACAAAGAAAGTTCTATCTTCCCGCCCAGGCTGGTGAATTTTGTCTGATACAGTTCTGCGCTTTCCACATAATTCAGCGTGGAAAGTGCAAGAGCAACAGTATCTCCGGGATACTGGAAATCTGTAAAGCTGGAAATATAACGATTTACATCTGCCGCAGCATAGATTCCCCTTGACTGTTCATCCCAGCCCAACGCGCTAAAATACGGTTCTCTATTTTCATTGGTTCCCTGGCACAGACTGTTCATAATAAAAACAAGACTTTCTTCTGTAAAACCTTGTTCCGGAATATTCTTCGGCCCATATGCCAGCACATACAGCAATTCCGCTTTATTCAATCCGCCTTCCATAAACTGTGAAAAATCAAGCTCCTGGCTGTTCTCTACGGTGGGCACCGGGAGAGGTGCAGCCTCTGATTCTGTGGTAAGTTCTGAAACACCCTCTGTTTTTCTCTGATCCCGCTCCTGAAATGTTTCAGATTTCCGGCTATTATGCTCCTTCCACTGCATACCGCCATAAAATGCTCCGCCTGTCACACAGACCGCGGCTACGATCGCTGTTATCTTCCCTGCTGCAGTTTGTATAAATCCGGTTTTCACGGCTTTTACAGCCGTCTTTTCCGCCACACGCGTTACGTTTTTCTGCTGTATTGCTCTGCTTTTCTGCCTTTTCCAGGTTTGCAGAATTTTCCCTTCCAACGCCTTTTGACCCGCCGCGGCGCCCGCAAAGGAAGCCTCCTCATCGGAATGCACATTCTCTGTTCTTCCGAAAGAGAATCTATCAGTTCATGTACCAGTTCCCTCGTTTCCTCTCTCGTATAGGCAGTCTCCGGCTGATTTTCCAGATTCTCATCTTCCACTTCGTATGTAAATCCTTCCCCGTCTTCATTCACCGTAAGATCGGTAAATAAAACCGGATTTTTCTTTGCCAGCGCGTTTTTGGCTGTATTTGCAACGATCACGCCCAGCCATTTTTCAAAAGCCTCCGGTTCCTGAAGCTTTTTCAAATTTGTAAATGCTTTCAGATACGCATCCTGGAGCACATCTTCTGCGGCCTCTTTATTCTTCATATACTGAAGCGCCAGATAGTCATTGCTTTTCTGTCATCATTTCCGACTTCCGAACGCCAGCGCCCGTCAGCGGAAATTCTCTTTCTCCTGCAAAGTAACTCATATCCAACCGAATCAGTCGGACAAACCACTGCATAACTTTGCTTTTCATAGGTATCACCTCTGTTGATTATAGATAACAGGACTTCATTGGTCAATCAATAATTAAAATACATGTGGAACCCTCCTTTTTCTGTTCTCTAAGATACAGACAGGAGCAGGCGGCAAAAAGTTTTATCAAATACTCATTTTCGTCTAAATCGGCAGACTATCCCCCACACAAAGCGCCCCATACCCCAGCTGTGAATTAGGCCAAACCACAAACCCCGGCAGCTGCCTCGCCCCTCTTCTCAAATAGGCTTTTACCTTCTCCCCATACAGATACGGGTCATTCCCCTTCACAATCCCCCACTGCATCATCAATGCAGCGCCCCCCGTCACAAACGGAGTTGCAAAAGAGGTGCCTGTCACACTGACATACCCTCCTCCGGCAGAAGCCGTCGTAATCGAAACTCCCGGGGCAACGAGATCCGGCCGTACCGGATAATCGGAATCCGGCCATCCTCTTCCGGAAAACGAAGCGTACGCATTCTGTCGGGCATCGTAAGCTCCCACAGCAATAATACGGCCAGCCGTAGAAGGAATCGTCAGCGTGGCTTCCGGCGAAGGCCGGAGGAAACGCGTCGTGCTGCTGCGTGCGCGGGAATCCGGCATCCAGATTTCATAGTCGCCGGTCACAATTCGTTCCGGAGTCAGAATAAGACTCCAGATTCCACTGTCCAGATACGTATTCTCTGGAATAAAATCAATAAAAATCTCCTGCTGAAGCTGATAGGGTGATGGGGAACCATAATAGACCAGCAACGTTACATTTCCAAGCTGATAGCGGTAAGCGCCATTTTCCCGACGTATCAGTGTTACTTGCTGTCCATCCGGATGTACCAATGTGATCCCGAATTCGTCAACATAATTCTTCCAGAGCTGAAGATTCATCGTTGTCTCAAAATCACCGATGATGAACTCTATCTCCTGTTCCCCGTTTCTGTCCTCCGTCAGCCGACCAGATACATGTCCCGCAGCGTTCCCCTCATTTCCGGTCCCGACCGCAATGACACTCCTGCCGCGGTCCGCCAGCTGGTCAATATATTCTTCCAGAAGCGATGTGCCCCTGTGGGAACCGTATACATTTCCAAAGCTGAGATTGACCGCCACTGGTTGCTCCAGACGCTGCGCCGTCCGCATTACATATTCAAGCGCCTGCATCAGCTCAGTCGTTCTGGGAAAGCCTCCCTGCCTTGGTATGCCAAGCTTCACAATCAGAAGATCACTTTGTGGGGCCACTCCCCGATATCTGCCGCCGGAAGCCCTGCCGCTGCCTGCAGCAATGCCGGCTACCTGCGTCCCGTGGCCACTGCTGTCACGCTCCGGCACAATCGCATACGCAGCTTCGCGGCTGTTCTGTGCAAGTGCCCTGTTCAAATCTTCTTTTGTATATTCGGCGCCAATCGTAAATCCTTCTGGCGGTGTGCCCACAGCACGTTCTGTCTGATCCCACAATGCCACAATACGGCTCGAACCGTCCTCATTCCGAAAATCCGGATGAAAATAATCAATTCCGGAATCAATCACTGCTACCAGTACCCCTTCCCCGAACAGTCCCATTTCTGGCGTCTGAACAGCGGAGATACACGAAGCTGCCCGTCCCTGATCCACTTCAAAATAAAGGCGTTTTGGTTTTTCCACATATTCAATCTGTGGAAGTGCAGCCAGCAATCCTACCTCTTCGGCCGGAAGCGTGACAATCGCATAACCTCCGGAGAGCCTCACCACCTGCCAGGAAGGTCTGACTACCTCCTCCAGGTTTCCGCTAAAACGTACAATTACCTCCCATGTATCATCCTCTTCATCGTATCCTGTTTCCAGAACCGGAGATTTCTCCCTCTCTTCCTGTGTGGCATCCATTGACAAATTCAGTAGATTCTCAATTTTCTGATCATCCATAAACCATTTTCCTTTGATATAAAAAACTGCCGCACAATACAATTTTCAAGACAGACAGTACCTTTCCAGAACTCTTTATGAATAGAAAACTTTCCCTCATCCTTTCATAAAAGAGTATCTGAAATTCTGCCTGTCTCAAAACATATGTATTGTACGACAGTTCTCTTCCTTTTTATAAAGTTATGTCAGATGTGATCAGAAAATTCCTTTCACGGTGCATACAGATCACGCAAAACAGATCTGCACACAGCGAACAGAAATTTCAATCATGTTCTAACACGTAGCTCCACCGATTACCGTCTTTTCAAGAATTTGCTTCTTGTCAATCTTGCTGTTCAGCAATTTATCCTGTACATAATCAAAACCCAGTCTGGCAATTGTGTCTGCAAAACGTTCTCCGGAAATACCCTCGTCACGGAAGAACAGAATTGCACGTTCTACGACATCGACAACCTCTTGCTCTGTCGCAAAAATCTGATCCAGCGGACGACCTTCAGCCACTTTTTTACCCCAGCGTCCGCCGATATATACCTTATAACCAGTCATTGATTCATTGACAGCTCCAAACGGGCACCTTCCCACACAGCGTCCGCAGTGATTACATGCTTCTGGTGCAATCTGAATCTTTCCATCCTCCACCTTTGCAACCTTGACCGGACAATTATTCTGAACCTGGCATTTCTTACAGCCCTTGCATTTCGACAGATCAATCTCCGGCACTCTCTGTCCGATAATACCAAGGTCATTCAGATCTGGCTTCACGCAATTATTCGGACAGCCGCCCACTGCAATTTTGAACTTATGCGGCAGAGAAACACCATGATAACCAATATAGTACAGCTCGTGCATCTTTTCAGAAAGCGCAAACGTATCAATCAGGCCATACTGACACGTTGTTCCCTTACAAGATACCACTGGACGTACCTTTGAACCAGTTCCTCCGGTCTCCAGGCCGGCTTCCTCGAGAAATGCAAACACTGCTTCGAGATTGTCATACGGCACTCCCTGAATTTCCAGCGTCAGCCGGGCTGTCATTGTCACCTCACCGGACCCAAACTTTTCGGCTGCCTCCGCAACCTTTCGCTGCTCTTCTGCGGTCAGTTTTCCATTGCGTGTGATCACACGTACATTAAAGACATCTTCGTACCGCTTGTCTTGCAGGCATCCTAATCCTTTTACACGCTTAATTTCTTCCGCCGAAAGCTTCTTTCCATTACGCGGAACCTTTACATCATTGAAAAATACGCCGCCCTCCAGAACTCTTGTATTGGTATAGCCATATGCTTTCAGACGGTTCTGCAAAAAGTAACCTCTTTTTCCCTTCGCACACACAAGAAGCAGCTTTGCATCCTTCTCTAATCCCTCAATTGGTCCCGTAACAGAGGAAAGTTCAATCCAACGTGCATTCGGAAGTGCCGCTACCGGCTGTACATCAAGTACCGTATAATCCTTTGCCGCGCCGGCCGCATACTCTGCCGGACTCATTGAAGAAAACATACCGTCTATTTTATTTTCCAGAATATAACATGCCGTCACAAACGGATGAATAGCTGTAGAAAACGGCGGAGCATAAGAAAAATCAAGCGTATCAAAATCATCCAGCTTCATTCCCTGCGCAATTCCCACTACTGCAATATCCGTCAGCTTATCAACTGCTCCGCCGCCAAACACCTGCAACCCCAACAGCTTTCTTGTGGAGGTCTCTGCAATCAGCTTGATCGTGAAAGAAGAAGCGCCCGGATAATAATGCGCCTTGTCATCCACCACACAGATCACAGAAGTAACCGCATAGCCTGCCGCCTTTGCCTGCATCTCTGTAAGACCCGTACGCCCGCCGTTAAGCCTCGGAAGCAAACGCACCACACCGGTTCCAAGGCAGCCGCCATATCCATTTCCAGCGCCAGTCATAGCTTTCGCCATCGCGCGGGCTGCCAGATTTGCCGTAGATCCCATCGCAGACCACTGTGCCTGGCCGGTCAACGCATTTTTCACCATTGCGCAGTCTCCGACTGCGTAAATATCCGGCAGATTCGTCTTCATCTGCCCATCCACCAGAATCGTACCTTTAAACATCTCTAGTCCGGAATTTGCCAGAAATGCAGTTGCCGGCCGCACACCGATCGCCAGAATCACAAGATCAGCCGCCAACACCCCGTTCTCAGTAATCACCTTTTCCGCCCGTTCCGTTCCCACGATGCTTTTGAGACTTGTAGAAGTCAGAACACGCATTCCTGCTGCTTTCAACTGTTTTTTCGCGTAATCTGCCATCTCTTCATCGTACGCATTCGGCATAATCTGAGGCGCTGCATCAATCACTGTCACTTCCATTCCCTGTGCCATCAGATTTTCTGCCACCTCAAGTCCGATAAAACCTGCCCCGCACACAACAGCTTTACGACACTTTTTTTCTTCCACATAAGCACGAACAGCCACAGCATCATCCGGTGTACGTACGCAGAACACACCCGGAAGCTGCACCCCATCCACAGGCGGTGCAAACGGCGTTGCACCGGTAGCGATGATCAGCTTGTCATATGTTTCTGTAAAAGTTTCACCGGAAACTTTCTTCAGACAGACGGTCTTGTCTGTACTGTCAATCTCCGTCGCCTCACAGCCTGTAAAAATTTCCGCCCCTGTCAGCCCGGCATATTTCTGCGGTGTATTGACAATCAGCCCTTCCCTGGAAGGAATGTCCCCGCCTATGTAATAGGGAAGCCCACAACCAGCATAGGAAATATCCTCCCCCTTTGTGTACACTTTTACCACTGCGTTCCGGTCACAGCGCTTTAATTTGGCAGCCGCTTTTGTCCCTGCGGCTACGCCGCCAAGAATCACATATTTCATACCATTTTTTCTCCTTTCCTGCTCGTGCTTATGTACGCCCTCGTACTTCATTTGCTTTTCTCCCATTATAATACTTGCGATCCATAAAAGAAAATCGTAAAATATAATCTATCATATCGAAAAAATCTATATATGATGAAAGATCAGACGCTCAATTACAATACAAAAACAGCGTTATGGCTTCAAAAACTCAAATGCTACCATCCATACACTACTATTTTATGAGGAAAACAGACATGACAATCCGACATCTAAAAATATTTATCGCCGTGGCAGAAACCGGCTCCATGAGTGCCGCCGCCAACCGGCTTTATCTGACTCAGCCAACAGTCAGCCAGGCAATCCGTGATCTGGAAGACCATTATCATGTACAGCTGTTTGAACGGTTTCATAAAAAGCTGTTTATCACGGACGAAGGTCGCCAGCTGCTTAATCTCGCCCTCATGACCGTCGGTACTTTTGACAGTCTTGAACGGTCTATGCAGCATTTTCAGGAGCGGACACCCCTGCGCATCGGCTCATCTTTAACCGTCGGGACCTGCCTGATGTCAAACGTAATTACAGATATGGAGAAGGCTTATCCCAAAATAGAAATCTATTCTTTTGTCAGCAACACGACAGAAATCGAGCAAAAATTGCTCCGGCACGAATTGGATGTCGCAGTGGTGGAAGGCATCATTGAATCTCCCGAGCTGTCTGTCCTCCCGGTAGTAGAAGATTCTCTCGTTCTTGTCTGCGGAAAAAATCATGAATTCTATGGAAAAAATACAATATATGCCTCCGAATTGGAAGGCCGTAGATTTGCCATACGTGAAAAAGGCAGCGGTACACGGAAATTATTTGAACAATATCTGTCTGCCCACAACATTCACATACAGGTGGCCTGGGAGGCAAATTGCCCCCGCACAATCATAAATGCCGTGATCCACAACAATGCCCTTGCCGTTATGTCGGAAAGGCTGATCAAACATGAATGCCGCCAGCAGTCCCTGAAAATTTTCCGTTACGAAACAGGAGAATGGGAACGCTGTTTTAAGCTGGTTTATCGCAAAAAAGGAACGGATACCACGCAGAATCTCTGCCGTCCCACAGGCAGCACCCCATCCTCACCAAGCATCGAAAATCTGCGTACCGTACTGGAACGCTACCGAACCCTGAATCTTCCGGATGAAATCCCATCCTGTATCTTTAAAGATGATTAATACACCGAAAAACAGATTCTGCACCGATCGGCATCCATTGTACAGATTGTTCCCATCGGAATCGTCCCCATTGGGCGGCTGTGACCGCTGCACACATTTGCAATTACCGGTACCCGATACCCAGAAAAACGATCCTTTAGGAACTGCGTAATCTCATAGCTGGCATCATATCGTTCGTTGCTGCAATCCGCAAAATTTCCAAGCAAAATACCGCCGACCGCTTTCGTCATACCGGCCTGCTCAATCTGTGTAATCATACGGTCCAGCACAGGAATGCTCTCCTCTACATCCTCCAGAAACAGAATCTTCCCCTTTGTTTCCGGCTGGAAAAAGGTACCTGCCGAATTTGCCAGCAGCGTTAGATTTCCTCCCGTGATTATTCCTGCCGCCTGTCCCGGATGCAGCATATACATAGGATCTTCTTCAGGATTATAAAAATCATACGCTGATTCTGTCCCGCAGAGGTCAAGCGCTCTGTTCAGACTGCTTCTGCTGTAATCATCAAACCCTTTCAGCATATTGCTGATTATCATCGGCCCGTGAAACGTTACAAAATTACAGAATTTGTTGAAAATAGAGTGAAAATGTGTTGCATCACTGAAACCGATAAATACCTTCGGATGTGCCCGAATCATGTCCAGATCGAGATATTCCATCGTATGGCAGCTGCCGTATCCGCCTCTTGCGCAGATAATTCCGTCCACCTCTGGATCTGCAAACATGCTGTTTATCTCTTTCGCCCGCACGTTTCCATCTCCAGCCATAAAACCGTGAAAACTTAGCAGTTCATCCACCGTTCTTCCCAGTCTGACTTTATAACCTGCTTCCTCCAGATATGCAACTAACGCCTCTTTTTCCTCCGGTTTCACGGGCATACTCGGCGCAACCACCCCCAGCGTATCGCCTTTTCTGATTCGTTTCGGCATCCGCAGCGCTTTTTGAACCATCGTCGCTCCTTCTTTCTCTCTATATTTACTATCCACTTCTCACTGCCTGCATACACATTTCCAACTGCAAAGCGCAAAGCCAGTCTTCTTTTTGATACAATTGAGGGCACTGTAAACCGTTCAATAACTATACATAACCGCCGGAAATCCGCCGGCTATCTACCTGAGATTTACTCCGACAATGCCTCACCATAAAGATGACACGCCACATAATGCTCTTTATTGATTTTTTTCAGCTCTGGTTTTTTCTGTTCACAGATTTTCAGGCACTGCGTATATGGATGCAGCATGTGTTCATAAAGCTCATCCACCTGTGCATATTCAATCAGATTGCCAAGATACATCACACCCACTTTATGGCTAATATGTCGCACCATAGACAGATCATGGCTGATAAACAAATAGGTAAAATGAAATTTTTCCTGCAATTCTTCCAAAATATTAATAACCTGCGCCTGGATTGACACATCCAGAGCTGAAATGGGCTCATCACATACGATAAATTCCGGATCAGCCGCCAACGCCCTTGCAATGCCGATGCGCTGCCGCTGCCCGCCCGAAAACTCATGCGGATACCGTCCCAAATGGTCTGTTTTCAAACCAACCAGCTCTATCAACTCACGAATCCGATCCTGTGCAGCCTTGCCCTGCATGATGTCAAGTGCTTCCAGCGGTTCCCCAATAGTCGCTCCTACCGTTTTTCTCGGATCAAGGCTCGTATACGGATCTTGGAAAATCATCTGCATTCGTTTTCGATACGAACGCATCTGCTGATCATTCAAATGGCTGATATCCGTTCCGTCAAAAAAGATTTTCCCTCCTTCTTCGATATCATACAGCCTGAGCAGTGCCCGGCCCAACGTCGTTTTCCCACAACCACTCTCACCTACCAGGCCCATCGTGGTTCCTGTTTCGATGGAAAAGCTTACACCATCCACAGCTTTCAAAAAGCGCTTCTTTTCAAAAATCCCCCTGACCGCCTGCACATCACCTGATATTGTGCCAAATGTCGTTCTCAAATTTTTAATATCCAGGAGCACAGACGTCCCTTCTCCTTGCGTCCTGTCAACTTTTATTCTGGAATCTTGACTGTCTGCCATAACCTATTCTCCGATTTTTCCATTATATTCTATTATTTGTTAATCCTTGGGTCCAGCGCATCCCGTAGCCCATCCCCGATAAAATTAAAAGCAAAGATTGTAATGCTGATCGCCAAAGCCGGAAAAATCATCAGCCAGGGCTGCTGCGTCAGATACTGGATCGCATCGTTACACATCGTACCCCAACTTGCCTTTGGCACCTGAATACCGATTCTGAGGAAGCTTAAAAATGCTTCCTCAAAGATAGCGGACGGAATCAAAAACGTACCTGTCATCAGCGCTGCCACCATTGGTCCGACGTATGTGATTACAGGAAGAATAGAATTCTTCAGCGCATATTTTGTGATCACAGCAATTTCCAGAATTCCCTTGCTGCGTTCTGTCCGGATAAAATCCTGCCGCATCGTCTCCAGTATATTAGAACGCATCAAACGTGTAATGTACGCAACCTGCCCGAAGATCATACATCCCACTGGAAGAATATAACATGGCCAGCACACAGAGTACAAAACTGGGCACGGAAACATCTATTGTTGCGATCACCATCGAAATCCCATCCGCCAGATTATTCAGATAATTTCCATACTGCACAGGAAGCGGATCATTGAGCCCATACTGATCCTGGATATTTTCCAGCACTTCCGCTGGAACTTTGCGATACTGTTCCGGACTGAAAGGGCCTCCCGGAATCACATGCATCAGAAAAAATGTCAATGTAATCAGCATAAATAGAGAGAAGAACCCAGCAATGACACGCTTAAATATGTAACAAACCATATTCCCCACCTTTTCTACCACAGGTAATTGTGAAATAATTATGAAAAAAATCCCGCCGTCAGAACATTTCTATGATAAAACCTATATCCCAATCCTACCAAAAAGGGGCGCCGATATTCTGGCAGCCTTCGTCCGATTATATATATTTTAAAGGGTTCAGGAGCTGCCAATGTTTTTATTGTTATTTTGCCTGAAATGTTTTAAGATGATTACTGTTCACACAAACCTTTGTATTTCCTGTAAAGGCTGTTAGAAGACGATGGATGAAAAAGAGCCATTGTGCAGAGGCAATTTTTCTCATCTTGTTCCACCTGATGTCGCTTCTAATGAAGCACAACTTTGCCGCTTTACGAGTATACTGGAATACCTCGAAACATCCTATAAAAATTCCGGAGGTTTGCAAAATCATGGAACAAATCAGACAGGAAATTGAATCGCTTTTCCCCGAACTTCTTCAACTCCGCCATACCTTACATGAGCATCCTGAAAGAGGCACTCAGGAATTTATTACCGACAAAATCATTACCGACTGCCTCGAAAAATGGGGCATCCCATACCGTATGATTGCTGATACGGGTATCCTTGCCGAGTTAACCGGAAAATGCCCCGAAGCTCTTTCTTCTAGCTCTCACACATATGGCCGTGTGATTGGACTTCGGGCAGATATTGACGCACTGCCAATTCAAGAACCGCAAACGCATATTTGCCACTCAGCAAATCCCGGAATGATGCATGCCTGCGGTCATGATGCACATACCGCAATCTTGCTTGGAACGGCACGTCTGTTACAGCTTCATCAAGACGAATGGAACGGAACCGTAAAACTGTTCTTCCAGCCCGCAGAAGAAACCATTGGCGGCGCGCAGCGTATGATTCAGGCCGGTTGTATGGAACAGCCAACCGTTGACTATGTGGCGGGGCTTCACGTTATGCCGCAATATCATACCGGACAGATCGAAGTCAAATATGGTAAAATGAATGCCTCAAGCGATGAAGTACTCATTGATGTTTACGGAAGTGGAGCCCACGGCGCCTATCCGGATCAGGGAATCGATGCAGTCGTGATAGCATCGCATCTCGTTTTATCCCTACAGTCTCTCGTTAGCCGCAAGATATCTCCGCTAAACAGTGTGGTGTTGTCTTTCGGAAAAATCCTAGGTGGAACTGCCGGAAACATTATCTGTGATCACGTCGCGTTATACGGAACTCTGCGCACGCTCGATCCGCAAACACGCGAAGCTGCCAAACAGTATATCCGCACACAGGCTGTCGCAATCTCTGCTGCATACGGCGGCCGGGCAGAGGTCACCTTTCATTCCGGTTATGACGCATTAATCAACGACGATACACTGACTGCACTGGTAGAAGAAAATGCAGCCAGAATACTTGGCAAAGAAAATATTTTTTATAAAGAATACCCCAGTCTTGGCGTTGAAGACTTCTCCTTTTTTCAGGAAGCGGCAAAAGCCGGAGTTTTCTATCATCTCGGCTGTACCAAACCAGGACAAAGGGAAATCTACCCGCTTCACACAGCACAGTTTGAAGTGGATGATGACTGTCTGAAAGTAGGTGTACTGCTGCAATACACATTGACACGCCGCCTGCTTGAGTATACTCTGCCTGAGCCTGAAAATAACTTATCTTAAAGGTTCACAAAGATCATTAATTCAAAATAAAATAAAAGCCACAATATTTCGGCATAAAAAACGGTAACTCATTTGTGTAAACCATAAATAGGATTTCACAAATC
Organism: bacterium 1XD42-54; assembly: GCA_003612585.1. Taxonomy (GTDB): domain Bacteria; phylum Bacillota; class Clostridia; order Lachnospirales; family Lachnospiraceae; genus Choladousia. Next base: position 675,498 of record RAZH01000001.1, read on the forward strand.
CTGATAGAATCTCAAAAGAAAGGACATTGTACTATGAAAGTTTACATCAGCGTTGACCTGGAGGGACTTACCGGCTCGACCTCCTGGGAATCTACGAATCTCGGAGACCTGGAACACCGCGCCGTAGCAGAACAAATGAAACAGGAGGCTCTGGCCGCAGCCCTTGGCGCAGTCGATGCCGGAGCCAGTGAAGTTTATATCAAAGACGCCCATGACAGCGGTCGCAATATGGACATCACCGGTTTCCCTGCACAGTGCCGTTTTATCCGTGACTGGACGAACAGTCCGGAATCCATGATCGGAGGAATTGATTCCTCATTTGATGCCCTGCTTTTTGTTGGCTACCACAGCCCGGCAGGCATGGATGGCAATCCACTCAGCCATACCATGAATCGTGGCAACAACTACGTTAAATTTAATGGACAGCTTTGCAGTGAATTCCTCATGCATGCACTGTATGCCGCAGAACTCGGAATCCCGTCTGTATTCCTAAGTGGAGACGAAGCACTATGCGAACATGTACATACGTGGGATTCCTCCATCCGTACCGTCCCAGTCAAAAAAGGACTTGGTTACGCCACAATCAGCATCACCCCTGAGGAAGCCTGTCGGCAAATACGTAGTGCAGCCTGCGATGCCATCTTGCACAGAGACCAATGCCATCTTGTACTTCCTGAAACTCTGACCATGGAAATCTGTTATAAAGACCACGCCTGCGCCCGCCGCGCCAGCTTCTATCCTGGCGTAAAACAGACCGGTCCCTACACGGTAGAATTTACCGGAAACAGTGTCAAAGAAGTGGCTGCTGCGCGGATGTTTATCTTGTAAATTGCCCTATTCAGGTTGCTTCCATCCGTCTGTTGACGCTTGAGCGCTACAAACAATAACAAAAACAATCGTACATCACTGTGGTATGCAAAAGTCACGAAAAGACCTAGACTCAGCCTCTTTACAGGTGATGACTTCCACATTTGGAAGGAAAGATATCATATATAATTATGATCCGCGAAAACGCTTCATAACCTTATATGGTATCTTTTTTATGCAGCAATTGACTGTATATTTGAGAATTTGTTGATTTTTACTCTTCCAGCAGTGTGTTGATCTTTCGGAAACTGCTCTTTCTCTGCTGCTCCATCCTGTCCCAAAGCTGCTCGGCAAGTTCTGCCAGCACATTCTCATCAAATTCGATACTGCCTTCATAGACAACCATCCCTTCCGCGATCGCCTGCTGCGCCTCCCGGTAATCCTCATAATGTTCATCCCCTTCATAAAAATCACCGCGTACGTCAATTCCGTACTGTTCACCAAAAAAAGCCGCCAGCTCTTCTTCCGTCTCCGCTGCCTTTTTTCCAAAAAAGACAGGGCCAAGCAACTCATACAAGATATCCTTTTGGCACTCTTCCAACTTCGCATCCCGTGCAAGTAAATAACTGCTGCCGTGTGTAGATGGTATCTCCTTTGTCAAGTCCAATTTTTTCCACTTCTTTTTATTTTGCATCTCCCTCATGGTCTCCTCATACATTTTATGATTATACTCATATATTATATATACTGTATCATATTGTTTGTAATTGGTCAATGTTTTTTTCTATTCACGAAATCACAATCGGTTAATCAGACCCTTTGCAGGCACTGATCAAATATTATCGCTATCTTCTCGGAACAGTCTCCTCCAAATCAAAAAAGATACCGTACTTCATCCCATCGGATGATAATACGGTATCTTTGTTTTAATCACTTATTATGAAATACTTTACACTGTAAATAACTGAATACTATTTACTCTTCGTTGTTTTTCCTTTGCGAAGCGCAGACTTAATCACCTTTCCCCAAATCTGGTATGCCTTTGTACTTGGATGAAGATCATCATCCGCATATAAACTAGGTCTCAGTCTATCTCCCTGCCAGTAATAAGATTCCAGGTCAATATAGTGCAGATTCTTCTTCCCAGCACAATACGCTTCCATTCTTCGGTTACAGCTTTCAATATCATCCCATGCATTGCAACGCCGCAGCGTCGGACAAATTGAAACATAATAAATCTGCGTATCTGGCAGCTTTTTCTGCAACTTTCGAATCAATTTCTGTGTCTGCTTTGCTGTCTGATATCCGCTCAGACCATCGCACCCGTTTCCGATATCGTTCGAACCGACATACAACACGATTGCTTTTGGGTTGTAGCGCACAATCAGACTTGAATAAAGCTTCTCCCAGTCAGAAACCGTCGTTCCAGCCACGCCCATATTCATGACCTCATATGGTGACAATGCAGAAGATGCACTCTTCCAAAATTCAATAGACGAACTTCCTGCAAGAATCACCTTATCCTGATTCTTAGAAACGGTAAACTGTTTCCTCAATTCTGACGGAAGATAACTTTTCGTCGCTTTATAAACCTTGACTGTACAACGATACGTTTTCCCTTTATATTTCGCTGAAATTTTACAAGTGCCTTTTGAAAGTGCCAGTACCTTTCCACTCTTGGAAACTGTGGCTACTGACCGATCTGAAGATTTCCATGTAACAGTTCCATTCGCATTCTTAAGACGAAGCTGCACGACTCGATCCACGGTTGTGGAAACCTTTGTTTTATTCAGCTGTATTTTCTTTGTGGCCGCCCCCGATGTAAAGGTAAAAATATTCATTGCACAAAACAGCATCAGCAGAAAAATTCCTGTCCTAAGCCTGCGTTTTGTCCTCTTTGTGTAATCCATCTCTCTTCCTTTGCTCCCCTTTGTTCCTCTTATTTAATACTGTACGTTCCGTGAATCACTCGTTCGGAAGCTTCCCAAAACGCACCTTGATATACGCTTCAATCGCCTCCATCGTCCCCTCAAAACCAAGCCGCTCACTGTTCAGGCATAAATCGTAATTTCTTGCGTCCGTCCACTCCTGTCCTGTATAATAGCGGTAAAAATCACTGCGGTATTTATCCGTTTTTTCTACGAACTTTTCCACGTCCCTTCCCGTGTAAGCCCGTCGTTCTACCGCCTGCTGTACACAATACTCCTTCGATGCGTGTACAAAAACGCTGACCACATTCGGATGATCCTTCAGCACAAAATCTGCGGCACGTCCAATAATCACACAGGACTCTCGCTCTGCCAGCTCCCGGATCACCTTTGCCTGGTAGTTAAAAAGATTGTGATCACTGACAAACTCATCACTGTCCGGAGCAATCAGCTTCCCTGTATACTCCGGCTGTTTGCTCTTTCCGAAGAAAAGCGGCGTCCGTTTCAGCTTCTCATCTGCCTGATTAAACAACGCTTCATTAATCCCACTTTCTTCTGACGCCATCTTGATAATCTGCTTCTCATAGCAGTTGATCCCGAGATCCTTCGCCAGCATCTCCCCAACTGTCTTACCACCGCTGCCGAAATGCCTCGCGATGGTCACAATGACATTCCCCATAAAACACTCCTCCCCTGATTATTTTTAATAAGCAATTCTTTCGAGACTACAAAGCACCGCCGCAGAGCTTCTGCGCGGTGCCCGCTTTTTTCCATTATATCACAACTACCTTTACCCGGCAAATACAAAATACATTTCTTTCCCGCAAAATAAATTAATTTTTGCAGTAACTTTTTAGAAACTTTTTGACTACTCGCCGAGATACGCTTTCTTGATCGAATCATCATTCATCAATTCCTTCGCATCTCCCGTCATGACGATATTCCCAGTCTCCAGCACGTACGCGCGATCTGCAATCGAAAGCGCTTTCTTTGCATTCTGCTCTACAAGCAGAACCGTCGTGCCACTTGCACTTACACTCTGAATAATATCAAAGATCTCATTTACGAGAATCGGCGAAAGACCCATCGAAGGCTCATCCATCAGGATAATACGAGGATGCGACATCAGTGCACGCCCCATTGCCAGCATCTGCTGCTCACCTCCAGAAAGTGTCCCTGCAAGCTGATTTTTTCGCTCTTCCAAACGCGGAAAACGTTTGTACACTGTTTCCAGCGTTTTTTCCAGCTCATCCTTGTCTTTTCTTGTATATGCTCCCATTTTCAGGTTCTGATACACGGAAAGCTGTGCAAATACACGACGCCCCTCCGGCACATGAGCCATTCCAAGGCTTACGATTTTGTGCGCCGGAATCTTTGTGATCTCTTTCCCCTCAAACAGAACACTTCCTTTCTTCGGAGAAAGAAGACCCGTGATCGTATGAAGGATTGTTGTCTTCCCCGCGCCGTTGGCTCCGATCAGCGAAACAATTTCGCCCTCGTTTACCTCGAAGGAAATTCCCCTGATCGCCTGAATCATACCATAATAAACTTCCAGATCTTTTACTTCAAGCATTGCCATCGTTCTTTTCCCCCTATTCCCCAAGATATGCCGTAATAACCTGCGGATTTGAAAGAACGTCCGTCGTCTTTCCCTGACAGAGCACTTCACCGAAGTTCAGCACAGTCAGCTCTTCACAAATACCGGATACAAGCTTCATATCATGCTCAATCAACAAAATTGTCATGTCAAAATTATCGCGGACGAAATGGATCGTATTCATCAGCTCTTTCGTCTCATTCGGATTCATGCCGGCAGCCGGCTCGTCAAGCAGAAGGAACTTCGGTTCTGTAGCCAGTGCCCGCGCGATCTCAAGCTTACGCTGTTTTCCATACGGAAGATTGCACGCCAGATAGTCTGCGCTGCCATCCAGATCAAACACCTTCAAAAGCTCCATCGCCCTCTCGTTCATTTCCTTTTCTATCCTGCGATACGCCGGTGTCCGGAAAATGCCGGCAAAGGTCGAATATTTATGATGATTGTGCAATCCGGCCTTTACGTTATCCAGCACAGACATCCCTTTAAACAGACGGATATTCTGGAATGTTCTTGCAATCCCGGCTTTATTGATCTCTATGGTCGGCCGGCCTGTGATATCCTGTCCGTCCAAGGTAACGCTGCCCTCGCTTGGCTTATAAACGCCGGTCAGCAAATTGAATACCGTCGTCTTTCCGGCGCCGTTTGGTCCAATCAAACCGTAAAGCCTTCCTTTTTCAATCGTCAGATCAAACGCATTTACTGCGCGAAGTCCACCGAAAGAGATTCCGAGATTTTTTACTTCCAACATTACTGCCATCTTACTCGCCCTCCTTCACAGACTTTTTGAAAAAACGACCCAGATAGCGTTCCCGCCATTCAAGCGCCTTCGGTGCCCAGTTAAAGAGCATCATAACAATAAGCACGATTGCATAAATCAGCATACGGTAATCTGCCAGTCCACGCAACATTTCCGGCAAAGCTGTCAGTACAACCGCAGCAATCACAGAACCTCTGATATTTCCGATACCGCCAAGCACAACAAATACAAGAGCCAGAATGGACGTATTGAAATTAAACTTGGATGCCTGCAGCGTTGCCAGATTATGGGAATACAAAGCGCCTGCCACACCGGCCAGAGCTGCGGAAACAGTAAACGCCATCAGCTTATACTTTGTAATATTAATACCAATTGATTCTGCGGCAATCCGGTTGTCACGGATAGACTTAATTGCACGACCATCCCTGGAATCAATCAGATTCAGCACAATAAACAAAGTCACTAAAATCAGAATAATACCGATCAGAAACGTCGAACTTTTGGTCACGCCCGTAATCCCCTGCGGACCGTTCAACAGTATCACACCGTCCACTTCCATTCCAAGTGAAAACTGATCTTTCACGGAAAAATGGAAGCCGTTACTGTCTCTTCCAATATAAAATACATTAATGACATTTTTAATAATCTCACCAAATGCCAGGGTGACAATCGCAAGATAGTCGCCGCGCAGACGAAGCACCGGAATTCCAATCAGGATACCAAATACGCCCGCCACTGCCGCACCGATCAAGATGGCTATAAAAAACCTTACCCCTGTATTTGCAATCACATCCGCCGTTGCCTTGGAAAAAAATGCGCTTGCAAACGCACCGACACACATAAATCCGGCATGCCCCAGACTCAGCTCGCCTGAAATACCAACCACCAGATTCAGAGAAACTGCCAGAATCACGTATACGCAGATCGGAACAAGCAGTCCCTTCATCAAACTGGAGAGGTTGCCTGTGTTCTGCAAAATCTGCACAAAAATATACGCCGCGATTACAATTCCGTATGTTATCAGATTACTTCTCAGATTTTTATTTTTTTTCATTATGTTCACCTACACTTTCTCCTGAATCTGTTTGCCAAGCAAGCCTGTAGGTTTCACAAGAAGCACAACAATCAAAACAGCAAACACGATCGCATCTGCGAGCTGTGAAGAAATATATGCCTTGCCGAGAATCTCGATAATGCCAAGCAGAATTCCGCCGATCATTGCCCCCGGAATCGAACCGATTCCGCCAAATACAGCAGCAACAAACGCTTTGATGCCAGGCATGGAACCTGTATACGGCGACAGGGAAGGATAGGAGGAACACAGCAGGACGCCTGCTACAGCAGCCAATCCAGAGCCAATCGCAAACGTCAGGGCAATTGTTCCATTTACATTAATCCCCATCAGCTGCGCTGCGCCTCTGTCCTCTGATACCGCCAACATAGCCTGGCCTGCCTTCGTCTTATTGATAAAGGTAGTCAGAGCTATCATGATTACGATACAGCTAATAATTGTAACAATCGTCTCTCCCGTAATCATCAGCGCTCCGTCCGCCAGCTTCAAATCCGGAAGCGGAACGACAGACTGAAAATTCTTCGGATTGGAACCAAAAATGAGAAGCACAATATTCTGCAGGAAATAGCTGACACCGATTGCTGTAATCAGAACTGCCAGCGGAGAAGCCGCTCCACGCAGAGGACGGTATGCGATTGCTTCAATCGTAATACCCAGCACTGTACATACCACAATCGCTACAAGAACCGCAACGAATGGATTCGCACTGTAACTTAACATCATGGTAAGAGCTGCATATCCTCCCACCATAATGACATCTCCGTGGGCGAAATTCAGCATCTTGGCGATACCGTAAACCATGGTATAACCCAATGCGATTATGGCATATACACTGCCGAGGCTGATGCCGTTAATCAAATACGATAAAAAACTCATAGGACACCTCAAATCTTGTCACACATTCTAAAACAGGGGGTTGCCTTTGCAACCCCCTGCCAGGTCAACTAATTAACAGGTCTGAAAACGCTGTATTACTCCATTCCTTTGTAAGCACCGTTTTCAATTACTACTGCCTTCGGAGCCTTTGTCGGTTCGCCGCTTGCATTCCAAGTCATGCCTGCGCCGGTAAGACCGTCAACGGTAATCTCTGTCATTGCAGTTTTCATAACGTCGCACAGATCGCTTGCTTCCATATCCGGAGTAGCGCCGGCTGCCTCAAGAGCTGCCTTCATGATGTAAACGCCATCGTATGCGTCTGCTGCGAACTGGTTCGGAACCTCTTTATACATTTCCTGATATTTTGTTACAAAGTTTACAGTCAGATCGTCCTGTGCATCTGCAGAGAACGGTGTCAGCAGCATAACGCCTTCTGCCAGAGAAGTATCAAATCCTTTTACAGAAAGGATACCGTCCATGCCGTCCACACCGAAGAAGATCGGAGCGAAATCCATGGATGCTGCCTGTGTCAGTACGAGGGAAGCCTCGTTGTAGTAGAACGGAAGGTATACAAGCTCAGCGCCTGCATCTTTTGCCTTCTGAAGCTGTACTGTAAAATCTGTCTTGCTGTCAGCTGTAAATGCTTCCTCAGCAACGATTTCGAACGGCTGATTTGCTGCCTCTGCCTTGAAGGTTGCATAGATACCGGAAGAATATACGTCTGAGCTGTCATAGATAGCTGCTACTTTGCTTGCAAGATTGTGCTCGCCGATGTATTTTGCAGATGCAGCACCCTGATCTGGATCAGAGAAACATACACGGAATTCATTATCGCCTGCTGTAATACAGTCAACTGCAGAACCTGACGGTGTAAGCAGGAACATATTGTCATTTACTGCCTCAGCTCCAACAGCAATACACGGTCCGGATGTAACGGTACCCAGCAGAAGCTGCATCCCCCAGTCTTTCAGTGTATTGTATGCATTTACAGATTTCTCCGGATCATGCTCGTCATCCTGCGGATTGAGCTCAAGCTGGTATCCGTTTACGCCGCCTGCTTCGTTAATCTCATCTACTGCGATCTGAGCTGCGTTCATTACGGCTGTACCGTAAGCTGCCGCTCCGCCGGTCATCGGTCCGATCGCACCGATCTTGAATGTGTCACCTTCTGCAAAAGCTGTTGTGGAAAGCAGCATCGCTGATGCAAGTGCAAGACTTGCCGCTTTAACAAATTTTTTCATAATACCTTACCTCCTGTTTTTTCTTGGTGCAGCTGTCAAATTCCTTTACCGTACATTGGCATTGCAACACTGTAATGGGTTAAACTGCGCCATACTGCAAATAATACTCACTTCGTCGACGTTTGTCAAGCTATTTTGCACATTTTTCAAATACATTTGTCCGTGTCGGGCGGATATCAATATGCTTTGCCCCAATATACGAGTTTTGACGCCGGTTTACCGCAAAATACACAAGTTTCAGCAATTTTTTCCTGCTCAAACGGCATACATCTTGAGGTCACTCCAATCTCTTCCTTGATCGCATCCTCACATTCCTGGCAGCCGCACCACATTGCCCTGATAAAGCCTGGCTTATGGTCTGCAATATCCTTAAATTCTTCCTTTGTTACCGCTGTATACGTATGCGCCTCACGATGCGCACGGGCACGCTCCAGCATATCCTTCTGCATCTGATCCAGAACCTCAGAAACCTTCTGTGCCAGCTCTGCAATCGGCGCTACCACTTTTTCACGTGTATCGCGGCGTACAATCACAGCCTGCCCCGCCTCGATATCCTTCGGTCCCAGCTCGATGCGAACCGGTATGCCGCGCATCTCCTGCTCAGAAAACTTCCATCCCGGACTCTTCTCTGAATCATCAAGCTTCGCACGAAGCCCAGATGCCAGAAGCGCCGCTTTTATCTCTGCTGCTTTATCCAGCACACCCTCCTGCTGCTGGCGGATTGGAATCACCATCACCTGTGTCGGAGCGATTCTCGGAGGAAGCACCAGTCCGCTGTTGTCACCGTGTACCATGATGATCGCACCGATCATGCGCGTCGTCATCCCCCAGGAAGTCTGATGCACGTGTTTTAACGTATTGTCTTTATCTGCAAACTGAATACCGAATGCCTTTGCAAAACCGTCTCCGAAATTGTGGCTCGTACCGGATTGCAGCGCTTTTCCGTCATGCATCAGAGATTCTATTGTATAAGTAGCTTCTGCCCCCGCAAATTTCTCTTTGTCTGTCTTGCGGCCTTTGATCACCGGAATCGCCAGCACTTCCTCACAGAAATTCGCATACACGTTCAGCATCTGAATCGTTCTTTCCTCTGCTTCCTCGGCGGTCGCGTGCGCCGTATGGCCCTCCTGCCACAAAAACTCTCTGGAACGCAGGAACGGTCTTGTCGTTTTTTCCCAGCGCACTACGGAGCACCACTGATTGTAAACCTTTGGCAGATCGCGATAAGACTGAATGTCATTTGCATAAAAATCACAGAACAGCGTCTCTGAAGTCGGTCTTACACAGAGCCGTTCCTGCAGCGGTTCCAGCCCGCCATGTGTGACCCAGGCTACCTCAGGTGCAAAGCCCTCCACATGATCCTTTTCCTTTTGCAGCAGACTCTCAGGAATAAACATCGGAAGATACACATTCTCCACGCCTGTTTCCTTAAACCTGCGGTCCAGCTCATGCTGAATATTTTCCCAGATTGCATACCCGGCCGGCTTGATCACCATACAGCCCTTTACGCTCGTGTAATCAATCAGCTCCGCCTTTTTTACAACATCCGTATACCACTGTGCAAAATCCTCTTCCATCGAGGTGATCGCTTCTACAAGTTTCTTTTCCTTTGCCATTGTTTTCCTCCTTAATTTTCCTGCCTTTGCTCTGCCGTGCGGCGAACGCAATTGCGCCTCGCTAGGCTTTTATCGTATGGGAGACGAAGTTTCCTAATACGATGAAAAAAACCGCTGATATTCCAATCCCTGCAAGGGACCGGAATACCGGCGGTACCACCCTTTTTAACAGCTTCGCTGTTCTCTTTCTTTTTCGTTAACGCCGAAATGCGCTGTGGTTTCCCACAGATGCTCCAAAGCCGGTTCATCCCCGCCGCCTGGAACCTCGCACCACCCGGTTCCTCTCTGAAAGGCACTCTGAGACTACTAATCTTCTTCCTTGCACAACTACTGTCGATTGTAAAAGAGGCGTAATCGTTTGTCAAGTGCTGATTTTACGCTTTTCCATCTGTCCAAGTACAATCTTCTCAGGCGTAATCGGAAGCTCCCTGAACCACACTCCACAGGCATTATGTATGGCAGCGGTCACTGCCGGAAGCGGTGTGTTAATCACAACCTCCCCGATTGACTTGGCTCCGAACGGTCCCAGCTTTTCATAGCTGCTCTCAAACTCCACCCGGATATGTCCGATATCCTGACGCGTTGGAATTTTATACTGCATCAGAGAATTTTCCAGTACCTTTCCGTCCTGATTGTACGTGATATTTTCCGTCAGAGTCATACCGATGCCCTGTAAAATACCGCCCTCCGCCTGCACGCGGGCCAGATTCGGATTAACCGGCGTTCCGCAGTCAACAGCTGCCACATACTGAATCACCTGCGTCTCACCCGTTTCCAGATCAACCTCCACCTCTGCGGCGCCAGCCATAAAAGGCGGCGGAGAAGTCGGGCACGAATGCGTATAACTGCTCTCCAGAGCAATCGTGTTGCCACACTGGGAAGCTGACGCAATCTCCGCACGGCTTACGCTTCGGCCATCCAACTCACATAAAACCCTTTCTCCGTCAAACGAAACTGCCTGTGCCTCACATCCGAGCATCCGTGCTCCAAGCGCGCAGATCTTTTCCCGCAGCTCTGTCGCCGCGTATTCCACGGCTTTCCCTGTCACAAACGTCGTACTGGAAGCATACGAACCGGAATCGTACGGTGAGGCGTCCGTATCTGCACCAAAAACAGTCACCTCATCCACACTGCATTCCAAGACTTCCGCCGCGATCTGCGCGAGAATCGTATCACATCCCGTTCCCATATCAGCCGCGCCAATCCGCAAAGTATAAAAGCCTTCATCATTGACTTTCAGTGCGGCTGAGCCGACATCCACGCCCGAAATACCGGAACCCTGCATTGCAAGCCCGATTCCGACTCCGCGCACCTTTCCGTTTCCCATGTCGCGGCACGGATATTTTTCATCCCATCCGATCATTTCTTTGACCCTTGCAATACAGCGGTCCAACGCACAGCTTGTATTTGGCTCTCCATAATATGCCATCATGGTATCCCCTTCCCGGACGATATTCTGCTCCCGCAGACGAATCGGGTCCATACCGAGCTGCTCTGCCAGCTCATTAACAGCTGTCTCTACTGCATAAATTCCCTGCGTCGCACCGTATCCCCGGTACGCCCCTGCCGACATCCGGTTTGTGTACACCACATCACTCTCAAATCGAAACGCATCCAATTTTCCATACAGGGAAATTGATTTGTGCGCGCTCAGTCCGACCGTTGTCGGCCCGTGCTCCCCATAAGCACCGGTATTGGAAAGCGTATATAAATCAATCGCCCGGATGTGCCCATTTTTCATTGCGCCAATCCGCACCTGCATTTCCATCTCATGACGCGGCGAGGAAGCAGTCATGCATTCCTTCCGGCTGAAAATCAGTTTGCTTGTTTTTTTTGTTTTCCACGTCACAAATGCGGGATAAATTTCCATCACAGCAGTCTGCTTTGCGCCAAAGCCGCCTCCAATTCTCGGTTTTTCCACACGGATCTTTGATTTCGGAATCCCAAGCGCCTTTGCCACAATACGCCTGCAATGAAAGACAATCTGCGTCGAGCTGACAATGTGCAGTCTGCCATACGTATCAATCGAACAGAACGCTCCGAAAGGCTCCATCATCGTCTGCTGGCACGCCTTTGTGTGATAGGCCCGCTCCAGGACTACGTCGCACGTGGCAAGCACTGCGTCCACGTCACCCTTCTGATCGGCATCCCGGGCGCAGAGATTCCTTTTATTGTCCGCTCCCACGTCGCACAAAGCCTCCCAGTTTTCTTCCGGATGAACAAGCACCGGATGATCCTTTGCTGTCCGAAAATCAAGAACCGCATCCAGCACCTCATATTTTACTTTAATCATGCGCAGCGCACGGTCCACACACCGCTCATTTCTGCCGGCCACAATCGCCACCGGATCTCCGACAAACCGCACATGCCGGTCAAGCAGCAGACGATCCTGCGGACTTGGCTCCGGCCACGTCTGCCCCGCCAGCGTAAAGCGCACGCCATCCTGCGGTACATCCTTCCATGTATAAACAGCCTCAATTCCTGCTGCCCTCTGTGCCGCCTCTGTATCAATTTCCGCGATAAGCGCATTCGGATGCGGACTGCGCAGCAGCTTCACTATAAGGCACTCCTCCGGCGCAAGGTCATTTACATAGACCGGCTGACCGCCAAGCAATTGCATGGCATCCTTTTTTTGAACCGGCTGATTCACTGTTTTCATGATGCACCTCCCCGCTTCTTCCACTCCAGAAAGTTTTTGATTCCACGAAGCTGTCCTTCATATCCGGAACAGCGGCAAAGATTCCCGGCCAGATATTCTTTTATCTCTGTCTCATCCGGATCAGAATTTTCCCGAAAAAGAGCCAGCGCGTTCATCACAAAGCCTGGGTTACAGAACCCGCACTGTTCTGCGCCCTGATCTGCAATAAAGGCTGTAAATTCCTTTGCCTCTTCTTGCAGTCCCTCCAGAGTCGTCACCGCATGGCCGTCTGCACGGGCAGCCAGAAAGGAGCACGACAGAATCGGACGACCGTCCAGAAATACGGTACACAGCCCGCAGTTTGAGGTTTCACAGCCGCGTTTTACACTCTTGCAGCCATGCGCACGCAGGAAATCAAGCAGAAGCGTATCAGGGGCAATTTCCTCGCAAATGGGGATGCCGTTTAAATGTAAAGTAAGTTGCATTGGTGTTCTCCTTATGTATTGAAATGGTTTAGAGGACGCCCCGCGGGGCTGAATTTTGAAAAAGGTTTCATATAATAAACATTTGCTATGAGTTTTGTTTCCTGATTTGATTTCTGTCTGCTTCCAGGCAGGCGCGTTTTACGAGGACTTTGATAAGCTGTCGACGGTATGCGGCGCTGCCGCGCAGATTTGTTCCAACGGAAATATGTTCGGCGGCATATTCACTGAGGTATTTTGCAAATCTTTCCTCGGGCTTTATTGTTTCAGGATTCCTTTCGTGTAGCAGAGCTGGCTCTTTTACGGTAAGCAGCATTGCTCTGCCCGGTCGGGCGCCTACAGAAATATGCCAGGTATCGTTATAACAGGATACAGCGGCAGCCAGGGTTGGGAAATCGGTGCGGGTATTCCGTGCAGACTGGTATGCAAATGTTGCGGGTGTTTTTCGTATGATAACCCGGACCAGAACGTCGCGGTCCCGGCTACGGTTTACAAACTCATTCAGCGGAATGCATCCGCCTTTGTACAGCTCGACGTAACTGTCCATTGCAAGCAGCATTGTGAGAATATCTGAAAATCCAAATCTTCCAAATACGCTGCCGCCCACAGTGGCTCCATTTCGAAACTGTACACCTACTATATGACACACGCTTTCCCGGATCGCTCCGTTCGTATAGCGGTTCAGTCCCTCATGCTGTTCCAGCTGGCGCAGTGTTGTCATACAGCCAATTCGAAACTCCTGCTCGGTTTCTTCGATCTCATTCAGTCCAAGCCCGGATAAATCAATCACAGTCCGGACGTTTCGGTGTCCCATTTTTACCCAGAGCATTCCGCCGATCAGAAGGTTGCTCTTTTTCTGATTCAGCTGCCACGCCTCTTCCAGTGTTTCTACTTTCCGGTATTCTTTGCAGGTGAACATTTTTTCCTCCTGTATTCTCTACTTTTTAGCGTTCGGACGTGCCGGCCATACGGTATCATCCCCCTTCTCCGGCAGCCCTTTTCACTGTCTGAAATCAGTATAGCAAATCATTGCCTAAATTCCAATCATCTGATATAATATGCGTTGTATTTTTCAAACTATAACGCATGAGAAAATCAGAAAAAGGAGAACTGATATGCACATTTTTTCATCTAAACTACGGGCAGCTATGCTTGGTCTGTCTCTTTCGTTTTCCACACTGTTAAGCCCTGCTGCCTTCCCCGACATTCTAGTTGTATCGGCTCAGGAAACCGCCTGGCCGGTCACTGTTACGGATCAGCTTGGCCGTGAGGTAACTATCACAGAGGAACCTCAGACGCTCGTCAGCGGATATTATATTTCTACAAGTCTTCTGGTCACACTTGGTCTTACTGACAGACTCGTCGGAATCGAAGCAAAGGCGGATTCACGGCCGATCTATTCTCTCGCTGCCCCGAAGCTTCTGGAACTGCCATCGGTCGGTACAGCAAAAGAATTTGACTTGGAGGGCTGTGCAGCCCTGAATCCCGATCTCGTCGTTGTTCCGGCCAAACTCAAAGATCAGATTCCTGCCATGGAAGAGTTGGGGTTGACTGTCCTTGCTGTCCGGCCCGAAGATGAAGCAGCTCTGCTCGATGCAGTAAACCTGCTTGCTGACGCAACCGGTACGCAGGAAAAAGCAGAAGCTCTGAATACTTATTATACAGAACAGGTTGAAAGCCTTACGAAAACGCTTGCAGACTGTGACACACCTTCTGTTTATCTTGCAGGTGTCGGTTCTGTTCTCCGGGTTGCCGGAAGTGGTATGTATCAGAATACACTGATCGAGCGAAGTGGCGGTACGAACATTGCTGCTGAGCTCACTGATTCGTCCTGGGTTGATATTTCCTATGAACAGCTTCTTTCCTGGAATCCAGATGTAATTCTTCTTGCCGCAGAAGCAGAGTACACCGTAGAGGATGTTTTGAACGATGAAACACTCTCCTCCCTGACGGCTGTTGCTGACGGCGCCGTTTACCAGATTCCGTCTGCGTTCGAGGCATGGGATTCTCCTGTTCCCGGTTGTATTCTCGGTTCTTTATGGTCAGCTTCCATTCTGCACCCGGAGCTTTTTGCCCCGGAGACCTTCCAGGCTGAGGTCATTGATTTTTATGAAACCTTTTACGGATTCACTCCGGATTTGAACAGCCTGCCCTGATTTTATGCAAACAAAAATTCACGTACACAGAACCTTTTTTATTCTTATGACAGCCCTTGTTTTTACAGGGGCTGCCTTTTTCCTGTCACTTTGCACCGGGAAATACCCTCTTTCCCTTACAGTACTGTTTTCCGGTAATGAAGCGGCCCTCCGGGTTTTCCAGACGCTTCGCCTGCCGCGCACGGTCATGGCGCTCTGCGCCGGCTTCTGTCTTGGCTGCGCCGGAATGGTTTACCAGATCATTTTTCAAAATCCCCTGGCCTCCCCGGATATCATCGGTGTGTCCTCCGGAGCCAGCGTCGGGGCAGCGTCGGCCATTCTCTTTTTCCACGCTTCCCCGGCAGGTATTACTGGGTGGGCATTCGCAGGGGCACTCAGCGCGGTCTTTCTGGCATTCGCGCTCACCTCACTGACCGGACAGAAAAATCTCGCCACCATGGTGCTATCCGGCATTGCAGTAAACGCGTTGGCTCAGTCTGTACTTATGATGCTGAAATTCACAGCCGACCCGGAAAAAGAGCTGGCCTCCATCGAATACTGGATTATGGGAAGCCTCGGAAGTATCACGGCATCAAAAATTCCGGTTCCACTGATCGTCTCTGCAAGCGGAATTTTCCTGTTGTTTTTCTTCTGTCAAAAAATGCTGCTGCTCTCTTTATCTGATGACGAGGCTCGTACCCTTGGTGTCCCGGTCACGCTGCTACGCCTGTTCCTGCTTTCGCTTGCTACCCTCGTTGTCGCCGCAACGGTCAGTGTAACAGGACTGATCAGCTTTATCGGCTTGCTCGCGCCACATAC
Source organism: bacterium 1XD42-54 (assembly GCA_003612585.1). Lineage (GTDB taxonomy): Bacteria > Bacillota > Clostridia > Lachnospirales > Lachnospiraceae > Choladousia. Next base: position 691,466 of record RAZH01000001.1, read on the forward strand.
CGCACGGCTTCTTCTGAAAACCAACGGTCGAACCACCCTTTTCCTGTCCGGCCTGCTCGGAAGCGCCCTGCTCCTTACCGCTGATCTTATCGCACGCAGCACTGCCACAGAACTGCCGGTCAGTATTCTGACCTCTGTACTCGGCGCGCCATTTCTGCTTTGGATTCTTTTTCGGGAGGGGAGAACATGAAACTTGAAGTTACCGGATTTTCTGCCGGATATAAAAAACCGATTGTTTCCAACGTTTCATTTACGCTCAGATCAAAAACACTGACTGCACTTCTCGGTCCGAACGGATGTGGAAAAACAACCTTAATCAAAGGGCTCTGCCACCTGATTCCATCCTCCGGCTCCTGCATGTTGCTTCCTGATAACGGCCACGCCACATACAATCTGATGCAGCTTAGCAGCCGGAAACTCGCACAGCGCATCAGCTATATTCCGCAGAAAAGCAGTCTCTGTGCATCAATGCCTGTGCTGGACGCCGTCCTCATGGGTTTTCAGCCCTTTCTCCCCCTTCTCTCCCGAACCGGCAAATCACACCGCGCAGCCGCTCTTTCGGCACTCGAAACAGTCGGTATGCAGGACTTTGCCGCACATGATTTCTGTACTTTAAGCGAAGGCCAGAAACAGCTCTGTATATTGGCGCGAACGCTTGTCCAAAATACAGATATCCTGTTTCTTGACGAACCGGACAGCGCGCTTGATTACCCAAACCGCAACAAGATACTTAACATCCTCCAGAATATCGTGTATGATAACAACAAAGTCGGTCTTCTGATCCTGCACGACCCCTGCACAGCCCTCAACCACTGCAACCAGCTCCTTCTCATGAAAGAAGGCCGCCTTGTCGGCTCTGTGTACCCGGGTCAGGATTCTGAATCAGTTCTGTCGAAAGCTCTCTCCCGACTCTACGGTCCAGTACAGGTATTCCGGCAGCACAACCAGTTTTTTCTATACCCCTTGCAACAATAAAGAATCTGTTTGTAATTAAGGAGATTTTTATGCAGCCCAAAATTCATTTGTTTCTCTGTGACAATACCGGCGAACGCTTCTTCGGCGAAGGTCCTTATCGGCTTTTGCTCCTGATTGAACAAACCGGTTCCCTGCGAAGCGCTGCCTGTGAAATGGGGATGGCTTACACAAAAGCATGTAAGATCATCCAGAGAGCGGAATCAAATCTCGGTTACTCGTTAATCGAACGAAAAACAGGTGGAAAAGGCGGCGGCGGAAGCTGCCTCACCGATCAGGCAAAGGAGCTGATGCACCAATATGAACTCTACAAAACCAAATGCCATGAGGCTAACCTCCAAATTTTCTCAGAATGTTTTCCCGGACAGTGACAGCTGTACTGCCCCAGTCGGTATTGTGGTCATGGCCTCCGGCAAAGGCCGGCGCTTTGGTACAGACGGCAAGCTCTTCGCCGATTTTCATGGCCGGCCGCTCGCTGAGCCTGTCTTGAACGCTGCACTTGCCGCCCCGGCTGTGCGCAGAATTGCTGTTACGAGATCACCGGATTTTTCGCAGCTCTGCCAAAAGCTTGCCTTTCCCTGCCTCCTGCACAATCTTCCTGGCTTAAATGATACCATAAGGTTGGGACTGTCTGCGCTTATGAATTACGCGCCTTTTCCGCGTGTTTCTTCCATGCAGCTTGACGGATGCTTATTTTTGCAGAGTGATCAGCCGTTTTTAACGGCCAGCAGTATCAAAAAAATAATTATCGCCTTTTCCCGTGAACCACGCTTTATTTACCGGCTCGCCTGCGGTTCCGACGTCGGCAGCCCCGTATTGTTTCCCTCAAAGTTTTTTCCCGATCTGCTGTCGCTTCCAGATAACTGCGGCGGTAGCTTTATCATCCGAAAGCATACAACTCTTGTCCGAACTGTGCAGGCGGCAACCCCTTACGAACTGCTCGATGCAGACACGCAAGAGGAACTCGACGCGCTCAAAACCCTCCCATGGCAATAACTTTGTTGTCATCCACAACACTGCTTTTTGCTCATAAAAACTAATCATCACAATAAGGAGTAATCATGAAAATTCTCGGCCTTCAAAAGCTTACCCTTCTGGATTTTCCGGATCATATGGCTGCCATCGTATTTCTCGGCGGCTGCAATTTTCGCTGTCCCTTCTGTCAGAACAGTTCCCTGGTTCTGACGCCAAATACACTTTCTGCCATCAGCCAGGAAGAATTTTTTGCCTTTTTACAAAAGCGTTCCGGTATTCTGGAAGGTATCTGCGTAACTGGCGGTGAACCGACGCTTTACCCAAATCTTCCGGATTTTCTGGCTTCCATAAAATCAGCGGGATACCTGGTCAAACTGGATACAAATGGCTCGAACCCGAAAATGCTGGAAGAACTGCTGCGAAAAAAACTTGTCGACTATGTAGCCATGGACATTAAGGCCGGACGCACAAACTATGCCAGGGTCTGCGGACTTACCGACAGCGCCCGAGCCTCCTGCCTCCTTGAAAAAATTTCCAGTTCCGTGGAGCTTTTAAAAAGCGGTGCCACTGACTACGAGTTCCGCACCACCGCAGTCAAAGGACTGCATACCAGGGCAGACTTTGAAGACATCGGCGTCTGGCTTTCCGGCTGTAAAAAGTATTATCTGCAATCCTTCCGGGACTGTCCGGAGGTTCTGTTGCAGGACCATTCCTTTGCTGCCTTTTCCCAGCCCGAACTTCTGGAATTTTTGAGCTGTCTGCAAAAAGAAATCCCCCAGGCCTGCCTGCGGGATCCCCAACCGGATAACATTTAACTTCAAACGTTCTAACTGTTACACTTTCTCAGATTGCTGCACCAGTAGCCGAACAGCTTACCACACTCCAGCCTTTTTGACGGCTTAAAATGCTCAAATCCAAACATCCGCGCCATATACTGCTCCTGTGAATTCTGGATACCCGGAACACCGAGGACGTACTCTCCATCCTCCATGATGCCGAGCAGTAAATGGCGATACTGGTAAAATCCATGCTGTAAAAAGCTGCTTCTTCCCACCTGCCATTTTTCCTGCTGCAAACGTGTAATATCACAGGGAAGAATCATAACGCAGTCCGTAAGCTCCGTATCCGTAAATGGCTGAACATGTGAACGAATCTGAAACAGCTCACTCATTGCATCCAGTCTGACGCCAGTCTCTTTCTCCTCATCCCTCTTTTCTACGATTGGAGTATTTTCCCGGAAATCATCCCTGACCTGTCCTTCCCTCGGCATGCATGTTTGCATGAACCCTTCATTTTCGCTTGGCTCTTCCTCTAGCCTCTCCTGCATGAGCCCTTCATTTTCGCTTGGCTCTTCCCCCAGGCTCTCCTGCATGACGCCTTCATTTTCGCTTGGCTCTTCCTGCATACGCGCTTCCCTCTGCTCCCCCGCTATGCTTTCCTGCATAACTTCTTCGCTCTGCTCTTCGCGCACGCTCTCATTGCTTTGTTCTTCGGGCAGCACAACCATCGGTGTTACCGCTTCAATCCTGCCTTCCAGTTCGGCCTGCATCAGCTCCGATTCCGTGTTTTCCTGCTCTTCTTCTGACGGTTCTGCCTCCGGCAGTTCCAAAACAAAGTGCTCTGGTTGCAGCTGCTCGTCATCCCATACAGTCCAGATGCTGCGTCCGCTTCCATCCATTATATGGATTCCCGACAAATCCTCGAGACCGTAACCATTTTCTCCGATCGGTGCATTGGCACGATAAGCCCAGTCCTCCATATTCTGCCTGTCCGGATGGATTCTACCCATTGGCACGCCCAACAGCAATTTGTCCACTCTGACAAAACCATACACCTGTATCGGCTGATCCAGCAAGATTCCTGTATTCAGCCGAAACAGAAGGCGCCACATTCCATTTCTCAGCTCTACCTTGGCAAATCCGGCATTTTTCTGCCTTTTTCCATCTATGTACTCATAAAAATAAGCAATAAAACGTTTGTATTCCGACACCAGCGCTCACATCCTTTCCCTAGAATGTATGACGCCCTCGCAGAAAAAATGTCTTTTATTTTGTATCTCCTGCTTTCGGAATCCCGAACCAGAACTCCACGCCGTTTCCCTGATTCTCTGCACCGCAGACTCCTCCGTGCTGCGCCACAATGCTTTTTACAATATAAAGGCCAAGCCCCGTTCCCTGTCCGCTGCTTTCACTTCCCTGATAGAAGCTGTCCCAGAGCCGTTCCATATCCTTTTCGGAAATCTGCGAACCCTCATTGTAAACAGAAAAAATAATATAATTTCCACTCTCTGCAACCATGACTTTCACGTGACTCCCCTTCGGCGCATACCGGTAAGCATTCATCAGAAAATTGTTCATCGCCCGGCGCAGATTCTCCTGGTTCCCCTGAATCATACAGGCTTTCCCGCTTCCGGCACCGGCAAAATCTCCCGATTCTCCACAGCCGTTCTTCGCCTCTATGCTCTGTTCGTTCTGTCCTTCTGCTCCGCTCTCTTTGTCTGCCTCAAACTTTGCCCGGAGCTCCTGCCGTACAAACAACGGCATAAAATCTGCAAACGCCTCCTTTGCAAGCCGGCCCAAATCAAGCTGCTCCATTGAAATATCCTCAAACCCTTGCTCCACGGAAAAAATCTGCAGCATACTTTGAATCATATCATTCATCCGTCCGATTTCTTCCATAACTGAGTTACAGTAATCCTCTCTTTTTCCAGAATCATGAATCATGGGAAGCATTTCCACCTGCCCTGAAATAATAGCAAGCGGTGTCTTCAGTTCATGCGAAACATTATTCACAAAACGTTTCCGGTGCTGTTCCAGCTCTACCCGCCGCAAATTCTCCTGCTGCAAAAGCTGATTAAACGTTTCCAGATCCCGAATATAATTCTGAATCTGCTGCGACATCAGATTAATACTGTCACTCAATTCATTCAGCTCACGATACTTTGTTGTCTTTTCCACACGCTCTGAAAAATCTTTGCTTGCGATCTTCCTTGCGGCCCGGGCCGCCTGCTCCACTGGCAGCCCTATACCTCTCGAGATAATTCGCACCAAAAAAGCGCCCAGCACAAGAAAAGCCAGAAGTACCAGCAAAAGTACCTGCTGTGCATATTCTGTACTGCGATTTATCTGAGTAGCTGATTCCGTAATCAAGATATAATAGGTCGCTCCATTCCAGACATGTTTTCCTCTGAGTACAACACGCCCTCCAGTTACGTTTTCATCATATTCTGCCTTCGGTTTTTCCGAATACAGCTTCATAAGATGGCTGTTCTGTGCCGTATCATTCTCCTTGCTTCGAACCTGGGCCGTTTTATTTGTCGCATATAAAAGCTCGTAGTTCTCATCCCGGATTCGGAAACGAAGATTTTTATTTTCATATTCCTCCAGCAAACCGCCGGAAAGCTCTTCCCATTCATCCTCTGCCGCCTCGTTTTTGAGCCTGTTTTCCCGCTCGCAAAGCTCCGGTATATTTTCCTGTAAAAGCAGACCATATACCTCCTCCAGCGTTTTTTTCTGCTCAGAGATATAAAGCGCCCGGGCGCCATACGCATAAAGAATACCCGCTCCTCCTGACATTACGGTAAGGAGCAGGACAATCATTACGAAAAGTCGTCTGCTAATTGTATTCATCCGCTTTTACCTCAAACCGATAGCCTGTACCATAGATTGTATCAATGTAACGCCCCGCTTTTCCGAGCTTGAGCCGAAGCTGTTTGATAATCGTATCAACCGAACGGTCCGTTCCATTATAATCAATCCCCCAGATCTCATCGAGCAGTCGGTCTCTGGTAAGTACAATCTTTTCATTCGTTGCCAGAAAAACCAGCACCTCGTATTCTCTTGGCGTCAAAATCAGAAGCTCTCCCTCCAGATATACCTTGTGTGACTTCCGGTCAATTGCCAGAATGCCGTAGGTCTTCCTCTGGCTTCCTCCGCTGGTCCGGCGCAAAAGCGCTTCTATATGAGCTTTCAGCACAGACAGCAAAAACGGCTTCACCAGATAATCGTCAGCACCAAGTGAAAATCCCCGAAGCTGATCCTCTTCGCTGCACCGCGCCGTCAGAATAATCACCGGAACATCCGACTTCTCCCTTATTTTTTCCAGTATTTCAAAACCATCCACAAACGGCAGCATAACATCCAGCAAAATCAACTGCGGCCAGTTCTCTTCCCCCTGTCCGAACAGCTCCATCGCGGCTGTCCCATCCTGCACAGCCTCCACCTCATAACCGTTCATTTCGAGATAATCCTGAATCGTAGTCCGCAGTTTCTCCTCATCCTCTACCAGCAAAATTCTGATATTTTCAAATTGTCCTTTATTCTCCATCCCATTCCCTCGCTTAGAAAATTTAGCCCATAACTTTACTTTATTGAAAAACTTTTGTAATCATTCTGTAATTAATCAAACATAAAATTGTGATGGAAATGTGATATCATAGCATTTTTTTAAACGATCCATTTCACAGATAGGCACGCAAACATATTCCCGGCGATATATCTCCATTACACAGACAACTCCACCCGGCTTCCATGCATCCCTTTCTTTACATATATTTTCCGTTCGATCCGCTCCTTTAATTCGTCCACATGCGAGATAATACCGGCCAGACGCCCGCCCCCCGTCAGCTCCTGTAAAATGCGGACTGCCTGATCTAACGACTCCCGATCCAGCGAACCGAAGCCTTCATCAATAAAAACAGCATCAAGCTGCACACCTCCTGCATGCTGCTGTACAACATCTGCCAGCCCCAGGGCAAGGGCAAGCGACGCTTTGAAGGATTCTCCACCTGAAAGACTCTGCACACTGCGCAGACGACCTGTATAATAATCAAATACATCCAGTTCCAGTCCGGTCTGACTGCGCAGGCTGTCTGCTGTCATCCTGCGTTTCAGATAATAGCGTCCACCAGACATTGTTCCAAAACGTTTATTCGCTTCCCGGATTACCTGACTGAAGTAAACAGTCTGAATATACTGTTCGAAGGCCAGTTTTTGTCGTCCCTTCAACTCACCGTTTGCCGTATCGGACAGAGAAGCAAGCATCTGGTAAGATTCCTGAATCCGTCCCAGCTTCTTTTTACTCTTTCGCAGCTGCGCCAGAATCCCTTCATCAGTCTGAAGCAGAACATGACTGATTTCCTGCTGCCTCTCAAGCGCTTCTTTTTCACGCAGAAGCTTTTCCTTCTTCTCCAGAAGCTTTTCCTTCTTCGGCCGCGCTTCCTTCTCTGTCTGTGCTTTCAAGAGCTCCAGAGCATGTGTTTCTGCCTGAATCCTGCTCTGACACTTCTCCAGTGCGGTCCGGGCGACCGAAATCCGCTCCATAATCTGACTGCTTTTTTGCGCAAGCCTTTGCACATCTTTTTCCGCTTCTGTGCGATTCTCATAAAAAAGACTGCTTTTCTGTTCCCTCCACTGCAATTCTTTTTCCTGCCTCTGCGCACGACACCGGATCAGCTCCTGCAAACACAACTCCTGCTCCTTCTGAAGCGTAGTGCTTCTTTCCTTCAGCTGCAAAAGCTCTTTCTCCAGCGCCTTTTTTTCCGTCAGAAGCAACTGTAATTCCTGCTTTCTGACACGATGCTGCTGCATAATTCCGTTCAGTTCCCAAGACTGTTCCTGCAAATATCCCCGGGCCTCCTGTTCCAGTGATTTTACCCTTCCTTCTAAAACACCTTCTCCTTCCCGGCTTTCACGATCTTCCAAATTCCAGATTCCTTCCTGGCTACACCATGTCTCCAGTGCGTTACAAATCTGCTCATATTTTCCATTTTCACTTGCCGCAATATCAGCAGCCCTCTCTGTATTAGAAAGTGCCGTATCTCTTTGCTTTGCCAGCTTTTTGAGCTCCTCCTCCGACGGTACACAAGTCTCCGCCTTTGCCGGAACCGGGTGCTCCTTCGCCCCGCACACAGGGCACGGTTTTCCTGCCTCAAGGCTCTGGGCCAGAATCCCCGCCTGCCCGCTTAAAAATGCTGCTTCCAAATCTACATATTTCTTTCCGAGAACCGTACTCTCCTGCCTTGCCTGCGTAAATTCCTTCCGCGCCATGTCCCGGAGATGCCCCTGCTTCCCAGCCTCCTGCAGCATTTCCTCCAATTGTTGAAGCCGCTGCTGCCGCAAAACTGCCTTTTCTTCTTCCATTTTCAGAAGGTACAGACTCTCATCAGGCCTCCCGATCGACTGAAGCCGCGATTCTCCATCTATCACAGACTCCTGAATCCTCTGCAATGTAATTTCCTGCTTTTTGATTTTCTGCTCTTCCTGCTCCTGCACGCTCGTAAGTGATGCAATAGATTCCCCCAGCTTTTCAAAAGCTTCATAGCGATTCATCTGTTCTGTTAAAACTGCCAGCCGTTCCTCCGCCTGTCTTGCCACCGGCTCCTCGCCAAGGGCTTCCTCATACTGTACCTTATATACTGCAAGCTCTTTCTGAAGCGCTTCTAAAAGTACTTGTTTTTCCTTGCGCTGTGCCTCTGTCTGCTCAAGCAGCTGCCACCTGCCAAGCTGCTCCTGAAGCATCATCCGTTCTCCTTCCAGCCCACTCAGCAGCTCTTTTCTCCTGTCCTGTCGCTTTCCTTCCTCTTGTAGCAACCCTTCAAGCGCGCGCTCCACCTCACCAACATAATAAACGGCATTCTCTTTCTTCAAAAGCGCGCGCAGCTCTTCTGCCCAACTCTCTTCTTTTTCCGGAATTCCTTCTTTCACTTCGAGCCCTTCCTTTACCCGAATCGCCTCTGTTGTCGGAGCCTGTTCCTTCCCCCCAATTTCCGCGTTCTCCGCAGCAGTCTCCTCACACTCAGGGAGCAAAATCCCCCTGATATACTGCTCTGCACTTCGCTGCAGCTCTTCATATCCACGTTTCGTCTCCAACAGCCGTCTTTTCAGTTCTTTTGCAAAACTTTCATAACAGCCTGTATCAAAAATTTTCCGAAAAATCTTTCCCCGTTCCTGCGTCCCTGCGAGCAGAAGCTTCTGAAAATCGCCCTGCGCAATCATTGCAATCTGTACAAACTGACTGCGCTCAAGCCCAAGCAGTTCCTCCACTGCTTTCGTTGTCTGACGACTCCCGGAGACTACCCTGCCATCCGGATACACCAAAGAAGCATCTGCCCCCTCTTTCGTCATCCCTTCCCCCCGTGCTTTGGGGCGGATATATTCCGGATTGCGCCGGACAGTATACTGCTTTCCTCTGCACGTAAAAACAAGCTCCACATACGTTTTCTCTGTCGGAGCTGCAAAATCGGAGCGCAGCATGTCCGGCCTGCGAATATCTCCGCTCGCCTCTCCATATAAAGCAAATACAATACCGTCAAAAATTGTTGTTTTTCCGGCTCCTGTATCACCGGTAATCAGATACAAGCCATGATCTCCAAATCTTGAAAACGGTATCTCCACGCTCCCGGCATATGGTCCGAAAGCGCACATCGTCAGATATTCTGGTCTCATTTTTCTGCTCCTTTATTCCCTTTTTCTCTATTCCCTTTTTTCTTTCTTGCCCTTATTGTTTCCGCTCCCGCACGATGAAATCACAACAATGTCTTTACAAGCCGGCTTTGTTCCTCACTCATCTCCCTGCCGTTTTGCAGCATGAAAAACTCCGCAAAAAGCTCTTCCGGAGTCTTCGCATCCAGAAAAACCGTCTGTGGTCCATCCTCCATTGCCATATGATTCTTTTCAAAATCGAGCCTCATAATATTCGGATATACCTCCCGAAGTCTCCCCATTGCATCCAGTACTTCCTCCTGATCAGTCAGCGTAATATGCAGGTAATCCTTTTGATCAGCTGCCTCGTATACCGCTTTCTCCAACAGCCTGTCGATCGGCCCGCGAATTTCCCGCAACTCCCGTTTCGGCATCAATGCAATCGTCCGGATTGACACATCCTTTCCCTCACCTGTCTCAACAACCGTAACCGATTTCTGATGTCCTGCCTCTGAAAAAGAATATTTTAACGGTGACCCACAATAGCGTATCGTCTCCCGCCCAACCTTCTGCGGACGGTGCAAATGTCCAAGCGCCACATAATCAAACGCATTTACGGCAGAAGCAGCCACCTGATCCAGCCCTCCTACCGAAAGCTCTTCGGAATCACATACAGACGCTCCCGCCAAAAACTGATGCATCACCAAAATATGAATCTGTTTTTCCGGTAGTTCAGCTCCGGCAAGTACGGCCTCAACCGCCTGCTGCGTCGTCTCGATTTCTTTCTCAGGAAAAAAACGTCGCACCTGCGCCGGACGCAGATATGGCAGTAACCAGATACAGACTTGCTCCATTTCCCCTGTCTGTTCTCCGAGCATACCAGCCTGCTCCATTGCCTTTGTAATCCGGCAGATTTCCTTTTTCCGCCCCTCAGCAGATTTTCGCACACAGTAACCCTGCAACGCTCCATCAAACACACGATTCATATAAATTCCGGCGTGTTCCAGCATCCCGCTTCCATAGGCGACACGCTCCGGCGAATCATGATTTCCACTGATCGCCCATACCGGAATCTCCCGTATCGCAAACTGTGACAAAAACCAGTCCACCATCTCTACTGCCTCCGCTGATGGCAGCGGCTTGTCATACAAATCACCGGCAATCAAGATTCCATCTGGAGTATTCTCATCCGCCAGCTCTAAAATCTGCTGCAAAATATATCTCTGGTCTTCCAGCATGGAAAATCCATTTACTCGCTTTCCTATATGTAAATCTGAAATGTGAAAAAATTTCATACGTACCTCCTGCTTTCTTCATCCTAACATATTTTCATGCATTGATAAAGCATAGCGTTTCAGAATGAAACCGTCAGCTAATTTCTTCTTTGCGAGCTGCGTATTCTGGCGGAAGCTTTTGTCGTATGAGGAGACAAGTTCCCTATACGACAAAAAAACTGCTACGGGCCTGTGCCCGCAGCAGTTATCTAATATACTATTCTATATCTGTTTTTACAGTGCTGTTCCCTGTGCCAGCATCGCATTCGCAACCTTTTCAAAGCCGGCAATGTTTGCGCCCGTCACATAATTGCCCTCTACACCGTAGCGCTTTGCCGCATCAGAAATTTTGATGTAAATGTCGTTCATCATACGCTGAAGCTTCTCATCCACTTCCTCAAAGGTCCAGCTCAAACGCATACTGTTCTGGCACATCTCAAGTGCGGAAGTACCAACACCGCCTGCATTGGATGCTTTACCAGGCAGGAAAAGAATTCCCTCCTCCAGGAAGAAATCGGTCGCTTCACGCGTACTCGGCATATTCGCGCCTTCCGCAACTGCAAAACAGCCGTTTGCTTTCAGGGTCTTTGCATCATCAAGATTCAACTCATTCTGCGTTGCACAAGGAAGTGCAATGTCACATTTGATATTCCAGATGCCTTTTCCTTCTGTATAAACTGCACCCGGCACCATCTCCGCATACTCTTTGATTCTGCCACGCCGAACTTCTTTGATTTCCTTTACAAGATCAAGTCTGATTCCCTCCGGATCATAGACATAACCATTCGAATCGCTCATCGCTACAACCTTTGCGCCGAGCTGCTGCGCCTTCTCCGTCGCATAAATTGCAACGTTTCCAGACCCAGATACAACCACAATCTTTCCTGCAAGCTCCTGATCATGTTCCTTCAGCATTGCGTCCAGAATGTACACAAGACCATAGCCTGTCGCCTGCGTACGTACAAGCGATCCGCCCCAGGTCAGCCCCTTGCCTGTCAGAACACCCTCATACAGGCCTCTCATTCTCTTATACTGTCCATAAAGATAGCCAATCTCTCTTCCGCCTACACCGATATCTCCGGCCGGAACATCCTGGTCTGCCCCGATGTATTTGGAGAGTTCTGTCATAAAGCTCTGGCAGAATGCCATAACCTCACGGTCAGATTTACCCTTGGGATCAAAATTAGAACCACCCTTGCCACCGCCGATTGGAAGTCCTGTCAGAGAATTTTTAAAGATCTGCTCAAATCCAAGAAACTTCAAAATACCCTGATTTACAGACGGATGGAAACGAAGCCCTCCCTTATACGGTCCGATTGCACTGTTGAACTGTACACGGTATCCCTTGTTTACCTGTATCTTTCCACTGTCATCTACCCACGGAACCTTAAAGGAAATCACCCGCTCCGGCTCAACCAGTCTCTCAAGCAGGCTGGCTTCACGATACTTCTCCTCATTCGCGTCAATGACAAGCTTCAGAGAATCCAGCACTTCCTTCACTGCCTGATGAAACTCCGGCTCACCCGGGTTCTGTGCTACGACACGCTCGTAAATCTCTTCTGTGTATGACATAAAATATGGCCTCCTTATTTGAAATAAATTTCTGCGTTATTATACAACGCACAATCCAATTTGGCAAATCCTTTTTCACGTTAACAATGAGAAGTGGCAAAATGTTTAATTATAAACGGTCCAAAGCCACTTTCTTCAGCAAATCATCCATTAATTTTCTCATTCATAGTTTCCATATTTTTCCAATTGCAAAAGGGCTGCCGCACAGCCACCTGTGCGGCACCCCCACTCTGTTTTATTCGTTTCTGTAATCCTGCAGCGCGCCAAGTGTCACATCAACCTTCTCAGAAACATACTCACCATCATGAGCTGAGCTGACTGTCAGTTTCACATCCTCGCCTGCTGCATAATAAGCCAGTATCTCCCGCAGTCCTTCCATCGAAGTAATACCGCTGCCGTCAAATTTTGTGATAACGTCTCCCTTGTTTAATCCTGCCGCCTCGGCCGGACTGTCTTCTGCCACTTCAGTAATAAAAAGTCCTTTTGGAATACCGTACAGGGAAGACATCTCATCCGTCACACTCTGCCCGGAAATGCCAATGTAAGCACGATCCTCCTCCTCAACCGTCTCGGTACGCGTCTTTTTGTTCATCAGATCCTCGAGAACCGGCTTTGCATAGGAAATCGGAATTGCGTAGCCCATGCCCTCCACGCCTGCTGCCTTGATCTTTGCTGAATTAATGCCAATCACACGACCATTCATATCGAGAAGCGCTCCGCCGCTGTTTCCGCCATTGATCGCAGCGTCCGTCTGAATCAGTTTTGTATTATCATATCCGTCCGCCTGGATCGTGCGGTTCAAAGCGCTGACGATACCAGTCGTCACAGACTGTCCATATCCAAGCGCATTTCCGATTGCAACAACCTGCTCGCCTACCAGCAGATCATCGGAGTCTCCGATCTGAGCAACCTTGATCTGGTCTCTCGTGTCATCCTTCAGGTCAGAAAGCTTCACACACACAACCGCCAGGTCGTTTTCCGGATCGGTTCCTTTTACGACTGCCTCATATACCGCGTCATCTACAAAACCAACGGTAAGCTCTGTCGCGCCCTCTACCACGTGATTGTTCGTGCAGATCAGCAATTCATCTTCATTCTGTCCGATAATAATGCCAGAACCCCTGCTCTCGCTCTCATACGTGTAAGTCCTGCCATTTCCAAAACCATACATGCCGTACATGCTGAACAGATCCCGTACCTCCTGCACGGATTTGTTCGTAATTGATACAACTGCCGGCATCACTTCTTTTACAATATCCGAAACCCCTGTAATCGTGCCGTCTGTTTTCTTAACCTCCGCCGCATCTACCTCCGCTGTAGACAGAAGCGTGTAACCGCCTGCCTCACTGGAAGTATTTTCTCCGTCTGCAAACCCGGTCAGTCCTGTAACCGCTGCAACCATTAAAGTTCCTGCACATAAGAAAGAAAGTAAAGTCTGCTTCTTCATATAAAATCCCTCCTGGTATATTTTGTCTGAAAAATTGGAAATTCGTTCAGAAATCAAATCTCCTATTCCCAGTCCATTGTCTCTTTGTTAGTTCAGAGTATATCCGCGCCCTTTGACAAAACTGTGATAAATATGTGGTAAATCTGTGAACTCAGTCAAAAAATACATTTTTCCGGAAACTAACGCGTAAAATTTTTTATTTATAAAATTATCTTCCATACAAAATCAATCCGAACCATGTCACAACACCGCCCCCGTTCTCAAACGCGATTCCTGCGCGCTGCGCCAATAGCGGTACCACAATACCAAATCCCTCAATACAAGGGATCATCCGATCCGGATGCCTGCACGGTCCCGCCGGGTAGGCACATTCCGGACAAATTGCACAGGAATCACCTGACATTGCCAACGTCCGGAAAGAACGTTTTCGAAACAGATCACGGATTTCGCGCGTCACTTCCTCATGTCCATCTCTCGTTGCCAGCGTCTCTTCCATATTCATAATATCCTGCACTTCCGCCACTGTCGTAAAGACAAATGCACCTTCAAATTCATCACAAATCGCACGACATTCCCCAACCGTACCTACGCCTGGCGGACATGCCCAGCTTTTCCCGTAACGCGGGCACTCCTCTTTACAAATTGTACGTACCTTTTCTGAAAAAGGAATTTCCGCTTTCGCTACCCATGCATACTGAATCACAGGAAGCTCCCGCAATTCCTCTTCCAGTTCTGTTCTGATCGTGTTGTCCATCTGTTACTGTTTCCCCCTGCAAATTCTTACTGATATATCCGGCAATTTTCCGCTTTTTTTAGTATTCCAAGTATACCTGTTTTTTTCTTCAGTAGCAATACCTTCCATATCATCATAAATAAAGGAGCCCCTTACAAAATTTTTCTGCCAGACTGCGGCATTTCCGTTCGAATTTTTTAAGAAAGATTGCCTTGCTTTTTCCTGCAATCCCTGCTAACCTCATCTTGTATCATTTTTTCTAAGGACAGGTGATCTTATGCATTTTACAATAAAAGCGCTTCTTGCCGCATTCTGGCTTATTTTTGTGCCGACAGCCTCAGGAGCTTTATTTTTAAGAAAAAAAGAAAGCTTTACGCTCTGTGAAAGCTTTTTGACCGGCTATCTATTTATATTTGCAGCGACAGAACTTTTGACGGTACCCATGCTCTTTGCAGATCAGCCGCTTCATGTTCTTGTTATCTGCTATGCCGTAGTTATGTGTATTGCTACTGGTGCCGGCCTTTTCAGTATGAAAAAACGTGGTTTTTCCACATGGTTTCCCACAAAGGAAAAATTGCAGGATACCTCTTTATTTTTCTGGATGGCAGTCCTTTTAATTGCGCTCCAGGTTTTTGTCGTTGTCCGCTACGCACATCTTGATGCAGACGACGCACTTTACGTAGCTGCGTCTACTACAGCGATCCATGAGGACAGCATTTTTCACGTAAACTCTTATACGGGACTTGCCTACCGTGAATTACCGCGCAGATATATTCTGTCGCCGTTCCCGATTTTTCTGGCTGTGATCAGCCAACTGGTAGGGGGACTTCATGCGGCCATCACTGCGCACACGATTTTTCCGGCTGTCTTTCTGCCTGCATCTTATCTGGCTTTGTACCAGCTCGTAAAAAAATGGTTTGCCAAAGATAAGGATGCCCGTGGTATTTTTCTGTTCCTCGCAGCTGTGCTCTTCTGGTTTTCTGCCTATTCCACTTACAATTCCGGCAGTTTCCAGATGATCCGTATCTGGCAGGGGAAAGCCTTGCTCGCCGCATTTATGCTGCCGCTTGTAATCTGGCTTTCCTTGTCCGTTATCATGAAAGAAAAACCGGAATATTCCTGGCTGTTATACGGCATGGCCAACCTTGGCGCCTGTCTGCTTACCTCCGTCGGTATCATTCTTACTCCGATTATGATGGGCTGCTTTACGCTGATCGCAACCATTCATTTTAAAAGTCTTCGGAGAATGGCAGTGGGCCTGCTTTGCTGTCTGCCGTCTGTGATATGCGGTGTTGCATATATTATGATTTTAGTGTTAAGGAGATATGGAATCCTATGAAAGAACTCATGACATGGATCCTTTCCAACTGGAAAATGTACTGGGAGGGCGGCTATTACCAATATCTTTTGCTTGCCGCTGTGATCTATCTTCTGGTACAAAAACGAAAGGAAAAAAATACGCGCTTCGTATTGCTCTATTCCGCGTTGCTGTTATTCATTTTTCTTTGTCCGCTCACCGCGGCCATCATCCACGCCTGTCTCGGCGATGAAGTTTACTGGAGAGTTCTGTGGCTGCTTCCTACTGTCTTCCTGATCGCGCTGGCAGCGGCAGATTTTCTGAAAAAAAGAAAAACCAAAATACAAAAGCTTATCCTGATGCTTCTTTTTTCCGCAATCATTGCCGTTAGCGGCAAAGGCATGTTCGCTGCCAACAATTTCTTTCTGGCAGACAATCCGCAGAAGGTTCCAAGTGAAGTAGTTTATCTCTGCAACCTGATCAACAACAAAGCGGCCGCAGACGGACTTGAACTAGTGCGCCTCGCCACAGATGAACATATCGGCGCATATGCCCGCGTCTATGACCCATCAATTCTGATGCCATACGGAAGACGCGGCAAAGGTTCCCTTGGAAAATACAGCCATACACTCTACAAACAGGTCAATTCCACGGAACCGAATTTCAAACAAATTGCCAAATGTGCCAAAAAACTCAAATGCAATTTTATTATCATGGATTTGCGCGGCCAGTCGCCTATGGACACCTTTTCTGCTTACGGCTACGCAAAAATCGGAGAACTCAACAAATATACAATATTTCAGTTCATAGAACAGGGGGATGCATAATATGGCAAATTTTTGTCTGATTCTTGCATACGACGGCACACGTTACAACGGCTGGCAGCGCCAGGGCAACACTTCGGACACCATTCAGGAGAAACTGGAAAACATCCTGGAACATCTCTACGGAGAGCCGGTTGAAATCCACGGTTCCGGCCGTACCGATGCCGGCGTCCATGCACTTCGCCAGGTTGCAAACTACCACGTTCCAAGAATGCTCAGCCGTTTTTCCTGTCAGGAAATCCAAACGTATTTTAATCAGTATCTTCCTCTGGACATTCGTGTTTTGTCTGTCTCCAAAGCAGACAGCCGTTTCCATGCGCGTTTAAGCGCCGAAAGCAAGATCTATGAATACCGGATCGACTGCGGTCCGATTGCCAATATTTTCAACCGGCGTTATCTCTACCGCATCGAAGAACCGCTGAATCCCCAGAAAATGCAGGAGGCGGCCTCTTATCTGATCGGCACACATGATTTCAAAAGCTTCTGTGCCAATCGTCATATGAAAAAATCAACCGTCCGTACCATTTATGACATATCCTTTGAACTCGTGGATGGTATTTTGTATATCCGGTACTGCGGAGACGGCTTTCTGTATCACATGGTACGCATCCTCACTGGAACACTGATCGAAATCGGTATGGGTGACCTCCTCCCAACACAGCTTCCCACCATCCTCGAAAGTCAGAACCGGGCACTTGCAGGATTCACAGCACCTGCCCAGGGATTATTTCTCGTGGAGGTTCATTATCCGGAAGCAGGCGAATAATCTATATTTTTAGTTACTGCACGCGCTATTCCATATATTTTTTCAGTACCTGCCACAAAGCTGATACAGGCAGGCCAACCACTGTATTATAATCGCCCTCTATTTTTTCAATCCAGGCAGCAAACCTGCCCTGTATTCCGTATGCCCCTGCTTTATCCATAGGCTCCTTCGTATCCAGATACTGCTCGATTTCTTCTCCCGTCATCGGTAGTACATACACCTGTGTCTCTTGAAAAAATGTATGACAGTTCTTGTTGCCATTTTCCTTTATGATTACTGTGACACCGGTAAACACAGAATGCGCACCGCCCTGAAGTCCCTGCAACATTGCTCTGGCGTCTTCCCGATCCACAGGTTTCCCAAGAATACGCCCTGCATGATACACTACGGTATCTGAACCAATCACGATTCCTTCGGTAATTCTTTCTGCCACATCTTCCGCTTTCTGTCTTGAAAGCTCTTCCACTACTTCACCCGGATTCTCTTTTGTAATCATTTCCTCGCACGTGCTCGGTATCACTTCAAAATTCAGCCCGATCTGTTCCAACAGCTCTCTGCGTCTTGGCGACGCTGATGCCAGTATCAATCGTTTCATTTCATCTAATCCTCCCTTTTTCTTCTGCTATTCTTTTCGCCGAAATGTAAAACTTCTTGTCTGTACCTCCAAACTTCTTCTCAATATTTCTCTGGACAATTCCCGTTTAAAATATTACTTTAAACCAGACAGAACAACTCTTTGTATCTTTCAGCAGTCTGCCCTGTATCTTTGCATAAACAGCATCCCCGCCGGACACACGGTCAGACGGGGATTACAATACAGTCTTTAAAGAAAGGACCTGCATTTCTGTTTGTGATTATCATAAACCAAATTTTCAAAATGCTTCTTCTCCCTGGCAACCATCCCGCTGTTCATCTATGCCGCAGAATAGCTGCTTACTTGATACCGGAAACTGATATTAAAAACCGATATTGAATATTGACATGGAAACTGATATCCGATCGCACTGCGCACGGATGTAACCTAGTTAAAAACTCTATTGCCGAATGTAAACACCCTGAGACTCAATGAAATCATCCAGATCCATAATAGCCTCTTCCGCCCAGGTAGCGCTGATGTTATGCTCAGCCTGGGCTCCCTGGTTTTTCTGTTCTATCTGCACAGTCTCCCGTTTCTGTCCTCCATGTGCCCCTTGCACAGCTTCGCTTCTCTCACCTGCACGCTCCATTTGCACAGTTTCGCCTTTCTCACCCGCACGCTCCGTTTGCACAACCTTCATTTCCTCGCCTGCTTGCACAGCTCTGCCTTTCTCATCTGCACATTCCATTTGCACAACTTCTATTTCTTTGCCTGCTTGCGCAGCTTTGTTTTCCCGATCACTGTGAGTTTTCTGCACCGTTTACGCCTCCGTCCTTTTATCTCTTTTGTAATCGCCAGCAAGCCTATCAGTCATTTCCTTTCCAGAAACCTTCCTGTCCAAGCTCTGTCATCCGGATACGATCCTTAAACTGCAACTCAGGATTTTTAATGCTGACCCTTGTTCCGCCCGGCACTGAAGAGGTAATAAACGCATTCGAACCGATCACAGCGCCTTCTCCGATCACTGTCTCTCCGCCAAGAATTGAAGCCCCCGAATAAACGGTCACATTATCCTCCAACGTCGGATGCCTCTTAGCCCCCCGCAGGCTCTGTCCGCCTCTTGTCGAGAGTGCTCCTAAGGTAACGCCCTGATAAATTTTGGCACCCGAGCCGATTCTTGTCGTCTCTCCGATTACTACACCCGTGCCATGATCAATAAAAAAGTAACTTCCGATCGTTGCTCCCGGATGAATGTCAATCCCCGTAAGGCTGTGCGCATGCTCCGTCATAATCCTCGGAATCAGCGGTACCCCCAGCTGATGCAACTCATGTGCAATTCTGTTCACCGTGATCGCAAACACACCTGGGTAAGAAAAAATGACCTCATCTGTATTAAAAGCTGCCGGATCTCCATCATACGCCGCCTGTACATCTGTTGCCAGAACTGCCCGCAGCGCTGGAAGCCGTTTTAAAAACTTACTCACAATCACTTCAGCCGTCTCGAGCGCCTCCTCTTCACTTGCCGGTGCATGCTCAGAATGAAACAACGCCTTTGTCACCTGCTTAGTCAGGCGGTACTGAATATCTTCCAGCAATTCCCCCACATGGTATTCTATAAAATGGTCATTTAACGTCTTTGTCTCAAAAAATCCCGGAAAAACAATACTCCTGATCTTCTCCAGCAAATCAACAATAATATCGTTATTCAATCTGTGTCTCGTACTGATACTGCAAATTTCCGGATATTCCTGATAACTCTGAAGCAGTTTCCCCACCAAACGATCCATCTCTTCTTTATATGAACCCCTCATCACATCGCTCCTTTTCTTCTTTTCCCACCGCTTTCTTTATCCTATGCGGCTTCGTCCGAATGCGCGCCTATCTCATCCCGGCTCACACCACGCGCAAAGTTTCCCGCACAGTATAACACAATTTCCCATAAGATGCCAACCCTTCCACCGTCAAAAAAACGCTGCCAAATACAGGATAAAATCTCTTTCTCCCATATTTCGCAGCGACTCCGTTTTTGTCAGCAAAAGCTACTTACAGAATACAAACATTTATTGGGAATATCGGTTGCAAATCCGATACAGCAAATCTTCTGTCACCTCAAATGGTACATTGCGCAGCTTACTCTCGTTTGACATGAGGCCACTCACTGCCTTTTTCATCAATTTTTCGTCCATTTTCTCAGCTCCTAGCAGTCTGTGAATAAATGCTGTAAAATACTGCATATCCGGGAATCCGGCATAAGAAAGTATCTTTTTACGAATCATCGGTCCCGATGCCGCAAGATATCCCGGCAGAAAATAGCCGACTGCTCTGCCGTGCGGCACTCCATTCTCATACGTCAGATAATAACTCAGACCGTGCGGCAACGCCGTTCCGGTATGCGCAATGGCCATTCCTGCCAAAGTAGAGGAAAACATCATCGCATCACATTCCTGAACCGTAAGCCCGGCCCCAATCAGAACATTTTTCACACTTCTCCAAACACCCAGTCCATACTCGCAGAGCATCCGGCTAAAATCCGTCGCATTTGTATTGATATAGCTTTCAATAAAATGCCCCAGAGTATCTACTGCTGTATTCACAATAATCTCACGTTTCGTACCTAACAGATATTTGCCGTCTACCAACGCATACGCCGGATAAATTTTGTGAGGCAGACTTGCCTTAATACATGTATCATGGCGCGTCAAAATGGCATAAGGCGTGACCTCTGATCCTGTTCCGCACGTTGTAGGTACCTCAACCACCGGAAAGGCCGCATCATAATCCTGCTCCCCGGCAATATTTCTTTCGTAGAGAAATTCCGCTCCTTTATCAGAATGAGCTAGCATCAAAGCTACAGCTTTTGCCGCATCCATCGGCGAACCGCCGCCAATACCAACCACAAAGTCCACCTGTTGCTCAATGCCTGTTTCTCTGATTTCTAACACAAGCTCCACGGATGGATTTTGCTGTGTCTCATCGAATACAAAATACGAGGTTCCCTGCTTTTCAAGCGCTTCTATAACATCCTGTAGAGCTCCGTTTTCTGCTGAACTCTTTCCCGTTACAATCAAAGCCTTCCTGCCAAGACACGCCCATTCGTTTCCATGCTTTTTTACAGAATCTCTTTCGCTGTAAATCCTGGTCGGCAAATAAAAATACATCCTCTTCTCCCCGGCTTTATGCCTCATCATCTTTTGTCATTTTATGTTTTGCTGCTTGCTTATTTTCGCCTCTGCTTTCGTGTTCTCTATCCTTGTATCTATTCGACTACTTCTCCACTTTTTTCCTGTGCAACCTGAGTTCCTTCTACTACTTCTTCTTTTTCTTCCTCTGGCGCCACAGTTTCTTCTACTACCTCTTCATTTTCTTCTACCTCAGCACCTTCTTCTGCCGTTTCCGCGGCTTCTTCCACTGCTTCTGCTTCCATTGTTTCCTCTGTTGTATCATGGACTGCCGCACCGTCACTTTTTTCGGCAGACTCTGCCTCCGTTACATCCACAGAATCTACGACAATGGCATTTTCATCTGTTTCGTCCGGATTCACAACCTCCGGCATCTTATTGCCACAGTTTGAACAGAAACGCTCTTTTTCTCCTACCTCCATATTACAGCACGGACACAGAACAACACCCTTTACCTTGCGAATCTGCTCTTTCAGCTCTTCAATCAAATCACTCTTTTCATTGATCGTCTCTATTTCCGTCTCAAAACCGGAAAAAGGCGCCTCCTTGTACTGTTCATACAACTTTTTGCCGATTTCCGTATACAGATTATTAATCTGCTTTTTGGTATCGCTCACTTTGTTGTTCAGCTGTCTGACCTCATTCATTTTCTGTACTTCTTCAACGGTATCCTTACCAAACTGTTTCACCTTTTTTCCAAACATTTCAAAATTCATATTCAAATCCTCCTGTCTATTTATTATAAATTAAAGCCATAAATACTAAATCTTTATCAGAATTATTTTCTATCGCATGACCCTGACCTATCTCGATTACACAGACGTCACCTGGTCCAACCGCAATTCTCGAACCATCATGATCAACAAAAATTCCTTTGCCCTCTAATATAAAATATGGTTCTGTGTTGTCAATGTGCTCATGCCAGCCAATACTGCTTCCCGGTTTTAACCGGACAAGCGCATACATACCACCATGCCCGTTCAGTTCCTCTTTGGAGACAATATGATAAAACTCTGCCTCGCCATTGCCTCCCCGAATTCCCTGTTTTATCTCCACCTGTGTTTTTCTGACCATAAGGCCACCCCTTTCTGTATCACAGATTTTTCCCTGCCGATGCGCTGTACTGTTCCTGAACGCCACTGTTCCGGCTGGTTGCTTGTGATAAATTCATCTTAAAAAAACAGCCAGAAATTGTCAAGGCATGCAAAAAAATGTTCAGAAAAATTTAAGTACCGCAACACTTTTCCAACAAACCGCTTTTACCGATGTTTTGCAATTTTCTAATTTTATTGACAAAGCAAAACCTTTCTCCTAAAATTCTTTATGTTGGCCGTCTGGCCTTTTTTACCAAATCCATAAAACTATTTGATTTGAGGTACTTTCACATGAAATCCTGTTTAAAAGAAAATTACAATCACACGCTGTACGCCTGCTTTATCGGCTACATCATTCAGGCAATTGTAAACAACTTTGTGCCACTGTTATTTTTAACATTTCAACGGGAATATGATATTTCTCTGGAAAAAATATCGCTGCTCATTACCTTTAACTTTGGAATACAGCTTCTCGTTGACTTTCTGGCCGCAGGATTGACGGATCGAATTGGCTATCGGATCTGCGTGGTTGCCGCACAGCTCTTTTCCTGTGCAGGGCTTCTGGCGCTTGCCTTTCTGCCGGAGCTCGTGCCGGACCCATTTCTCGGCCTCCTGTCTGCTGGAATTATTTATGCAATTGGTGGAGGACTGATCGAAGTTCTGATTAGCCCGATTGTTGAGTCATGCCCTACCCGGCGGAAAAAAGCAGCGATGGGTCTACTCCATTCCTTTTATTGTTGGGGACATGCCGCAGTAATTATCCTTTCTACCTTGTTTTTTATGATTTTTGGTGTTCAGAACTGGCGCATCCTGGCTTGCATCTGGGCTGTTATTCCACTTCTGAACGCCTTGTATTTCACACAAGTACCGATTGCTTCCCTGAATGAAGAAGGTACCGGCATGACTATCCCTGCGCTTCTAAAAACCCGCAAGTTCTGGTTTATGATTGTTTTAATGATCTGTGCAGGCGCCTGTGAACAGGGAATCAGTCAATGGGCTTCCGCATTTGCTGAAGCCAGCCTGAACGTCTCCAAAACAATCGGAGACCTTGCAGGACCATGCGCATTTGCTGTCTTAATGGGGCTTTCCAGAATCATTTATGCCAAATTCAGCGAACAGCTCTCCCTGTATCATTATATGTTCTGGTGTGGCCTGCTCTGCCTCACCAGTTATCTGCTCGCGGCATGTTCTGTAAATCCGGTCCTTGGTCTTGCTGGATGTGCACTTTGTGGCCTTTCGGTTGGTGTCATGTGGCCTGGTACCTTCAGTCTTTCTTCCCGCAATATTCCCAAAGGTGGAACTGCCATGTTTGCTTTTCTGGCCCTGGCCGGAGATATCGGCTGCGCAGGTGGTCCTACCCTTGTCGGTTTCATTTCCGGACAGGCCGGAGGCAATATGAAGATTGGAATCTTATCCGGTATGATCTTTCCACTGTTCCTCATATTTACACTTTTATTTTTAATGAAAAACAGGCGCGCCGGTTAACCCGGCGCTTTCTGCTTTCCACCTTGGTAATCGCTTTAGTTACTGCCTTCGTTTTGTGTTTCACTGGTATTCACATTCACAGTGATATCCTTTCCTTTCCCAGAATCTTTCAGTGATGCGCCCATAAATCCAGCCAACAATGCTTTCACATCAATTCCAAGGGACTCACCGAGACCATCTGAAATCTGCGTCACTGTATTCAGAATATTTCCTGTCAACTGTGCGGAATCTCCGCCGTACATCCGAATGGAATCTACATTGGTGTAAGCCTCTCCCGCAGCTTTCGCAATCGACGGAAGCTGCTCAAAATATGAAGTCAAAGCCTTGAGCTGCATATCCATCTGTGCTGCTTCTCCGTACTGTTTCATCGCCTCTGCTTTTTTCAGGATACCTTCTGCCTCTGCAAGCGCTTTTGCCTGAATCGCCTCGGCCTCTGCCCTTCCTTTTGCAGCAATGGCTTCCGCCTCGGCAAGACCCGCTGCTTTGACTGCCTCCGCTTCCTGTTCCTTCGCATATTTCTCGGCCTCTGCCTTTGCTTTCTGTGCCTCGGCGCGTTGCAATGCTTCGAATTTTTCAGCCTCTGCCTGTTTCTGACGCTCATACAGCTCTGCCTCTGACTGCTTTTGTGTTTTATACAGATGTGCGTCTGCTTCCTGCTGTGCTGCATATTTTGACGCCTCTGCCTGTTTTTTCACCGTAGCTTCCAGTGATTTTTCTGTAATTGCAACCTCGCGTTCCTTTAACTCAATTGCCTTTTCCTGACGAGCAAGATTGGCATCCGCGGACGTAATTTCAATTGTCTTTCTCTGCTCTTCCTGCTGAATCTGATATGCTGCATCTGCTTCCGCTTTTTTGATATCCGAAATCTTTTTCAGTTCCGCCCTCTGCACATCAAGCTCATTCTGTTTTTTTGCAATTTCCGTGTCAGCTGCTACCTGTGCTTCATTTGCAGCCCTGGAAGCTTCCGCTCTTGCCACTGCAATTTCTCGCTCTGCATTTGCTTTTGAAATCGCTGCATCCTTGCTGATCTGCACTGTATTTTCCAATCCCAGATTTTCAATGACACCATTACGATCCTTAAAATTCTGAATGTTAAACGTTGTCAGATCAAGACCCATATCTCTTAAGTTCGGTGTCACATTTTCAATCACTTTTTCAGCAAACGCTTTTTTGTCCCCCTGGATCAATTCTTTTAGCGTTGTCTGAGAAATGATTTCTCGAATATTTCCTTCCAGAACCGGCGTAATGATTTCTCTGATCTGATCCGGTTTATATCCGATAAATTTTGATGCCGCCACTTTTAATAAAGAAGGTTGCTGAGAAACCGCTACATTTGCAACTGCATCTACCATTATATTAATGGCGTCTCTTGTAGGAATTTCATCTCTTGAAGTAAAGTCTGACTGAATATTTTCAAGTGACAAATAATCCACACGCTGTAAGATCGGAATCACAAAACAGCCTTTACCAATCACTGTTTTACAGCCTCCCGGCCCGGTCACAATCATTGCCACATTCGGTGGCGCTTTCTTATACATAACTTTCGATACAATAAGTACCAACGCAAATACTACTATTACAATCGCTGCTACGGTCAGAACCGGAATAATCCCAGACATTATATTATTTTTCATACTCTTTCTCCTTTCGCAATTCCCCAATGTCCATGCTGTTTTTCCTTATTACTCCATTATTACTCCAACTTCTGTGATAACTCTTCTCCCATACTCACCTCTCCTTTCAACAATCATTCAGGTGTTCATTTCAAAATCTTACTTTTGAACTCACTCCCATGGTAGAGCAAAAAGCTACTTTATAAATATCCGGATATTTCATCTAATATGAAAAAAAGACCTATCATGACTCAGTCACAATAAGTCTCGCCATCTCATTTGATACGGGTACACATCGCACCGTTCTGACGTTTTCAAACCCACCTTTTGGATGTTCGGCTACTCCCTTGTTGGATTGTCAAAAATATAACATTATTTTTATATTTTGTCAATATATTTATTTATTAATCTTTTATTATCTGAAAATCAAAAGAAAAAGCTAAAAAAATATTCTGCTCTCGGTAATATAATCATTGCTTATGCTGAAATGTTATCTTGGATTATTTTGCTCACTTTGTATAGATCTGCTTCTTTCACCAAAAATGATTGTTTATTTGAGGAAACGTAAAAGATAGTCGGTTCATCTATTTGAATAAGATACGCTTTTTAAACTAAGAAAATAAAAAAGCTTCTGGAAAACCAGAAGCTTTTTAAGAGGCGCGAACCGGATTTGAACCGGTGATAAGGGTGTTGCAGACCCGTGCCTTACCACTTGGCTATCGCGCCATATAAGTGACTCCTACGAGAATCGAACTCGTGTTACCGCCGTGAAAGGGCGATGTCTTAACCGCTTGACCAAGGAGCCATGTTTTTGTATCTTTTCTTAGATACTACAAAACTCCCCGAGTTGGGCTCGAACCAACAACCCTTCGGTTAACAGCCGAATGCTCTACCATTGAGCTATCGAGGAATATCTTCAGGTATATTCTGTTCTTAACATACCTTCAAAACCACATACAGGATACTATATCTTTCCGTTTTTTGCAAGTCCTTTTTTCTCTTTTCTTTCTAACCCTTCCGTTTTCGCTTCAAAAGTCTTCTTCTTCCTTTCTCCACGCTTGGATAAGCTTG
>RAZH01000020.1 GCA_003612585.1 bacterium 1XD42-54
GGATTTTATATTCCATGTCGTATTTCCGTTGTTTTTTTGCCATTGTAGTTGCCTCCTTATTTCTCTTTGATTATACATCAAATCCTTGAGTGTAAGGTGTCAACTAAAATGATACAACATCATTTTGTACTTCTGATAAATATTGAGTAAGCAGTGTATGGATCATCTGGGGCATACCATCGTTCCTCCTTTTATACAAAACTACAAAATTATAATAATATATCCTTTACAATAAATCAAATTGTGGCCACCCGTAAAACGCTAACTTCCCATAGGCAAGCATAACCTTCTGTTTTCCTTTCATCCCTCATCCATTCGGTCTTCCGGGAAGCCGAGCCATGTCCTGCGCCAGTTCTTCCTGCCGCGCCGGGCTGCGCTGCTTTTGTGCTTCCATAAAACAGACTGTCTTTTCCCTGCATTCCAGTACCGCGTCCTGGCATTCGTCCAGTTCTTCCTTTCCGATGCTGATACTGTCGTCTCCCGGATAACGTGTAGCAAAATAAAGTCCGTCTATAATCCGGAGCTTCTGCCTGTCCACTTGAAATTCCGGAAGATTTTCCTGTATATAGCGCATAAGCCTTGTAAGGCTGTGCGTACGGAGCACCCGTTCTTTCTCATTGTATTCCTCATCGCTGTCCGGAACTACGTATTCTTCCACTATGTGCTTCATATACTTTTCACAGATTCCCTGGGCAATGGCTCCCATCTGATTAAATACCATGCCGGCTTTGTAGCATTCCTGAAAATACATGTAATCATTTTCTGCAAAATCAAAGTAACTTTCCAGTTTTCTCACCAAAGCTTTTTTCCCTCCTTCCGGATATTCTGATAATACGTCATATTATTTTCCTTCCAGTCATCTCCAAATACAATCTTCAGATCCACTTCCACCGCGCCGGGCACGTCCCGGGTCACCTGGCTCTTCAGCATATGAATTTCCCGCCTGCATTTCTTTTCCACCTGTTCATCCAGTGTCAGAAGCAGGTCCACATCGCTGTTCCATTTATAATCACCGCGGCTGAAGCTTCCATACAGATACAGCTCCTTCACATAACCTGCCACCGGCGATTCTGCAATCGTTTCCATCGCATATTTCAGCGCCTCGTAATGCCGTTCATAACTCGACATACCTACCTCCATGCATACAGACTGTTCCCTGTTTCATTTTGCCAAAAAACACTCTGTAAATCAATAATTTCATTTTTACAGTGTTCCTCTGTCTTTTTCCAGATAGTAGCTTACGATTTCCTGTTCCAGTTTTACATTATGTTCTTTCATGTAATTTAAAACCCCGCTATAGGAAGCATCCCGCGTGAGCGTTTCCAGCCTGCTTCGGTCAGAATCGGTTAACGCTTTCAGACAATTTTGAAAACGCGCATCTTTCAATTGCTCGATACCCATGCAGTACAGCGCAAAATCCTGTCCTGTTTCCCTGCACAGATGTCTGTGAATCAGGAAACCGCCCACATCAATATCCCCGAAATGCTGATATTTTACATCCGGATTATCGTGAATTACCTTGCGCAAAAACTGTATCTGATGACGGCCGGCAAACCCGCCGAGATACATCATCGCACAGTCTGTCGGCTGTATGCGCTGATACGACGCCTTATTTTCTACAGTCAGCACTGCGGGGGACGTGACGGTGATTCTCTGAATGCGCTGCAGATCGCCTGACGTGATTGCAAGCCCGCCCTGCAGCTTTGAGGTCTCCAGGCTGTACTGCTCCCACGCGATGTTCCAGCTGCCTTTTATGAAAATCTCCTGTTCTGCCGGTGCAATGTAAAAAAGTCCCAATATGGCGTCGTTCTTTTCGCTGTCCTCCCTGGGTGTTTCTGTCGCGCCTCTTAAGAAGGTACACACCTCCTCACGGTTATTGTCTTCAAACCACTTGGAATCGCCATACACCAGCATGGAGGCTTCGCGCGCGTACAGATTCTCCTGATTCTGCTCCAGAAAATCAATCATTTTCAGGTTCGCCGCAATTCTTTCCGGAACCATTGTAAGCCTCGGGTCCTCTGCCTGTCTGAGAACTTCCTCACAATATCTCTGTACCATAGGGCCGCCTGCCACACGGTACTTTTTTACAGTCTCCTGTATCTGCCTTGAAACAGCGCTCTGAGGGACAACCTGATATTCCTTTTTCAGATACTCATAGATTGCATCCAGCTTTTCTTCGCACAGATATATCTTTTCGATATCCTCGCTGAACTTCAGATAATCCACTGCCACAAATCCAAGCTCAAGCAGGCTGGATGCTGCCTCGTTCAGGCATTGTTTTTTAGCTATTTCCGCATTGTTCTGCGGATAATTCTTATATATTTCTGCGGGCTTTACAATAATTCTTCTGTTTGTATCAATGTTTTTTGCGGACCGGCTGTTGTATTTTTTCAGCAGACGGTCAAGGATCGCCTTTTTCTCATCCTTACTGCTCATGGAATCTCACCTTTCCGATCTGCATATTGTCATTGCTGATTTTGAGGACCGGAATAATCACACCGCACTCGCTGCCGATAGATTCCAGCTTGTTCGGCGGCGCGCAGAATATTACCTGGAAATTCTGGTTTTTAAAGAACTCCAGCATCAGCTTTATATTGTGGTCGCTCATCTTCTCAAACGGCTCGTCAATAAAAATCAGCCTCACGGAATTTACCCTCACATTATACAGCATGGACAGGGCAGCGGAAAGAATCAGCGTATACGGGATCTGTGTTCCGGCTCCTGAATTATAGCCTACCTGCTTGGACAGTTTGCCGTCCTTTACCTCCGCATTGTTGATTATGATTTCATAGCTCATATAATTCCGGTAATCTGCAAACTTCCTGATCTCCGCAATGTCATTGTGATCAATAATCTTATTGATGATATCCCTTATTTCCTTC
This sequence comes from bacterium 1XD42-54, assembly GCA_003612585.1. Classification (GTDB taxonomy): domain Bacteria; phylum Bacillota; class Clostridia; order Lachnospirales; family Lachnospiraceae; genus Choladousia. Next base: position 2,883 of record RAZH01000020.1, read on the forward strand.
TCTCTCGTCTCCACCTCGTCCTGTTCATATCCCATCAATCCGGTCAGCGTCATCTGCCCGTCGGACATGTTGTTGGTTTCCTGCAGATATTCCGCATAACGCAGGATTTTTGCGTAATCGGAGCTGTCGCTCAGCATTTTCACATCAAACTGATATTTGGTGGAAAACTGAAGCTTCCGCAATTCTTTGTTGATATCAGAAATATCGCTTCTTGCGTCCTTCGCAGTCTCATAAATATTCAGGACAAATTCCCTTTTGAAAATTCTCTCATAGGTGATGGTCTGCTCTTTCAGCTTTTGCTGGATTCCCTGCAGATCATCAATCCAGATCTTGCCTCTTCTTTTCTGGTAAGCCGCCTCGCAGTCCAATCCCATGGGCAATTTGTCCACTTCCTGCTTGCGGTTGTTGTAGGCCTGCTGCTTTCCATTGATATTGGCTTCCAGTTCCCGGACCCTGCGGTCTGTCCTTGTCTTCGTCTCATACTGCATCAGTCCGCCGTTTGGATAAGCGCCGGACAAAAATCCATCGTACTCCTCCATGGCCTTTTCCACCGCCAAATGGCTGCATGCGCGTTCTTCCTCCAGTTCCGCCTGCCTCGCCTCTGCTTTGAATTGGAGTTCTCTGATTGACTTCTGTTTTTCCGATACCGTTGTTTCCAGAATTGTCTTTTTCGTCACACATTCCGTGCGGAGCTTCTTTTTGGAATCCAGCTGTTTTCCAAGCTCTGTCACCCGTTCGTTCAAGGCCATAAATTCCGCATTGTTTTTCTGTGCTTCCAGCAATTCCTGATAATGGCCTCGTTCTTCATTCAGATTTTCCGCTGTTTTTGCCGCCTCCCTGTGCGCGTTCAGGTTGTACTCTTTAAAACAGTCCAGGCCGGCCTGCAGGCGGTTTGACTGGTCACGCAGACCCTTTTGCTCTAAAAAGATCTCCTTTTCTCTGTTTTCCAGCTCGCGCAGCCTTTTCTGGGCAGCCCTCTTATTTAATTCAACTGCCTCGCTGCCCAGGCAATAGCTTTTTATTTTTCTTGTATTGATATAAGTGACTGCCATGTTGCGGCTCAGCTTTCCTTCTTTTGACATGGCATTATCGAAATCCGGCACCCGCCCGATCTCAACCGCGTGGATTCTTCCCAGCCAGAACTTAAAATAATTCGCCGCTGTTTCATTCTGGATATGAAGATAATGAAAAACCGAATCCTCCTCACATTCCATATCTCTTGCCATCAACCGCTTCGTATTGACCAGCTCTACATAGCGGTGCTGCGACTGATCCAGGACGGCATTCGCCACGTCAAACGCTTCTCTGGAAACAAGAATCGCATAGCGGTGCATGCCCAAAAATGCTTCGATCGCATCCCGCCAGGCTTCATCCTTCAGCTCTACGACATATTCGCATGCCATATGGGCTTCTTCTGAAAGCCCTTGTTTCTTGAATTCTCGGTTGATCTCCTTAATCAATTCCATCTGTTCCTGAACATACGAATAATCCGCCCTGTTTTTATTGCAGTTTTCAATAATTTCATTCTGCCTGGTACATTCCTCCTGAATACCGCTTAATTCTCTTTCCAGCAAGGCATTCTCTGCCACCAGTCTGTCGCGGCATTTTCGTATTTCTTCTTTTAACAAGTCAAGAAATCTCTGCTTCTCGGCTATTTCCGCTTCCTTTGACGTCAGCCGGCCGGCCATCGCGTCATCCTGCACCTTGGCCCCGGCAGCTTTCAACAGCGAGAGCATCTCCTGCATCCGTCTCTGAAAGCTTTCCAGCCTGTCCATTTCCACGCGCAAAACAGCCAACTGCTCCTCATACGTATGCAGCACATCCTGCGAGGCTCGGATTGCTTTTGACACATCAAGGTCATGCAAAGCCCGTTTTGCCTCCGAATAATAGTTGTCAATCTCGTCGATCTCCTGTTCCTGCTCACGGATTGTCTTTGCCAGTGCCGCGCAGGTGATCGTATTCTTTTGAATGATTTCCTCCGCTTCCCGGATCGCGTCCTGATACTGCACCAGCTTTTTATATTTCGCTTTAATATCGTCGATCTTTAACCGGAACGCCTTTTTATCATGCTCGTCATAATCCGCCAATATCGAATCCAGATCCTGCAGCTCCTGATTGATCTGCTCCAGGCTGTTGTTGATCTGCTCGATATTCTTTTTGGCTTCTTTTAACTTGTCAAAGTTCACGTCATGCTCTTCCAGCACGGACTCTTTGATAAATTCCTGAATTTTCGCAGCCGGATTGTATGCCATAATATTCCTGAGCTTCCGCTGGTATTTCGGCACCTCCTGATAGGGCAGCTTGAGCCCTGTCATCTGCATAAACAGCGTAATGCCTTCTTTTTTATTTTTCATCTGCACCCCGTGTTTTTTCTGGAAGCCGGATGCATCATACGGCTTGAGCACAGAATTCTCTTCATATACGAAAGAAATATCCGCAAGCGTTTTCCCATCCATCGCGTACCAGTACGTTCCCCTGATATCCGTTACCGCCGTTTCAATCACCACGCCCAGCACAAACGGATGCTCATTGATCTGGTCAAAATATTCCAGCGCAATATGCGTGTACACGACCGGTATCTTATCTGCCGGCCTCGCATAAATTCCGGCGCTCGCATCCACCAGGCAGCGGGTATACGAAACGAGATTCCGTTTTCCCACCCCGGTATTATAACCGCTCGTCGCCTTATTGAACTGCGTATCCCCCGTATACGCGTATTTCACTGCATCCAGTATCGTGGATTTCCCGCATTCATTCTCCCCGGAAATCAGGGTCAGATTTTCCGCAACCGGAATTGTCCTGTTGCTGAACCCATACCAGTTTACCAGCCGTATGTTCCGCAAAACCGTCTTATTCATCCGTACCCTCACCTTCCAAAAATGCGTCCTGCTCCGTATCTGAATTATCTATTTCCGAATTTTCCTCTTCCTGGGCATATTCTGCCATCACCTGTTTCAGCTGGCCGATATCCATACAAAACTGCAGGGAAGGATAGAGCCGCACTCTTCCTTCTTCTGTTGTAATATCGTCGCTGTAATCAATGAGACTGAATCTTTTAAAGATCCGGTATGCCTCTTTAAAATCTCCTGGCTTCATATTGATCTGGTAGATTCTGCATTTGTCGATAATATCGCCAACCGTGATATGTACCGGGTCCGCATACCCCATACGCTCCAGAAACAAAAGCCAGAGCACCATCAGAAGCTTCGTCTGCTTTGCATCAAAGCGATATAAATTGAGGCGCTTCAGCCCCACGGTTTCCACATCCTCGTCCGCCTGCTGCAACATTGCCACATTCATCCGTTCTTCCACAACCACCTTATATCCGATTGCAGACAGATACGTATTGACATCATACTGATGCGACTCTGATGCCAGGAAATCATACAGCTTTTCATCTTTATCCGCCACAATAAAGGTACAGTCCAGCATTTTCCGAATGCATCTTTTAAATAAATACGCGTCTTCTTCACTCATTTTCTTCATAAAACTGAAATCATACATAAACAGGCTCCTTTTATCTGCTGACCGCCTCTTTTATCTGCTGATCACATTGCTGTTCCCGGGTCACTTCTTCTATTCTTGAACTATCTTCTCTGCTTTTTGACTGCTTTCTCGGTTCTCAGACCACTTTTTCTGGCCACAGTCACATTCGTAATATCCGCCAGCAATGTTTTTACTGTCTCATCCGACCACTGAAGTTCATACGGAAACTCTTTATTTTCTGCATATAGCATCGCCGCCGCATACATCAGAATCTCTTCTTTGGTCTGAATCATTTTTTCCTTCACGCTTATTCTCTTTTCGCTGCCCAGCTGTGCATCCAGAAAACTGCCTACCCTTTCAACGGAATACCGGTTGGGCGAGCTTTGATACAGTCTTTCTGTCTGTATCCTTTTTTCTTCCTCTGACAGTTCCTCAGTGACAAGTCCGATATTTTCGCCTTCATTTTTCACCCGCTTATTCTTTTCGAATGATTTCACCCCAACGTATTTCTGGTTCATAATACGCATACAGTCCGCCACCTTTTCCATGGCAGCATCCTGCGCTTCTTCCGGAAGTTTCGATATGGTGTTTAAAAAATCATTGAGCACTGCTTCTAATCTGACGCCGTTGCTTGCCATCAGCATAATTCTTGTATTGGCAAGATTGTAGTAATTATTGATCCGGCTGTCAATTAGCTCCATATTGGCCTCGTATTCAACGCTTAAAAAATATTGCAACTCCGCGAAATATGCTTCCACACGCTCCTGTGCCTCTTCATGGCCCAGTTGAAGCTTTTCTGCACATTCCTTTACCATCTTCCCGCACAGCTCATCCTGCCTCAGTATGCGCAGCTTTGCTTTTATGTACGAAATCTGCGTGGGAATCAGGCCGTTGTTCTTCACAAAAAAGTATTCGCTGAAAAAGCGGTCCAGCATCTCGTCTTTCATAATAAATTGCCCAAAGCTGTTGATATCCTGAAACACAATGATCGCTTTCATAATGCCGGAGATACTGTCCTTCAAATCAGTAAGCTCGTTTTTCAATTCCGTTTCATTGTCAATTAACGGGACAAGAATATTCGTATACGGCCTTTCCTTTCGTACAGAATCCTCCTCAAAGGCAGACTTTACAATTTCATACATGGAAAAAATACGGTTCGACATCATGCCTTCCCCTGTCTTTTCCGTCATCTTTCTCAGGAAATCCATAAAACGCCGGCAATCCGTCGAAATATTCACGACATACTCTCCGTTTCGTCCGATTTCCCGCGGAAGAACCCACCCACATTCGCGAAACAAAGAAAGAATCTCCGGCGCCTGCAGCTCTGCCCCGGTATCTTCCGCCGGTACGGTTTCATCTGATATCGCATTTGTCTCGGATGTACCTGCTGCTAGTCTATTCAAACTGATCGATGTATCTCGATTTGTCCTGTCGATCTCTGCATTTTTCAGATAAACCGTAATACTGTCTTTTGCATCCGATTCGTACAACACAGGCAGTTCTTTCATCTTTTCAATCAGGATCTGAATGCAGTCGTAGTAGATTCTCCGGTACTTCAGAGTCAATGGCTTAAAAAACGAATCATTTTTTATGTAGTCAAAAAAATTCACGGTTTCACCTCATATTTACAGGGTGATCAATATATTTTTGCTATATAATCACTCTTTTTTTTCAAATTCTCCACTGATATACATCCTTTCCAGATTATGTCCTTCTCTTAGCATAGTTTTACTAAATACAGTCAAGTTTCCTTCCCGCAATAATATAATTAAACAATCTGGACGCATGACACATCAGCTTTTTGTCATATCAGCGCTGATAAATTGAGTATAAATGAAAAGGCAGAGAACGTCACTCTCATTAATGGACAATTCTCTGCTTTGTCTGTAGTCTAAACGTTTATTTTGAAAAGCTTTATTTATTCAAATGAACTTCTTATAAAAACTTCACAGCTCTATTGTTTAAACTAAGTATTTCTGATTCTTAGCATAATCATAAAGCAATCTTGTTACTCCTGATAAAATATAGGAAACTTTGGTTTCCCAATTAGAAAATTCTTGTGCTGTAACCCCTGAATGAAAACTTCCATGAGCTATCGAATTTCTTCGATTTACCAATGCATCAATATCACTTTGAAAATCGTCAAACAAATATGTTGGCAATCCTATTTTAAATAAATTTTTCTGCAACACTATGTACCATAGATTAGATTCCGTATCTATTATTTGATCGTCAATATTTAATTCTTGTTCTTTAAAATTTTCAACCTTTTCCATAAAATCAACACGACGATATAAACGATACAAACGAGCATCATCTGGCAACTCTCTACGAAAAATTTCACATTTTCGATCTAAGTTTTCATAAGCAATAAATTCTTTATGCATACTTGCTACTATTAGGCCCGTATTTACATCTTTACGATTTAATTTTTGTGAATTTATATACTGTACATATGTTTGCAAACAAATTTTTATATATCCTTCCATATGTGAATACAGTATTAATACTAAACTTTTTCTATATTTATTTTTATTCTCTTCTACAATCTCATTTAATTGATTCTTGAAAAAAGCAAGTTCCTCTTGTCTCCAAGCCAACTCAACTTCAAGAGCTGCCCTTAATTCATCTGCCGTCAAGAATCCTCTCCACTCCTTCCGTAAATAACTTTATTCTCGTTTTTACTCCACTGACACTTCCGGTTTTATATGATTGAAGCTCAGTTCCGAATTTAATTTCATTAATGGCTTCTACTATTTCTTTATTACTATTATATGCCAGTACTCGTTCTATCAAAGTCGCAATTGAAACTGCAATTCCATCAAAATAGTAAAGCACAAATTCATTTTTTATAGTTCCGTTCGTTGTTTTTCCTGAAAAAACTTTTTCTCCCCAATTGTCGTTTATAAACTTGAATGTTTGTTCAAAAATCTTTTTCTCCTTTTCATAATCAAATTGGATTACCTTAGTTGTTATTTTTTCAAGATATCTTGTTAAAAATTCAGTTACGGGGTATTTATAATTTTCAATATCATTTTTTATTGCAAAAAATCTTAAAATTAGTTCTTGGTCATATCTTGTTTTTCGTTTATCTGCTGCTATCCTATTAATAACAGATTTAAAATCATCATTTTTGCTGCATTCCTCTAAAAAATTAATTCCACTCGATCCCAATAATCTAATTGTACAATTTCGTATTTCTTGAGCAGATAAAAGTTCACCACCTGTATTCAATCGCTTGAACATATGATACTTTAAAGAAATCTCGCTCTCTTTTTTAATAACTTCCATACGTACAAAGCTTCTTTTTATTTTTATCTGTAAAGCCTTAGGTAATTTATCAAACGTTAGCCCATTTAAGTCATCAACTATATCACATCCTTGTAATTCTAAAAAATTATCTTCCGTCTCACCTAAACGTTCCCCTCTAAAATGTAAGTAACTGGATATTCTCTGCAATCCATCAATCAATTCATAAACCCCATCATCTGTCTCTATAACAAAAATCGGTGGTACAGGCATTTCTAAAATCAATGATTCTACAAATCGTGACTGCTTTTCTTCTCCCCATCTAAAGAGTCTTTGATAATCCGGCGAAATAGTTAATTCTTTATTTTGATACATATCATATAATTCATTAAATGATACATCTAAACTTTTTGTCCTAATCTTAATAATTTGACTATCTACATTTTCAATTAAATTTTCTATTGCCATACTGTTACTCCCTATTTTTTGCTTTATAAATTTGCACGATTTAATCCATTATCCACTAAACCAATTTCTTCACTTATCAAGTATCATATGTAACACAAATCTCTTTCAATTTTCTATTTTTATGTCATCCATAATACATTGAAATTACATTTTTAAGAGACGCCAAATTGTATATATTATTTATCTGAACTGTTCAAGCCATATATCATTAGAATATAGTATAAACGAACCTATGTTTCTCCGCAACTATTATCCGTAAAAAAATTCCGGTATACTTTATAATCTCCAGATTAACATCTTTTAATCCAAAACCGAAAAGAGCCCCATGCATCATCCGCACAGGGCCCTTCTCATTTTTTATTACAACAAATTTTTTAAGAAAAAGAAAGTAAAAATATCCAGCTCTTATTCATGAACCAGAATATCAATCTGACGCCAGCTTGTATTGCCAATTCCGTCTGTCTCTTAACGTTAAGATCTCTTTCATGACTCTATTTTAGTTCAAATTTAAAGAAAAAGGTTTTCAAATGAACGTATTTTTGTTTAAAATTCCGGAATCCTGCATATTTACTTTTCCGCTACATTTTCCTTATACTGGCTCGGCGTCATTCCCATGATTTTTTTGAATACCACACTGAAATACTGCTGTGATACAAAACCACATTGGCCAGCCAAAGACGAGCTGCGTATTTTTCCGTCACTCTGTTCAATCAAGCGGGCCGCATACTCAATCCTCTGCCGGTTCAGCAAATCCGTAAAACCAGTTCCCACATTCTTTTTCAGAGTTTTGCTGATGCTGCTCTCTGATATCTGCAAAATAGCCGCGCAGCTTCCCAGTGAGAATCCCGTATCTGCCAGATTGTCTCTGATACACGACATGATCTCACCGGCCAGAGAGCCGTATTCATGGCGTTCCTGTGTATGCTGCAGCTGTTTCAAAACCTCATCCATAACCTCCTGAAATTCTTTCTGCTGTATCGGTTTTAATATGTACCGGAACACATTCAGGCAAATCGCACGCTGCGCATAGGAAAAATTATCATAACCACTGACAATCACAAAAATAATACCGCTATCCTGATACTTTTCCACAAAATCCAACCCATTCATAAAAGGCATATTAATATCCACAAATACAAGATTCACCGGGTTCTGTTCCAGAATTTCCATCGCCTGCCTGGCATAGGCTGCCTGGAAAATACATTTTACCGGATAACCATATTTCCGTATACGTTTTTCAATCCCTTCACGTACCAGTTTTTCATCGTCTACAATCAGTATATTCATCCCTGCATCCCCCTTCGTCCTCTTCCGTTTTTCCTATGGACGGCATGATAGTTCCCCTTCTTGTAAAATCGGATGCCGTACAGTTACGCATACCCCATTCTCAGTACCACAAATCCGCAGGCAGCCGGTCTTCCCAAAATGAAGCTTTAATCTGCAATTCACATTGTACAGCCCATATCCTGGATACTTTGACGCATCAACATCTGTAGAAAACAAGTCATTGAGCCATTCTATCTTTTTCCTGTCGTACGTCTCGCACGTATTTTCCACCTTGATTTTCAGATATGCGCCTTCTGTGGTACAAAAAATACGTATTCTCTCTTTCCTGCTGCTGCGCTTCACCCCATGATAAATAGCATTTTCCACAATCGGCTGAAGGGTAAAACGCATAAATGGAATCGTATCCCCGGCCATATTTACGATTTCATAGTCAAACTGTTCCTCATACCGCAGCATCTGTATTTTCAGATAATCCTCCACCTGATGCAGCTCAGCCTGCAATGGCACCCAAAAGCGGCCGTGATTCAGACTGCTCCGGAAAAAATCCGCCACCAGCCCTATGGCGTTTTCCACTCTGTCATCCTCGTAATCCAGGCACATCGACTGTATCGTCTCCAGTGTATTATAAAGAAAATGCGGTTTGATCTGCTGAATCAGAGCTTCATATTCTGCGTCTTTCTTTTTCAGCTCCTCCTGCTCCAGCTTTTGCATCAGATTCTCTGTATTCGCCACCATCCGGTTAAAGCTTTCCGCAAGCTGTTTGATTTCCAGCGTGTTCGCACTTCCTTTATACTGTTCTAGCTGACGCAGATTTCGGTCTTCCATAGCCTCAGTAAGACGCTTCAGCGGTACCACAGCCCTGTTGGTAATCCGTTTCAGCAAAAAGATAACGACCACCAGAATACAGACTGCCACGCACACGACAGCTCCTGTCAGTATATTCATTTCCCGGAAGAAAAAAGAGGAAGGAATTTCCAGCACAAGACTCCAGCCTGGCCATTTTTTTACAGGCTTACTGTACTCCTGAACCTTCTCCTCGTCTTTAACAGATTTTCCTACCTGCACTGCCGCGTAACCGTCTTCATCGCGCACAATCTTTGTACAGAAATCAAACGTATTCGACTGTTCCATCATCTGCCTGACTGCGGTAACGGAAACTGCGCCCAGAATGTATTCCATATCCTCCGTATCATTGCGAAGCGCTGCCAGCATGACAATATAAGTTCCGTCCGTATTCTTCATCTGCATCGGCGCAGAAAGCACACGCGTAAGGCCTTTGCGGACTGCCTGCTGATAGTAGCTCTCTCCGGCTATGGAAAACGAATCGCCGCCTGTTGAAAAGCACGTTCCATTTCTAGCTACAAGGCCGATAATACCAAATTCTTCCTTCACCTGATTCGCGGTCCGCAGTTCACGTATACACGCTTCCCTGCCATCCCACGTGTCAAGCATTTCTCCAAATTTGATCAGCTGACTCATCTGAGCGTCCAAAAATACAGAAATACTGTTTGCCTTCGACTCCAGCATATCCAGGCTGAGCTCCTGAATCGTTGGCTGAAAAGCGCCATGAATAAACACTTCCATAAGAATCATCATCAGTACAATTGCGCCCACCCAGAGCATTTGCACCGGCTTTGTGATCCTGGCATACAACGTTTTTTCCTTTTGTTTTCTCATAGCGTTCCTCTTTTCTGATCTTTGCAGAAATGCTGTATCTTTTTTATAAATTTATTTTAAGTTTCCGCTCAAATCCCCGTCTGTAACAAAAATCACAAAAATTCCCCGATCTTAACACCAAGACCGGGGAACAATTTCTTTCTCCATAGTTTCTTCATTTTTTCTCAAATAACGTGCAATCCAAGTTGTCGCTCAATCCCCTGTTTCACACCATTTTGCAATCTCTGCAATGAATTCCAGAGGCATTGGCTTCTCATAAGGAAACTGGATGGCACCTTTGCTTGTTTTATATTCCATGAGCCTGTCTGCAAACTTTTCTACTGCCTCCGGCCCGGGATACACCCCAATGTGCTTTTTAAAAGCTGCAAACTGAATCAAATTGTGTCCTTTCCAGTAAGTAGGCATGCTCCATGCTATTTTTTCAATTGCATCGGGAATTGCAGCATGAATTGTTTCCTTTATTTTCCACAGATATGGCTGTACCTCCTCTGACTGACGCTCGATATATTCTTCAATCGTAGCCGGAGCCACACCACAATAATGATCCTGATTTGTATGTTTAAACGTACGGCCGCATTTCGGACATTTCCACATCATGTTTCCTCCCTGGTCATATCTCAACAGCCTCAACTGTAACACAAACCGTGTCACCAGGCTGTTTTCCTATTTTGTTGCGAATATCTTTCCGGATTCCGATGATATAACAGACAGAACCATCCTCGTTTTTTACCCCCATGTTCACAATACTTCCACAGTATGCCTCACCATCAAAGGTTACATTTACCTTTACTCTCCCTTTCCCAAATTCCTCCCGTATATCATACGGAAAACGGATATATGCACCGCCTTTATCCGGTACAGCTTCTATCTCTGCCTGAAACTCATATCGTTTTCTCTCCATAACCGCAGCTTCTCCTTCCAATCTTTTCAGATTCATTTTCTAGCTTTCTATGCGTAAAATTTTATCCATCGTCTTTCCCTTTGCCAATTCATCCACCATCTTGTCCAAATATCTGATTTCCTGCATAAGCGGATCGTCGATCGACTCTACGCGCACCCCGCAGATAACTCCTTTTATCAACCTTCTGTTCGGATTTAGTGCAGGGGCATTCTGAAAAAAGTCCCTGTAAGCAACTGCCTCTTTGATTGCATGTTGTATTTCTTCTTCATTATAACCAGTCAGCCAACAAATAATCTCATTTACCTCATCTGCAGTCCGTCCCTTTCGCTCTGCCTTGGCAACCAGCAGCGGATAAACTTTGGCAAAACTCATTGCGTATACTTTTTCTGAATTCATAGATCGTTCCTTTCTCCTCACTACAGCATCTATATGACAGATAATAATTACGTTTTCTTTCTATTCCTATTGTCAAATCATCATATCCCATACCATGCAATTTAGCAAGCTCTCCGTCGGTTTTCGGCTGCTGAATCATCCAATATTTTTATTCATAAAAAAACTCTGTTACAAGATTTGCAAAATTAGTTGCATTGGAAATCATTGCTGGGTGATTCCCTGATTTGAATATATGGAAGCAAAATGATCAAGCGCAAATTCTCCCTCAAAGCTATCTGCAACTATTTTATTTACTAAATCAGGACGTTCAAGAGCGACATTGATTGCAACTAACGCACCGCCGCTCGTACCTATCAAATTTACTTTTTTGTAATTCTTGACTTCAATTAACCTGATTACTTGTAAGGCTTCCTCATACCATAAATCTGTTGGAAAACAACCAAGCCTATCAGAATATCCATTCCCGGCAAAATCCAGAAGAACTACATGGAAGTTTGATGAAAATAAAGGAGTTATATTTGCGAACATTTTGGAAGAAGCAGTATTTCCATGAAGAAAAATAGTTGGAAATCCAGTTCCCATTTCTTCATAAATAAATTTTATTTAAATCGTATTCAAAATATGGCATATTGCTCTCCTCTCTTTTTTTGATAAATACATTATATTTTTTATAACATAATAGGCCTACCACGAAATCCTTTTAGAAAAAAGGTGTGCCACATAAATATGGCACACCTGAAATTATTTCTGCTTTTCCTGCCTGATAATTCTCTGGATACTTTTTTCAACGAGAAAATATTTATCTGCTAATTGAGTAAGTGACATTCCATTTTGATAGTCTTTATAAATCTGAATGTTGCGCTCAGAAAACACTTTTTTACAGTCTGTCTGTTGCCCCCAAAACTTTCGATTTTCTGGTTTTCGCGGAATGTACATATATTCTCCATCAATATAATCTTGCAAAATTTCCAGTATTTTTGGCGGCAAAACATCCGTTGCTTTGTAATAGCCCAATGTGCACCTCCTAAGATTTCTTTAGAATTAGCAAAGGCTATATTAGTTTTCAGACATAGCCTTTGCTATGCATCTATCTTATTAACTGCCATAACGTGTTATCTCCTTTACTTTAATGTTATAAGTATAGTGCTCATTCATATAAAAATCAATCATGTTGGAATCTGCCACTGCAATCAGCTGATCCCCTCCTGTCTCCTTGCCCTCGAATTTACCACGGTTTTCTGAAACAGAACAGCGACACTGCCCCAACCACCAAAAGAATCGGAAGCGCCACTACTAACAGCCCGCCTATTACCAGTCCAATCAAAATGAGCGGCAACACTACAACGCTGCACACCAGCTTTGTAATCCCCCAGCTTGCTTTGATTCCCCACAGAAACAACTTTCCAAATACTACGATCATAAGAAATGCAAACAATGCTGTAAACATATTTTTCCCCCTTTTTTGTATACTGGTTTTATTTTCGCAGTTTACCTTTATTCTACGGGATTTTCAAGTGCCTTTTTCTTAAGTTTTTTTGTTATTTCCTTACTTCCTGATACCTTCATACGTATAAGCCAGTGCCCCCTCAGCCAAACCTTCTGTTGTACTTCCGCCTTCCAGCGTACCCTCAATTGCTGCACCGATACCGTTGCAGATTGTAACGTCTACCAGACGAATACCGGAAACCATAATAACATCCGGATCAAGCAGACACTGGTTCTTATCAGCACCCTCGTCCATACCGGCCTTCATGCTGTCGTTAAAAAAATTACCGCCAAGACCGTCTACACCGATCACCAATGCAGCCATCTCTAATCAATCACAGCTTCCTCAGTCTCTATTTCTGCTTCTGTTGCTTTTTCTGTTGCTGCTTCTGTTTCTGCTGTGTCTTTCTGCATTTCTATTTTGGGAGCTATATATTTTTCATAGACATCTTTTTCATAGATATTTTCAACCTCTACATTACTCAATTTTATTAAACCTGTTTTATAGCTATCACTCCCTATAAGAGCTCCAATATTTCCACACAAATTCAATACATACCAAATATTATCGTAACACACTGTATCCATATGATTAACTCTTATTAGGAACACGAAAACGCAAGGTTTTTGACGAAAACACAAGAAAACAGATTGAAACTATCACATTACGCAGAAAGCCGTCCTTGAAAATGGGGCGGTTTTCTGCGCGATATGGCCAGAGTCCACTGGGGGCCGCCCTGTTTTGGTTATCAAGGCGGCCCCCAGCAGACCCCGGCCATTCCACCCGAAAAGTCTGAATTATCGCATGGTAACTTTGAGACAAAATGTCCCAAAGCAATCGTTGTCCCCGCGCATTTTTACATAGGGGCTCTGGTGGTATATCCTCCAGAGCCGCCCCCTTTCCCATGAATGGGAAAGGGCGGGGGATAGGGTTGAACGCGCTGTAAAAACCGCTTATTTTCCACGGCTGGACTGTTAGTATTTAGGCGTTTGAAAGCCGCTTGTATCAAGGGTTTCCGGGCGCGTTCAGCAGGGGGGTGGTATGTTTATATGTCCTGCGCCCTATTCGTTCCACAAAAGCTAACATGGACGGCTGTGCTTTGAGACATTTTGTCCCAAAGGTGAGGGGGAGACAGTGGCGCAATGATTTTAATTAGGTAGCCCCCCCACTATTCTATACAGATTATAAGAAAAACTTTTGTAAAGGAACCTTGACAAAACCGCCCTATGCTGCTATAATGGAAATGTAAAGGAACCTTGTCAAAACAGGGGGGTGACATTATTTGGAAAACAGGGTTGAAGAATTACGAAAAAGGTTAGGCATGAATCAAGAAGATTTTGCAAAAGCACTTAAAGTTTCAAGACAAACTGTCAGTTCAATAGAAACGGGGAAATATAATCCCTCTTTAGAATTAGCTTTTACAATATCAGATTTTTTCGGTAAGCAAATTGAAGATATTTTTATTCATGAAAGGAGTTGCAAAGATGAAAAAAGGTAATTTATTAGAGGGTATTTTGTTTGTTTTGACAGGCATTATTCTTTTGGGTGTAGCACTACTGACTGATAGTGTGCTGGACAGTTTGCTTATTGGTTTTGCTGCCGCAACTATCTCTTCTGGTATTTTTATGACCTGTAAATACTTCTATTGGAGTACATCTAAAAACAAAGAGCGTTATCAAGAAAAAATAGAAAATGAAAAAATTGAACTTCACGATGAATTAAAATCAAAATTAAGAGATAAATCCGGGCGCTATGCGTATGCTATCGGGCTTATGACAGTTAGTATTTCAATAATCATTTTCTTCATACTGGGACAACTTGAAATCATTGATAATTCACGCTTAATAGTGCTATATCTGGGCGGCTATTTATTATTTCAAATTGTAATAGGTATCGTAATATTTAAGCAGTTGCTAAAGAAGTATGAATAGCAAACCCAACCGAGCCAGTCAACGGCAAGTAAATGGGCTTCACTTCGCCCACCGTTGACAGCCCCATTTGTCTTTGCTGTTCTGATGTTGTATCATTTTAGTTGACACCTTACACTCAAGGATTTGATGTATAATCAAAGAGAAATAAGGAGGCAACTACAATGGCAAAAAAACAACGGAAATACGACATGGAATATAAAATCC
>RAZH01000021.1 GCA_003612585.1 bacterium 1XD42-54
TTATTCATCAGATATGACCTTGTAACTTATTAACTCTATAGCTCTTGTAGCTATATCATTATTATACTAGGGAGGAATTATGATGAAAAAGCGTGGGATCAGTTTTTTAATGGCATGTTTGATGGCTGTGCAGCCAGGGTTATCCGTTGCGGCACAGAGTGAGGAAAATTCGGTTATCAGAGGAGCGGACTATACGATACGTGCGCATGTGGACGGGACAAAGACGCTGACTTTTTATGCAGATTTGGAGGCCTCCGATTATGCAGGCAGCAGTGCGGCTGAAGACGGGAGAGAAGCTGGCACGGAGCGCAAAGCCGGAATGCGCAAGGCAGGGCAGAGCAGGACTGCTGTGTCTTCAGAAGATGGACAGAAGAATAGCGGGATGACACAAGGGACAGGGCAGACGGATGAAACGGAGGCTTTGTCCCTTGAAACGTCTATAGAGGGGGAAGGGGAGGATGCGGAGGTTACCCTTTCTTATGGGGATTTGGGTATTTCGTTTACGGCAGAGATTTTTGAGGGCAGGGAGGATGCAGAGCCGGCGCTTGAGCCGGTAGAGAAAGTCCTGACGATGGCGGCACAGGAGGGATTATCGGAAGAAAAGCAGGGCGGACAGGCACCGGAGACAGGTTCGGATGGAACGCGTGACACAGATCAGGAAGCAGGCCCGGATGGAGAGACTGCTCCGGATCAGAGTGCGGATTCTGACGGAAAGAGCGATACAAATCAGGCAAAAGACCCAGACGGAGAAACTGATCTGGATCAAGAAACAAGCCCAGGCGAAGACAGTGAGCCTGATAGGGAGACGGATGAAGATGGAAACATCGGCACAGACAAGGAAACTGATGCGGATGGCCACAACCATACAGAGAAAGAAACCGACGCAGATGGCAACAACCAAACAGACAGGGAAACTGACGCGGATAGCAACAACCAAACAAATAGGGAAACTGATGTAAATAGCAACAACGAAACAGACAGGGAAACCGGTGCAGATAACAACAACGAAACAGACAGGGAAACCGATGCGGATAGAAACAGCGACATAAACGCGGAAACGAATCCGGATGGCAACGCTGATAATACCAATACGGAAGCAGAGCCGGATGGGATAGGCAATTCCGACCAGACAGGAGAGCCGGGGGAAACCGCAGAACCGGGCGGGGAAAACGGGACCGAGGCAGAGTCCGGCTGGGAAGCAGAGTCAGAAACAGATGGAAACACATTGGGAAATACAGACGCAAAGATTCCAGAGCCGGAGATTCGCTACGAGAAGAAGGAAGACGGAATTAAGGAGGAACTCATTCTTTATGGATACTGCGGCGGACACCGTGTGGATTATGCGATGCAGCTTACCGGTCTTGTACCGGTGCAGGAAGGGAATGGGTTTGGCCTTCTTGATGAAGAAGGAAATCGTATATTTTCTATTTCCGAGCCATTCCTGTATGATGCGGCAGGGGCCGAAAGCCGTGAGATTGCGGTAAATATGGAACAGGTGGAAGGCGATACCTGGCGGCTTTCGTATGTGCCTTCGGATGCATGGCTGTCAGACCCTGCGCGTAAGTGGCCGGTGGTGCTGGACCCGACGATTAAGACAGAAAAGAATACGGATATTGAAGATAATTATGTCACGGATGGGAGCGGGACACATTATGATGAAAATAAGTCCCGGATGCTTGCCGGAAACAAGGACGGGAGTGACTATACCGCATTTTTACGCCCGGCGATTCCGGACAGCCTGAAGGATATCGCATCGCATGTGGTCATTACAAAGGCCTCTGTGATGCTGTATGTGGAGGACCAAAGCGGCAGCCAGGATTATGAATTTTACGCGGTGGAGGAGACGTGGAAATCGTCAACAATCACAGGAAAGAACCAGCCGAAATGTGCCTCCTCCCCTTTTTACAGCGGGAAGCTTTCGACGGGGAAAAATACGGTGAATATCAAACCGCTTGTATCGACGTGGTTCAATAGCCTTAACCAGAAGGAAAATTGTGGGCTGGCTGTCAAGGGCAGCGGAAAAAAGGGAAATTATATCGAGCTTGCGTCCTCCGACCAGGGAGATGCAAATGTGGCAAAGCGTGTGAGCTTTTCCATTACGTATGAAGAGATTGATACAAAAGCAAAAACAGGGCTTAAAGCATCTGCGCAGGGGAACAGCGCGAACTCGGGGACAGGTTATGTAAACCTTTCGTGGAACAGCATTCCGGGAGCGGAAGGATATTATGTGGGGGTTTATAACGGGAAGGCATATGAATACTTTTTTGTGGGGAATACCACGTCCTGGAGCACAAGCGGAAAGGGAATCTGGCCGACCGAAGAAGAGATTGAAAAGAAGCGCTACAAGCTGCATGGGGACGGAAAGGGGGCGGAGTTACCGTGCATCCCGGCTTTTACGTATGCAAATGTCGCGGGTGGGACACATGCCAGTGACCTTAGCTACCAGTTTACAATTGTACCGGCAAACAGCCTGGGGCAGGCGATTGATCCTGGAACGTATAAAGGGGTAAGCGCCATCCTGCCGGACCGGATTGCACCGAACCAGCCTGCAGCGGTAACAGCAACGCCGTCAGGGTACAGCAAAGGGAATACGTTAAGCATCAGCTGGAATGGAATCCGGGATTATAACAGCACCAGTGCAGGGATTACCGATACGCTCGGGGACGGACGGGTGCAGTATTCGATTGATAACACCACCTCCTGGCAGGATACTGACCAGAATGTGGCTTCCGGAAGCTATACGTTTTCTACTGCGTCCTTGAGTGACGGGGAACATACCGTTTATGTGCGTGGGCGTGATGCAGGCGGGAATACGGGAGGATTTACCGGGGCACATTTTTATATTGACCGGACAGGACCGGCAGGCCAAAGTCTTACGGTGTCACCGCAGGGCTATACAAATGAGGAAACTGTTACGCTTTCCTGGAGCGGGATGTCTGATTTGAATGCGATTGCAAAGACGGAATACCGGATAGATGGCGGAGCCTGGACAGATACGGGAAGTACGGCGGGCTCGTATGCCGGTTTTGTGCTTGACATTCGTCATCTTTCAGACGGGAAGCATACGCTATTTTTGCGTGGGCAAGACAGCCTCGGCAATACCGGGACGGAAGCATACACAGAGTTTTTGGTAGACCGGACTGCGCCGTCGGCAGGAGAAATCCATGTGGTCCCGGAAGGCTGGAAAAACGCAGAAAAAGCGACCCTTACGTGGGAGGGGGCTTTTGATGCGACGAGCGGCATTGCATCCATGGAGTATGCAGTGGACGGCAGCTGGAAATCCATCGGGAGCCCGGCAGGAAGCGGCAGTGTTGCGCTGGATGTCAAAGGACTTACCGATGGGGAACATACGGTATCGTTTCGTGTAAAGGATCGGGCAGGAAATGGATCAGAAACAAAAGAGGCAGTTTTGTATCTGGATACCACAATGCCGCAGGCACTGATCACAGCCCCGGCAGACCGGGCGATTCTGGAAGGGGTCTGTGAGATAAAAGGATTGGTGGAGGACGACCATCTTGCCGGGTGGAAACTTACGGCGCGGGATCGTAACGGAAAGGAAAAGGAACTCGCCTCATCGGATGCATCCATAGATACAGGTGCCGAAACGGAAGGAAACGGAAATGGGGAGTCCGGGGAAGAAACCGGGGCGAAGGACGCATCTGCCACTGAAAGCAACAATCCATCCGGGGAGCGCAAAAAAGAGGCAGAAGTGAGTGGCAGCTTGGATCTCTCAGGGTACCCGGATGGGGAGCATGTGACGGTCGTTTTAACTGCATGGGATGAAGCCGGGAATGAGGCAGAGGATGCGATTACCGTCATCCGTGTAGATGGCTCGATGAACCCATTTGAAGCGACGCTTGCGCTTGACGTGCCGGAGCGTATCACAAAGGCGCAGGAGCAGGGGAGTTACAGCATTTCCGGGGAACAGGACCGTACCTATGTTTATATAGATGGTGAACTGGCAGAGGCGGTTTCCGGGGGCAATTTCCTGATTGACGGGGTACGTTATTCTGAAAACAGTACACATACCGTAAGTGCAGTATCTGTGGCAGAGGGTAGCGTGCGTTACAGCAACGGCCTTGGCTCGCAGCGGCTTTTGGAAATGCGGTGGGAAGATGGCGCACGGAAAAAGGAAAGTTCCGGGACCAGCGGTGCAGAGGCCGGCAGTACCGGAAAAGATGACGCCGTGCCGGGCGGGGACGCATGGGTAAGTGAAACATTGTATGCTGCCCGCAAGATGCTGGCGCTGCGGTTGGATGTCACGGATTTCGTACCGGGAAACAGCAGCATCTGCTATGAATACACCACAGATGGCGGAGCCGTATGGAACCCGGTTATCCCGGGAGAGGATGCCGTATTCGGGGAACCGGCGGAGCAGGTGCAGGTGCGGGCTTTGTTTACCCGGGACCAAGAGGATTGCCCGGAGCTATATCGCATGGAAATAGAAGGTGTGCTGGAACTTAGCCCGCAGACTTTTACGGTATCGCTTGAAAAGAAGCCGGAAGTTTTTTACCTGACGGGTCCGGATCATGTGACAGAGGCACTGACCGGGATTACGTATACAGGAAATACAGAAGCGTCTGGCAGTTCAGGTATCAGGTGGTATCTGGATGGAACGGCAGTGCCGTTTGAACATGATGTGCTGGACGCACGGTATATTCCGGAGGAAGGCAGCGGTGTGCTTTCGGGTGTATTGCTTCCTGATACAGAGGATGGAAGGGTTGCCATGACCGGCGGAAGCAGCCGGATTCTGTTGCGGGAGGATAAAGGGTACGCTACGGGGATTGCAGAGAGCGGGGATCTTTTCTGTGACGGACCGGTTTGTGCCCTGCGTCTCCTTGCAGCTGTGCGCGGCGGGGAAGGAAGATTTTTCTTCTCTACGGACCGTGGTATGACCTGGCAGGAAATGCAAAACGGGGAATACCTGTTGCTGACTGAAATGGCGGATACCGTGCGTGTGCGCGCAGAACTGCTGGAAGCGGCATCCCTTGCGGGATGGCACCTGGAAGGATACAGTGCTTCCGGGCGCAGTGTATCGGCAGACCTGGTATCAGAACCGGTACAGGCAGTGGCAGCCGATTATGGCGCGTTTGAAAAAGAGAAACGTTATGAGCTGAAATGGCAGGATACGCAGAGAGCGGACAGTACCATGCCTTATACGGAAACTTACCGGGTTTACCGTGACGGGGAGTTCATTGGCGAGACAGAAGAGAAGATCTATACTGATAAGGATTACAAAGAAAAGGCTTCCTATGCCGTGAGTAAAGTACGTACTTATCAGTGGGGCAGGAGCGGGACATCTACCGGCGGCCCGGAGGCGGATACACAGTCTCGATATGCGGTACGTGAAAGCGGGCAGGTATCAGCCAGCCACGTAGTCATGCAGGGCGATAAAAAGGAAGCAGAGAAAAAAGACCTGGAGGAGTACCGTCAGAGTGATGCACTGTCATCCCTGTACGGCGGGAACCATACGTTTGTCATTGGTACGCAGCCGCCGCGGGATGAACGTCTGTTAAGCCAGGAATTGCTGGGGGCAAACAAATACTGCGCGCTTGGATTTGAACCAATCAATTTTAATACCGGAAATTTCTTTTTGGAAACACGGGACTATGCAAAAGAGAGCACATCAGGCCCGGGCTTTGATATGCTGCGGACGTATAACGCGCAGAGCAGCGAGGAAGATGGCCTCTTCGGGCCGGGATGGGGGAGCCCGTACAGCCAGTACCTGCAGATGTATGAGGACGGAAGCATTGGATGGAGGAAAGCAGACGGGGCGCTGGTGCTTTTTGAAGACGTACAGGAGGGCTATCTGTGCACCGGGGACGGCCATGAGGAGCTGAAAAAAGAGGGGGACGGCTTTGCGGTTCGCACAGCAGAGGGCACCACGTATACATTCTCGCAATTCGGATTATTGGAGAAAATCTCGGAAAAGGGGCAGGACACACAGCTGCTGCGCGATGGCAGAGGTGTCCTTAGGAAAGTGCGCCTTGCGGGCGGCGTGGAAATAGAAGCAGAAACCGATGAAAAGGGCCACCTGATAAAGTTGACACAGCCGGGCGGGGCACAGACGGCTTACGGTTATGACGAGAATGGCCGTCTTGTGCAGGTGACTGATGTGCTGGGCAATACAGTGCGTTATGTGTATGACCGGAAAGGCCGGATGTGTGAATGGTATGACAAGGCCGGGAACCGCCAGGTATACAATGAATACGATGAAGAGGACCGTGTCGTATACCAGGAGGATGCCAAAGGCGGAATTTATACGCTGGAATATTTGGAAGACCACACCATCGTAACGGATGCAGAAGGGATCTCAAGCGGGACCTGGTTTGATGAGCAGAAGCGTACGATACGGGAGACGGACGGGAATGGCGGTGAGTACCTGTATTCATACGATGAGGCCGGGAATCTGGTCGGAAAGACGGATGCGCAGGGAAGGCTGATCGCGTATGAGTATGATGAAAACGGGAACCAGACCGGGGTTATTTTCCCGGATGGGACAGACTGTGCCTGGACCTATGATGATGAAGGGAATGTGTTATCTGAGACGGATGGAAATGGGAATACGACAACGTATGAATACGATACAGCCGGGAACCTGACGAAAACAGTCCATGCAGATGGAGGGGAAGAGAAAAAAGAGTATGATGCACTGGGACGTGTGATAAAAGAAACGAACCCGCTCGGCTATGAAACCGTTTATACGTATGATGCGTACGGAAATATGGATTCTGTAACAGATGCACTTGGGAACCGTATGGCGTATGGATATGATGAATCCGGGAACCTCATTTGGGAAGAGGACATGCTTGGTAACCGGACCAGATATGAATATGATGCAGCCGGAAACCAGCTTTGCGTACAGTATGCGGACGGTACCGAAACTACTTATACTTACGATGCACAGGCAAACATGCTTAGCATGACGGATCAGCTGGGGAACACGACAGCGTATGAGTACGATGCGCTTGGCAACCTGGTAAAAACCATTTATCCGGACGGAGGCATGGAGGAGAATACCTGGAGTGCAGGCGGGAACCTGCTCTCAAAAACGGATGCGCTTGGCAATAAGACAGAGTATACTTATGACGCAAACGGGAACCTTTTAACGGAGACGGATGCCCTTGGACGTACCACAACGCATACGTACAATGAACGCAACCTGGAGACGTGTATGACACTTCCGTCCGGGGCATCGGAACGGTATGAGTACGATACAGCCAGCGGTTTTATGACAAGTACGTCAAATACGGCCGGATATCAGATTGATCTGGTATATGATGCAGAGGGCAATATCATCCGGCAGGAGGATGCAGAAGGGACGCTGCTGTCCATTGTGTATGACTGTATGGGCCGGGAGGCAGAGGTGACTGAAGCAGACGGAAGTACTGTGACGTACACCTACGACCTTGCAGGAAACCTGGTCGAAGAACAGGATGCTGCCGGGAATGTCACCCGGTATGAATATGACTGCCTTGGAAGATGTACGGCGCAGGTGAACCCATTGGGGAACCGGTGGGCATATGAATATGATGCGATCGGGAACCTTATAAAGGAAACAGATCCGAGGGGAGGAGAGAAGACCTATACCTATGATGCACTGGGCAGAGTCCTGTGCATGACGGACGCGCTTGGAGGAAAAACCAGCTATACGTATGATGCAGCCGGAAATAATACCGGTATCACAGATGCCCTGGGACATAGCCGGAAGATGGCCTATGACAGCATGGGATGCATGGTGGAAGAAACATTAAAAAACGGCGGGGTAAATACGTATGTTTATGACGTACAGGGCAATTTAATCAAAGAAACGTTCCCGGATGGCGCATTTGTCATGTATGAATACGATGCGGCCGGACAGCAGACCGGGATGACGGATGTGTTTGGAAAAAAGGCAACGGTTGCATATGATTTGCTGGGGAATATCACAGTCCTTGATGACGGGGCAGGCGGAAAAGACGTCTCTGTGTATGACGCAGCCGGAAGGATGATTGAAGAGACGGATGAAGCAGGGCAAAAGAAAACATATACGTATGATGGGCTGGGCAGAATCCTTACCTGTACGGCAGGTGCGGGAAGTTTTTCCTATGTTTATGACCGGAGAGGGAATGCAGAGAGTATTACAGATGGAACGGGCACTACGGTTTCATTTGCTTATAATGCACTTGGACAGGTAACAGAAGTCCTTTATCCGGATGGAAGTACGACCCAGATGGAGTACGATGAGGTCGGACGGCTTATCTGGAAAGGGCTGCGCGATGGCTCATACGAAGCATATACGTATGATGCAGTCGGAAATGTATCTTCCTATGATAAGAATGGAGTAGAAACTTTCTATACATACGATCTGAATGGAAACATGATAGAAAAAGAGACTGGCGGGGTAAAAACTACCTATACGTATGATGCAGTGGGCCAGAAACTCTCCGAAACAGACTGGGAAGGAAAAACGACATTTTATACGTATGACCCGGAAGGAAATATTACCTCTGACGGAAGCGGGACTTCCTACAGCTATGATAAAAATGGCCGTATAGCAGCCCGTACAGATGCAAGTGGGAATACTACCACATATGGGTACGATGCAGCAGACCGGCTGATCCGTGTAACAGACGCGCTTGGGAACAGCACTACGTATGCATATGATGGATGGGATAACATAGCAGAAGTAACCGATGCATTAGGTCACCAGATGCGGTATACTTATGATGCAGCCGGGCAGCTACTCAAAGAGACCGACGCTCTGGGCAACAGCCAGAGCTATGAATACACGCCGGAAGGGCTTTTAGCGAAAAAGACCAATGCAAAGGGCAGGCAGACATCTTATGTATATGATGCAGTGGGCCGCCTGGTGAAAACCGTTTACCCGGATGGGAGCGTATCAGAGAATACCTGGGATGACATGGGCAACCTGACAGAAGCGGGGAACAGCGGACGGAAGAATACGTATCGGTATGATATCGAAGGGAACCTGGTCAGCGCTTCCTATGAAGAGGACGGGACGGTTTCCTATGCGTATGATGAAAACGGGAAGCTGTCCGGGCTTACTTACCCGGATGGCAAGACAGTTTCTTACGCTTATGATGCGTTTGGCCGCCTGACGGGAGTCAAAGACTGGACTGGCCGGGAGGTATCCTACCAGTATGATGGTCTGGGACGATGTATCAGCGAGACGGATGGAGAAAACAAAAGCACCTATACGTATGATGCGGCAGGAAAGCTTGCAGGGATTGAGATCCTGGGCGAAACAAAGGTTACATTTGTCTATACTTATGACAGTGCCGGGAATATTTTGACTGAACGTCGCAGCGAAGACGGGCAGAATATTGAGACGTTCTATGAATACGATGCACTTGGAAGGATTGTTTCCTGGAAAACAAGCGACGGGCATTTTGAAACTTATACGTATGATGCAGCCGGGAACCTGACGGAAAAAGAATCAGACCGCGGCCATGTTTTCATGGAATACGACGCAGCGAACCGGCTGGTCTGCATGTCAGACGGAGAGGAAGAAATCCGTTACACGTACGATGCAGACGGGAACCTGCTGCAGAAAACGTATGGGGATGGGAAAAAGGACACATACACCTATAACGGGGAAGGGCGGCTGGCCGGTTACACAGGGCATGACGGCGCAGAAATATCCTATACCTATGGCCCTACCGGTCTGCTGGTAAAGAAAAAAACGCACAGCTCCGGGGAAACCCGCGCCGTCACCTATCTCTATGATGAGGCCCGGGAATACGCGCAGGTGCTTACGGAAGAGTCAGATAAAGGGACGGCTTCGTATACGTACGGAAGGGAGCGGATTGCCGCATACCAGGAAGGGACACGTCTGAAATACCTTTATGATGTGCGCGGGAGTGTGGCAGGGACAATCCGGCAGGAAAATATTTCGGAAGAGGCGGAAACACAGGCGGAGTCTGGCGGACAGGATGTTTTGGCTGGGTATTTGGGGAAGAGCAGTTACCGCTATACACCGTTCGGGGAACTGGTTTGCGCAGAGGGCGAAAACGCAAGGGAAGGGTTCCTGTACAATGCGGAAGCCTATGACGCGGTGAGCGGAAGTTATTACCTGAGGGCAAGATTTTACGAACCGGCCACCATGCGTTTCAACCAGCCGGATGCCGCGCGCGGGGATGCAAGGGAGCAGCAGTCATTAAACCGGTATGCGTATGTGCAGAATAATCCGGTCATGTATGAGGACCCAAGCGGGGAGATCTTGGTTCTGGTTGGTATCGGGATTGGCCTGGCAGTTGGCGGAGCTTATGCTGGTTATAAATATCAAAACAATAGGAACAGACAGCAGGGGATATCCGGATCAAGGACAGAGACAGGAACGAAAACCCCGAAAAGTACAACCGGTTATACAGGTACGGCAAAACAGAATAAAAATCAGAGCAGTAATCAGGGCAGTTCTTCTTACCACAGTACTGGCAAACAGAACCAGTCGAAAAACTATGGGTATACAACTAACACAGGAAGCAAGAGTCTGTCAGGATCCCAGCAAAAGAATGGAAGTGTTCCGGCTGCAGTAAGAAACAACCAAAAGACCGGCACTGTGCAAAAAGACAGTGGGACAAAGAGTTCTTCAAAAGCATGCACATCAAAGAATTCAGATTCGAAGAAAAATGCGGTTCTGGTGCCAAACAAAGCAGTCAAGACTGGAACCGCTATAGCGGCTCCGGTGGTGGTAGAACTTCTGCCACAAGCATGGCCCTGGATTGTGGCAGGTGGCAAGGTTTTTATAAGCGCATTA
This sequence comes from bacterium 1XD42-54, assembly GCA_003612585.1. GTDB lineage: Bacteria > Bacillota > Clostridia > Lachnospirales > Lachnospiraceae > Choladousia. The sequence continues at coordinate 10,760 of RAZH01000021.1, forward strand.
GCCGGAATGGGAATTGTCAAATTTGTAGGAGAGATGTTTGAATCCAAGGGTGATGAAAAGGAGGAAAGAGTCGAGCCGGAAGGGGAAGCATATGAGGATGAATATGATGATTTGTATGATGCTTCAAAAGGGGATACAAAACCTCAAAAGGGAAAGGAATTCAGAGGTGGAAAGAAGAACGCGAGAGATAAGTGGTATGGAATTAAAGATAAAAATTTCCAGAAATGGTGGGAAAGAGTAGGAAAAAGGTTATGGGGCGGCCAAGATATTCAAGATAGCAATATGGCAAGGGAAATATATAAAGATTGGCTTGAAATGGGAGCACCTAATGCAAATGGAGGGCTATGGAAAAAATGAAAGAATTATGGGAACAGGTAAAAGCTTTAATAGACGAAAATAGAATAGATTGTGTTGTGAAATTATGTGAAAGTTTGAACATTGATATGTATGATAATATCGTTAATAAATTGATAATGGAGTTAAAGAGTACACTGAATGTTCAACATAGAAATACTATAGCTATTGTTTTAGGGGATTTAAAATGTAATAGTGCTATTAAGCCACTTATAGAATTAATAAAGAATCCCCAAAATAAACGATGTATAGGATCACTAATTTATTCCTTACAGGAATTAGATTGTGGAAATGTAATAAAAGAAATAATCCCTGTATTGTATAAAGGTAATTATGAGGCAAGGAATATGCTATATGTTTTGCTGGAAATTAAGATTAAGGAAATTTCGGAGCAAGATAAAAGGATATGTATTGATTTGCTGAAAAAAGGGAAAGGGGAATTAGAAGAAATATTAGAAGATGTAGATAGTGCCTTAGATATTTTGCATGAGAATTTGTAATTGATTGAAAATTTTCCAATGACTACAGTACGATGCGTAGGGAGACTTGCAGAGATCGGGAGCTAGGGTGAAACTGTTATGAACCACAACATATCGGTATGATAGCAAAGGGAATCTGGCCAGCGCTTCCTATGCAGAGGCCGGGACGGTTTCCTATACATATGATGCGGCAGGAAAGCTTGCCGGGATCCAGACTTCGGGTGAAACGAATGCAGCATTTGCTTATACCTATGACCGTGCCGGGAATATCCTGACTGAGCGGCGAAGTGAAGATGGACAGAGTACCCAGACATCCTATGAATACGATGCACTTGGGCAGATCGTTTCTTGGAAAACAAGCGACGGGCACTTTGAAACCTATACGTATGATGCAGCGGGGAACCTGACGGGAAAAGAATCAGACCGCGGCCATGTTTCCATGGAATACGACGCAGCGAACCGCCTGGTCTGCATGTCAGACGGAGAGGAAGAAATCCGTTACACGTACGATGCAGACGGGAGCCTGCTGCAGAAAACGTATGGGGATCGGACCCACACTTATACTTATAATGGGGAAGAACGCCTGGCGGGCTATACAGGGCATGATGGTGCAGAAGTATCCTACACCTATGGCCCGACGGGGCTGCTGATAAAGAAAGAAACGTACAGCGCAGCTGAAAGATATACCTTGGAGGAGATGCTGCTTATAGGGAAACTTTCAAAAGAAAGCGATAAAAAGAAGCAGGAAAATGTTCAGGAGGGGCATAGAACATTATCTTATATTTATGACGAATGCAGACTTTACGCGCAGGTACTTATGGAGTCATCAGAAAGCGAACAGACAGCGTATACGTATGGAAGGGAACGGATAGGCTCTTACCGGACCGGGGAATGTGTGTATGCTCGATACATTTACGATGTGCGCGGAAGTGTAATCAGAACGCAGGAAGAGAAAGTCAATAGAGATAGCATGGAAGGCGCGGAAGCTATTTCGTACCGCTATACACCATTTGGAGAATTGATTTGTGAGAAAATGGATGCGAAAGAGGATGAGCCACGCTATAATAATGAAAGAATCGCCGCAAAACAGGAAGGTTTCCTTTACAATGGAGAAGCATACGATGAAGTGACAGGGAGCTATTATCTACGGGCCAGATTTTATGAACCTTCTTCTATGAGATTCCATCAGCAGGATATCATACGTGGGAATGCCGAAGAGCCGTGGTCTCTGAACCGGTATGTGTATGCACAGAATAATCCGGTCATGTATGAAGACCCAAGCGGGGAGAGTGTTCTTCCAGCTTTTGTAGGGGCAGGAGCGATAGTTTGGATTGGCTCGAATTATGTAATGAACCGCGGAAAGAATACGACGGGTAATAAAACAGTATCTAAGACAACAAAAGGCTATACACAGAGTACAAAAGGAGGAATTACGTGGAAAGCTGTAGAAAATATGGTGGTGCAATCACCGATTGTACAGTTTGGCGCCAATTTAGTAAATCAAGTAAAAAGTAACTTAACCGAAACTCAGCAGAAAGCGGTAAAACAGGCACAGGAAGTGTGGAAGGCCATTCCGTTTAGTACAGGGAAAGACGTTAAGGTACTGAATGAAAAATTATCAAAAGCATGTATTGCATTTATAGAAAATGGTAAGGAAAAAACGAAAGAAGATATTATAAATGAAGCAGTCAAGTATGCAATCGAAGCTGAAGATTTTGGTCCATTAGTTGATTCGGAATGGGAGGAATACTACGATGAGGATACGCTGGCAGAAATCAGGAAACGGCTGCAAATGTATTATTTTGACCATCCTGAAGAACATGAACGTATATGGGACAAGTATTATAAACAAGATAAAAGAACATGGCCAGAAAAAGGTCTGCTTGCATTAGAGCTCGTAGGAGGTGCTTTTTCTGTCTATTCTGGGATTGGATTGGTTGGTTCAGTATTAGGAGCAATAGGTGGCGGAGTAGGCGGCTCATTAGCTTTAGCTGGTGGAGGTACAGTGAGTGGGGCATCGTCAGTTGCTGTATCTGATCTGTTGACAGGAGCCATTGGGTTAGCTGGAAGCGTCGCCGGAGGGGAAGCCATTGTTCATGGACTCAGTGATATGACTGGGAACAGTTCTAGTAGTAAAGGAGAACAGATACCTGATTATATAAAAGATGATAGAGTACCACAAGATAAAGAGACTATTTTATCAGGAAAGGATTTTCAAAAAACAGGAAAAACGGTGAAAGGTGCTAAAGTATACAAGAAGGGGGATCGTTATTTTTATCGAGATACTTTTCATACAGGAGAATCGGCTCATTTAGAAGTATTTAATAAAAGAGGAATTCATTTAGGAGAAGTTGATCCAGTGACAGGAGTATTGCGTCCGGGAACCGCTGATTTATCTAAAATACTTAATGTGAAATAATAATACCTTTAAAAGCAATAAAGCAGCGGAATATGATGTGTACATTTATCCACTGCTTTATTGTCAATATATATTTAGTAAAAATATAGTTTGAGAGTATATTTAATAAGTTACTAGTGTGAAATCTTTAGAATAATTAAGGGAAACGATATATTGTGGTGTTTATATGTGAAGGAGAGGAACATAGGAAAACAGAAGTCCAATAACATTGTTTGTAAAGGTAAGCTATGGTTATAGATCACTGTAAAAATAGGTAAATTTTACTGTTTTGGCAAAACGTATGGAGGGGAAGTCAATTGGTAATGAAGTATATTATTAAAAATATCGAAGTTTTGTTAATTTAGTAGAATAAAGAAGGCATCTGAAAGACACATTTGGCATTCTTTAATGAAAAAGGTAGATGAAAGGAAGTGAAAGGTCAAGACAACGGTTGCTTGACAGAATGATGTTTATAGAGAATAAGTTTTTATCACGGGATAATGATATATATTTTTTAGAAGTCATTGAAGGAAAAGTATTAATTAACGATAATTATAATGGGTTATTACTTATGGATAGTAATTTCAATTTGTTGAAGAAATATGAGATAGATAACGACTTGATTATCGATTTTTACATTAAAAAGGATACCGAAATTTTACTGTTTTGTTATGAAAGTGAAAGAATTGTATATATAAGTTTGGAACAAGAAATTCAAAAAGTTATTTCGCTGAAAGGATACGAAATGTGTATTTTTTCAGAGCTATTTGAATGGAACACAGAGAATATAATACTGTTTGATTATAAAGGGAATGTTTTTTCATTAAGTATTGAGAACGCCGAAATAAATATTATAAAATCGTTTGATCTTTCTATTGATGCAATGATGGCTTATAAGAAATTAAAGCCTTTTCATTTACGTAAAATGTTTTCAACAGAAAAGAAAGCTATCATAGAAGATGCATCAAAAAAATTAAGCTTAATTGGTTATGATGGGGTAGTACGGAATATTAGGAGCATTCTAGAAGGGGAGTTTCATGATTTTGAAATATCGGATTATTTTATTGCTGAAATAGGTGAAAACGAGACAGTATTTGTAGAAGTCGCGGGAGATGGTTGTAAACGGTGTAGGCCAGATAGTGGTTATTGTTTTTTGAGAGGAAAATTTTTGATAGAAAATCAAAGAATATGGTTCTATTTATTAAGCGGGGATAAGTCAGATGTACAAAAAAATATAATTTATAAATATGAATTAATTTTATAATTCTCTTTATAGGTTAGAATAGGTTGAAGAGCAGTTACCGATATACACCGTTTGGCGAACAGGTCTGTACAGATGGCGAAAAGGCACAGGAGGAATTCCTGTATAATGCAGAGGCGTATGATGCAGTGAGCGGAAGTTATTATATGCGGGTAAGGTTTTATGAGCCGGCTGCTATGCGGTTCTATCAACCGGATATCGTACGAGGGGATGTGAAGAAGCCACAGTCATTAAACAGGTACGTGTATGTGCAGAATAATCCGGTTATGTATGAGGATACAAGCGGGGAGAGTGTTCTTCCAGCTTTTGTAGGGGCAGGAGCGATAGTTTTGATTGGCTCGAATTATGTAATGAACCGCGGAAAGAATACGACGGGCAATAAAACAGCATCTAAGACAACAAAAGGCTATACACAGAGTACAAAAGGAGGAATTACGTGGAAAGCTGTAGAAAATATGGTGGTGCAATCACCGATTGTACAGTTTGGCGCCAATTTAGTAAATCAAGTAAAAAGTAACTTAACCGAAACTCAGCAGAAAGCGGTAAAACAGGCACAGGAAGTGTGGAAGGCCATTCCGTTTAGTACAGGGAAAGACGTTAAGGTACTGAATGAAAAATTATCAAAAGCATGTATTGCATTTATAGAAAATGGTAAGGAAAAAACGAAAGAAGATATAATAAATGAAGCAGTCAAGTATGCAATCGATGCTGAAGATTTTGGTCCATTAGTTGATTCGGAATGGGAGGAATACTATGATGAAGATACACTGGCAGAAATTAGGAAACGGCTGCAAATGTATTATTTTGACCATCCTGAAGAACATGAACGTATATGGGAAAAGTATTATAAACAAGATAAAAGAACATGGCCAGAAAAAGGTTTGCTTGCATTAGAGCTTGTAGGCGGTGCTTATTCTGTTTACTCTGGAATCGGATTAGTTAGTTCAGTGTCAGGAGCAATAGGCGGTGGAGTAGGCGGCTCATTAGCTTTAGCTGGTGGAGGTACAGTGAGTGGGGTATCGTCAGTTGCTGTATCTGATTTGTTGGTAGGTGCTGTAGGTGTAGCTGGAAGCATTGCCGGAGGGGAAGCTATTGTTCACGGAGTTAAGCAGATTACAGGAATAGATGGAACTAAGCATGGAAATAAGCGTATGAATGAAAGAGGATTTACTGAAACAAAGGTGAATGATATTATAAACAACTATTCTCAAAAGTTGTATCAGGAAGGGGGAAAAACGGTTTACGTAAAGAAAAATGGAAAATTTTATGATGTGATAATTACAAATTCAGAAGGACAAGTAGTGACGGCAGTGGGAGGAAATACGAAGTCATTAAGGAATTGGAAGGACGTTGTACAAATGTTAAACAATAATGGAGGATTTAGCACGGTGCCATATTGAGCAAGTTTATATTATAGTTGCTTTATGTGTTAAAAGAATACAAAGCAATCATACGATGGGAGGTAATGAACAATGGCGGTATTAAATAACGATGAAAAAAATTTAACATTGGAAATATGTTTCATAAAGATGTCGGAAGACATCTATGAAAAAACACGGGACGATTATGAAACATGGATACCTTTTATATTATGTTTAACGTTGCCTGATAAAAAATACAATATTGAAGAAGATATTCGGGCAACTCTATCTGTATATGAAATACGAAATCTTATAAAAGGTATAGAGAAAATACTAGAGAATTTAGGAAAAGGCAATAAAAATATTTATGAGTTTTGCAGTATAGAATTTTTTTTCAGGATGACTATGGAAGTACTTCCAGAGGATGAAGTGGTAGAAGTTGAACTTTGGATAAATGTGGCGAATCAAACAAATGGGAAACTCTATGGATATGAGGAGGGAGTACGATTTGGTTCGGATAAAGAAGATATTGTGAGTTTCCTGACAGAATTAAAAAAAGAATTTGAAGATGTTAATTGCACTCTGGAGGAAAAATCTTTCCGATAAGATTCAGATATGTATAACAGGCTGTCGAATAAAGAAGTTAGGAATGAGGACAGAATATGAAAATACAATATACGAATAAGAGAACTGCAGGAAAGGCTATGCTTTTAACATCGTTAGGAGCATTCCTGTTAAGTAACAAATAACAGATTTGCAAAAAATGATATTGTCAATATTGGTTGACACTTTTTTTGCAAGGATATCAATGCCTAAGCAGCAGTATCCAGAGCTTCATAATATCTCTGCCGCTTGACCATAGGAGGAAGCCCA
>RAZH01000022.1 GCA_003612585.1 bacterium 1XD42-54
TGGGCTTCCTCCTATGGTCAAGCGGCAGAGATATTATGAAGCTCTGGATACTGCTGCTTAGGCATTGATATCCTTGCAAAAAAAGTGTCAACCAATATTGACAATATCAGTAGCTCACATAGGTATTCTGAATAAAATTTTTATCTGTATTTTTCCCCGAACCATGATGAGGGAGTTTCACAATATCTATTTTATCTGGAAGCATGTCCTCAAAAAAATGAATTGCACAGTCCCCAGGAAATAAAAGTTTTATTCCTTTATATGAAATAAGCACTGCTATAGAAGAACGATTCGACAATTTTGCATCTGCTTTCTCGTCATCTTCTTCTGCTATCTTCTCTTAACAAGAGCATACAAAAACACAACAATTTAATGGGCTGTCAACCTTACGCAAAACACCGCTTCCGACAAAAATCGGAGCGGTGTTTTTGTATATCTTCTGGACACCGTGACCAGAAGGGACCCGCCCCCTTTCCCTGGATAGGGAAAGGGCGGGGGGATAGGGTCGAATCGCTTTCCTCTCAAACCGCTGTCTTTCCACGGCTGATGTGTTGAAAATTAGCAATCTCAAAGCCTTGCCCTGCAAGGGTTTCCAGCTCCGGTTTTGCGGGGGGGTATAGTATCATTCCCCAGGCCCGAGTTATCGAAATATTGTCAACATCTGAATTTGTGGGAGGTATCTATGAACGGTCAAAATTCAATGCCTTGCAGCCCTGAAACCCAGTCAACGCTGGTCGCTGGGAAAAAGCGTATTCGGAGTACGTCCGTCTGTGTCTGGCTGTCACCGGATGAACAGGCAAAAATCCGGGAGCGCATGGCAGACGTGGGTATTCGCAATCTTTCAGCATATATGAGAAAAATGGCTCTCAACGGCTATGTGCTCCATGTTGATCTTGCGCCAGTCAAAGAGATCGTTTCTCTGCAAAGGCGGTGTGCAAATAATCTCAATCAAATTGCCGTCAGGGTGAATACCTGTGGCGGAGTTTACCCCGAAGAAATCAAAGCTCTGCAAAAAGATTATGAGGATTTATGGAGGCCACTCTCTGAACTGCTGGAGAAACTTTCGGAGGTGGTGGCGCTGTAAGCGCATAAGGCCCATGAGCGTCAGCGACGGGGCCGCAGACATGGAAGCCTCTGGACACCGTGTCCAGAGGCTTCCGGCGGGTTTGGGGGCACCCCAACAAGCATTTTTACGAAGCAAAAATTGCAAGTGTTATACACTTGCCCTGCTTGCCGTTTGTGCGCTCCCCCAGAATTGCGTAATAGTGGAGACTGCGTATTCCTAATCTCTTTTGTAAAACTATGGACTTGACAGAAGGACGACATCGTGTTATATTTTAAACATCAACACGATGTTATACATTAAGGAGGATAAAAACGTGGTACAGCAAATTTCCGACGCCGAACTTGAAATTATGAAAATCGTATGGGGAAACCCAGAGGATGTGACACTGTTTCCTTATATCATGGACGGGCTGGCAGCAAGAGGCAAGCCGTGTCAAAAGAACACCCTGATTGTACTCCTATCGCGGCTGATGAACAAAGGCTTTTTGAGTGCAAAGAAAATCGGACGCCGCAATGAATATACCACGCTTGTTTCGGAAGCGGAGTACCAGACGGCGCAGACAAAAAATTTCCTGGACAAGATTTATGAGGGTAGCGCAAAAGGTCTGGTTTCCAATCTGATTATGGGCGATTTGCTGGCAGACGAGGAATATGAGGAATTGAAACGGCTGCTGGAGAAAGGAAAAGGGCAGCAATGAACACAGTTTTGAAGATTTTCCTGTCCATGTCTTTTTCCGGCAGTTTACTTATTCTGGCTTTACTTTTGGGAAAACAGTGTTTGCAAAACAAAATCAGCCGGCAATGGCAGTATTACATTTGGCTGGTTGTTGTTTTGCGGCTGCTGCTCCCGTTCGGGACGGAAGTAAGCCTGATGGGGAAGGCATATCAGGCTGTCGATCAGGCAATATCCCAGACCGCTCCTTTACCGCCGCAGCAACAGCCCCCACTAAACGTTCCGGGAAGCAATCTTGCTCCCGCTATTGGGACGGAACATCACAATGAAACGGTAAGTAGTCCGACAGATGATGTAACAACTGCCCACCCACTTCAAGATATTGGAGTGTTGTTAATCAATCAGATCTGGCTGGTGTGGCTGGTGGCCGCGCTGGGCTTGCTGATACGAAAAATAACAATCTATCAGGGCTTTATGCGGTATATCCGTGCTGGATTGACCCCGGTTTCTGACATTGAGCGGTTAGACGGACTTTCTATTGTCGCGGAGCAGTCGGGCATCAAAAAGCCCATTGAATTATGCGTCAACCCGTTGGTTTCTTCCCCTCTGCTGATTGGCTTTTTCCGTCCGTGTATCGTACTGCCCAGCGCAGATATTCCTGAAAAAGATTTTCGCTATATCATCCTGCATGAGCTGACGCATTACAAACGGCGGGATATGTTCTATAAGTGGCTGGTACAGGTTACGGTCTGCCTGCATTGGTTTAACCCGCTTGTATATCTTATGAGCCGGGAAATTACCAAGGCTTGTGAATTTTCCTGCGATGAAGCCGTCCTTGCCAAAATGGGGAGCGGCAACGCGCAGGACTACGGGAAAACCTTGCTTGACGCGATGGCCGCAGTTGGGAGATACAAAGAAAATCTCGGCGCTGTTACTTTAAGCGAAAATAAACAACTGTTAAAAGAAAGGATAGGAGCAATAATGAGTTTTAAGAAAACATCAAAAGCAATTCGGCTTTTGACTGGTATGCTGACGTTGTGTATTATTTTCAGTGCCGCTTTCGTTGGGATTTATTCTACTGCCGCTGCCGCAGATGTGCCAAATTCGATACATGCAGACAATTCGTTAGAAATGGAAACATTGGATTTTAAGGGAACATCATATTATTTAGTTTATAATGAAGCCCAGCTCAGAGCGATTGGCACAGGCAAGTATGGCATGAACCTGAACTATATGCAGCAAGCGGATATTTCCTTGTCCGCAGGTGACTGGGTTCCCATCGGAACATGGGATGACCCTTTTACAGGAACCTATAACGGCAATGGCTTTGAGATTACGGGCCTCACCATGACCGACCCGGACGCAGAGATTATAGGACTGTTTGGGGTTGCGAAAAAAGCACATATTTACAACATTACTCTGCGGGACTATGACATCGCGAGTGCGGGAAAAAATGCCGCTAATAAGTCGGTTGGAGCAGTCCTTGCGATTGGACAAGGGAGCCGTTCCTATGATAATTTTGTCTATCCCAAAGAAGCAGCCGTGAGCATTAAGGATAATTCTTCAGAGATAGAGCGGTATTATAAAGCCGACAGTTTGCCTCTGTTTGAAATCACTTTCTCCCGGCTGGACGAAAATGCTCAAAGGACATGGCTTGAAAAGCTCTATGCCGAGAGCGATTTCGCTTTCTTCTCTGTTGCTGTGCGCGGACTTGACTCAAATTCTTCTCTGCTTGCCGACTTTGCAGAAAAGGCATATACCGATGAAGAAATGGCGTTTTTCTCCACTTTAACGGACTGTATGGACGAAGCGGAACTGGAACTTTGGTTGGGCAGGGCTTTGGAAGATGGAAACTGGGCATTTCAATCTATGCTCTTTGATAAACTGAACCGAGGCGAAGAATTTGACGAGCTGGAAGAAAAACAGGAGAAAGAATGGGCCGAAGCACAGGCGGCGGAATACCAGACTGTGGGCGTTACAATGGACGGCAAAGACTATTATTACCAGGGCCAGCTTGTCAACATCTTTTTAGACATCCGGCCCAACAAATCCGTTTACACGCTGAATATGAACCCAAAAGGAACTGTCAATATTAAAATAGTCCGTGATACAGAAAACAAAATCACAGGCGTCGCCTATATGACCGAAGCGGAAGTGATTGAGCTGTTGGGGGATATGGACGATTCGGATGATAAAACTGGCGTGGAAATAATCCCCGTTGATTTCAAAACCGTAGCGGCGGGAGAAACTATCTTCCTGGGAGAATACACATTGTCCGACGGAGATGAAATTTTATACGACATTTCAGCGAAAATAGGGAATAGAATGAAGGTCTTTTTTGCAAAGGACAATCAGGAAGATGTGGCCTATTGGTCAGTGAATAACCTGCGTCAGCCGGGCGAACCGCTGGAATGTATTGCGGATTTTACCGTTGGGCCTCCAGCAACGAAGCCCGGAACCTATAAGCTGTACCTCCAAGCCCCGGACGGTACTTTGGGAACTGTAAGGGGCAGCGTTTCGATTGTGTCAGCAGACGCATTCTGATAATAATTCAACACCTCTGCCAAGAGAACATTTGTCAAGGGGGATTTCACCCAAAAGATGAAATCCCCCTGATAAATGGAAATTTACTGAAAAACAGTCCGTTATCTTGTTTTCAAGCGTTCCAAGACCCAGAAAGTGATCGGCTTAAAAATAGCATAAAGGCCATAGCCCAGCACTACGCCGATCAAATTTGTAATCAGGTCTGTGATGTCCGAGGTGCGGTCGAAGAACGGCTGTAAGAGTTCGATACCCAAGCTCATCAAGAAGCAGAAAAACACTGTCACGCCAAGATTGGCTCTTTTGTCCCGGGTCAGAGGAAATAGAAAGCCGAAGGGGAGTGTCATGATAACATTCAAGACCACTTGCCTGAAAAAATCCCCTCTTCCCAAAGAAACGTCAATAAACGGCACCAGATTCATAGGCGTATAGGGATGATCCAGCATAAATGGGATGGATGCGATCACCGGCATCATGGTAAAAAAGAGTACTAACGAGAGATAGGCGTACATGAGCGTGTTGACAAGTAGGACATCTTTGCCCTGGGGCCTCCACTTCCTAAAAAAGGCGAAAGCATACAGGAGCATCAACGCTGTAAAATCTATGATATATTTTATCAAGTATTTCATTGCGGCACTTCTTTCCACTTACAGCACTATCCGAATTTTTGTTTGTCGAATTGGCATGAGCAAAGTATACCATCATCGCAGACAGCTTGCAACCCTCTTTTATAGGCGTTGACAGTAGTAGCAAGCAATGCACCGGTATATACCCGGTGCCGCTTGTTGGTGGCCGACGGCCCCCAAGCCCCCGGTGACCGGCGCGGCTGCGTCCGATGCACAAGCCGCTGGTGGCGTCTGCTGGCCTGTCCATACTGGGCAGGGAAGGGACGCCCGGTGGACCGCCCCTCCAGCCTGTGTCATTTTGCCACAAATGAGCCGCCAGTCAATGTAATGTGGTGGTCTGGTGAAACCACCCTTTATACATTACATCTCAGAACAACGGCATAATAAAAAAACCGTTGTTTCGGCGGCTGGTATCTGTGCGCCCGAACAAAATACAAGTAGCCATGCGGCGGTTTTGAAATAGTAAATTTCAAGCCGCCGCTTTCTTTTGAAAAAACGGAAAACGGAGGGTGTGTTAAAGTCGCCCATTTTTAAGGACACGGCGGTATCCTGGAGGTATCGTTATGTCCTTTTCTTATAGTTTGCTGTCAAAAAAAGCCCTCCCCTTCTAAAGGGAAGCCCTGGCCGCAACTGCGAAAAATGTAATATCCTGTCGCCCTGGTACGTCCGTGTAGCCTTGCGCTGTGCGGGCGTTTTTCTATCCAGGCGGAGCTTCTGGACACGGTGTCCAGAGGCCCGCTGCCGCTCCCCGCCCCCTCCATTTCGATCTGTCCCTTTCCACCAATATCGAAATGGAGGTTACATATGACAACCATCAAATTGAACCGTTACTATCCCCACCTGACCGAGTGTATCACCCTGGAAGTATCTGACGAGATCGCCGTCGTTCTCTCTACCGGAGGCCGTCAGTGTGACAGCTACAAGCGCCGCAAGCGGGAGCATAACGAGTGCTCCCTGGATGTTGACCCCGGCTTTGAGCCGGATGTGATGTTCCCGCCCCTGACCCCGGAGGAGATTATTCTGGACGAGGAAAACCGCTCCGCCCTCTACGCCGCTCTTGACCAGCTCCCGCCCATTCAGGCCCGGAGAGTATATGCCCACTACATTCTGGGCAAGAAGAAATCTGAAATTGCCCGTGCTGAAAATGTGGTGGAAAGCTCCATTTGCGACAGTATTCGCCGGGGCTTAAAAAATCTTTCAGAAATTTTGAAAAATTTTCATTGAGGTGTACCCGAAATCGGCCAAAACCCGCCTGATAGGTAAGGAGGGCTTATACACTAAGAACAACTGAATACACAGTATTCCAGGCACAAAACCTGCGTGAACAGCGACAAAAGGCGCGCCGCCAGGACAGCCCGCTCAAGGAGGTGAGAGAAGCGGGCCGAGCGATCAGCGCGAACCTTTGACCTGGCTCTGGCAAGCCGGGCGCGACGACAGCGCAGGGGATAATGAAACTTGCTCACGCCCTCCCATAGACTTGCGGGGGAGCTTCGCAATCCTGCGGAGTTATGACAGCCGGAGCCGCCGGCGGCCTGGGATGCTCCCCTGTGCCGGGGCGCGTGGCAAATTCGGCGCAATCATAGATCGAAATGGATTTATCCTCGCTGGACTTCTGGCCACCGTGACCAGAAGTGGGGCAAGGTTGAAGGGCGGCGCTTCTGCGCCGCCTCAGCTTGTAGAAAAAGTCCATTTTCAACAGTTGAACAGAGCAAAAAAGTTGCGGTTTTCGAAAGAAATTCTAAAAATCGACCGCAAAAAAACATTATATATAATCGGGAAATAAGTGAAATTTCTTCAATGCGGATTTGAAATAAGGACATTGAAGGCCAAAATCCTTCATTTAGCAGAGTAACTGCATTTGAAACATTTTTGATGTGGTTTTCTTTGCGAAAATCACTTTATCGACAGTCTGGGGCGGCGCTTCTGCGCCGCCTTTCTGCGTTTCCCCACATCCTTGTGCCCTGGGGCTGTCTTTGGTATAATATACTTGTAAAGGTTGACAGCTCCATTTCCCGACAGGAAAGGAGCTATCATGGAAAACCGTATCGACGCTATCTACGCCAGACAGTCTGTGGACCGCAAGGACAGTATCAGTATTGAAAGTCAAATCGAGTTTTGCAAGTACGAGTTAAGGGGTGGGAACCACAAGGATTATCAAGATAAGGGCTATTCCGGGAAGAATACGGACAGGCCAAAATTCCAGGAGCTTTTAGCCGACATTCGACAGGGCTTAATTCGCCGGGTGGTGGTTTACAAGCTGGACCGTATCAGCCGTTCCATTCTGGACTTCGCAACCATGATGGAGCTGTTCCAGCAATACAATGTGGAGTTTGTTTCCTCTACAGAAAAGTTTGACACCTCCACGCCAATGGGCCGGGCCATGCTGAATATCTGTATCGTGTTCGCTCAGTTAGAGCGCGAGACGATACAAAAGCGCGTGACCGACGCCTACTACTCCCGGTGTCAACGGGGCTTCCACATGAGCGGCGCGGCCCCCTACGGTTTCAAGCTGGAGCCAACCATCCTCCAAGGCATCCGCACGAAAATGATGATCCCGGACCCCACCACGGCGAATATTGCCCGGTTGATGTTTGAGATGTACGCCGAGCCGTCCACGTCGTTCGGAGATATTGCCCGGTACTTTGCTGAAAACAATATCCTGATTTACGGCAAGGAATTGAAACGGGGCTTTATCTCTCAACTGCTCCGCAATCCGATCTATGCCCAGGCCGACCTGGAGCTGTACGAGTTTTTCAAGGGGCAGGGGGCGGTGGTAGTCAACGACGCGGCGGACTTCGCCGGGACAAACGGCTGCTATCTCTACCAGGGCCGGGACGTGCAGGAGCGAAAAAACAAGGACCTGCGGGGGCAGATCCTTGTGCTGGCTCCCAGTGAGGGCATTGTCCCCGCCGATACCTGGCTGCGGTGCAGGAAGAAGCTACTGGCAAATATCACGTTCCAGGGAGGGCGTAAGGCCCGGAATACCTGGCTGGCCGGAAAAATCAAATGTGGGCGCTGTGGGTATGCCCTAATGAGCGTGGGCAACCCGGCAGGGACGCAGTATCTTCGGTGCTCCAAGCGGGCGGACAATAAAAGCTGTGAGGGCTGCGGGACGCTTCGGACGGCGGAGTTTGAACAATTTGTCTATGGGGAGATGGTGAAGAAGCTCTCCGAATTTCAAACCCTAACCGCAAAAGCAACGACCGTCAATCCCAAGCTGACCGCCTTGAATGTGGAGCTGGCCCAGGTGGAGGACGAGATTGAAAAGCTGCTGAACACCCTGACCGGAGCCAATGCGGTCCTGCTGTCCTATGCCAATGGGAAAATCGAGGAACTGGACGCAAACCGCCAACGGCTGATAAAGGAAATCGCGGCACTGAACGCGGAAACAATCTCTCCACAGAAAATCGAGTTTCTGTCTGCCCATCTGGAGAACTGGAACACGATTGACTTTGACGACCGACGGCGGGTGACGGACATCATTCTCTCCCAGGTCCAGGCCACCAGCGACCGCGTTTCTTTTGAGTGGAAAATCTGAAAATCTTTCTCTCTGCGCTTTATACTATGGCCTGTGTGCCCTTGTTAAGCGTTGCTATCAATTTCCAATTATATTCCTTATTCTCTCTGTCATTTGAAATATCCTTTTTTGTCACAAACCAGTCTTCATGCTCACCAATATAGGCTCCCTCAAACGCATCATCAAACAAAGAATTGTCTGATATTATTACCTGTTTGCATTTTGTTTTCAACATCCACAGCCAATCTTCCGCTAGTTCATTCAATATTTTTTGCGTTGGATTTAATATTTGAAATGTAATATTTCCAAATGCCTTATGCCTTATTGTGTCAGTAGAAATTGAACTGCCCTTTACAGACGTATTCCAATGATAATTGTTCTTAATAAGCAGTTCTGCAACGCTGTTTCCCTGCATATAGCTAATTTCTCTGGATCCATCTGCCTTTTTCAAATAACTATTTTTATTTGCCAAAGTTCGTAAAACAGCTTCCTCATAATGAGAGATATCTTTTTTATCTCGTTTCACTTCAGTATGTCTAAACCCATTAAACCATATCTCATCTATTTGTACGATTTTAGGTGAATTTGAATTTCCATTTTCTTTTAACAATGCTTTTATCCCATTGATATGGTCTTGATCAATATGGGATATGATTAATAAATTGATATGTTTTCCTTTTTTACTTAACATCCGCAAATAAGGGCGAAGCTCTTGTTGATAAGTTTCTACAAATCCACCATCTATCAATATTCTAAAATCTGCCTTTTCAAATTCTAACAATATGCAGTCACCTGAACCTGCCCGAAACATTTTTATATGAATATCATTGATTTTCATCCTATGCCTCTCATTTTTCTTAATCTATCTCGCATCCCTATCATCTCTTTTCTTCCTTATAGCTTTTTGAATAATCTCATCCACATTACTTTCCTTTACTTTTTCCCCTTCATATTTTTGAACTTGAAGCACTGCCTGTTTTGATAATGCCTCTTCACGTTTCTGTTCCATAAATAATTCTTTTAGGTTTTCTGAATCTAAAGCCACTTTCAAAACCTGTATTGCATATTTAGAAATATGATCCCATCCGCCATACAGATTTTTTACTGCACAATCAATCTGCTGATAGCTTAAAGGCTCTCCCATTCTTTCCTGTTCACCCAAAATACCAATAATATCAGACAAATCTTTCTTATAACGTCTCCCGGACATTAATTTCATAGCAACAAGATATTCCGCGCTAATTGTCCTGATATTCAACACATTAGAATAGGTACGGTAATACTTAGAGTATTGCGACAATTTAGGACTATAAGAACTCGTATTCTTAAAGTCTGTATTCAACCAGCCATTTGGCAAACTGAGACGGTCTCCTACTGCGTTCACCGCTTCCTTCATGGCTGATGATGCTGTTATGACTGCGTCAATATCATAGGTCATTTCACGGAACCCATAATTGGCAAGGATTGCCGCGCCTCCAACTAACACAATCTCAGCAGGCATATTTTTTCCATTTCTTTTCCGAAACTCTTTTGCAAGTTCCTTCAAATAATAATCTAAATTTTCTTTGGTAAAACCTTTCTCAACAGACATTCCTTATCTCGCTTTCTATAATATTAAACCTCAAAAATTCAGGAATCGCTTCTTTTAAACATTGTTCTTTCCTATCAAGGGAATCATCCAATTTTGCAGCAAGAACAACATCCCACGGATATAACGGCTCCGGCAATGTACAATTCCTTATATCTTCATAATCATTGCACAATGGAAGTCCATTTTCCCTGCTTAAGTAATCTACCATAGCCAAAAGATAAAAACTTTCCCGATACCATTGCCGTTCCCAATAAGTCCTTATTTGATTTTCTTTTAAAATATCAATGATAAAGTCTATATCCCCTTTATCTTTCACTAAATGACAAATATTACTTTTATATATTTCAAAATCTCTTAAATTTGGAGCATTTTCATCTTCCTTAAAACATTCTGTCAAAAGTTCTTCCATTGTCACATGAAGCGTCCTCGCTAATTTATATATCGTTTCTGCCGTACATTTTTCAATCCTGGTTTTTCCTTTCACAATATCTGACAATGTAGTATATGGTACATGGCTTTCCTTCGCACACTGATAAACAGAAAACTGCTTTTCCTTTAACAAACTCATCAATTCCATTTCTTATTCTCCATTTCATGGATTCTTTTTCTATTGATTATAACGGTATATCGTTATAGTGTCAAGAAATGAAATTTCTAAGGTATAATAGCAAAAACCCCTGCAAATGGCATTCACACACCATCTACAAGGGTTCTCATTCTTATCTCTATTCGCCTTTTCGACAAATTTCTACTGATTCATGCGACTGTTGCTAACCTCACCTTCGCCTTTCAGGCTCGGTTCACCAAGCAACGCTGCATAGCTTCCAACATACGGTTCATCTGCGTCCTAGTGCATTTTCAAAGTAAAATGTGCAATATACACTATACATGGAGGTGCATATATGGCAAGGAAAAAGAAAATTGACAAGGAAATGGGATTCCGTCTGAAGAAGGCTAGAACCGACCAGAAACTGACCTATGAAGAACTGGCTGAAAAATCCGGTGTTTCCTCACGCTATATCAAGGAAATCGAAAATCATGGAAATGTGCCAAGCCTTGAAAAGCTGGGACAGCTTATACGAGCCTTACATATTTCCGCCGATCCGTTTTTTTATCCAGCCGCCCCGGCAGACAGCCTCGACTACCAGCGGCTGTTGGTTTATCTGTCACAATGTACAGAGGAACAGATTACAACAATCCTCGCTATTGTGGAAGCCTATCTTCGGACATATAAATCTCCCAAAGAATAGAATATTCCCAATATCTGAATTTTCTCATGAATATTTCTGGATAATTCTGAACCATGCAAAAAAGGTGGCTCGCCTTCTGTCCTGCCAGCCACCTCTTTGTCTATTTGCTGAATATTTTAAGAAGCTCCTTTATACGCATACGCTTTTTTATGATGCCCAGTCCATCAAGAACCTGTATGCTGTCCACAAACCCCTGATAATACGCCCGCTGTTCCTCCTTGTAATGGGCATGATCCACCGTATCCATATAGTCCTCTAAAAACTCCCTGTCCTCCTTTGACAGCTTGGAAAGATATGCTTCAAATGCCTTCTGCTTCTTTTTCAGTTCCCGGCTGGCTGCTTTTGCTTCCTCCGTCTGGACGGAATACTCCCTGTCCTCTGATTCGCTGCGCAGTTCCTCAAAGACGCCTGCCAATGTTTCAAAAACTTCATTCATGTTTGTTTCCACCTTTCTCTGCTAAAAATAATATTGCATTTTACAGGCAGTATTATCAATCCATAACTTTCTTTTCACAAGATAATCTCTCTACACTTCATCTTTAGAAGTATATTATCAACAATATTTCGTAAAATCAATGATAAAGGACTTCATCTTTAGAAAGTTGGTGGTAAGATATTAAAATCTATTGGAACAAAGAAAGCAACTCCAAAAATCTGATCGGTCAAAGGGTTATGGAACTGCGGACGGAAAGAAAACTATCTCAGAAAGCCCTTGCGGAACAGCTCCAGCTCGCTGGATATGAATTTAGCGATTTGACCGTTTTACGGATTGAAAATGGAACAAGGTTTGTTCCGGATTATGAAGTTGTAGCTCTGGCAGAATTCTTCCATGTATCCTGTGAATACCTCTTAGGCGTAAAGGACAAAAAATAAGCAGCAATCTGTTTTCCTATCACAGACTGCTGCTTAAATTTTTGTTGAACCGATAACCAATGCCCCATACGGTTTGTATGTAAAGCGGCTTGCCCGGATTATCCTCTATTTTCTCCCTTATATGGCGGATATGGCTCATAACAGTGTTGTAATCGCCGGAATACGGTTCCTGCCAGACAATATCATAAATCTGCTCTTTGCTGAATACCCTGCCGGGACTCTGTGCCAACAAATACAGTATTTCAAACTCTCTATTGGTAAGCATAACCTCCGCACCATGTATGACTACATTTTTCTCTGCTAAGTTCAGCTTTATTCCTCCGATACTAAGGTGTTTTTCCACTTGAAGTACATTACATCCTTCAAAGCGAGGGCTTTCACTTATAATCTGCAACATTCTCTGGCAGACATCTTCCTCATCCTCTGAAAAAGACAGTATCATCACCTTACCCATTATAACCACCTGCCTAACACTGATAAAACAACTTGTCTTAACTTCATTCTAACGTCCAAAACAACCTCCCTTCCCATTATGCTTTGCTGCTTTTAGCTCCATCCTACTCACTGGCATTTTGTTTTCGATATTCTGCGGGTGTTATTTTCAATACATCCCGAAAAGCTGTTGAAAACTTGCTCTGGTTCTCATATCCCACCTGATTTGCGATTTCCGCTATTGTACTTTTCGTCTGCCGAAGAAGCACAGCCGCCTGTTTCATGCGGTATTCTTTCATGTAAGTTCCGATAGGCTGTCCATAAATCCCTTTAAATGTGGCTTTTAAAGTAGCCGTATTGATAAGGAATTCTTTGGAAAGTTCCTCTATCGTAGAACGCTCCTGCAAGTTTGAAATTAGTTTTTTATGAATTTCCTTGACAATCTCCACCTGCGGCGAAGTATACATTTCCCGCTGTTTCTCTTTTGTTACATCCACCATGCAGAGGAATAGAAGAAGCTCCTGCACCTTTAGCTTAAAATATGGCTTTTGCAGACAGTCCGGCACAGAATAAAGCTCCGAAAAAATATGCTCGATTTCATCTTTTGCCCGCATAATAAAACAATTTCCATCTGCGCAAAACTTTTCTTTAAATTCCAATATGTCAATTCCACTTTCTGCCAAAGTCTGCGGCGGATATTCTGATACCAGTTCTAAATTGATAACAACGGAAATTCCCCGGTAATGCTTTAGTGGAAATGCCATTTCGGAAGCACAGTTATCCATTGTATGAATAGACATATCTCCTTCTCCAAGATACAGACAAGAACCGCTTAATAATTTGCTTCCCTCACGTCCCTCTCTGCAATGGTTGATTTCCAATATGTTCTGTCCAAGCGCACCTTCCCATTCACAGCCTGTTGCTTCAAAATCATTGTAAATAAGCTGTATGCCCGGATAAACCTGATAAACTGTCATCAATCCTAAACCATCGGCACAGTCCATTTTATAGACTGTACAATATCCGTCATTGTCTTTTGGAATAACCGCAGACAGCCCTTTTGTGTTTTTCACTAAGTTTTCCTGCATGGCAGTCCCCTCTATTCCTTCTATACCGTTAATCTGTTCCACCAGATGTTTTCTGGCATCTTCTATTATATATCTTTTCTTCATAATATACTGCTCCAATCGGTAGAATTTACACTCCAAATAGAATTATATTCTATCTCCACCGATTGTGCAAACTAAGAAAAGAGCCAATACCTTATCAAACAAAGTATCGGCTCAATATACATTTCCTCACTCTATCTTGTTTCCGGCATCTTGCGAAATTCTGAAAGCATCATCAATACGGTAATCACAACCAGAACCG
Organism: bacterium 1XD42-54; assembly: GCA_003612585.1. Taxonomy (GTDB): domain Bacteria; phylum Bacillota; class Clostridia; order Lachnospirales; family Lachnospiraceae; genus Choladousia. Next base: position 13,940 of record RAZH01000022.1, read on the forward strand.
CATCGGTCAGGGCAATCGCCAGCCAGACACCACGAATCCCCATACCGCCAACCATCGGCAAAACCACACAAAGCGGGATAAATAAAATAATCTGCCGGAACAATACTAACCAAGTAGCCTTATTCGCCTTTCCCAATGACTGGAACAGCGTTACCGCAATCAGGAAACTCCCCTGTAAAATATAGGTACTGAACATAATCCGGAAATTGGTCGCCCCCGAAGCTGCCACACCCGGTGTTGTAATAAACATGGAAAGTACCTTATCCGGGAACAGTTCAACCGGAATGTAGAACAGTAAGGACAACACTGTTGCCGCCGTAATGAATACGCCTGTCAATTTCTTTACCCGGTCATAATCTTTCGCACCGTAGTTTGTCCCTGCGGCTGGCTGAAATCCCTGACTGATACCCCAAAGAGGAACAAACGAGAAGTTCCAGAAACGCAGCGCAGCTCCTAACAATATCTGCGAATTTTCCCCACCATACACAGACGCCACACGATAAATCACTGTCTGCTGTACCAGTGTCAAAACCTGCATCAGCAAAGCGGAAACCCCAACCGCCAGAACCTGCGGCAGTAATTCCCCGTCAATATGTATCCGTCCGATTTTTACATTTACGCTTTTCTTCTTAAAGTACCATAACGTAATCACCGCCTGAATGAACTGTGAAAAAATCGTTGCATAAGCAGCCGCTTCCACTCCCAATCCGTAAGGCTTTAAAACCGTAATAAAAATCGGATCGAGGATAATGTTCAGGATTGCTCCGCTTGCTATAATAGCCATTGCCTTTTTAAGCTGCCCTTCCCCACGAATAACCATATTAGCGCTCTGGAAGAAGTTTACAAACAGGCTTCCCGCAAACACAATACGCAGATATTTTTCCGCATAGTTCAGGATATTATCGCTGGCACCTGCCAGAGATAAAAGCTGGCGGGTAAATACCATACCTATCACAGTGTAAATAACAGACAGCAGAAGCACCATTGCAATCAGATTTCCCATAATCTTTTTTATGGTATCCTGATCTTTCTTGCCAATCGCACGAGATAGCACCGAAGCAGAGCCTACTCCCAACATCGCTGCCGAACCCGCATTGATGAGCGTAAACGGATAAGATACGGATACCGCCCCCATTTGCGCTGCGCCTACCATCTGCCCTACAAAAATGGAATCCATCATGTTATAAAGCCCTACAACCACCATGCCAAGAACCGCAGGTATACTAAGCTCCAGCATGAGGGAAAACGGACTTTTCGTCAATAATTTTGTCCTTGTATCAAGTGACTGTTTCATCACGTTTCCTCCTAGTATAATAATGATATAGCTACAAGAGCTATAGAGTTAATAAGTTACAAGGTCATATCTGATGAATAA
>RAZH01000023.1 GCA_003612585.1 bacterium 1XD42-54
GTTACATGACTCCGCCGAAAAACTACAAAATATAATCGGCGTTTTCTTACATTTTTAATTCGGCGTTGACAAGTGGAGCGTTTTGACAATTTTTTGGAAGCAATCGCAAGGTTTAAGGAGTGCCGGGAGAGGGAAGATACGGATCAGACAGGAATGACAAAGGCGGTATTTGGCTTTGGCATTAATGGAAAAGAATTTGACGTACTCCATGTGAAAAACAACCAGAACTGTGTACCGATTGAATTTACACAGAACGGAGTGGAAAACAGTCGGTTCAAGAGCGGCTTACAGGCTTTATATCAAGAGGTCGGTTTTGACCGGGCGGAGGTTTACCGGGAGAGATCGCCAGAGGAAACAAAGGACTTGGTAAAGGAGTTGTTTGAGGTTCAGCTAAAGACCAGCGGCATCAATGATGTTTCCCTTTATATGGACAGGTTTGACACTCTTTATGAACAGGGGAAAATGGAACACCTGATTCCGGAAGGGGGACAGAACCGAATCCTTGAAAATATCCCTTTTACAGAATGGAAGAATCCGTACATAGATGCCAATGCTAGGGAAGCGGACAAGGTGGAAACAGAGGTACAGGAGGAAAAACAGACAGTTGTTACCCTTGCGGTGGCAGAGTGTGGGGAGTACCCTAATCTTGGAGAATACCATGAGAATATAACGAATGTTGAGGAAGCGGTGGCTGTTTTCAAACAAATACCGCCAGAGAGAATGAATGCTATCCCAAGCATTATTATCAATATCCATACAGAGGGAACAGAACCCTATGAGGATGCAAATATGCTCATTGTATTCGGTCAGGCTATTGATGTGGAATCCCTTGAATACTATCCGGAAGTTGCGAGAAATAAAAAGGCATTGGAATTTATTTCAGAGCTTATAGAAAACTTACCGGAAATGGATGTATATGGTTCTCTGGAACAATGGCTGCCGGTTGATACACAGCGTATAGAAACAGAGCCGGATAAAATCGCATTGTTAGCTGCGGAGATAGACCAGTTATCTTATGATTTTGACACTTACCAGTACAATCATACTGTGGAGGACAGGGAAGCACAGATAGCGAATATCACAGAGGACATCAGGAACGGGAATACTGGGTATCTGAGTGACTTCCTCAATGCGCTTATTTCAGACAGTATCCGGGAAGGCATGACGGATATTTTTGGGAAAGGTACGGAGCTTGATGACAGTGAGGGCGTACAGACCGCAAGGAAGGCGAAGGAGCTGTTAGATAAGCTGGCAGAATACAAGCCGCTTGCAAAGATTGAGGAATTGGAAGAATGTAACTACAACATGATTGATAACGTCCTGAACAATGAGAAGCCGAAGGAGGAAAAACAGACTGGCAGAATTTCCATAAAGGAAAAGCTGGCGGAGAAAAAGGCGGTTATCGAGCAGAGAGATAAGTCGGAGAAGAAAGCCCCAGAGAAGGGGACAGAGAAAAAATCAGAGAGGGAGATATAAGCTATGGATAAATTTACAGTGGAAGAAATCAATTTGATGTGCGTGTTTGAGGGGCAGGACAGGACGGGCATGATTGCCGACATAAAGAACGTAATCCCCCACATACAGGACAGCGATATGGTGGAGCTTGCAGAGCAGGTCATTGGGAAACTGGAAGCCATGAGCGATGAGGAATTTGCAGGGGTAGCACTGGAAGCAGCCGAGTGATTAACGCAAATCTTTTATAGCATTATTCGACATAACGTGCTATAATTCTTTTAGTCAGATTAGAGCGAGTAGGGATAGTCTGCGGTTGTCCTTTCTGGAAACGGAAAGGAGGTCGGTATGAATACGTTAGAAGTGCTTACGTTGGTGCTGGTGATTTTTGCAGCCTTGACATACATAGACAATAAACACAACCGCAAGTAACGGAAAAGGCTATCCTCTACTGCCAATAGGGGATAGCCTATGATCCGTTTGATTTTTAAACTGATTATTGTTTCCGATTGAACAACCGTCGGACGTGCTAGAATCCTTCGGCTTCTATGATGATTATAAACCAACACTGCGAATTTTGCAAGAGGGTTTAGGAGATGGGGGTGCTTCGGCGCTCCTATTTTTTTGCGGATTTGTAGACTATATTACCTGAAAGCGGTCTTGTCCGCAAGAAGTTTTTTCTGGTTTTTATAAAGGTAGGAAGGGATGAGTGGGATTCCGCCGCCTTCGGCATTGTGGGAAAGTGTATAACTCCCTATCTTATGGAGCTGTGGGCAACACTGTTTGCAGGATGTGGGAAAGCTGCTCTTTGCTTTTCCATATGCTGTGAATGGTGTTGTCCATAGCGGAATGGGGAGTTATGCACTTTTCCACGATGCTTCTTTTTGCTTTTAGAGCCTTTTTAGGGCAAGGGATTAACGGGCAGGGTTGTTGTTCCGGTCTGGCTGTTCCTGTGCGTTTTTTGGCGGCTCTGTGCGCCCTAAATACTGGTTCAGGTTCTCCAGTTTCCGGTTCAGCGATTTCAGCTCCTTATCGCAGTTTTTGTAAGTGGAGGTCAGTTCCTTCTTCTGTGCGGTCAGCTCCTGATATTCCGCTTTCAGTTTGTCAATGTTCAAGCCTTTTAAATGGATGCCCGCCTGTTCCAGCATACGCCTTGCGCCGCCATAAAGTATAATCTGGCTTTCATGCTTGCGGAAATATGCGTCAGGGTTTTTCGATTTCTTATAGGCAATATTATATGGCTTGTTGGCTTTGTATTGTTCCGCATATTTGATGATTTCCGCAAGGTCTTTCATACGGTTTTCCAGTTTCCGTACCGTCTGCTTTGCTTCCTTTCCGGTGGCGGCAGTAGCGGCGATTTTCTGTTCCAGTTCCTTAATCGAACCAACTTCATTGTACGCCTGTGCAGCAATCTTTAAGTTTTCAACCGCCGCCCACCTTTGCAGTCCCGGACTGTTCTGGAATTTTTCATCAGAGGTGTCAATCAATCTCTTATCCGCATAATCTCTTTTCGGGATAACCGCTTTCCGTTCCCGTTTCAATTCAATCCGTTCTTTGATGCGTTCCTTTGTATATTCCCTGCCGAGTGACTTCACACTGCCACGCACAAAACGGTCTTTGCCGAGTGGACGGAAAGAGATAAATTTGGGGGCATCTTCCCCAAAGGCTTCGCCTTTTATCTCATAGCCTTTTGCCCTCATCAGGAGCAGAAATTCTTCATAGGTGGAGGATGCTTTGATGGCAGCGTTGATGTCTTTTCTTATCTGCGTTTTCCATGCTGTACCGTTCTTGTCTGACTGCCATTCATTATATTTTTTGCCACGCTCTCCGCCGGGAATTATGACGGAAAGGTTATGCTCGCTGCACAGCTCGTCACTCAATTTTCGGATGCGGTAATAGCTCTGCTTGCAGTCATGGTATTTGTTGTGTTCCATGTTGTCGGCGGCACAAAAAATGATGTGGTTGTGGACGTGACCTTTATCAATATGTGTGGTGACAACATAAGAAAATTTTCCCTCTAAAACCTTGTCGGCAAGTTCTTTCCCTATCTGGTGCGCTTCATCAAAACTGACCTCACCGGGAGCGAAAGCCTGTATCAGATGGTAGGCTTTGTTAGGGCTATTTTCCCGGCAGTGGTCTAAGGTATATTTGAAGTCAATCGCTGCGGTTTCCGGCGCACAGGCATAGGAAGAAATGTAGATGCTTTCGTCCGTTTTATCCGGGTTGCATATGTAGGCTACCGCTTTATCAACGGTTGCTGTGATAGCATGGATTTTTGTGTATGCCATACCTGTTTTATCAACTCCTTTACTTCGTCCATATCTTCCTGATAGACGTGGTTTGTGCTGTTAATCCTTTTTGCAATCTGGTTCAGGCTGGAGCTGATCCGTCCAAGCTCCGTATTGTATTCCCGCAAAAAACTGTAATCCACGTCATAGACATATCCGTATAAAATCAACTTACGCAGGAAAGCTGACTTGCTTTTCATGCCAGACAATTTGAATTTCTCATCTAAGATATACTGCTCCTTGTCATCTAAGTGAAATTCATTTCGGTTGGTGCGGATTCTGTTTGCCATTTTTAACACTCCTTTTCTGTTTTTGGGCATAAAAAAACTGCTGTAACTTGTCCGGTTTACAACAGTCTGGTTTCGAGTCTGTTCAATTGTTTTGGATAGACTTATCCATGTGTTATTGTAGCAAATCTGCGGATAAAGGTCAAGGACTGGCAGAGAAAAGACGGAAAGAAAATCAAAGAGGGTTAGGGACACTTCCCTATGAAAATTTCATCATACGGTCGGCAGGGAAGTATGGGGAATTTTGCCTGTGTGTCCGGACACAGGCAGTGCTTGCTATTCTTGTCTTTCGACACTCCCGGAGGGTGTGTCGGTACTTAACCAGTATCACAAAATAAAATTGTTTTGTAGTTCCAAATGTTTAAAACTTTTACTTGAATTTTTAATGTAGATGATGTAAAATAGCAATATGAATTTGGAACAGATATATTCAGAGGACGAGATACGAGTACAAATTTTTAAAGCCTTGGCAGATAAAACACGTTTGGATATTATAAGGATTCTTAGAAACAGGGGTGAAGAAATGAACTGCGGTGAGATTGGAGAATATATTGATATTCCCAAGTCAACAGCATCGTATCATTTTAAGACGTTAAGGGAAGCAGGTCTGACCGCAACAAGAAAAGAATCATTGAACAAATATGTATCGTTAAGGCTGGATATGTTTGATAAGTATCTACCGGGATTTCTTGACACTCTTTGAAAGATATGTGTCAAGAAATTTTTTGAACTAATAGTTCCATAATTCCAAAACTATAAAATAAAATTAGGAGGAATATAAGATGATTATTGATAGTCATGAGCATTTAATGCTGCCCATAGAAATGCAAATTGAAAAACTGAATCAGGCGGGAGTGGATAAAGCTATATTATTTTCGACTGTACCGCACCCGGAGCGAGCAAAAAATCTGGCAGAGTTGCGAGGAGAAATGAACATACTATATAAAGTATTGGCTGGTGCAAATAATAAAGAAGCAAATAGAAAAAGAATGATAAAAAATAATAATGAGCTGGCTATGCAGATGAAAAAATATCCTGAAAGATTTTTCGGTTTTGGTGCAGTGCCTTTGGGTATGAGCGAACCAGAAACTTCTTTATGGATAGAAGAGAATATATTGTCTAATGAATTTAAAGGTATTGGAGAGTTTACTCCCGGTTCTGATGAACAGATTAGGCAGCTTGAAGTAATTTTTCAAGCAGTAAATAATTTTAGTAATTTATCAATATGGGTTCATACATTTAATCCTGTCACTATATCAGGCATACACATTTTAATGGAACTTTGTGAAAAATATCCCTCAGTGCCAGTGATTTTTGGACATATGGGTGGATCGAATTGGATAGATGTGATAGATTTTGCAAAAAGCCATAAATACGTGTACTTAGATCTTTCCGCAGCATTTGCTTCAATTGCAACTAGAATAGCTATTTCTGAGTTGCCTGAAAGATGTCTTTACAGTTCAGATGCACCATATGGAGAGCCTTATTTGTACAGGCAACTAATAGAATTTGTTAGTCCTTCACAGGAGGTTGCCAATATGGTATTGGGAAATAATATATTGCAATTGTTGAGTGAATGAAATTAAGGAAGGCTGGTGTTTGTGATGGGCAAAGTAATGATTTTATCTTTTACAGATGATGAGGAAGATATTTATAAGCGGATATTGCAAATCATAAACGGCAGTAAAAATTTTGAACAATGCAGTGCTTTTCAGAATATAAAACTAATTCATGCTGGAAAATTATGGATAAATTGTATGCGAAGAAGTGTTTGCGTTAATAACATTGAAATTGAACTTACCTATATTGAATTTGAAATTTTATATCTATTAGCTGGCAATCCCGGCAGGGTGTTTAGAAAAGAGCAGATATATGATATTGTTTGGAATGAAGCATATGCTGGTGATTACAATATCGTTATGAGTCATATCCATAATATAAGAGAAAAGATAGAGGATAATCCAAGCAAACCGATTTACATACAGACGGTTTGGGGCGTAGGCTATCGGTTCAATAAAAATCTAAACAGTGGTTTGTAATGTAAATATTGCAGACTGCTGTTTATTGGTTGGAAGATAGTTTATGAATTATAGCTACCTTTTTGGTAAGTATATACCTGAAAAGTGCGTACTTGTCCTATCTGTGATGAAATGCTATTTTTATCTCAAATAATGGGAAAGGATATGGGATGATGAAAAATATAGAGATCGGTTCAATCCGTCCGCCGTCAGAAAGTGAAAGTCTGCTTGTCCGGGTAACGAGAGGATGCCATTGGAATAAGTGTTATTTTTGCGGACTATACAAATCTATGAATTTCTCCATGCGTCCAATAGAAGATACCATACAGGATATTAAGGAACAGGCAGCATTATATCAAGGGAGAAAATTCAAATCCTGTTTTTTGCAGGATGGGGATGCGCTGGTATTAAAAACAGATTATCTGCTCCGTATTTTGGAAGCGCTAAATAAATATTTTCCTGATTTGGAATATATAACTTCCTATGCTCGTGCAGACAGTATCACACGAAAAAGTCCGGCAGAATTACAGGAGCTTCGGCAAGCCGGACTGAATCATTTGTACTGTGGAATGGAAACTGGATCGGATAAGATATTACAGCTTATCAATAAGGGTTTTCATGCAGATACAGTTGTGAAAAGCGGGTGTATGGCAAAAGACGCAGGCATGATATTATCAGAGTTTATATTGCTTGGGATTGGTGGAAAGGAACATTCAGAGGAAAATGCAATCCAGACAGCGGATGCGCTGAACATGATTCAGCCGGATTTTATTCGTGTCCATGCAACCGGAATAAAGCCAGAGTCCAAAATGTGGGAGTTTGTTCAGGAAGGTTCTTTTACATTACAGTCAGAGGAAGAAATTATGATAGAGCAAAAATTATTCTTGGAGAAGCTGCTTGAAATGGACAGCTATTATGTGAATGAACATATCATCAACCTGTTGCTGGAGGTTAGAGGGAATTTGCGAACAGATAAATTAGAAATGCTGTCTGCAATAAATAAATTTTTAGGATTGCCGGAAGATGAAAAACTTCTATTCATTGTAGGCAGGCGGCTTAACATTTTCTTTATGCTGGATGATTTGAAAAAGCCTAAACAGTATCAAAAAGCACAGGAATGTATGGAGAAGATTTTGCAGAAAAATCCGCAGGTTGATTTTACCAGACTTTGTAATTATGTCAGGCAGTCACAGATTTAGGATAATAAGAGAACCCGCATAGCTGTTTCAAGTTTGCTGTGCAGGTTCTTTTTTGTCATAAGGATAGTCAATAAAATAATTATTTTTTGCTTTGGGAAGGACAGCATACGGGCTGTATATCCAATCCGTCCAAATATGATGTTCCCCAATCGCACATAGCGTTCAGTACAGGTATGATGCTTTTTCCAAAGGCAGTAAGAGAGTAGATTGTTTTAGGCGGCTTTTCTGGAATTACTTCTCTGTTTATCATGCCGCAATCTTCTAAATCATGGAGCTGACCGGAGAGCATTTTAGGGGTTGCTTTTGGGATAAGGCGCTGCAGTTCCATATAGTGTAATGGCTGTGATTTTAAATGCCACAATACCAGAGGTTTATATTTCCCGCCAATCAGGGACAGGGTAGCTTCTACGGGACAGTTAAATTGCTTTTGTTCAATTTTCATTTTGCTTCTCCTAACTGCAAGGGTGCTATCTTTTTTGAAAGTATCTATCAAAAAAGTGCAATCTTGCGGAATTATATTTCAGCGTTACAATAGAGTTGTCAGTTGGTTTGGCATACTAAATATAACATAAGAAAGGACTTGATACTATGGATTTTTTAAACATTGCAAAACAGCGTTTCTCTGTACGCAGCTACACAGATCAGGCGGTGGAAAAGGAAAAACTGGATAAGATTCTGGAAGCTGCCCATGTAGCTCCAACCGCCGCTAACCTCCAGCCTGTGCATCTGATTGTGGTGCAAAGCAAAGAGGGACTTGAAAAAATAGGACAAGGGGCAAATCTTTACGGTGCGCCGCTGGCAATCATCGTCTGCGCTGACCATGAAAAGGCATGGGTGCGCCCGTTTGATAAGAAGCAGACAGGTGATATTGATACCTCCATTCTGACAGACCACATGATGCTTCAGGCTACGGAGTTGGGGCTTGGCTCTGTATGGATTTGCTATTTTAAGCCGGATGTTATCCGCAGGGAATTTGGACTTCCTGAAAATCTGGAACCTGTCAATATCCTTGCGGTTGGTTATTCGGATGAAGAAGCCGCTGATCCGGAACGCCATTCGGAGATGCGTATTCCGATAAACCAGTTGGTATCATACGAAAATCTGTAATGGGAGCGATTGCAAATATTTGAACATAATGGGCAGTGCGCACAGCGTACTGTCCGTTGTGTTTTATGGATACCGTTCAGAAATATGCGCATATGTTTCTTCCAAAATCCATTGAATGTGTTCGTCCTGAATACTGTAAAAGACCTTTTTGCCTTCCTTGCGTGAACGGACTAACCTTGCAATGCGAAGTTCATGTAGTTGATGGGATATAGCAGATTCAGTGACTTCGATTTTCTTTGCAAGTTCGCTCACACAATATTCCTGCTTCATCAAATGCCAGAGTATTTTCATTCGTGTGTAATCGCCCATTGCTTTGTGTAATTCTGTTAATTGTTCCAGTTCGGAAGAATTGGGGACAGAAAAAATTGTTTTGTTTGTTTGATTCATAGTGTTGCTCCAATCTTATGTATACCCTTTCGGGCATTCCGTAATCCATACTCCTTCGGAGTGGGCGTTGCACGACAAGGTATAAGCTGTTTGACAGACCATAGGTATATGAGTATCATAATTTTATCTGGAAGGAGGTGGTTAAATGCCACACTACAACTTACCTCACAATCATGGACAGAATATTGAGAAAGTCCTAGATAAGATTCCACCTGCAGAACGGTTCAAAGATATAGCGTTTTTGTTCCAGCAATTAGACGATCCTACAAGGTTGCGGATTTTGTGGCTGTTATGCCATTGTGAGGAATGTGTCTGCAATATAGCGGCGGCTGTTGGTATGAGCGCACCTGCTGTGTCGCACCACCTTCGGGCTTTAAAGAAAAGCGGGATTATATCAAGCCGGAGGGAAGGAAAGGAAGTATACTATTCTCTGTCTAAAACGCCACAGGCGAAATTGCTGCACCATTCCATAGATGCTTTGTTTGAAATGTCCTGTCCAACCGATATTTAAGAAAATGCGCTACCTTGTGGGGTGTAGCGTATTTCTGTTGTGTTTTTAAATTGACTTTAATCAGAAACGGGGGATACTTTTACCCGCATTGCCCGGATTGCGTTCAAGATTGCAATAACGGAAACACCAACATCGGCAAATACCGCCGCCCACATATTGGCATATCCTAAAGCTCCTAAAATCAACACTAAAAACTTAATTCCCAAAGCAAATACAATGTTCTGGTTTGCGATGCGGATTGTCTTTCGAGCAATCTTCATAACTGCGGCAATTTTTGAAGGCTCATCTGTCATTAAGACTACATCTGCGGCTTCGATAGCGGCATCAGAGCCAAGACCACCCATAGCGATACCGACATCTGCCCTTGCCAGTACGGGGGCATCATTGATTCCGTCCCCGACAAAGACAAGTTTGCCTTTTTCTGTTTTTTCCCTTAACAGTGCTTCTACCCGGTCAACTTTGTCGGCGGGGAGCAGCTCAGTATAAGCCTGATCCAGTCCAAGACGTCCCGAAACTTTCTGTCCTACTGCGTCTGCATCTCCGGTCAGCATAACCGTTTTCCGTATGCCAGAAGATTTGAGTTGACGGATTGCCGCCGGAGCGTCTGGCTTGATTTCATCTTCTATGACAATGGAACCGGAATACTTTCCGTCACAGGCGAGATAAATCACCGTTCCAACTGCACCTGAAGGCTGGTAGCGGATATGTTCCCGTTCCATGAGCTTTGCATTTCCCGCAAGGACTTTCTTTCCGTCTATTACTGCCTGTACGCCATGACCTGCAATCTCCTGAACATCAGATATGCGGTTCTGGACTATTTTTTTGCCATAGGCTTTTTTGATGGAAGCAGAAATAGGATGGTTGGAATAATCCTCTGCGTATGCCGCAAGTTCTAAAAGCTGTGTTTCGTCCATGCCCACAGGATGGATTTCACTGACTGCAAAAGAGCCTTTTGTGAGTGTGCCTGTCTTATCAAATACAACCATTTCGGCATGAGCTAAGGATTCCAGATAATTACTGCCTTTTACAAGGACACCGATTTTCGATGCGCCGCCGATGCCGCCAAAGAAACTTAACGGGATAGAGATTACCAGCGCACAGGGGCAGGAGATTACAAGGAACGTCAAAGCACGATAAATCCATATACTAAAGGACTGACCAGTGATAACAGGCGGCAATATGGCAAGAGCCAGAGCCGCAAATACCACTGCCGGGGTGTAGTAACGTGCAAAGCGTGTGATAAAATTCTCTGTCCTGCCTTTTTTATCGCTTGCATTTTCTACTAAATCAAGGATTTTTGCTACGGTGGATTCCCCGAACTCCTTTGTTGTGCGAATTGATAAAATGCCTGTCTGGTTAATGCAGCCGCTGATGACTTCCGCACCCGGAGCAACCTCACGAGGCATGGATTCTCCGGTCAGTGCAGAGGTATCCAAAGCAGAAACGCCATTTATAATGATACCGTCCAAAGGGATTCGCTCACCGGGTTTTACAACAATGGTATCTCCAATGGAAACTTCTTCGGGATCAACCTGTACCAGTTTCCCGTCCCGTTCCACGTTTGCGTAATCCGGGCGGATGTCCATTAGGCTTGCAATGGATTTACGGGATTTGGAAACTGCATAAGACTGAAACCATTCCCCTACCTGATAAAACAGCATGACAGCTACGCCTTCGGAATGTTCCCCTAAAATCAGTGCGCCAATCGTTGCTATCGTCATTAGGAAATTTTCGTCAAATACCTGACCGCTTAATATGTTTGTAATGGCTTTCCAGACAATATCCCAACCGATTACCACATAACAGGCTAAGAATATGCCCATTTCTGCCTGCTCTGGAAGATGGAGCAGACTGCCTGCAAGAAACAGGACTGCCGCCGCAATAATGCGGATCAATAAATGTTTTTGTTTTCGTGTCATTAGAATACTCCTTTCATAAATCAGGCGTTTTCGTTAAAAAAACACCGGATGCCAGAAATGGCAGCCGGTGTCCAGTTCGTGTTGCGTCATGCCCATAAAGGAACACGATGCGTTTGGCAGATGCCACTTAACGGTTATGCCTGATCTGTTTATGCTTTTACTGTTACGTCCGGCTCGATTTTTTTAATCAGTGCCTTTGCTTCATTCAGTATGGCATCAAATCTGTCATCAGGTGCTTCCAACACCATTTTTTGACCGAGGAAGTTTACGGATACACTGGTTACACCGTCAATTTTCTGTACGGCGTTCTGAATCTTATCTGCACAGTGACCGCAATCCAAGTCGATAAGTTTGATTGTTTTTTTCATGGGAATAATCCACCTTTCTAAAAAATTTGTTTAGTTGGTTTGGCATGGCTGAACAATTAAAGAGATGTTTAATCGTTCTGCGCAAAGTATAGTCACCAATCCGCCATAAGTCAATGGGTTTGAAGGCGGTATTCCTCTTTGGAGCATAAAACCTTCTGATTGGATTTTTGTAAAAAAAGAAATTGCTTTTCGGATAAAAAAAGCTCCTTTTCAGAGCAGACAAAAGGAAAATCGGGTGTTTATAATGAAAAACGGTAACAGCTCCAGTCCCCTACGGGGGAGGGGTACAACATACTGTTACAAATTTAGAAAAGAAAGAAGGGATAATTTTGCAAAAGGAGCAATTTGACATTACGGGTATGACCTGTTCCGCCTGCTCTGCAAGAATTGAGAAAAGCGTAGCGAAGCTGCCGGGAATAAAGGAGGTATCCGTAAACCTGCTAAAAAACAGTATGGTTGCTTCTTATGATGAGTCTGTTCTGGATACGGAGGGAATTGTGCAGGCAGTTGAAAAAGCCGGGTACGGGGCATTTCCTAAATCGGTTCAGAATAAGGGGCAGACTGTAAACGCTTCTGCGAAGCAGACAGCACAGCCAGAGGCAAACACAGCACAAAAAGAATACGGTCAGATGAAAAAGCGGCTGCTTCTGTCCGCACTGTTTACCATTCCACTGTTCTATATATCTATGGGGCATATGATGGGGTGGATACTTCCCAAAGGGCTGCTTGGTATGGAAAATGCAATGAGTTTTGCTTTTACACAGTTTCTATTGCTGATTCCGGTAGTGTTCATCAATTTTAAGTATTACCGCATGGGTTTTAAGACACTGTTTCATGGCTCACCGAATATGGATTCCCTGATTGCTATTGGTTCTGGTGCGGCAATCGTTTATGGTATCTATGCCATTTATAAAATCGGGATAGGATTTGGGCATGGCGATATGGAAACCGTACACAGCTTTATGATGGATCTGTATTTTGAATCCGCTGGTATGATTCTGACACTTATAACATTAGGTAAGACGCTGGAAGCTCGTGCAAAAGGAAAGACCTCAGATGCCATTACAAAACTGATGAACCTTGCGCCTAAGACTGCTACAGTGGAGAGGAATGGAATTGAAATACAGGTTCCGGTAGAGGAAGTGCAGGCAGGAGAAGTTTTAGTTGTAAAAGCGGGGGAGTCCATTCCGGTAGACGGGGTAATTCTGGAAGGGGTTTCGTCTGTGGATGAATCGGCTCTGACCGGAGAGAGCATACCTGTGGAAAAACAGACAGGGGATAAAGTAATCGGCGCAACAATCAATAAATCCGGCTATTTTAAAATGCAGGCTACGAAAGTAGGGGATGACACCACATTAGCACAGATCGTGCGGCTTGTGGATGAAGCAACCAGTTCAAAAGCGCCTATCGCAAAACTGGCGGATAAGGTCAGTGGGGTATTTGTCCCGGTTGTTATCGGCATTGCCTTAATTGCGGTTATTGTATGGCTTTTTGCAGGGTATGGATTTGAGTTTGCCCTTTCTATTGGTATTTCCATTCTCGTCATATCCTGCCCTTGCGCTCTCGGTCTGGCAACACCTACCGCAATCATGGTAGGCACAGGGAAAGGAGCATCAAATGGCATTTTGATTAAGTCGGCGGAAGCTCTGGAGGTAGCGCACAGCATTGATACGGTTGTTTTGGATAAGACCGGGACAATCACACAGGGAACGCCTGTGGTAACGAATGTGCTGGTAAAAGAGGGAATTTCACAGGATGAGCTTCTGCAGGTTGCCGCTTCTCTGGAAAAAATGTCAGAACACCCACTTGCGGATGCGATTGTGGAGGAAGCAGAAAAGAACGCTTTAGGTTTTCTGCCTGTGAATAACTTTAAGCAGATTCCGGGGCAGGGGATTATGGGAGAAATCCAAAATGTTACCTGTCTTGCAGGAAACCGCCGCCTGATGTCTGCACAAGGCATAGAAGGAGGCGCATTGCTCCAGCTTGGGGAAGCAATGGCTGTGGACGGAAAAACACCATTATTCTTTGCGAGGGGCGGACAGCTTATCGGTGTGGTGGCTGTGGCAGATGTGGTAAAGCCTACCAGTAAACAGGCAATACAGGAATTATCCGGCTTGGGAATGGAGGTTGTCATGCTTACCGGGGACAATGCCAAAACTGCGGAAGCAATCAGAAAGCAGGTGGGTGTAGACAGGGTAGTTGCCGAAGTATTCCCGCAGGATAAGGAAAAGGAAATCCGGCGTTTACAGGAAAAGGGCAGAAAGGTAGCTATGGTAGGGGATGGCATCAATGATGCGCCTGCGCTTGCAAGGGCAGATGTAGGAATTGCTATCGGGGCAGGAACGGATGTGGCGATTGAATCAGCGGATATTGTGTTGATGAAAAGTGACCTCTTGGATGTGTCTACCGCTGTCCAGTTAAGCAAGGCGGTTATCCGCAACATCAAGCAAAATCTGTTTTGGGCGTTTATCTACAATATCATTGGTATTCCGGTTGCGGCGGGGGTATTTTATCTGTCTTTCGGCTTGAAGTTAAACCCGATGATCGGAGCCTTTGCAATGAGTTTCAGCTCTGTCTTTGTGGTATCAAATGCCCTGCGGCTTCGCTGGTTCAAAGCAAGGCATCTTGCAAAACCGGAACAGAAAGAAACATATAGCAGCAGTCAGACAATTTTATCGAAAAAAAGTGAAGGAGAAAAGAACATGGAAAAATTATTGAAGATTGAAGGAATGGTTTGCGGAAACTGCGTAAAGCACGTTTCAAAGGCGTTAATGGAGATTGAGGGTATTTCAGATGTCACAGTGCAACTGGAAGCAAAAACAGCATTGGTACAGATGCGCCATGCGGTATCAGAGGACAGGCTGAAAACAGCGGTTGAAGATGCTGGCTATCAGCTCGTAAGTGTTCAGTAGCCGGGTTGCCTATGAAAGCGAAAAAAGGAAATGTTACCCATAAACTGAAAATTGCGAAAGGTCAGTTAGATGGTATCCTGCAAATGATAGAGGAAGATCGTTACTGCGTGGATATATCCAATCAGCTTTTAGCGACACAGGCATTATTAAAGAGCGCTAACCAACAGATTTTACAGGCACATATCCGTAACTGTGTCCGGGAGGCGTTACAGACTGATGCGGAAAATCCGAAACTGGAAGAAGCATTGCAGTTATTGGAAAAAATGGTGCAATAGCCCGATATTTCCGATTGGATAAAAAGT
Source organism: bacterium 1XD42-54 (assembly GCA_003612585.1). Classification (GTDB taxonomy): domain Bacteria; phylum Bacillota; class Clostridia; order Lachnospirales; family Lachnospiraceae; genus Choladousia. The sequence goes on from RAZH01000023.1 coordinate 14,751, forward strand.
CCTTCGGATAGGAGCAGACAAAAAGGACTGGTTTTTAATATACTCTATATGGTTAGGCATGGCTAATATAGATATAAGTCCAGCTAAGAAATGTCAATAGGTAAATTGAAAAATGTTTAAAAATTTTTTTTCGAGCAGTTGATCTA
>RAZH01000024.1 GCA_003612585.1 bacterium 1XD42-54
TGGGCTTCCTCCTATGGTCAAGCGGCAGAGATATTATGAAGCTCTGGATACTGCTGCTTAGGCATTGATATCCTTGCAAAAAAAGTGTCAACCAATATTGACAATATCAATTCATGCACTCAGACATTCCCATGCTTCCCTGCTCATCAGTATGGGAGAAAATCCTTTATTGATTAAAGAACGTCTGGGGCATGAAAAGATACAGACCACGTTGGGAACCTACGGACATTTATATCCCAACACCAACGTGGAAGTTGCCAAAAAATTAACTGGCGTTCTCACTTATACTCCGGCAACAGCCAGTGTTGCCGATTATACCAGCAATCAGCATACTGCAATCTATCACAGAGTAGTTGAATAAAAAAATGCAATCAAAATGCAATTCTAAAAGGAAAGAGCCTCAAAACCCTTGAAAATAAAGGCTTTGAAGCTCTGCTCCAACTATTCGAACTCGACTTTTCCTAACTAATTTTGCTTAGGATTTATTCTCTGTCGAGTATGTAAATCTTTTGATTATTTGATATGTCCATATTATCCTGCCTATATGAGCTAATGTTATCATTTTGTTATCGGTGTTGATAACACCAACTCTGTAACTGCGGATAATAGCTATATGCTATGGCTTAGATTATAAGCGATTTTGTTAAGAAATGCAATAGTCAAAAACCACTACTTTATCATAATTTGCAAATCATTATGTATTCTTCTTTGTTCTCGTCAACCACTTCAAATCCTGCTTTTCTATACATTTTGACTGCATAATTCGCTTTCTGCACAGATAGAGATGTCTGCTTATATCCTTTCACTTTTAGAAGTTGCAACATAGCTCCCATAAGTGCTGTACCAATACCCAAATTTCTGTATTCCTCATACAGTGATATGGCAAATGAGGGCGTTTTGTCATCAATATGCCCGTAATCGTTCATAATACGCACCCATACTGCACCCACAATCTGCTCTTTTGTTTCCACAACCAAGCACCAATCGTCTGCTTTTCCAAAATCTTTAATATATGCTTGTAACTCTGGCTGTTTGATAATAGATTTTAGCGGCTTATCCATGCCCTCTGGAATAAAAATTGCTTCATACAAAAAATCAGATAATATTGGATATTCATTTTTTCTAATTTCCCGAATTTTATAATCCATATCTTTTTAAAACCTCATTATTCCTAAATCACATCTCTATTTCTTATAATCAATAATTTATTATCTCCCTTTTGGAACTCATATTCTGTCTTAACAATTTCCACATTATAATCCCTTTGGAAGTAATCTATTACGTTTTTAATTAAGTCTGTCTTATTTGCATCCAAATCTACAATCGGGAAAATTCTAATTTCTTTGCATACTCTAAGCATTTCTGTCATTGATGCTATATGAAAATTATATCCTAATGATGTATACATTAGCAGGAAGTGAGAACTCAACCCAATATCAAAGTAATCTGCTCCATAGGGTAATTTATCAGGCAGTTCATGGAATACATAACGTCTCTCTGCTTTTCCCTTCTCATAATCAGACAAAAATTTTCTCATAGCAGACATACGGGTACTTTCAAGTTCTTCTAAACTTTTAATGTTCTTCCACACATAGTTATCCATATTTTCCCGCATTTGCTGCATTATTGTAGTTCGGACTTCCCCAATACGTTTTTCTATATCTTCTTTCGAAAACTGATATATCAAATCAAACGAAATAACACTTCCATTTCTTTCAGTCATCTCATAATTAAAACAGGCTGGACCATCGCCAAACCCTGCAATTTTTTTTGACATATCATTATCATCTAAACGGAACATCAATTTGTATTCTTCCATATTTCTGCCCCAAGGTACAACGCCATCTAACTTAAATGCTATTTTCTTTTCCTCCATAATTCCCGGTTTTCCAGTATGAAAAAACGTAACTTGTAGCTAAAAACACTTTTCCATCAAAAAGAATTTTCCTTTTCGCCAGTCAGCATAGCCAACTTCCGAATAACCTAAAGAATTATATAGCCTTAATGCAAATGGATTATTAGAGAATACATCTAATCGAATAACATGAATACCCATTTCCGTTAATTGCTTTTCAATATATAATAGCGTAGATTTAGCAATTCCTCTATTCTGAAAAGTCGGATTCACACAAAGTCTATGTACGATATAAAATGGCTTATCTTTATATTTCCACTTGCCGTTTTCATATTCTTTATCACATTTTTGGTTTAAGGTATATACAACCGCTATTTGACCATTCACTGAACCAACATAGAGTTGACTTTTATCAACATCTTCCTGAAAATCTTCTTTAGTAGGATACAAATCATCCCATTGAAAAATATTATCTCGCTCCATAGCATCTATAGCAGTGCGAATTATACTGTATATTTCTTCAATATCATTTGGAGTTGCGTTTCTATATTTTAGTATCATTACTTTTTCCTCGCAAATTCTAATTTCTCATTCTAATTATTTTAAGTATACATGAATTTATAAGATTTTTCAATTCCCCGAACTATTTTTGCTTAATTGAGAGGCACTTCCACATACCGTAGAAGTGCCACCTATCACTTATAAATAGATTACCTCGTTTTCCACAATTTCCCTCACACAAGCCCGAATTTTATTCATTTTTTGAACCCATAAAAGCTGGTTTTCTGCCTTTAGCTGTTCCGTCACCCCCTGCCTTTCGGCATATTCTTTTATCAGCCGAGAAAACAAATCCTCTGCCTGTTCATCTACGCTTGCAAGGTATTCGTTCAGCCTGCCGCTTGTCAGCAGATTGAGATAAACGAACTGTTTATGCTCTTTAAGATACCGTAAATGCCGCTGTCCCCAAATACCAATCAGCTTTTCTTCTTCGGGAGGTAATGCAAGCTCTGGGAGGTAATAGTCGTCTTGCCTTGCATACCAGAGACCGTTATTTTCGTCATAAATCCTATTTTCCATAGTGTTTCCTACCTTTCTTCTTTGCTGTTTTTAAAGCGTTTTTCACGCTGTTTTGATTTTTGTGCTGCTTTTGCCTGCTCTAAAAGGCTGTCTATCTGCTTACTCCCAAATGTCTTACGGAGCAGCTTATAATCTTTGTTTTCCGCACGGAGGTTTTCATTTTCCCCTGCCAGTTTCTCATTGGTTTTCCTTAACCCTTCATTTTCACGGTGGAGATTGCTATTTGTGGCATTCAGCCGATAGTAGCCGTCCCACGCTTCAAAGCACCTTATAAGAGCCGTTCTAACAAGTGATTTCAGCTTTTGCACCAAAGGCTCTGCCACTTTGTTTCTATATGACTTCGCAGACATGAATCCCTGCGGCTCTGCCAACTGGTACTCTGGAGAAGTGTCAAGCGCCTGTTCCAGAGTTTTTAGGTTTTCCATTCCTTTGTCGTAATTCTCCACCCTGTCCGACAATATTTGAAATTCCTCTTTTTTCTCCGAAATCTGCCCCTCAAGCTGGATGACCTCTTTTTCCCGCTCCTGCTTTTTATAATCAAGGACAGACAAATGTTTCTCATGCGTGCCTTTATGCTCCCATTCAATGCCATGCCGCCCCATCACAGCGGCAAGGTTTTCTTTTTCGGACTGTACCCACTGGCTCCACTCCGTATCGCCACGGGAGCCGCCTTTGAATCCCTGCGCCGCTAATGCCTGTTTTAGAGATACCCTCGTATCAAGTCCACGCTTGCTGCCAGTCGTGAATGGGACAAAATCAATATGAAGATGTGGCGTTGCCTCATCCATATGGATATGAGCGGAAAATACATAGAGATTAGGGTTTCGTTCTTGGAATCCATGATAATATTCATCCAAAATCTGCCTTGCAAGCTGTCCGTTTTCACTTCCTGCGCCCATATTTTCCTTATCCCCAATCTGCAAAATCAGCTCATGGAACAGCTTTTCCTGCTTTGAGTTCCGTATCTTCTCGTAATAATCAGCAATGCGGCGGTCTATTCTCGTCTGTTTCTCGTTATATCTCTGTAATGCTTCATCAAATAGCTTATGGTACACTTTCTTGATATTCTCATTACAGTAGTTTACATTGAAGTGTGAGCGTTCTCCGTCAACATTCTCCGCTTTAAATTTGCGGCTGTTATGGTTGGCTGAGCCTTTCCCCACCATTGCGCTAATCGTCCGTCTTATAAAATCACGCCCTTTCTTTTCGGCTGGTAGGCTTTGTTACTTTCCCGAAAGTAACGCAAAAGTACTTTTGTCGGCTTCGCCAACAAAAATGCAACCTGCAAGCAGGTTTTGCGCTCTCCGAGGGGTGAGCGTGTGCCAGTGGCACACAAGCTGCGAACCGACCAAGTCGGCAGACGAGACAGGGCGGCTTTTTGTAAAAAGCCCCCTGCACCCCGCAAAAACTTTATCCGTGACGGTTTGCGTCGATGTGACGGTTATTTCCGTACCGCACCCCACTCCTAAAAATACCGTCACACCGTCACATACCGTCACGCTCCCCACGGTACAGCTTTATCATACGCCCCTCGTGACACCGTTCACGTTTATAGAAGATGCCGTATTCGTTGAGTAAACGTCCCGACAGGACATTCAGTTTCCGTGCAAGGCTATTCGGCTGTAACTCTGTTTCCAGCCAAGCCGCAAGCTCCGTCGCCGTCCCCTTCCACAAGGGGCAATCGACAGTAATTCTTTTATCTATTTCCTCAAGTAAAGGCTCTGGCGGCTCTTTCCAAAGTTCTGTTTCTGCCTTTTGAAAATCCCATAACAATGTTTCGGGATTGCGGAGAAGATAGAGTTTCTGCTCTTGTTGGTCTCTGCCCGACACTTCAAGCGTGGCGGCATTGCCGATGCGTTTTTCTTTCTGCAACAGGAACGCACCGTCAGCCGCACCAAGCAAGCCAGTAGTCCCCGAAATCATATCGAACTTATCATCAGACCCCTGCTTTCTGGTATGATGGACAATCAAGATACAGATGCCATAGCTGTCTGCAAACTGTTTCAGCCTTGTAATAACCTCATAGTCATTTGCGTAACTGTAATTATCCCCGCCGACTTCACGCACCTTTTGGAGGGTGTCAATAATAATCAGTCTTGTGTCTGTATGCTGTTTCATAAATTCCTGCAACTGTTCATCCAAACCATTGCCAAGATTACCCGCCGAAACAGAAAAGAATAAATTGTCTGCCCCGTCCGTGCCAAACATACGGTACAGCCTTTCCTGCAGGCGGCGGTAATCATCTTCAAGGGCAAGGTACAAGACCGTTCCTTTTCGGACGGGATATTCCCACAGCGGCACTCCCATACTGGTATGGTACGCAATCTGCGCTATAAGAAAGCTCTTGCCGACTTTTGGCGCGCCTGCGAAAAGATAAGTGCCAGGGTAGAGCAGACCGTCAATCAAAGGCGGCTTGCTCGGATATACAGAATCATACAATTCAGCCATAGATACAGTTTCAAGAGCTTTGCTATTGTTTTTCGGCGGGTAATTGGTTATACTGTTATTGTTTACATTAGGCGGTTGCTCCGTATCTGCGCCAACAGATACATTCGGGGCAGCCGTTTCTTTTTTATTTGCCATCTTCACACTCTCCTTTCAGACCGCCGAGGATAACAGCAATCAGCTCGATTGTGTCAAGCAGTTCTTCATTTACACCCTCACCCGCTTCAATCCTCTGCAATTCTGCAAGGACGGCGGCAAGTTCATTGCGGAGTGCCTTATATACCCTCGGATTGCCCTGCACGACCACGTCTTGGCATAAGAGCCGCCTTGTGATATAGTCCTGCTTGGTAAGCCCCGAAAGCCGCACCGCTTTGTCAATCCGCTCATTTTCTTCGGGAGATACCCGAAAAGCAACAGTTTTATTTCTCCATCGGTTGCAGTTATCTAAGTTCTTATTCGACATATTAAAAATCCCCCTTTCCTAAATCGTCAAGCCTGTCTGCCATTTCTGCCTGCTTTGACGGAAACAGATGTGCATAGCGGTAAGTGATTTCAATACTCTCATGCCCTACTCGGTCAGCAATCGCCACCGCCGAGAATCCCATGTCAATCAACAGACTGATGTGGCTATGCCGCAAATCGTGAATCCGTATGCGTTTCACCCCTGCGGCTTTTGCACCTCTGTCCATCTCGTGATGGAGATAGCTCTTTGTCACTGTGAAAATGCGGTCTTTCTTCTTTAAACCGTACAACATACCGATATATTCCTGCATTTCCTCGCATAGAAACTTCGGCATTTTGATTGTACGGTTGCTCTTTTTCGTTTTCGGAGAGGTAATCACGTCCTCCCCATGCAGGCGTTGGTAAGATTTGTTAATCGTGACCGTTTCCTTATCAAAATTGAAATCAGCGGCGGTCAAGGCTAATAATTCTCCCTCTCGGATTCCGCACCAGTAGAGCATTTCAAAGGCGTAAAAGGAAACTGGCTTGTCCATCATTTCATCCGCAAACCTCTTATATTCCTCTTTTGTCCAGAACAGCATTTCTTTGTGTTCCTCGCTCCCCATGTTCCCCGCCTTTGCCGCAGGGTTGGAGCGGAGGTCATAATAGCGCACTGCATGGTTAAATATTGCTGAAAGCTGGTTGTGAACTGTTTTCAGATACGTTTGCGAATAGGGATTGCGTTTTTCATCACGGTAGGCAAGCAGTTCATTTTGCCATGCAATAATTTCCTTTGTGCCAATCTCGCTAATCTTCATCTTACCAAAGTAAGGAAGAATCTTCGTCCGAATGATATGCTCCTTTGTCAGCCAAGTGTTTTCTTTCAGTCGGTTCTTGACATCATTCGCATAAAGCTCCGTAAAGGCTTCAAAGTCCATGTCAAGGTCAGCAGAATTTTGTAGCTGGAACTTGCGCTCCCACTCCTGCGCTTCACGCTTTGTGGCAAATCCACGCTTACACTTCTGTTTCCGTTCCCCTTTCCAGTTCACATACCGAGCCATCACATACCATGTGCCGTTGCCCTCATTCTTAAATACTGGCATTTACTCCATCCCCTTTCCTGCCCCATAGAGCCTTTCTTGAAAATACTGGCGGTTTACTCTCCCTGCAATCGTGATAAATCCCTGCTCCTTCAGCTCGTCATTCAATTTCTTGATGAGCTTGTAAGCGTAAGGCTTCGATACGGAAAGCTCTTGCGCCACCTCGTCCACACGTATAAATTTGTTGTCCATACAACCTCTCCTTTCTCTTTCCAAGCGTTTTTGCTTAACTCATAATACTAAACATTTTTGCTACCGTCAATAGGTTTGCAAAAAAATATTAAACTTTTTTGTTTTATTTTTATTGACTTGTTCTAAACATATATGCTATACTCCTTATAAACATACGAACAAGGAGTGAACCATTATGGCGATTGGCGAAAGAATACATTTTTTCCGTATCATGCGGGGCATGACACAGAAATATCTTGGTATGCTTGTCGGATTTCCCGAAAAATCGGCAGATGTGCGTCTGGCACAGTACGAAACTGGCTCACGCAAGCCAAAGGCAGACTTAACGGCTGCACTGGCACAGGCTCTGGGCGTTGCGCCGCAGGCTTTGGACATACCCGACATTGACAGCTACATCGGGCTTATGCACACCTTATTTACCCTTGAGGACATTTACGGTCTTACCGTCAGTGAATCAGACGGTGAAATCTGCTTAAAAGTCAGCAAAGACAAAAATAAGGATGCCGCCGAACTGCTGAAAATGCTCTGCGCTTGGAAAGAGCAGGCGGACAAACTCTCTGTAGAGGAAATCAGCAGGGAAGATTACGACCAGTGGCGGTACAATTATCCGAAGTTTGACACCACGCAGCATTGGGCGAAATCTCCCTCTGATGAATTGAGCAATACATTAGTCGAAGCGTTCAAGGACAAACTAAAAACCGATTGACAAGCACGACAAAAAACGCCCTTAGCCATGAGTTTCTACCCACAGCTAAGGGCGTTTCTAATATGGATTTATACCAGCCATCCAAGCCACTTCTCAATCATTCCCCACCAACAAACCACTTGACAGTAAGAATAATCGCACTCAAACGACTGTTATCAATTTGTTATCAAAAGACCTTTCCAAAGCCCGCAAACCAGCATAAACACTGGGTTTACTAAGCATTTTTGTTTATTCGAACTCCTCGGCGGATAGCTTGAACTGACTGTTTTTCCCTCATTTTTCAAGCATTTATTATCCATATTATTCAAAAATTGCTCTTGTATTTTTGCCAGTCAAAATTTTTAGAGCCAAAATAGAGCCAGACAGAATCCACGCATTTCTCTTGCCTGCTTTATTAACATAGTGCTAGCACCATGTGATTTTTACACCCATTGTGACAAATCCACAAAAGGCTTACCTTGATAGATTTCCGTAAATTTAAGAACATCTTCTAAGCAGTCTTAAGGAACATTTTTTACAACTGGTCACTCTCTCAACTATCTAATGTATATATGGTGTAACAAAATCAATAAACTTTTGTATATTCACTGCTAATGTCGGTATTCCATTTGCAATTGTAATCATAGGTGCTAATAATTTAATGCCATTACTTATAATTTTCCCTTTAGGTTCTGGTTTCATTATCTCTTCTTTTATCATTTCCATAGAATCCTCTATTGTCTCTGCATCATCTTCTCCTATTTCTGAAAGACTACTTTTAATAGAATTTATGATTTTTTCTAATTCGTTCGTTGATACCCCATTATTCTGTTCTGCAGTTATCATTGCGTTATCCCTTGCATAATTTACTTGACCACCACTTACATTCCAAACAACATTTTCATCTAATCCCATATCTATACCAACTCCTGTCAAATAATCATTAATATTATTTATCAAAACTAATAACACTCTATCATTAAATTGCTTAACATTATCTTGCCATTTTCTTTCTCCATAAATGCTATGAAAAGCATAAACAGGTTCTTTGATATTTCCTTCTATATGTTTCAATATCGAATAAATTTGATAACTTTCCTCCTCTGCCGAAGGTCCAAAGTCAAACATATATCCTTCTTCATGTACAACTAAATCCCAATCAGATGCAGCATCATATGTATTGCCGCTTCCTTGATTAATATAATCTAAAATAATTAAATTATTTTCTATATAAGCAATAAACTTTTTTAATACTATATTGTACTCATCATAATTTACCCGCATTATTCTGCTGGAAATCGAATTAAAATTATGCATAATTTTTTTAAGTTCTTTTTTATTCAAATCCATAATCCATCACTCCACAATACGGGCAATAACTGCCACTCATTTTAAGTATCGGTTTCAACTTTACTTCTTTCTTACAACAAGGATATATTTTTTTCTCAAATGCCTCTATTGTAAGCATAACTGGCAGTTCAGGCTTTCTATTAGGCTTCTTTGACACTTTGAAGCTAATACTGCCTTTTATTTTCTTTTCAAATTTTTTCAATTCTTTCATAATTAAATCATTTGCATAGTTTTCTGCCATAGCCAACCCCAACTCAATTACATCATTAGTAACATAGCTATCACTTACCAACCCACAGGCAGGACAATACACTACAAACACACTATCGTCCTGATAATCACTCGGATTTAATTTAAATAATTCTCCACATAAAGGACATTCTAGCAGCACGAACCCCTCTTCATCCGTTGGTACACTAATTTGAAACACCATTTCTTCACTCATACAAATCCTCTTTTCGTTCCACATTATATTAGGGTGAAATTATCCTATAACTATTGCAAATCTCTCATTCTTCATACTTTGTACGATTTAACGCTTCAACTTGCTGTTGATCTTATACCAGTGTTTTTTTACTTGATTTCTAATTTCACTTACAAGCACCTCACTCTGGGTAAATATCTTGTCCGCCTTATATGCATATGTAAGAAAATTCCCATGATCTTTGGAAAACTTACTTGCACCTAAATGTGTGTATGAATGATAAATCGCTTTTTTTCCTGCGTTAAACGACCTTTCATCAGTATTCTCGTTTACTTTTTTAATTTTTCTATATGCTCTACAATAAAACTTAAATAAACTCTTATCTCTTATACGAACAGTTTTTCCATCAAATGTAAAACCAAGATAATTAATAAGATTACTTTGCCCCTTTATCTTTTCTATGCTTCCATTATTGTAAAAAAAATGCTCTGTTTTATCTTCATTTAACTCTAAATTAGGAATATTATCTCTAATTCTATATATAATTTCTGCTATATCTTCACTTCTTCCACTTTTTACATCATTATGCGTCATAGGAACAATAATTATTATATCATCACAATATCGCCTATACATTCCTTTCTGAGAAGTAATTAAGTCATTTATCTTCTTATCAAAATCTATCATATAAACATTAGCATACACCGCACTTATAGACGAACCTTGTGGAATCCGATAGTCCTTCTGATTCTTATGCAAACACTTTTTCTTGAACATATGAAAGTCATTTGTTTCAAAATACTTATCAAAATTCCTCATATCTCTTCTAAACATACCCTTATCAGACTCTATATCATCAGCTTCAACATATGTAAATTTTGTAATATTCTTATAAATAGCATAATCAGCCACATCTAATGACTTTTTACCAATTACGCTTTTAATTTTTTCTTTCAAATACCTGTGGTCAAGATTATCAAAGAATTTGCTAAAATCACCTACAAAAATATAAGCAGATTCACATTTGATAATATATTCAAACACTTCTTTCGCAAAATCAATATTACATTTTCCTGGTGTACAATTTCTGTAAGCTGTTGAAACACGACTGATCCCACTTGATTTCATATAATTATTGTATCTGTTGTTAAGGCGATTTCCATAATACTCATAAATAAACCTATCAATATGTGCAGCATAAAATATATCTCGATTTTTTTCTTTAATAAACTTATTTCCTTCTGAATCATTCGTATATTTGCTACAATCCATTTGAAAGTGAATAAATGGATAAAATCCGTGTCTACTAACCCAATTTATATTCTCAACTCTTTGCTGATAATTAGTGTGATATTTCTTTATGTCTAAATGTGTATAAAATTTATCCTTATATATTTGATTGCTCATTTTTCTCCTAAAAGCTTACTGAGTAACGACCGGTAGATATCTAATATCAATAAGCATTAAAATCAATTGGATCTTGTTTTCACAAGAAACTCTACCATCCTCCAAATACGATGTGTTGTATAATATTATTAACAGCTACTTTAGTTCACTGGTAATAGGAGGTCATACAATGGACAATATAATTCTTAATACTATCAACTGTATACTATTAATTCTGGTCAAGAACGTTCTTGACATAGAATACGTAATACCCTTATAGCTATTTCTATAAGGCAAAAATAAATCTATGGACAAATCATTAAAGAATTTCCTTCCATTTTATAGCTTCTTCCGCCAAAGTAATCCTTTTATCCACTTTTCATGATCTTGAGAATATCACACTTCACTATTGCTCCATTACATGAAATCTTATTCATCTCTTTTCTCCATCCATTGGCACTCGCTGATAGAACGCCAATCTTTTTTAGAATGACATAACTTTATATCCGACATAAACCCTAGTCAATTGTTCCAAACAATATAGTGATTACCTCCCCCTATGCTTCTCTTTCCTTTTCTGCTGTTTCAGTTCAAACTGCCGTTGTTTCTCTGCTTCTCGCTGCTCCCGACTCACAATCTTACGTTCAGTTTTCAACTGCTCCTGCTGTAATTTCAGAACCTGTTGCGATTTTGTTCCTATCCCGATATTCTGTACCTGTTTCCGCACTTCGCGCTGTACTCGTTTAGGACTGCGACCAGCTTCTTTTACATCAGTTGCCACAGCCGGACTAAATTGCAACCGATAGTAATTTTTCAGAACAAAATCATAAACCTCATAGTCTTTTGGTTCTGCGCCAAACGTAACCTTACATACAGATAACTTTCCGTCTGATACACATTCAAACACTCCCACCCAAAAAGGTTCCTCAAAAAATACTGTCAACTTTCCCGAAACTTTGTCCATGACAATTCCTCCTTAAAATAATTGTAATAAACAAAGAACGGACGACCCTAAGGAGGGAGGGCTACTTACACCATAATGGTGCGACTGGACTACCTACCAGTTCTGCAAGATTGCCTTGCGTTGTGTTTTTATCTTTGCTCCTATATATTACCACATAACCGTCTATTTTTCCATAAAAATGTGACAATCCGCTTGATATTGCGAACTGCCACATTACTGCCTTTCCCTTATCTGCATTAACTTACATGGTGCTAGCACCATGTTCAAATCATTACTAAGGAAATATTCTATCTTTTTTTCAGACATAACGTTGTAGGAAACTGTATTCCCACACAAATGTTACCAATTATTCCAAATCCTCAATTCGACCTGATTGAATCGCCGCAATGTTTTTCTTAATCCTGTTTTCAGACCAATTCCACCATTGGACTTTCAATAATTCAGAAATCACACCGTCAGAAAACCGTTTTCGTATCGGTTTTGCAGGAACACCTCCAACAATCGTATAAGGTGGTACATCTTTTGTAACAACTGCTCGTGTCCCAATAATTGCTCCATCACCAATTGTTACACCAGATAGAATAACTGCTTCAAAGCCAATCCAAACATCATTGCCGATTACAATATCGCCTTTGTTGTCCCATGCACTTGCAATCTCTTTTACGTCCAATCCCCATTCCTCAAAAAATATTGGAAACGGATATGTTGAAAGTGAAGACATTGCATGATTTGCACTGGTAAACAAAAACTTTGCTCCACAGGCGATAGAACAAAACTTGCCAATTTGTAGCTGATCTCCATTAATCGGGTAATGATATAATACATTATTCTTTTCAAATTCCCGTGGGTCATGCACAAAGTCGTTATACATTGTATAATCGTCAATTTTAATTCTGTCATTGGTAATCACATTTTTTAAATAAACCGTTTGGGTATCACCTGTCCGGGGATAAATTTTGTTCTCCGATATAGTCATTTTAAAATCCTCCATGTTCTGATAGTTATTATGCGACTATATCGGTTACTACAATGCAGCATTTCACTTTTTTACCTCCTCAACCCAAATTTACAGATTTGATTATACCACTCCCTCTCTCCATTTACCACAAAAATATAAGGGATAGCAACCGCTACTCCCCACACTCCCTAATACCCCAATAAATTTATAACTTTTCAATTTCCGCCAAAGAGTTTTGAATATCTTTATAGACCAATGACTGCATACTGTCTGCATAAATAGATATATCCGCTTTTTGCAGTGCGGAAACAATATCACACTTTAATTCCGGCTTATTCTTTGCAATCATAGGTAGTAATTTTATACACTGCCTTGCCGTTATCGGCTTAACATCTTCTACGTGCTTCAAATATTTGTCTATGATTTCATCAATTTTATTATCCTTATCCCATTTGGCGTTGTAGGCAATCAGCGTAAGCCCTCTTGTCCGAATGTAGGAATTATCACTGTCAATCATATCGGCTAATTTATCCATATAACAATATACCTTGTCCGATTCCTCACATTCTTTTTGCAGCGCCTGTAATGCTTTGTATGCCGTATTATTATTTTTATCAAATAACAGCGTAAAATTGTCCTCAATATTTATTTCCATGCCGTTTCATCTCCCATATCTTAAATCATGCTTTCGATTATAGCACTTTCTATCTGTACCTGCCACTATAAAATACAGGGCATAGCAACCGCCACACCCCACATTTCTTATCGCTCCAACGACTTCTCAATCTTCTGTTTCTGCCCTTTCAAATCATTCTGCTTCTCATACAGATTATTCCGCTCTTTGCAGAGTTCTTTCATACGCTCCAACTGCGTCCGTACTCCCTCCCGGCAATCCGGCTCTATCTTCTTATATTCCCCGGTTAAATTACGGATTGTATTGTTGTTCGCCTTAATCTGCTCCGACACGCATATCCAGTCAATCAAATTCCTCACTTCCATATCCGTATCATATAATTTTGTTTCTGTCAGAATCTTCGCACACAGCCGTACCATGACTTTCTTCTCCATATCTGTCATATCCTATCAATCCCCTTTCCTATCGGCTCATTTCAAAAGTATGTTTCGGACGTTTATTTTCCCTTTCTGCCCGTTCTAATGCCTTTGACCGTTCTATTATCAACTGCGCCTGTTCCCTACCCAAATGACGCTCCAAACGCCCTAAATCAGACGCTTTTTCCTGCAATCGTTCTATGGTGTCGCTCTGCTCCATAACCTTATCCGTCAAACGACTAATCTGCTTCTGTTGTCCATCCACTTTGGCGGTCAGTTTCTTTCCCTGCTCCGTAAGCTGTACGCATTTGATAGTCAGATTTTTTACTACCTCTTTTAATTTTTCCACAAGCGGTAAAGCCTTTTTATCACGGTAAGCCTTTGCACTCATCAATGCCCCCGGCTCTGCCAACTGCCATTTTACATCTTCATCATAGGCGTGTATATTTCTCTCCATGACTTCCTTTGACTGTACCATTTTGTTAATGTCCTGCTGTAACTTTTTCTGCTGTTTCTCCAACTTTTCATTTTCCGATAATAGCTTTTCTTTATCCTCCGTCAGCGTTTCCGCCTGCTCTTTCAGAAGATTATTCGTAACTGAAAGTTCTGATACTTCCTGTCGGATCGATTCGCCCTCTTTGCGTATCTGCTCCGTTTCTTGTCCTACCGCTATCTGCTGATGAAGAATATCAGATAATTCCTCTTTACTGCCGGAAATGGTCTGTTCCAGTTCGGCAACTTCTTTTGCTCGCTCCTTTTTCTCAAAATCCAAAACCGATAAATGTGATATTGTCAATATTGGTTGACACTTTTTTTGCAAGGATATCAATGCCTAAGCAGCAGTATCCAGAGCTTCATAATATCTCTGCCGCTTGACCATAGGAGGAAGCCCA
>RAZH01000025.1 GCA_003612585.1 bacterium 1XD42-54
CCGGTGCCCTGTCCCCCGGTCATGCACTCCCTTGCATCTGCTTCCACGATTTCGTGGCTCATCCACCAGAAATTTCTTGAAAATCCGGAATATCTGGATGATTATCTGCCATGGGATCCCATGGTAGAGGAACGTTGTAGATAACCACTGCCCTTTTAGTATAGAGGGTTGGTGGTTATTTTTCTATCCACTATCTTATTTGACGCTTACGAAACAGCTATTACAGAAAATAGATTACCACCCTGCTTTTTAAAAAGAATGAGTAAATCACGCAAAAAATCTGCGTAATTTACTCATTCTTTTTTACAGCCCCAAAATTACAATACTGTTATCAAAAGTAAAGGAGAATAAAAAATATGGCTACATTGTTAGAAGCGAAAAACGTAACAAAAATTTATGCAAAATCACAGCACCCAAGCCTTAATAAAGTATCGTTCAGCGTAACGGACGGTGAATTTATTGCCATTATGGGGGCTTCCGGATCAGGAAAGACTACATTGCTTAATGTTCTTTCCACTATTGATACACCCACGAGCGGCAGCATTACAATAAACGGTGTCAATCTTAAAAATCTGACTGATTCCAAAGCAGCGGATTTCCGCAGGGATAATCTGGGTTTTATTTTCCAAGAATATCTGCTGTTAGACAGCCTTACTATTTTTGAGAATATCGCTGTTCCACTGACTTTACAGAAACTCCCACCGAAAAAAACAGAAAACATGATACGGAGCCTGGCAGAAGCATTTGGTATTGACGCACAGTTAGATAAATATCCAAGTGAGCTTTCAGGCGGGCAAAGGCAGCGTGCTTCTGCTCTAAGGGCTATTGTGAAACGTCCAAGCATTTTATTTGCTGATGAACCAACAGGAGCATTGGATTCAAGTTCCGCAACAGATTTGCTGAACACTCTAAAGGAATCAAATGAGAGCCTCCATACTACGATACTAATGGTCACACATGATGCTTATGCTGCAAGTTTTGCTGACCGCATCATGATTTTTAAAGACGGCTGTATTATTCAGGAATTATTTAAGCAGAATGCTGACAGGCGTGCATTCTATGAATCCATTGCACGGGAAGTAACAAAACTAGACACAGAAAGGTAGGAAATCATTCATGAACCATTTATCTACAGCACTCAAAAACCTAAAAAGTAATTTTTCCTTTTATGCCCTTTATTTATTATCCATTTCCTTTGTGATTACTATTTTTTTTGCATTTACTTCATTTTCCATGAATAAAGTTATGCTCGAGAAAATATCAGGCGACGGGCGGGTAGAAACCATGTGCAACACGATTTCTATGTTCCTTATGGCATTTGTAATTTTTTATATGGCATATTCAAACCGTTTCTTCCTGCGCCGCCGCACAAAGGAATTAGGTATTTATGCATTATTAGGATACCGGAAGTCCACGATACTGTCCCTGCTTACAGCAGAAAATCTGCTCTCCTGTTTCGGGGCTTTCGTGATTGGAATCCTTTTGGGCGGTCTGTTTCACAAAGGCATTGTGTTTGGCATTACAAAACTACTGGGCTTGACAATCAACAATTCAGAGATTCCGTTTTTTAACCTGAATGCTATAGTAAAGACGGCATGTTTTGTTTTTGCCATCATTATCATATTATCACTGTCCAACAGCAGATTTCTTTTCAAATCTTCCCTTTTGGATTTAGTGCGGTTTGAAAAAAGTGCGGAAAAGCGGACAAAGTTCCATGCCGTTCCTTCCATAATCGGGTTCGTATCTGTCATTTTGGGATACGGTATTGCTCTTGACATCCTGCGGGGCGAAAAATCTGTCTGGTTTTCAGTCGGGTTTTATGCTGTTGGAATGCTTACATTTACACTCATTCTTTTAGGAACAGTGCTTTTTATTGCATCATTTCTCCCTTATGTGGTACAGACTGGCAAGAAAAATAAGAAGAAATTTTATACGGAAACAAGAATCATTACTTCACCGGGTTTTATATACCGGATGCGCTCCAATTCAAAAACGCTGATTATGCTCACATTACTGTCAGCCGCAACTTTAACTGTTTCAAGTGCTATGGCTCTCTCCCTGTATTATCCAATTGCAGCAGTATCCCGCATTGCGCCGTCAGAAATCGAGTGTCGTATTGAAAAAGAAAGTGATCTGTCCGCAATCATGGAGATAGTGAACAACTATTCATCCGAAGGTGATATTACATTCCTACAGACCGATATTTATAAAGTTACTTCTACTGCCGGGCAGCTTCCCATGGAATATAGTGTCGGAACTTCCAGGGGAGATGCTGACAACGAAAAAATCCTTCGGAATGCAGGTTTTGAATGCATCTCATATTCTGACTATACCGCCATTCTGAAAGCACAAGGGCGGCAAAAGGCTTTGGAGCAGTTTGCAGCGCTAAACAACAATGAGTGTATTTTTGTAAGATACCAGCCGGCTTCTGGCAAGGACGAAACAGGCAGCACTTATCCACTGCTTATAAACAATACTGAACTTCCTGTCACTGTGATTATGACCACATTAGATAATCCTATTTCATTTGCGAACAGTGTTGGTACTTTAATTGTAAGTGACAATCTATACAAAATGTTATCTGAAAATGCTACTCCCGAAACGAAAGTCTTAAGTATAAACGGAAGTTCCATAACAGGTAATGAGGAGCTGTTTCAGGCTTTGTCTGCATATCTGGATAAAAGCCCTTACCTGCAGGGCAATTCCCACAGAATACATGAAGTGGTTTCCCTGAGCAGTTCCACCTTTCTGCTGATAGGCTTTCTTGTGGTATTATTCTTTATAGCAACAGGCAGCATTCTGTATTTTAATAACATTTCGGCTATTGCCGATTCAAAATCCGATTACGATATCCTCATAAAAATGGGATATACAAACAGGAAGATTAAAAAAATCATCAGGAAGCAGGCAATCACATTTTTTAGCATTCCGTTTCTGTTCGGATTGGCAGACTGTATCTTTGCCACATTAGTATATAAAACAGCGCTTATGCAGAACCTATTGGCGAACAGCATTGCTTTATACGCTCCTACGATATTAGCCATTGCGCTGACACTGATCATTTATCTGGTTTATTACTGTATGACTGTCCATACCTGCTGTAAAATGGTTTTGAAAAAATAAAGACGATGCGAAAATGCCGCCTCTTTATCATCCGGCATTTTCGCACGCTATATGCAAGGCTATCGGAATCATGTAAAAATTTTAGTTGTATGCACACAGATAAATGATATAATTTAGGCATGGATAAGGGGGCAATAATATGAAGCGTATTATCTTTAAGCTTTTGCTTTTTATAAACTATACCCTGCTTATAATATATATTGGGCTGGAAATAAATATTCAGATGCCGTGCAGCATCAGCAAAATCGTATCATTATTCCTGTCGTCATTGATGTTGATAGACGCTACTTATGTGAGTTCCTGCAACATCAGAGATAATAAAGCGATCTCTTTGTTTTGCGGTCTGCTGGCATTAGACGGTTGGTATATGCTTCTTTCCGTTTCGGACAACGCTGCAGCAGATATTGTTTTTTATGCCTTAAGTCCAGTTATATGGTGCATTTTCATAAATTTCATACTCATGTTTTTATTTCAGGGGAGCGGTTATAAATTCAAAAAAGCAGCAAATCTCTGCCTGACCGGAACCTGTATCTGCTCCCTTGTCGGCATTTTAATATCAGATAATGTGTTTGCATTGCTGTATGACATCCAGTTTTTGCTAAGCTGGCTTTGCTTCGTTTTTGTTGTCGCTTACCATAGAAAAAGAACTGCTTTTGTCCTTAAAGCAGAATGGAAATCCATTCTGTCCTCTCTTGTGGTAATAATCATTTTATTCATTGCATACTGTCTTACCACAATGGGAATAAAAGGAAATCTTTCAAACTTTGGAGTGTATATCCCTGCCCTGCTGTTCTCCATGAGTATTCATAGTATTATACTGAAAGAGCATCACAGTTTTCCATTATCTGCCATATTCAGCAGATTCCAGTTAATGCTGATTCTGCTTTTCGGTGTTGCCGTTTGTGCTCTGATCACAATGACTCTGGGGATCAGCTGGTTATCCTTCCTTCTTATGTTGGACGCCATGTTTGTATTTATCTATGTCTGCAATATCATACTGGATTTTAATTTAAGGCAGGGAAGAGGCAACATGGTTATGGAAAGCAAATACAATGCAGCATTAGCGCAGTTACAGCAGGAAGAGCGGATATATCTTGAATTTTCAAATTTTCTTCATGATAATATACTTCAAGACCTGCTTTCCATAAAAAATATGATGCATAAATCAGCAAGACCTGATATACAGAAAATAATCACAGAAACCCTTGATAGTATGAATATCTATATCCGTGAGCAGATGCAGAATTATCATCCTGTATTACTGTCAAAACTTACTATAAAAGAAAATTATCAGAATTTGCTTGCGTATATTGCACAGTTGTTTCCTGAACGCCATGTCGGCATTGTTTTTAACTGTCCGGACTCTTTATTTCTAGTTCCGCCTTATGATATTTTCATATACCGGCTTATGAAAGAACTCGTCACGAATGTTTACAAACACTCTACCGGAGAAAAAGCATGGATAACACTTACACAGGATAATGGAATGATCGTATTATGCGTAAAGGATAATGGGAGTGCTGATACCGACAGCCTCACCTCTGTAGACTCATCAAAGCACAGAGGTCTTGCATTAAGCACCGACCGTGTTCATAGCATGGACGGCACTGTAAGTATAACCCAAAATTTCCTACATGGAATCTGCGTCTGTATCAGCCTGCCAATGAAAGGAGATGCTTCTTATCAATATTTTATTAGTCGATGACCACGTTCTATTTTCCAAAAGTCTGGAAATTGCATTATCAGACTACCCGGAAATAAAAACCTTTAAAAATATCAATGATATTTCCCTGTTGGATAAATTCATTGAAGAAGATGCCCCTGACATCCTTCTTATGGATATCAATTTAAAAAATATAGCATCTGAAGACGGTCTGGAATTAGCAAAGCGGATATTATACAATCATCCAGAACAAAAAATTGTTATCCTGTCCGGATACGATCTTCCGGTATACCGCAACGAAGCTAAAAAAATCGGGGCAAAAGGATTTATCAACAAAAATACAGAACCAGAAATGCTGATAGCTTTTCTTTCACAGATAATGCAAGGAAAATTTATCTTCAACGGTTCAATTCCATTTTTAGAAGAATTAACTGACTGTGAAAAACAGATTTTGCAACTTATAGCAGACGGCAGAAAGAGGAAAGAGATTGCAGCCACGCTTTATATTAGCGAGCGTACCCTCTCCAATCATTTACAGCATATATTTGAAAAACTTGATGTTTCCTCCTCTGTCGAAGCTGTAACCAAGGCGATTCAATTAGGATACATCCCGCCAATTTGTTAATTTCACATCAACTAAACAGAACATTCAAAACTGCATCATGGAAATGTGCATAACTGGCTGCGCCTACGGAATCCACCCCTTTGTCCATTTCTTTTATAAGAATATTCTTTTACAAGTCTATCCCTGCTCTCTCTGCAAAATCAGCTTTCCGTCCGGCAGGTCCTGCTCCTTAAGGAACAGGTTGATTTCCTTACCCGTAAACTTTATGAGACAAAATCAGAGTGATATTGTCAATATTGGTTGACACTTTTTTTGCAAGGATATCAATGCCTAAGCAGCAGTATCCAGAGCTTCATAATATCTCTGCCGCTTGACCATAGGAGGAAGCCCA
>RAZH01000026.1 GCA_003612585.1 bacterium 1XD42-54
AAGAAGCACCTTGATAACTGAACAGTGAGACAACCTTGAAAAGATTCTAAGAGATTTTTTTCTAAGGAACTGACCTTTAAAAACAGTAAAAGGAAAGATAGCCAAGACGTTATCTGACCGGATTGAACAACACTTTATTAGAGAGTTTGATCCTGGCTCAGGATGAACGCTGGCGGCGTGCTTAACACATGCAAGTCGAACGAAGCATTTTAAATGAGACTTTCGGGTGGATTTTAAAATGACTGAGTGGCGGACGGGTGAGTAACGCGTGGGCAACCTGCCTTACACAGGGGGACAACAGTTAGAAATGACTGCTAATACCGCATAAGCGCACGGGAACGCATGTTTCTGTGTGAAAAACTCCGGTGGTGTAAGATGGGCCCGCGTTGGATTAGGTAGTTGGTGAGGTAACGGCTCACCAAGCCGACGATCCATAGCCGACCTGAGAGGGTGACCGGCCACATTGGGACTGAGACACGGCCCAAACTCCTACGGGAGGCAGCAGTGGGGAATATTGCACAATGGGCGCAAGCCTGATGCAGCGACGCCGCGTGAGCGAAGAAGTATTTCGGTATGTAAAGCTCTATCAGCAGGGAAGAAAATGACGGTACCTGACTAAGAAGCTCCGGCTAAATACGTGCCAGCAGCCGCGGTAATACGTATGGAGCAAGCGTTATCCGGAATTACTGGGTGTAAAGGGAGCGTAGACGGATGTGCAAGTCTGATGTGAAAGGCGGGGGCTCAACCCCTGGACTGCATTGGAAACTGTAAATCTTGAGTGCCGGAGAGGTAAGCGGAATTCCTAGTGTAGCGGTGAAATGCGTAGATATTAGGAGGAACACCAGTGGCGAAGGCGGCTTACTGGACGGTAACTGACGTTGAGGCTCGAAAGCGTGGGGAGCAAACAGGATTAGATACCCTGGTAGTCCACGCGGTAAACGATGAATACTAGGTGTTGGGGAGCAAAGCTCTTCGGTGCCGCAGCAAACGCAATAAGTATTCCACCTGGGGAGTACGTTCGCAAGAATGAAACTCAAAGGAATTGACGGGGACCCGCACAAGCGGTGGAGCATGTGGTTTAATTCGAAGCAACGCGAAGAACCTTACCAAGTCTTGACATCCCTCTGACAGACGAGTAACGTCGTCCTTCCTTCGGGACAGAGGAGACAGGTGGTGCATGGTTGTCGTCAGCTCGTGTCGTGAGATGTTGGGTTAAGTCCCGCAACGAGCGCAACCCTTATCTTTAGTAGCCAGCATTATGGATGGGCACTCTAGAGAGACTGCCAGGGATAACCTGGAGGAAGGTGGGGATGACGTCAAATCATCATGCCCCTTATGATTTGGGCTACACACGTGCTACAATGGCGTAAACAAAGGGAAGCGAGCCTGCGAGGGGGAGCAAATCCCAAAAATAACGTCCCAGTTCGGACTGCAGTCTGCAACTCGACTGCACGAAGCTGGAATCGCTAGTAATCGCGAATCAGAATGTCGCGGTGAATACGTTCCCGGGTCTTGTACACACCGCCCGTCACACCATGGGAGTCGGTAACGCCCGAAGTCAGTGACCCAACCGAAAGGAGGGAGCTGCCGAAGGCGGGACTGGTAACTGGGGTGAAGTCGTAACAAGGTAGCCGTATCGGAAGGTGCGGCTGGATCACCTCCTTTCTAAGGAAGAATCGAGAAGTAAAGGTTGTATCACTGTTGAGTTATTAAGGGAGACAAGGAAGTTCGATTGTACTAGGCTCGAAAAGACCTCGCCAAGTTACAAGGAACAGCTTTCGCACTAAATTCGTGCGGCGCAAAACTTGCACTCAATAAGTGCTCAATGCTTCTGGTGGCGATGCGCTTAGGGGAAACACCCGTACCCATCCCGAACACGATGGTTAAGACCTAAGCGGCCGATGGTACTGCACTGGAGACGGTGTGGGAGAGTAGGTGGCTGCCAGATTA
>RAZH01000027.1 GCA_003612585.1 bacterium 1XD42-54
GTGTTTTCTCCGCGATTTACAGGTTAAGCGAATAAGAGCGCAGGGTGGATGCCTTGGCACTAAGAGCCGATGAAAGACGTGATAAGCTGCGAAAAGCTTCGGGGAGGAGCAAATATCCATAGATCCGGAGATATCTGAATGGGGAAACCCACTGGAGGAAAGCTCCAGTATCCATACGCCAATCCATAACGTATGGAGGGGAACCCGGTGAACTGAAACATCTAAGTAGCCGGAGGAAGAGAAAGAAACATCGATTCCGGGAGTAGCGGCGAGCGAAACCGGAAGAGCCCAAACCAGGGTGCGTGCACCCTGGGGTTCGGACCGCATAATTGATCTTCTGATTGTAGGGGAATGGTTTTGGGAAAGCCATCCAAAGAGGGTGAAAGACCCGTACCCGAAACGAAAGGAAGCATGGCGGGATCCAGAGTACCACGAGACACGTGGAACCTTGTGGGAACAAGCGGGGACCACCCCGTAAGGCTAAATACTACTTAGTGACCGATAGCGCATAGTACTGTGAAGGAAAGGTGAAAAGAACCCCGGGAGGGGAGTGAAAGAGAACCTGAAACCCTGTGTTTACAAGCTGTGGAACTACGTTAAGGTAGGACCGCGTACTTTTTGTAGAACGGTCCGGCGAGTTGCGATCACTGGCGAGGTTAATCACGGAAAGTGAGGAGCCGGAGGGAAACCAAGTCTTAATAGGGCGTAAAGTCAGTGGATGCAGACCCGAAACCGGGTGATCTACCCATGTCCAGGTTGAAGCTGCCGTAAGAGGTAGTGGAGGACCGAACGCACATCCGTTGAAAAGGGTGGCGATGAGGTGTGGGTAGGGGAGAAATTCCAATCGAACCCGGAGATAGCTGGTTCTCCTCGAAATAGCTTTAGGGCTAGCCTCGTATTAGTCTAGTGGAGGTAGAGCACTGAATTTCCTAGGGGGCGTCAAAGCTTACCGAAGAATATCAAACTCCGAATGCCATATAGATGATGTACGGGAGTCAGACTACACGAGATAAGTTGGGTAGTCAAAAGGGAAAGAGCCCAGACCTCCAGCTAAGGTCCCAAAGTGCGTGTTAAGTGGAAAAGGATGTGGGATTTCGAAGACAACCAGGATGTTGGCTCAGAAGCAGCCATACATTCAAAGAGTGCGTAATAGCTCACTGGTCGAGAGGTCCTGCGCCGAAAATGTCCGGGGCTAAAACACGACACCGAAGCTGAGGAATCCGCAAGGATTGGTAGAGGAGCATTGCATACACGAAGAAGCAGTACCGAAAGGAGCTGTGGAGCGTATGGAAGAGAGAATGCCGGAATGAGTAGCGAGAGGAAGGTGAGAATCCTTCCGGCCGAATATCCAAGGTTTCCAGAGTAAAGCTGATCTGCTCTGGGTAAGTCGGGACCTAAGGCGAGGCCGAAAGGCGTAGTCGATGGACAACAGGTTGAGATTCCTGTACTACGGTATAACAGAACTGTGGGGACGCATGTGGAGAGCATGGGCGCAGAATGGAAAGCTGCGTGCAAGCGAAGGAGCTGTGCGGGAGGAAAAACCCCCGCATAAGGCAAAGACGTGAGGCGGACCGAATAGAAGTAGGGAAGCATGTGAGCCATGTGCCAAGAAAAGCCGCTATTGCTTATATCGTACCCGTACCATAAACCGACACAGGTGGATGAGGAGAGAATCCTAAGGCCGACGGAAGAAGCATTGTTAAGGAACTCGGCAAAATGACCCCGTAACTTCGGGAGAAGGGGTGCCTGGGAGACCAGGCCGCAGAGAATTGGCCCAAGCAACTGTTTAGCAAAAACACAGGTCTATGCAAAACCGAAAGGTGAAGTATATGGGCTGACGCCTGCCCGGTGCTGGAAGGTTAAGAGGAGAGCTTAGCGCAAGCGAAGGTTTGAATTTAAGCCCCAGTAAACGGCGGCCGTAACTATAACGGTCCTAAGGTAGCGAAATTCCTTGTCGGGTAAGTTCCGACCCGCACGAAAGGCGTAATGATTTGGGCGCTGTCTCGACAATGCATCCGGTGAAATTGAAGTACCAGTGAAGATGCTGGTTACCTGCGCCAGGACGGAAAGACCCCATGGAGCTTTACTCCAGCTTGACACTGGGATCCGGTAATGCATGTACAGGATAGGTGGGAGGCGAAGAAGTGGGAACGCCAGTTTCCATGGAGCCGCTGTTGGGATACCACCCTTGCGTTATTGGGTTTCTAACCTGCAACCGTGAACCGGTTGGGGGACAATGTCTGGCGGGGAGTTTGACTGGGGCGGTCGCCTCCGAAAGGGTATCGGAGGCGCCCAAAGGTTCCCTCAGAATGGTTGGAAACCATTCGAAGAGTGCAAAGGCAGAAGGGAGCTTGACTGCGACACCGACGGGTGGAGCAGGTACGAAAGTAGGGCTTAGTGATCCGGTGGTATTAAGTGGGAATGCCATCGCTCAACGGATAAAAGCTACCCTGGGGATAACAGGCTTATCACTCCCAAGAGTTCACATCGACGGAGTGGTTTGGCACCTCGATGTCGGCTCATCGCATCCTGGGGCTGTAGTAGGTCCCAAGGGTTGGGCTGTTCGCCCATTAAAGCGGTACGCGAGCTGGGTTCAGAACGTCGTGAGACAGTTCGGTCCCTATCCGGCGCGGGCGTAGGATATTTGAGAGGAGCTGCCCTTAGTACGAGAGGACCGGGGTGGACTGACCTCTGGTGTACCGGTTGTTTTACCAAAGGCATGGCCGGGTAGCCAAGTCGGGAAGGGATAAACGCTGAAGGCATCTAAGCGTGAAGCCCCCCTCAAGATGAGATATCCCAAGACCCCTTGAAGAACACGAGGTAGATAGGGCAGAGGTGGAAGTGCAGTAATGCATGGAGCTGACTGCTACTAATAGGTCGCAAGCTTATCCAAGCGTGGAGAAAGGAAGAAGAAGACTTTTGAAGCGAAAACGGAAGGGTTAGAAAGAAAA
>RAZH01000028.1 GCA_003612585.1 bacterium 1XD42-54
CTAAAAACTCTAACCCTAAGTTTACAAGAGAACGCCAAATATTTCACTACACGTTCTTATTTGACGCTTACTTTTTATGCCCGCCTTCGTGCAGGCATTTTTCGTTTAATACAGAGCCGCAGACACTCTTTTCTGTAAAATAAAAAATCAGAAAGCTTTGTGAAAAGCTTTCTGATACTTTCTTCAATAGCGGAAGGGAGATTTGAACTCTCGACACCACGGGTATGAACCGTGTGCTCTAGCCAACTGAGCTATTCCGCCATAGCGATATATATGGGGCCTATAGGGCTCGAACCTATGACCCTCTGCTTGTAAGGCAGATGCTCTCCCAGCTGAGCTAAGACCCCATGTAATGCGAGCTGTTTCTCAACTCGCTTTGCTATTGTAATATAGTTTTCTTTAAAAGTCAACCCCTTTTTTCAAAAATTCTACAAATTTTCTAAAAAAGTTTTTAATCAAATTCTGCGAATCTCTGTCTTGGCTTTTCTTCGTGCCAATTCTTCACGCCATTCAACCCGATAGACAAGGCCGTGAATCACAAAGCTCATCATAACACCACAGACTACATCAATGACAGAATGCTGATCCAGCATCACGGTCGAAGCGCAGATTAAAAGCATAATCACAAAATGCACAGTGATCGTCAGCTTTCTGTGCTTTAGTTCTTCAAGACTGCACACAGCTTGGAAAATCATAACTGTATTCATTACATGAATCGACGGACAGACGTTGGTCGGTGTATCAATCGCCCGCAGCATGCTGACCATATTGTAGAAGAACCCGGTTTCATGTGGGCTGGATGCCAGCCGCAGGTTCAGCCCCGTCGGGAATACATAATAAATGACCAGGCAAATCGTCAGTCCGGAAAATATCATGGTACAGAGTTTAGAATAATCCTTCCATCCTCTGCGTTTAAACCAGATAAAAGCGCCACCGACGTACGGAAACCAGAATACATACGGTATAATAAATGCTTCACAAAATGGAATCATCTCATCCAATTTACAGTGAATAATATATTCCGGCTCTACATTTTTCTCAAGCCAGAAGAATACACTCATGTAAAATACCAGGTACATGAGCGCCATCACATACGGATGTTTTTTAAACCAATTCCTGATGCTCTCTGTTCTCATACTGCTTCTCCCCATTCAGTATCGGCCTATGATGGAAACCACTACCCTTTAACGGCTCCCATCATAGCACTTTTTATTTTACCTATCAACCGCAATTATTTACTAACTTTTCCGAGTTTTTTACTTTTCTTTTACATAATGACCAATTATCGGAGAATCTGATGTGTCATAATCCTCCTCGCTCGTGACATCAACATCCAACAGATCATTGTGAATCGTGAAGATCACGACATGATGATCATCCCCATAGTACACAGCCTGGGATTCTTTGATGTTCGCAATACCCGAGATTGTCGCCTCTGCAAATGAAAAAGAAATTTGGGTGTCGTCAAGCTTCTTCAGCGTAACCGTTTCGTTCTCCCCAACATACGTACCTGACCAGCCGTCATTTACCTCTGTACTTTCCTCTTGGGCCGGATCGACCGGATCATTTTCTGCTGATGCAGCATCCTCATCCGAAATCACGTCTCCAAGCGGCTCACTTTCATTTGCCACTGAACCATTCGCTCCGGCAGTATCCTGCGTACTGCTTTCCGACTGCCCAGTTCCCTGTGTACCGCCCGCATCTTCTCCTGAAAAAACATCCTGATCTCCGGTCGTATTCGATGTCTGATCAGATGTAATCTGTCCGCCTGAAGTTTGTGTACCTGTTCTTGACTGCGCACCCGGATTTGTATTTTGTACACCAGATGGCTGCACACTGCCCTGTTCAGAAGATGTACATCCAGCCAATACTATCATTCCTGTAATTGCAAGCGCAAGCGTCAATAATGCTTTTCTTTTCATAGTCAAAATCTCCTTTCATGTTACCTGAAAGCAGGTTCCCCGTTGCGTGTATTCATTCTAGCACGTTTCATTTTCTTTGTCATAGACTTTTGTTTTTCTTAAGAAAAACATAGGTTTTCCCTTGCTTCTGTATTCCCTGCCTGTGGCCAAACACTTCTTATAAGACACAGTATGATAACGCTGCAGCTTCCGGCGCGCCGTTTCCTCATTTTCGGAAAAATACAAAAGCAGGTTCCGGCAATTTACTATTTTCCAGTCATAATTTCCAATATAAGTCATATAGCTGCTCCACCAGTAATCACTGATTCTGTAGCCGCCCAAAATTTTTGTCAAAAATATTCAGAATAAGTGTCAAAAAAGTTCTATTAAAATTTAGTGTGATTTTGACATTTATTCTGATTACAAATATCCTTTCCAAATCGGAGAATGGGCGGTGATTTCTCACCGCCCATTCTCTGTCCTCTTCCGATTTCCATGCTCTTCAATTATCAGATGCTTACCCGTCTTTGGCATTCTATTCGGTACCACTTCTATCAAATCACTAACAGAGCATCCTAACACTTCACATATCCGATCAATGTGTTCCACCCGTAGACTAACCACAATTTCATGGTACCACTCATTAATGGTATTGGGTCGTATTCCAGTCAGTTCTGATAATTGTCGCTGAGACATGCGGCGTTCGCCAAGAAGTTTTGATAAATGAATCCTAACCATAATAATGCCCCTGATAGATACTATCATAATTCGTTGCATTATTATTTATTTTGATATTTTATAACGAATAACGTTATACAAAATTTTTAATAATAAGTTCCCTATATCGGGGCTTTACTTCTTTCTGTACAAGATTATTCATCCTATCCACTTCAATAATCGTATAGTCTTTGTAAAGTTCTCTAATATAGTTACAATCATTATATGACAAAATAAACTTACCATTGATTTTATCTAATGCCGCTTTTAGTCTCTCATGGTCTTCTGGCATGAATCTATCAGGATAATATTTCTCGGTTTCATAATATGGTGGATCAAGATAAAATAATGCGTCTTTTTTATCATAATTTTTGAGTATTTTTTGAAAATCGAGATTTTCAATAATCACTTTATTCAATCTCTTAGCAACTTCATTTAAATACTCTTTTGCCTTTTCCATATTTCGTGAACGCATTCCAAATGAACGCAGGTCTGTACCAAAGCTCTCTTTAATCAGAACAAAAAACCTTGCTGCCTTTTGAATATCTGTCATACCTCTAATTTCGATCTGCTCTCTTGCATCAAAAAATTGTTCTCTTGATATGAATATGTACTGTAACTCTTCCTGAACAGCTTCTGGATGATATTTAATGCAACGAAACAGATTAATAAGATTCCCATTGACATCATTATATACTTCCATATTGGCATGGCTGTCAGAATAAAAAAGCACCCACCCAGCACCTCCAAAAACTTCTATATACCGATTATATATCCCAGGTTCAGGGAATTGCTCGACAATCTTCTTCCTAAGTGCTTTTTTCCCTCCAATCCAACTCATAAAACTATCCATAATTACATTCCTTCTTTCATAATAATGTGGGGCATTATTATAGAAAGTAATACGTTTACAAAACACGAATTTCATTACTACAGTTACAAGTATTTCAGGTACTGAAAATAATTATTTCTATATTCCCA
>RAZH01000029.1 GCA_003612585.1 bacterium 1XD42-54
TGTTAGCGCCAATGATAAAATGTAAGAAAACGCCGAAGAAAAAATGTAGATTTATGGCGGAGAGAAAGAAAAAAAGATAGACTCCTGATAGGACGAAAAATGTCCGGGAAAGGAGTCGGAAATGAGAGGAGAAAGCTGGATGGACATACGAAGTGACAGACAAAAAGGAATGAGCTATGTGGAGCTTGGGAAAAAATACCACATGGATCCCCGGACAGCAAAGAGGTATGCACAGTCACCACAGAAGCCGGAGTACACACTGACACAGCCAAAGCCAACAAAACTGGATGCCTACAAGCAGCAGATAGACCAATGGCTGGAAGAAGCGCCCTATTCTGCGGTACGGATACTGGAGAAACTGCAGGAACAGGGATTTGACGGAAAATACAGCATCGTGAAGGAATACGTCCGGGGGAAGAAAATGGACCTGGATGAAAAAGCAACGGTGCGGTTTGAAACCATGCCGGGAAAACAGGGGCAGATGGACTGGGGCTTTTTTGAGGACCATCTGGTATACGAAGACGGGAAATGGAAGAAACTGTACTGTTTCCTTATGATACTGGGATATTCGCGGATGCGTTATATCGAATTTGTGACGGACATGAGCACAAATACACTAATCCGGTGCCATCAGAACGCGTTCCGGTATTTTGGAGGTTATCCGGAGGAGATACTCTATGACAACATGAAACAGGTGGTCATCAAACGCCTTTTAAAACAGGAAGATTCCACGCTGAACCGGCAGTTTGAAGATTTTGCAGGCTTCTACGGCTTCAAACCGGTTTTGTGCCGCCCCTATAGAGGACAGACAAAAGGCAAGGTGGAACGGACGGTGCAGTTTGTACGGGACAATTTCATGGTTGGAATCAAATACGAGAGTCTTTCAGACCTCAATGGCCAGGCGCAGGCCTGGTGCAACAAGATCAATGGAAAAGTTCACGCCACCACCAATGAAATCCCCTTTGAACGTCTGAAAGCGGAACGGTTAAACCCTCTGTGCCGGGAGTACATCATGGACAAAATCAACCTGCGCCGGGTACAAAAAGACTGCCTCATCTCCTATGCCGGAAACCAGTACTCCGTGCCGGCGGAGTACATCGGCAAAGATGTGGCAGTCGTAGCCCTCGACAGTATGCTGGCTGCCTACTATGAGGGAAAGCAGATAGCTCTGCACCGGATATCGTATCAGAAAAAAGATATGGTTGTCAATCCGCAGCACTATAGGCGGCTCACTATGAAACAGACAATGGATGCAGAAAATATACTTTTGGAACAGGACAAGGTCATTGATTTTCCCCTGAAATCTTCTGACCTGTCCAGATATGACGAGGTGCTGTATGAATGAATTGACCATGGACAGGCTGAAAGAGAATCTGGAAAGCCTCAAGATGAAGAACACTCTGGAGATTCTGGACAACTACCTGGAACGGGCGGTGGCCGAGAAATTAAATGTCGTGGATGTTTTGGATCACATTTTTGCTGAAGAAGCGAAATCCAAGCGCAGACGCGCATATGAGAAACAGATTCAGATGTCCGGTTTCCCCATTAAAAAGACTCTGGACGACTTTGATTTTTCTTTCCAGCCCTCTATTGATAAACGCCAGATCGATGAACTGGCAACCATGCGTTTTCTGGAAAACGGGGAAAATGTAGTCTTTCTGGGGCCGCCGGGAGTGGGAAAGACGCATCTTGCCTCAGCCCTTGGGCTTGTAGCTGCAAGACACAGGTTTTCAACCTACTACATCAACTGTCACCAGCTCATTGAACAGCTCAAGAAAGCCCACTTTGAGAACCGGCTGCCGGACAGGCTCAAAATCCTGTCCAAGTACAGGATGCTTATCATTGATGAGATTGGATATCTCCCTATGGACATTCAGGGGGCCAACCTGTTTTTCCAGCTCATCGCAAGGCGGTATGAAAAGACATCCACGGTCTTTACCTCTAACAAGACTTTTTCGCAGTGGAATGAGGTGTTTGCTGATGTCACCATTGCCTCAGCCATTCTGGACCGTGTTCTGCATCACTGCACAGTAGTCAACATCAAAGGCGAATCATACAGGCTGAAAGAACGCAAGGAATTCATGCGTCAAAAGCAGCAGATCGTAAACACACTTTTTGAGCAGGGAAACACTTGAAAAGGTTACATGACTCCGCCGAAAAACTACAAAATATAATCGGCGTTTTCTTACATTTTTAATTCGGCGTTGACA
>RAZH01000030.1 GCA_003612585.1 bacterium 1XD42-54
AAGTCCAGCTAAGAAATGTCAATAGGTAAATTGAAAAATGTTTAAAAATTTTTTTTCGAGCAGTTGATCTAAAAAAGGGTAACTTTAATAAACCCAATTGTTATGGGATTTTTTAAAGTTGATTCCGACTTCTATCATGCAGCGGCGTTCATAGTTCCTGAGTGTTCTGCTGCGTACCGTTTGCAGTGTTCCTCTGGTGTAATGAGTTCAAAAGGCTTATTATCCCGGAGCATGGCAAAAATGGTGTTACAGATTTTGTGCATGACAGCCCCAACGGCAACGATCTTTTTCTTGCCGGCACATTTGCGGATGTAATAGTCATAAATGACAGGGTTCACGGGCGCATTTGCTGCTTTATCTACTTTCAGGTTGTTGATGGCGGCCATATGCAGGATACGCCTGGCAAGGCTGGAGCCCCGCTTGGACATATGGACCCTGTCCCCGTGGAACTTGCCGGAATCATTTACACCGGGATCCATCCCAAAGTAAGCATAAAGTTTTTTGGGTGAGGAAAACAGGTCAAAGGAGCCCATTTCCGCGATCAGGACGACCGCACTCAGGAAACCGACACCCGGCAGGGTCTGGAGGAGGGAGATACGGCCACGGACCGGCGTTCCTTCCAGCCTTTCGACAGCTTTATGCAGTTCTTCGAGCATGCTGTCCAGATGCTCCTGGTATTCCCGGTAGAGTTTTATATATAGCCGGATCCGGAGGGCGTTGCTTTGAAGGGCACGCCCGAAAACAGCTGCATCCTCTGCGGCGTCATGCAGGGCGTCATATTTTGCCAGGGCGTACTTTTCCCCGAAGCGTGCTGTGGAACGGATCATTTCCACCACCGTCTCCTTTGGTGCGGCGAGAAGCTCCTGTGCAAGGGGATACGCATCCAGAAGTTTTAAAGAAGTCTGGGTGGTGACCTTACTGAACACCTTTCGGTATGCGGGGAAAGATACTTTCAGTTCCGCCGTGAGCTTCAGGATGACAGCGGACTGCAGGTCCTTGAAGTAATAATAGTCCCGTACCAGGTTGCGCAGGTCAATGACCTCATCATCCGGAATGACGGAAGTCTTCAGGGAAGCATCCAGCCCTACTTTGGCAGCTTTTTTAGAATCAAATTTATCATTATGCAGTTTTCTTACGTTCATGTTTGTGCTATTCTTAGTAATGATAGGATTAATGACCGAGCAGTCAAAACCCTTATCGCGAAGGAAGCACAGGAGCGGGATGTGGTAGATCCCGGTGGACTCAAGGAAGCAGCGGCTTTCAAGAGAATACGCCTTTTGTGCTTCCTTTATTTTTGTGACGGCAAGCTCCCGGGACTGGGGATCGGAATGAACGATCTTGAAAGGTTTCCCGGTAAGCGTGCTATTAGGGAGCATGATGGACATCCAGGTGAAGTCTGCCCCGACATCAAGCCCGACTGAGAGATAGGGAGTGTTTTCAAGCATCTTAAGTACTTTTTGGTATTGCATGTTTTTATCCTTTCCGGCAGGCATCCAATTCCAAAAGGCGGATACACAACCTAGCGGCTTATACAGGTATAGCCTGAGGCCTCCCAACCAGCCAAAACATAAATCACCACCGAATGGACTGACAGACTTATCTTAAGGTTTCGCCAGCAGAGGCTCTGCTGGTTCCCAAGGAGGAAACGTCAATGATCCTGCCTCGGTGATTATACCTCTATATTTTGTCTGGTGCATTAAGGAAACCTCAGACACGGTAAATGTTTATAACTTCTGATGGAGAGGGAATTCTCCTTCTGTTATTCATCAGATATGACCTTGTAACTTATTAACTCTATAGCTCTTGTAGCTATATCATTATTATACTAGG
>RAZH01000002.1 GCA_003612585.1 bacterium 1XD42-54
GGATTTTATATTCCATGTCGTATTTCCGTTGTTTTTTTGCCATTGTAGTTGCCTCCTTATTTCTCTTTGATGATACATCAAATCCTTGAGTGTAAGGTGTCAACTAAAATGATACAACATCATTCCTGTTCCTGCATGAAAATTTTACACCCAAATCCATTGCTGGCTGTGTCCTAATCGGAATAGGAACATTGCTTATGGTACTGTAATCTTTGCTTACGGCCAAAAGGATGATTTGACATAGATTTTACAAAAGGTTTCTTTTTCATTTTACATTCGGTTGCTATCATAATAGACGTAGGCTACAAAAATAAGTGTAAATCAGAAAGGAATCTTAGTTATGAAGAAAATCGCAATTTTTTTTGTTTTGGCAGTAATGACTGCCAGCATTTTTGCAGGCTGTGGGCAGAAAAGTGATAGCGGAACAGTTTCGACAGACGGCTCCACATCTATGGAAAAGGTAATTGGAGCGTTGGGGGAAGCCTTTGAACAGGAATATGACAGTGTAACTTTTACATATAACCCAACAGGTTCCGGCACAGGCATACAAGCTGTTTCCGAGGGAAGATGTGACATCGGTCTTTCCTCCAGAAATTTGAAAGATGAAGAAAAAGAGCAGGGGCTTAGCGAAACGGTTCTGGCTTATGACGGAATTGCTGTTATTGTGAATCCCGAAAATGATGTAAGCGATTTAAGCGTTGAAGACATTGCCAAAATCTATAAAGGTGAAATTACAAACTGGAAGGATGTAGGTGGAAAAGATGGGGAGATTGTCCCCATTGGACGTGAAGCAGGAAGCGGCACAAGGGACGGTTTTGAGTCCATTACAAAAACAGAAGACGCTTGCAAATACCATCAGGAACTTACATCAACAGGAGATGTAATTACAACAGTGGGAGGTAATCCAAACGCTATTGGTTATGCATCGCTGGCATCTGTGTCAGACAGTGTAAAAGCAGTATCTGTAAACGGAGTAACACCAAGTGAGGAAACTGTAAAAGATGGAAGCTATGTTGTACAGCGTCCGTTTGTTCTGGTAACAAAGGAAGATAAAAAACTTTCAGGAACTGCTCAGAAATTTTTTGATTATGTTACATCAAGTGATGCGTCAGACATTATTTCAAAAGCAGGGGTTGTTCCTGCAAAGTAAAGGAGCCTTGCTATGAAGAATAAAAAAGCGTTTGAAAATATGATTCATGGCATATTCCTTATGCTTGGCTTGATTGCTGTAGGCTGTGTTTTGCTAATCACTGTTTATTTGGTTATAGCGGGAATTCCTGCCATACGGGAAATAGGCTTGTTTAAGTTTTTATTCGGAAAGACGTGGGAATCTACATCGGCAAATCCGTCTTATGGAATACTGCCATTTATATTGACGAGTATATATGGAACAGCAGGCGCTATCATAATAGGAGTTCCGATTGGTTTTTTGACGGCGGTTTATCTGTCAAAAATAGCACCACAAAAAATAAAGGCGGCAGTTGGGACAGCAGTAAGCCTGCTCGCGGGAATTCCGTCGGTAGTATATGGATTGGTTGGTATGCTTGTCCTTGTGCCTGGAATCCGTGAGATTTTTCATTTGGCGGACGGAGCAAGCCTTCTGGCAGCAATAATTGTTCTTGCCATCATGATACTGCCATCAATTATAAAAGTATCAGTTACGGCACTTGACGCAGTTCCAAAAGAATATGAAGATGCTTCTCTTGCTTTAGGGGCAACTCCAGTTGAAACCTATTTTAAGGTTTCCGTTCCAGCGGCAAAAAGCGGTATTGCAGCCGCTGTTGTGCTTGGCATCGGCAGAGCTATTGGTGAGGCAATGGCTGTAATGATGGTATCGGGAAATGTTGCAAATATGCCGGGGTTATTTCAAAGTGTCAGGTTTTTGACAACTGCAGTGGCAAGTGAAATGTCCTATTCAAGTGGCCTTCAAAGACAGGCGTTATTCTCAATCGCACTTGTGCTGTTTTTATTTATCATGCTTATCAATGCGACTTTGAATTTCTTCCTGAAGGGCAAAAAGGGGGATTAAATATGCAGAACAGCAAAATTTCTAAAGCACGAAAAGCATATATAAGCATTATGAAAGCACTTATGTGGCTTTCTGTTGCAGTTACCTGTTCGTTAGTGGCATTTCTCATCATTTATGTATTTGTAAAAGGGATTCCTAATATTTCATGGGGACTGTTATCTGAAAAGCCGAGTTATTTATCAGGGAAGATTGGGATTCTGCCCGATATTTTAAATACAGTGTATATTGTAATAGCTACATTGCTTATTGTTCTTCCTATAGGAGTTGGGGCAGCAATCTATTTAACCGAATATGCACAAAATAAAAAATTAGTGAACATTATTGAATATGCCGCAGAAACACTTTCAGGTATCCCGTCAATTATTTATGGATTGGTAGGAATGTTGTTCTTTTGTCAGTTTTTGAATATGAAAACGTCTCTCTTAGCAGGTGCATTGACTTTGGTCATCATGAACCTTCCGACAATTATGCGTACCACACAGGAAAGTCTGAAAACTGTGCCACAAAGTTATCGCGAGGGAGCTTTCGGTCTTGGTGCAGGCAAATGGCGTGTTATCCATACAGTGGTTCTTCCAGGTTGTGTTGATGGAATAATAACAGGCTGTATTTTGTCAGTGGGCAGAATTTTGGGAGAATCGGCGGCACTTTTGTTCACTGCGGGATTTGCCCATGCGCTGAACGGAATAATTGATGGGCTTTCAAGTTCCGGTTGTACACTTACGGTTGCGTTATATGTATATGCGAAAGAACAAGGAGAATTTGGGATAGCGTTTGCAATAGCAGCTATTTTAATGATACTGACTTTAATTATAAATTTGTCTGCAATGCTTGTAGAAAAGTATTTCAGAAAAAGGAGAAACGTATGAGCAATATCATAACAGTAAAAGATATGTGTCTGTGGTATGGGGAGCATCAGGCGCTTAAAGATATAAATATAGACATTCCGTCAAAAAGTATTACCGCTTTCATAGGACCGTCAGGCTGCGGAAAATCCACTTTTTTGAAAAGCCTGAACAGAATGAACGATCTGATACCAAGTGTAAAGATTACAGGCGATGTTAAGTATAACGGTAAAAATATTTTTGGATCTTCTGTGGATGTAAATGAACTTCGCAGAGAGATAGGAATGGTTTTTCAAAAACCAAATCCGTTTCCTATGAGTATTTATGACAACGTTGCCTATGGTCCGCGTACACACGGTGTTAAAAGTAAAGCAAAGCTTGATGATATCGTTGAGCAATCGTTGAAAGATGCCGCCATTTGGGAGGAAGTAAAAGACAGGCTTAAAAAGAATGCCTTAGGTTTATCAGGCGGCCAGCAGCAAAGGCTTTGTATAGCAAGGGCTTTAGCCGTAAAGCCTGCCGTTCTGCTTATGGACGAACCTACATCGGCTCTCGATCCAATATCGACATCTAAAATTGAGGAATTAACTATCAAACTGAAAGAAAACTATACAATCATTATGGTAACACATAATATGCAACAGGCAGTGCGTATCTCAGACCAGACAGCATTTTTCCTTTTAGGAGAACTTGTTGAGTATGGAAATACAGAAACTCTGTTCTCTACTCCAAAAGATAAAAGAACAGAAGATTATATTACAGGGAGGTTTGGATAATGAGGAGCAGATTTGACGAGCAGCTTGCAATTTTAAATAAAGAAATGATTGAAATGGGTGCTTTGTGCGAAGAAATAATTTCTAAGGTTTTGAAAGCATTAACCGATGAAGACAAAGATTTTTTGAATGGTATTTCGACTGCTGGTACTGAAATTGACCGTAAAGAGCGTACAATAGAAACTCTTTGTTTAAAACTTCTGCTTCAGCAGCAGCCAGTGGCAAAAGATTTAAGACAGATTTCGTCAGCTCTTAAAATGATAACAGATATGGAGCGCATCGGCGACCAGGCTGAAGATATCGCAGAAATAATACCATTTGTTGAAAACCGTCCTGAAATGGCAGATACCCTTTTACACGAAATGGCAAAGGCAAGCATTAAAATGGTGACTGACAGCGTTGACGCGTTTGTTGAACATGATGTTGAACTGGCAAAAAAAGTTGTGTCGGACGATGATATTGTTGATAAATATTTTGACCTTATAAAACAGGAAATAATCCGTGAAATTATATCAAATCCAAAAGACGGCGAATGTTCTATTGACCTCTTGATGATTGCTAAATATTTTGAACGAATCGGAGACCATGCCACTAATATTGCAGAATGGGTAGTCTTTTCTGTTACTGGTATTCATAAGGAGGGTTAAATATGATTTGGTGTGTAGAGGATGATGCCAGCATAAGAGATATTGAAGTTTATGCTTTACAGTCAACAGGCTTTGAAGCCCGTGGCTATGAAGATGGAAATACTTTTTGGCAGGAACTTCAGAGTGAGAAGCCGGAACTTGTTGTCCTGGATATTATGCTGCCTGGAATGGATGGAATCCAAATACTAAAGAAAATGAGGGAAAATAAAGAATTTCAAGCTATTCCGGTTATCATGGCTACCGCCAAAGGTGAGGAATACGATAAAATACATGGACTTGATCTTGGAGCTGATTATTATTTGGCAAAGCCGTTCGGTGTTATGGAATTGGTTTCCTGTGTCAAAGCTGTTCTCAGAAGATGCCAGCCTAAAAGAATCGATCATCTGCTTAAGACAGGAAATTTGATCGTGAATTTAGATGAACATACAGTAACTGCAAACGGCGAACGCATATTGCTTACATTTAAGGAATTTGAAATCCTGCGGCTGTTTCTTTCCCATCCAGGTATGGTGTACACCCGTGACCAGCTTTTTAATGATATATGGGGTATGGATTATTGTGGTGAAACGAGAACTGTGGATATGCATATCCGTACCTTAAGGCAGAAACTTGGGATTTATGGAAAAATGATAGAAACAGTGAGAGGGGTAGGATACCGTTTGGAGGCAATAGAATGACAAGAAAAATATTTAATTCTATTATCATAGTGGCAGGAACGATTTTACTTTCAAGTGTTATTATCATTATGGGATGCTTATACAATTATTTTGAAGATGTAAGGGAACGTGGCCTAAAAGATGAACTGAAACTATCAATGGCTGCCGTAGAAGATGACGGAGTCCACTATTTAGAGAAAGTTAAGTCTGACCGTTACCGTATTACCTGGATTGCAGCTGATGGAACTGTCATATATGATACAGCTGCAAACAGTGAGGAACACGAAAATCATCTGGAACGCATGGAAGTTAAGAGTGCATTGGAAAATGGAGAGGGGGAAAGTAACCGTTACTCTGATACGCTGTTTGAAAAGACAATGTATTATGCAAAGCGGATGAATGACGGCAGTGTACTGCGTATTTCTACAAGCAGTGCAACTGTGGGATTACTGGTTCTTGGTATGCTGCAGCCTATTTTGATAGTGGTTGTTATAGCTTTGATTATGTCAGGTATATTAGCGGGCAGACTTTCAAAAAGGATTGTTAAGCCGCTGAATGACTTGAATCTGGAGAAACCGCTGGAAAATGATACATATGAAGAGATATCTCCCCTGTTACTCCGTATAAGCAGACAGAACAAAGAAATTAAAGCGCAAGTTAAGGCGATTCAGCAGAGAGCTGCAGAATTTGAACAGATTACAGGCTGCATGAATGAGGGTCTTGTTTTGATGGACAAGGACGGAATCATACTAAGCATAAACCCGGCAGCAAATAGGATTTTTTCATTAGATGAAAGCTGTGTGGGCAGGGATTTCCTCACGGTTTACCGTGACCATGAAATGAATCTATGTATAAAAAACGCAATAGAGTCAGGGCATTGTGAAATACAACAGACGAGATTTGGAAGGGAATATCAGTTCGATGCCAGCCGTATAGAATC
Source organism: bacterium 1XD42-54 (assembly GCA_003612585.1). GTDB lineage: Bacteria > Bacillota > Clostridia > Lachnospirales > Lachnospiraceae > Choladousia. The sequence continues at coordinate 5,888 of RAZH01000002.1, forward strand.
AGACGACGAAATGATTGGAATTATTCTCCTGATATTTGATATTACCGAAAGGGTTCAGGCAGAGCGTAACAGACGTGAGTTTACAGCTAATGTTTCACACGAGCTTAAAACACCGCTTCAGGGTATTATCGGCAGTGCAGAACTTATCGAAAACGGTATGGTAAAGCAGGAAGATTTGCCACGTTTTATTGGACATATACGAAAAGAAGCTTCAAGACTTGTTATACTTGTTGGAGATATCATACGCCTCTCGCAGCTTGATGAAAAAGCAGAGCTTATAAAAGAAGAAATTAATCTTTTACAACTGGTGGAAGAAACAACTGAAAATTTAAAGGACATTGCAAAAGATAAAAATATTGAAATCAGTATTGACGGAAAGCAGGTTATAATTTATGGTGTTAGAAAATTACTGTATGAAATCATATACAATTTATGTGATAACGCTATAAAATACAATATCTACGGTGGCAATATAAAAATTTCTATTACAAAAAATAACCAAAATGCGGTACTAACTGTTGCAGACACAGGCATTGGTATTCCACAGGAACATCTTGACAGAGTGTTTGAACGTTTTTACAGAGTTGATAAAAGCCATTCAAAGGAAACGGGAGGAACAGGGCTTGGGCTTTCTATTGTAAAACATGCAGTGGCATACCATCATGGAAAAATTGATATAGAAAGCAAGGTGAACAATGGTACAACCATCACAATCAAATTTCCGATGTAATGTAAGGAATACCGAACATAAGTTTTGATGAAAATAATGTGTGGCATCTATTAGGGGGTGATAAGCTATTGGACGGTTATTAATAGCAGAATTTTCGGAGAAAGATAATTCTGTTTTTGATGAAGTGATGGAATTTCTCAACCAATATCCATGTTTTGAGCATTTACGAATAAAAGATGAACCGATGGTTTCGCTTCCGGGTCTGGAGATTTACCCCAATCGGCACAAAATATACCGTGACAGGCGGGAAATCAATCTGACAGCAAAAGAGTATGAGATACTGGCGCTGCTTGTAGCAAACAAAGGCCGTGTACTCACCTATGACCAGATATACCAAAAGGTTTGGGGCGAAGAAGGGTTTGGCAGCGAGAATAACACGGTGGGATGCCAGGTTCGTAATCTTCGTGAAAAACTGTACGAGGCAGAACCGGACGCACCATTTTCAATCCGTTGTGTGCGTGAGGTTGGCTATTGTTTTGAAATAAATTCAGAGGAAAAAGATGCTACATAATAACGGCTTGGGAAACTGAGCCGTTTCTTTTTTTTGCGTATCATAAACCGTTAAATTCTGTATATTCTCCCAAAATCAGATTTTGTACATCATTTTTCATTGTACCATGTCGTAACTTGCGGTTTCCTACTGCATTTCTACTGTTTGTCTACCGTTGTTCTACTGTTACGTTTTGTATAATTTCCCCCACAGACAAGCTGTCAGGGGAAGGCTGTACTGAAGGCTGCGTATCCCCGGAAAGGGGACATCATGCATAAAATACGGACAGGGACAAGATGTCCGCCGACGCTAATCATACATATTTTTTTAATACAAACCGTAGTCTTTGAGGGGACTGCGGACTTTTTTTATTCGACAAAGTTATTTCCATCTCTTGTACATATTCCAAAATCCAATCATATTTTTAATACAAGCGCATCTGCCTTACGGTGGGTGCGCTTTTTCTTTGTCATAAAATGTCTGTTCCTGACATCTTATCGTTCCCGCGCACCACCCTTTGGTCTTGAATTTTTAACTTTCAAAAATCTCAAGACTGGAGGAAATCAAAATGAAAATTAAATATGAGTTTGCAGACGGAACGGTGTCAGAGGTCGAGGTGGAGGAATCTGTCGGTGCTGTCATCGTCGAGTCCAGGCGCAAGGAGGACAACCTGTCACGCAAGGAACGCTACCATTGCTATTCCCTGGACTCAGCACAGTTTGAGGGTATGGACTTTCCGCAGCGGGAAAGGAGGCAATTCTCTTTGTTTGTGATTTTCAACAAACTTTGTTGTTTTTTGCCGAAAAAAGAAAAAAAGAGATCTGTAAAAAGCAACGGGAAACTGGAAAGCAGGGCTTGTAAGAAAGGACCGCGCACACTGGAGATTCAGTGTGGCGGTCCCATTTTTGAATTATAGAAAGTTTGTTGTTTCTAAATTGGTTAGTTGCCTTTTTTGAGCAGCAGTTCTTTGCCGGAAATGCCGGGTTCTGTCATATGTATCGGATCGAGGATACCTTCGAGGTCTTCCTCGGACATGATACCCTCCTGAAGAATCAGGTTCCGTACGGATTCTCCTGTCTTAAGCGCTTTCTTTGCAATATCGGCAGCTTTCTGATAACCGACATGCGGGCAGATTGCGGTGATGATGCCGACGCTGTTCTCCACGAGATAACGGCAGCGTGTTTCATTGGCCGTGATACCGAGTACGCAGTTGTCGATAAAGGTCTGTACGGCATAAGCCAGTGTGTCGATGGACTGGAACATGCAGTAGAAGACGATCGGTTCGAAAGCGTTCAGCTCAAGCTGTCCGGCTTCCGCAGCCATTGTAATCGTCACGTCGTTGCCGATGATATTAAAGGCAACCTGATTTACAACCTCCGGGATAACCGGGTTTACTTTTCCCGGCATAATGGAAGAGCCGTTCTGCTTTGCAGGGAGGTTGATTTCGTTAAAGCCTGCTCTCGGTCCGGAGGACATCAGCCGCAGGTCATTTGCGATTTTGGACAGAGTAACGGCACACGCTTTAATTGCACCGGAGACAGCCACGAACGGGTCGAGGTTCTGTGTTGCGTCGATCAGGTCGAAAGCCTGTACGAAATTCATGTTTGACACTTCGCTTAAGTTCGGAACGATGCGGAGCAGGTATGTTTCATCAGCGTTGATGCCCGTTCCGATAGCGGTACCGCCCATATTAAGGGCGCGCATTTCGTCCATGGCTTTATCCATACGGTGAATGTCGCGCATGATGGCTACCGAGTACGCGCGGAACTCCTGGCCGAGACGAATCGGGACAGCATCCTGCATCTGGGTACGGCCCATTTTGATGATGTGATCAAATTCGTCAGCTTTCATGGAGAGTGCTTCATGGAGGCGGAGCAGTTCTTTTTTCAGATTCGCAAGAAGCCGCAGGGACGTCATTTTACCGGCAGTCGGGATTACGTCGTTTGTGGACTGTCCACAGTTTACGTGATCGTTCGGGTGTACGATTGAGTAATCGCCCTTCTGGCCGCCGAGAATTTCGATGGCACGGTTGGCGATAACCTCGTTTGCATTCATATTGAGGGAGGTGCCGGCGCCTCCCTGGATCGGATCTACAATAAAGTCATTGTGGAATTTTCCGCCGATAATCTCATCACATGCCTGCACAATCGCATTTGCTTTTTTCTTATCAAGCAGGCCGATTTCACAGTTTGTGATCGCGGCAGCTTTTTTGATATACGCAAGGCTGTTGATGATCTCCGGGTGCATATTCAGCCCCGTAATGTGAAAATTTTCTGCTGCACGCAAGGTCTGTACGCCATAGTATACGTCTTCTGGTATGTTTTTGGCTCCGATGGAGTCTTTTTCTGTACGAAAATCAGGTGTTTTTTTCTCTTCCATGTGTAAATTCTCCCTCATTTTATAAATGTGTTTCAAAATCTGTACATTAACGTTATTGCTATTATATGCAAAGTGTAAATCAGATTCAAATACAAATATGCGTATGACAGTTATAGACGTTTGTCTATATGTATGTAATTACTATAGCTGTTTGGCTATGTCATCTGATTTTTCAATTCAGGAAAGGAGAGGAACTTTGCCAGAAATGTGCAGCTATTACTGGAGTAAGATATAACCTGGGAGTATAAACTGATAAACAAATAAAGACTTCTGTAAAAGCTCGAATATGTTTATATTATGAAAGAAAAATTAAGAAAAAGTATTTAAGAGAATGCAGATCTTCCGGAGTGATCAGGATGAAATGTTAACGTTGAATTTTTTAGGGTATTTGCACACTGGCTTTTATCTTAGCCGGCTGTTTCGAAAGAAAATGGGAATGACAGCGGGGGAAATGAAAGAATATTTACAAATGCTGTGAAGACTGCCGCAAAATAGATGAAAGTATTCGACATCTATTTTGCGGCAGCTCTTTGTTTGATTGACTTTTATTTTCATTTTTTTTATAATAAAAGTATTATTTTGGATTGAAAAGAGAATAAATATTCAGGAAATGAGGAGGAGAGAGGCATGTATCATTGCCATATTCAATTCTATTTCGTGGGAAAGTCATGCAGGGTATTTGAATGCATAAAAACACTACAGCCTCAGGAGCATTTTACACATGCATTTTCAAAAAGCAGTCAACCAGAGCAGACATTGACAGCCAAAGCAGACGTGATCGTAGTTAATTTGCAGGATGCGGATGAAAAACAGTTGTTGAGGACGCTGATTCGGGAAAAATCTGAAAAAGCCGAGCTTTTTGTGCTTGCTGAGAAAGAGCAAATCATGCTTTTGGCAGATGTGCTTCCGGAGATAAAGGATATATGGGTGTGGCCAATGTCTGATGAAGAGATAAGCTTTCGTTTATTGAGATGGCAGCAGACTTACAAGATGAGTAAGGATTACTGGCAGACCAGCCATTATCTGGAGGCAACTATCAATAACGTCCCAAATCTGATCTGGTATAAGGATAAAAACGGGATACATGAGAAAGTAAATGACAGTTTCTGTAAGACCGTAAATAAGACCAAGCAGCAGGTAGAGGGACGCGGCCACGCTTATATATGGGATGTAGAGCAGGATGATCCGGCCTGTATAGAGTCAGAGCATAAGGTTATGACCCGGAAAGAAACCTTTACGTCGGAGGAAATCATCAGGGCTGGGGAGGGCATGAGGACCCTTATGACTTACAAATCTCCGCTGTATGATCTTGACGGGAGCGTCATGGGAACGGTAGGCGTAGCGATTGATGTGACGCAGGAGCGGGCCTACGAACAGGAGATCATGCAGAAAAAGAGAACGCTGGAAACGTTGTTTACGACGATGGACTGTGGAATTATGTGCCATACTATGGATGGTTCACGTATTATCAGCATCAACAGAGCTGCTCTTGAGATTCTTGGCTATGATTCTCAGGAAGAGATGATGTTAGACGGATTTGACATGATTGCTGCTTCTGTTGCCGAGGAAGATAAAGAAAAGCTGCGAGCTTGCATTCAGAAGCTTAAAAAGGAGGGGGACACAGTCAATCTGGAATACTGCGTCAATAACAAGTCAGGGGAAATCCGTCATGTAATGGGAAATATCAAGCTCATAAAAGAAAACGGCGAGTTGCTTTGTCAGCGTTTTCTTCTCGACTGTACTGCGCAGAAGCTGAAAGAAAAGGAGAAGGAGAGGCAGCAGGCGGAACTGATCTATGCGCTGAGTATTGACTACAATTTTGTATATTTTCTGGATTTGAATACCGGCTATGGGACACAGCTGCGGCTGGATGAAGAGAACGAGTGTCTGTTTGGAAATATCTTTAATGAAGAACTTCTATTTGAAGAAAATATGGAGCGTTACATAAATATTTTTGTCTGTGATGAGGACAAAGACCAGCTTAAGCAGGCGGTTTCCTGCGACTGGATGCGAAAAGAACTGTCCGAGCGAAAACAATGTCATGTAAATTATCGTACCGAAAAGGACGGAGAAATGAGATATTTTCAGATGAAGCTGGTGCGCACAGGGGTCTGGGATGAAACTGGGCGCGGTGTTGTTTTGGGCTTTCGCAGTGTAGACGAAGAGATTCGCAATGAAATGGAACAAAAGAGCCTGCTGGAGGATGCGCTTTTTGAGGCAAACCGTGCGAGCCAGGCAAAAAGTGTCTTCCTTTCGAACATGTCGCATGATATTCGGACGCCGATGAATGCGATTGTAGGTTTTACGGCGCTGGCGATCAGCCATATTGATCAGAAGGAGCGGGTGGAGACTTATCTTGAGAAGATAAAAACATCGGGCAATCATTTGCTAAGCCTGATTAATGATGTTCTGGACATGAGCCGTATTGAAAGCGGAAAGATGCGCTTGCAGGAACAGTGTTGCAATCTTCCGGAGCTTTTGAACGGACTTCAGAACATTGTACAGGCAGATGTCCACGCAAAGCATCAGCAGTTGTCGGTGGATGCGTCAAATATTCGCAATCAGGAAGTTTACTGTGATAAACTGAGGCTGAACCAGGTGCTATTGAACCTTGTCGGGAATGCCGTCAAATATACGGAAGAAGGCGGCTCAATCTCGCTGAAAGTCACGGAAAGAACAGGCGCGGCAAAAGGGTGCGCAAGTTATGATTTCTGTGTGAGAGATACGGGGATTGGTATGAGCGAGACATTTGTGGCGCATATTTTTGAACCGTTTGAGCGAGAAAAGAATACAACGATCAGCGGCATTCAAGGAACCGGTCTTGGAATGTCAATCACAAAAAGTATTGTGGAAATGATGGACGGTTCGATTGAAATAAAGAGTAAACAGGGAGTCGGGTCAGAGTTTACGGTTTCTTTCACTTTCCAGTTAGTAGCAGGGCCAGAGTCTTTGGCAGATCCGAATAGTTTGTATTTTGATATCATAGAAAAAAAGGTTTTGCAGGAGGATGAACAGGAGGAAGATACAAAACAGGCAGAAGCTGGTCAGAGACGTATTCTGCTCACCGAGGATAATGAGCTGAATCAGGAGATTGCCGTTGAGATTTTGAGCGGCGCAGGATTTTATACGGAGGTTGCGGAGAACGGGAAGGTTGCCGTGGATATGTTGCGGAGATCGAAGCCGGGCTATTATCAGCTGGTGCTGATGGATATTCAGATGCCGGTCATGAATGGCTATGAGGCGACACGGGCGATTCGGGCTTTGGAGGATCGGGAGCTTTCTTCCATACCGATTTTGGCGATGACGGCGAATGCATTTGAGGAGGACCGGCAAAAAGCGTTGATGAGCGGGATGAATGGACATATTGCGAAGCCGATTGATATAGATCGTTTACTGGATACTCTGGGACAGATCTTAAAGTAAAGAGTAAAAAAAGATAATTTTGAGGATTAATTTGGAAATGATTGATAATCGTGATTTATGTCACTGATAAAAAGGGAAAAATAAGAGATAATGCAGCTATCAAAGCAATACAGGCCTAAATTGCGTGATAAAACAACGTATATTTTAAAGTTTAGAGAAAGAAGGTAAAAAATATGAAAAAAGCTTTAGCTACAGTTCTCACTGCCGGTATGGTATGCTCTATGGTATCTCCTGTAACAGCATTTGCTGCACTGGAAGATTATAATATTGTAACATCTGCTGATACGCACAAAGTTATCTTTGATACGGATATGGGTTATTTTCAGGATGATACGTATGCGCTGTTTATGCTTCTTCAGGCAGATGCAGCAGGATATCTTGACCTGCTGGGCGTGACATCTGTTGGTGGAAACGTAACAATCGCAGAAGGAACAACAGGTATTCTGAATCAGCTGGAAGCAGTTGGAAGAGAAGATATCCCGGTATACATGGGAACAGATATTCCGATCATGGGTCTGCATGATGACGAGACAATTGCAGCAAACGGACTGAAGAGAATCAAGAGTATGGAGAAAGTTCTGAAATACGGCGATACAATTTCCTATGACAACCTTGGCGAGCTTGAGAACGAGACATGGGGCTACAGCAGCCTGAAGCCGCAGGAAGACAAAGCATGGGAGTTCATGGTTCAGGCAGTAAAAGAGAATCCGGGCCAGGTTACAATCATCGCAGTAGGCGCTTGTACAAACGTAGCACTTGCAATTATGAACGATCCGACATTCGCAGAGAACACAGCTGGTATCTACTACATGGGCGGCGCAATCGACGTTCCTGGAAACGATACACCGTGTGCTGAGCGTAACTGGTACTACGATCCGGAATCTGTAGATATCTGTCTGCAGGCTGATTTCCCGGTACAGGTAGTTGTTCCGCACGACATTTCCTACAATCAGGTTCTTACAAAAGACCTCGTAGAAAAGCTTATGGATGGCGAGACTGTTTACAACAAGCTGGTTGAAGAGCATGCATATCCGACATTCGTTGAGGATCCGGAGCGCCGTCAGAGACTGTGGGATGCACAGGTTCCTGGTATCTTCCTTTGCCCGGATCTTATCTCCAAGTCAGATGTACGTGACATCGCAATGGTAGCAGATATGGGATACGCATACGGCGAATCTGTAGCATGGGCAGAGGGTACTGGCCCGGCTAAATCTACAACATGTACAGTTGTATATGATGTAGACGGAGAAGCATACTGGAACTTCGTAGCAGATCTGTTTAGTGCTCAGTTCTAATTCAGGTTTTTCATTTAGTTTCACTTAAGATACATGTTTTTCATTAAAAACTCCTAATGGCTGTCGTCCGGTTAGTGACCTTTAACCGGGCGGCAGTTTTTTTGTTCTTTTTATAATGATAAAAAAATATGCTTTGAAATAAATATTCTGAAAATAACTACAAAAAATTGCCCCAAGTATTGAAAAATCAGGAATGAAATGGTACGATATAAGGTGATAGTAAATTCATCGAATTGATATGGAACATATAAAATATCGATTGGATTTTGGTAGATTTTATAAAATAAGAGTAATAAAAAAGAGAGGGGAAAAAGTAATGAAAAAAAAGTGGTGGACGAGGTTCGACAGAGGCATAGAAGTGCTTTTGGCTGTTTCATTGTTCATGACGCAGACTGCGGTTCCGGCGTTTCCGGTGGCAGCCGAGACATCCATAATAACTGAGCAGATCGAAGAGGTGCAGATAAATGAGGGGATTTCTGCATCAGGGGAAGATGATACGCTGATTGTTGAACCGTCTGGTGATCAGACGGATATTATTGTGGATGGAGACGTTCCAGAAGGCGGAGATGACCTTGTAATCAGCGAGGTGGAAGAAATTTTGATTGAGCCGGATAATGCAGAACCGGAAACCGTTTTTGAGACAGAGACTGCAGATTCAGAAGTACCTGATCTTTCAGGCGCAGATCTGATGGTTGAGAGTATGGAGGAGATGACATATGCTTTAGGCCTGGAGGACAGGGCGGGTAGTATTGAAGAGCATCCGGTGAACTTTTATTATTCTTATATCAATGGTGGTACGGTTGTGACGGACGTTAACGGAAATCCTGTGCGCAACCAGGCGTTGCTCGGACATGGGGAGCACAATGCGGTTACACTTGATTTAACGGCGTCTTCGCAGCTGGGTTCTGGTGAAGGCCGCGGCATGTTTTTTGAGATGGATCTTCCTTATTTATATTATGATGATAATGGGGCATTGCGCATTACGCACAATGTGTTGGACGTGCCAAGCGATCAGCTGCCGGAAAACAATCCGAATGCGATGTATGTTGGGGCGCGGATTTCGCCTCCCGAGGGCTGGGAAGAAGACATTGACAGCGATACGGTATACTATGGAAAGAACCGGTTCCATGCCAGCGATATCAGCATTACGGACGCAAAATCCATCACACTAAGAGCGCAGATTTTCCTGGTGGGAAAAATCCCTGAGAACACGGAGATGACGATCTGGCTGGGCGGTGGCTATGATGTATATGTGGATGCGAACGGCAAGGAAGGGAACGACTACTATTTTGAGCCTGGTGCGAAAGATGAATATATTTATCATCTGATCTGTTCGAATCTGCAGTGGAATCCTGCGATTAAGGCCGTCACACCGAAAAATGTCAAATGGGACAGATATAATTATCTTGTATATAAGGCGACTGTGGAAAATACTTCGACGGATGATGCCAGCCATATCAAGGAGGTTGACCCTCTTAGTGTGAAGCTTCCTTCCTGGGAGGATGACTCGACAGGCTGGGGTGTTCGTACGGAGGATATCATGCGCTGGCGTTATAATCCGGATGGTGAGCCGACCGAGAATACGGATTATTCAGACCTTGCAAAAGAGGAATCCTATATCGGTATTCCGGGGAATGGCGGAGCACTGATTTATGATGTGACCGGTATTTCTGATGAAACTTTGGCGAAATGGGATCTGTCGTCCTTTGATAATATTGTAAATGATGAGGGGCAGAAGCTAGAGCCGCTTCCGTACCATTTTACATCAGACTGTCGTGTATCGTTTCCGACGGGGGAGCATGCGATTCATATGAATGAGAAGCGGGAATATTATTTTGCGATTCCACTTGGAACCGATACGCAGGAGACAATTATTTCCGCACAGCTTCTTGCCAATGTAAAGTTTGGTGCAAACTACGGCTGGACAAAGTTTGCCACGGATCTGACGAATGGTTTCGTGGCCCCTGAGATCGGAGCAACACACAACCATTACCTGTTGGACGGAGACGGAAACAAAATCAGAGAAAAGACAGTGGCGATTGGTTCGAAAGTCGATCACCATCTGAGTGGTTTTGGCAATACCAGTAATGTGCCAGTATTTAATTTCTCTGCGACCGAGGCGCTTGACGAGCATTTTATTTATGATGGCGTTTCTATTTTAATGAACCATGAGGAAGACGAAAGCGTTGCATTAACAGACTGGTTCCGAGAGAATGGTACGGCAGAGTTTGAGTTTACGATTACGGATGCACAGGGAAAAAAGACAACAAAATTTGTACCGCTCGGTGCGTTTTCACCGGATGCAGACCGTACGACATCAACGTGCACTGCATGGTCTATGGATGCGCAGCCGGTAAAGGATTACATTGCGGCAAATACGTCAAAAACACAGTCCTGTACTTTTACGAACCGTGTGAGAATTCGTTTCAAGGATCGAATCAGCGCCAATACTGCATTTGACGGAGAGATTATTGTCACCGGACTGGCAAATGAAAGCCGTACGTACACGAATAATCTGGGTACTTACTATGAGAACTGGACATGGCTTCCGAATGAAGGAGACTACTTAAAGACAGGACATGATCTGCCGACAATTCCGGTAAAGATTGTTGCAGCAGCAGCGACGCCAACGGTTGTGACGGATGTATTCCACAACGAAGACGGAAAACTGGTATACAATGATCCGCTGTCTGTTCCGGTAAACACGCCGGGCGTAGGATTCCGTTACAGGCTTTACAATGATAGTATTTCCACATTGATTCCGGGTGTATTTAAATCCGGTGATCTGGCAAAGGGAACGATTGACGAACCAGAAGGCTTGATTGTAGAGCATGTTGTGCTGTCATCAAAATTGCTTGCGGACAGTATACCGGAGAGTATTACCTTCCAGACGCTGTTTGGCGAAAAGGTTGTGATCGACGGTGATGAGTTTGCAGCTTTGCTGGCTGGTGCTATGGCGGCTTCGCAAGATTTGGTATTTTCTTCAGAACTGTGGGAGGAGTACGGCGCACTGCATGATTTCAAAGTAGTGTTCAAATCTTTCTCGGAGAATACAAAGCTTGATGCTGATCGTTGTATAAAAGTGGATGGCCAGGTAAATGTGGTGAAAACCCAGAAACCTGTCGGCGTATTTTCTACTGATTATGAAAATCCTGATCTGAACAGAGAGTCAAAGGATGAGGCTGTGATGAATGTCACATCTATTCAGCCGGTATTGACCGGATACAGCTATCAGGATGATACAAAGTCTGCGATCAATACAGCGAATAGCACGCAGGCACAGCAGAAAGTGAATTCTCTGACAGTTCCGAACAAGCAGGAACATACGGGATATGAGTTTGAACTGACGAATAAGGCCGTGGCTTCTGTCGGAGAGATGAAGATCCGGATTGATCTTCCGTCCGTTGCGAATAAGTCTGGGGATGACAGCAAGCCGATTGTCAAAGGATTTGACACGGAGCGTATTTTACTCTCTGGTTTTAAGGTGGGAGATAAGGTGGTGGCAGACATTAAGGCCATCCATATCTATGACTGGAATCACTCGCCTGATTCAGATAATCCGGACGCTGTGATTCCTGCTTCTGCGATTATACCGGAAGCAGATGGAACATTCACGATTGAAAAAAGTGCGCTTGTGGATGCCGATGGCAATCCGGTGAAGCTTACGATGATCCGTTCCATTGTATTTGACTGCAACGAGTTTAATGGAAATAAAGCGGGCAGCATGACGATTCGGCTGGACGGAAAGACAGACTGGTTTGATGATCTCGATGCAAAGCTGACATTTGCACCGGAAAATGAGACTATGAAAAACTGTACGACGGTGTTGACAAACCGCCTGCATGTCGATCGGCCTGTGCTGTCTGTACACGGTGATGTCGAATACTTTGCAAACAACAAATCCGTAAGCTCTACCTATACGGCAAATACGGATCAGAATCTGATGTCTTTGGCTGTTCCGTATGACAGAGATTTTAGCTATCTTGTAAATGTGGAGAATACCGGTGTATCGGTACTGGATGACGTGGATTTAAAGGTCACACTTCCGATTAATGACAGCTCTGCAGGAGCAGAGGCAAATACAGGTTTCCACACGACAGGCATTGAGATCAGCCGTGCACTTTTGGAGCAGTTCCAGGAGATCGAGTCAATTACTTTCTGCGATGCAGATGACACGGCAGGAAAGAAATTTATTTATACAAAAGCGGATGGTGCGACATCCGGCGAATTTGTTCTGGAAAACGGAACTGCATCATTTGGAAGCGGCAGCGGAGATATTGCGCTTGCTGAGGCAGACCTGATTGCCTGGTGTGGTATTCATAATCTGCGTTCTATTTTGATTACGGGAAAGAAATTTCAAGTCACAGGGGCAACAAAAGAACTGTGGATCAAATTCCATGGCTTTTCTGATTCCGTGTTCGGTACGACCAATACCATGGTGATCGATGGTATAAACTATCTTGACGGGCTGCGCGATGTGGCGGCTTTTGCGAGCAAGACCATTGACCGGGCAAATGCTTATGTCAGCAAAATGTATTTTGACACTACGATCGCAGCCGGTTATACGACTGAGACCTCGACAAACCGCTTTGAGCGCGTGAGTACCGCGTGGGAGCATGTGAAAATACATCGGCCTTATGGAGGAGATACGCCATACTGGGATGACAACTCAGAGCTGGATATCGGCTATAAGGCACTGGGTTCTTATATGATAGATTTCCGTCAGTATCTCAATGTTGGAAGGTCCTATCCGGCTATGCCTGTGCGAGGCGTATACAGCCAGGAACACCAGGATATGAGCTATGTGTATACCGAGTCATTAAATACCGCAGCCAAGGTAGCGCTGCATATGACGCTTCCGGCGGATGCGTTTGATGCCTACTATCTGAAGATTGATCCGAGGGCCAAAGATTATATCCAGTCCATTCGGGTTACGAGGGCAGACGGCACAGTGCAGACCATTTTGCCGGATGAGTGGCAGGACAATTCCGTGGCCAATGCGGCCGATGGAAGGAAATACTTCCGCGTTGATCTTGTGGAAGGCGGAGAAGAAGCCGCAGAAGGCGAAACAGGGGATGCGGGTGATACAGGGGATACGGGCGATACAGTGGCCGAGTATTACAAGAGTCCTGACGCTGACTATACGGCAGAAAACCCGGTGACCAAAGTTGAAGTGGAGCTTGACATCAATGAAATTGGCGATGATGGAAAAAATGCGTTAAATCCGGATTACGGTACGTGGTACCATGCAAATGACCAGAAGACCATGTATATGTTTGAGGTCACGGGAAGATTCTATAAAGCTGGAAATTATACGGCTTCAGTGACGTCTGACCTTGAGGTTGGAGGAAGCACGAGAGACGGTGTAACGGCAGTTGCGAAGGTCAGAACTCAGACGGGAGCAACGACGGCCCGCTCAGAATGGTCTTTCCACAACTACTATCAGTACTGGTGGTACAGCGGCTGGTACTGGCACAGCGACTGGGCTGAGTATGATGCGAGAGGGTTACAGTCCTCTACAAAGGTGAGCGTTTATAAAGAGAATAATGCAGTATTAAAGGGCGTTCATACGAATCCGAACCAGACCGGGGATAACAGTGTCACCTTTGGTACGTATAATGAATTTGCGGTTGGCTTTTACCAGGGAATTCAGGGATCTTCACATGATTATCTGAACGGTGTGGGTTCTAACTGGGTGTACCAGGATTACTTTGATTGGACCGGAAAACATGCGCATACAGATACCGTTATTCTGACAGATACGCTGCCTGAGATCCGGCCTGACAGTGAGATGAAATACTATGGTTTCCGTACAGAAGATATCTACCTGTCGTCACAGCTTTATGAGTATCTGGATTACGTAGAGATCACCAAAAAGAAAGTGACGCGCGACGAGGGAGAGACAGAGACCTATACCACTACGGTTTTGTCAGATAAAGCAGATCTTGTAAAGATTACCAAGGAAGAGCTTCAAAAGGCGACGGGAAGCCATGCTGGTTTCTATCATATTCCGGTGATTTATCCGGAGAAGGAAGAAGAGCCGGAGACGGAAACAGAGACAGAGACGGAAACAGAGACGGAAACAGAAACAGAGACACCGGAAAGCGGTGAAACACCACCGGAAAAGGGCAGTGTTGTCCTAGGAGAGGATGAGTTTGTTTACAGCTATACCATTCATCTGAAAAATATTTACGGACACGGTGATTACGCATCTGAGTTGAGTGATCGGAAGAGTGAACTGAAGACCTGGACGAATCAGGGCGCAAATACAGACTGTGATATCTTTGTAGGTGGCGGTGTGTATATCGTTAGACCTGCCAATAATACGGTCCCGAAGGATGCTTATAACAACCTGAACGCTTCTTCTTATATGGAGAGTGTGGAGAGTACCTATTATTCTCAAAAAGATGACGCGTACATGATGGGATATCGTCTTCCATTTCAGGCAGGCCATCTGATTGATGCAAATCCGGGCGGTTATATCTGGGATTATAAGGCAGATAATCATGAGGCTACGGTAGCTCCGTTTGAGGTGAAAATCTGGAACCGTGCTGATACCAACACGTCAACCGGAAAGTCGGCACGCATTAGCAAAGCAGTGACGACAAACACGATGAATGCCAGCTATCGTCTGAAACATATTTATATTCCGGAAGAGTTTATTGAGGGAACCTGGTACAATCTCCATACACTGACGATGAAATATGGTTCCGGAGGAAAACATACGGTTACCATGAGCCTGGAGAATCTGAAAACCGGCGGCACGTATGCAAAATATATGACGAAGGACGCCGCAAAAAACAGATATGTGTTTGATGTGAATCAGTTCTTGATCGATCATATTGAGGAGCTTGAAACGTATACGGTGAGCAACCAGGATGCGGGGGATCTGTATGTAAAGGAATTTGTACATTCATTTACCATGGATTTACGTGCCGTATCCCCGAAAGACGACGGACTCGACGGAGGAGAATACTTAAGTGCCACAAAGGCAAATCTTCCGGCCTATACGTATGACGGCGTGTACGTAGACCGTACGAAGGAAGATATGAAAGAAGACGAGTGGACTCTGAAATCGAGGCCCACGGTTCTGTATTCGGCGGGGTATGATTACTGGGATGATACATGGTATCGGAATTATCTGGAGGTAAGCTTTACCTCTTCCGATGTAAATGCAGAGAATTACCAGGGTGACTTGAGCGGAACGACGACGGAAGATTATTATCAGATTAAAAATCTTGTCGGAAATATGCAGGTTGGTATGAGCAGAACAACTGCGCTTTCCGATACGCTCTCTTCATTTGCATACGATGTTGATCTCGATGCAGACGGCAATAATCAAAAGCTGGGAGTGGATGAGGCGCATCTTTTGCCGAATGACTATATTGAATACCATCTGACGATCGGCGCGGCGGATGACAGTGCGCTTCCGATTTATCGACCAGAGCTGCGTTTCACGGTTCCGGATGGACAGAGAATCATTGGCTGGAAGATTGGAAGCAGATCAGATAAACTGGATATCAAAGATGAAGATATCACTGCTACCGCGATTGCAAAAGGCGAGACACAGCCTGTTGTAATGAATCGTGATAAGCTGTACGCGCTGGAGGAAGAAACGACTCCAGCTCCGGGCGGAGATATTCTGCCGGAGGAGCCGGAAGCTACGGAACGCATTGGCGAGAAGACAAATTATAAAAGAATTGATCTGGTAATCGGTACGCTCAAGGATCGCGAGACAGATATGGATGCATCCGTTGCTTCAAATTCTTTTGACAAAGGGGAGCGGCTTGAGATTATCGTACTTACACAGCTTACGGATGAGCTGGAACCTTCTGAGGGAAAAAAGACAGGTGAGGCGCGTTATTATGCGGCGGCTCAGCCGATTCACACGTATTCGGACTACAAGATCAATGGAAACGCCAGAAATAACGGCGGTGCATCCTCTTCCTCCCGTTATACAACCTCCCAGAATGCGGATTATTACCGTTATGTGGGCAGTTACTGGGGAAGAACCGGAGAGCAGACATATCTGTCGGATATCCGCAGCAGTGTGACGTTCTATGACAGCCGGAATCTCTCAGTTGTGGCAGCTTATGATAATCTGGCGCATCAGTATGACAGCCAGCCAATGACGATAAAGGTGACAGGAGCAGATGGAGCAAACGCGGAAAATGACGCGCTGCATACGCTGGATGAAGCCACTTATACGCTGGCTTTCCTGTCAAAAGCAGGTGCAAAGTGGTTTAAAGGTTTTGACCTCACAGAGAAACCGGAGTTTTCCTATCCGGCAAATATGGATGCATCAGCCGCAAGGCCGATTAAAGTGGAATATTGCTATTTCGGCAATATTGGCACCAAAATCGGAAGCTATACGGAAGCTGAAATGAAGAATGAGATCTGGCTGGAGGATGAGGAAGTTACCCTTTCAGATGGTACAACCTGCAACCGGATTGTGGCAGATGCAAAAGAGCTGACGCAGGAGCAGAAGGACGCGGGATGCCGGCTTCTGAAAGATGCAGTAAAGATTCGCTGGACTTATTATGATATTCCAGCATACGGGACAGATGGCAACCGGGTTGTGTTTGCATCCAAGGGAGATGAGTTTACCCTCCACGGGCTTGCACGCTACCGGGACATCCGAACAGATGCAGAGCGTCAGACAAAGGTGATTGCAGACCGTTTTGACATTCTGATCAGTGCCGATGTTGTGTTGAAACACAAGCATCATGAGATGGTGGCGAATTCATTGACCGGAGATGACGCGGCAGATGTGGCTGAGGAACAGGAGTTTCAGGAGGTATCGAAGCTTCTGGGTACAGGAAGCGTGGGAGCAAAAGCGGCGCTGGAACGTCCGGTTCTGAATCTGCATACACAGATTTTTGAGGAGGAGACGCAGGCACAGACACCGTATGATGCGGCGGCAAAGCAGCAGCTTGGTTATCGACCGGGGGATACGGTATGGTTTAAGACAAGCATCTCAAATATACCGGCGGCAAATGCCGCGGTTGGCATGCAGGGAGCACTTCTGGAGCCGGTTATTTTCGATAAGATTCCGCAGTATATTACAGCCTGCGGTCTCGATGGTGCAGCTGGTATTACCGGAGCAGGCGATGGTGCGGAAGACCCTGATGTGGCGGCTGGAATCCATGTAGTATGGTACGATAAGGACGGAAATCCGAAACCGGATGTTCCGGATTATACGGTAGCTCTTTCTGATACGTTTGAAGATATACCGGATTATGGCGGCGATATGGTGACTGTCAAGGCAGACAATGACGGAGTCGGAATGGGAACCGGCCATGCGTTTGCTGATATTGTGCTAAGTGGAAACAATAAGAATACGGAATGTACAGAGATTTCTTATAATCTTTATACCATTTCGTTTGCGGCGAATACGCGTCTGGAGATCGGAGAGCGTATTGAGGTATGGTATGCGGCGAGAATTGACGAGGAAAATCTTCCGCTTGCGTATACAACCAGAAGCGGAAAGACCTTCATGGACTACTATCCGAAGATGGGAGAGTATTATCAGGTCGGCGTCGGGTACAGCAGCTCCACTGGCTATACAGCGGCTTCCTATCCTTATGCGGGAAGACTGAGCTACCATGATAACGCTTCAGAGGGAATTACCGCTGGGGATGAATATTACAGCTTCCGCAAACAGTTCCAGAATTCTGCGAACATGATGGATATGAATTTCCTCTGTCACGACGTAGGTGTGAGCGGTACGAGAAATTCAGGTATTGACCGTTATGATTATCTGAAGGACTCTACGGTATATATGCCAGGAAACGGTGTCGATAACGATGCCTATGGCGGTTCAAACGGTGTATTGAAGGATTATGATATCAATACGGCGCACAACCAGCAGCAGGCGAAGTATGTACCGACAATGACACGAGAGCAGTTTGACGAGCTTCCGGTGAGTGAGCAGTATGTTCATACAACAAGTGGAAGAAACAGGGATTATTTCCGATTGTTGCTTGCATACCGCAACCGAAGTGCAGACTGGCAGAAAGCAGAGGCAGAAGGCGGACATGAAGATGCCGTAATTTGGGCACAGGCCCGTATTCATCTGCAGACAGCCTGGCTGGCGACAAGCTCCAGAATGTACGGTCTGGAAAGCGATTATTTCCAGAACACGGAATACCTGCCGACGGCATACTGGAATATGAGAACAGACCCGCATCAGGAACGCTGTCCGAGCGGACTGAGTTATTATGCGGACAGTGGCGTGTTGCGCTGGCGAACAGCGCTGTATAACGATGACAGCATTACTGCTCTGGAATATGACCAGAATTTTATGGCACAGATCGGTGCGTATAACTACGGTGACTGGGATCTGACGGATGGTGTGGAATTCATTTATGTCATGCCGGAAGGCGTTGAGCCATCAGATCTTGGAAATGTGCAGGCATATTTGATGACAGGCGGTGATTCCAAGACTCCGCAGTATACTGCGGTTGACGGGGCAGAGGTATCTGTACTGCAAAGTCCTGGAGGCGGCGGGTATCTGACACCGAATATTATGAGAGACCCGCTTCTGAGCAATTCTGCTCTGAACCGTACGGGAGACAGCTATGTCGGAAAGAATCCTTACCAGGGAAGTAATTCCTACGTGCTTCGTATCACTGTAAAACAGCCTCTGAAAAAGTGGTTTAACAGAGGCAGTGATAAGGGCTATATGATGCTGGTAAATATCCCGGCACATGTGTATGCAACGCCGGCAAATGGTTACTGGTATGATGAGGTAATGGCGCGTCCGCTTGATACTGAAGCGGAGGACAGCAGATATTATCAGATTTATGATATTACGACGCTGTGGGGCAATAATTATCTCCTGGCTCTCTCCGCAGGGCTGCAGACGAGCACACAGTACTGTGGCATGGATTATCTGTGGAACAGTTATTATCGTCAGAACTGGAACGGCTATGTGAACAACAACCGTTATGGAATTGAGGACGGCAGGTATTATCTGAACGGCTCGCCGAATATGCCATATATTAACGGAATGAACATCTCAAATCTTGAGGTGTCCGCACAGGGAAGTGTGGATGACAGCGGTGGAAGAGAGAAGTTCATGAGCGGAAAACGTACAACATACGCAAGTACGGGAACGAGGGCACATATGCGCAGGCCATTCATCCGTACATGGACGACGGTAGGAGAAAACAATCTGGAGGGCTCGGCCGGAGATTGTTATTATCTTGATTCACAGGGTGATTCTTCTACTATGAATGTGATTGTGGAGAATAAGTACTGGCTGCATCAGCTTGCTCCAAACCGTCGGTATGATATCAACGGCGACGATATTTACCAGTACTACAAACATTATCACAATTATGCGACAGACGGCGGAAATAAGGGAACGCTTTACTATCCGGTTGTGACAGACGTGCTTCCGCAGGGAATTGTGCCGATTGACTCAGAAGGACTGCGTTTTACGCAGGACAATGCGTACAATGCAACCAGAACGCTCGACTGGAGCATGTATACGGCAGCTTACAGCGCTGCAACCAGTTCTACATTTGCACTTGCAGAAGATGAAAAAGCACTGTACCAGGCAATCGTAGAATATGTTGTACTTGAGAGTGACGGCGGGGAGCCGCAGGGCCGTTATCAGATTACCTTTATGCAAAAGGAGACACCATCCATTGGAAATGCCGTAAAAGCGAAGATTTCTTCAGAGCAGAGACGATGCTTTTCCTTTAAGTTTGTTACGATGGGACCACCGGATGCAACGACGAAGGATGGAGATATTGATGGACGCCTGACGACACAGTATGGAAAAAATCATGTATTTGTAAGCAGTCAGCTTCCAAATTATCGCTTCCTGCTGGACGATGAAATCACTGAAAACCCATACTGGGTAGGAAACACACAGGTAACAAACTATCAGAACTGGGCTTATCAGAAATATGTAAATGGTACAAATTATGATGCGCGCCGGGACGTGGCAGGTCTTGTGCTTCCATGGGTACCTGTGTTGAATGATGTAGGCACGCAGTCGGCGATTGATCCGACGGATGTGGGCGGAAATAAACGTTATTCCGAAGCAGAGCCGATTGAGTTGGAGGATTACCCGACAATCAGATGGAGCCAGAAGCTGGCAAGTCAGAATTTCAATAAAAATGGAATAAGTACGGAAGTCGGTGTGCATGCCACAAACAGAATCCGTATCAGCTATCCGTCAATCGAAAATCAGAGTTATGTGTCAAATCATGAAGCAGGGACGATTACAGATCTTGGCGGACGTTCACCAGACGGTTTGGCGGGCACATACACGTATTATCCGGACAGCAGCGATAAATCGAAGACGGTACAGTATGGAGACAGGCTGTATTACAACGTCAGAATCAGCAGCAGTGCGTCGGCTAACAATTATCTGTATCACGGAGATATTGACCATGCAGTGATTCGTGCGACAATCGTGTTGCCGAAGATCGTCAGCTATTATGAGCAACAGGATGCTGACGGTAATTTTGCAGGACCTTTCTATCTGTATTATCAGAAAGGCGGAACGACAAAGCGGTATACGTTTGAGGAACTTGCCGAAGCAGGTTACCAGGTTGAACTGGAACAGCACCATGAAAATGAAGATGGAACAGAGACACTGGTATTTAAGATCCTCACTGCTGGAGACAATCTTAAGAATCCGACTTTTGTCGACGATTACCTGACAAACAAGAGAAGGCTGCCAGGTTCCTTTGAATACGGTGATGTACTGGTATTTGGTATAGAGACAGAGTTAGACTGTGCAGGTGAAGCGGACAGCATTTTGGAGGGAGACGACTACTGGGATCAGGCATATAAGGCAGATACGTACGTGACCCTTGATGATGTGAGCGGCGAATATCTGCAAGAGATGTATCCAGATGGTGGTTTTGAAGAGCTTGCCGAATACGATGAATCTAAGATCGGATGGACACGTAAAACGAGTGACAGCGAAGAGGACAAGATTGACTGGGATGAGGACGGCGTATATGAGGATAGTTATACGCAGGATGTTTCGGCCGTGGTGACTGTGAGAAAGCCGGGAGCCATTGTCCGCGTTGATACTTCGGTGCAGCGTGTACAGATTATTAATCCGGACTTGACCGGCGGAACAACTACCGTAGTGGAAGACCCGTCTGTTAAGGGCGCGGAACGTATGAAGATCTATGTGGATCAGGTCGTAAACACAGGCAGCGCTGTTTCGGATTTTGTTTTGGATTACCGAGTGCCGTACCGTGGAACAGATGACGGAACGCGAGAGGAAGCTCCTGCGGACGGTAAGCAAGTAGAGAGTAATGTATATGCAATTGGTACAGGTGTATGGGAAATGCCTGGAGATCCGACCTCTCCTGAGTATCAGGCCTATATGGATAAGCTTAAGCTTCATGTATATGCACTGTGCAGTAAGAGCAGTCGTGGACCAGCAGAAGAAAATGCACCTTATGAAGAACCAGGAAGTGACGTTGCATCAGATGTTGCCGATTGGGTTGATCTGACGGCGCTGATGGGAGCGAAGGATGGCCTGAGCCTGACTGAGAATCATATTATTGATGTGACGGCTCTGTCCCGTACAGAGAGGAATCTGAACCGCCGTATCTATCAAATTCGGTTTTTGATTTCCTCGGGTGACCGGGCATATCCGGTACCGGAGGGCTTCCGCCTCGCAATAGATGCAGATCCGGATACTGACGGCAATCAGGAAATGGATGTGATTGATCCAAAACATCAAAATCTGAATCCGCTTCCAGATTCGATTACATCAACGATAGGTTTCGGTGATGGAAATATTATTGATCCAGACCAAACAGAGACAGGAAGTGCAGCGTTTGTCATGGTAACAATGATAAACAGCAATGACCGGAAACAACACGTAAATCATTTTGCAGCAGCCTGGGCGAAGTTTGACAGCAACGATGCGCATGTGGGTCAGACCTCAGAGCGTTCCCGTGCCGGGTATTATATCAGCCGTGAGATGCCTGTGCTTCAGGTAGACCTGGAGGCGAAATACTTTAAACGCCAGCAGATTGGAAAGGATGAAAACGGAAAACCGATATACGGCTATAAGTGGGACAGTGACCTGACGATCACGGATTCAAGCCAGATGCTGAAATACAGGGCATCTATTTCCGACCTTTCAGAAAAAGCGATTGAAGATGCAGGTCTGGAGGCAACGGCAGACAATGCAACACACGTACAGATTTCAACAGTGCTTCCATATATCCAGGCGATTGATTCGTCAGTGGAGGATCCGGATGCAGAAGAACCGGTATATCCGAAGTATCCGTATACGACGTACGAAGAGGATACTCCGGTACATGGAGAGTACAGCTCATCGACAAGGTTGTATCCGGAGCAGGCACAGTGGAGCTGGTATGTGGAACGCGAAGACGGCACCATTGCAAAATCGCACGGTATTGATAATGTGTCGATTGTAATGTACGATAAGGTTACTGACCTCAACAGTCAGCTACAGCGCCGCGTTATGACATGGACTGCAGATGGATATCTGGAGCCAGGACAGAAGCTGGTTATCGAGTACCTCGTGCCGGTTAATACAGAAAGTTCAGGACTCGACAGCTCAGACCTTCTGACGTGTAAGGCGTATGCGTTTAAGCCAGGCGCTTTTATGCCGCATATTCCGGTTGTAGAGGGAAGTTATGCGACGTATGCATTTGAGCTTGACAAGCGTGATATCAACAACAATGGGTTGAAAAACAGCGAAAATACGCTGGTAAAAACAGTTGGAGGTATTGGATTCGGAACAGGACGAAGTCTGACGCGTATGAAAATATCGCGTTCAGAATATGGAAGCGGATTAAACGCGGAGGGTAATAATGACAAGCACCCGTCGCTGGTACCGGAAGGTTCGGAGTATTCCTTTGCTTCAACGGCGCTGAATCCGACAGAGACAACGTTTGACCAGCCGGTTATCTACGATGTGCTTCCATATGTGGGAGATACGGCGATTATGCCAAGAAATGCAGAGCATACGCAGGCAAACCCCAGAGGTACCAAATGGAGCGGTATCTTAAATCTGGATTCGGTACAGGTATTACTTGGAAGTAAAGCACTCACAGATGGCAAAGATGTGACAATCTGGGTCGGACCGTTTAATTACGGGGCAAACGGAGTAGGTATTGTCAAGATACCAAAAGAATCCCTGCCAGGTCTCAGTGATACGTGGAACAAGGCCTTCTATGATAACCTTCGTAAGACAGATGCGGCAAAGCGAAAATATTTTGTAAAACTGAGTGATCTGAAAAAACTGAAGGGAACAGACACATATGAAGATCTGGAACGTTATGTGCAGGCGATCTATGTAGAACCAAAGGCAGGCTTTGAGCTTGGCATGATGACGAAGCTGGCACTGTCGTACCAGATGAAGGCACCGTTGAACCTGCCAATGTATCCAGGTTATACGCCGGAGAGCAGTCCGGGCGCGGTACTTTCAAGTGCAGTAAAAGAATTTTGTTCGTTCAACAGCTTTGTAGTACAGGCGCAGGGAGAAGAACCCACAGAGTCCGCATTTGTCGGTGTGTATCTTGATGCGCCGGGGGACAAAGGATATATCGGACATTATGTGTGGATGGATGAGGATTACAGTGCGAAATTTACGGATGACGCGGAATACGTGCAACGAGACGGCCGGTGGATCCGGTCAGGCGGCGCAGACCCCGGAATCAATGGTGTAAAAGTAGAGCTTCTTTCTGAAAACGGATATCCGGTTAACCGCCTTGGAGAACCGGTGGTAGAGTATGGCGGAAAGTACTGTCTGGTAAATGAAGAGACAGGAGAATTGCAGCTCGATACTTCAGATAATCCGATCTACACGCTTTATGGACCTGAGTATTATATTACGGAAAATGATGCATACGGAAATCAGGGTTACTACGTACTGTCCAATCTGACGCCGGGCAATTACAAACTGCGCTTTACCTTCCCGGAAGGCGTTTACGATGAGCATGCAATCACGACAAGGCTGCTCGGAATGACGCAGACGGGCGTACAGGTATTCCGGCCGAATGACAGGCTTCCGGATCTTGGGACAAAGGGAAGCGGTGTCGTACCGTCTGACAATGCAGAGGTAAAGAGTCTGACAGTTCAGATGAAAGCTGCAGTACGTGTTGATGCGATCGGAACTGATCCGTCTACGTATGCGGACTATGATGAAAGAATGACTTCCTATGATCTTGGTATTGCACCGGCCTATATTTATGGCGGATATGCATGGAAGGATGAAGGAGAAAAAGTAGATGGCAAAGGAGGAACAAACGGATATATTGACAGCAATGAAGAGCGCCTTGAAAAAGTCCGGCTGAATATTTATGAGATTCTTTCGGACGGAACGAGAACGCTAACCTACGATGGTGACGGTGAATTGACCGAGGATATTTTGACAGATAAGAACGGATTCTTCCAGGTTTCGTTGTATCCATATCGCAGCTACGTTATTGTAGCTGATACCGGGCTTTTGGATACCGTATATGAACCGACTCCGGTTACACACAGTACGTATCCGATGGAAATGTCAAACGATAACGACCTGGTGTTCAAGACGACGGAGATGGAGATGGCGACATCGATGTTTACGTCGGGGCCGGTGTACAAAGACGATAAACCGATCATGAATGACAAAGGAAGCCACGGGCCATTTTTGAGTATTGGTCTCGGATTTGTCGAAGTCGGAAAAGGTTATATCGGAAAATATATTTTCAACGATAAGAACTATGACGGTCTTCGGAATATGTACATCAACGATGAAGGCTATCCGGCTACAGAGCCTGGAGTTGACAGCGTTCGTCTGGTACTGGAGCAGTATTATTACGACAATGGCGAGTGGAAGTTTATAGACGATATACAGGAACAGTTCAGTGATGGTTCTTCTTATATCTTCTCCGGTGTTACTACAACGTATACAGCAGGAAAGAAGAAATATCTTGCAGGCTACCGGGTTAAGATAGATCTGAACAGTTTGCCGGAGGACTTTGTTCCGTCAAAGTATTGGATGGGAAATGGAACATCGGACAGCGATCTTCCGACCGTTGATTTAGGCAAGGAGCCCAATCAGGGATCGCTCAGCAGTGAAGAGGGTGGCGATTACCGGTATATGAATCAGCAAATTCTGGTTATTTCGGATTTCGCGACAGATGATACGCTGGAAGAGTACAAGCTGACAGTAGAAGGTGTGACCTATGATCTTTCTAAAGCGCGGACCGTACTTGATACAGATGCTGCTTTGGCTACTGTGGATTATGCAGTAATTGAAGGCGTCATTTGGGACGATAAGAATTATGACGGCCAGCGGGGAACGTACAAGGATGAGGACGGAAATGAGGTGTCTGAACCTGGTATGACCGGAATTAGTTTACAGCTTGTGCCGTACGTATATGATGGAGGCAGCTGGAAGCTGCTGCGGTCAAAAGATCTGGATGATCCGGATGAGTATGGCCGTTACGTGCCAATGACCGTAACAGGCGGAGATGGCGCTTATGTGTTCGATCATGTGGTTTCAACCGCATACGTTGGTGGAAAGCGACTGCTGACAGGATATCGGGTTCAGATCATAACAAACTTTGCAGGTAAGTGGTACGGAATTACAAAATACCGTCAGGGCAATCCTGAGACCGACAATGATCTGCGCAAAGAGAATGGAGCATTGATGTTTGGTGAGTCTGACGAGATTATCGTTGTGGCGCGCCAGGTTAAGGAGAGCGATCTGCGCAAAGAGTACGGAGATATAGCGCTTCGCAATCAGGAGCAGATGGTAATTCAGAATGCGCTTGGCTATTTTGATGTCAATAAAGTGGTTGACGATCAAAAGGGTGGCGATGCAGGCTTGACAAAGCTTCGTCGTAATTCAATATCAGGCCGCGTATGGGAGGATACAAATTATAATGGTATTCTTGATACCGAAAAAGGAACGGACAGCGAGCCGGAAAAGGGAATAGAAGGCATTGAGGTAAGCATTCGCCGCTACTATCTGAAAAAGGTACAGAGCAGTGAGGAAGCTGGTACCTGGATGGAAGATACCGAGTTTAATGATGAAGACAGGACCGTTACAACAGATGCGGACGGAGCTTATTGCTTCGAAGATCTGGAGGCACAGGTTTACAGAGAAGGTATCTATTATCTTGCAGGTTATAAAGTCTTTGTAAAAGAACATCCGGATTTGTCTGTCTATGCAATTACGCGTTACCGACAGGCAAAAGAGGAGGGGCAGATTGACAGCGACCTCAGACCGGATCGCAGTATGAATGAGGAAAAAGAATACATTATACTGTCAGAGTCATACAGCGAGGCAGAAGCCCAGGCAATGCTGAAGTACAGCACCTATATGGTAAAACACGGAGATCGTTATTATGATATGGTGACTGCGCTTCCAAGAGGTGGATATGATGCCGGATACCATAAATATCCGATGTCCAGTATTTCCGGATTTGTATTTGAGGATCTGAATTATGATGGTGTCCGCAATACAGACACGGGGGACCCGTTGCAGGAGGAAGGATATTCTGAACAACTGCGTAAGGTGCTGAAAGATACGGGAGAACAGATCGTTGTGACAGCAGTCGGTTATTACTATAATGATGGCTGGAAGCTGTATCTGGATGAAGATGGCAATCAGGCAGAGTATACGGCGGAGATTGGGCCGGAAAGTGACGGTACGTATAAACTTGAGGTTCCTACGAAATATCACGTAGATGGTGTAAATTATCTGGCCGGTTATAAGATTACTGTGAACCAGGTTCCGGAAGGTTATCATACAACCAGGTATATGAGCAATAAAGGGAAAGAAAATGACAGTGCGCTGCTGCGGTTTGGCAAGAATGATTACCGCCTGACAAAGACCGATAAAAAGCAGGTGTACCGTGGTACTTCCCAGGAAGAGCTGAAAGGGTTTGCAGTGCCAAGTGCGGCATTCAAAGAGGAAGAGGCCAAAACAAGCTTTAATATGTCAGCCGGATATGATATGGCAGCAGACCGGCCGCTGTACCATTACAACATGGGTTATAAAGAATGTAAGCCTTCGTCGATTGAAGGAATTGCCTTCTTTGATAAGACAGATAATGGTCAGTATGATGCGGTGCCTGAAGAGGGCGCCGGAAACGGGGTTTATGATGCGCCGATGGCAGGAATCCGGATTGGTCTGAAGCGTTATTTGTGGGATGCGACGAATGACACATGGGAACTGGCGCAGGACGAGCCGACGGACCCGGACGATCCGGATCAAGCGTATTTCCTGATTACAGAAACAGCAGATGACGGAAGCTATTGCTTTGAGGAGCTGCTGATTCATGAGGATATCGGAGACCGAAGCGAATTCACATCTTTGTACGGTTATGAGATCTGGCTTCTTGATATGCCAGAGGATGAAGAGGGCCGACAGATGGCGGCCACGTACTATCAGACGAATGAAAACAGTCTGGACAGTGCTCTGGTGGCAGGAAACTGTCAGGTAGTTAAACGCCAGGGAAGCGCAAGCCTGGCAAATGGTGAGTGGAAAGCAGGATTTATCATGCTTGCTTCGCAGATCACAGAGGATATGGAAGAGTATGAGTATTCTTATCTCATAGACGGATATGACTGTGTTGGAGCAGAAGTGCGTGATGGCTACAATCTTGGCTTTATCCGGTACCAGGAAGGAAGCATTTCCGGAAATGTCTTTGACGATGTGGATTATGACGGTATCCGTGGCAGCGGAGACGGCAGCTTTGCGGATGTGGAAATCGGCCTGAAGCGGTATTATTATAATGCTGCGAAGCATAGCTGGGTTCAGGATCATCCGGAAGACAAGGAATACTTTGAGACTGTCAAAACGGATCAATCCGGCAATTATCGCTTTGAAGGCTTAAGTACCTACAAACATGTAGATGGTACGAATTGTCTGTATGGCTATGAGCTGTGGATGGTTCATGGAATCGAGGAAAAGGGCGGCTATGCAGTTACGCGGTACCAGGAACAGAAGGGTGTTGCGGACAGCGCACTTACGCAGGATCGCCGGATTATAAAAGCAGATACGAGTCTGGAAGAAATGAAGGATGGTATGCTGGTGGTAGCCAGAAAAGCGGACCCGGAAGAAGAAGGCGTGGATAAAATTTATCTTGTGGAGGGCTACGATATTGTAAGGTCTCGGAGCCTGAAAGATTACAACGCCGGTTATACTGCATATAAGCCAGGAAGTATTGAAGGAATTGTCTTTGAGGATGTGGACTACGATGGTGTTTACACGCCGGGTGTAGACCGACCGGCAGCGAATGCGCATATCGGTATCAAACGGTTCTACTACGATGAGGCAGCGCGCAGCTGGATCCAGGAGCTTCCGGAAGATGAAACAGAGACGGAGGAAACGGAAGACCAGACGGAAGAGACAACGGAGAAAGAAACCGAGAAAGAGACGGAAAAAGAAACGGAAAAAGAAACCGAAATAGAAACAGAGGGAGCAACCGAAGTCGAAACGGAAACTGATACGGAAGACCAGAGTGAAACCCTGACAGAGGGATCGAGAATCCGGATGCAAGAAGATACAATATTGCAGATGCAGGTACAGGCAGGAAGTCGGAAGGCTGAGACAGAGGATATGAAAGAGTATATTCTGGATGTATATACAGACCAGAACGGACGGTACAGGATTACTGATCTTCCGGTATTTATGGATCAGCCTGAAACCGAGGAACCGGAAACAGACGAAACCGGCGAGACCGAAGAAGTCCATTCGAAGCGACAGGAAGATATACCTGCGGGACATTATCTGTATGGCTATGAGCTCTACCTGCTGGATGATGAGCGTTATGCGACAAAGTATCAGATTGGAGAAGGAACAGAAAGTGCTCTCAAACCGGAAAATCGTCAGATAATCAAAAGTGACACGGAACTTCCGGAAATGAAGAATCAGCTTATTGTGCTGGGGGAGCGGACAGAGGAGCAGAAGAATCCAAATCTGCCGTATATTGTGGACCATTATGATTATGTTAAAGGTACACAGCTGAGTCAGTACAATGCAGGTATTGTTCCGGAGATGCTGCACAGCATCAGCGGTATTGTCTGGGAGGATAAAGATCAGAATGGTATCCATGATGAGGATCGGCCGATGGCAGGGATTACTCTGAAGCTGGAGCGTCTGTACTATCAGAATGGCTACTGGCAGCAGATGGATGAAAAGGAAGATCTGGAAGCAGTCACAGACGCTGCCGGGCGCTATTCCTTTGACGGGCTGAAAGCAGTCGAACGGAAAGAAGACCAGACCATCGTCTATGGTTATCGACTGAAGCTTGAGGAACTTCCGCCGCAATACGGCGTAACACAGTTCCGGGCAGACCGCGGAAACAATGACAACAGCCTGAATGAAAAGACAGGATATCTGGAAGATGTTGAGGCTCCGTTTGTGCTGGCAGACCGCGCTGATTCAACGACTCCGGCTCTGTATATTGTAGGTGGCTATAACGTTTCACACGGGCATTCAAAAGGGAATATGGATGCAGGTCTTGTTCCTTATGGAGCAGGAAGTATTGAGGGAATCGTTTTTGATGATGAAAACGGAAATGGAATCTTCGATAAAGGGGAGACCGTGTTGAAGGGCGAAACGGTTTATCTGGACTATGTGGTTGCAGGTACTCAGGGAGCCCGAAATGCCGGAGATGGCTTTGAGTCCTATAATGGCATGGCTGTAAAGACGGACAAGAATGGAAAATTCCGTTTTAAGGCACTTCCGATTGTCAATGAGGAGAATGAACCTTATCAGTACAGACTGCGTATGAACAAGCCGTCAGATACGAACTTTACGAAAGTATTTTCTCTGGAAGAAGGCTGTAAGCAAAAGGCAAATGTTCTTTCGGCAGAAGGTGGAAATAAGGATTCCGAAGTGGGAGTGAGCCCGTCCCTTCAGCTGGCACAGGCAAGAGCAGAAGAGAACTATTATGAACTCAGATGGCAGCTTGCAGGCCAGGAATACGAAGATGTCTGCATTGGCTATAGTAGACAGAAGCAGACAGAGGACGACAACACGCACGACGAGATAAAAAATGACACAAACAATGACATCATGGTTGAAGACAGCGGAAGCGGTGTGAAAACAGGCGATGAAACGCCAATTCTGCTCTATCTTCTGCTTCTGGCCCTCTCTGTGGCAGGTATGCTTGGCACTGCACGATATGCCGGAAAACGAAAGAGAAATGACGAGTAGTAAAATGGGAGCGTTGCAAAATAGATGAAATCATCTATGGAGCAACGCTCCATTTTGTACCAGGCAGACAGCAGACAATAGAAACGGGTGAATTGCTCCATGATCAAAATAGATCATAAAACGATTCACCCGTTTTTACAGTTCAGAATTTTATAACATTTCAAAATATTTATTCACATACGTGCTCCAGGCCCTGCATGAGGATGGTCGCTACGTGGTCGTCCGCAAGAGAGTAGTAGATGGTCTTTCCGTCGCGCCGGAATTTTACGAGTGCGGACTGCTTCAGGATCCGGAGCTGGTGAGAGATAGCACTCTGTGTCATTTCAAGTCCATCTGCAATATCCTGTACGCATAATTCTTTGTCTGAAAGCAGATGGAGAATCCGAATCCGTGTCGGGTCACCAAAGATTTTAAATAGTTCGGCAACGCGGTACAGAGTTTCCTCATCGGCAAGGCAAGTCGTATTTGAAGTAATCATAAGTTTCTCCTATTCGTTCCATTCAGCGAAGAACCTGGTATCAGAATGTATTTTTGCTTTACCGATATATTTTAGCGGAAAAATATAAAATGGTCAAGGGTAAGACCGGATTTAAGTTTTGGCAGGATATTTTTATTTTTTATAGAGAATCCGGATTGAGTTCAGTACGCAGAGCATAGCCACTCCAGTGTCTGCAAATACGGCCATCCACATATTTGCGAATCCGGCAAGACCGAGTGCAATTACAATCAGTTTGATGATCAATGCAAATACTACATTTTGCATGGCAATCCGGCTGGTTGAACGCGCGATGAAAATCGAATCGGGGATTGCTTCCATGGCAGAAGTCATAAAGACTGCGTCTGCCGCTTCGATGGCTGCGTCTGCGCCACTACCCATGGCAGCACCTACATCGGCGCCTGCGAGCACCGGAGCGTCATTGATGCCGTCGCCGACGAACATAACGGCGCCGTGTGCTGTTCTTACCTGAGAAAGAAGCTGCAGTTTATCCTGTGGCAGAAGCTTTGCGTGTACTTCATCAATCCCGGTTTCACGAGCTACGGCGTCAGCTGTGGCCTGGGAATCTCCGGTCAGCATGACGGTATGAAGTCCCTGCGCTTTCAGCTTTCGAATAGCGGAAATTGCATCAGGCTTGATCGTATCTGAGATTACCATACAGCCCGCAGGTGTTCCGTTGATTGCAAGGAAGACTTCCGCACCGTAGGAGGCTTCAGGCATTTTCGTCAGATCAATATGAAAACGTTCCATCAGCTTACGATTACCGCACAGTACATGACCTTCCGCTACCGTGGCGCTGATACCATGGCCTGCGATTTCCTCAAGCGTTTCTGGTACGGCAAATACAATTCCTTTTTCCTTCGCTGCTGCTACGATGCTGACTGCAATTGGGTGAGAAGAATTCTGTTCGCAGCCTGCGCAGATGCGAAGCAGATCATCTTCACTCCAGGTACTGCACGTTGTAATGCGTTGCAGTCGGAAATCCCCTTTTGTGACGGTTCCGGTTTTATCCATTACAACAGAGTGAACAGAACCAAGCGCCTCGATTGAGACACCGCCTTTAAACAGGATTCCTTTTTTAGAGCCGGCACCGATTCCGGAGAAAAATGCCAGAGGCACGCTGAGAACCAGAGCACACGGACAGCTCATAACGAGGAAGGAAATTGCAGTGTAAATCCAGTAATGCCAGTTTCCGGTGAACAAAGAAGGTAGGATGGCAACTGCTATTGCGCCAAACACAACACACGGAGTATAGACTTTGGCAAATTTTGTAATAAAACGGTCAATTTTTGGTTTGCTGGCAGCAGCGTTTTCCACGGAATCAAGAATGCGCGTGACCATAGATTCCGCAAGCGGTTTTTCTACCCGGATTTTTAGCTGGCCGGAGGTGTTGACACATCCGGAAATAACTTCGTCTCCGCTATTTACCGTAACCGGAACAGGTTCACCGGTAATCGGTGATGTATCAATACGGCTGCTTCCTTCGAGAATTGTTCCGTCGAGCGGAATGCGATCACCTGGACGGACAAGAAGAATGTCTCCCGGCTGTGCATCCCGGGCGGGAATAATCTTTGAACCTGTCTCGGAAACAAGATTTACAGTTTCCGGTCTCATATCAACAGCGCCCATGATCTGACTGCGGCTTCGCTCTACTGCCTTATGTTCAAAAAATTCTCCCACACGATAGAAGAGCATGACACCGACTGCTTCCGGATAATCCCGGATTGCAAAAGCCCCAAGTGTGGCGATGCTCATCAGGAAATTTTCGTCAAAAATCTGACCGTGCGAAATGTTTCGCGCAGCTTCCAGCAGGATGGGTCCACCGAGAATCAGATAGGCAATCACAAACACAGGAAGCCGGAACGGTTCACTAGATCCGGGGATGAAATGCTCTGTGAGGACACCGGCAAGAAAAAGTACAGCTCCGGCGATAATCCCGGCCAGTTCGAGAAGTTCTTTTTTCGTTTCTTTTTTTACAGAATGCTCATTGTCAGCAATATCGTGTGTATGCGATAAATTCGATCGGCCAGCAGTTCCCTCCGGTTCATTTTTTCGTACAATCACCTGCGATTCAATAGAAGTACAGATCTGCTGAATCTGAGGCAGCAGTGCGTCCGGATTCGGCGCATTTAAGCGCAGCTGCTTTGTGGCGTATGTAATCGTTGCAGATTCAACACCATTCAGCGCATTAATTTTTTCTTCCATTTTAGAAGCGCAGTGCGCACAGCTGAGGTTTTCCAGTACATAAACGGCCTTTGCGGGTATAAGACTGTTGGCGGTTGCACGTGGTTCGGCAGAATGTTTATGGTTGTGATCGCAGTCGTGTCCATGGTGTTCATGGCCGCAGTCACAGTCGTGTTCATGGTGTTCATGGCCGCAGTCACAGTCGTGTTCATGGTGTTCATGGCCGCAGTCACAGTCGTGTTCATGATGTTCATGACTGCCGCCACAGCTACAGTCATCGGCGTGGAAGAAAGGAATTTTTGTATTTTTGAAAATAGCGTTCATAATAGCTCTCCTTTATATGAATAAATGCTCATATGAAGATTTAAACACATGAAAGGCGGTTTGTCAATAAAAATTTATGAAATACAAAGACTTTTCATGTTTGGGAATCAGGTGGAAAAGGATAATTGATTGGATTGACAGAGATAATGGGAAAGTTTATACTGATTAAGATGAAAAACGAGAGATTAGAAATGAGAAAGGAAGATGGGGGATGGGAAAGCGTGGTGGATCTGTAAGGGAGGATAAGCTGGCTATTTACTCACAGGTTGCCCATATGTATTATGAACTGGGGATGATGCAGCCGGAGATAGCTGAGAAGTTATATTTTTCGAGATCAAAGGTAAGCAGGATACTTCAGAAAGCCCAGGAACTTGGTATTGTAGATATTAAGGTAAAACATTATTTATCCCGCGTTCATTCTTATGAAAATGAATTGAAGGAAAAGTTTGGGATCAGCAATCCGATTGTTTTGACCAGCTTTGAAGGGGATCGGACGTCGAACGCCATTGAAGGGCTGACAAACTATGCAGCATTATATATTTCGGATAAATTAAAGGGAGACTGCGTGTTTGGGATCACCGGAAGTCATAATGTGACGGGGACGGTACATATGTTGAGAAAACAACATGACTGTAACTTAAAGGTGGTACAGACCATTGGGGCGAGCATCAACCAGGATATGTCAGCAGAGCTTGTAGATTTTCTGGCGAATACATTTGACGGCAAAGCCTATTTTTTGAATACGCCGGTCTATGTGGACGATCTTGGCGTGAAAGATGAATTGATGAAAGACGCTTCAGTGGCAGAGGCTTTGGCTCTGATGAAAAAATGCGATCTGATGCTGATGAGTATCGGAACGTTCGACGTCAATGGCAATATGCCGATCTGGTGGGGATATATGACGGAGCAGCATCGGATTGAGCTGGAACAGTTGGGAGCAGTGGGAAGCATATGTGCGCAATTCTTTGATATAAATGGGAATTGGCTGGATTGTGATTGGAATCGTAAATGCATCAGTATTCCATGGGAATATCTGAAGGTAGCGGAAGAAAAAATTGCGATTGCGCACGGTCCCTCAAAGGTAAGCGGAATTCTCGGAGCGCTGCGGGGAAAGCTGATAGACGTTCTGATCACGGATACGATAACGGCTGCCGCCGTACTGGAAAAGCAGGACAAATTGTTATAAATAGATAGAAAGAGGAACGAAGAACGAAAGGCTGGCTTATGCCGGTCTTTTTTTGTGCCATAGCATACGCTTTAGAATACATTTTTGAGCATTCTTTTTAAGTTTGCGTTTGGAAGAAATATGATAAAAATGAAATTATGACACAAAAATAATGATAAAATAGTTTTAAAATAATAAAATTGCACATAATTTCATTGACTGAGGAAAAGTGATATGGTATACTACGTATAAACTTCAGGACAAATGGGGTATGGAAGGTGACAAAATAATCATTGTATCACAAGATTGGAGGAGGGTTTTATGAGCGCATTTGATGAAAAAGTGGCAATCCGTCGTTACGAGGATACTGTTCCAGACAGCAAGGGAACGGGAGTGCCACGTAAGATGACCAGAGAAATCTGGCTGGAGGAATGTTTTCCGGAATGGCATTGCATGCTGAACCAGCAAATTGAGGAAGCGCAGTTTCCGGAAGGAGCTTTTGGCTTGTGGATGTTAGGCGGGCCGAGCTGGGCTTACAAATCAGCAGGAGGGGCTACCTTTCTGGTTGATAATTATTCAGGATCTTCTTTATGCAGCAACTATGAATATTGCGGTGTCTGCCGTACGACCGGGGCGCCAAAGCTGCATTGGCTGAGAATTAATCCGCATGTCATTGACCCGTGGAAATTAAAGACTCTGGATTACGTCTTTGCGACGCACCACCATCAGGACCATGCAGATTACTATACGGTTCAGGCAACGTTGCAGACAACGGACTGTAAATTTGTAGGACCGAAAAACACCTGCAAATTATTCAGACAGTGGGGCGTACCGGAAGAACGCATCCTTGAGGTAAAACCGGGCGACCGGTTCCAGTGCAAAGACGTCACGGTGAAGGTAGAACGCAACTACGACAGCATGGCCTGTATGACCGGCGATTATCAGCCGGGCGATCCGCTGGATTTTGATTCGAATGCGGTATCTTTTATTTTTGATACAGGTGAGCATTCCGTTATTTTCCTGGGTGATACGCTCTACAATGACGGATATAAGGCTGTGGGTCAGAGAAATAAGATTGACGTTGTTATTACAGATATGGGGTACAATGCACCTGGCGGAACCGATAAGATGAACCCGTGGGATGTTATGAGAGTAACGGAAAATCTTGGCGCAAAGGTGGTTATTCCGGATCATTATGAAAACTGGGCGAGCAGCGAAATTGACCCGCATCAGCTCCAGCGTATTGTTCAGGAAAATCATCTGGGAATGGTTGCCTGCGTTATGAAAAGCGGTGGTCTGTATGAATATCCGAGAGACGCTTCTATGTGGGAATACAAGTATCCGGACTGGCAGGAACGGTATGACTGGGAGAAGAGCTATGTCTATGGAAACGCAGGCAAAGAAGAGGTGTAAAAGGTATCTAAACGAAGAACCTATCCGGTAAAACGGAGAAAAATAAAAGGAGGGTTTACTTTATGAAGAAATTAATAGCAATTGCCGCAGCGTCGATGATACTTACCACACCCGTCATTGCAATGGCAGAACCGGTTGCTTTCAACGATCCGGCTGCGCAGAGACCGGAGAGCATCGAGTATCCGGTTCAGGGACTTTCCTGGAATGTGACGACAGACCTTAAAGCCAATGAAGAATACACGATTGCCATGATCGTGAAAAATAATACGAATCCGTTTATGAACGGCGTATTGAACGGCTTTCATAAAGCAGCAGAGGATATTGGGTTTGAAGCAGTGTTGCTTTCTCCGCAGACTGCGGACAGCAACGAGGACCAGGTCCGTCTGGTAGAGGATATGATTCAGCGCGGGGTTGATGCAATCTGTATCCATCCGGTAGATTCAAATGGTATCGTTCCGGCTCTGGAAAAAGCATGGGACGCGGGAATTCCGGTGCTGGTACAGGGGACGAAGGCCAATACAGATAAGATTTACGGCTGGTACGGAACCAAATATGCGGACGAGGCGACGCTGATTGCAGAATATCTGGCAGAAAAGCTGGACTATAAGGGAAATGTTATTTACATTACAGGCCCGCAGCAGGCACAGAATGCAATTGATGAGATCAATGCCACGCATGCTGTGTTTGAGAAATATCCGGATCTGAACCTGATCGAAGAGCAGCCGGGGAATTTCAACCGCGCGACCAGCATGAGTGTTATGGAGAATCTGACACAGAAGTACAGCGAGGATGAAATTGACTGGGTAATCGGCGGAAATGACGAATGTGCTATGGGCGCAATTGCAGCAATGGAAAATGCAGGCTGGCAGCTTGGCTTTGAAGACGGCGGCATTGGCGTATCTGGCATTGACTGTAACAAAGATGCTTCCTACGCAATGCAGGAAGGAACACTGACGGTTTCAATCAATCCGGACCCGGTATCCCTGGGCTATATCGGAGGAGCGTTCCTGGTGAAGTACCTGAACGACGGCGATCTGTTCCCGGAATACGTGGCATGGCCGGATTTCATGAATGCGGAGGACGTTGTGAATGATGCATCCACAATTGATAATTATATTGAGAATATGGCATGGTGGATGGATGCTAAGTAATTTTAAATGAGCAGATGGGGCTGTTGCAAAACGGCGAATCCATACATGATATGGCAAAGATACAAAAAACATCGAAGCCATATGCTGTTGGAACGCTGCCTTTTGCAGCAGCCCCATATTTTAATATGCTTCAGAAGGGGGAAATGCATATGATGCCATTGATGAAACTGGAACACATAGACAAACAATTTCCAGGTGTGAAGGCATTAAGCGATGTGAGTATTGAGTTTTACTCCGGAGAGATTCATGCATTAGTTGGAGAAAACGGTGCCGGAAAGTCGACAATGATTAAGATGATCCTAAGCGCTTACAAACCGACCTCAGGTAAAATCTATATGGAGGGGAAAGAAATTCAGCTGGCTAGTCCGCTGGAGGCTTCAAAGGCCGGAATAGAAGCAGTCCATCAGGAACTGATGCTGGTGCCGTGGCTGAGTGTGGCGCGCAATATTTTTCTGAATCATGAGCTTAGGCTTCCGGGGACAAGGCTGTTTGACATCCGGCAGATGGAGGTGCGTTCTAAAGAGCTGCTGGATAGTTTTGGAATCCATATTGATGTGACGCGTCCGGTGAAGGAATTCAGCGCCTCGGTCTGGAAAATGATTGATATTGCCCGGGTGGTGAATCTGAAACCAAAACTGATTATTTTTGACGAACCTACTGCAATTTTATCCGAGCGGGAGGTAGAGAGCTTGATGAAAAAAATTCTGGAGTTAAAAGCACAGGGAGTTGCTGTGATCTACATATCCCACCGATTGCAGGAAATTGAAAAACTGGCGGACAAAATCTCTGTTTTGCGTGACGGACATCATGTGGGGACGATGTCTGGCGAAGGAATGAATGAAGATGAAATTGTCAAATGTATGGTGGGGCGTGATGTCTCCAGTTTTTACAGCAGGAATATCAATGCTCCGGGAGAGGAACTGCTTCGCATGGAGCATCTGAATCTGAAAAAAGGTCAGAGAGACATTTCTCTGAGTGTCCACAGAGGGGAGATTGTCGGGCTGGCAGGGCTTGTCGGGTCAGGGCGTACCGAAGTGGCGGAAAGTCTTTTCGGAATGAACCAGATTTTATCCGGCTCTATTTATTACAAGGGTGAAAAAATCAAACCACGTTCGGTGTCCTCTATGATTGACCGCGGCGCTTATCTGGTTCCGGAAAACAGAAAATACGAGGGTCTGATTTTACGTTTCAGCGTGGCTTCCAATATCGCATTGAGCGCGTTCAGGCATTGGAGCCGTTTTTTCTATAACCGGAAAAAAGAAGGAGAGTATGCGCAGCGGATGATCAAGGCTCTGTCCATTAAGACGCCCGGACGGGCGCAGCTGGTCGGGAATCTGTCCGGCGGAAATCAGCAGAAGGTCGTAATCGGCAAGGCGATGGTAACAGAATCAGAGTTTCTGATTTTTGATGAACCCACGGTTGGCGTAGACGTAGGCGCAAAAGAAGAAATCCATAATCTGATGGATGATTTTGTGCAAAAGAACGGAGGAATCCTGATGATTTCCAGTGATCTGCCGGAAATCATCGGCATGTGTGACCGGGTGTATATTATGTATGAGGGCAGTATTGTCAAGGAACTGAAACGGGAAGAGCTGTCGGATAAAAACATTGCAGATTATATGCTGGGATCGAAAGGCGGGGATAGACAATGAAAAATAAGAAACCGCGAAAAGGCGCGCTTCAGATCGTCGGAAGTATTGAGCCGGTTATCTGGATGCTTGCGATTATCATTATTACCTTTTCTTTTACGGGAGAGAAGTTTCTTTCATGGGGAAATACAATCAATATCATCAAACAGGCTTCCCCGTTTCTGATACTGGCTCTGGCGGAAACAATGGCTGTGCTAGTCGGGCAGATTGATCTGTCGGTTGGCAACAATATGGCTTTTTGTACGGTAATTATCGCCCTGCTGATGAGAAGCGGAATGCCGGTATGGCTTTGTGCGGTAGCCGGGGTACTGACCGGGGCGTGCTGCGGCCTTTTAAACGGCATATTTATCGCGAGATTTAAAGTGCCCGCCTATATCACGACGTTTGGCTTCGGCACGATGTTTTACGGCGTGGGTTCTCTGATTACGGGCGGCGTTTCGATTCCGGCGATGGAAGACCATTTCCGCTTCCTGGCAGACGGCAGCGTGTTCGGAATTCCGATGGTTATGATCATTGCGCTGCTTGTATTTGGGGTGGTATGGCTTCTCGTGTATCGAACGTCGTTCGGGAGAAACATGTATGGTCTTGGAGGCAATCGCGAGGCGCTGTTCTTGGGAGGCGTTGATCCGGTAAAAGCGGAAGTCATCATCTTTACGATTATCGGTGTTCTGGTTGGAACGGCTGGTATCCTGTTTGCCGCACGCTCCGCGTCGGGACATCCTGATTACGGAAAACAGTGGGAATTCAATGCAATTGCGGCTACGATCATCGGCGGAAATTCGTTTTCAGAAGGAAACGGAAATATTTTCAAAACCATGCTGGGCGTACTGTTTATCCAGATATTGAAGACAGGACTGAATATTTCAGGGGTTTCGCCCCAGTCGCAGTCCTTTCTGTTAGGCCTGATTGTTGTTGTGGCCATCTCTACGGATGTGCTTTTGAAAGCGAGAAAGGAGGCGTAATCATTATGGAGAAACGGAAAAAAGATTTTTTTGGTATCTTCTTTGAAACCGGTATATATCGGGTCGGCATCCTTATCGTTATGTGCGTGGTGATGTCGTTCATTTCCAGGGATTTCTTTAAGGTAAGTAATTTCCTGAATATTTTCCGCCAGTCCTCTGTCTTACTGGTGCTGGCTGCCTGTACGACGGGCTGTATCCTGACGCACGGTATCGACAACTCTATCGGCGGAGTGATGTCGCTGTGCGGGTGTGCGTGCGGCTATTTTCTGAACCATCATGTTTCAATTTCAGTTGCGATCATACTGACTATCCTGATTGGCATGAGTTTTGGCTGTATCAACGGATTTCTTGTCGGCGTGGTGAAAATACCGCCCTTCGTGTCTACCTATGGAGTAAGCTACATAGCAAACGGCCTGGCGCTGATTCTGATGGGTTCGGATATTTTTTCCGGCTTCCCCAAAGAGTTCCGTATGCTGGCGTCCGGAAATGTCCTGGGCTTTCCGCTGATCACCATCATTGCTCTGGGCGTGACATTTTTGATGTATCAGCTGTTCCAGCGCAGCAAATTCGGGAAACAGGTGTACTGCGTGGGAGCAAATTACACAACGGCAAAGTACTCCGGCATTAATACGCTTCTGACTTTATTCCTTGTGTATATTATCAGCGGCTGCGGGGCTGCGATGGGAGGAATCCTCCAGGTTGCGCGCCAGAGCGCGGCGCAGGCCGGCATGGGAGATACTTTCCAGATGACGGCTATCGCTGCAATCGTAATCGGAGGCACATCAATGGCAGGAGGAGAGGGAAGCGTATTTGGCGCAGTGATCGGCGCGCTGATTCTGACACTGATTGTAAACGCTATGAATCTTCTGGGCGTGCCTGCGCTGGCTCAGTCGATTGTCACAGGAGCGATCATTGTACTGGCTGTACTGCTTGATGTGCAGATGAAAAAAATACAGGCGGCCCGGGCAGAGGCGACTGCCTGAGCAGAAAAGGAGCGGAAAGAAAATGAGAATTGATAAGCGTAAAATTGTTGACCTTCCAATGGTGTATGTGACAGGCGAGATATTCCTGCAGGGAAAGCGTTATCTTGCAGCAGTGAGCGAGGCGAGAGATGAGAAGGCCTATATCATTGATTCAGAGACAGGCGAATATGCGGAGCTCTGGCGGGGAGATACCGGAGTCATGAATGTGATTCAGATTCCGGGCAGGGAACAGTTACTGGCGATTGTGCGTTTCTATCCTGTTTTTCAGTCTAAAGAAGCGGCAGTCTGTCTGCTGGAGCCTGGGGAAAACGGTTATATGAGCCCCTGGAAAATGAGGGAGGTGCTGCCGCTTCCGTACTGCCATCGGATCGGGATTGTGGAAAACAGAAACGGGCTCTTTGTTCTGGGTTGTCAGTTATGTCGGGACAAGGATTTTCAGGAGGACTGGACAAAGCCGGGCGCTCTCTGGATGAGCCCGGTTCCGCAGCAGCCGGACGGAGAATGGAAGTGGACAAAGCTGTTTGACGGTCTGACAAAAAACCATGGTCTATTCATTGAAAATGGAAATCAGGTCTATATCTGCGCGGAGAACGGCATACTGCATTTTGACCTGTCCAGCTACTGTGAAGCAGAGACAGCAGTTCCGGAACTTCTGACAACGAGGCCCACGAGCGATATTTCCATTGCGGAAATAAACGGACGGAAATATGCCGGCGTCATAGAGCCGTTTCACGGGGATACGGCCTCCGTATATCAGTTGTCGGACCAGTCTTATGAACGCCTGTACAGCTATGATATTAATTTTGGCCATGTAATCTGGATCGGGGAGCTGTTTGGCAGGGGTTCTCTGATTGCGGGAAGCCGCGGAGGGGACAGGCAGATTGAGATCATTGACCTGGAAACGGGAGTACGTACACTCATTGAATCGGAAGTGGGACCGACTCAGATCAGCGTATACGAGGAAGGCAAAACGGTTAAGATTTTTTCAGCGAACCATGGGTCAGGAGAGGTAACCCTGTATACCTTATCGGAGGACAGTCAGGGGAAATAGGTATGGAACGGGAAACTGGCAGGAATTTTCCTTGCGAAAGCGTAATGTTTGCCCTATAATGTTGTGAAAAGAACGACAGAATGGGGAAGATAAAGTGACAGAAAAAGAAACAGAAAGAAAAAAAGAAACAGTTGGATCGCTGGAATGGCTGAACAGGTACGAGGAGGAGCTGCGGGACATGCGCCATGAGCTGCACCGCTATCCGGAGCTTGCCATGCAGGAACAAAGGACAAGTCAGTATATTGTGCAGAAGCTGAAAGAGTTTGAAATTCCATGCCGGATGACCGGGGAGACGGGAGTGATTGCTGGGCTCACGGCAGGGGAAGACCTGCCGGTGTTTGTGGTGCGCGCTGAGATGGATGCACTGGCGATTGAGGAGAAGACGGGACTGCCGTTTTGCTCTGCATATCCGGGGCGGATGCATGCGTGCGGCCACGACGCCAACACAGCAGTGCTGCTTTGCCTGGCCCATGTTTTGTCGCGGAATCGGGAAAAACTGCGATACAACGTACGTTTTATTTTTGAACCGGCGGAGGAGACAGGAGAAGGGGCGCAGTTTATGCTTGATCACGGAGCTTTGGAAAATCCGTGTCCTGCCGGTATTCTGATTTTTCATTTTGCGAATCAGGAGACGCGTGCGATGGAAATTCAGAAAAGTATATCAACGGCTGCGATTGGCGGCCTGCGGGTTGAAATCAAAGGCAAGGCAAGCCATTTCTTTCAGTATGAAGAGGGAATAGACGCGATGTACGCGGCATCAAGGCTTGTGGTTGCGGTCAGGGAAATCAACGATACCTTTTTGGGAGAGCATCCGTTTGTTCTTGCTTTCGGATGTATGCAGGCCGGAGCAGGGCGGAATATTGTTTCCGACCATGCGGTTCTGGAAGGGTCCTTACGGACATTTTCAAAAAAAGATTTTCAGGGGATTCTGGCTGTGCTGGAAAAAAGAATCAAAGAAATAGAGGCAGATACAGGAGCGGAAATTCACCTGGAAGTCACCGGGGAGATTCCTCCGTTTGTGAATGACCATGCACTTGTGGAGAAAGGAATGCCGATTGGCCGGAAGCTGTTTGGTGACAAATGTTACCTGGGAGAAAAGCCGTTTCTGGCAGCGGATAATGCTGCTTTATATGCTGAAATTGTTCCGGGAATGCGGGTGGTATTTCTGGCAGGAAAGGAAGGAGAGCAGGCTTATCCGGTACATAACCCGCGCTTCGATATCGACGAGGCCGTTATGCTGGATGCGGTGAAATTTCTTTTTGCATTTCTTACAAAGGACGGAGAATAAAAGAGTTCCGGGTGCTTTTCAGAGAAAAGACCCGGAAATTTTTGGCTTTCTTTATCGCTAATTTTAACTCTTCAGGTTCTTGTTTGCAGTTGACAGCATCAGTTTGATGCGGTTGAGCTGATTGACTTCGCTTGCGCCCGGATCGTAGTCGATGGCTACAATGTTGGACATCGGATACTGCCTGCGCAGCTCTTTGATGACCCCTTTGCCGACCACATGGTTCGGCAGGCAACCAAACGGCTGCGTGCAGACGATATTGTTGACGCCAGCGTGAATCAGTTCGAGCATTTCTCCGGTGAGGAACCAGCCTTCTCC
This sequence comes from bacterium 1XD42-54, assembly GCA_003612585.1. GTDB lineage: Bacteria > Bacillota > Clostridia > Lachnospirales > Lachnospiraceae > Choladousia. The sequence continues at coordinate 49,360 of RAZH01000002.1, forward strand.
GGTCTGGTTACCGAGGGAAACGATGTCTCTGGCCATTTCTCCGAGATGCTCAATGCGGGCCGGGGGATCAAAGCGGGTACTCTTTTCAAGTGCATCCGCAGCCGCGCCGCGCAATTTTTCCAGAACCATAATTCCGAAGTTTGCAATCATCGCAGACTTCTTTTTTGTTCCGAGATAATCGCTTTTAAAGTTCTGATTGTAAAAGCAGTAGAGCAGGAAATCCAGGAGGTCCGGAACAACCGCCTGAGCTCCTTCTGATTCAAGCAGCTCCACAAGATGATTGTTTGCTGCCGGCATGAACTTTACAAGGATCTCACCCACGACTCCCACCTTTGGCTTTTGTTCATCGGTGATCGGAAGTGTATCGAAATCCTGAACAATTTCCCGGCACATCTTTCGGAACTGGCTGTAGGAAGGCTTACCGGAGACAAACGTGCAGCAGCGGTCTTCCCACTGGTGAAACAGGGCGTTGGCAGAACCGGGCGTCTTTTCATAGGGGCGCACCCGGTAAAGGCAGCGCATGAAAATATCGCCAAATACGAGTGCAAACATGGCGCGTTTCACCATCTGATAGCTCAAAGAGAAGCCTGGATTGCTCTCTAGGCTGCTCAGGTTCAAAGAGATGACAGGAATATCCGGAATCCCTGCTTTTTGCAGAGCGCGGCGGATAAAACCGACGTAATTCGAAGCACGGCAGCCGCCTCCCGTCTGTGTCATAATGACAGCAGTACGACTTAAGTCATATTTACCGGAGAGCAGAGCTTCCATAACCTGACCGACTACCATCAGAGATGGATAGCAGGCATCATTGTTTACGTATTTCAGTCCTACGTCCACGGCTGTGCGGTTGTCGTTGCGCAGCAGCTCAATGTGGTAACCGGAAGCATTCAGTGCGGCTTCGACCATTTTAAAATGAATCGGCGACATCTGCGGGCAGAGGATGGTATAATCTCTGCGCATTTCCTTTGTAAAGACAACGCGGTTTATGTTTGCCGGATGAATCTGGCGTGGCTCCCGGGCGCGCTCCTTGTGCGTACGGATTGCAGCAATTAAGGAACGGATTCGGATCTTGGCGGCGCCGAGATTATTCACTTCGTCAATTTTCAGACAGGTGTAGATCTTGCCGGAGCCAGAAAGAATGTCATTTACCTCATCTGTGGTGACAGCATCCAGGCCGCAGCCAAACGAGTTAAGCTGAATCAGATCCAGGTCATCCCGTGTTTTGACGTAGTTTGCAGCAGCGTACAGGCGGCTGTGGTACATCCACTGATCAAGTACCATGAGCGGGCGTTCCACCGGTTTTAAATGTGAGATGGAATCCTCAGTCAGTACCGCCATGCCGAACGAATTAATCAGCTCAGGAATCCCGTGATTAATTTCCGGGTCAATATGATACGGACGGCCAGCCAGAACAATACCGTGACGGCCGGTTTCTTCGAGATATTTCAGGGTTTCTTCACCCTTTTGATACATGGCTTCCCGTGTGCGCGTCAGTTCCTCCCAGCCAGCCTTGGCAGCAGCAACGACCTCCTGAGCGGGAATATCCGGGAACGCAATTTTTAAACGGCTGGTCACGGTGTCCAGGTTTGTAAAAGCGATAAACGGATTTTCAAATCGAATTTGTTCGGTACGCAGGCCTTCTACGTTGTTTTTGATGTTTTCCGCGTAGGAGGTGACGATCGGACAGTTATAGTGGTTTGGCGCGTCCTGAAATTCCGTGCGTTCATATGGGATACACGGATAGAAAATATATTTGATGCCCTTATGAATCAGCCATTCCACGTGGCCGTGCGCCAGTTTGGCAGGATAACATTCTGATTCGCTTGGAATGGATTCAATGCCAAGTTCATAAATTTTCCGCGTGCTGGACGGAGAGAGAATGACCCGGTATTTCAGCTCTGTGAAAAAACGGAACCAGAACGGATAATTCTCGTACATATTCAATACGCGCGGAATGCCTACAGTACCGCGCACGGCTTCATCTTCCGGCAGCGGTTCGTAGGAAAACAGCAGTTTGTTTTTAAATTCGAACAGGTTCGGCACATGGTCTTTGTTGCGTGTTTTTCCGATACCACGTTCACAGCGGTTGCCGCTGATAAACTGGCGGCCTCCGGAGAAGCGGTTGATCGTCAGGCGACATTGATTCGTACAGCCCTTGCATTTGGCCATGGAAGTGGTGTATTCCAGAGAATTAATGCGGTCGATGGACAGCATGGTACTCACTGCGCCTTCCTGGTAGCGTTCTCTTGCAATCAGTGCAGCGCCAAAAGCGCCCATGATCCCGGCAATATCCGGCCGGATTGCTTCACAGCCGGCAATTTTTTCAAAACTGCGCAGAACACCGTCGTTGTAGAATGTACCGCCCTGAACCACAATATGACGTCCAAGTTCGGAAGCATCTGCTACTTTTATTACCTTATATAATGCGTTTTTAATTACAGAGTAAGCCAGGCCGGCGGAAATATCAGAAACCTCCGCGCCTTCTTTTTGCGCCTGCTTTACTTTGGAATTCATGAATACGGTGCATCGGGTACCAAGATCAATCGGATGCTCGGCAAAGAGCGCCGCTTTTGCGAAATCCTGTACCGTATAGTTGAGGGATTTTGCAAATGTTTCGATAAAAGAACCGCAGCCGGAGGAGCATGCTTCATTGAGCTGTACGCTGTCAACGGTGTGGTTTTTGATTTTGATGCATTTCATATCCTGGCCGCCGATGTCGAGGATACAGTCAACCTCGGGATCAAAAAAGGAAGCAGCATAATAATGTGAGACCGTTTCGACCTCCCCTTCGTCGAGCATTAGGGCAGCCTTGATCAGCGCTTCTCCATAGCCGGTGGAGCAGGACCATGCAATTCTGGCTTCAGAAGGAAGCTGATGGTATATGTCCTGGATGGCCGTAATGGTGGTGCCCAAAGGATTCCCATTGTTGTTACTGTAAAAGGAGTACAGCAAGGTACCGTCGTCACTGACAAGCGCCGCTTTTGTCGTTGTGGAGCCGGCGTCAATACCGAGGAAGCAGTCGCCTTTGTAGGTAGCGAGACTTCGCGTTGCAACACGGTTACAGCTTTGCCTTGCAATAAAACGATCATAATCTTCTTTGGAAGAAAACAGCGGTTCCATACGGGCGACTTCAAATTCGAGATGAATCGGATGAGACAGCTTTTCGTTTAAAATGCCAAGTGTGGTACATGCATTTTCCTTTGCGTTCAGGGCTGAACCAATCGCTGCAAAGAGGTGGGAATTCTGCGGTATGATGGCATGTTCTTCATCGAGCTTCAGCGTACGTACAAAAGCTTCCCGCAGCTCGGAAAGAAAATGGAGCGGTCCGCCAAGGAAAGCGACGTGGCCGCGGATTGGTTTGCCGCAGGCCAGGCCGCTGATGGTCTGGTTCACGACTGCCTGAAAAATAGAGGCAGACAGATCTTCTTTTGTTGCCCCCTCATTGATCAGCGGCTGAATGTCCGATTTTGCAAAAACGCCGCAGCGGGCTGCAATCGGATAAAGGGAAGTATAATTCTTGGCATATTCATTCAATCCGGAAGCATCCGTCTGCAAAAGGGATGCCATCTGGTCAATAAAGGAACCCGTGCCGCCTGCACATACGCCGTTCATACGTTGCTCCACGCTGCCGTTCTCAAAATAGATGATTTTGGCATCCTCACCGCCAAGTTCAATCGCAACATCTGTCTGTGGAACAAAATGTTCCAGGGAGGAAGCCACAGCGATCACTTCCTGCACAAACGGGATCTCCAGATGATTGGCGAGTGTCAGCCCGCCGGAACCCGTAATCACAGGTAAAATTTCCAGATCACCGAGTTTTGTCGCAGCCTCAGATATGAGGGAAGAGAGTGTCTCCTGAATATTTGCAAAATGTCTTTTATAATCGGAAAACAAGAGCTCACGGTCCGGGCTAAGGACTGCAACCTTCACGGTAGTAGAACCGATATCAATTCCAAGAGTATGTAAAGATTTTGCCATATATATTCGCAGGGAATATCCCTGCGCCTCCTTTTACATGTGAATCTAAGTCTTATATGTCATTCTATGTTCTACGATATGTTACTGTTTACATTGCGCACAGAAACTTTCGCAAATCCATCTGAGATTTCTTTCATGAATGAGATTCGCCCACACCGGAATTATTTTCTCACGTATGTTGCAGTAAGTCAAAGTTCCTGGTGAACAGTAACTACGATTATACGACAAAAAATACAAAATTTCAAATTACTTGCATTATTAAATATTTCCATATATACTTATATTCCTGAGGAAATTCAAATAGAAAAGTAAGTACGATGACGGGGACAAAGAGAAAATGGCAGATAATTCCAGGAAAAACAAAGATTAATTTTAAATTTTATTAAAGTGTGAAGAAAAAACAGTTAATATAGTAAAGATAAAATATTCATGGAAAATCTCTGGAAAATTTGTGGAATGTCACTATTTCAACGATCCCGGTGTTTTCCGAATGCGAGGAGGAGCAAAGTATGTATCGGATTATTACGCGTGACGGACTGGCAAAGCGTGCTGAGTTTACAACCGTGCATGGAACGGTTCAGACGCCTTTGTTTATGAATGTGGGTACGGCCGCAGCGATCAAGGGCGCAGTGGCAACGACAGATTTAAAAGAAATCGGGACACAGGTGGAGCTTTCGAATACGTACCATCTTCATGTCCGTCCTGGAGACCATATTGTAAAACAGATGGGCGGGTTGCACAAATTTATGAACTGGGATCGCCCGATTTTGACGGATTCCGGCGGATTTCAGGTATTTTCCCTTGCCAGTCTTCGAAAGATCAAAGAAGAAGGCGTTTACTTTCAGTCACATATTGACGGGCGGAAAATTTTTATGGGTCCGGAGCAGAGTATGCAGATTCAGTCCAACCTGGCCTCCACAATTGCTATGGCGTTTGACGAGTGTCCTTCCAGTGTGGCAGACCGGCAGTATGTACAGAATTCCGTAGACCGGACAACCAGATGGCTTGTGCGTTGCAAGGACGAGATGAAGCGTCTGAACGCTCTGGAAGATACGATTAATCCACATCAGCTTCTGTTCGGTATTAATCAGGGAGCCATTTATGATGATATCCGTATAGAACATGCAAAGCGCATCTCCGAGCTGGATCTTGACGGCTATGCGGTAGGAGGTCTGGCAGTGGGAGAAACCCATGAGGAGATGTACCGGATTCTTGACAGCGTTGTTCCTTATCTGCCCGCGGACAAGCCTACGTATCTGATGGGGGTGGGGACTCCGATCAATATTCTGGAAGCGGTAGAGCGCGGTGTGGATTTCTTTGACTGTGTATATCCGAGCCGGAATGGACGCCACGGGCATGTGTACACGAATGACGGAAAACTGAATCTGTTTAATGCAAAATACGAGCTGGATCAACGTCCGATTGAGGAAGGATGCGGATGCCCCGCGTGCCGCAGTTACAGCAGGGGCTATATCCGACATCTGCTGAAGGCAAAAGAAATGCTCGGCATGAGGCTTTGCGTGCTGCACAATCTGTATTTTTACAATCACCTGATGGAGGAAATCCGGGCAGCGATTGAGGCTGGCAATTACAGCCAGTTTAAAAAGGCAAAAATTGAGCGATATACACAAAATCAGGAAAAAAATGCTTGATTCAGGTAGAAGGATTGTGTATTATTAAAGATAGTTGTTTTGCAAGTTTATTATTTGAAAGCAGGAGGAAAGAAACATGCTGAATTTATTAGCAGAACAGGCGTCAGCAGGCGGAAGTATGATGCTTATGGTCGTTTATATTGTGATCATCGGCGGAGCGATGTACTTTTTCGCGATCCGGCCGCAGAAGAAGGAGCAGAAGAGAATGGCTGCCTTGCTTGCTGCAATGGAGGTAGGCGATACGGTTGTGACGACAAGCGGATTTTATGGTGTGGTGATCGACATTACAGATGAAGACTGTATCGTAGAGTTTGGAAGCAACAAAAACTGTCGTATCCCGATGAAAAAGGCTGCGATTGCAGAAGTGGAGAAGCCGGGACAGGAGTAATATTCGGCCCGGGAAAATATGACTTGTCGGAAAGGGCAGGAACAGTTTTCTGGAATCAAATTTTCTGAAATCAAATTTTCTGAAATCAAAGATGCAAAGACGCAGAGTATACCCCACAGGATGGTGATAAGCCATCTTGTGGGGTTTTATGTAAGACTTTACTTAATTAAACAGTTGAAATGTACGGGAAAATACATTATTATAGGTAGAACGAGAAATATGAGCGGCATATGGAGGATAGCCGCAGAAAGGACGATACAGATATGGAACATAAAATAGCAGTCATTCCAGGTGACGGCATCGGACCGGAAATTGTGGCGGAGGCATGTAAGGTACTGAATGCGGCAGCTGCAAAGTTTGGCTTTTGTCTGCATTATACAGAGCTTTTAATGGGAGGCGCCTCTATTGACGTGCATGGAGTGCCGCTGACGGATGAGACGATTGAGACAGCAAAAGCAAGCGAGGCTGTGCTGATGGGGTCCATCGGCGGCGACGCAAAGACCTCACCTTGGTACAAACTGGAGCCACAGCTTCGTCCGGAGGCTGGCCTTCTGAAGATCCGTAAAGCTCTGAATTTGTTTGCAAATCTTCGTCCGGCTTATCTGTACGACGAACTGCGGGCAGCGTGTCCGCTTCGGGATGAGATTATCGGCGAAGGGTTTGACATGATGATTATGCGCGAGCTGACCGGAGGGCTTTACTTCGGCGCGAGACAGACGGTTGAAGAAAACGGCGTGCGAAAGGCAACGGACACACTGGACTACAATGAGAATGAAATTCGCCGGATTGCGGTAAAAGGTTTTGAGATTGCCAGAAAACGCCGGAAAAAGGTATGCAGTGTAGATAAGGCAAATGTTCTGGACTCCTCCAGACTTTGGAGAGCAGTTGTGGAAGAGGTTGCAGGAGATTATCCGGATGTGGAGCTGTCCCATATGCTGGTCGATAACTGTGCGATGCAGCTTGTGAGAGACCCGGCACAGTTCGATGTGATTCTGACGGAAAATATGTTTGGCGATATTCTTTCTGATGAGGCGAGCATGGTGACTGGTTCCATCGGCATGCTTTCTTCTGCATCTTTAAATGAGACAAAATTTGGGCTGTATGAGCCGAGTCACGGCTCTGCACCAGACATTGCGGGAAAAGGCATTGCAAACCCGATCGCAACGGTGCTGTCAGCTGCGATGATGCTGCGGTATTCTCTGGATTTGGATGAGGCGGCAGATGCGATAGAAGCTGCTGTGAAACAGGTATTAAAAGAAGGGTACCGTACCGGTGATATTATGTCTGAAGGCTGCAGGCTTGTTGGCACAAAGGAGATGGGCGATCTGATTGCAGCACGTGTGTGACAGGGACTTATAAAACTACAGAAGGAAATAAAAAGCAGCAGGATAAAGCAACACGGGTAAGAGGAGGAAAATGGTATGAGAAGTGACGCAGTAAAAACAGGTATTCAACAGGCGCCGCATCGTTCTTTGTTTCATGCGCTTGGACTGACGGAAGAAGAGATGAAACGACCGCTGGTCGGAATCGTCAATTCCTATAATGAAGTAGTTCCGGGGCATATGAATCTGGACAAAATTACAGAGGCTGTAAAGATGGGTGTCGCCATGGCAGGAGGCGTGCCGCGAGAGTTTCCGGCGATTGCAGTCTGCGATGGTATTGCGATGGGACATGTCGGAATGAAATATTCTCTGGTGACGCGTGATCTGATTGCCGATTCAACAGAGTGTATGGCAATGGCACACCAGTTTGATGCACTTGTGATGATTCCGAACTGTGATAAAAATGTGCCGGGACTTTTGATGGCAGCGGCTCGTCTCAACATACCGACAATTTTTGTCAGCGGCGGTCCGATGATGGCAGGTCATCTGAAAGGAAGAAAGAGGAGCCTTTCCAGCATGTTCGAGGCAGTGGGAGAGTACACTGCCGGAAAGATGACAGCGGAAGAAGTGACCGAATACGAAGAAAAAGTCTGCCCGACCTGCGGTTCCTGCTCCGGTATGTATACGGCAAACAGCATGAACTGCCTGACGGAAGTGCTTGGCATGGGACTTAAGGGGAACGGAACGATTCCGGCTGTTTATTCAGAGAGAATCCGCCTTGCAAAGTTGGCAGGTATGCAGGTGATGGAGCTCTGGAAAAAGAACATCCGTCCGCGCGATATCATGACAGAGAAAGCGTTTATGAACGCCCTCACCGTGGATATGGCGCTGGGATGCTCCACAAACAGTATGCTGCATCTTCCGGCGATCGCACATGAGGCAGGTGTGGAGCTGGATGTGGACATTGCAAATGAGGTCAGTGCGCGCACGCCGAATTTGTGCCATCTGGCGCCGGCTGGTCCGACTTATATGGAGGATCTGAACGAGGCAGGCGGTGTGTATGCTGTCATGAATGAGCTGACAAAAAAAGATCTGCTGCATCTGGACTGCATGACCGTAACCGGAAAGACTGTGGGTGAAAATATTGCAGGATGTACGAATCAGAATCCGGAGGTGATCCGTCCGGTGGAGAACCCGTACAGCGAGACCGGCGGTCTTGCGATCTTAAAGGGCAATCTTGCGCCGGATTCCGGCGTTGTAAAACGCTCTGCGGTAGTACCAGAGATGATGGTACATGAAGGACCGGCGCGTGTCTTTGACTGTGAGGAGGATGCCATTGACGCAATTCTCGGAGGCAAGATCAAAGCAGGCGATGTGGTAGTAATCCGTTATGAGGGGCCCAAGGGCGGTCCCGGTATGAGGGAAATGCTCAATCCTACGTCTGCGATTGCAGGGATGGGACTTGGCTCAACGGTTGCGCTGATTACAGACGGCCGTTTCAGCGGCGCATCGAGAGGCGCGTCCATCGGCCACGTTTCTCCGGAAGCGGCAGTGGGTGGACCGATTGCATTGGTAGAAGAAGGAGATCTGATTCAGATTGATATTCCGCAGTGCCGTCTGGATCTGAAAGTCAGTGAGGAAGAGCTGGAGAAGCGACGGGCGAACTGGCAGCCGAGAGAACCAAAGATCAAAACAGGCTACCTCGCGCGGTACGCGTCACTCGTGACATCAGGAAATAAAGGTGCGGTTCTTGTGAATCCGCTTGATAAAACAGAGGGTGGTCAGGTATAGTGCTCCTGTACTCTCAGGATAAAAAAACGGCAGAAAGAAAAGACACTGTAAAGAGAAAGGGTTTTTAATATGAAGTTAAACGGTTCAGAAATTGTCATCGAGTGCCTGAAGGAGCAGGGCGTGGATACGGTGTTCGGATATCCGGGCGGAGCGATCCTGAATATTTATGACGAACTTTATAAACACAGCCATGAGATCCGCCATGTGCTGACCTCCCATGAGCAGGGAGCCTCTCACGCAGCGGACGGGTATGCGCGTTCGACCGGAAAGGTCGGCGTGTGTATGGCTACCTCCGGTCCTGGAGCAACGAATCTGGTGACTGGAATTGCGACTGCCTATATGGATTCCGTTCCGGTTGTGGCGATTACGGCAAATGTCGGCGTTTCGCTTCTCGGCAGAGACAGTTTTCAGGAAATTGATATCAGCGGTGTTACGATGCCGATCACAAAGCATAACTTTATTGTAAAGGATGTAACAAAGCTTGCAGATACGATTCGATGGGCCTTCCACATTGCGCAGGATGGCCGTCCGGGACCGGTCCTGATTGATATTCCGAAGGATGTAACGGCAGCGGTGACGGAGTATGAACCAAAGAAACCGGAGCCTGTAGTAAGAAGCACGGAATTTATCAAAGATTCAGACCTGGAAGAGGCAGTAAAGCTGATTCATAAGAGCAAAAAGCCGTTTATTTTAGTCGGCGGCGGCGCCGTAATTTCCGGTGCGCAGGAGGAACTGAAAGAGTTTGCAGAAAAGGTGCACGCTCCGGTGGCAGATTCGCTGATGGGAAAAGGCGCTTACGATGGAAACAGCGAACTCTATACAGGAATGCTGGGGATGCATGGTACGAAAGCAGCCAATCTCGGCGTGACGCAGTGTGACCTTCTGATTACGGTGGGCGCCCGGTTCAGCGACCGTGTAGTAGGGCAGGCAAAAGCCTTTGCAAAGCGTGCAAAGATTATCCAGATAGACGTCGATGCAGCTGAGATCAACAAAAACATTATGGTAGACGCTGCGGTGATCGGCGACGTGAAGGAGGTTCTGAAGCGCCTGAATGAGCGCATTGAGGAACACCGCCACGATGAGTGGGACGCGGCAGTGAAAGAGCTGAAAGAAAAATATCCGCTGAAATACAATACAGAAGGCTTGAGCGGCCCGTATGTGGTGGAAGAGGTTTACCGTCAGACAAAAGGCGATGCGATCATTGTCACAGAGGTAGGGCAGCATCAGATGTGGGCAGCTCAGTATTACAAATATTCAAAACCGCGGACACTTTTGACATCCGGCGGACTTGGCACGATGGGGTACGGCCTTGGGGCAGCGCTTGGCGCAAAGATGGGAAACCCGGACAAAACCGTAATCAACATCGCAGGAGACGGATGTTTCCGTATGAATATGAACGAAATTGCAACAGCAGCGCGTTACAATATTCCGATTGTACAGGTAGTCATCAACAACCATGTTCTGGGAATGGTGCGTCAGTGGCAGACATTGTTTTATGAGAAGCGTTATGCAGCTACGGTGCTGGATGATAAGGTGGATTTTGTGAAACTGGCAGAAGCACTCGGAGCAACTGGAATCCGTGTGACGAAGAAAGAAGAGTTGGCGCCTGCGCTGGAAAAAGCGCTCTCACTTGGAAAGCCGGTGGTTGTAGACTGCGTGATTGACTGTGATGACAAGGTATTCCCGATGGTAGCGGCAGGCAAGCCGATTGATACTGTGTTTGATCAGGATGATCTGGATTAAGAAATCTGTTAAAAATGCGTAATTGCAAATATCAGGAAAAAGCTGAATTATGACAGCATATTGATATTTTTATAAAGAGGCAATGAGAAAGAGGAGGATGAAAAAATGAGCAGAATTTACAATTTTTCAGCAGGTCCGGCGGTGCTGCCGGAATCTGTGCTTCGGGAAGCACAGGAGGAAATGATGGATTACCGTGGTTGCGGGATGTCTGTGATGGAGATGAGCCATCGTTCCAAGGTATTTGACGATTTGATTCAGGAGACGGAGGCAGATCTGCGCGATATTATGCAGATTCCGGACAATTATAAAGTATTGTTTTTGCAGGGCGGCGCAAGCCTTCAGTTTTCGATGATTCCGATGAATCTGATGAAAAACCGTGTGGCAGATTATATTGTGACTGGCCAGTGGGCAAAGAAGGCATGGCAGGAGGCACAGAAATATGGCCAGGCGAATGCGATTGCATCCAGCGAGGACAAAACGTTCTCCTATATTCCGGATTGCAGCGATCTTCCGGTCAGCGAGAATGCAGATTATGTATATATCTGTGAAAATAATACAATTTACGGTACAAAGTTCAAAAAGCTTCCGAATACAAAGGGAAAACTGCTTGTTTCAGACGTATCTTCCTGTTTCCTTTCTGAGCCGGTAAACGTATCAGACTATGGAATTATTTACGGCGGCGTTCAGAAGAACATCGGTCCGGCAGGTATGGTGATCTCGATTGTCAGAGAAGATTTGATTACGGACGATGTCCTGGATTTCACGCCGACCATGATGAAGTTTAAGACACATGCAGACGCAGGCTCCATGTATAATACACCGAACTGCTACTGCATTTATATGTGTGGCAAAGTGTTCAAGTGGATTCGCGAAACCGGCGGTTTGCAGGCCATGAAGGAGCGCAATGAGGCAAAGGCAAAAGTACTCTATGATTTCCTGGATGCCAGCCATATGTTCAGCGGTACGGTTGTAAAAGAGGATCGTTCTCTGATGAATGTTCCGTTTGTAACAGGAAACAAGGAACTGGATGCCAAGTTTGTAAAAGAAGCTGAGGCAGCAGGCTTTGTGAATCTGAAAGGTCATCGCAGCGTAGGCGGAATGCGTGCGAGTATTTATAATGCGATGCCTGCTGAGGGTGTGGATGCCCTGGTTGCATTTATGAAGAAATTTGAAGAGGTGAATGGCTGATGTACAAATACGCCTGTCTGAATCAGATTTCACAAGTAGGTCTGGATCGTTTCACAGATCAATACATACAGGTAGAAGAGATCAAAGATGCAGACGCCGTACTGGTGCGCAGTGCAAAGCTGCATGATATGGAATTTCCGGATTCTCTGCAGGCAATAGCCCGTGCAGGGGCCGGAGTAAACAACATTCCGCTGGAACGCTGTGCAGAGCAGGGAATCGTTGTATTCAATACACCGGGAGCAAATGCAAATGGCGTCAAAGAGCTTGTATTTGCGGGCATGCTGATGGCTGCGCGGGACATTATCGGAGGCGCCAACTGGGTGCAGAGCCAGGTTGGAAACGCTGAGATTGCGGCAGCCACTGAGAAGGAAAAAAAGCGTTTTGCAGGGAGCGAATTACAGGATAAAAAGCTCGGAATCATTGGTCTGGGTGCAATCGGCGTGCAGGTAGCGAACGCTGCGACACACCTTGGCATGCAGGTATACGGTTATGATCCCTATATTTCTGTGGATGCAGCCTGGAATCTCTCAAGGAGCATCAAGCATATCAACTCCGTGGAACAGATTTATGAGGAGTGTGATTACATTACAATTCATGTGCCGTTGCTGGATTCCACAAGAAAGATGATTGGCCGCGATGCGATTGCCAAAATGAAAAAGAATGCGGTAATTTTAAATTTTGCACGGGATCTGCTTGTGGATGAGGAAGCTGTGATTGAAGCAATTGAGGCCGGGAAGATCCACCGCTATGTTTCTGATTTTCCGAATCCGGTGACGATCGGGAAAAAGGGTGTGATTCTCACACCGCATCTTGGAGCGTCTACTGCGGAGTCCGAGGATAATTGTGCAGTTATGGCCGTGAAGGAGCTCAAAAATTTCCTGGAAAACGGAAATATCCGTAACTCTGTGAATTATCCGAACTGTGATCTTGGCGCCTGCAATGCTGAAGCACGCGTTGCAATTTATCACAAAAATATGAAAAAAATGATCGGGCGGTTTGCAGACATTCTGGCAGATACGAATATTAAAAATATGAGTAATACAAGCAAAGGCGATTATGCCTATACGCTGGTTGATCTGGACACCCAGGTGGAGCCGGATGTGATCGAGCAGCTTCGCGCGACAGAAGGCGTTGTGAAAGTGCGTGTGATTAAATAACAGGTGCAAAGGAAGGAGCTGTTTTGCAACAGCTCCGGATATTTTTTCGGGAAATGAGAGAACTGAAAGAAGAAAGGAAAAGAACATGGCAGATATCAAACCGTTTCAGGGACTTTGTCCAGCAGATGCGTATGTATCACGAGTAGCAGCGCTTCCGTATGATGTATACAGCCGCGAAGAGGCGTATGTACAGGCAGCAAAAGACCGCCTTTCATTTTTGAATATTGACCGTCCGGAGACACAGTTTGCGCCGGATGCGGATATGTATGCGCCGGAAGTGTATGAGAAAGCAGGCAGTATGCTTCAGGAGCAGATCAGGAATGGAGTTTTTGTGCAGGAGGGGCAGGAGGTCTACTATCTTTATGAGCTGACGATGGACGGCCGTGCGCAGACCGGACTGGTGGCCTGCGCTTCTATTGATGATTATATCGGCAATGTGATCAAAAAACACGAGAATACGAGAGCAGAAAAGGAGGCAGACCGCATCCGTCACGTGGATGTGTGCAGCGCACAGACTGGACCAATTTTTCTTGCTTATCGAAAAAATAAGATAATTCAGGCCGTGACCGAAACCAAAAAGGAGGAAGCTCCTGTTTTTGATTTTGTTTCAGAAGATGGAATACGGCACAGGGGCTGGAAGATTGAGGATACACAGAGTATCGCGCAGATACGTGCGGCTTTTGCCGGGATTTCTGAGGTGTATATTGCAGACGGGCATCACCGGGCGGCATCTGCGGTCCGTGTCGGTCTGAAGCGGCGTGAGCAGCATCCGGGCTACAGCGGAAGCGAGGAGTTTAATTATTTTCTCTCTATTCTGTTTCCGGATGAAGAGCTGATGATTATGGACTATAACCGTGTAGTCAAAGATCTGAATGGTTTGTCCGAGCAGGAGTTCCTCAATAAAATTTCAGAAAAATGTACAGTCCGCAGCCTTGCGGCGGATGATTCCGCAAAAGAAACAAAGCCGGAAGAAAAGGGTGAGCTGATGATGTACCTCGGAGATACTTGGTATTATCTGACGATCCGGGAAGAATACCGCAGTGCGGACCCGGTGGAGGGACTGGATGTATCAATTTTGCAAAAAGAGGTACTGGGCCCTATCCTTGGAATCGGAGACCCGCGGGTTGATGAAAGGATTGATTTTGTCGGAGGCATTCGCGGGTATGGGGAGCTTGAGCGAAGAGTACACTCGGACTGTGCCGTAGCATTTGCAATGTATCCGACTGCTATTTCAGAACTGTTTGCAGTGGCAGATGCAGGGCTTTTGATGCCGCCGAAGTCAACCTGGTTTGAGCCGAAGCTTCGGAGTGGCCTGTTTATCCATGAAATAGAAAAATGAAAATAAAAAATGAAAATAGAGAAGAGCTGGGCAGGAGTCCAGCTCTTTTTTTGTGTGAAAGTTGTGCGTGAAATAGAAAATATTTTTGCATATCAGTCTGAAAATATCCTTTTTAATAACGATTTTATAAAATCTAAAGATGGCATATTTCTGGTTTGTAAAATTGTATGTTTTTATATTTTTATTTAGAAAAATAATTGTTTTATTAAAAAAAATTTATATATAAAAGAAAAAATAAATTATATCATCTTTAAAGTTGGAAATTTTAGGGGGGGGGGGTAAAATTAACATGAAAAACAGATTTTTTTTGAATTTTTTAAAAATTATAACAAAATCATGAAAAAAACTCGAAAAGGGTCTTGATTTTTAGCAAAAACAGGAATAAGATAACCAACATATAAAGTTTCGGCCACATTTAAGATTTCAAGAGCTTCCTTGTTGTTTGCTAAGTAAACAGGCCGGGGGCTTTTTTGCTGCAAAAAGAGAGGGGTAACTTTTTGTCAGACAAATATTCTCTAGGTGAGGCTGTAAATTTTTTATGGAGCTGAAACGAACAAAACTATTTGCCAATAAAGAAAGAGAGGAGTGAAAGATGTGCGTAATGCATGGAGAAGAGTAGTTAGTTTTGTTGTAAGTTTAGCTATGTTTCTGGGGGTATTTCATGGAGGAGGCCTTACTGTTTTTGCGGCAGGCATTGGCAGTAACCCGAAACCGGTAGTTGATATCGCGGTAAATGTACCGGAAGATTATCCTGGCACATTCCTGGATTTCAAGCAAGAACTTACAGAAAAGCTGATCAGTCAGGGTATGGATCCGTCGACGTTTCGAATTACGACAACGGCGGCAAAGATCGATACAACAAATTTGAACGGTTGGTATGTATATGATCACTATTATAATCAGGCGCAGTACGATAGCCTGAATTTGTCCGCGGATCAGAAGTTGAAGCAGCCGTTCAGGGCAGCGGATAACTCGCATATCAGTGGCGGTGTCACTACGATAGAGGCAAGTGGGGCGCGTACCACAAATATTTCAGGCTGTCGAGCTTTCAAACAGCATATTGATTCCTTTGCAGATGCAAACGGCAAGGCAAATATGGTATTTGCCGGTTATGGAACAAATCCTTTGATGGACTATATGTTTTATCCGGCCACAAGCGATTCCAGAAGAACGATCAGTTTTGATATGGATGCGAGTGCCGTAGGTCCGCATACGCTTGCAGGCGCAGGCTTTTTGCTGAACTGTGGTATTGTGAATGGAAATCTGACAGGTTATGTTCTGTATTTTACAGGCCTTACCTCACAGACACCTACAGCAGTAATCCGTGCGATTACTTTTCCGGTGAATTCAAACGAGCCTTCGATTCAGTCCGGTACTCAGCTTGGAAGTACAACGATAAACCTCGGCGCTCAGAAGAAGGCAAGACTTACGATTGATCTGAGAAAAGACAGAGTATCTGTTCAGTCACAGCCATACAGTGGCGGCACGCTCGGTACGCTGGTAACGAATTTTAATTCCATACCATTGACACCGAACGGACTGAATGGCTTCGGACCAGTGGTTGGATATACAAGCCATGGTTGTTCAGAGCTCACCATTTACCGTTTTATGGACCTGGAGATGCGTTATGAAGCTTCTGCGTTTGATGCACTGAAGCAGGTACAGTACTATGAAGGTGCGGAGTACAAATATTTCATCAACCTGGTAGGAGCTAGCAATAACCCGCAGGTACCGGATGAGAAGGATCCGACTTATGCAGACGGTATTAACCGTATGAATGAAAACGAGATTTTCTATGTCAGTAACGGAAATGATGGAAAAGTAGTTACAGATTCTACGGAGGATCATCTCGGACTTGGCGCTGGAAACGGTTTTTATGCAACCGGTGATGATTTCGTTGAAACAATGGCACAGTTCATTGCAACTAATTATTTTGAAGGAAATCATTTTCAGCAGGCGCAGGTAAAGAGTGAAATTCCGCTGGCAAATTTCTATATCAAGGATGTAAACAGCGGTGAGCAGGTCATGACAATCCACAAGCAGCATCTTGTGAATTCAAATGATACAGTTACAGTAAATATCTTTGATAAGTCAAAAACGGGTACAGGCGGAGAGAAGATTTCACAGTGGCAGCTGAAAATTTACGATCCAAATAACACTATCGTTTATGATTCCGGATGGAAAACAGATCCAAGCCAGATCGAGAATTTCGTTTATGATAAGACCAAGCCGGATGGCCGCTGGATTTTTGAACTGTCGGTTAAGGATGATAAGGGAAATGAATCAAAAGCGTTCCAGACCTATCTGACTGCATTTCTGGATGACGTGGAGCCGGAGATTGCAGGAAGCAATACAGGAAGGAATGAAGCAACAATCACTCTGACCGATAAGGGTGACGGTATTGATGAAGACGGTATTACACTGATTGAGGATGACAGAGGTTCCGGTGTTTCGGCTTATTACATTACCGATGACCCGAATGGCCCTGAGCCAGATGAGAGCGAGTGGATTTATCTTGATGCACCTGTTCATACATATGATTTCAAAGTAGATATCAGCGAGTATGTTGGAAAAGGAAAATCTCTTGTCATCTGGACAAAAGATGAGTGTGAAAATGTTGGAAACAAGGCAGTATTTAAACCAGTACATGTTATTGTTCAGAATCCGGACGATCCGGATGATCCTCTGGACGATTATTATGTAATTGGTGACAAGGAGATTATCGTACTTCCGGAACCGCCGGAACCGGATGATCCGGAATCAGAATTCCAGGTATGGAAGGATGATGATGGAAATCCGATCACGCCGGGAACCCCAATCATTCCGCCGGATGATGATGATGAGCCGACGATTATTATTACACCGACCTATACAACAGATACCGGAGTGATCCAGTTTGATGCAAACGGTGGTAAGATTGGTGATAGTGAAAACAAAAAATATGTGGTAGCAGCATTAAGCAGTGTTCGTGAGCAGGTAATAAAATATAACCATGTACCTGTGCGAGAGGGGTATTTATTTACAGGCTGGACCATGGAAGACGGAACTGCGATTACAACGCAGCAGGTCGCAAAGGATCTGACAACTGTCGTAAAAGCTCAGTGGCAGATTCAGTCTTACAAGCTGAAGTTCAATGCGAACGGTGGTTCTCTTGGCAGCGTGAAAGAGAAAGAACTTACTTACGGTACTGCAATTAATCCAGAAGTGACTAAGCTGACTGGCCGAGAACTTCCGAGTAAACCTGGTTACATTTTCATGGGATGGAAAGCAGACGCTGCTGGAACTACGGAAATCGGAAGTGCTACCATGCCGGCATCTGATTACACAGTATATGCACAGTGGCAGGCAGATGGCTCGAAGTTTGTAGTTCACTTTGACAGCGACGGAGGAAGCCGGATTTCAGATCATGCGTATGTAACGGCATCGGCTACCAATTACGATAACTTCCTGAAGCCTTCGAAATCAGGTTATACGTTTGAAGGGTGGTTCTATAAAAACGACGATGGAAGCGAGACAAAATATGAGGGCGGCGAGCCGTTCATCAAGAAGTCAGAGCATACCTTTGTCGCACACTGGTCACCGAGAGCAGATACGCGTTACAATGTAGCTTATTATGTGAGAACTGATTCCAAGGATGCGGAAGGCAATTATACATACCGTAAAGTGGCCGAGGAAACTGTTTCTCATACAGGTACAACAGAGAGCAAGATTAGCATCAATGATTATCCGGAGGACCTGAAACAGACGCTGACGGTAAACGGCGAGGAATATTGGTACAATGCAGAGCTTGAAGGAAACGTACTGGAAGGTACGATTGTAGGAGGTACACCGACAGAGCTGAAGCTGTACTACAGTAAATATTTTAACCTGAATATTACCTCAAAAGGGGAAGGTAGTGTTGTTCCGGCTCTGAAACAGAAGGAAGGAACGACCCCGACTGTTACATGGAAAGCCGCAGCAGGCAGTCATGTAGTAAAGGTAACAGTAGACGGCGTGGTTCGAGATGACCTGATTGGAGCAAATTCCTATACGCTGCAAAGAGAGATTCATGAGAATCACAGTGTTTATGTTGAGTTTGAAAAAGATCCGGTTGATCCGCCGATCGTCCCGGCTCCGGGGGAGGATGTACCTAAATTTTATCAGGTGAGGACCGTATTAGAAGGCTGCACAGACGGTTCCTGTGATATCACACCGACAACGCGTCTTGCAGAAGGTGAAGATTTCACAGTTGCCTGGACACTTGGCGAGGGCTATGGCGTTGCTGCAATTGTAGTGGACGGAGTGGCATACACAGACCTGACAATAGCTTCCGTGGACTTTAAGGGACTTCAGGCAGACCACGAGGTTATCGTAAAAGTTTCCAAGCTTCCGACAATCGGTGGCCAAAAGACAGACGGTCAGTATACGGTAACAGTAAACCGTTATGGGGGAGATGCAAGCAGTTCTGTAAGTGGAAGTGCAACGGTTGCTTACAATGATTCGTATACGCTTACCTGGAATGCAGGAGACAATTACCAGCTTTATCGTATCTTTGTCGATGGCGTGGAAAAGACAGAGAGCAAATTCCTGGAGGATTCTGGTTCCTGGAAATTCAAAGTGAAACAGAATACAGTTATTGACGTATACTTTATTGACGAGACGCAGGACAAAGAGACGATACCGACTTATGATGAGGATCAGTACGTGAAAGTTACGACGCAGATTGTAGGCGGTCCTGGTGAAATATCAAGTGGTGCGGTTATTGAAGCGAACGGTAATTATGAAGTAGGTTGGGGAGTAACAGCAAATACAGCAGATCCGACTTCTGACGACTATACTTACTATGAGGTGGTCGATGTTCTTGTAAATGGAGAGAGCAAGGGAAGCGATCTCGATAAAGTAGAACTGAATAATCTGACTGAGGATGCGCATGTTGTGGTACAGGTGGCTCCGGTATTTTATGATATCGATCTGTACAAGTACGGTGCAGGAACGATTTCCTCATCAAAAACTGTTTATAAAGGACAGAGTTATGTGGGGATAAATGCTGCTCCGGAAGCTGGATACAGCATATCCAAAGTTACGATTGACGGAAAACTAGTACTTGATACAGTAGAAAAAGAGACTGAATCAGAAACGGAATCCGAGACTGAATCAGAAACGAGTTCGACTCGGATGCCGGCCCGGGCGCCACAGATGTCCAGACCGAATCTGGCTCCGCCAGCAGCGCTTCCGGATGAGACGACAGATGTTCCGGGTGCATGGGAGCCGGGGGCAGAAGAAACGGAATCGGAAGCAGCTGAGACAGAAGAGGAGACTGTAAAAGTACCATCAGAAGCAGAGTCTGATGAAGTATCTGAGGCTTTGGAAAAATCTGAGGCATCCGCAGAACCGGAAACAACAGAAGTCTCAACAGAATCCGAGGCTACAGAAGGAACGGTAGAACCGGAAATGACGGAAGTATCTGAAGAGGTGAAGCCAGAAGAAACAGCGGCAGAACCGGAGACAGAACAGGCATCCGAAAAACTGGAAACAACAGAATTATCTACAGAGCAGCAGGCAACGGAAGGAACAGCAGAACCGATTACAGAAGAAGTGCTGAGCACTGAGGCGATTACCGAGGCAATCTCAGAGGCAATTACGGAAAAAATGTCAGAGATGCCGGGACTGGTTCCGGTACCGGAGGCAATAGAACAGTCTTTACAGGCGGCAGCCTATGCTGCAGAGACAGCGGGCGGACCGGCTGTGTATAAGGAAACTCAGGACGAGGAGACAGCTCCGGAAGTTACCGGTGATGTCATTGTCGGAGAAGCTTCTGGTCAGAGATCTGCTGCGGAGGATTCAGACAGTTCACTTTTGTTTGATATTGATGAAATCTCAGTGGTTGATTTGTCTGTTGGAAGCTATCATGCGGAAAACAGTACTGCAACAGAAGCGACGACCGAGACTGTAACCGAAGCAGTGACAGAAAGAATTACAGAAGCGGTATCTGAAACGGTAGTCGAACCGATGACAGAAAGCGTAACAGAAGCAGTATCCGAAACCGTAACGGAACCAGTGACAGAAACTGCAACCGAAACCGAGAACGTAACGGAAGCAATGACAGAAGCTGTAACAGAAGAGGAGACAGGAGCCGCAACAGAACCGGTGACGGAAGCCGCAACAGAAATCGTAACGGAAGCGACAACCGAGGCAGTGACAGAAGTTACGATGGAAGACGGAATTATGTTGATTGATGATGAGGAATTGTTGGCAAATGCAGCGACTCAGAAAGATCTTATGCCGAAGGCAGAGGGAGACAAATCCTATGAGACTGTCGTAACGATTCCGGATTCACTGGCTTCGGATATTGCAGTGCGTGAGGAAAATGTCACAAAAGGCCAGTTCCTGATGATGGTTGACCAGGCACAGGCTGATCATGTGATAGAGGTATTCTTCACAAAGAATGACGATGCTGACGGTCCGACACCGGCGCCGAAACCGGGAGATCTGCACAAGGTTGAGGTTGAGCTGGTTGGTGGTCCTGGTAGTGTAGAGAGTGGACAGGGATACTTTGCACCGGGCGATGATGACACAGTATCATGGAATGTTCCGAGCGGATATGAGATACAGGGTGTTACGGTAAATGGAGAGCCAATCGAGGCAAGTGGAAATAATCTGCTTCTTGCAGGAATTGACGGGGACAAGAAGGTTGTGATTGAGCTGAAGAAAAAAGGTCCTTCCAATGATCCGATTCCACCAACCTACAAGCAGGAAAAATTCTCGATTGAGACACAGCTTACCGGTGGAGCAAGCGGCACGATTACCAACAGCTGTACGGTAGATGCAGGTGTTTCCAAGAAAGTGGAATGGACAGTGAAACAGGTTGAAGGCCATGATTACAAAGTGAAATATGTTATCGTGGATGGTGTGGTAAGAACGGATCTTGTGACGGATGCAGCAGAGGGAAGTGTGGAGCTTCCGGCTAATGCAAATCACACAGTAGTCGTTGTTATTGATGAAAAGACCCCTGTGAATGTTGACACAGATGGAGACGGAAAGCCGGATATCAACAAGGATACGGATGGAGACGGAAAGCCGGATGTGGATATTGATACGGACGGCGATGGTGAGCCGGATATCAATAAAGATACGGATGGAGACGGAAAACCGGATGTGGATATTGACACAGACGGAGACGGAAAGCCGGATATCAACAAGGATACAGATGGCGATGGAAAACCGGATGTAGATATTGATACAGACGGTGATAGAAAGCCGGATGTGAATGTTGATACAGATGGAGACGGAAAGCCGGATATCAACAAAGATACAGATGGCGATGGAAAACCCGATGTAGATATTGATACAGATGGCGATGGAAAGCCGGATGTGAATGTTGATACAGATGGAGACGGAAAGCCGGATGTGAATATTGATACGGATGGCGACGGAAAACCAAATGTAAACGTTGATACGGACGGAGACGGAAAGCCGGATGTGAACATTGATACAAATGGCGATGGAAAACCGGATACGAATATTGATGCAAACGGCGACGGAATTCCGGACGACGAGCAGCAGACAGAAACGAACCCGCCGCAGACGGAGACAGACAAACAAACTGAAACGGAGACCGAAACAGAGACAGAGACAGAAACGGAATCCGAGACAGAAAAGGGCGGCTCAAAAACAGCAGGTACCTCAGGTGCAGCGGGAACACCGGGCACAGCGGTAGCAACAGGAGATTCTACGCCGATCACAATGTGGCTGATAGCTTTTGCGGCATCTCTATGTGCACTGATAGCGGGAAGGTATACAGGTCTTCGCAGAAAGAAATACAATAAATAAAAAGCGGCAGTTTAGCAGTCGTGCAAGATGAAGCAACCGGGGAATGAAAATTCCCCGGTTGTTTTTTGCTCTTGTGTTTCCGGTACTAAAATGGTACACTGTTTTTATCCGGAGTTATGACAGAGAGGTGTTTTGAATCGCATGATAAAAAGGCATTCTGCATATCGAAATCTCCGGGTAAATTTTATGCCGTGGAGGGATACTGTATGGATAAAAAGCTATATGATTTAATGGACTGGGCAGGCGTGGAAGCGATTGTTTATTCGGAGGAAGATCATCCCGAGAAATATCTGGGACCACATCAGACAGACGATGGTATTACAATACAGGCATTTTTCCCGGATGCGGCGAAGGTATCTGTACAGGTGAAGGATACCGGGGAGATTTATCCGATGGATATGGAGGATGAAGCCGGATTTTTTGCAGTGCTGCTTTTCCAAAAGCAGATTCCGCAATATTCATATCTGGTTACGTATGAGGATGATACGGTAGAAGAAAAGCTGGATGCATATGCATATGCACCGCTGATTACAGAGAAAGAGGCAAAGCGATTTAACGCAGGTATCTGTTATGATATTTATAAGAAACTGGGCGCGCACCCCGTAACGGTAGGCGACACAGAGGGTGTTTATTTTGCTGTATGGGCGCCGAATGCGATACGAGTCAGCATCGTCGGGGATTTCAACTTTTGGGATGGGCGCAGGCTTCCAATGAGACGTTTCGGTGATACCGGAATTTTTGAACTGTTCGTTCCGGGTATTCAAAAGGGAGCACTCTATAAATATGAAGTGAAGGCAAAAGGAGGACTTACTTATCTGAAAGCGGACCCGTATGCAAATGCAGCGGAGCTTCGCCCGGATACTGCATCGGTAGTTGTTGACCTTCACGACTTTTCTTGGAATGACGAAGCCTGGATGGAGGAGCGAAAAAAACGCGATACAAAGACGGAGCCGATGTTTGTGTATGAACTGCATCTTGGTTCATTTAAAAAACCGGAGGATGGACGCCCGTTTTACAATTATCGTGAACTTGCGCCAATGATTGCAGACTATGTAAAAGACATGGGATATACGCATATCGAACTGCTTCCCGTAATGGAACATCCGTTTGACGGCTCATGGGGCTATCAGGTGACTGGATATTACGCTCCGACTGCCAGATACGGTTCACCGCAGGATTTCATGTATTTTATGAACTATATGCATGAAAATCATATTGGTGTAATTCTTGATTGGGTTCCGGCACATTTTCCCAGAGATACACATGGGCTGAGCAATTTTGACGGTACGTGTCTGTATGAGCATTTTGATCCGAGAAAGGGAAGTCATCCGCACTGGGGAACACTGATTTACAATTATGGTCGGCCGGAGGTATCGAACTTTTTAATTGCCAATGCGTTATTCTGGAAAAATGTGTACCATGCAGACGGGATTCGCATGGATGCGGTTGCGTCTATGCTTTATCTGGACTATGGAAAAAATGACGGTGAGTGGGTGGCCAATATCTATGGTGGGAACGAAAACCTGGAGGCCGTGGAATTTTTCAAGCATCTGAATTCCATTTTCAAAAAAGATGGAGACGGAGCAATTCTGATTGCAGAAGAATCTACCGCATGGCCCAAAATTACGGCTCCGGTTGAGGATAACGGTCTTGGGTTTGATTATAAATGGAATATGGGCTGGATGAATGATTTCCTGGGCTATATGCAGTTGGACCCGTTTTTCCGGTCTTATCATCATGGAGAATTGACCTTCAGCATGATTTATGCGTACAGTGAGGATTTTATTCTGACAATCTCGCACGATGAAGTCGTACATGGGAAGGCATCCCTGATCGGAAAGATGCCGGGCAAGCGGAAGGCTAAGTTTGCGAATCTGCGCGCCGCTTATGGATATATGATGACGCATCCGGGCAAAAAACTTTTGTTTATGGGACAGGATATTGCACAGTTTGATGAGTGGAGTGAGGAAAAATCTGTGGAGTGGGGTCTGCTCGATTACGAGGAACATCGGCAGATGCAGACTTACATGAAAGCGCTGATTAGGCTGTACAAAGAGCAGCCGGCGCTGTTTAGTAAAGACTATGATTCGCAGGGATTCGAGTGGATTAACAGTATTTCCGCAGATGAAAATATGCTTGTTTTCATGCGCCGAGGTGAAAAACAGGAGAATGACCTTCTCATTGTTGTGAATTTTTCACCGCTTGTATATGAAAAGCACAGGATTGGCGTTCCGTACAATGGTAAGTTCAAGGAAATTTTCAACAGTGACAGCACTGAGTTTGGCGGAGAAGGAAATACGAACCCGCGTGCAAGATCTTCCAAAAAGAATGTTTGCGATGACCGTGAAAATTCGATCGAAATACTGGTGCCGCCAATGGGAATTTCTGTATTTCAATGTACGGAAGTAAAGGAAACAGCGAGAAAAGCAACAGTGAAGAAAGCTGCGGCGGGAAAAACGGCAGTGAAAAAAACAACTGCACCGAAGAAAACGGCAGCAAAAACAACGAACGCAGCGGCAGAGCGAGAATCGGTGAAAGAAGACAGGGCAAAGGATCAGAAAAAAAGGACAGCAGGTAAAAAAGTGTCCGAAAAAAAGGATGTTAAGAAAAGGAATTAGATGTATGAAGGATAAGACGCGACAGGAGCATGTGCACACACACGTAACAGCAGATGGGGTTCCATATGAACATATCCATGAGGAGACGGAGCCACATGCGCACAGCTCGGAAACAGGAGTGTCCGTGCACAGCCATTCTTTGAAAGAAGGCCATGTGCATACGCATACACATGAAAATACCCGTGCTGTGTTGAACCGTCTTTCCCGCGTGATTGGACATGTAGAATCCATTAAACGTATGGTAGAAGACGGCAGAGATTGCAGTGAAGTCTTGATTCAGCTTTCTGCCGTGAAAGCTGCGATCAATAATGCGGGAAAAGTAATTTTGCAGGATCATATCAAGCATTGTCTGGTGGATGCGATTGAGTCCGGAGATATGCATGAAATAGAGGAATTGAACAAAGCAATAGACCGTTTTATTAAATAAAGCGGTCTATAAAAAAGATAGTGGATAAATTAATATATAAAAAAAGCCTTGCAATAGCAAGGCTTTTTTTCAGCCGGAAATGGGACTTGAACCCACGACCTACGCATTACGAATGCGTCGCTCTACCGACTGAGCTAATCCGGCATACATACGGCGTTCCAACCGACTAGAATATTATATAAAATTACTGGAAATTTTGCAAGTGTTTTTTTGTATTTTTTTAATTTCATAAAGGAAAAAATGTAAAAAATAGATGAAATAATTATTGACATATGTCAATAATAAAACTATACTGGGATTATAAAAAGGAAAAAAGAGAGGAAGGCAATGCCAAGACCATGTAAAAAAAGACGCATTTGTGCCGTGCCTTCCTGCCGCAGTTTTGGTCCCAGAGCAGAAAGGCCTGAGATGAAGCGTACGGCTATGACGCTGGATGAATATGAGTGTGTCCGGCTGATCGACTATGAGGGGCTGACACAGGAGCAGTGCGCGGTACAGATGGATGTTGCGCGAACGACGGTCCAGGCGATATACAGCAGCGCCAGATTGAAAATAGCTTCCTGCATTGTTGAGGGACGCATGCTTGATATAGCAGGTGGCGATTTTATCCTGTGTGCAAAGCAGGAGGGGTGTTGCCATCGTTATTGCAGCGATGGGATGCAGATGATTCACAGAAAAGGAGAGAAAAACACGATGAGAATTGGAGTAACTTACGATAACGGAGAAATTTTTCAGCATTTTGGACATACAGAACAGTTCAAAATTTATGATGTAGAGGGTGATAAAGTAACCCAGTCGCTGGTGGTTGATACGAACGGCAGTGGCCATGGCGCACTTGCAGGCTTTTTGCGGGCAAATCAGGTGGATGTTCTGATCTGCGGAGGAATAGGCGGGGGCGCACAGAATGCACTTGCATCGGCTGGCATCCGTCTGTACTGTGGCGTGACAGGAGCTGCCGATGCGGCAGTAGATGCACTGCTTGCAGGTACCCTTGCATATTCCACAGAGGCGAACTGCAGCCATCATGAGCATGGGCATTCGGAAGGCGCGTGTGGAAGTCATGGGTGCGGATCACATGGCTGTCATCATGAGTAAGGTACACAGAAGAACATTACGAGAAAATTTAGTTTTCATTGGTTTCAGGGCCTGAAGTTTGGCCTTATAAAGGAAGCTCCACGGTAAAGGAGCTTCCTTTTTTAATGCTACTTGCTATTTTTCAGTTTGTTTTACTGCATTTTAACCGAAAGAAATGGCATCTTAGCTCATTTTGTGTTGTAATATTTTCAGAGAATGTTAAAATGAACAAAATGAGAAGAAGGAGGAGCTTTGATGAAGCTTACGTTACATCAGATCACGGAGGGAGAGGACGAAATCGTGATCTGCTACCGGAGCATGACGCCGAGAATAGAAACTCTGGTGGAATTTGTACGTGGAGATGTGCAGAAGATACCTGCGGTCTGGGAAGAACAGACGGTTTATCTTGCTCCGGAGGAGATTTTTTATCTGGAAAATGTTGATGGGATAACGTATGCTTATCTGGCGGATAAGGTAGCAAGGATTTCTTCGAGTTTAAAGGCGCTGGAACTGCGATATACCAGAAGAGGCTTTTTTCGATGCGCGAAAGCAATGATTTTGAATATCAATAAAATCAGTTATCTGAAAAGTGAACCTGGAGGTCGGATACGGGCAACGATGGAGAATGGGGAACAGGTAATTATTTCGCGGAAATATGGAAAAGAGCTGCGGAGGATACTGAAAGGAGGCGAGGAAGATGTGGAATAGACTGGGGTGTTATTTCGAAGCGCATATGAGGTGTTGGAGGAGATTAAAACGTTATTTAAGTACAGAAATTATGATTGAATACAGAGCGTGTCTGTATTTTTGCTGTATTTTGTTTTTTTACTGCTGCTATCTTGGGTTGCACGGAGATTTTTTCGCCAGGGTTCCAGTTTTGGTAGAGATGATTTTGCTTACGTATGCGATGTGTTATCTGCAACTTTATGTGTTTCAAAATTTTGACGAGACAGATCATCTTGGACGGTGGGGCCTGGCCGGGATTTTGGTTTGTTCTGTCTGTTATACAGCGGCCTCCTGGATTTTTCTATGGTTTGACCGAAAAAAAACGGTGACGGCACTTTTTTGTATTTATATGGTGATGGTTTATGTGAGTGTCCGTCTGGCAAACAAGATAAAGCGGAGGATTGATACGGAGCTGCTGAATCAGATGCTGGATAAATATAAGTCAGAGCAGAAGAAGGGCGGTCAGGAACCGGAAAAAAGTGCTGTGTCATAACAGGCAGTTGTGAAATTTCGTGAGATAAGAAGAAACACAGAACGATTGTTCCACAATGAGAAAGGGAGACTGGATATGGAATATGCTGTAGATATCAATCATCTGACAAAGTTTTATGGAAAACACAGGGGAATAAAAGATATATCGCTTCAAGTTGAAAAAGGAGATATATTTGGCTTTCTTGGTCCAAACGGGGCAGGGAAATCGACTACGATTCGGAGCATGCTTGGATTTTTGAGGTATCAGGAGGGAAGCATTCGGCTGCTTGGAATGGATGCTTCCACACAGCACCGGGATCTGATGCGGAGGGTTGGTTACATGCCGTCGGAGCCGTTTTTTTATCCGGATATGAAGGTCAAAGATGTAATTTCCTTTGCAGCCGGGGCACAGGGGAAAGACTGCAAGAAGATGTCGCATCGGATGTGCGAAATGTTTGAGGTGGAGCAGGAGAAGCGCATACGTGAGCTTTCGCTCGGTAATCGCAAAAAGGTAAGCATTGTCTGCGCCATGCAGCATGAGCCAGAGCTTCTGATTCTGGATGAGCCGACTTCCGGGCTGGATCCGCTTATGCAGGACGCGTTTTTTCATCTTCTTCTGGAATACAAAGAAAAAGGAACCACTTGTTTTTTGTCCTCCCATGTGCTTTCTGAGGTTAAGCGGTACTGTCAGAATGCAGCGATTATACGGGAAGGAGAGCTGATACGGGTAGATTCCGTGGAAAATCTCTCCAGGTCACGGGTTCGGCGTGTGCGTGTGTGGAAAAACGGGAAAGAGGAGCATTTTTCCTGGTATCAAAGTGCACAGGAGTTGATTCATAAGCTTGAGGAAGAAAAGGTAGATGACGTACTGATCGAAGAACCGTCGCTGGATGAGCTGTTTTCAGCATATTATGAGAAAGGAACGGAAAAATGATACTGTGGAAGCATGAACTGAGAATGAATAAAAAGGTGCTGCTCTTTTGGTCGTTTGGTGTGGGGATCATCTGTTTCGGATGCCTGTTGCTCTTTGAAAGCCTGGCAGATACGATTGCGCAGATGGCCGGATTTTACGCCAGTCTCGGTATGTTTGCAAAGGCGTTTGGCATGGATCGTCTGAATATCGGGACCGTAGAGGGATTTTATGCAACGGAAATTGCAATGGTTTTTTCAATCGGAGGTGCGATGTTTGCAGCGCAGATTGGAGCGTCTCTCTTAGCGAAAGAGGAGGAAGGGCATACTGGAGAATTTTTGCATACGCTTCCGTTTACAAGAACAGCGGTAGTGGGATGGAAATACCTGGCTATGCTTGCGATGCTTCTGGTGTTCCAGATGATCTGCATGCTCTGGGAGCTGGCAGGTATGGCGCTGATTGGAGGAATGCCGAATCTGAAATCGTATGTCTGGTATCATGCAGCGCAAATCCTGCTGCAATTTGAGGTGGGCAGTATTTGTTTCCTGATTTCAGCAATCAGCCGGAAAAAACAGCTTGGAGGAGTATTTAGCCTTGCCGTATTTTTATATCTTGCAGATATGCTTTGCCGTGTTATACCGGGAATTGAGTGGCTGAAATACGTAACGCCTTACTATTTTTCCAATGCGGCAGATATTTTTACAAAAGGCAAACCGGATGCTGTTCTGGCAGCAGTTTGTTGTGCAGTGACAGTACTAACCGGAATCGGGGCGCTAGTAGTCTACAAGAGGCGGGATTTAGCCAGTTAAATAAACATTCTTTCAAAATTAAAACCTGGGAGAAATACGTAAGCATAGGGTGCTTTTTGTTTTGGAACCCCACTTATATATTCCTCCCAGGTTTATCCTGTTTTATAAGATTTTACAACCTGTCCTTTGCTATAAAATTCAGAAAGGACTAAAATCCGTAATCTTTCAGAATATCGTTTGCTTTATCCGGATCATCGCAGACGCACAGTACAGTGTAAGAACCGGCGCTTTTGATAATAGCCTCATCGAGCTTTTTCACTTCGCCTTCATTGTAAGAAGCGTAAAGGCTGGACTGATTATCCACTCTTGTCTGGAAGAGTTTTTCTACATTGGCCGTATCTTTGGCGTCTTTACTTTTTACAACAGCGATCTCACATGCGGTAGCGCCGGAGCTTGCATATGCAGCGCCTTCTTCGATTACGCCGTCTTCAAAGAAATAAATGGAAGAAAGCATATCAGAAGCTGTCTCACTGAGTGTGTCTGAAGTAACTGCAGCCTGAAGCTCATTCGCAAGCTTGGCGGTGTCTACTGTGATGTCTTTTTCCTTTCCGCCGCCGCAGGCTGTCAGGCAGAGTGCCATGGAAGCGGTGCAGAGGATTGTGGTAAATTTTTTCATCATAAAGTTCCCCTCTCTATATGTTTGTTTCGCATCTGTATGCCGATATCGTCTGTTTAAACAGAATCATCAGCATCAGTTGTTGCCTCTGTTTCATCGGAAGATGTGTCGTCCGGCTGGTTGACCGGAATGTAATGGCTTTTGAGGTAATCGAGCATCTGTTTACAGTAATCCGGGTAAATATGCACTCCGTCACTGGAAGCACCGTCGATCAGAGCACCATAGCCATTGGACAGAAATTCATTCAAATTCAGATAATGATAACCCTGTTCCTCACAGATATCAAGCAGGATGGAGTTGATTTTGTCGACATTCGCATTGTTGACATACTGTGTGGAATCAACCTTGGATTCTTCTACATAAATAACGCTGCATATATAAATGAGCGCGCCTGGCTGAATTTCCTGGAAACGTTTCACTGCGGATACGAATCCGTCCTGGAAAGAGTTCCAGTCATATTCACCGAGGTCATTTGTGCCGAGCATGATATAGATTTTGTTGTAGGTTCCTCCCGAGAGTGCCGCTGCAACTGTGATATTTCCATCCGGTGTCTGGATGATATTTTCACTTCGCATGGAAGAAAGAGACATTCCGACGCTTGTGAAAAAACGGCCCTGTGTGATGCCGGAAGCGTTTCGGAAACCTTCCATTCTGGAGTCACCAATAAAAACGGCATCTGAAAAATAGGAATCATCGACAGGTGTTGAGGCCTTTGGAACAACTGCGTTGCTCGAAGGGGCCGATGTAGTGGAATGATCAGAACCTTCCGGAATACTCAGGTTCCCCGGAAGACCTGCAAGGGAAGCCTCCATGGAAGAAGATCCATTTGTCGTGGAAGCGTTTTCTGTCTGCTGCGATTCTGTCATACTGCCCGTTGACGAGGCAGATGTGCCTGACTGAGCAGTAACAGGGGAAGCATTTGTGACAGAACGGTATGTAAACATTGTCACAACGAGGCGGCCTTCAAAAACGACCAGAACTACCGTGACTAAAATCAGAAGATTTAGGATAAGATGATCCTGCTTCTTTGCGCGTTTGCGCTTCGGTTTACCCATAAATTGTCTCCTGCACTTCTTGTAATCTATAATATATGAACAGTAATTTGTTTTGATGCTGTCTGCAACTGGCAAAGGCAGGGATGTCCCTGTCAGGCAGGCATACGGATATATTATATAAGAAACAGGGGTAAAGTCAAGTGGTTCACAAAGCAGAAATCAAATTATAGGGAAAAAAGTCGCAGGAAAATTTAATTTGCTAATCTGACTTCTTTATTATATAATCGGCCTTAGAGCGTTCCGGACGCGGCGGTGGAAGAGTACTGCTTGCAGGGTCTGTGACGTTGCAGTAAAATTACAGGAGAAAAGATATGGTTTTCAGCAGTTTACTGTTTCTGTTCCGGTTTTTGCCGGCAGTTCTTGTTGTGTACTATCTGGCGCCGCGTTCTCTGCGGAATCTGGCGCTTCTGTTATTCAGCCTTTTGTTTTATGCATGGGGGGAGCCGGTTTATATTATTCTGATGCTGGTTTCCATTCTTGTGTCCTATATGGGCGGAATTATGGTCGACCAGATGAAACAAAAGAACCGCGAAAAGGGGGCAAAGTTTGCGCTTGTGGCGTCTTCCGTTGTCAGTCTGTCGTTGCTCGGTTTTTTTAAATATGCGGATTTTGCCATTGATACGGCAAACAGCCTCACAGGAGCCGGACTGGATCTTCTTCATGTTGCGCTGCCGATCGGAATTTCTTTTTATACGTTTCAGACCATGTCTTATACGATTGACGTATATCGGGGAGAGGCGCGAGTACAGAAAAATCTGATTTCTTTCGGGGCTTATGTCACGATGTTTCCACAGCTGATTGCAGGTCCGATTGTTCAGTATAAAACGATTGATGAACAGCTCAGAAGCAGAAAGGAAACTTCGATTCAGTTTGCAGAGGGTGTAAACCGTTTTATGCTGGGGCTTGGGAAGAAGGTGCTTCTGGCAAACAATGCGGGACAGCTCTGGAACAGTATTCAGACAATGTCCGTCGCGCAGCTGCCGGTACTTACCGCCTGGATGGGCCTTGCGGCGTATACGTTTCAGCTGTATTTTGATTTTTCTGCATATTCTGATATGGCGATTGGCCTGGGGCACATGTTCGGGTTCCGCTTTCTGGAAAATTTTAATTATCCGTATGTATCAAAAAGTATCACGGAATTCTGGCGCAGATGGCATATTTCTCTGGGCACGTGGTTTCGGGATTACGTGTATATTCCGCTCGGCGGCAACCGCGTGAGCCGACTGTTTCATGTACGCAACATTCTGGTGGTATGGCTTCTTACCGGAATTTGGCACGGAGCAAGCTGGAACTTTGTGATCTGGGGAGTCTACTACGGAGTATTATTGTTAATTGAAAAATTTTTCCTTGGGAAATATCTGAAAAAACTGCCGTCCGCCATTCAGCATGTGTATTGTCTCTTTTTTGTGATGCTTGGCTGGAATCTTTTTGTGTTTGAAGATATGGGAGCAGGTCTTGCTTATATGAGGGCCTTGTTTGGCGGCTACGGAAGTGGAGTCGTGAACCGGGAGTTTGTATATCTTCTATATAATAATGCGGTTTTGTTGCTACTTCTGATTTTGGGCAGCACACAGCTTCCGAAACGAATCGGCGGATGGATTTGCCGCGTACTTTCTGGGAATGATATTGCAGTGATCGTGGTCCGGAATCTGTTTTATGCCGGTATTTTTCTGCTCTCGGTGGCGTGGCTGGTGGATGCTTCATTTAATCCGTTTTTGTATTTCCGCTTTTAAGGAAATCAGAAACTTATCATTGAGAAATAAAGAGAGGTATTATGAACAGAAAACAGGCGTGGAATGTGATTACATTGTTCTGTATTATGATTTTTGGATTTACTGTTGCAACGTTTTTAAAACCGGATGCACAGCATTCAGAATCTGAAAACAGGGACCTTGCGCAGATGCCGAAGGTTACGCTGGAGTCGGTTTTGAGCGGGGACTTTGAAGCCGATTACGAGAAATACCTGACGGATCAGTTCGTGGGGCGCGACGGCTGGATTGGCCTTAAGACAGGTGTGGAGCGGGCGATCGGGCGCAGGGAGAGCAAAGATATTTATTTTGCGAAAGATGATTATCTCATTGAAAAACATACCGGTTCTTTTACGACCGATACGGCACGACAGAATGTTCGGGTGCTGGGGCAGTTCGCCAAGCAGTATCAGGACAGATTTGAGAGTGGGCATATGACCTTTATGGTGATACCGAATGCGGTGGATATTTTAAGCGATAAGCTTCCGCCGTTTGCGTCGCCGTATGACGAGGAGCAGTATTTGAAGGAGCTGGAAGCGGTTTTACCAGAGGGTATGTGGTTTGATGCGGCCGCTGTTTTGCGGGAGCATAAGGAAGAAGAGATTTATTACCGTACGGATCACCACTGGACGACGCTGGCCGCCTTTTATACGTACCAGGCGTGGGCAGGGCAGCAGGGGGGTGTGGTGCCTTCACAGGATGATTATGAGATAGAGACTGTGACAGACAGTTTTGAGGGAACCATTCAGTCCAAACTTGGCATTCGCACGGAACAGGATTCGATCGAACTGTATCAGCACAAAGAAGATATCTTTTATACAGTGGAGAAAAACGGAAATCCGGAAATCACATACAGCCTGTATGATTATCCGTCTTTGCGTACAAAGAGTAAATACAATGTCTTTTTTGGAGGAAATCATGCGCTGGTCAAAATTGCCACGCGCCAGAATACCGGAAAACGGATTCTTGTTGTCAAAGACTCTTACGCACATTGCTTTGTGCCGTTTCTGTTAGATGGATATGACCAGATTGATATGCTGGATATCCGTTACTACAATCAAAAGCTAAGTGAGCTGATTGCAGAAGGGGAATATACGGATTTTCTGTTTTTGTATAATGCGTCTGGATTTGCAGAGGACACGGGAATCAGCCGACTCATTTATTGAGCAGGCTTTAGAAAGATCAACTTAGGAAGACAGACAGGAGGATATTTATGAGTTACGCTGACAAGATTTTTAAGGAAATGTGCCTGGATATTCTGGAGCATGGTGTGAGTACAGAGGGGGAGAAGGTTCGTCCTAAATGGGAGGATGGTTCCAGTGCCTATACGGTGAAGCGATTTGGTGTGGTGAATCGCTATGATCTTCGCAAAGAGTTTCCAGCCATGACGCTGCGCCGCACGGGGATTAAAAATGCTTTTGACGAGCTTTTGTGGATCTGGCAGAAAAAGTCAAACAATATCCATGAGCTGAACAGTCATATCTGGGACAGCTGGGCGGATGAGACAGGGAGTATCGGGAAAGCTTACGGGTACCAGCTTGGTGTGAAGCATCAGTACCGGGAAGGCCTGATGGATCAGGTGGACCGAGTACTGTATGATCTGAAGAATAATCCGTACAGCCGAAGGATTATGACGAATATTTACGTTCATGCGGACCTGCATGAAATGAACCTTTATCCGTGTGCCTACAGTATGACATTCAGCGTGACGAAAGAGGCGGATGACGACCGCCTGGTTTTGAATGCGATTCTGAATCAGAGATCGCAGGATGTCCTGACTGCAAATAACTGGAATGTTGTGCAGTATGCACTTCTGGTGCATATGATTGCGCAGTGCTGTGATATGCAGGTGGGAGAGCTGGTACATGTGATTGCGGATGCGCACATTTATGACAGACACATTCCACTTGTGAGAGAATTGATTACGCGGGAAGAGCATCCGGCGCCGAAGGTATGGTTGACGCCTGGAATCAAAGATTTTTATGCATTTACGGTGGAGGATTTGCACGTGGAAGATTATGCAACGGGACCGCAGATTCGTAATATTCCGGTGGCTGTGTAGGTGCAATAAGGCTTCTGAGCGGTCAGTTTGAACGATATACTGGCCTGTGATGGAAAGGAACAGAGTGTGAAGATGCAGGATTTGGCTTTTATTTTATGTTATACCGAAGAGGATAGGAAATGGGAGCAGATTGAGGCGCTTTGCAGTCGCCTGGGATGCGGTGCAAGGCGGCTTTGCGCTGCGGATATTGAGCGGCGCGTCGGTGTTCTTGCCGGGATGAAAGCGGGCGAATTGCAGGGGGTGCAGGAGAAAAGAAAAGCGCCGGCCGTGTATCATCAGGCGGAAATTCTTGTGTTTGTGGCATTTTCAGAGGAGAAGCTGGATTTGTTTTTGCGAGCTTATCGGCAGACTGGGATTGCACCGATTCCGCTGAAAGCAGTTCTCACGCCGCATAACTGTAGCTGGAGTGTTTACGAGCTTACGCAGGAGCTGATGCGGGAGCATATCGCGATGATGGAGAGGAGAAATACAGATGAATCTGATCGTGGCAGTAGATAAAAACTGGGGAATTGGAAAGGGAAACAAGCTTCTTGTGAGTATTCCGTCCGATATGAAATTTTTTCGGGAGACAACTTCCGGCAAAGTAGTGGTAATGGGGAGAAAGACGCTTGAGAGTTTTCCGAACGGACTTCCTTTAAAAAACAGGACCAATATTGTGCTGACAAAACGTCCGGATTATCAGGTAAAAGACGCGATTGTTTTGCACACGGTGGAGGAGGTTCTGAAAGAGCTGAAAAAGTATGAAAGCGATGATATTTATATTATCGGAGGAGAAAGCATTTACCGGCAGTTCCTGCCGTACTGCAACACGGCTCATGTGACAAAGATTAACCACGCGTATGAGGCAGACGTTTATTTTCCAGATCTCGATGCAATGGATGAGTGGGAGATTACGGCAGATAGCGAGGAGCAGACGTATTTTGATTTGGAATATGTGTTTTTGAAATATGAGAGGGTAGTGAAAGGCGGAGGTATGGATTAATCCGGACGCCCGGGAGGGGACGGCTGCCCCTCGCAAACGCGCTTTCGCTCCGTTCGGCACGCAGCGGTACTAAATTCGTTTGGCGCTTCGCTTAAACTCATTAAATACCGGCGGCCTTACAGGGTTTGCGTTGAGCAGTCGTCCCCTCTCGGGCTGTTTCTGTGTTAAGAATTCAAATTGTTAAATTTTGTAGTGGGTGGTTTTTTAGTTTTTTTTGCGGGAGCTGCGGTATTTTTCTTCGCAGTACATGCAGCGGTAGGTTTCGCGTTCTTCGTCGGCGAGGAAGAAGATTTGGTCTAGTTCCTGTTCGATGGAGGTGATGCACCGCGGGTTTTTGCAGTGGATGATGTTGATGAGTTTTTTGGGTAGTTTCAGGTCTTTTTTTGCTACGATTGCGCCGTTTTGGATGATGTTGACTGTGATGCGGTGGTCAATGAAGCCGAGAACGTTCAGGTCAAGTTCATCAATCGGGCATTCTACTTTGATGATGTCTTTTTTTCCCATCTTGTTGCTGTGGGCGTTTTTGATGATTGCGACACAGCAGTCCATCTGGTCGAGTTTCAGGTATTTGTAAATTGACATGCTTTTTCCGGCTTCTATGTGGTCAAGTACCACGCCTTCGTTTAATTGTCCGACATTTAACATACTTTTACCTCCAACAGTGTGAGAATCAGTGCCATTCTGACGTATACGCCGTATTGTACCTGTTTGAAATAGGCAGCGCGGGGATCGTCGTCAATATCGACGGAAATTTCGTTTACCCTGGGAAGTGGGTGGAGAACGATCATGTCCGGTCCGGCCAGTTTCATTTTTTCACGGTCAAGAATGTAGAAATCTTTCATGCGCACGTAATCTTCTTCGTTGAAGAAACGCTCTTTCTGGACTCTTGTCATGTAGAGAAGGTCCAGATCAGGCAGCGCGTCCTCGAGGCGGACGACTTCTTTGAAATTCTGGTGGTTCCGGCGCAGGACGTCCTCGCGGATATTATCGGGAATGCGGAGCTCTTCCGGTGAAATCAGGATGAAATTGACATCAGGGTAGCGGATTAGAGCCTGAATCAGAGAATGTACCGTGCGGCCGAATTTGAGATCACCGCACAGGCCGATCGTAAATTTGCCGAGACGTCCCTTGAGGGAGCGGATGGTCAGCAGGTCTGTAAGTGTCTGAGTCGGATGCTGGTGGCCGCCGTCTCCGGCATTGATGACCGGAATACGGGATTTTGTGGAGGCTACAAGCGGGGCACCTTCTTTTGGGTGACGCATCGCGCAGATGTCTGCGTAGCAGGAGATGACGCGGATCGTGTCAGAAACGCTCTCTCCTTTGGCCGCTGAGCTGGAATCAGCCGAAGAAAAACCAAGTACGCTACCACCCAGGTTCAGCATCGCTGCTTCAAAACTGAGTCGTGTACGTGTACTTGGTTCATAAAATAAAGTGGCTAATTTCCTGCCGGAACAGGCATGTGCATATTTTTCAGGATTTGCTTCAATGTCGTTTGCCAGATCGAGAAGACGGTCAAGCTCCTCTACCGAGAAGTCCAAAGGACTCATTAAGTGTCTCATGTTATCCTCCTTGCTTTATAGCTTCGGTAAAAAATACTCCAGTTTTCTTTCGCCATATCATACCGTATCTGAACTGGAAATTCAAGAGAAAAGATAAATTTTTTCTTGTCTTCGTTTTTGAAATACGTTATAATTTTCGAAATAAAGACAGTGTAAGGATTTGAATGCAGATGTTCCCTATGTATTTTCAGGGAACTGATTTTGAATGAGAGTTTCGCAATTGGTTCATATTCAGAGACAAGGAGGAATGTTATGTCATATAAAGAGAAAAAGCGGTGGGCTTTTCTGGGGCTGCCCCTGACATTTACCACTTATATAGTGCAGGAAGAGATCATTACTGTGAATTCAGGTTTTCTGAAACGGGTGGAAAATGACTGCTACATGTATAAAGTAGTGGATGTGCGGCTGGAGACGAGTCTTCTGGAGCGTATTTTCGGGTTGGGAACTGTGCATTGCTTCAGCGGCGATGTGACGGACCCGGATTTGCGTTTGATGCATATTAAAAATGCAAAAGAGATCAAAAATTATATTTTGAAACAGTCGGAGGAAGAGCGGCTTCGAAGAAAGACGCTGAATACGCAGAGCCTTGACGGGACGCCGGGTCTCGGGACTGAGGACAGCTGTGATTTCGATTGACAGTTTTGTAAAGCCCTGTTAGAATAAGCAGGGCTTTTAATCGTTTTATAAGAGGTCTGAAAAAAACAGTTGGAGGGAAATGCTGTGGGCAATATAAAAGAAGAGATTACGAAAAGACGGACGTTTGCCATCATTTCGCACCCGGACGCAGGAAAGACGACGCTGACGGAAAAATTCCTGCTTTACGGCGGAGCGATCAATCTAGCCGGTTCGGTAAAAGGAAAGGCGACGGCGCGCCATGCTGTTTCAGACTGGATGGAGATAGAGAAGGAGAGAGGTATTTCGGTTACTTCTTCCGTGTTGCAGTTTAATTATGGCGGATACTGCATTAACATTCTGGATACTCCGGGACATCAGGATTTCTCGGAGGATACGTACCGCACGCTGATGGCAGCCGATTCTGCCGTGATGGTGATCGACGCTTCAAAGGGCGTGGAGGCACAGACGAGAAAGCTTTTTAAGGTCTGTGTGATGCGGCATATTCCGATTTTTACCTTTATTAATAAGATGGATCGCGATGCGAACGATACGTTTGAGCTTCTGGATGACATCGAGAAGGAGCTGGGGATTGCAACGTGTCCGATCAACTGGCCGATCGGTTCAGGTAAAAATTTCAAGGGTGTTTATGAGCGCGGGACGCGGAAAGTGACAACATTTACGGACACTCAGAAGGGAACGAAGGCCGGGGTAGCTACAGAGATTGACGTGGATGCGCCGGAGCTTGAGGAATTTATCGGCACACAGAATAAAGAAACTCTGATGGAGGAGATTGAGCTGCTGGACGGCGCTTCCGCGGAGTTTGACCAGGAACTGGTCAGCCAGGGTAAGCTGTCGCCGGTATTTTTCGGTTCGGCTTTAACGAATTTCGGAGTGGAGATTTTTCTGAAGCATTTCCTGTCCATGACAACATCACCGCTGCCCAGAACAGCAGACTGCGGTGTGGTTGATCCGATGGAGGAGGATTTTTCCGCTTTTGTATTTAAAATTCAGGCAAATATGAATAAGGCGCATCGTGACAGGATTGCATTCATGCGCATCTGTTCCGGAAAATTTGATGCCGGGATGGAGGTGTATCACGTGCAGGGGGAACGCAGACAGCGTTTGTCGCAGCCGCAGCAGATGATGGCACAGGAGCGTCATATCGTAACCGAGGCGTATGCGGGCGATATTATTGGCGTGTTCGATCCGGGGATTTTTTCGATCGGTGATACCATCTGTATGCCGGGCAAAAAATTTGCATACGAGGGGATTCCGACCTTTGCTCCGGAGCATTTCGCACGGGTGCGGCAGCTTGATACAATGAAACGAAAACAGTTTGTCAAGGGTATCAATCAGATTGCGCAGGAAGGCGCCATTCAGATTTTCCAGGAGTACAATACCGGAATGGAAGAGATTATTGTCGGCGTTGTCGGCGTCTTGCAGTTTGACGTGCTCAAATACCGTCTGGAAAATGAATATAATGTAGATATTCGTCTGGAAATGCTGCCGTACGAGCATATCCGCTGGATTGAAAATGAGGAGATTGACCTGAACCGGATTGTCGGTACATCTGATATGAAGAAGATCAAGGATCTGAAAGACAGGCCGCTTTTACTGTTCGTGAACAGCTGGTCCGTGGGCATGGTGCTGGAGCGAAATGAAGGTTTGATTCTGTCAGAATTTGGCCGGTAAAGGAAGAATGCGAAATCTTTCTTGCCAAATATGATTTTGTTCACTATAATATAGGTTATGGAAAGCTGCAAATGCAGATCTCCATAAAAGGCATGGAACATGCCGCGCGTTTTGTTATATGGTATAATATAGACAATGAACAATTATAATTGATCTTTTGGAGGTATCTCATGGAAAATACAGAACTTCATACACATAAATTAGAAAATGAAGAGAAATTTGGCGAAGTTCGCATTGCAGATGAAGTGGTCGCTATTATTGCGGGGCTTGCGGCATCGGAGGTGGACGGCGTTGCCTCGATGGCAGGGAATGTGACGCGTGATCTGATCGCAAAGCTTGGTACAAAAGGACTTTCCAAAGGTGTTAAGATTACGATGGATGAGAATACGGTACACGTAGCGCTTGCTATCAATATTCACTATGGCTACAGCGTTCCGGCGACCAGCTCCAAGATTCAGGAAAAGGTAAAGACAGCGATTGAGACAATGACAGGTCTTGAAGTTGCAGAAGTGAACATTAAAATCGTAAATGTTTTAATGGATAAGAACTAAACAGAGGCTGCTGCACAAATCGTTTTTCATACAGACGGTAATAGATCAGAGGCTTTCCGGCCGGAGTTTTTCTATTCTCTATTCGGGAAGTACTCTGAATCGGTCTGCGTGTGAACATTTTGTGAAGCAGCTTTTTTATATCAAAGAAAAGTATTACGTGGCAGGATTCTTATTTCATAAGAGGAGAAAGAGCGGGATATGAAAAGAAGTGAAATCAGGGAGCATATTTTCAAACTTGTTTTCTGCGGAGAGTTTTACAGCAGCAGTGAGATTCCGGAACAGGTAGAGCGGTATTTTGCGAATTTGCCGGAAGCGACGCAGGAAGAACATGATTATATGACAGAAAAATTTGGGCATATTAAAGATCAGATCCCGGAACTGGATGGGAAAATCAATGAAGTGGCAAAAGGATGGAAAACAGACCGGATGGGAAAGACCGATCTGGCAGTCCTTCGGCTGGCTGTATATGAAATGCTGCATGACGATGAGGTTCCGGTAAAGGTTGCCATCAATGAGGCGGTAGAGCTTGCCAAGAAATATGGCGGAGATGATTCTCCCTCTTTTGTGAATGGAGTTCTGGCAAAGCTGGCATAACAGAGGTTTGACTTATATGCAGAAAGTTTATTCCGTTGGTCAGATCAACACGTACATCAAAAATATGTTTTCACAGGATTTTGTACTGAACAGAATCAGTGTCAGGGGAGAGGTCTCGAACTGTAAATATCATACGTCGGGACATATCTATTTTTCGCTGAAAGATGCGGTTGGTACGATTGCCTGTATTATGTTTGCCGGTGCCAGAAAGGGACTGGCTTTTCGGATGTCTGACGGACAGCAGGTGGTGGTGGAAGGCAGTGTAAATGTCTACGAGCGTGATGGCAAGTATCAGCTGTATGCGAATCGCATTCAGCTGGACGGTGCGGGAGTTCTGTACGAACGTTTTCTGGCGCTGAAACAGGAGCTCGAAGAGATGGGCATGTTTTCACGGGAATATAAAAAAGCCATTCCGTCTTATGTGCGCCGGATGGGGATTGTGACGGCTCCGACCGGAGCGGCCGTGCGGGACATTATCAATATCTCCACACGCCGTAATCCCGGGATTGAGCTGATTTTATATCCGGCCAGGGTTCAGGGAGAAGGTGCGGCGCAGAGTGTGGCTGACGGGCTTGCAAAGCTGGATGCACTTGGACTGGATGTAATTATTGTCGGGCGCGGTGGCGGCTCGATTGAGGATTTGTGGGCGTTTAACGAAGAACTTGTGGCGCGGGCTATTTTTGCCTGTCATACGCCTGTGATTTCGGCAGTGGGACACGAGACAGATACGACGATTGCAGATTATGTTGCGGATTTGCGGGCGCCTACGCCTTCCGCGGCGGCTGAGCTTGCAGTTATGGATGTACGTGGAGTGCAGGAACGGCTGCAGGACGAACGCAGGCGCATGGAACGGCTGCTCTGGTATCGGATTGAAAGCAGCCGGATGCGGCTCGATGAAAAGAGAATGCGGCTTGAGCATTTAAGCCCGGTACAGCGTGTCCGGGAATTGAGAATGCGTGCGGCAGATCTGGAGGAACAGCTTGAGACGCAGATGAAAATGTCGCTGCAAGAGCGGCGGCATCAGATGGCGGTCTATATTGAGCGTATGAAAGGACTTTCGCCGCTTGAAAAGCTGGCGCAGGGTTACGCGGCTGTGACAGATGGAGCGGGCAAACGTGTATTTTCCGTTGAGCAGGTCCATAAGGATGAAGAACTGGAACTGCTTGTGAGCGATGGCAAGATTGTGGCGCAGGTGATGCGGACCGAAAAGATTCGCTAGTAATGCGGAGGTGGGACAGCTATGCAGGAGCAAGATAAGAAATCGAAAGAGATGACGCTGGAGGAAAACGTGGAGCAGGGCAAAAAGACGGAAGAGACGATGCTGGAGGAGACCGTAGAACAGGGCAAAAAGACGGAAGAGTTGACACTCGAAGCGTCCTTTGCCCGGCTGGATGAAATGCTGGAAAAAATGGAAGACCGTGAGCTTCCTCTGGAAGAATCTTTCCGGCTGTATCAGCAGGGGATGGAGCTTCTGGCCAGCTGTAATGAAAAGATAGATGTGGTTGAGAAAAAAATACGTATCATGAATGGGGATGGTGGATTTGACGAATTTTGACAGTCAGATGAAGAAACGCGTGACAGAGATAAAGAGCATTATCCAGAGCTACCTTCCGGAGGAAAAAGGATTTCAGCGGACGCTTCTGGAGGCTGTGGATTACAGTATGCTGGTTGGCGGGAAAAAACTGCGCCCGCTTTTGATGCAGCAGACGTACGTTATGTTTGGCGGTTCGTCTGCGGTGATTCAGCCTTTTATGGCAGCGATTGAGATGATTCACACCCATTCGCTGATTCATGACGACCTTCCGGCAATGGACAATGACGAATATCGCCGAGGAAAGAAGACGACACACGTTGTTTATGGAGAGGCGATGGCGATCCTGGCAGGCGACGCGCTGTTGAATCTGGCGTATGAAACTGCTTCCAGGGCTTTTGATATGGAACCGGAGAATCCGGGAATAGGCAGGGCGTTTCAGATTCTTTCCGGGAAAACCGGATACGACGGCATGATCGGAGGGCAGTCTGTAGACGTAGAGTATGTCAATCAGCCGCTGACGCAGGAACAGCTCTATTTTATTTACCGGCTGA
The DNA here is from genome assembly GCA_003612585.1 of bacterium 1XD42-54. Classification (GTDB taxonomy): domain Bacteria; phylum Bacillota; class Clostridia; order Lachnospirales; family Lachnospiraceae; genus Choladousia. The sequence continues at coordinate 92,321 of RAZH01000002.1, forward strand.
AGACAGGCGCTCTGATTGAGGCGTCTATGATGATCGGCGCGGTTCTGGCCGGAGCGTCTGAAGCAGAAATTGAAAAGGTACAGCAGATTGCAAGGAATGTCGGGCTTGCTTTTCAGATTCAGGATGACATACTGGATGTGATTGGAGAGCAGGAAACGCTTGGCAAACCGGTCAACAGCGATGAGAAAAATAACAAGACGACATACGTGACGGTTAAAGGACTGGAAAAAGCACAGGAGGATGTGGCAGCATACTCAGAGGAGGCCATAAAGATTCTGGATGAATTGTCCTGCGACAATGAATTTTTGCGGGAATTGATTCTGAATCTGATTCATCGCAGTGCGTAAGGAAGGATGGCGTTTATTCTGTTAGAGAAAATAAATGAAGTAAACGATATCAAAAAGATAGAAAAAGAGAAGCTTCCGGAGCTTGCGCAGGAAATCCGTGATTTTCTGATTGAAAATATCAGCAGGACCGGAGGGCATCTGGCGTCCAATCTGGGGGTTGTGGAGCTTACGATGGCGCTTCACCTGAGCTTTGATCTGCCGCGCGACAAGATGATCTGGGACGTCGGGCACCAGGCTTATACGCATAAGATTCTGACCGGCCGCAAGGATGGATTTGATAGTCTGCGTAAATTCGGCGGTATGAGCGGCTTTCCGAAGCGAAAAGAAAGCGATTGTGATGCATTTGATACGGGGCACAGCTCCACTTCGATATCAGCCGGACTTGGCTATGTCTGTGCGCGGGATGTGCGCGGCGAGGATTACTCGGTGGTCTCTGTGATTGGTGACGGGGCGCTGACCGGCGGGATGGCATATGAGGCGCTCAACAATGCGGCGCAGCTGAAGACGAATTTTATCATTGTTCTGAATGACAATGAGATGTCTATATCCCGGAATGTAGGCGGCATTTCCGCGTATCTGAGCAATATCAGGACCGCGGAAAAATATACTGGTTTGAAGCTGGGTGTGGAGAATACCTTGAATAAAATTCCAGTGTATGGCGGAAAACTGGTCAGAGGGCTGCGCAATACGAAACAGGGAATCAAACAGTTTTTCGTGCCGGGAATGTTTTTTGAGGAGATGGGAATCACGTACCTCGGACCGGTGGACGGGTATAACATTCCACGGATGATGCGTGTTTTTCAGGATGCAAAACGAGTAAACGGTCCGGTTCTTGTGCACGTACTGACGAAAAAAGGAAAAGGCTATGCTCCGGCAGAGCGGATGCCGTCACGGTTCCATGGAGCGGAGCCATTTGATGTGGAGACAGGGCTGCCGCTAAAGCGAAAGAAAAAAGCGGCGTATACAGATGTGTTTTCCACTGTGATGTGCAAGATGGGCGCGCGGGAGGAAAAGCTGGTGGCTGTAACGGCAGCGATGCCGGACGGTACAGGGTTGAAACGTTTCCGGAATATGTACCCTGAACGTTTTTTCGATGTCGGAATTGCAGAGGGACATGCGGTGACGTTTGCCGCTGGGCTGGCTGCGGGCGGTTTAAAGCCTGTAGTGGCTGTCTATTCGTCTTTTTTGCAGCGTGGATTTGACCAGGTGATTCATGACGTCTGTATCCAGAATCTTCCGGTTGTGTTTGCAGTGGACCGCGCAGGGCTGGTGGGAAGCGACGGAGAGACACATCAGGGGCTTTTTGATTTGTCCTATCTTTCCAGTATTCCGAATATGTGCGTCATGGCGCCAAAAAACAAATGGGAATTGGCCGATATGCTGAAATATGCCATTGCATATGATGGGCCGATTGCACTGCGTTACCCGCGGGGAGAGGCATATGACGGATTACAGGAGTTTCGTGCGCCTGTAGTATATGGGAAAAGTGAGATACTTTATGATGAAAACGGGCTTGCGCTTGTGGCGGTCGGGAGTATGATCGAGACGGCGCTGGAGGTTCGTGACCGGATGAAAGAGCTGGGCTATCATTGCAGTATTGTAAACGCCCGGTTTGTAAAACCAATAGATGAAAAGATGCTGGATTATCTGGCGCAGGATCACCGGCTGGTGGTTACAATGGAGGAAAATGTCAAAAACGGCGGTTTTGGAGAAAAGGTACTGGAATACTATCATGAAACCGGTGCAGATCTTCATGTGTTGCAGGTGGCATTGCCAGATGATTACATTGAGCATGGAAATGTGGAGGTGCTCAGAAAAGAGGCCTGCGTTGATGCAGATTCTATATTTAAGAAGATCATTGCGCAGTATCAGCAGTAGAAATAGGAGCAGAAAATGAAGGAACGATTGGATGTACTTTTGGTACAGCAGGGACTGGCGTCTTCCAGGGAAAAGGCGAAAGCGGTGATTATGGCCGGTAATGTTCTGGTAAATGGTCAGCGCGAGGATAAAGCCGGGACAATGATTGACATAAAAGCGGAGATTACAGTAAAGGGAAACCAGCTCAGATATGTGAGCAGGGGAGGTCTGAAGCTTGAAAAAGCAATGGAGCATTTCGGACTCTCTTTGGAAGGCTGCGTCTGTATGGACGTCGGCGCATCTACGGGAGGATTTACGGACTGCATGCTGCAAAACGGCGCTGTGAAAGTATATTCTGTTGACGTTGGCCATGGTCAGCTTGACTGGAAGCTGCGCAACGATGAACATGTGGTCTGCATGGAAAAGACAAATATCCGGTATGTGGTTCCGGAAGATATTCAGGAAAGGCCGTCGTTTGTGTCGATTGACGTTTCGTTTATTTCTCTGACGAAGGTACTGCTTCCGGTGCGGGAGCTCACGACAGAGGATGCGCAGATTGTCTGCCTGATTAAGCCGCAGTTTGAAGCCGGGCGGGAAAAGGTCGGAAAAAAGGGCGTTGTGAGAGATCCGAAGGTGCATGAAGAGGTCATTTACAAGGTGATTGATTATGCCGGGACAATCGGTCTTTGCGCTTTGGCGCTGGAGTTTTCACCGATCAAAGGGCCGGAGGGAAACATTGAGTATCTGCTGCACCTGAAAAAGACAGCAGAATCGTCTGTTCTGGAACAAGGAGCTGTGGAGAAAATCGTAGCTCTGGCACATGAAACGCTTGACTGAGGGTACCGATGAATAAATTTTATGTGATTACAAATTGTCTGAAAGATCCGGAATGCAGGACAGCCGGATACATAAAGGAGTATCTGGAGTCCCGGGGAAAGACCTGCTATATCCACCAGGAGGAGCAAAGAGGTCTGTCTGTGCGGCCGGATGGAGAACCAGAGCAGTATACGCAAGAGGAAGGCAGTGGAAATAATGCGTATTACGGAGTTTCGTGTGGCTACCGCTATACAGATGCCGGTTGCATTCCGGCGGATGTGGAATGCGTTCTGGTGCTCGGCGGCGATGGGACGCTTTTGCAGGCGGCCAGAGATCTTGTGGAGACAGAGCTGCCGCTGCTTGGCGTAAATATGGGAACACTTGGATATCTGGCTGAGATTGAGCACCGCAGTATCCAGCCCGCGCTTGATAAGCTGATGGAAGGGGCGTATTCGCTCGAACACCGGATGATGATTCAGGGGGCTGCCTGGCATCAGAATCGAAAGCTGCTGGAGGATATTGCACTGAATGATATTGTGATTTCCAGAAACGGACGTCTCCGGATGGTTGATTTCAATATTTATGTGGACGGCGTTTTTTTAACCTCGTATTCCGCAGACGGAGTGATCATAGCAACGCCGACCGGTTCGACCGGGTATAACCTGTCGGCAGGCGGGCCGATTGTGGCGCCGCAGGCGTCGCTGATGCTGCTGACGGCGATTGCACCGCATACTTTAAATTCCAGGCCGATTGTACTGCCGGACGGAGTGGAGATTACGATTGAGATTGCTTCCGGTCACAGCACGGATGTCGACGGTGCGGAGGCTACGTTTGACGGAGATACGTCAGTGAAACTGAATACAGGGGATAAGATCGTAATAACGAAATCAGAACGCAGAGCTTCGATGGTTAAAATGAAAAATACGAGTTTTCTGGAAATTTTGCGTGAGAAAATGAATAAATAGAGAGGGTTTTGCTATGAAAATCGGAAGACATGCCAAAATTGTCGATCTGATCGGAAAATATGATATTGAGACACAGGAAGAACTGGCGGAGTACCTGAAACGTGAAGGCTACCGTGTGACGCAGGCTACGATATCCCGCGATATACGGGAACTGAAGCTGACAAAAATTGCAACGAACGACGGCAGACAGAAATATGCGCTGATGCAGAGCCAGAGCAGCGGAATGAATGAAAAATACTTGCGTGTTCTGAAGGATGGTTTTGTATCCATGGACATGGCACAAAATATTCTTGTGGTGAAAACGGTTTCCGGTATGGCAATGGCGGTAGCGGCCGCGATTGACGCGATGCACTGGGGCGAAGTGGCAGGGTGTATCGCGGGGGATGATACGATCATGTGTGCGATTCGCAGCGTAGACGATACAATCATTGTTATGGAAAAGATCAGCCGGATTGTCGGACGGAAATGAAAAGAAACGTATGGCATAGGCCGTTCGGGAGAGAGCAGGGAAAGATATGTTAGTCAGTTTACACGTAAAAAATATGGCTCTGATTCATGAGGCAGAGGTAGATTTCGGCCCGGGACTGAACATCATGACAGGTGAGACAGGGGCGGGTAAATCCATTGTGATCGGTTCCGTCAATATCGCGCTTGGAACCGGGAATTTCAGGGATTATGTTCCGGAAGATGCAGATTATGCTCTGGTGGAGCTTCTGTTTTCGACTCGAAATCCCCGAGTGCTGAAGAAGATGGAGGAGCAGGAAATTGCCTGTCCGGACGGAGAAATTATTATCACACGAAAATATAAGAGCGGGCGCAGCGTCAGCAAAATAAACGGCGAGACGGTTCCGGTTTCTGTCGTGCGGGAATTGGCCGGTGAGCTGATTGATATTCATGGGCAGCATGAGCATCAGTCGCTGTTATATGCGAAAAATCATCTGGCGATTCTGGACGGTTTTGCGGGAGAACAGCTGGAAGAAAAGATTCGGCGGTGCCGGGAGCTTCACCGCTCATATCAGAAAGCGAAACGCGACTGGAAAAAGGCAAATGAGGACGAAAGTGCGCGCGCAAAAGAGCTTGATTTTTTACAGTTTGAGATTCACGAGATGGAGTCAGCCGCTTTGCGGCCGGGAGAAGATGAGGAGCTGGAAGGAGCCTATCGCCGCATGACAAATAGCCAGCGCATTATGGAAGCGCTTTCTGAGGCAGCGGCGCTCACCGGGGCAGACAGCTATTCAGGAGCCAGCGAAGAGATTGGCCGTGCTGCACGTGCGATTGGCTCTGTGCGGGCTTTTGACGGGCCGTTGGCAGAGCTTGACCGTATGCTGGCAGATATCGAAGATCTGCTTGGAGATTTTAACCGTAGTCTGTCTGATTACATGGATGAGCTTTCGTTTGACGAGCAGGAGCTCGGCAGTACACAGGAGCGGCTGGATCTGATCAATCATTTAAAGACAAAATATGGAAAAACGATAGAGCAGATTCAAAAGGTCGAGCAGGAAAAAAGGGAACGTCTGGAGATTCTGGAAAATTATGAAGGATATCTGGAACAGCTTCGGATTTCTTATGAAAAAAAGAAACAGGAACTTTGGAAATTAGCGGATGAAATTTCTAAAATCCGCAAATCCTATGCAAAACAGTTATCTGCAAGGATTACAGAAGCACTGGTTGATTTGAATTTCCTGGAAGTACGTTTTGCAATTGATTTTAAAGAACTTGAGGAGCCTGTAGAAAATGGAAAAGATGAAATCTGTTTTCTGATTTCCACGAATCCGGGGCTTCCGCTGCGGCCGCTGGGAAGCGTTGCATCCGGAGGCGAGCTTTCCAGAATTATGCTGGCGATCAAGGCTGTGATGGCAGATAAAGACGCGGTGGAGACGTTGATTTTTGATGAGATTGATACCGGAATCAGCGGAAGAACGGCGCAGAAGGTTTCAGAAAAAATGGCGGTGATTGCCGGAAACCATCAGATAATCTGTATCACGCACCTGGCACAGATTGCAGCTATGGCTGATCAACATTACATTATCGAAAAAAAGCCGGCAAACAGCAAAACCGTTACTAATATTGGACTGTTGTCCGAGGAAGAACGTATTTCAGAGCTGGCGCGTATTCTTGGAGGTGCAAAGATTACAGATACGGTACTGGAAAGTGCGCGCGAAATGAAAGAACTGGCAAAAAACGCAAAAAAATACTAGAGTGTTTTGCACACGAAATCCACATACTGAAAGCAGAGACTGAGAAATTGAGGGCTCTGCTTTTTTGATATGGAATTTAAAGTGAGGTGCAAAAGATGAATGTCAGGAAGAACTACAGAAAATTTGTTCTTTTTTTACTTATTTTGAGTATGATTGCGCTCGGATACAGTGGGGTAGAGCTGCTTAAAAATCAAATCCCGGATCAGATTCTGGTATCGGAGGAGGAAGAATTTTCAGCCATTTTTCCAAGTGTATTCAAAGGTCTGATCCAGACAGAGAGAGTGAGCAATAAGGAGTCGTCTGATTCTTTAGGCAAAGAAGCTTCTGGTGATGAGGCGGCAAAAGAAGCTTCTTTATCAGGCAATGAATCAAAAAGAAATGAGGCGGAAGAAGCTGTTCAGGTTTCTTGCAGTCTGCTTGGACAGATTCGGCTGAAGACGGTGAATGTGACGATGGTTCCCCGCGACCATGTTTATGCCGGAGGAACTCCGATCGGAATCTATTTGGAAACGGATGGAGTGCTGGTCGTTGATACCGGCGCGATTACAGGAATGGATGGCAGAGAATGTTGTCCGGCAGAGAATATCGTGAAATCCGGCGACTATATACAATCCGTAAATGGCAGGCAGGTATCCACGAAGGAAGAGTTGATTTCGCGTATTGGAGAGTGCGACGGTTCGGATGTAATTCTCGCAGTGGCTCGTGGAGAGGAAAAAATCAGCCTTCGCGTTACGCCGGTGCAGGACGCAGATGGAAACTATCGTGCGGGAATCTGGGTGCGAAACGATACGCAGGGAATTGGAACGCTGACGTATCTGGAAGAGGACGGAAGTTTCGGAGCACTCGGACATGGAATCAGTGATATTGATACCGGAGAAATATTGGATGTACGCGGCGGTACGTTGTACGATGCGGATGTGGTTTCGGTTGTAAAAGGACAGCAGGGAGTTCCAGGCGAGCTGTCCGGTGTGATTCATTACAGTGAAGGCTACAAAATCGGAGAAATCAAAACCAACTCTCAGAATGGGATTTTCGGGACAGTCAGCAACCTGCCGGGATTAATCGGAGAAAAGCAGCTCTACGAGACTGCCCACAAGCAGGAGGTTGAGACCGGCAAGGCCGCGATTTTGAGTTCTGTGGATGGAACCTGCCGTGAATATGAAATCATCATCAAAGAGATACGCCTGAATGGAAAAGAAGAAAATAAAGGTATGGTACTGGAAGTGACAGATGAGGAGCTTCTTGAAAAAACGGGAGGTATTGTGCAGGGCATGTCGGGGTCTCCGATTATCCAGAACGGAAGAGTGATCGGGGCAGTGACCCATGTTTTTGTGAATGATCCCACGAAAGGGTATGGGATTTTTATTGAAAATATGTTGGAGCATTGAGCCGTGCGGCACCAGACAAAAAAGGACTTTAATCGGGGAAAAGCAGAGCTTAATTGCCGGTTGTATATTGATATCTGTGCGTGTTACAATAGCTTAAATATAACCGGGATACCTGCGGTGCACAGGAAATTTATATAAAGAATAATTCTGGCTTAATTTCAGGATTCAGACCCAGTAAAGGAGGATAAGGTGAGCATCTGCAATAATCATCGTAAGACTGCAATCATTGTTTTCTTTTCGCTTATTCTCCTCTTATTTTTGTCTCTCCATTTTCATATCTGGAGCGGAAATTATATAGAGGGCGACCTGGAGAGTATGGTCAAACAGCATATGGACGTACTTGACAATGGGAGCACAGAAGCAGAAGCACTGGATCTAAAACCACATCGGGATTTTTTGGACACAGCGTATTTGCCTTACAGGGAAATAAATGCATGGTTCCAGTCTGTTTATTTGACGGAAAAGTGTTTTTCTTATTATTTTTTTCGTCCAAGTATCACGCTATGCAGCTTGTCGGTGCGTATGGATGATTGAATTTTTCTGATCTTTCATATTTTTTTCGCAAAAAGATAGGAATCGAATCAGGAGGATTCATATGTTAGCACTTCATGCAAGCAATATTTCAAAAAGTTATAAATCATCAGGTCAAACAATAGAAGTTTTGCGCCATGTAGATCTGCAAATTGCCAGTGGTGAAATGGTCGCCATCATGGGACCGTCCGGAAGCGGTAAAACGACGCTTCTGCATGTGCTCGCAGGCGTGGATGTACCAGATAGCGGAACGGTGGAACTGGGAGGGGAGGATTTTAGCGGATTAACAGAAGAGGAAAAAGCATTCTTTCGAAGAACGCATATAGGTATGGTTTTTCAGGATTTTCAATTGCTGGAGAGCCTGACAGTGAAAGAAAATATTCTGCTGCCTTTAATTTTGAATCAAAAGGACGTTTACTGGCAGGATAAGGCATTGAAAAAAGTGATGGAAGCACTTGAACTGGCGGAGTTTGCAGATAAAAGGATTGCAGAGTTGTCCGGTGGGCAGAAGCAGCGGGTAGCAATTGGAAGAGCATTGATTCATGAACCGGGAATTGTGTTCGGGGATGAGCCGACTGGAAGCCTGGATTTGAAAACGACCAGGGATGTTATGTGCTGCATGGTACAGATGAACCGGAAGTTCGGCAGCAGTTTTCTGCTTGTGACACATGATGCGTATGCAGCGTCTTATTGTGACAGAGCGCTCCTTTTGCAGGATGGAAAATTGAAATCAGAAGTCAGAAAGCAGGAGAGCAATGCATCATTTCGGGAGGACATTCTGAACATGTGGTGTTGTCTGGGAGGTGAAGCGGATGACTTTTTATGAGGTTTCCCAGAAAATGCTGTTGGCGAATTTTAGCAGATACCGGATATACTTTTTCAGCAATTTATTTGCTGCAGCTCTGTTTTACTGTTTTGCTTCCATTTTTACAAACCAATCATTTATGAATGGGAAGATTGTAAATCCATTGATATCCAGCAATATTTATTTTCCCAGCATTTTGGCTGCCCTGTTTTTGCTTTTCTTTCTGCCGCTTTCCTGCCAGGTGTTCGTTGCGGCCAGAAAAAAAGAGTATGGAATCCTGTTTTCCCTGGGCATGAGCCGGAGAGAGGCATTCTGGAGACAGTTTTGCGAGAATGTACTGGTAACGGCTTTGGCCCTGGCAGCAGCGTTGGCAGCAGGAACTTTGCTGTCATGGTTGTTTTTTGGAATCATTCGATATGGAATCGGCATTGTTGGAGTAAAGTGGGGATTGAGTCTGGAACCATATAAAATTACAGCGTTTCTATACCTTGTGGCTTTAGCGCCCGCGTTTATTTTTCATGCAGGTAGCATATTGCGTGAAAAAATCAGTTTTTTACTGAAAGCACCGGCTCTTTCCGAGAAGGAAGGAGTGCTTTATCGGATGTTATGCAGATGCTGTTCGGGATATATGAGGAGACATATGGCAGAGTGGTCCTTTCTGAGGCGACACAGCCGCGAATGGAGGATTCGCTCTGTGCTTGCATTTGTGATTGTTTCCTGTTCTGTTATACTGGTGAGCGTAAGTGTAACCATGAGCATGGCTTTTTTAAGAGATGCAAAAAGCTATTCACCCTACGATATGGTATATTCGGAAATGGACGAACGGCATCGGGTATTGGAAGGAAATGTAGCAGGAATTCTGGCAGAGTATGGTGTTGTGGTGGAACAGATAATTCGAATTCCATATGTGAGAAATGCCAGCTTTAATTGTTTTCCCGTGGAAAAAGTAAATCAATATTTTCAATGTGCGTATCAGGTCAAAGACGGCCAGTTCCTGAATCTGTTTCAATATGATTTGCAGGACGGATATGAGCATGAGATGCAGCCGATTTCTGAAATTACATACAATGGGAACAGGCAGCTGCGTTCGGCCGGAAGTGATGTGAGAATTTTATGGAATCAGAATCCGGCTTTTGCAGACAGGACACTGCTTGTCAGTGATTCTGATTTTGAAAAGCTCCAAAAGGATGCGGAATTTCAGGTCGGTGTGGCTCATTGGTTTTTGTTTGACCAGTGGGAGGACTCTTACGACGGAATCTGTGCAGTAAAAGAATATATGAGTGAAACGAATCAGAACGCAGAATCAGAGGCAGCCTATTATGAAGTGTCCTCAAAGGTGGAATATTATCAGGATGCACAAAAATCGGGCCGGTTTTTGATCTTTTTAATCGCATTCATAGTAGGGCTCATGATGATGGCAGAATTTTTGCTGATTCATTTTCGCATCCAGGCAGAACAGGAGGAAAATAACAGGGCGGTTCTCAGTCTGCGGATGATTGGCGTGACGGACCAGGAAGTCTTAAACGATATGAAATATAAAAACAGGCTGCGTTTTATTCTTCCAGTGATTCTGGGGACTGTGTTTTCTTTTCTGCCGTGCTATTTTTTGAACGAAGCTTACAGTGCAGGCTTTCAGGGAGCATTTGCAGGAGCTGTATTTGGAATTGGAGCCGCGGGGGCAGAGGTTGTGATTTTAGGCTGGTATTCGAAAAGGGAATTTAAGGCAATGAAAGGCTGAGGCAGGTTTTGCGTTTTGAAAACAGGCTGAAGAACGTGCAAGGCAGCAAAGGGCTTTCCAACCAGGGAGGCCCTTTTTGTAAGAAAGTGGATGAAAATTCGGTGACAGGGCAGTGAAAATCGCTTATAATGAATTAGGAGACAGTTAGGGAATAATGATTAACAGATAAAATATTTGGTCTTGTATTCAAAGGGAGAACAAATGATAGCAGGTGGATTGAAAGAGAAGGGATTGTTTTATATGAAAAATTTTGAAATCTGCCTATCAAATCGGGATAATAAAAGACGAAAATATCTGGTTGGAGGCACTTGCAACAAGAAATAATATGGCGCATGCATATAATCAGGTGATAGCGATAGAGATTGTCAGAAATACAAAAGCAAAATATTACAATATGTTTTGCAAATTGAAAGAAGAAATAGAAAATAATTGGATTTAAATTTGGGCAGACAAGGCTGGCGCAGGATGATGGTACACAGAAAGTTTTATAAATTTTGATTTATAGCATGGCTGTGGCAAATGCTTAAACTTGCGGAAAACAGTGTGAAAAATGAGACAATTTTATGCGGGGAACAAAAATGGAAGCGAAATACAGGATCTCCAATTACGAAAAAATGAAAGATGATATGGCAACTGTGTTTTTACAGTACGATCAGGAAAAAATGATCCGAAAGTTTGCACTGGAGCACGACGAAACATACCTTTATATTTCTTTTGTTGGGAGAAAGTATCGCATTAATCGTCTGACAGGCAGTGTAGTCTGGTCGGAGGATGCTTTTCGGACAGAGCAAATGGCAGATTACAATGAAGCTATGACCATATATGACGTGCTGTGCTATTCCAAAGAATCGTGTCAGCCTGCAAATGAGTGGATCAATGTGGGAAGTCTTTCCGGCATTCAAGGTGGAACCCTGGCAAAAGGAAGCAACTTCTTTCAGGATGCTGGTGCATATTTTGACGGGAAAACACGATTGTTGATTCAGGCATGTGAGTCATTGGGAGGAAGAAGAGTAAAAAAAGGAGATGTGGCATTTGAACTGGATTTGTTTCCGTTTCTTACAATAGCACTGCATTTCTGGGAATCCGACGAGGACTTTCCCGCAAGTTTGCAAATTCTGGTGGATAAAAACATTCTTGATTATATGCATTATGAAACAGTAATGTTTGCGGTCACACATGTGCTTGGCTGTTTAAGAAGTAAGTGTGAAGTGCTTTGATCACTTTCCGGTTTAGGCAGGCAAATCAAAGACAAAATAGTTTTGGGGGTTATAGAATGAATTTGAAAATACGCAAAGCGGTACCGGAAGATCTTGAAGATGTGGCAAAAATTTATGAAAAAATTCATTTGGCAGAGGAAAAGGGAGAGGCGCAGATCGGATGGGAAAGAGGCGTCTATCCGGAGAAGGCTACAGCACAGGAGGCTCTCGCCAGAAATGATTTGTTCGTTGAAGAGCTGGACGGCAATATCGTTGGCACAGCAATATTAAATCAGGCACAGGTCGATATCTATGAGAAAGCGAATTGGAGATATGATGTACCTGCAGAGCAGGTAATGGTAATGCACACGCTTGTCGTAGACCCGGATATCAAAGGGAAGGGACTTGGCAGAGCTTTTGCAGAGTTTTATGAAAAATATGCAGTGCAGCAAGGCTGCCATTATTTGCGGATTGATACGAATGAGAAAAACACAAATGCCCGGAAGTTTTACAAAAAACTGCAGTACGAAGAAATTGATATTTTGCCATGCACTTTTAATGGTTTGGAAGGGGTTAACCTGGTATTGTTGGAAAAAAGGATAGAATGAAGACAATGGATTGACTGATATAACGAGAAATCAAATAGATTCGAAAACGGACGCGTGGTATGACACCGGGATGGTGATGTGCCATGCGTCCTTGTTTTTGAAAAAGTCTGCAAAAAGGGAAAATAGTAAGCCTGGCTATCCGTTTGGAGAGTGGACTTGTTCATAAGGATAAAGTAAAATAAAAAATATATATAATAAAAAATCAGGGAAATTGTTACCAAGAATGTAAAAAGAAGGTGGGGGTAGTTGGATAAAAGCTATATAGCTCCGGAGGTTGCGCTTCGGAAACTGAGGGCTGCGCGGGGCTTGCAGCAGACGATATATATTTACGGAGCGACCGGCTACGGCAAAACAGAGCTTGTACGGCAGTATCTCTCTAATCGCAGATATCAGTATTTTTCCTGCAGGGAAGACAGAGAAAAACCGGAAGAAATATTTAGCTTTTGGCCGGAGCGTGAAAAGGGAGCTGGGAAACCGCGTGAAAAAAGAAACACAAAAGATCAGGCTTCCGTCATTGTAGTGGATGACCTTCATTTGCTGAAAAGCGAGGAGGGACGCGCGCAGATTCTGGAAACGATTGGACGCGGGGAGGTATGGCTGATTTTGATTGGCAGGAGTCCCATGCCGCTCTGGTTGATGCAGACCTATGTAAAAGAAGGCTTTCTGATTGTTACAGAAGAGGATCTGCGCCTCAAGAAAAAAGAAATTGCAGAATATTTCCAGAGGCAGCAGCTTTCTTTTACAGAGGAGGAGGCTGCGTACGTTTGGGAACAGACCCAGGGAAACGGCTACGTGGTACGGCACACGGCACTTAAGATGCAGGAGGGAAAACGGCCGGGCCCGCAGCTGACACAGGAGATTCAGGAAGCTTTTGTAGATTATCTGGAAAGCTGTATTCTTGTTGAATGGGACAGCGATTTGCTGGAATTTCTGATGAAGATCAGTGTGGTAGAAGAATTCACCTTGCCGATGGCGGAGCTGGTTTCGGGAGACAGCAGAGTATCAGAGCTTTTGGAACGGGCTTTGGAGGCGGGGAATTTTCTGACTTGTGAAGAAGGTGTTTACCGGCTCCGTCCGGAGCTGGTGGGTGCGCTCCGAAAAAGGGCGGCAAAAGTATTTGGTTCTGATAAGATGGCGGATTATGCTTATAATGCAGGGCTGTATTATGAAATGCATGATCAGATTGTACCTGCGCTTGTGATGTTTGAACAGTGCGGCAGAAAGGAACGCGTAAAAGATTTGTTGGTTCGCAACGCGCGCTTGAATCCGGGTAACGGACATTATTTTGAACTGCGCCGGTATTATTTACAGATGCGGGAAGAAGAGGTAGAAGAAAGTGCTGTTTTAATGGCAGGGATGAGTATGCTGTATTCGTTGCTGTTGCAGGAAGACGAGAGCGAATACTGGTATGACAAACTGAAATTGTTTGTGCAGAAGACAAAAGGAGGCCAGAGGCGGGAAGCACTGAGCAGACTTGTTTATCTTGACATAGCGCTGCCTCACCGCGGGAGCATAGATATGCTTGAGATTATGAAACGGGTTCCTTCCCTGCTGTTTAAACGGGGCATTCGGCTGCCGGAATTTTCGGTCACGAGCAATTGTCCGAGTACGATGAATGGAGGAAAAGATTTTTGCCATTGGAGTAAAGATGACCGGAAGCTGGCAGTTACGGTTGGGAGACTTGTTGAGCGGGTACTGGGGCGTTACGGAAAAGGGCTTGTAAAGGCTGCCCTTGGCGAAAGCCTGTATGAAAAGGGTGGAGATACGTATGAAATACTGACTCTTCTGACACGCGCGCAGATGGAGACAGAAGGCAGCGGGATGATGGAGATAGAATTTGCCGCTGTTGGCCTGCAGGTACGCCTGAATGTTTTTCACGGGGAAATGCAGACTGCCAAAGCGCTGCTCGGCGCTTTTGATGGAAAGGTACGGGAACAGAGAGCCCTGCAGCTTTTGCCTAATATAGCGGCTTTGAAGTGCCGTCTGGCGTTGTATGAGGGTGACAGGAATACGGTGGAAACCTGGATGGAGACAGCACCAGATGAGAAAAAGGAATTTTATGTGATGGAGCGTTACCGGTATTTGACGAAGGTGCGTTGTTATATATTTGCAGGGGCTTATCTTGAAGCACAATCCCTCCTGGAAAAACTGAGGTATTACGCAGAGAAATTTCACCGTATTTATATACGTATGGAGGTCAATCTGCTTTCTGCAATTGTAAAGCAGCGTATGGGAGGAGAATGGAAAGAAGACTTTCTGGCAGCTCTCAAAGAGGCGGGGAAGTATCATTTCTTTCGTCTGATCAGTGAAGAGGGAGCAGCGGTAAAAGCGCTGTTTGCATCTGCGGGACGGTCTTTTTTGGAGCAGGAGCTGCCAGATAAAGAATGGTTCTCACGCCTGTTATTGGAAACCGGGGAGGTGGCAGTGCGTTATCCGGTTTATCTGAAACGACAGCTTGCGCAGATGCCGGATTTCTGTGAGACGGCATTAGCCATTCTTCGGTTACAGGCAGAAGGACTGAGTGTGAACCAGATTTCGGAGCGGCTTTCCATGAAAGCAGCAACCGTGAAATATCATACAAAAGAGAATTACCGGAAGCTTGGAGTGTCGGGGAAAACGGATGCTGTGCTGGCTGCACGGAATCTTGGGATTTTATAGAAAACGAAACTAGGAGGAATAAGGATGCAAGGATCAGGAAAAAGGTTTCTGGCAATTCTGGTTAGCGCAGCTATGCTGACTGCAACAGCCGGAGCACCGGTTAGCGCGGCAGAAAAAGAAGAAATAGCGGCCGCATTGGAAAACGGGGAACAGAAGGCTACAGAGACGGCAGAAATATCGAAAGAGGAGGCCGTGACCTCAGAGACGAAAGCATCGGAGGAAACAGAGACAAAACCGGAGGAAACGGAAACGCCAAAGCTGCCAGAGACATCAGATACGTCCGAAGGACAATCAGAACCAGAGACACCGGAAATGCCGCAGCAGTCGGAAGTGTCGTCAGAAACAAAGCCGCCGAAGACAGAGGAGACATCAAATGTGTCTGAAGGACAATCAGAATCAGAGACTTTGGAAACACCGCAAGGGCCGAAAGAGCCATCCGAAAATGGGAAGCCAGAGACTGTAGATACATCAGATAAACCTGAAACACCATCCGAAACGCCGGGAATTTTGAATATGACACAAGCCCTGGCAGCGGAATCTGCCGGGCTGCCTGACACGGATACATCTGTACCGGAAGTTTCAGGAAAAACGGTACTTTCCGGTGAGGAGAATACATCGGGAATGATTGATGTACCAGAACCGTCTGAATTATCAAAGCCGGAGTTTTATGCGCTCAATGATGCGTTTGAAGTGGACGGAATCAAATATAAGGAAGTCGGAGCAGGCAGGGTTCGCCTGATGGAAGGCAAACAGGCAAGCGGGAACCTGGTTATACCGGAAATGGTCAAAAAGCCCGGAACACAGAAAGAATATCGGGTGGTTTCGATTGAAGGAAGGGCATTTGCAAGCAACAAAAATCTGACTGGAATTACTCTTCCCTCAAGCCTGACCAGCATTGGAACTTATGCATTTTCAGGGTGCAGCGCTCTGACAGGGAACCTGGTTTTACCTGAAGGCCTGGCGGAGCTCGGGGATTATGCATTTCAGAGCTGTGCAGGTCTTTCCGGGGATATCAGACTGCCGGACAGCCTGTTGAATATTGGAATCAGTGCTTTTTATGGATGCAGCGGTTTTAATGGAAGCCTGGTTCTGCCGGGAAATCTGACTTACCTTGGAAAGAGTACGTTCGATGGATGCAGCGGGCTGCAGGGAACCGTGCTTCTGCCGGACAGCCTGAATGTAATCGAGACATACGCTTTTTCGAGATGCCAGTTTACGTGTGAGGCATCATCAGAATCAGTTGCAGCACTGGCGTATGGTTCAGGATATCGTAACATAACGCTGAATGGCGTTCTGTATGAACCGGCGCCGATAAACACTTCTACTTTTCGTGTTGATGACTTTTATTATAAAATAATTGATAAAGAAAAAGGATATGTTCAATTAAGTTCGTCTCCAAGCACGGTATCAGGCGTTGTGACAATTCCGGATCGTGTCACGTATCAGGAAAAAACGTATCAGGTAACAGAAATCGGGCCAATGGCCTTTCATTCGAAAAAGAATATAACCGGAGTGATTTTTCCGGAAGGCCTGCTTCATATAGGAGATTCTGCTTTTGACTACTGTACTGGCCTTAGCGGAACCCTGACATTGCCGGACAGCCTGGTCAGCATCGGGGCAGAGGCTTTCATGGAATGTACCGGCCTGAGTGGGAATCTGATTTTTCCAGAAAATATGAAAAGCATAGGAAAATTTGCTTTTATGAATTGTACAGGCTTCAATGGATCTTTACAATTACCGGACAGCATTACAAATATCGGGGAAAGTGCCTTTTTTAACTGCTGTAACCTGAGAGGAACTCTGACATTGCCGTCTGGTCTGACGAAAATATCTCAGAATGCATTTTATAATTGCAGCCGTCTGACTGGAATACTGACAATTCCGGACAGTGTTACGGGACTGGGCAGCACGGCATTTCAGCTGTGCAGCGGTATTACAGAGTTTCAGGTTGGAAAAGGGGTACAGAGTATCGGAAGTTCCGCGTTTCCTTCTGGAGCCAAGCTGGTGACGGGCAGCCCTCAGGTTCAGCTTTTGCTGGTAGAATATCTGAGATTGAATGAGATCCCGGCCGCTTTTTGGGACGGGCAGGAAGATGTGCCGGGCGGTGCGATAGTTACCGTAGAGAAAGATGCTGTGATTTCCGGTGACATTACGATTGGTGAGGAAGCGCAGGTAAGGATTGCTCCGGATGTTACGGTCACTGTTTCCGGAAAGCTGACAGTGGAAGGAACTGTTACCGTGGAAGGAATTTTGCTGGCAGACGGCACAATTAATGTCACAGAAACAGGTACGATTGTCAGGAGAAAACAGGAGCAGCTTGAGATTCAGGATATAGGGAACAGAACGTATGGGGATGACAGCTTTACACTGGCTGTAAACGGCGGAAGTGGTGTAGGTGCTGTGACATTTGAAAGTTCTGATCCGTCTGTGCTGAGTATTTCAGGTAATACAGCGACAATCCGAAAGGCAGGAACTGTTGTTATTACGGCGACAAAATCGGAGGATTATACATTTAAAGAAACGTCAGCGATACAGCCTGTTGATATTGAACGGAAAAGAGTTACAATTCAGGCAGAAAATATTTCTGTGAAGAAAGAAGAGCAGCTCCCGGGATTCACGTATGTGCCCTTGACACTGGCGTATCAAGATCGTATCGAAACAGAGCCGGTATTAACCAGCAGTGTAATAGATACAGGGGTGATCGGTGAATATTCAATTGAGATTAAAGGAGCAGTACTGACCAATCATGACAGCTATGTGATTGAATATGTTCCGGGGATTTTGAGGGTGACAGATAATCTCTATACACTTAAGGTAAATAACAGTGGGGATGGAGCAACAGCATCAGGAGAGTTCCATCCAGGAGAACGGATTGAGCTTCATGCCGGAACCAGAAATGAGTATGTGTTTGATGGCTGGATTTCTGACAATGGCGGTGTGTTTGAGGACGCAGCTTCACCGGATACTGGTTTTATTATGCCAAAAGCGGATGTAGTGATTACTGCAAACTGGAAAAAAGAAGAGGGACCTTCTGATAATAATGAAGGAGGAACCGGCGGCAACGGAGGAACCGGAAGTAACGAAGAGGGAACCGGCGGCAACGGAGGAACCGGAAGTAACGAAGAGGGAACCGGCGGCAACGGAGGTTCCGGAAGCAATGAAGGAGGAACTGGCGGTAACGGAGGTTCCGGCGATAACGAAGGAAACAAGAAACCGGACAATGACAAAAAAACAGAAGAAAAAAGAAAAGATGATAGAAAGGTGACAGAGCCTGCAATCGGAACTGTTTCCGTAGATGCTGAGAAGGATGGTAAGGATGGAACTATTTCTGTGAACATAACAGAAGCACATATCAGTCAGGCGGTTCAGGCAGCAAAGGATGCAGCAGCAGACAGGGATGTAAATGCAGGAGATATTTCAATTAAGATTCAGGTTACATTTGAGGAAGATGGTTCAGATGAGAATAGGGTGAATCATCTGAAAGTCAATCTTTCGTCTGAGGTACAGAAGCAGATGAAAGACAATAAAATCAGCCGGGTTACGTTTGCAGCCGAAAAGCCGGGCATCTCCGTAGGGCTTGATCTGAATGCTGTCGTGGCAGTCAATGATCAGGCGAAAGGAGATGTGCAGCTGGTCATCACGTGCGCAGATTCCACCAAGCTTTCCGGGGAAGCACAGGTTGCAATTGGAAGCCGTCCGGCGTTTGAACTGAACATTTTATACGGCAGTGATCAGCAGATGATCACAGATTTTGGTTCCGGGAAAATGCACGTTGCAGTTCCATATGAATTACAGAAAGAAGAAAATCCGGGAGGAATGCAGGCAGTTTACGTGAGCGAAGAGGGAGAAGCCACGTATTTGATTAATTCTGTTTACAGCAGCGGCAAAAAGGTGGCGTATTTTGCAGCAGACTGTCCCGGAATCTATGGACTGGGGTATCGAACACCAGCTTCCTGCAAAGATGTGAAAACCCACCCGGCAAAAGATGATATGGAATTTGTAATCAGCCGGAAACTGATGGAACCGCTTGAAGATGGGGTGTTCGGCCCGGAAGAACCGGTAACGGTGGAGCAGTTTACCGCTTGTTTTGAAAAACTGACTGGGATAGATGTGACCACTGGCCTTGAACGTTATTTTGCCGGAGCAGATACATGGCAGACTCTTACGCGTGCACAGGCGTGCTGTCTGCTGCGCCATTATACGGAACATACCATTTCTGGTTCTGTATCAGAAGGCTGGCTGAGAAATACTTCCGGCAGTTGGGCATACTATCAGGATGGCAGAAAGCTGACCGGAATTCATACCATAGACGGGTTGTGGTATGAATTTGGTAAAGACGGTTTGCTGAAAGGATAATTAAATCTTCAGGTAAGACTTCAGGCAAATGAAGTTGGAATGAAAAAAGGCATATGGAATAGCAAAGGAAAGAAGCTTTGTGATCCATATGCTTTTTTGTAGCCCATTCAAGAGACAATGTGTAAGGGAATCAAGCTTCCTTTTGCCTGCGTGGCTTGAAATATGGCAGACTTCATGATAAGATAATTTTAATCGTTGGAAATATTTTGATAATAAAAAACAGAGCGCATGAGGTGTTGCGGATGCAGATTAATTTAAGTTCAGATGGTTACGAGATCGTTGACAGCAGGCAGGTTTTTCTATTTGAGGCGAGTAAGGATTTAAAGCTGGATATCAGAGCAGATAACGGCTTTTCTTTTTCTGTTGTTTTAGTTTTTTTGAAGGATTCCTCAGGGAAACAGGAGATTAGGCAGGAAGTTAGGGAAAATACGCTTCATCTGTCGTGTATGAATTTTATGGATAAGGGAACCGGCCTTATTACACCAAAAAAGATAGCAGAGATCGAAGACAGAGCGCTGTTTTTGATGTTTTGGTCTTCCGTGCACGGAGATCTGAACGGGAAGGTCAGAAGTGTAAGATATACCCTGTTTTTTGAAAGACAGCCGGAGGAGAGTGAATAAATGGGAGCGAATCGGCTGATTACAAACGGGTCGTATGTATTAAATGAGAAAGCGGTTCAAAACAAAACCAAAAAACGGCTTGCGTATGAAGTGATGCACATGGACCGGCGGGTGGCAAGTATTTCGTCCATTGGGAATGTAAAGATTTTTGATGAGGCTTTTATGCCATTTGACCTTTATCTTGAGCAGGAAGAGGAACACGACATTGAGACAATGATGAACAATGTCAACAATTTTTACCATTGGTGTGCATCGCGTGTTCTGTCGCTGGACCGGAAATATGCAAAGGAAATTTTAAACAGTATCGGTGTGGCTCAGGCTGTGACAGATAAGGACCGCGCAGAGATTTCTCTGTCATATCACTGCGTCTCTCTGACGGATGTTTTCTGGGTCAGGGGCCAGGAGGAAGATGTTGCATTTGCAGAGCTGAATCTGTACGACAATACATTAAATGAGGCAGTTGTAGAGCTGTCCTTGAAAGGCCGGCAGATGACAGTCACAAATGAGGAGCTGGCGCCGGATTTATCAACAAAAGGCTGCTTTCCCAAAGCATGGATCCGCGGTGAAGGCGGCTTTCGTCTCCTGAAAGGGGGAAACGAATCTGCCGTGAACAGGGAATTGCTGGCAAGCGCGGTCTGCCAGTGTTTTGATGTCAGGCAGGTGAGGTACCGAAAGCATATTTATGAGGGGCAGGTGGTTACGGAGAGCGATATCATAACGTCAAAGGAATACTCTATGGTTTCAAAGATGGCGTTTGATATTTATGCGTGTAATCATGATCTGGATACACTTGAGATCTGTAAGCGTCTGGACCCGGTAACTTATTATGGTATGAATATTCTGGATTATCTGACCGGGAATACGGACCGCCATCCGGAAAACTGGGGGTTTTTGGTGGATAACAGCACAAATCAGTGTATTTCTCTGTATCCGCTGATGGATTTTAATCAGTGTTTTTTGTCTTATGACAATCTGGAAGGTGCAAGCTGCCAGACCGTATTACCGCTTCGAATGACACAGAGAGAGGCGGCTATCGAAGCAGTCAAAGCGATCGGGCTGCGGCAGATCGCAAAGATCGATATGGGCTGGTTTGGGACAATGGAAAAAGAAGCAGAAATGTTTCTGTTACGGCTTGCAGAATTGAAACATTATGAATCGAAACGTTATGAATCAAAACGTGACGAAAGGACAGAAAAGGATGAATCTGATACAAAAGATAGAAGCGTACCGTCCATGGAATGAACAGGAAGCAAAGGACCGGGAGCTGATTCTGGAATGCCTGCGCCGGGAACCGGATATTTTTACAAGAAAAAATGTCCTGGCGCATATGACAGCTTCAGGCTGGGTGGTGAATCCGGCGCGGGACAGAGTATTGATGGCGTATCACAGGATTTTTGATTCCTGGTCATGGCTTGGCGGACATGCGGACGGGCAGGAGGATCTGCTGGCTGTGGCAGTACGTGAAGTGCAGGAGGAGAGTGGGCTTCAGGAAGTATGTCCGGTATCAGAGGATATTTTTTCTCTGGAGGTGTTGACCGTAGACGGCCATATAAAGCGTGGGGCATATGTGGCTTCTCATCTGCATTTGAATGTTACGTATCTTCTGGAGGCTTCCGATGAGGAAGCGTTGTCTGTGAAAGAGGATGAAAACAGCGCTGTGGCCTGGTTTGGCCTGCAGGAGACCGTGAAGGTTTCCACGGAGCCATGGCTTCGGGAGCACATTTACGGAAAATTAAACGAAAAACTTCATTTCATGTAAGGTTATGAGAGAGGAAAAGTACGAAAATGAGCTTTGACTGGAAAAAAGACGGAAAAAGAATTTTGATTATCTGCATTGCGGCTGTGATTTCAGCGGTGAATATCAAGACATTTGTGCGCACAGGCGGACTGTATCCGGGCGGAGCAACGGGACTTACGATTCTGATACAGCGCATCGGAGAACGCTATCTGAATGTGGAAATTCCGTATACAGTTATCAATCTGCTGTTGAACGCAGTTCCGGCTTATATTGGATTCCGATTTATCGGAAAGAAATTTACCCTGTATTCCTGTCTGATGTTTTTTCTGACCGGTCTTCTTACAGATGTGATTCCGGCGCAGGTAATCACGTATGATACGCTGTTGATTAGTATTTTTGGCGGTATTATCAACGGATTTACGATAAGCTTATGTCTGCGTGAGAATGCGACGACCGGAGGCACCGATTTTATCAGTATTTATTTGTCGGACCGGACCGGAATGGACTCTTTTAATGTGATTCTTGGCATTAATGTTGTGATTATCGGAATTGCAGGCGTTCTGTTCGGATGGGATAAGGCGCTGTATTCCATTATCTATCAGTACGCCTCCACACAGGTATTGCATACGCTTTATCAGAAATATCAGAAAAAAACGTTGTTTATTGTAACAAACAGGCCAAAGGAAATCTGTGAGGTCATTAAAGAGATGAGCCATCACGGTGCGACGATTCTGGAAGGGGAAGGGTCCTATGAAGGGTGTACGCGCGATGTTGTTTATTCTGTCATATCAAGTGCGGAATGCAAACAGGTAACGCGCGCAGTGCGTGAAGTCGATCCGAAAGCGTTTATCAATGCAATGAGGACCGAGGAACTGACGGGACGTTTTTATCAGAAGCCGACAGAATGATGCCCGACGTATGTCCGGAACGCTGTTTTTTCCAGCAGATTTTCCGTATTGCGTTTATTCGACGGCAATCGGAGAAAAAAATTTCGTGATTTTCAGACTTTTTTTTATTTTCTGCGTCACTAATCGATTCCTATTACGTTATAGTATTATGTGACGTGTGCATTTTACGGCAGAAACAGGGGAGCTTTCTGTCGTTTTTGGGGGACAAGATTTTCTTGCCATCACGCGAGGTTGTTATATAATACAAGTAGTTTTTGTACATGACAATTTTTGGTAAGGGCCCACAAAAAATGCAGCGGTGCAACGACAGAAAATTCATAGGATTGAGAGGAGTATTACGATGGAAAAGCTGAATATTGCGATTGCTGACGACAATGAGAGAATGGTGCAGCTGCTTGATCAGATTGTGAGTAGTGACGAGGAGCTGCAGGTGGTTGGAAAGGCCGGAAACGGAGAGGATCTGATTGAGATCATCCGAGAGAAGAAACCGGATGTTGTGCTGCTGGATATTATCATGCCGAAACTGGACGGACTTACTGTAATGGACAGAGTCAATCAGGATTCCAATCTGAGAAAGCCTGCGTTTATCGTGATATCTGCGGTTAGTCAGGAAAAGATGACAGAGGATGCGTTTGAGCTGGGAGCGGATTATTATATTTTAAAGCCGTTTGACAATGACACTGTGGTGAACCGGATCAAACGTGTGCGTACAAGACAGCTTCGAAACGCGTCAAAGACAAAAAAGATAAGCGCATACGAAAGCCAGAAAGCATATATGGAACATAATCTGGAAACAGATGTGACAAATATCATACATGAAGTCGGCGTTCCGGCACATATTAAAGGATATCAGTACTTAAGAGATGCGATTATCATGTCTGTGAATGATATGGAAATGCTGAATTCCATTACAAAAATCCTCTATCCGACAATAGCAAAGCGTCATCAGACAACGCCGAGCAGAGTCGAGCGTGCAATCCGGCATGCGATTGAGGTAGCATGGAGCCGCGGTAAAATGGATACGATTGAAGAGCTGTTTGGCTACACGGTCAGCGGTGGAAAAGGGAAACCCACGAATTCAGAATTTATTGCGTTGATTGCGGATAAGATACGTCTGGAATATAAAAACCGGGCCTGAACAAATGTAAATAAAGTCTTTTCATTGCGCCGAAAATGAGTTATAATTTTTATAATATTCGTAATGAGCGGAGGTTCGTATATGAAAAGAATACTTTATGTTGCTTCTGAAGCAGTGCCGTTTATCAAGACAGGAGGACTTGCCGATGTAGTAGGTTCTCTTCCGAAATGTTTTAATAAAGATGAGTATGATGTCCGTGTAATTCTTCCCAAATATATGTGCATGAGCGAAGAGTGGAAGAGTAAAATGAACTATGTGACGCATTTTTATATGGATCTTGCATGGCGTTCTCAGTATGTCGGCGTTTTGGAGATGCAGTATGACGGCATACAGTTTTACTTTATTGACAATGAATATTATTTTTCCGGTGCCAAGCCATACGGAAACATTTATCAGGATATCGAAAAATTTGCATTCTTTTCAAAAGCAGCCCTTTCCGCACTTCCGCTGATCGGCTTTCAGCCGGATATCGTTCACTGCCATGACTGGCAGACGGGGTTGGTTCCGGTGCTTCTTAAGGATAAGTTTCATGAGGGTGAGTTTTTCCGGAATATGAAGTCCGTGATCACGATCCACAACCTGAAATTCCAGGGTGTGTGGGATGTCAAGACTGTACGTGATATTACAGGACTTCCGGCATATTATTTCACACCGGATAAGCTGGAGGCCTATGGCGACGCAAATTATCTCAAAGGCGGTATTGTCTATGCAGATGCGATCACAACAGTGAGCGACACGTATGCGGAGGAGATCAAGACGCCGTTTTACGGAGAAGGCCTGGATGGTCTGATGCGTGCGCGTTCGGGGAGCCTGCGAGGGATTGTAAACGGTATTGATTACGATGTATTTAATCCTGAGACAGATACGCTGATTGAGAACAACTACAACAGCCGTAACTTCCGTAAAGAAAAGATCAAAAACAAGAGAGCATTGCAGCGCGAGCTTGGCCTTGAGCAGAATGACGGCACCTTTATGGTGGGAATCGTATCGAGACTGACAGACCAGAAAGGCTTTGATCTGATTGCTTATATGATGGATGAGATGTGCCAGAATAACATCCAGATTGTTGTGCTTGGTACAGGCGAAGAAAAATACGAAAATATGTTCCGGCACTTTGCATGGAAGTATCAGGGCAAGGTATCGGCCAATATTTTCTATTCAGAAGCTCTGTCGCATAAGGTTTACGCTGCCTGTGATGCGTTTCTGATGCCGTCACTGTTTGAGCCGTGCGGTTTGTCACAGCTTATGAGCTTGCGCTATGGTACTGTGCCGATTGTCCGCGAGACCGGCGGACTGAAGGACACGGTGATTCCGTACAACGAGTATGAGAGCACAGGAACAGGCTTTAGCTTTGCAAATTACAATGCACACGAGATGTATTTTACGTTGCAGTATGCAATGAACATTTATTACAACAAAAAGCGTGAATGGAATAAACTGATTGACCGCGGTATGGCAGCTGATTTCTCCTGGAATCACTCTGCGAGCAAATATCAGGAAATGTACGACTGGCTGTGTTCTTACTGATTCTGAGAGAATTTTGTCAGAACTATTTTTGGTCAGAACTACATTTTTGGTTTTTCTGTCAGGATGCATATTTTCCCTCCTGTCCGGAGATACTGAGATCGTAACTCAAGTATCCGGAAGGAGGGATTTTTTTATGAATCAGATATCAGAGCTTGACCTTCAGAACCTTCGCCACCTGATTGGCGGATTTTCCACGACCCATTGTAAAATGCAGGCTTATGCACAGCAGGCAACAGACCCGGGCGTGAAGCAGTTTTTCCAGAAATCTGCGCAGTCTGCAATGCAGAGCAAGCAGCAGCTGATGCAGTTTTTGCAGTAAGAGATAAATAAGGAGGAAACAGACATGGACGAGAAAACAATGGTATCCGATACGCTGGCTGGCATCAATGGCGAGCTGGTACGCTACGGAGAGATGATTCCGCAGACAGAGAATGCACAGCTGAAGCAGACTCTGAAGCAGTTCCGCAATCAGTGTGAGCAGTCTCAGGAAGAGATTTATCAGATTGCAAGAAGCAAACAGTACTATGTTCCGGCAGCACAGGCAACCAGAGAAGAAATTGAGCATGTAAAATCAATACTGTCTCAGATGTAATCAGGGAATAGAACCAGGGAATGATAACAGAAATCCTGCCATGAGGCCGATGTAAATGAGTTTCAGGTACAGACGGCACATTTTTGGATAGGACTGTCGCATGAAAGAGGGACGATTCTTTTTTCATGCGGCAGCCCTGCTCTGAAAGGACAGGAGAAAGATCAGTCTGTTTCAGAAGTGTTTTATGAGCGTCTGGTTCCATGATTTTTTGTGGAAGCAAATCTGGAATGACGCAGAAGCTTTTGAGGCAGCATGCTCTGCGGCAGCAGGAAAAAGCACGGGATCAGAAATGAGATGCCAAAAAGCACCGCCAAAAGGAGCGTTCCGCCCCAGGAAGGTACAGAAAAACGGGGGCAAAACAGGCGCAGAGCGGTCAGTCCGGCTCCGCACAGGATGCATAAAAGGGCAGGTTTTAACAGAGCGTCCGTGAGGCTTGCAGTAAAGCCGACAGCACGGTGCAGCGTGATCAGGGAACAGACTACGATAAAAGCCTGGCTGACCAGCATTCCGATAAAGTAACCGTCAATGCCGATGTCCGGTACCAGAAAAAGAATACATAGAAGCCGGACGCAAAACCCTGCCGTATTCCACACAGAAGCAGCGGCTGTTTTTCCCATTCCGTGCAAAACGCTTATAAGTGTCGTGTTGATATAGACGAAGGGACAAAGCAGCGCCAGTTTTCTCGTAAAAACTCCGGCCAGGGAGCTGTGGAATAAAAGCGTCCCCAGATCATTTCCGAAAAGTAAAAAACCAGTTAAAAAGAAATAACCTAAAAGAAGGCTGCCCTGAAAACTGGCATTGATCGTGTCAGTTATTTTTTTGTCCTGATTCAGTGCACGTGCTTCTGAAACGGCCGGAAGGAGCAGCGTTCCGATGGCGCTTGTTACTGCGGTTGGAAACATGAGAAGCGGCAGTGCCATGCCAGTCAGGGTGCCATATACGGCGAGCGCATCCAGGGAGCTGTGACCGAACTGACCAAGCATTTGCGGGAGCAGTGCGGCTTCAATTCCCTGTAGGACGCAGAGGAGCATTCGGCTCAGACCAAGCGGCGCCGAAACTGCCAGTGTTTTTTTTGTATCGCGGCGAATTAAGCGAAAGAAGGAATGGCGCCGGATCACGGAAAGTGCCGGAGATGCCATCTGTTCTTCCTGGAGTTGGTGTTTTCCAAAGACAAGGTGATAAATACAAAACAGGGCAGCGGCCAGTTCTCCGGCAAGCTGACCAAGTGCCATGATATTGGCGTTTGCGGTGCGCCCGCTTTTCTTGAAAATCATATAGAAAAGCATAACCGCAGTGATGCGCAACAGCTGCTCGATCAGCTGAGATGCCGCAGAAACGGGAATATTTTTCTTCCCGATAAAAAATCCGTTCAGACAGCCATGGATGGCAGAAAAAGGCAGAGAAAAAGCAATGATTTGCAGCAGAGGAGCACAGCTTGGCTCTAAAAGAAAATAAGTAGCCAGCCAGAGTGAACCACCAAAAAGCGCGGCACAGCACACCGTAGATAAGGTGATGGAAAGGAACAGCGCGCAGGCGAGAATACGGATTGCGGATTTCTGGTCTTTTTCTGCATAATATTCCGCAGTGAAGCGGGAAACGGCAGTCTGAATGCCGCCGCAGGAAAGGGCGGAGCAAAATGCCAAAACAGGAAAAGTGAGTTGAAATCGTCCGATTTCGGCTGCACCGATTGTACGGGATAGGAATATTTTATAGAAGAACCCCGCTGCTCTGGTAAGTAGCCCTGCCACAGTCAGAAGAAAAGTGCCTTTTAAAAGATAATGTCGTTCATTCATGAATAAATCCTGTCTCAGTGTTTGTTCAATATATGCAGATTGGAAGAGCGGATAGTACGAATTCCGCAAAACAGGCTTGACAGGAAAGAAAACGAGTGTTATTCTGAACAAGAAATCCGAGTAAAACACTCGGATATAAGAGCAGTTTTATCTTCTGTAAAGGAGAAAAAGATGAAATTATCAACAAAAGGAAGATATGGCCTTCGCGCTATGATCGATCTGGCACAGTACAGTGAGCATGAGGCTGTGTCGATCAGCAGTATTTCCCAGAGACAGAATATTTCAGAAAGTTATCTGGAGCAGCTTGTGGCAAAGCTTCGAAAGGCAGAGCTGGTTACGGGCATTCGGGGCGCGCAGGGAGGGTATCGCCTGATGCGCGCGGCAGATACGATTTCTGTCGGAGATGTGCTGCGGGCACTGGAAGGGAATCTGTCTATGGTCGAATGTTCGGAACACACAGATGAGGGATGTGTCGGAGCAGATCTTTGTGTCACAAAATATGTTTGGCAAAAGATTAATGAGAGTATCACAAGAACTGTAGATGAGATCATGCTGAGCCAGCTTGTGGAAGAAAGCAGAAAAGCACAGAAAAACAGGGAGACCCAGCCTCCGGATTACGGCAGCAGAAGCTGCCTGGGGTAGATGGCCAGGATCAAAGGAGAGTAGAAATATGGATAGATTTGTTTATCTGGACAATGCAGCAACGACAAAAACTTCGCCGACCGTGCTGGAAGCGATGCTTCCGTATTTTTCGGAGCTTTATGGAAATGCGTCCAGCATTTACAGCATTGGCGTAGAGAGCAAAGAAGCGATTACACAAAGCAGGGAAATGATTGCCTCAACTTTGGGGGCAAAACCTGAGGAAATTTATTTTACAGCGGGCGGCACGGAGGCAGATAACTGGGCGCTCAAGGCGACGGCAGAGGCTTATGGAGGAAAAGGAAAGCATATCATTACGTCTAAAATCGAACACCATGCGATCCTGCATACGTGTGCGAATCTGGAAAAATGCGGCTATGAAGTCACGTATATTGATGTGGATGAAAACGGCGTCATCAAACTGGAAGAACTGAAAAAAGCAATCCGGCCGGATACGATTCTGATTTCTGTGATGTTTGCAAATAATGAAATCGGGACGATTCAGCCGATTCGTGCGATTGGCGAGCTGGCGGCGCAGCATGGCATTTTGTTCCATACGGATGCTGTGCAGGCATACGGACAGCTTCCGATTAATGTAGATGAGCTGCACATTGATATGCTTAGCTCCAGCGCGCATAAGGTAAACGGACCGAAGGGTATCGGATTTCTGTATATCCGCAAGGGAGTGAAAATCCGCTCTTTCATACATGGGGGCGCGCAGGAACGGAAACGCCGCGCAGGCACAGAAAATGTTCCGGCTATTGTCGGTTATGGCCAGGCTGCGAAGGAAGCATTTTCTTCCATGCAGGAGCGGACAGCCGGGGAAAGAGAGCTGAGAGATTACCTGATTGATCGTATGGAAAAGGAAATCCCGTTTACGAGGCTGAACGGAGACCGCAAAAACCGTCTTCCGAACAATGCGAATTTCAGTTTTCAGTTTATTGAGGGAGAATCTCTTCTGATTATGCTTGACATGGAAGGGATCTGCGCATCCAGTGGTTCTGCCTGTACCTCAGGGTCTCTTGACCCGTCCCATGTGCTTCTTGCGATTGGGCTTCCGCATGAAATCGCACATGGCTCGCTGCGCCTCACGCTCGGTGCAGATACGACAAAAGAGGATATTGACTATGTGGTGGAAAAGACGAAGGGAATCGTCGAACGGCTGCGCAGTATGTCACCGCTTTATGAAGATTTCTTAAAAAAATGTCAAAAGCGATAATACAAGATCCCAATGGGACAAAAAACAAATAACAAAAGATATCAATTACACAAGCTATTCATAACACAAAATATAAATTAAGAGAAAGTTCCCGTAACGAGTAAATACAGATAAAATAGAGGAAAACAGGACAAAATAGGACTAATACAGAAAGAATGGAAAAAGCAGCACGGGAATTTGGAGGAGATGAATTATGTACTCAGAAAAAGTAATGGATCATTTTCAGAATCCGCGAAATGTCGGCGAAATAGAAAATGCCAGCGGAGTCGGTACGGTTGGAAACGCGAAGTGCGGAGATATTATGAGGATTTATCTTGACATTGACGAAAACGATATCATCCGAGATTGTAAATTTAAAACATTTGGTTGTGGCGCAGCAGTGGCAACGAGCAGTATGGCGACAGAGCTTGTAAAGGGAAAATCCATCCAGGAGGCGCTTCAGGTGACCAATAAGGCGGTGATGGAGGCACTTGACGGGCTTCCTCCTGTGAAGGTTCACTGTTCTTTGCTTGCGGAAGAGGCGATTCACGCAGCTCTTTGGGATTATGCGGAAAAGCATGGAATCAAGATTGAGGGTCTGGAAAAACCGAAGTCGGATATTCATGAGGACGAAGAAGAGGAAGAAGAGTATTAAGGCAGTTTCGGGAGGGAGACCACAGGAATGGGAAAGAAGAAGGTTGTCGTAGGGATGTCTGGCGGCGTGGATTCCTCCGTTGCTGCATATCTGTTGCAGAAACAAGGCTACGATGTGATCGGTGTGACCATGCAGATCTGGCAGAAAGAGGAAGATGAGGCGGCGAGCGAAAACGGAGGATGCTGTGGGCTGAGCGCAGTGGAGGATGCCAGGAAAGTGGCTTTTGGGCTTGGAATTCCTCATTATGTGATGAATTTCCGGGATGAATTCCAGGACAAGGTGATTGATTATTTTATGGAAGAGTATCTGGCTGGCCGTACTCCGAATCCCTGCATAGCCTGCAACCGCTATGTAAAGTGGGAGTCGCTGCTTCGCCGGAGCCTGCAGATTGGCGCTGATTACATTGCGACCGGACATTATGCGAGAATTGCTCAGTTGCCGGGAGGGCGTTATGCGCTGCAGCGCTCTGCTACGGCTGCGAAAGACCAGACGTATGCATTGTACAATCTGACGCAGGAACAGCTTTCGCGCACCTTGATGCCGGTCGGTGATTATGAGAAAGACCAGATTCGGGAGATTGCACAGGAGCTTGACCTTTCCGTGGCACAGAAGCCGGACAGCATGGAGATCTGTTTTGTGCCGGATCAGGACTATGCTGGTTTTATTCAGAAAAACAGTGGCCAGAAGATTGCAGAGGGGAATTTTGTCACATCGGACGGAACAGTCGTCGGTCGCCACAAAGGAATTACCCATTATACGATCGGTCAGAGAAAAGGACTGAATCTGTCCATGGGACATCCGGTGTTTGTAACGGAAATCAGACCGGAGACGAATGAAGTTGTGATCGGGGAACATGAGGATGTTTTTACGGATCGTCTGGTATGTACGAATCTGAATTTTATGAGTGTTCCGGACATTTGTGATGAAGTATCGGTTATCGCGAAGATACGTTACAATCATCAGGGCACACCTGCGGTTGTACGAAAAATCGGGCCGGATCAGGCAGAGGTTGTTTTTGACGAGCCAGTGCGGGCTGTCACGCCGGGACAGGCTGTCGTGTTTTATGACCACGATTATGTGCTTGGAGGCGGAACAATCGTAACGGGCAGAAAGTAGTATACTGAAATAAGTATGGAAAACCGGAGGGACAAGCTGAGTTTATGGAAGAGAGAAGCAAAAAAAGGTATAGCAGGCGGAATCACAGGCAGACATTCTATGTCTGTCTTGTTGTTTTTTTCCTGCTTGTAGCAATCTGCGTTTTTGTTACGATGTTTCTGTATCGGAGTAGTGAACGCGGTCGCGTACCCGGAACAGGGGAACCAGCTTCTGTGATTCATACGGTAGATCTGGAATTGCTGGACAGTCCGTATGCGATTTTGCTGGATGCAGATACTGGGGAGGTGCTGTCTTCGAGGCGTGGAGAAGAGAAGATTTTTCCGGCATCTATGGTAAAGATTATGACAGTTTTAACTGCAATTGAGCAAATTGAGGATTTGGACCGGAAGATTACAATGTCGTATGATTATTATGATATGCTTTACGAGCGGGATGCATCGCGGGCCGGATTTGAGCCAGGTGAAGAAGCGGTGATCCGCGACCTGCTTTACGGGGCCCTGCTTCCGTCGGGAGCTGAGTGCTGTATGGAACTGGCCGTGCAGGCAGCAGGATCAGAATCAGCCTTTACGGAGTTGATGAATGAGCGCGCCCGAAGTCTCGGACTGACACAGACACACTTTACAAATTGTACGGGACTTCACAATGACGAGCAGTATTCAACTGCAAAGGAGATTGCGCAGATTCTCTGTGAAGCAATCAAAAATAAAACGTTTTACCAAGTGTTTACCACACCGTCCTATACGGTAAAGGCTACGGATCTCCATCCGGATGGATTTACGTTCTGGAGCACAATGTTTAAAACCATGGAATCTTCGGAGGTGACGGATGGTAAGATTGTTGGTGGTAAGACAGGTTATACCGACGAAGCGGGGCGATGTCTTGCCAGCATGGCTGAAATTGACGGACATGGCTATATTCTTGTGACCGCAGGCTGGGCTGCCGAGCCGCGTACGGAGCAGTATCATGTGAACGATGCGTTTCTGGCATATAATCAGATTGGCGATTAAAAGCGCAAATTATGGCAGTCTGATCACAAATATTTGCATGGTAAAGTCAGGTATTCAGAGATGTTTCCTTTTTTGCAGTGTTGTATAATGAACACGTAACAAAAACTGGTTTGTTCAAAAAAGGAGGAAAGACATGAGGAAGAGGATTTTGGTTGGAACATTTCTTGGAACGCTGGCGTTCGCATCCGGAACTGTGTTTGCGGGCGAGACAGCAGGTAGTGAAATTGAATCTGTAAAAGTGAACTGTTCCGTACAGTCTCCGGGACAGCGTCTTGATACGATTGAGGTAAAGGTAAAGAATCCGGAAGTGCTGAATGGTATTCAGGCAACGGCATTTACGATGGAAGGGAAATCATATGGCTGGGGATATGAAAAGGAGGACGGCTTCCGTTCGCCTGATGTCCATGATTTCACAGCTACAATAGCAGGCGCCGTAGTGGAAGAGGATACTCTTATTTTAAGCATTTCTGATTTTAATGAGAAATATTACTATGTAGACAGCTATACGGTTACTTGCAGCAGCAACGAAGCACTAACATTTACGAAAGATCAGGTGACGGAAGTAGTGACGCCGGTTGCAGATGATTTTGAGCAGCTGACAAAGAGCTTTGATGGACAGCCGGACCTTGTTTATAATCTTTATACACCGGAGAAAGCTGATGAGCCGATGCCTCTGGTACTGGCCTTCCATGGTTCCGGAGATCAGGAGAATACGAGAGCGAACCGTGTGGTTACCGCATGGGCAGAGCCGGCACAGCAGGCAAAATATCCGTCTTACGTACTGGCGCCGGTGCTCAGCGATCAGTCGGCAGAGGGACAGGACATCAATGTGGCGCAGGCTGTTTCTGTGGTAAGAGAAATGATCGAAGACGGAAAGGTAGACGCAGACCGCGTATACGTGACCGGCAAGTCACTCGGAGGAGGAAATACGGTTCATGCGGCAGCTACAAACAGCGATCTGTTTGCGGCAGCGCTTCCGCTTTGCCCGGCAGCTAAGCGTTTTGAAAACGATGATCTCACCGTGCTTTCAGATATGCCGGTATGGTTTGTCCAGGGTACGAACGACCAGGCAGTTCCGATTGAGGGAACAAGAGACGCTTATCAGACGATTTTAGGCACGGGAAGCTACAAAGTTAAGATGAAAGAGTATTCTCAGGAAGAGATGGCAGCAAGGGGAATCGCAGATGAGAAGCATCATGATGTGGAAATCATTTCCCTTGAAGATGACAAATACGCTGACTGGCTGTTTGCTCAGAAAAAGTCAGATGTGAATGACGCAGTGGATTACGTCAGGGTGAATACCTCAGTTCCGGCAAGAGGGCAGAGGATTGACACAATAGAACTCTACCTGAACGAAGCTCTGGCAGAGATTCCGGGCGCGGACGCATTTACATTGACCGGTAAGGCATACACCTGGGCAGGCAATCCGGCTACAGGTTACCGTTCTGACGAGACGCATGATTTTGAAGCATCTGTTTCTGATGTGGCGGCAGAAGATGGAAAGCTGACATTGACAATCGGTGATTTTCCAGAAAAATATTTCTATGTGGACAGTTTTGAAGTAGTATGTGCATCGAATGAAACGCTGAGCTTTACGAAAGAAGACGTAAGAGAGACAACAATAGCAGTAGTAGATGAGTTTGACAGCTATTATGCGAACAGAACAGGTGCTTTTGATTATCATCTGTATGCACCGGAGACGAACGGCGAGGCGGTTCCGCTTGTACTTGCATTGCATGGTTCAGGCGACCAGATGAACCTTCAGGCAAACCGTGTGGCGGAAGCATGGGCAGATCCGGCGAATCAGGAAGTACGTAAGGCATTCGTACTGGCGCCGATTTTCTATGATCAGAGCAATGAAGCAGCATTTGAGATTTTCCAGGATACGATGAACCTGATTCGTAGCCTGATCAGTAAGGGCATGGTTGACCCGAATCGGGTTTACGTGACAGGAAAGTCCATGGGCGGAAGAAATACCGGAAGAATTTTCTCAAGCTACAATGGAATGTTTGCAGCGGCAATGCCTCTTTGTGGAGGTTATAGCGACGAGCTGAAGGATAAAATCGAAAATATTCGCAACAAGCCAATCTGGATTTTGCAGGGTGATCAGGACAAACCTGCTCTGCTGGATGGCAGCCGCAATCTGTACCAGGAGCTTCAGGAACTGGGCAATGAACAGGCAAAATATCATGAGTTCACAGTGGCAGAAATGGATGAGGCAGGCATCGGATATCATGATATCGAGATTCTTGCGATGGAAGATTCGCAGTTTATGGAGTGGATGTTTGCACAGACACTTGCAGAATAAATGAGTACAGACTGTTAAAAAGTAAGACAGAAACAAAAATGATAAATAAGATAGCAGCCAGGGGACTGTTGCGTCATGCAGCAGGCCCCTTTGGTGCATTGTACGTATTGTGAGAGGAATGGAAGCGGATGAAGAGATGGTTGGCAGCGTTCAGTGTGGTTATGATGCTAGGGGGAATCTGGTTTGTATTCAGAAATGAAGAAGAACAAAACATGCTGCCTGGACGGAGGATTACGTTTATCTCTCCTATGGCAAATTCAGGGTATTGGGGCAATGTGGCAGGCGGAATCCTGGATAAGGGAAACGCGTGTGGCATGGATGTGAAATGCGTAGGTTTTTCAGAATTGAACCTGGATAAACAGATCTATGCAATGGAGAATGCAGTACTGTCAGGCGTGGACGGGATTGTCACAGTCGCATACGAGGATTCGAAAGAATTTCGGGAAATAGTGAGCCAGGCGCAGGAAGCGGATATTCCGGTCATTTTTATTGACAGTGATGTGGAGGATATCGGAAGATTATGTTACATAGGGTCTGATAATTTTTATGCGGGACGGCTTGCAGGAGAAAAGCTGGCAAAGGAGTGTGGTGGACAGGGAAAAGTGGCGATTGTCACGTCATTTTGTGATAACGCAAATCAGGCGGAGCGAATCAGCGGTTTTATAGAAGCTTTGAAGGACTTTCCCAAGATGGAAGTAGTGAAAATACTGGAAGGGCAGTCAAATACGGGACTGCTGAGAGAAATGATTGTGGGAATGATGGAAGATATTCCAAAGATCAGTGCAATTTTCTGTGCAGAAGGATATGGCTCCGGCGTTATGTGTAAGTTGGCGGAGAAAAACAGAGAACGGTTTGACGGAATTAAAATCCTGGTTTTTGATTACAGTGAAACAATCAGACATGCAATGATAAGCGGAAATATTGCAGGGACAATTAAGCAGAATCCATATGAGATGGGAGGACGGGCAGTAGAAGTACTACAGGAATACTTTACTGGAAACAAAGAGGAGATTCGGGATCAGTATACAAATGTCGAGCTGGTGGGAACCGAGGATGAGCTGGAAATCGAGCATACAGTAAGAGAGGATATTTTATGGCACATATATTAAAAGAAGGCTCAAATGCTACGCTGAAACAGATACTGAACCGTTATCACAGCCTGATTCTTGGCGTTGCTTTTTTTATGAACTTTGCAGCAATTTTGTTTCACGTTGTCAGTGTGGAGAGTTATTCGGATGCGATGCGGCAGGCATTGAGTCTCAATGAATATTATATGCAATTTGACAGGATGAACACAAACTTGTCCAATTATATATCAGATGGTTCTTCAGAAATAAAAACGCGGTTGTTTGAAACCATACAGGAATTGGAAAATTCGATGGCAGGATTGCAGGAACTAAATGTGAGTCCTGCATTTCAGCGGGATATAAAGGATATTTCGTTGATGATGGGGCAGTATGAGAAGAGGGTCAGAGCCATTGCAGAGAAAACGACGACAGGGGAGGAAGGGTTCTCTTCATCTGTTTACCGGGAGCTTCTGGACGAATATGAAAAAGCCGAGAATATATATGAAAGGATTGATGCTGAGTTTAAACCGCTGCATCTTCAGCTCTTGAGTAAAGCAAGCGAAAGGCAGAGTGCAGTTATGAAAAAGAGCAGGCTTTATTATGCCGTATTTCTGTTGTTGGTACTTCTTTTATCAGCATATGGAATCTGGTGGGGGAAACGCCTGAGCAGCTGGATTTTACTTCCGATTCAGACGCTGACGCATGCGGCGGAGGACATTCGGGATGGAAGGCTCTCAGAGTTTCGGAGGATTGATTTTCGGGAACATATCTATGAGGAAGGGACTTTGCTGATTCAGGTTTTTAATATGATGGCGCAGCAGATTAAAAGCCAGATTAAAATTATCGAAGAGGATGCGAAGACAAAGGTGCTCTACCAGAAACAGAAGGTGGAGAAATTGAAAATTTTGAATTTACTGCGCACAAGTGAGCTAAAATCTCTGCAAATGCAGATGAATCCGCACTTTTTATTTAATACCTTAAATATGATTGCAAAAACTGCTTATATAGAAGAGGCAGAGAAAACCGTATTTTTGCTGAAAAAGACGTCGCAGCTTTTGCGATATAGTCTGGATTATATGGGGAAATCCGTGACGCTTGGCCAGGAGCTGGAAAGCCTCGGAAATTATGTGTATCTTCAGGAACAGCGGTTTGGTAAGCGGATTTTATTTGAATTTGATCTGGACGAGTCCTTTCATCAGACGAAGATTCCGTGTCTGATTCTGCAGCCTTTGGTAGAAAATAGTATCATTCATGGTGTCGGAGCGTTTGTGGAGGGCGGAAGAGTTTTAATTCAGACAAAGTACGAGCAGAAAAGCGGGAGAGGACTGATTCGGATTGCAGACAACGGTTGCGGAATGGACGGGCAGACGCTTGCTTTGGTGCGGGAGCGGCTCTCTTCAGATGAGGAGCAGAGAGAAAAACTGGGATTGGCGAATGTTTGCAGGCGCCTTCAGATTTTCTTTGAGGAGAGGGCGAACATGGAGATCCGAAGTACGGCGCTGAAAGGAACAGCTGTTGAGATTATGGTTCCGGTGAAAGAAAGGGACGAGGAGAATGTGGAAAATTCTGATTGCAGATGATGAGGAAATTGAATGCCGTGGACTTGAGATGATGATACGGAAAAATTTCAAAATGGCTGAGTTGCTGCCGAGCGTATACAATGGGGTGGACCTTATTAAAAAAGCCGAGAGGTTCCAGCCCGATGTCATTCTTGCAGACATTAATATGCCGGGACTGAACGGACTGGAAGCATTGGAAATGCTTCGGTTGAAAGCGGTGAATGCGAAGGTGATTATTAATACGGCGTATAATGATTTTGCCTATATCAGAAAAGCGCTGCAGCTGGGTGCTTCTGATTTCTTATCGAAGCCGGTGTACGAAGAGGAACTGGTAAAAGCCATTTCCAAGGTGCTTGGCGTGCTGGAGCAGGAAAAACGGATTTTCCGTGAGAATCAGATTTCAGAGAAAAAATTTCAGGATATGCAGAGTGCTTTGGGGAATGGCCTGATGTCCTCTATTCTTCTGGGACAGCCAAAGGAAGAGGAGCTGAGACTGTGGTTTGAAAATCTGGATCAGACGTTTCTGGGAGGTATTCTGGTTTTGATGCAGGTACCGGATAACAAAAAAGTATCCGTGTATCTGGAAGTGATCAGAAAAATGGTGCAGGAAGAGCTGAAGCGTTTCTGTACATCTTTGACTATGGTACATAAAGAAACGCTCTATCTATTCCTGATACCGGGAGGCGAAGTGGGGGAAGAAAATTATCAGCCCTGGAGCAGGGAACTCCTGGAAATGCTCAGAAGAAAGATCAGGACTGACTTTGAATGTGAAGCAGTATTTGGCGTAAGCCGTTGGAAATATGAATTTGAAAAAATGCCGGAAGGGCTAAAAGAATGTCGTATGGTTTTGAATGACCAGCGCGCGGAAGCTGTCTGCTTTTTTGAAAAGCGGGAAAAGATATACAGTCGGCAGGCAGAGGATTTGGAGCTGACTGAGGATATGGCAGATGCTGTAAGAAGAAAAGATTCGGAAGCTGCAAAAGAGATCTTGCAGAAGATATTTACGCAATGGAAAGCCGGAGGACAGGGATTGTGGCAGGAACAACGGCTGGCAGCAGCTTTTATCCAAAAATGTCAGGAGGAGCTTGAGAGTGGAAAAAGACGACATTTTTTCTGGAGACAGCTTCTGGAACGGCTGCAGAGCGCTTCGGATGAGACACAGCTGCAAGAAAGGGTGCTTGCAGTTTTATGGGAGCTTCCGGAATCGAAAAGAACGGAAACGATTCGGAATGAATATGTGGAGGAAGCGGTTCTTTATATTGAGAACAATTACATGAAGGATATTTCACTGGAGGCAGTAGCAGAGCGTCTTGGGATCAGTTCTTTCTATCTGAGCCGTCTGTTGACGCAGCAGCTTGATGAAAGCTTTGTAGAACTTCTGACAGATGCCCGGATTGATCATGCGATTCGGCTTATCCGGGATGAAGATTTTATCGTAAAGGATATCGGGGCACGGGTGGGATATCTTTCGCCTACTTATTTTTATAAGGTATTCAAGAAGAATACAGGAATGACAGTAGGAGAAATGAGACGGCTGCTGCGTGGGCTGTGATCCATTGTTTGAAAGGCGATCTACAGAAAATGAAGGAGGTTTTTATTTATGAAGAAGATGCAGGCAAACCGTACGTACAAATCGAGGATTTTCGAGATGATATTTAGTAATCCCAAAGAGCTTCTGAGCCTTTATAATGCTGTGAATGGCACACATTATCAGGAACCGGAACTTTTGGAGATTATTGCAGATCTGTTTTCGGATATAACAAAGGAAGATAAAGGGAAATAAAAAGGAAAATGAAAGGCAAAATGGATAAGAGACAAGGAGATCATTTGTATTCCTTGCGGGCGACGAGACAAAAGCCTTCGCCTGCAAGGGAATCAGATTTTTATGCTTTGACAGATGCGGATATCACCCGTTCAGGGGGAGCATTTCCGATTTGCGTTGCTGAAATATGGCGTAGTATCGGAAGCCAAGATCGAGAAGGAGGGCCTGCACCCGGTCAAAGTCGAAACAAAGGTGTTTGGGATCGTGAGCGTCGGAGCCGATTGTGAGAAGCTCTCCGCCAAGCTCGCGGTAACGGCGCAGGACACCGGCGCAGGGGTTTGGCTCTCCTAGACCATATTTAAAGCCACCAGTATTGACTTCAAGGCATTTTCCGTTTTCAATCAGGAGACGAAGGATCGGATCAATATAGTCTGCGTATGCTTCATAAGAATATTCGCGATTCTGGTTCGGGCCATAGCGGACAATGAAATCCATATGTCCAAGTGTATCGTAGCTTTGAGGTGGAAAGCATTTCAACGTCTCATATTCTGTTTTCAGAAATTCTTCGTAACATTCACGCTCGGATCTCTCAATGAAATATTCCGGATAATAAGGATCTTTGCCATCCACAAAATGAAGGGAGGCAATGACAAAATCAAAAGAGTATTTTTCCAGAAGCGTCTGGAGTACCGGGGGCAGATGTTTCATTATACCGAATTCGATACCGGAACAGATGCGGATACGGTCTGCATACTGTGATTTCAACCGGGACATCTTCCGAACATATGCATCAAAATCCAAGGTGAAGACAAGTTCCTGTTCCGGGAGATCCTGATCGTGGTGTTCTGTGAAGCATAATCCCTGAAGTCCGAGTGTGAGTGCGCGTTCAATCATAAATTCAGAGGGAATTTCGCAGTCACCGGAAAAATCAGAGTGAAGATGATAATCATATCGGATCGTCATAAAAACCTCCTTGTTTGCATTGTGAGTCGCGTTTGAAAGCAAAAAAATAGGGCCTTGTCAGCGGGAAAATACAGCATTTTGCACATGATGAAATCATAATATCCGATGTGTTTCAGAAAGTCCACAAATTTTTTTCGGAATGCAGATTACTACTTGAATTTTTGGGACAAATTGGTTATTATAACAGATAGGTTGGAGTTTTTTTAACAAATAGCAGAACTTCAACAGTTACTATTTAAAATTACATTTAGGAGGAATTGTAATCATGGCAGTAAAAGTTGCGATTAATGGTTTTGGACGTATTGGTCGTCTGGCATTCAGACAGATGTTCGGTGCTGAGGGATATGAAGTAGTTGCTATCAACGATCTGACAAGCCCGAAGATGCTGGCTCATCTGTTGAAGTATGATTCATCTCAGGGAAAATATGCTCTGGCTGACAGTGTAACAGCAGGCGAGGATTCCATCACCGTAGACGGCAAGGAAATCAAGATTTATGCAAAGGCTAACGCTGCTGAACTTCCGTGGGGAGAGATTGGTGTTGATGTAGTTCTTGAGTGTACAGGTTTCTACACATCCAAAGAGAAAGCATCTGCTCATATTACAGCAGGCGCAAAGAAAGTTGTTATCTCTGCTCCGGCAGGAAATGACCTTCCGACTATCGTTTACAATGTAAACCATGAAACACTTACAAAAGAAGATACTGTTATTTCAGCAGCTTCCTGTACAACAAACTGCCTGGCTCCGATGGCAAAGGCTCTGAATGATTATATGCCGATCCAGTCTGGTATTATGTGCACAATTCACGCATACACAGGCGATCAGATGATTCTTGACGGACCGCAGAGAAAAGGCGATCTGAGAAGATCACGTGCAGGTGCTGTAAATATCGTTCCGAACTCCACAGGCGCTGCTAAGGCAATCGGCCTTGTTATTCCGGAACTGAACGGCAAACTGATCGGTGCTGCACAGCGTGTTCCGACCCCGACAGGTTCTACTACAATCCTGAACGCAGTTGTTAAGGGCGCAGCTACAGTTGATGGTATCAACGAAGCCATGAAGGCAGCAGCTACAGAGTCCTTCGGATACAACACAGACGAAATCGTTTCTTCTGACGTTATCGGTATGAGATTCGGTTCTCTGTTCGATGCTACTCAGACAATGGTAGTAAATCTTGAGGATGGCACATCTCAGGTACAGGTTGTATCATGGTACGACAACGAGAATTCTTACGTAAGCCAGATGGTTCGTACAATCAAGTACTTCGCAGAGCTTGCATAAGTAAATCTCTGAATTAAAATTTGTATAAAAAATCTGTATAAGAAATGACCTAAGAAGGGGTCCGGTCTGCTTGGACCGGATTCCTTTTTTGCTTAGGCTCGCATATGGAAGTTTGCTGTTGACACAGTGTGTAGGCAGGAAAAGAAATTTTCCGTATTCGATTGTGCAGGCCGTATGGAAAACGTTTTGTGTTACAAAACGAATAAAAGAGAAATCAGGAGGAATTCCAATGCTTAACAAAAAATCAGTAGACGATATCAGCGTAAAGGGCAAAAAAGTCCTGGTTCGCTGTGACTTTAATGTACCGCTTAAAGACGGAAAGATCACAGATGAAAACCGTCTGGTAGCAGCACTCCCGACAATCAAAAAACTTCTTGCCGATGGTGGCCGTGTAATTTTGTGCTCTCATCTTGGAAAGCCGAAGGGAGAGCCGAAGCCGGAGCTGTCTCTGGCGCCGGTAGCAGTACGTCTTTCTGAGCTGCTTGGACAGGAAGTAAAATTTGCAGCAGATGACAATGTAGTCGGTGAGAATGCAAAGGCAGCTGTTGAAGCGATGAAGGATGGAGAAGCGATTCTGCTTCAGAATACACGTTACAGAGCAGAGGAGACAAAGAACGGTGAAGCATTCAGCAAAGAGCTGGCTTCTCTGTGTGAAGTATTTGTAAATGATGCGTTTGGTACAGCACACCGTGCACACTGCTCCAACGTTGGTGTGACAGAATATGTAGATACCTGCGCAGTAGGTTATCTGATGCAGAAGGAAATCGACTTCCTTGGCAATGCAGTAAACAATCCGGAGCGTCCGTTTGTAGCAATTCTGGGCGGAGCAAAAGTAGCTGATAAATTAAATGTTATCTCCAACCTGCTTGAGAAATGTGATACACTGATTATCGGCGGTGGTATGGCGTACACGTTCCTGAAAGCAAAGGGCTGTGAGGTAGGTACCTCTCTGGTAGATGACACAAAAATTGATTACTGCAAAGAGATGATGGAAAAGGCAGAGAAGCTTGGCAAGAAGCTTCTGCTTCCGGTAGATACAACCATCGCAAAGGAATTCCCGACCCCGATTGATGCAGAAATCGAAGTATCTGTTGTAAGTTCCAGCGCTATTCCGGCTGATATGATGGGCCTTGACATCGGAACAGAAACAGCAGCTCTGTATGCAGATGCAGTAAAATCTGCAAAGACAGTTGTTTGGAACGGACCGATGGGCGTATTCGAAAATCCGATTCTTGCAAAAGGCACGATCGCAGTTGCAAAATCTCTGGCAGAGACCGATGCGACCACGATCATTGGTGGCGGCGATTCCGCAGCAGCAGTGAACCAGCTTGGATTTGGCGATAAGATGTCCCACATTTCCACAGGCGGCGGCGCATCCCTCGAGTTCCTGGAAGGCAAAGACCTGCCAGGTGTAGCTGCAGCTGACGATAAGTAAGCACTTAACGATTGGCGAGCCGTAGGTTCCAATTTGATGAAAACAATAGAAGGAGAAAAGACAATGGCAAGAAGAAAAATTGTGGCAGGTAACTGGAAAATGAACATGACTCCGAGCGAGGCTATTAAGCTGGTTGAGACGCTGAAGCCGCTCGTGGCAAACGATGACGTGGATGTAGTTTTCTGTGTTCCGGCGATTGACATTATTCCGGTAATGGAAGCTGCAAAGGGTTCCAACATTCAGGTTGGTGCTGAGAATATGTATTATGAAGAGAAGGGTGCATACACTGGAGAAATTTCACCGGCTATGCTTACCGATGTTGGCGTAAAGTATGTTGTTCTCGGACATT
The DNA here is from genome assembly GCA_003612585.1 of bacterium 1XD42-54. GTDB lineage: Bacteria > Bacillota > Clostridia > Lachnospirales > Lachnospiraceae > Choladousia. The sequence goes on from RAZH01000002.1 coordinate 135,437, forward strand.
CTGAGAGAAGAGAGTACTTTGCGGAGACGAGTGAGACTGTAAACAAGAAAATGCTGAAAGCATTTGAGCATGGTATTACACCAATCATGTGCTGTGGTGAGACTCTGGAGCAGAGAGAGCAGGGAATCACAATGGATTGGATTCGTCAGCAGGTTAAGGTTGGTTTTCTGAATGTAACTGCAGATCAGGCAAAAACAGCGGTGATCGCATATGAGCCGATCTGGGCAATCGGAACAGGAAAGACAGCTACAACAGAGCAGGCACAGGAAGTTTGCGCTGAGATTCGTAAGTGCATCGCTGAAATCTATGATGACGCTACAGCAGCAGCAATCCGTATTCAGTACGGCGGCTCTGTAAACGCAAAAACAGCTCCGGATCTGTTTGCACAGGCAGACATCGACGGCGGTCTGGTAGGCGGCGCTTCTCTGAAAGAAGAGTTTGGTCAGATTGTAAACTATAAATAAAGATCACATGCTTTGACATAGTCAAATAGCGTGTAAGAATTTGAACACCATCAAATACAAGGATACCGGCAGTGATGAGGTATTTCATTGTATTTGATGGTGTTTTTTTAGATCATATTCATAACAAAAGATCTGATGGAAAAAAGATACTTTTTTGCAGTTTTGGGGGGCTGAATATAAAATTTTTAACAATGCCAAAGAAAATGAAGATATTTTACAAGACTTTTTGATGTCACAGCGGTACAATATGCGCGAAAGGCAGTGAAAACGCATGAAGAAAGAAACAAAGACGGTAGTTTATGATGATAAATTAAGAATGGAAGCCTACCGCTTTGAGGGGATTGTGCAGCCATTCCCCAATCATTTCCATGAGTATTATGTGATAGGATTTGTTGAGGATGGGCAGCGTGTTTTATTCTGTAAAAACAAAGAATATAGCATAGAAAAGGGAAACGTCATTCTGTTTAATCCGGGGGATAATCATGCCTGTGTTCAAAGTGACGACGGAACTTTTGATTATCGCGGTTTTAATATTTCAAAAGGTATGATGCTTGACTTAGCCGAAGAAGTAACAGGAATACGGGAACTTCCCGGTTTTTCAAAGAACGTCATTTATGATGAAGAAATCGCCTGTTATCTTCGCACGCTTCACGAAATGGTTATGAATGGTACTTCTGATTTTGGAAAAGAAGAAAACCTGTTATTTCTGATCTCTGCATTGATACAGAATTATGGACAGCCCTTTGAAAGTTGTGTGCTGGCATGTCGGCAGGAAATTGAAAAAGCCTGTGAATTTATCAGACAGCACTTAAACGAACGGATTGATTTAGATCAGATATGCCGCTATGCTGGATTAAGCAAATCCACCTTGTTGCGGGCATTCGCCAAGTCAAAGGGGGTTACGCCATACCGCTATTTAGAAACAATGCGTATCAATGAAGCAAAGGCACTGTTGGGAAAAGGCATGCAGCCTATAGAAGTCGCCATGCAGACAGGATTTTCAGACCAGAGCCATTTGACAAATTATTTCAATCGCTTTATCGGGCTTGCCCCCGGTGTTTATCGTGATATATTCTTTGACAAGAATAGGAATGAGGAGTAACGGTATGAAGAGCAAAAAGACGATCGGACATTTAGCCGCATTATTAACGATTGTGATTTGGGGAACGACTTTTATCTCCACCAAAATCCTGTTAGTAGATTTTCAGCCTGTGGAAATTCTCTTTTTCCGCTTTATTATGGGCTTTTTGGTTTTATTAGCAGCATATCCCCGGAGATTAAAGACCACAGGATATAAGCAGGAACTAACTTTTGTACTTGCGGGGCTGTGTGGAATATGCCTGTATTACCTGCTGGAAAATATTGCATTGACGTTTACAATGGCCTCCAATGTGGGCGTGATTATTTCCGTTGCCCCATTCTTTACGGCAATACTGGCGCATTTGTTTATGAAGTCAGAGGAAAAGTTATATCCGCAATTCTTTGTTGGATTTGTCGTTGCAATGGCAGGTATTATCTTAATCAGCTTTAACGGTTCAAGATTAGAACTTAATCCTTTGGGCGACTTGCTTGCAGTTATTGCTGCCCTTGTGTGGGCTTGCTATTCCATTTTGACAAGAAAAATCAGCAGCTTCGGCTACCCAGTCATTCTCTCTACACGCAGGACATTTTTCTATGGAATATTATTTATGATACCGACACTGTTCTTTTTTGACTTTCAAGCGGATTTATCCCGGTTCACGAACATCACATACCTGTTCAATATCCTGTATCTGGGATTAGGGGCTTCTGCGCTTTGCTTTGTCACATGGAATTTTGCAGTAAAAGAATTAGGCGCAGTAAAGACAAGCGTATATATTTACATAGTGCCTGTGATAACGGTTGTCACATCTGTTTTGATTTTACGTGAACAGTTGACCTTATTAGCAGGCATAGGAACGGTTTTGACATTGATAGGATTATTCCTGTCGGAACATAAGAGAGAAGGGAACATCTATCTTAAAAGGGAATGTCGAAAGCATTAAGGCAATCGGATAAACTGCTTACGCGCTCAATCCATTATGGATGTTATGCAGTAGAGATTGATTTTCTTTTGATTCATACGGCTTGCAGAGCGTGTAGAGTACTCAGGCGATTTTTGTACTTCTACCCTCAAAAATGGAATTTTAGTGCGTAACGGGAAGAAAAAAGACGGGCAAAAAGCAATTGCTTCTTACTCGTCTTTTTTTGTTTCCTGTATGGCAGTTACCTTATTTCAGTTTGTCGGTTGTACCCCGGGCCACTGGAATGATTGCTCGTGCAGACAGGGGTTTGGATTTAGAACAGAATCATGAAAATACGAAACTTGTTGTCTGTACAAGTTTGTGTTACAATTTTGATCATGAGAAGTGGGATGTATGAAAGTAGGAGATAGGTATATGAATGAAGTAATCAGACAGCTCCATGAGCGGAAATCTGTTCGTGTGTTTACGGAGCGGGAGATTTCGAAACAGGAAAAAAGGAAATACTGGAAGCTGCAGGCTTTTTGTGCGCGCAAATACAATTTGGATTTTACAAAGGAAATGTCAAGGTCTGTAGCGAAATATCTGGAGGAGTTTGAAAAGTAGCAGGGGATAATCTGAGTGCAAACATACAATGTAGAAAATAATATTCATACTATCAGGAGGATGAAAATGGATTTTGGACCGTTTGAGTATGTCGTGAAACGTATTGATGGAGACTACGCTGTTTTAGTACGGTGTGATGTGGAAACATCCGATGAAAAGCTGGTCGCGCGGGCGCTACTTCCGGCGGAGATCATGGAGGGGATGCATCTGCGCTATGAATGTCTCGCTTATGAGATTATATCGTGATTAGCGCCAAGGCTACCGTATCATTGGAAGGAGCAGCCTGTCTGCTGATATCCTATACCGACTGCCGTGCATATCCTTGCATTTTCTTGACAATCTGAAGGGGGCAGGGTATAGTGGAACAGGAGAAATTACAGCTCATTTGAGGAGAAAAAAATGGATAACAAAAGAAAAGCCATTTTGGTGGTCAGCTTTGGAACTAGTTATTCGGAAACGCGGAAAAAGACGATTGAGCAGATCGAAAAAGAAATCGGCAACGCTTTTCCGGAATATGCCTTGTATCGTGCTTGGACGAGCGGCATGATACGGAAAAAGCTGTTGAAAAGAGATGGTATTTTTATCGCGGATGTGCGTGGTGCAATGGAGCAGATGAAAGCGGATGGTATTACGGATTTGATCGTGCAGCCAACACACGTGTTAAATGGGATTGAGAATGATCTGATGATGGAGACCGTGTTGTCTTATGAGAATCAGTTTGCGCATATCGCCGTAGGTAGACCGCTGCTCAGTTCTCAGGAGGATCATGACCGGGTGGTGGAGGCTGTGGCCGGGGAACTGTGTCCTGCTTCGAGTGAAGCACTTGTATTGATGGGCCATGGGACGGAGCATTTTGCGAATTCTGTCTATGCGGCGCTTGACTATCAGTTCAAAGATACTGGATATCGCAACATTTTTATGGGAACCGTGGAAGCTTATCCGACGTTTGAGTCCCTCTTGAGGCAGCTCAAAGAACTGAAACCAGAGCGGGTAATTCTGGCTCCGTTTATGATTGTAGCCGGAGATCACGCGACTAACGATCTGTCCGGTGAAGAGCCTGATTCCTGGAAGAGCCAATTCGAGGAGGCCGGATTTTCCGTTCGGTGTATTTTGAAAGGGCTCGGAGAGTATCCCGCGATACGGAATATTTTCCTGGATCACGTTTCAGCGGCGGTGAAGGATTTGGAAGAGCGTACGAAAATGTAGTTTCAGGATGTTCAGAAGGGCAATGTAGAATGACCTGGGAGCAGTTTAATGACTGCAACGCAGGAAAAAGGAGCAGATTTCAGGATATTATGGCAATACAGATGATAGGGATTGATCACAGCGTTGCTGAGATTGATATCAGAACTATTTTTTCATTTACAAAAAAAAGTACAGAAGAGGCACTCCTATGTCTGAAGCAGGTAAAAGGCATTGAGGGCTGTGTTTTATTGTCTACCTGTAATCGGATGGAGCTCTGGCTTTCAACCAGCGAAGCATATGATTCCAATATTTATGAACTGCTCTGTGAGATTCGCAAGGTTGAGCCAGAGCGGTACAGACAGTACTTTACATACCGGCAGGAGAAGGAGGCGGTGCATCATCTGTTCCGCCTTGCAGGTGGATTGGAGTCGCGGATTCTGGGTGAGGATCAGATTATTACGCAGGTAAAAGACGCGTTGTGTCTGGCCAGGGAGCATTTCGCGGCGGATCATGTGCTGGAAACGCTGTTTCGGCAGGCTGTGACTGCTGCAAAAAAAGTGAAAACAGGCATTGCACTGTCTGCATCGGATCAGTCGGTGGTACATATTGCAATCCGGAATCTGAAGGAAAACGGTCATGATTTTCACGGAAAGACCTGTATGGTGATTGGCAATGGCGTGATGGGAAAACTGGCGGCGGAACAACTGCGTCTTCAGGGAGCGGATGTCACGGTGACGGTGCGGCAATACCGAAGTGGTGTAGTGGAAATACCGGCAAAATGCAGCCGGATTGATTACGGGCGCAGGATGGAACTTTTTGGAGCGTGCGATTATGTAGTCAGCGCTACGGTCAGCCCGAATTATACGCTGACACGGGAGCTGGTGGAAGCGGCGGTACAAAAGCCGGTGGTTCTGATTGACCTGGCAGTTCCCAGGGATATTGATCCGCAGGTGCAAAAAATACCGGGAGTGACGCTCCTTGATATTGACTGTTTTCGAGAGGAAGCAAGGAGCGAGGAGCAAAAAGCAGCGATTCTTGCAGCTGAGGAATGTTTTGCGGAGCAGATGGAAGAATTTTATATGTGGTATGGCTGCGTGGATGTGATGCCGAAAATTCAGAAGATAAAAGAAAAGGCAGCTGTGGATTTGGAACTGAGGCTTACGAGGGAGCTGCGTGAGCTTCCGTTAAGAGAAAGTGTGCGCCGACAGCTTTGTCAGGATATTGAGGCGGCTGCGCAGCGGGCGATGAACAAGCTGCTGTTCGGGCTGCGGGACGGAACAACCAAAGAGACGTTTCGGGAATCCCTGGATTGTCTGGAAAAGCTATATAAGTAAGTAGCGGATGGTTCTGGCTTTAGAAAAGCTTTGCGGTGCTGAGCTTGAAGGATGAATAAGATGAGAGATAAGATTGTAATTGGAAGCCGTGAAAGTGTTCTGGCTGTTGTCCAGGCAGAGCAGGTGCGGGATTACATAAGAGAGCGTTATCCGGGGCTTGCGGTGGAGATTCTGACAATGAAAACCACCGGGGACCGGATTCTGGATCGGCCGTTGGAGAAAATTGGCGGAAAAGGATTGTTTGTGAAGGAGCTGGACTGCGGGCTTTTGGATGGAAGAACCGATCTTTCTGTGCATAGCCTGAAGGATGTACCGATGGAGCTTTCTGATGAGCTTCCACTTGTCGCTTTTTCCAGAAGGGAAGATCCGCGGGATGTTCTCGTATTGCCGGAGGGAAAGACAGAGATTGATTTTACAAAGCCTATCGGATGCTCGAGCAGACGAAGGATGATTCAGTTTCAGAGATTATATCCGCAGGCGAAGTTTGCGACGATTCGGGGAAATGTACAGACAAGGCTGAAAAAGCTGGACGATGGCCAGTATGGAGCAACGCTTTTGGCGGCAGCCGGGTTGAGACGGCTTGGTTTGGAACACCGTATCAGCCGTTATTTCTCAACGCAGGAGATGATTCCGGCAGCCGGGCAGGCAATTTTGGCTGTGCAGGGGCGTGCCGGTGAGGACTATGACTTTCTTTCGGGTTATACAGATGCGGATTCTACGGTATGTGCGCTTGCAGAACGTGCATTTGTCCGTGCGCTTGGCGGAAATTGTAGTACGCCGGTGGCTGCTTTTGCAGAAGTAAAGGAAGGCAGACTTATCTTGCGAGGGCTGTTTCTGGACGAGACAGACGGACAGCTGCATGAAGGACAGGAAATCGGAAAACCGTGTGATGCAGATCAGATCGGAAGAAGTCTTGCGCAGCGGTTTCAGAAGAAATCACGGGAGATTTTGGGATGAGGAACGATACAGGAAAGGTATGGCTGGTCGGCGCAGGGCCGTCTGACCCGGGACTTTTTACTCTGAAAGGAAAAACAGTGCTGGAGAAGGCTGAGGTGGTAGTATACGATGCTCTGGTCGGGACCGCTATTTTGCATATGATACCGGATACGGCGGAAGCGATTGATGTTGGAAAACGTTCGAGTCACCACACGATGCCACAGGAGAAAATCAATGAGCTTCTGGTGCAGAAGGCGCGAGAAGGAAAAAGGGTAGTGCGCTTAAAGGGCGGAGATCCTTTTTTATTTGGCCGCGGGGGCGAGGAGCTTGAGCTTTTGGTAAAGGAGGAGATTCCTTATGAAATTGTGCCGGGGATTCCTTCTGCTATTTCAGTTCCGGCTTATCAGGGTATACCGGTGACGCATCGGGATTTCTGTTCTTCCGTGCATATTATTACGGGGCACAAACGGGCCGGAATGCCCTACGACATTGATTTTGAAGCGCTGGTGCGTACAAAGGGAACGTTAGTATTTCTTATGGGGGCTGCGGCGCTTGGTGACATCTGCCGCGGGCTTCTTTCAGGCGGTATGCGGCCGGATTGCCCGGCAGCATTTCTGATGCGTGGGACAACGGCTGGACAGGAGCGGATTACGGCAACGGTGGAAACTCTGGAAGAGGCTGTGAAAAGACAGGGAGTGAAAACGCCGGCAATCATTGTGGTGGGAGACGTCTGTGCATTGGCAGATACATTCTCCTGGTATGATAAACTTCCGCTTGGCGGTGTGCGTGTACTGCTTACAAGGCCCAAGGAGCTGATCAGCGGGACTGCTGCAAAGCTGCGGGAGCTTGGAGCGGATGTGCTGGAACTGCCTGCGATCCGCACGGTGAAAACGGAAGAAAATGATCGGCTGTATCGGGCATTTGAAACGCTGGAACAGTACCAGTGGCTGGTGTTTACAAGTCCTGCGGGAGTGCGCATCTTTTTTGAGCAGATGGCTCAAAAACGGATGGATGTCCGCCGCTTCGGACAGATAAAGCTTGCTGTGATTGGCAGTGGAACAAAAAAGGAACTGGAAAAATACGGCCTATATGCAGACCTGATTCCGGAAGTGTACGATGGCGCACATCTGGGAAAAGCACTTGCAGATGCGGCAAAGGCAGGAGAGCGGATTTTGATTCCAAGGGCAGCAATCGGTAATCCTGAGCTGACAGATGCACTTCGCGATGCTTTGAAGCAGCTGGAAATAGACGATATTGCGACGTATGATACCGAATATGAGACGGATGGGCTATCAGACGTAAAGGCCGAACTGGAAAACGGCGGCGTGGATTACATTGTATTTACAAGCGCCTCGACAGTTCGCGGTTTTGTGGCAGCAGCGGATGGCGCAGACTTTGCAGCGGTAAAAGCTGTCTGTATCGGAAAACAGACGAAGGCCGCGGCAGATGCTTACGGGATGCAGACCTGGATGGCGCAGCAGGCTACGATAGACAGTCTGCTGGAATGTCTCGTGAAGGTGCATCAGGAGCAATCACCGTATTGGAAATTTGAATATTGAAACGAAATGTGAGATCAAAAATTGTGGGTACAGGAGGAAGGGCAGATGGATATGAGAGTCAGACCGAGAAGGTTGCGTTATGGGGAAGGACTGCGAAAAATGGTGCGTGAGACGCGCATGGATGCTTCTTCCTTGATCTATCCGATTTTTGTAAAAGAAGGAAGTGGCATTGTGGAGGAAATCCCCACTATGCCAGGACAGTACCGTTACAGTGTGGATACCATGGAAAAAAAGCTGGAAGAGCTGTTGGATGCAGGTGTTTTCAGCGTAATGTTTTTTGGTATTCCTGAGCGCAAAGATGAGATCGGCAGCGGCGCCTATGCGGCGGACGGGATTGTGCAGCGTGCAGTGGCAAAGGCTCGCCGGGAATTTCCGGAGCTTTATCTGATTACAGATGTCTGCATGTGTGAATACACCTCGCATGGACACTGTGGCGTACTCTGCGGACACGATGTAAATAATGATGAAACGCTGAATCTTTTGGCAAAGACAGCGCTTTCGCATGTGCAGGCGGGGGCTGATATGGTGGCTCCGTCGGACATGATGGATGGCCGTGTGGCAGCAATTCGTGACATACTGGATGCCAACGGGTATGTAAATACGCCGATTATGTCATATGCCGTGAAATATGCTTCTGCCTTTTATGGGCCGTTTCGCGATGCTGCGGGTTCAGCCCCCGCATTTGGGGATCGTAAGAGTTACCAGATGGATTACCATAACAGCCGTGAAGGAATCAAGGAGGCTCTGCTTGATGTGCAGGAGGGCGCTGATATTATTATGGTAAAGCCGGCAATGTCTTACCTTGATATGGTGACAAAAATCAAGCAAGAGGTGCATGTCCCGGTGGCGGCCTACAGTGTCAGCGGAGAGTATGCGATGATCAAAGCCGGAGCGAAGCTGGGGTATATTGAGGAAGAGAAGATTATCTGTGAGACGGCGGCAAGCGCCTTCCGGGCGGGCTGCGATATCTATCTGACGTATTATGCGCAGGAGATTGCGCGATATATGCAGGAAGGCAGAATTGGATAAAAGGAGAAGAGAATGACAAAATCAGAGGCAATATTTGAGCGGGCCTGCAAGGTAATTCCCGGAGGTGTGAACAGTCCGGTGCGTGCTTTTGGCTCGATTGGCGGAATACCGCAGATGATTCGCCGTGCAGACGGGACGAAGATGGAAGATGAGGACGGCAATGTGTATCTTGATTTTGTCGGTTCATGGGGGCCGATGATTTTGGGGCACAATCATCCGGCAGTGCGTGAGGCAGTGATCAAAGCCTGTGAGGATGGGCTGAGTTTTGGAGCAGCGACGCAGCGCGAAGTTGAGATAGCAGAGCTGATCTGCGGTTCAATTCCGAATGTTGACATGGTTCGTATGGTAAATTCCGGTACAGAGGCTGTGATGAGCGCAATACGCGCGGCAAGAGGTTATACGGGACGGGATAAAATTGTGAAATTCATGGGCTGTTATCATGGGCATTCGGATGCACTGCTGGTACAGGCCGGTTCGGGTGTCATGACTGCAGGGATTCCAGACAGCGCAGGAGTGCCGAAGGGGTGTACCAAGGATACCTTGCAGGCGGTATACAATGATGCTGATTCCGTGGCGCAGCTTTTTGAACAGTTTCCGGGGGAGATTGCAGCTGTGATTGTGGAGCCTGTGGGAGCAAATATGGGGGTTGTACCGCCAAAGCCCGGATTTCTTGAAGCGCTGCGCAGCCTATGTACGAAACACGGCGCTGTGTTGATTTTTGATGAGGTAATCACAGGCTTCCGGCTCGGCTTTACCGGTGCGCAGGGATATTTCGGCGTGGATGCGGACCTTGTGACTTACGGAAAGATTATCGGAGCAGGAATGCCGGTGGGAGCTTATGGTGGCCGGCGTAAAATTATGGAGTGGGTTGCTCCGGTGGGACCTGTGTATCAGGCAGGGACCCTCAGCGGCAATCCGGTAGCGATGGCAGCAGGCCTCGCACAGCTTACGATTTTAAAGGAGCATCCGGAGATTTATACAAAGCTAAATGAAATGGGCGACTGGTTTTATGGCGAAATAAAAGAGATTCTGAAAGAAACGGAATTTCGTGCGCAGGCTGTATCATGCGGTTCTCTTGGCTGCATTTTCTTTACCGATGTTCCTGTATGTGATTATGCGACAGCAAAGATGTCAGATACGTCAATGTATGCATCCTATTTCAGATATATGCTTTCGAGAGGCGTCTATCTGGCGCCGGCACAGTTTGAAGCAATGTTTCTGTCAGCAGCGCACATGAGATCGGAGCTGGAAGGTGTACTGGAGCTGATGCGTGGATTTTTTGCGATGTGACGGCAAGCACAGAGGAGAAACAGAGATGTCTTTGTGACTTGTGGCTGAAAAATATGAGACAGAAGAAGGGAGACGGGATGCTGCATGTGATTACCGGAGGGAGCGGCAGTGGAAAATCGGCATATGCGGAGGGGCTGGTGCAAAAAACAGGCCCTGGAAGACGCATTTACATTGCCACGATGATTCCTTACGGGGAAGAGGGAAGGCAGAGGGTCTTACGGCACCGGGCGCTGCGAAGAGAGAAACAGTTTGAGACAGCAGAGTGTTACACGGACCTGGCGCATCTTGATCTGGGTGGCTATGCAGATGCCGTTTTGCTGGAATGTATGTCCAATCTCGTTGCAAATGAGATGTTTGAGCCGGATGGGGCAAAGGCGCAGACCGTGGAGGCCGTGTGCAGAGGCGTGCAGCGCTTGCAGCAGCAGACCGGAGCGCTATTTATTGTGACAAATGAAATTTTCTCGGACGGAATTTCCTATGATGCAGAAACTGCTCTTTATCTGGAACAGCTGGGAATTGTAAATCAGAGACTGGCGCAGATGGCAGATACGGTGACAGAGGTCGTGTGTGGAATTCCGAATGTGGTGAAGGAGCGGAAGGATGAAACGGTGTTGGAACAGTCTTAATATTGCAGTTTCGATGTATTCGAGACTTCCAGCCATGCAGTGCGACTGGTCAGAGGAAAACATGAGATACGTGATGTGTTTTTTTCCCTGGATTGGAGTTGTGATTGGGGCTCTGTGTCTTGGCTGGGAGTTTCTGGCCGGATATCTTGGTTTGCACATGCCTCTTCGCACGGTGATTCTGATGCTCATTCCGGTGGCGGTAAGCGGAGGGATTCATCTGGATGGAATGCTTGATACGGCGGATGCCATGAGTTCATGGCGTCCCCGCGAAAAACGGCTGGAGATTCTCAAAGATTCTCATGCCGGCGCGTTTGCGATTATTACGTGTACGGTTTATTTTTTACTGCTTTACGGTGTCCTGGATATGGTACAGGGAGAGCTGGCAGTTACTTATGCATTTACGTTTCTGATTTCCAGGGCTTTGAGTGCTTATTCGGTTGTGACATTTCCGAAAGCTTCTGCAAAAGGGACTGTGGCAGGATTTTCTAAAACAGCGCAGACGAGGGTGATACAGACGACCTCCGTTATTTATGTCTTGCTGGGAGCAGCCGGGATGGCGTTCTGGCAGCCGGTATATGCGGCGGCCGCGCTTTTGGGTGCCGGGATTACGTTTTTCTGGTATTATCGCATGGCCATGAAAAATTTCGGCGGAATTAACGGAGATCTGGCTGGCTGTTTTTTGTCGGTATGTGAGCTTGTAATGCCGCTGACAGTTGTGATGGTTTCGCATTTGGTATAGAATGACGGTATGTCACAGAAGCCGGGATTAGAGAGGCAGAGAGATGGATAAATTATTGGAAATATATAAAAAACATAAAGAAATCATACATTATCTGATGGTAGGGGGACTGACTACGGTTGTAAGCCTTGCGGTCTATTATGGATGTGTGGTGACGTTTCTTGATCCGGGAGTTTCGGCGCAGCTTCAGGCGGCAAATATAATTTCCTGGGTTGCAGCGGTTACATTTGCATATTTTACAAACCGCAGATTTGTTTTTGAGAGCGAAAGTACGGACAGGCTTCGGGAAGCGGCGGCGTTCTATGGTTCAAGGGTGACTACGCTTCTGATGGATATGGGTTCCATGTTTTTGATGGTAACACTGCTTGGCTGGAATGATAAAATTGCGAAGCTGATCGTCCAGGTGCTTGTGACAGTGGCGAATTATATTTTGAGCAAATTTCTTGTATTTCGTAAAAAATAGGAAAAGAGAGTAAATGAAAGTAATTATCGGAGGCGCCTGTCAGGGCAAGCTTGCATTTGCGAAGCGAGAGTATCAGGCTGCAGATGGCTGGATTGACGGACGGGTATGTAAACTGGAAGAGATCGAAGGATGCCGCGGCATTTTTCAGTTTCATGAGTATATACGGCGGTTGATGGATGACAGGAAAGATGGTCTTTGGCTTTCATCAGATTTGAGCATTGTTGGGATGGAGCAGCAGGCGGAGCGTTTTGCTGATCTGTTGTATGAGAAAAATCCGGATATCCTCATTGTATCAAATGAGCTTGGCTGTGGAATTGTGCCAATGGAAAAAAAGGACCGTCTGTGGCGGGAGACGTGTGGGCGCGTCTGCACAGCCCTTGCAGCCCGCGCCGATGAGGTGGTGCGCGTGGTGTGCGGCGTGGGACAGAAGATCATAGTTCGGGCAGAGCAAGATCTGGAACTTGTACAAAATAAAATCGGGAAACTTTCTTTGGGAAGGACGCAAAATGGCGGCGGAAATGATGGTCCGTCAGGTGTATGTTTCCCATTGTTTCTGGACTTATCCCATGCACAGATTCTGGTAGTGGGAGCAGGGCAGATTGCACTTCGGCGCATCCGGGCGCTGCTTGGGTTTGCAGGTCGGATTACAGTGGTGGCGCCGGACGCTGCGCCTGGCCTCTCAGATATTCTGACAGACATTGCGGAAACGGAAGGGGCCCGGGAAGAGAGAAGCTTGTGCGAGTCAGACGCGGAAAAGGGGACCAAGGTGGTCTGGGAGCAGAGAGGATTTTGTGAGTCAGACCTGGATGGGAAAACGATGGTTCTGGCAGCGACAGATGATAAAACGTTGAATCAAGAGATCGCAAAAAGCTGTAAGGCGCGCAGAATTTTGGTAAACGTGTGCAGTGACGCAGCGTTGTGTGATTTTCAGTTTCCGTCGATTGTCCGGGATGGAGACGTCGTAGTCGGGGTGAATGCCTCCGGACGGAATCATCCCCTGGTTAAAGAGACGCGGAAAAAAATAGAAGCATGCCTGGGCATAGAAGAAGATGGCAGCAGGTATTGCTGAAAACAGATTTTTGAAAGGCGCTGTATGAGCCTTACATTGTTCTTATGTTTATAGGTTGGATTTGATTCTATTTCAGAAAGCAGGTAATACGATGCAGAATTATATAGTCGGTTCGTGGATTGCTGTGCTGATCGGGTTTCTTGCAGATCTGGTTTTCGGAGACCCTTCGGTGTCCTGGCATCCGATTTGCCTGATCGGTGCGCTGGTTGCAAAACTGGAAAAATGGCTCCGTGCGTTATTCCCAGGAACAAAACGCGGGGAACTGGTGGGCGGAGCTGTGATGGTGGTTCTTGTAGTTTTTATTTCTTCCGGAATTCCGGCGGCGCTGCTCTTTGTATTTTATCGGATTCATTTCTGGATCGGCGTTATGGCGGAAGCTGTGATGTGCTTTTTTATTTTTGCGGTGAAATCCTTAAAAAAGGAAAGTATGCAGGTGGAAAAAGCGCTGGAGACAGAAGGACTGGAAGCCGGACGGAAAGCAGTTTCACGCATTGTAGGAAGAGATACGCAGAATCTCTCCGAAACCGGTGTGATCAAAGCAGCCGTTGAGACTGTGGCTGAAAATTTTTCAGACGGTGTGTTTGCTCCAATGCTGTATCTGATCATCGGCGGTGCAGGACTGGGGTTTGCTTACAAAAGTATCAATACCATGGATTCCATGGTTGGATATAAAAACGAACGGTATCTTTATTTTGGCCGCACGGCGGCAAAGCTGGATGACGTGGTAAATTATATTCCGGCACGTCTGGCAGCGCTTTTTATGATTGCCGGTGCATGTTTTTGCGGACAGGACGGAAAGGGAGCCTGGAAAATCTGGCGTCGTGACCGAAGAAATCACGCGAGCCCCAATTCTGCGCAGACGGAAGCGGCAGCTGCCGGAGCATTGCAGATTCAGCTTGCGGGAAATGCCTGTTATTTTGGAAAATTATACGAGAAACCGTATATCGGAGACGCGGTCCGGCCCGTACAGAGGGAGGATATCGCCAGGGTCAACCAGTTGATGTTTATGGCTTCTGTGCTGGCATGTATGGTGCTTGGAGGCGTGAAACTGCTGTTGCTGTATGGCTTCCTGTGATCTGGCAGTTGATTCAAAAGTATTGAAAAGCTACAAATCCAGACTTTACAGCAGCGTTTTGTTTGATCTGTATCATTCGTAGTATGGAGAAAAAATAAGTGGAATTAGTAATAACGACAGAAAAAAAAGGGATGCCGGAAGCGGCTGCATTGCACGAACACGGCGGAGATATCTATTCTTATAAAAACGTCAGGGATTTTTCGGCTAATATTAATTTCCGTGGGATGCCAGAGACCGTGCGCCTGGCAGCACAGGAAGCGGTAAGTCAGTCGATTCATTATCCAGATCCCAGGTACAGGACCTTGCGGGCTGTCTTGGCAGAACGGGAAAGTGAGATCTGCCGGAAGCAGGAAACGCTGTGCGAGGATGTGATGCGTCAGGATATCTTGTGCGAGGCATGCAGGATTCATCCGCATCAGATTCTATGTGGAAATGGAGCAGCGGAGCTGATGTTTGCGCTTGCGGCGGCGCGCCGCCCGGCAAAAGCATTGCTTGCGGCGCCTTCTTTTTTTGAATACGAGCAGGCATTGTCAGCGTTTGGTTGCGAGATCAGGCGTTTTTACCTGAAAAAAGAGCAGGAGTTCAGGCTTGAAAAATCATTCCTGGAAGCAATAGAAGAAGGAACGGACCTTATTATCTTGGGCAACCCGAACAATCCGACAGGGCAGGTGTTGCAGACAGACTTTCTTGAGAAGCTGATGCAGATCTGCCTCAGCCGTCAGATTCTTCTGGTACTGGATGAAAGTTTTTTTGATTTTCTGGATGTGGTAAGCTGTCAGGAGACATTTTCCGGAGTCAGCAGAGTCACAGAAAATCCCAATATATTTGTAATGAAATCTTTTACGAAAATGTATGCCATGCCGGGATTGCGTTTCGGATACGGGGTTTGCAGTGATACGCGTCTGCTTGATCAGATGCGTTTTGTCATGCAGCCGTGGAATGTTTCAATTCCGGCGCAGATGGCCGCCCAGGCAGCAGCAAAAGAACTGGAATTTGCCGCTGCATCGGCAACGGAAACAGCTGAAAACCGGAGCGAACTGAGCGGGGCACTGGAGAAGGCAGGGTATCAGGTGTACCCTTCCGCGGCTAATTTTTTGCTACTGGAAGGACCGGAAGATTTACGGGCAATGTGCCTTGACCGGGGCTTTCTGATCCGTGATTGCAGCAATTTTCCGGGACTTGAAAAAGGCTTTTTCCGAGTTTGCGTCCGAAGCGAAAAAGAAAATCAGATGCTTTTTGCAGTCCTTAAGGAGTGTAAAGAAACAAAATATCAGAGTAAGGTGACGAAGGAAAGCAATGCAGCAAAGGAAAGGACGGCAGAATAATGGCAAAGGTAATTATGGTGCAGGGCACAATGTCGAATGTAGGCAAGAGCGTGGTGGCGGCAGGACTTTGCCGGATTTTCCGACAAGATGGCTACAAGGTGGCGCCGTTTAAATCCCAGAATATGGCTCTCAATTCTTTTATCACGAAAGAGGGCCTGGAAATGGGACGCGCACAGGTGATGCAGGCAGAAGCCGCAGGAACGGAACCGTGTGTGGCCATGAATCCCATTCTTCTGAAGCCGACGAATGATACCGGCTCCCAGGTCATTGTAAATGGAGAAGTGCTGGGAACAATGAATGCCCGCGATTATTTTAAAATGAAAAAATCACTGGTGCCGGAGGTTATGAAGGCGTACCGTAAACTGGAAGAGCAATATGACATTATTGTAATTGAAGGCGCGGGAAGCCCGGCAGAGATTAACCTGAAGCAGGACGATATTGTGAATATGGGAATGGCGAAGATGGCAAATGCGCCGGTGCTTCTGGTCGGAGACATTGACCGGGGAGGCGTGTTCGCACAGCTTTACGGTACAGTGGCACTTCTGGAGGAGGACGAGCGTCGGCTCATTAAGGGGCTGATTATCAATAAATTCCGGGGAGATAAAACAATCCTGGAGCCAGGGGTAGGGATGCTGGAGAAGCTGACGCAGCTTCCGGTTCTCGGTGTGACACCATATCTTCCAGTAAGTCTTGAGGATGAGGACAGTCTGAGTGAACGACTGGAAGGCAGGACAGATACACAGACGGTCAGTCTGCTTGATCTCGCAGTGATTCGGCTGCCTCGTATTTCCAATTTTACAGACTTTAATGTGTTCGAAGGAATCAGCGGTGTCTCTGTGCGTTACGTTTCCGCAGCGCATCAGCTTGGAAATCCTGATTTGATTCTTTTGCCTGGAACGAAGAATACCATGCGTGATCTGCTGTGGATGCGCCAGAATGGTCTGGAGGCATCTGTATTGAAGGCGCATAAGGCAGGCAGCGTTGTTTTTGGCATCTGTGGAGGGTATCAGATGCTGGGCCGTCAGATTTCTGATCCGGAAGGTGTGGAGGAAGGCGGAAGCATCCGTGGAATGGGTCTTCTCGATGCGGAGACTGTTTTTGAACCGGAAAAAGCCAGAACGCGCGTGGAAGGACATATTCTGCCTGTTGACGGAATTTTGGAACCACTGTCTCACACGGCAGTTGCCGGGTATGAGATTCATATGGGACGCACCGTAATCGGGGATGGGACAAAGCCGTTTACAGAAATTGAAAATAGTATCACAGGAGAGCGCAAGCAGGAAGGAGCCTGCGGGAAAAATGTATACGGCTCCTATCTGCATGGGATTTTTAATCAGGAAGAGGTGGCTGTCCGTGTGGTACGGGCACTTGCGAGGGCCAAAGGAATTACGGAAGAAATGGGCATGGAGATGGATTTTGCCTCCTTTAAAGAAACGCAGTATGATCTGCTTGCAGAAGGACTGCGGGCGCACCTCGATATGAAACGGATTTACGGGATTCTGGAAGAAGGCGTATAAGAAAAAGGAGGAAACAGAACATGAAGGACATAACATGGAAAGAAATCGAGCATATCGGACCAATGGAGATAGAGCGCCGCAGCTTTGAAATGATCTCTGAGGAAGCGGGGGACCGTATTCCCGAGGACGAGCGGGCAATGATTATCAAACGGGTCATTCATACGTCGGCAGATTTTGACTATATTGATCAGCTGCGCTTTTCCGATGGTGCAGTAAAAAAAGCACAGGCTGCCCTGCGGGCCGGCGCGTGGATTATTACAGATACGATGATGGCATTTTCCGGAATTAATAAAAAAAGCCTTCAGCTGTGCGGCGGTGAGGCACACTGTTTCATCGGAGATGAAGACGTGGCCAGAGAAGCAAAAAGCCGTGGCGTGACGAGGGCTTCCGTATGTGTGGACAAAGCTGCAGCGCTGGGCAAACCAGTAATCTATGCGGTAGGAAATGCACCGACGGCCCTGCTTCGCCTGTATGAGCTGATTCAAAAGGGAACCTTTTGTCCGGAGCTTGTAATCGGCGTGCCGGTCGGCTTTGTCAATGTCGTACAGTCCAAAGAGCTGATTATGCAGACAGACGTACCGTACATCGTAGCGCGCGGCCGCAAAGGAGGCAGCAACGTGGCAGCAGCAATCTGCAACGCCTTACTGTACCAATTGGACGGCAGCCGCGTGTAATATGGGGCGTCCCGCTTAACATATTTCAAAAACACCTCATTTTTGCGAAAGGAGTCCACGAGAATGCAGATCTATCTGATACGGCACGGAAGCACAGCCGGAAACCTGGAACACCGCTACGTCGGGACAACAGACGAAGAATTGACGCAGGATGCGTGTCAGGAACTTCGGCTTGCGCGAGGAAAATTTCCGGTACCGGACGTCGTGTTTACGAGCCCTTTGAGACGTTGTGTACAGACTGCGGGGATTTTGTTTCCCGAAGCATCCAAAGAGGTAGTCTTTGATCTGAAAGAATGTGAATTTGGCGCATTTGAGTATAAGAATTATAAAGAGCTGCAGGGCAATGAGGCGTATCAGAGCTGGATAGACAGCGGAGGGACGGCTGCATTTCCGGGGGGAGAAAGCCGGGAAGAATTCAGCAAAAGATGCTGCAAGGCTTTTGAAACAGCCTGCTTTGATGCGCTTCGTAAAAAATACGACACGGCAGTTTTTGTTGTGCACGGCGGAACGATCATGGCTGTCATGGAGCAGTATGCAAGGCCATCCAGGGACTATTTTGACTGGCAGGTAAAAAACGGATGTGGGTTTTCTTGTGAGGTGTGCTTTGCGGACGTAAACGAAAACTGTGAGGCAAAAGAGCCGATGCACACGATAAATCCGGGTGACGGCAGACTGTATCTGAAACAGATTGATTTTCTTTCCTGTGAGGCGAATGAGAAGGATCGAATTGGCGTTGAAGATTTGTTCGTGATGAAGAAGGATAAGAAGCTTCGATGCGGCTATACGACAGGAAGCTGCGCGGCTGCGGCGGCAAAGGCGGCAGTATGGATGCTGCTGACAGGACAGATCTGCGAGCGGGCGGAGATTGCGACGCCAAAAGGAATTGTTCTGCGCCTGCCTGTTGTGGAGCAGCATATTTCGGGAGAGAATGCTGTCTGCGCTGTGCGAAAATACGGCGGGGATGATCCGGATGCGACAGACGGGGCGCTCATTTATGCGCAGGCAGAAAAAATGAAACTGCCGCTTGGCGAAGGGGCGGATAGGAACGACATTTCGGGAGCCTGCCGGGATGGAGACGGGGAACGTCATGCAGGCAAAATGATGCACAAAGCGCGTGTGTCCATCGACGGCGGAACGGGTGTCGGACGCGTGACAAAGCCGGGACTGGAGCAGCCGGTCGGTGCAGCGGCGATCAACCGTGTGCCGCGTGAAATGATCGAGCGGGAGGTTGAGGCAGTATGCCGCAACTGCTCCTATGGCGGAGGGATTCGGATTACGATTTCTGTGCCGTCCGGTGTGGAGCTTGCAAAAAGAACCTTTAATCCGCACATTGGAATTGTGGACGGGATTTCCATTCTCGGTACGAGCGGAATCGTGGTTCCTATGAGCGAGGAGGCATTGATTGCCAGCATACGCGTGGAGATGAAGCAGAAGGTAGAAAACGGCGCGCAGTATCTGTTGATTACACCGGGAAATTATGGGGCGGATTTTATTCGCAGAAAAGAGCTTTCGGGGGCGCTGGATGCAGAGCACTCGATGAAATGCAGCAATTACGTCGGTGAGACGTTGGATATGGCGGTTTCACTCGGTGCGAAAGGAATTTTATTTGTTGCGCATATCGGAAAATTTATTAAGGTTTCAGGCGGCATCATGAATACGCATTCTGCACAGGCAGATTGCAGGGCGGAGCTTATTACAGCTCAGACGTTGCGTGCGCTGAAAAAATATAATTCAGAAAAAGCGTTACTGGAAACATCAGAGATAACGGCCCTCGCCGCGCAGCTTCTTGCAGCAAATACAACGGAGGAAGCGGTCGGAATTTTACAGGAGAAAAATCTGTTGAAAGACGTGATTATAGAAACTCTGGGACGCATTCATTATCATTTGCAGAAACGCTGTCAGGGGATGCTTGAAACAGAGGTGATTCTTTTTTCAAATCAGTATGGATATCTGGGTGAAACCGAAGGCGCGCAGTGCATGATGGAAAAAGTGATGGAACAGACAAAGAACAGCGAAAAGCTGACATAAAAATTCCGGCAGGCATCAAAACAGATGCAGGGCCGCAGGCATACAGGAGGATGAAAATGGCAGGAATATTATATGGCGTGGGCGTGGGCCCGGGCGATCCGGAATATATGACGCTGAAAGCGGTACGGCTCATCCGGGAAAATGAGGTGATTGCGGTACCGGGTGCTGTTGCGCAGGAGACGGTTGCATACCGGATTGCAGTGCAGGCAGTTCCGGAGCTGGCAGATAAGGAACTCCTTGCAGTTATGATGCCGATGACGCATGACAAAGATGCGCTGGAGCAAGGACACAGGGAGGCTGCGGATGCGGTGGAGCGGTATTTGAAGCAGGGGAAAAATGTTGTGTTTCTCACCCTGGGAGATCCCACCGTTTATTCGACTTATCTGTATGTTCAGAAACGTATTGAAGACAGAGGCTATGCTACGGAGCTGGTGAGCGGGATTCCGTCTTTTTGCGCTGCGGCTGCCAGAGCAAATATATCTTTGGTGGAGTGGAGCGAGCGGCTCCATGTGCTTCCGGCAGCTCATATGCCAGAGGATGCACTTGACCAGCCGGGCAATTATATTCTGATGAAGTCAGGCAAACGGATGGGGCAAGTAAAGGAAATATTGAAGAAAAGCGGCCGGGATGTGGTGATGGTGGAAAACTGTGGCATGGAAACGGAACAGGTTTATCACGGTGTGGACGAAATTCCGGATACGGCGGGCTATTATTCGCTGATCATTGCAAAGGAGGCAAGAAAATGATTCATTTTGTAGGAGCAGGAAGCGGCGCGGCTGATCTGATTACCGTGAGGGGAAAAAAGCTTCTGGAGCAGGCGGATGTGATTATCTATGCAGGGTCCCTGGTTAATCCGGAACTGCTGGAGGATAAAAAAGAGGACTGTGTGGTATATGACAGTGCCAGGATGACACTGGAAGAGGTCTTTTCAGTCATGAAGGAGACGGAGGCGAAAGGACTTACAACAGTGCGTTTGCATACCGGGGACCCGTGCATTTACGGTGCAATCCGTGAGCAGATGGATTTGTTGGATAAAGCGGGGATTGTATATGATTACTGTCCCGGTGTCAGCGCATTTTGCGGTGCAGCCTCGGCGCTGAATCTGGAATATACTCTGCCGGGAATTTCGCAGACCGTGATTATCACGCGAATGGCGGGGCGGACACCGGTGCCGGAGCGTGAAGAGATCGCGAAGCTTGCATCCCATGGTGCGACAATGGTTATTTTTCTCAGTACCGGGATGCTGGAACAGCTTACACAGCGGTTGCTTGCAGGCGGCTATCAAAAAGAGACTCCGGCGGCCATTGTCTATAAAGCAACGTGGCCGGACGAGCGCAGTTATACGTGTACGGTCGAGACGCTGGCTCAGTGTGCAAAGGAGCATAATGTGACCAAGACCGCGCTTATTATTGTGGGAGATACGGTGGCCCAGGCCGGATACAACCGTTCAGAGCTTTACCATCCTGCGTTTTCGACAGAGTTCCGTAATGCTTCTGTGCGCAGAGAGGAAGAAGCGTGCAGGTGAGAAAAATAGGCATCGCTGCGTTTACAGACAAAGGCAGGGCGTTGGCAGAGCAGATCAGTCTTAGGTTGAGTGAAGACACGGAAATTCTGTGGTATCAGGAACATTTAAAAAGCTGGTGTGCGGACTGTTTTGCGCAGGCTTCAGGAATATTGTTCATCGGGGCGTGCGGAATTGCGGTACGAACCATTGCACCTTTTCTGAAAAGTAAGACAACAGATCCGGCCGTTCTGGTGATGGATGAAAAGGGACAGTTTGTGATCTCGCTTCTTTCGGGGCATCTTGGAGGTGCAAATGAGCTCACAGCGGAGATTGCAGAGCTGACCGGCGCTGTGCCGGTGATCACGACAGCCTCGGATGTCAATGGAAAAACGGCAGTCGATGTTCTGGCGAAAAAGAACGGTTTGAAAATTGGGTCCATGTCAGATGCAAAAAAAATGGCTGCCGCGATTGTGCGGGGCGAGCAGGTGGGCATTTGGTGCAGCGGACAGACGGAGGGGAAACTTCCGGAGGAGTTTGTTTTGCTGGAAAGTCTTGAAAATATCTCGCATACTGCGGTTGAACATCTTTTGTGGATTTCAGAGCAGCTTCCGCAAAAGGCGGAGTTGCAAACGCATCTGTCCGGGCGGGCGGGAATCGTTTTGCATTTGATCCCGAGGAACGTTGTGCTTGGAATTGGATGTCGCAGGAATAAAACAGAGGAAGAGATTATTCATGAAGTGTCCCGCGTTCTGGAGGAGGAAAGTATACCGGAGGAAGCGCTTGTGGGTGCGGCGTCGATAGACCTTAAAAAAGAAGAACAAGGGATTTTGGCACTCTGTAAGCGTTATGGGATTTCGTTTACTACGTACACGGCAAACGAGCTTGCGCAGGCCGAAGGAGAGTTTGAACCGTCGGAGTTTGTGAAAAGAACAACAGGCGTAGACAACGTGTGTGAGCGGGCGGCACTGCTCGCAGCGGGCAAAAATGCGCGACTGATCCGGAAAAAATATGCCGCAAACGGCATAACGGTAGCACTTGCCGTACGGGAATGGAAGATCAGCTTTGAAAAATAAGCAGTATGTAAGTAGAATGCAAAGATAAGTTTGGATTAAGTTTGGATAAGGAAATCGTATATAAAAACGGAGGATAAGCTTTGAAAAAGAGAGTGTATGTGATCGGAATGGGGCCGGGGGAACCGGAGATGATGTGTGTGAAAGCAGACCGGATTTTGCGGGAATGCGATACAATTATTGGGTACACCGTTTACGTGAATCTGCTGAGGGAGGCTTATCCCGGAAAAGAATTTTTGACAACGCCGATGACCCAGGAGGCGAAGCGCTGCGAGATGGCTTTTGAGGAGGCTGCAAAGGGAAAAAAAGTTGCCATGGTTTGCAGCGGGGATGCCGGCGTGTATGGTATGAGCGGGCTGATGCTGGAGATCGGTGCGAGCTATCCGGAAATCGAAGTAGAGGTTGTTTCGGGCGTGACGGCAGCTTTAAGCGGTGGCGCAGTACTTGGCGCGCCGCTGACGCATGATTTTGCAGTGATCAGTCTGAGCGACCGACTCACTCCGTGGGATAAAATTGAGAAAAGGCTTGCGTGTGCGGCAGAAGCAGACTTTTCTATTTGCCTTTACAACCCTTCGAGTAAGGGGCGTCCTGATTATCTGAAGCGGGCCTGTGATATTCTTTTGCAGTTTCTGCCAGAGGACCGTATCTGCGGGACTGTGGAAAACATCGGAAGGCAGGGAGAGACGGCAAAGCTGTATACACTCGGACAGCTGCGGGACACAGAGGTAAACATGTTTACAACAGTATTCATCGGGAATTCCATGACAAAGGAAATCGGGGGACGTATGGTGACTCCAAGAGGTTATCGGATATGACGGGAAAGAAAGTACTTGTTTTTGGCGGGACCGTCGAGGGCAGGCAGGTATCAGATTTTCTGAGGGAAAAGGAAGTATTCCATATACTTTGCGTTGCAACTGAGTATGGAGAGGAAGTCTTGACTGCGGACAGGTATCTGGATATCCGGCAGGGACGGCTGAATGTGATGCAGATGCGCGAGCTGATCCGACAAGAGGGGTTCTGCGCGGCAGTGGATGCGACACATCCGTACGCGGTGGAGGTTTCCAGAAACATCAGGGAGGCCTGTGATCTGGAAAATCTGCGGTACCTGCGGTATCTCCGGTCCGGTCTGACGGAAGAAGGAAAAGAATCAGAAGCTGTGTATGTAGATTCAGCGGCCGAGGCAGCAATGTATCTTGAGACGCAGCAAGGCCCCATTTTTTTGACGACCGGAAGCAAGGAACTGCGAGCGTTTACCGAACACATTTCAGATAAGTCGCGACTTTTTGCAAGAGTACTGCCTGCTGCGCAGGTCATAGAATCCTGCCGTGCGCTTGGGCTTGAGGGAAAACAGATCTGTGGCATGCAGGGGCCTTTTTCGGCGGATATCAATGAAGCGATGATGCGTCAGGCCGGTTCACGGTTTCTGGTGACGAAGGATACAGGAATTTCCGGAGGATTTCCGGAAAAGGTGGAAGCTGCCAGAAGGCTTGGTGTTCAGATCGTAATGATTCGCAGACCACAGGAAGAGGGCTGCGGATGGGAAGAGATCAGAAATACGCTTGTGGAAATTGTGAAAGAAAGTACAGCATATATCGGGGCAACAGATCGTGTGGAACCAACAAAGAACGCAGGTGTGGAAGCAGTTACGGATGTACAGACAGTAGGCAAACCAGATCCGGAAACAGATATAGAAACGAATTTGGAAGTGGAAATAGAAACTAATTCGGGAATGGCTCCGGCGATGGAGAAGCGGACAATCAGCTGCATCGGTATCGGGATGGGGACGCTGGA
This sequence comes from bacterium 1XD42-54, assembly GCA_003612585.1. GTDB lineage: Bacteria > Bacillota > Clostridia > Lachnospirales > Lachnospiraceae > Choladousia. The sequence continues at coordinate 159,721 of RAZH01000002.1, forward strand.
TACCCTGACGCATGAGGGAGCAGAACGGATTCGCAGTGCAGACGTTTTGTTTGGCGCAAAACGGATTCTGGAAAGCGTTAGCCGGATGCCAGGACTGCTGCCTGGAGCTGACAGGCGGCAGGAACATACGCAGGGGGGCGTTGATGGAACATACGTATCTGATGTTCCGGTCATGGTAACAGAATACAGCGGCAGTAAAATTGCGGCGTATCTTGACAGGCATCCGGAATATCGCCGCGTGGTTATTCTGATGTCCGGGGATGTTGGGTTTTACAGCGGGGCGCGCAGCATTCAGGAAGCCTTTCCAGGGGAAGCGGTTCATTTTTGCTGCGGTATTTCGTCAGTCATTTATTTTGCGTCCAGGATTCCTACCCCATGGCAGGATGCGAAGCTTGTGAGCGCGCACGGAAAAGCGTTTTCCGTACTGAATCATGTGAGACGCTATCCGAAGCTGATTCTGCTGGTTGGCGGGCCAGAAGATGTGGAGCAGATCTGCAAAGAGCTGCAACATGCAGGACAAGGGCAGATCCGGGTGACAGTTGGAACAAATTTGTCTTATCCGGAGGAAAAGATTGAACAGGGGGCTCCGGAGGACTTTTTATCCTGCAAAACAAAAGGGCTCCATATTCTGATGCTGGAAAATCCGGATGCATCGTATATTCTTACGCCGGGCATTCCGGATGAAGCGTTTATTCGCGGTAAGGTTCCGATGACAAAAGAGGAAATCAGGGTTCTTTCGATTGCGAAGCTGAGACTTGTAGAAGACGCAGTGGTTTATGATGTGGGAGCAGGAACCGGTTCTGTATCGGTAGAGATTGCAAGGCTGTGCACACAGGGATATGTCTATGCGATAGAACAAAAGCCGGAGGGCATTGCGCTGATTCGCGAAAATAGCCGGCGTATGTGTCTGTCAAATCTGATTCCGGTAGAGGGAACAGCCCCCCGGGCGCTTGAGGACTTGCCTGTACCGACCCATGCTTTTATCGGGGGAAGCTCGGGAAATATGCGACAGATTGTAGCGTGCCTGCTTGCCAGAAATCCGCAGATACGTATTGTGATTAATACGATCGCGCTGGAAAGCATTGCGGAAGTGATGGCGGTTTTAAAAGAGTTTGGGATTGCTGATGCGGATATTGTACAGGTAAGCGCGGCAAAAGCGAAGGTTTTGGGGCGTTATCACATGATGAACGCGCAGAATCCCGTTTCGATTATAGCTTTTGGTGGAAATAGCAGTATAACTTTTTGACAAGATATGTTAGAATAAAAAGAGTACAAAATACAGAATAAAGGAGTGCAGGATCATGCAAAAAAACGCTGAGCGTGCGGCAGTAAGTTTGGCACGCTGTGACGTATGATTCATTTGCCGAGGATTATGCTGGCAGCGCCTTCAAGCGGCAGCGGGAAAACGATGATTACGTGCGGATTTTTACAGGCGCTTATAAATCGGGGACTATCGCCGGTTTCTTTTAAATGTGGTCCGGATTACATTGATCCGATGTTTCACACAAAGGTTATTGGCGCAAAGTCCAGGAATCTTGATACATTTTTTACAGGCCGGGATGTGACGCGTTATCTGTTTGCGAGAACTGCATCGAAGGCAGATATCTCTGTCCTGGAAGGTGTCATGGGGATTTATGATGGTCTGGGCGGCATTTCGCCGAGAGCGTCCTCATATGAATTGGCACAGGTAACGAATACGCCGGTGATACTTGTGGTAAATGCCCGCGGGATGAGCCTTTCGGTGATTCCTCTGATCCGGGGATATCTGGATTACCAGAGCGCATTTGGCAGTCAGATGATCCGAGGTGTTATTTTAAATCAGACAAGCAGGATGACATACTTGCTTCTCAAAGAAAAAATCGAGCAGGATACGGGCGTGAGGCTTTTGGGGTATGTACCAAGACTCCCGGACTGTGTAATTGAGAGTCGCCATCTTGGACTGGTTACACCGGATGAAATTACGGATCTGAAAAATACACTGGACCGGCTTGGCAAAGAACTGGAACAGTGTCTCGATATAAACGGAATCCTGGAGCTTGCGCAGGAAGCTTCTGATTATGAGGAGACAGAACTGCGGACGCCGGAGTGTGCGGCAGCATATATTACAGTGCAGCAGGAACATGGCGGTTCCGGCTGTATGCGCTCCAGGCTTGGCGTTGCAATGGATGAAGCTTTTTGTTTTTATTATCAGGACAATCTGGAGCTGCTTGAAGCTATGGGAGCAGAACTGATTCCTTTTTCACCGCTTCATGATACGCATCTGCCGCAGGGGATTTCCGGTCTGATATTCGGAGGCGGTTATCCCGAGTTGTATACAAGGCAGCTTGCGCACAATGTGCCAATGCGGGAGGAAATTTACCGGACATTGAAAGGCGGGATGCCGTATCTGGCAGAATGCGGAGGATTTATGTATCTCCATGAGGAGATGGAGGATATGGAGGGCAGGGGCTTTCCGATGTGCGGTGTGATTCCGGGACGTTCGTTTCATACGTCGAAGCTTTCCAGATTTGGATATATACAATTACAGGTTAATGCGGAAGCAGGAATACAGATGGAGCAGCTTTTGAAGCCTGGCCATACGATCCGTGGACATGAGTTCCACTACTTTGACAGTACCAATGCAGGAGCAGCTTATCGGGCGCAAAAACCGCTCGGAAAACGGCAGTGGGAATGCATACACGGAGATACCGCATATGCGGCCGGATATCCGCATTTATATTACTGGTCAGAACCGGCTTTTGCAGCTGCATTTGTAGAAAAAACCGTACAGTACAGGCAAAGAGGTCTCCGTTACATATAAAAAGACAGAGAATCTGTTTCATACGTTTGGAGAAAATGGCTGAAAGACGAGGACAAAAAGAACAGAACAATAAAAGCAGGTGAAAAAATGGAAGGAACAGAACAGGAACAGCTTACGCTAAATTATGTGCTTTCGCATATTTCAGCATGTGATCAGAAGGCAATCAAAGAGTGCAAAAGGCGTTGGGACAGCATTGCCAAGCCGCTTCACAGCCTGGGCTGGCTGGAGGAGGCGATTGCGATCATTGCAGGGGCGCAGCACAGCAGCGAGATCATCACAAATAAAAAGATTCTGGTGCCGATGTGTGCGGACAATGGAGTGGTTGCAGAGGGGGTGACGCAGACCGGGCAGGAAGTTACGGCCATTGTGGCAGAAAATTTTCTGGATGAGAAGTCCTGCGCGGCACTGATGTGTGTTCATGCAGGAGCTGATATTCATCCGATTGATATCGGTATGGCTGTGGATACCCCGCGGGTAGAAAAACGGAAGATCGCCTATGGTACAAGAAACTTTGCCAGAGAGATGGCAATGACGAAAGAAGAGGCAGTAAAGGGACTTGAGACGGGCATTCGGCTGGTCGGAGAGTTAAAAGAAAAGGGGTACCGGATGATTGCGACCGGAGAGATGGGAATCGGAAATACGACGACATCCAGCGCGGTTGCGGCTGCTTTGCTTGGGGTTCCGGCAGAGGAGATGACAGGACGTGGAGCAGGGCTTTCGGGAGAAGGACTGAAGAAGAAAATAACAGTGATTCAGGATGCAATCGAACGATGGAATCTGACGCAGGCAGATCCGCAGACCGTCCTGGCGTGCGTAGGAGGTTTTGATCTTGCTGGTATCGCGGGGATGTTTCTTGGCGGAGCGTATTATCATATACCGGTTTTGATCGACGGATTTATTTCGTCTGTGGCAGCGCTTCTGGCGGTTCGGCTTTGTCCGGATGCAATCGGATATATGGTCGCAACACATGTTTCCAAGGAACCGGCTGCACACAGAATATTGGATGAACTGGGGCTGTCTCCGGCGCTTGACGCAGGAATGTGCCTGGGTGAAGGAAGCGGGGCTGTGGCAGTATTTCCACTTATTGAGATGGCAGCAGATATTTATCACAGGATGAGTACGTTTGAACAGATTGATATGGAGGCATACCAGGAGCTGACTTAAAGATATGGCAGTTTCGGAAAAGGAGGGGGCATATGAGAAAGAAAAAAGCAGTGAGATTGATGGCAGTTTTACTCAGTGGCGCTATGCTGCTGGGAAATGCGCCTGCGTCTGTGGCGATGGAAGGGGAAATACCACAGGAAAATGTTTTGGAGGAGCTGATTTTGGAGGATGACGGCAGCAGTACAGCGGCAGATGAAGGAAATTCCGGCGAAGCAGAAGAAAAGACAGAGCTTGGGATAGAATCCATTGAGACTGTGAATGATCCGGTAGGAGAGGAAGAACCGCCGGTGGAGGGCTCCGACAAGCCAGAACATCAGGAAGCGGAAATCCGGGCGGGAGCGCAGCAGATTCTGATGTTTACGATGGAGGCAACAGCAGAGAACATCACAGTCGCATGGCGTTCTTCGGACAGTACGGTTGCAGAATGCGGAACGATCCGAAATCCAGACGCTGCAAAAGGCGAAACGGAATATTCCTGTATTGTGACGGGAAAAAAAGCAGGTATGTGTACGATAGAAGCGTATAATGAGAGCGACAGTACGGTATATGCAGCATTTGACGTAAGCATAGTCCCTTATCGCGTGACAGGTTGCATCGGAACGCAGCTTGCATTTACCATTACATCCGAGGTCCTGCAGGAATTTGATTTTTCCTGTGTGGATGACGCGCTGACCAATGCGACATTTGAAGCAGTTGATCTCGTTAACTCAGGCGGTCAGACGATCTATGTGTATTCTTACCGTATTGATGCGGATAAGCTGTACGATGGTGTGCTGAAGGCAACGGGAAAGACAGATCAAACGCAAAAAGAGGTATCGGTAACGGTCAGCAGCCATTCCTGGAGCGATACACCGACAGTAGAAAAAGAAGCAACGTGTTCAGAACCAGGGGTTCAGAATGTACATTGTACGGTCTGTGATGCGGTAAAAGAGGGAAGTGAGGAAGAGATCCCATGTATTCCACACACCTGGAATCCGGAAGCGACGATTGAGAAAGAGGCGACGTGTTCTGAGCCGGGTTATCAGGTTACATATTGCAGTGACTGCGGCGCAGCGAAAGAGGGAAGCAGGGAAGAAATTCCATGTATTCCTCATACGTGGAATCCGGAAGCAACGATTGAAAAGGAAGCAACGTGTTCGGCTACGGGATACAAGAGTGTTCATTGCAGTGTCTGTGATGCAGTGAAAGCGGGAAGCGAAGAGACAATCCCGAGTACGCCGCACAGCTGGAAAACAGACCGGACGGTTGATCAGCCGGTTACCTGCACAGAAAACGGGGCGAGCAGCATCCATTGCAGTGTCTGTGACATTGTAAAAGAAGGAAGCGTACAGCAGCTTCCGGCGACGGGGCATCAATGGGATAGCTGGAAGCAGGTGACGGCTCCGGCGATCAAAACAGAGGGGAAGGACCAGAGAGTTTGTCTGCGGTGTAATGCAAAAGAGACACGTTCGACTGGAAAGCTTCCGTTAGCACTTGATAAAGTCAAGATGAATACGCCGACTGTGGTAAGCGGTGATCACATCGGGCTTAGCTGGCAGGCAGTAAACTATGCGGACGGTTATATCGTTTACCGGAAAAAAGGAAGCAAGTGGACGAAGATTGCGACACTGAAAGGCAATGTTCTTGCATATACAGACAAAGATACAAAGATCGGAACAACGTATACCTATTCTGTCAGGGGTTACGTTACAGAAAACGGAAAAACCGTTTACAGTCCGAGCCTGAAACCTGGCGTTTCCATTGAGCAGAAGTTTTATAAAGATGCTGTGAAAATGCGGGATGCGACAGATTTATCGACCACTTCGATCAAGATCCGCTGGACTGGCCGCAAAAAGTCCTCGGGCTATATTATTTACAGAAAGATACCAGGGAAATCCTGGAAGAAGCTTGCTACAGTCGGAAAGGTTACTTCGTATACAGATAAAACGTGTGATTCAGCGACGACCTATCAGTACGCAGTCAAGGCTTACACGAAAAACGGGAAGAAAACCATTTACAGCAAAATGGAAAAAACAGGTGCCGCTGCGATTTCCAGGATGCACAGACCCAAGGTTACTGTGAAGTCTACGGATGAGGAGACAGCAGTTCTGAAATGGACCAAGCAGTCGAATGTGGGAGGCTATGTGATCTACCGCAAAGAGGGTTCCAAGGGAAAATGGATTAAGATCAAGCGGACGAGTGCAAAGACGAGCTCATTTACAGATGAAGATGTAGAGAGCGGAAAAACGTATTACTACATTGTGAAGGCATATAAGAAAGCTAAACCAAAGGTTGGCATTATGGAACCTGTGTACAGTAAGTATTACAAAAAGAAAGTGAAAATTAAATAGAATGATCAAAAATGCCCGGAAAAATATTTTCGGGCATTTTTTGAATATTAATATATCATAATTTACCGGACGTTAACAGGTATTTTGTGATTTACATATGATATAGGGAGACAATCGAATCGAGGTATCAGACGTGAAGCCTTTACTTGAGCTGGCTCATGTGAGCTACGCATACCACAGCAAAAACGGTGAGACGATTGCCCTGACAGATATATCTTTTCAAGTGAAAAAGGGAGAATTCATTGCAGTTGTAGGACCGAGCGGTTGTGGCAAATCCACACTGCTTTCTTTGATTTCCGGGCTGCTCCTTCCAGAGAGCGGCTCTGTTTTATTCCCGTGGGCAACGCAGCAGGTGGAAGATGACTATGTGCAGGAGTGCGCAGCCAGGGAGCACTGCGATAACAGAAACGTTGTGCAGGCAGGTACAGGATTTCGGGATAAAATTGGATATATGCTGCAAAAGGATCATCTGTTTGAATGGCGGACAATTTATAAAAATGTGATTCTGGGACTGGAAATACAAAAGAAACAAAATGAAGAATCTCTGGCAAAAGTAGAAAAAATGCTGAAAGATTATGGTCTGTACCGGTTTCGAGATGCAAGGCCGAGCGAATTGTCGGGCGGTATGCGGCAGAGAGCGGCTCTGATTCGGACACTGGCGCTGGACCCGGAGCTTCTTTTGCTGGATGAACCATTCTCGGCGCTTGATTTTCAGACGCGTCTGACTGTTTGTGATGATGTTGCATCCATTTTGCGCAAAGAAAAAAAGACGGCAATTCTTGTGACACATGATCTGTCAGAGGCAGTCAGCATGGCTGATCACATTGTTGTTCTTACGAAACGACCGGCAACGGTACGGACGATCCTGGAACTGGATTTTGAGGAAAAAAATCTGACTCCGTTCGAGAGAAGAAATGCACCGGAATTTAAAATGTATTTTAATCAGCTGTGGAAGGAGATGGATGGCAATGAGCAGAAACAGTAACATTTCTTCCACACAGGAAAACTATTTGCGGCGGATGAAACATCAGCAGTACCGTATCAAAATTATTCAGATTTTGATTTTTTTCGTTTTTCTCGGCTTATGGGAAACGGCAGTACAGCTTTCCTGGATTGACGGTTTTATTTTCAGCAGTCCGTCACGTATTTGGAAGACCTTTGCAGGAATGTGGGAAGACAGAAGCATCTTCCTTCATATGGGAATTACAGTGGCAGAAACGCTGATCAGCTTTGCGCTCGTCGTTGTGCTTGGAATCAGTATGGCGGTTCTGCTCTGGTATAACGAAGAATTGTCCCGCGTGCTGGAACCATATCTTGTTGTACTGAACAGCCTGCCGAAATCGGCACTTGCACCGCTTCTTATCGTATGGCTTGGTGCAAACATGAAGTCTATTATTGTGGCCGGGATTTCGGTGGCAGTATTTGGTACGATTCTGAATTTATATACCGGGTTTACAGAATTATCGCCGGATAAGATCAAACTGATTTACACCTTACGCGGCAGCCGCCGTGATGTTCTGACAAAAGTTATTCTGCCGGGCACAATTCCACTGCAACTGAGTGTGATGAAAGTCAATATAGGTCTTTGTCTGGTGGGAGTTGTGATTGGAGAATTTATCGGAGCAAGACAGGGGCTCGGATATCTGATCATATATGGAAGCCAGGTGTTCAAACTTGACTGGGTGATCATGTCTATCATGCTTCTGTGCATGATTGCCATGGTACTGTACGGAATTTTGAATCTGATCGAGAAGAGATGTCTGCGCAGACGTTAGTTCATATGCTTTGAGTAACAAGCCGGGAAGCGGGGGTGTGCGGATGCTGACTGTACAGAGATTTGCTTCCGGGCAGTCTAGGACTGTCCGGAAAAACGCTCCTGGCGTGAAAATACACAGCCGCAGTAATCCTGACGGTACAGGCCGTATTCGGCTGAAAGTGCAATCGAAGTTTTATAGCCATTTTTCTTTTTGAAATCGGAGGGGAGCCAGCGGACGCCATATTGTCCGGAAAGTTCTTCGCCGATTTCGTTTAGTTTTTGTGCGTTTTTTAAAGGGCTGATGGTGAGTGTGGTTGTAAAATAGTCAAAATTTCCCTCCCGGGCGACGCGTGCCGCCTCTTCAAGCCGCAGCCGGAAACAGGCATGGCAACGGCTTCCTCCTTCCGGAATCTGTTCAAGGCCGCGGACAGCGTCGTAGAATTCCTGCGGCAGAAAGCGGCCTTCGATCAGAGAAACCGGATAACGAAACGGCATCTGCGCAATCAGACGTTTTTGTTCCGCTACGCGGTGAACATATTCTTCTTCCGGGTAGATATTTGGATTGTAGTAGAGTACTGTGATCCGGAAATAGTCGGAAAGGTAATGCAGTACGTAACTGCTGCATGGTGCACAGCAGCTGTGCAGCAGCAAAGAGGGCGCAGGAGGGCAGGTTGTATCAGATGGTTTTGTCAGGTGCTCCTGTGTCAGTATTTTTTCCAGGTCTTTTTGATAGTTACGTTTTTGTATCTGAGATGTGGGCATGGGCGGCCTCCTGTTTGATTTCCCGTTTTTTGCCGGGGATATTTCTTTTATCTGTGCAAAGGCACCGGGCAGGCAAAAAGGCCTGCACGTGCAGGTGACGAATACTGTGAGTTATGTTTACATGTTGCACAGCAAGTATAGCGGAAATCGGTCTGGACTGCAAGCGGATATCAGTTCGAAATCAGTCTGATTATGAGGGAAATATGAGGGAATTCTTCATTGACACAATATATTGATTTTGATAAGATAAAAATGGTATTTGTATACATTTCGTCTGATGTTTTATCTGCTTTCTGGTGGTAAAACGCAGGCAAAAGCACATTGGAAACAAGGGATTTACGATGATAAGAGAAGATACCTGGCTTGAAAAACGCAGGGAAAAGTTATGGTTTTCTTTTTTACTGAATGCTCTGATTCTGTTCGTTCTTCTGGCCGTGTTCCGGCCGGTATATGAGACAAATGACGATATGGGAATTGCAGGGCTGGTAAACATGGTGAAGGGTGAGAGCGATGCACATGTGCTGTTCCCACACTATTTGTTTGGTTTGTTGTGGGAGCTGCTGTACCGTTTGCATCAAGGTGTTCCGTGGCTTCCGCTTTTTGAGTATTTTTGTATGTTTTTTTCGTTTACTGCGATTACATATGTGCTGATACGGAAGCTGAAAAGTAACTCTTCTGTCTGGATTACAGCCATTTTGGTATTCTGGTTTTCCTATGAGGGATATATTCAGGTACAGTTTACAAAGACGGCAGGGATTGTATCTACAGCCGGGTTATTACTTTTGTTCTATGCTGTGACACAGGAGAAGGTGTCGGGAAAAGCACTGGTTTTGGGTATGTTATTTTCCTGCACTGGTTTTATGTTTCGGAAAAATCAGTTTTTTGCGGAGGCAGCGCTTCTGACCGGAATCGGTGTATATCTGCTTTTGCAGCTTCGCGGTAAAGGGAGAAAAGAGCAGTATAAAAATTTTTTGCTGTATTTCGGAACCTTTGGCTCCCTGTTGATTTTCGTTTTTGCTTTACGTATTGTGAATCAGCAGTGCTATACCTCACAGGAATGGCAGGCGTTCCGGCGTATGAACAGCGTCCGCAGGGACCTGTATGACCATGGATTTCCGCCGTACGAGGAAAACAAAGAGGCATATGAGGAACTGGGGATTGACGAAGTGTCTTACCGGATGCTGCGTTCGTGGAACCAGATGGACACAGAGCGGTTTGATGTGGAAACTCTGGAAGGAATCCTTGCGCTGCGTCAGCAGAAAAAACTGACGCCCGGTCTGGTGAAAAACTTTGTGCGGGAGTTTGCCGCGAAGATTTTCAAGGTTCCGTGTTTTTACTGTTTTGTGCTTATATGTATTTACTGGCTGCTTTGGGGAAGGCATGGGAAGGCTGAGCTCCTGGCACTTTTTTATGAGGCGTTGGCAGTGTTTCTTGTGTACCTGTACCAGTATTATGACGGTCGTTATCTTCTAAACCGTGTGGATGTAGGGCTTTGGCTGGCGGTTTCCTGTACGGTTTTATGGACCTTTGTGATGAAAGAACAGGAATATTTTCCGGCAAGGACAGGAGCGGCTCTGACGGTTACTGTGACGCTTCTGCTTGTATATGGGCTTCGTGGTGAGTGGAGAGTGAATGCGAAAACGGATTTGGAAAAAATGATGAAAAACCGGTCAGCGCTTGAGACCATTCATGAAGATGCGGAGCACGTCTATGTGACAGCGGTGAAGACGGTTTCTTTTCACCAAAGCTATGAGGTGTTTGAAGCAGTTCCCTTCAACATGGCAGAAAATATCTGTCCACTCGGGGGCTGGACAGCAATCACTCCGCTGTACCGACGGGCGGCAGAACGCTATGGTATTACAAATCCGATTAAGGATGTGATCGGAAACGAAAAAGCATATCTGGTGACAGGGGATATTGATCTGATGATGGAATATATTCAGGTACATTATGACCAGAATGCGAAAGCCGAGATCGTTCATGATTTCGGAAAATATAAGGCATATGCAATCCAGAAGGGGGATTAAGGAAGAAAAAATCAGGACTGCGCATATCCACACAGAGTTTTTATTTTTAGAACAGAGCCGATGTGACGCGGTTTCTGAATATGGGAGGAAGGAAGATGAATATGAGACGTTTATCAAAATTTTTATTTTTGTATCTGCTGTTTTTGGTTTTCTGGTTGCTTCCGGCTCAGTCCGGAATGGCTGCGAGCAAATATCCGGGAAATGTAAAGAACCTGACTCTGAAAAAGCAAAGCGATACGTCCGTCAAGCTGACCTGGACGAAAGCATCCAATGCCACGGGGTATCGAGTTTATATTATTAATTCGACAACTGGTAAAAAGAAGAGCGTCGGTACGACAAGAGGAACTTCCTGTGTTGTCAATAAGATGGAGGTAGGGCGCGAATATGTTTTCCAGGTTTATGCATATCGGAGAAGCGGAAAGAAGGTATACTGGAGTAAGAAGGGGTCTCCGATGGCGCGGATCAAAACCACGCTCAGCAAACCTGGAACGATCAAGAATTTCCGCCTGGTCTGCTATGGGAATAATTCTGTATTCCTGGCCTGGAATGAGGCGAAAAATACGGATTATTATATTGTTTACCAGTACAACTGGGATACCCGCACGTACGAAAAAATAGGAAGTACGAAGGAAAATAACTACCAGGTAAAAAAACTGAAAGAAGGAGAAAAGTATTACTTCAAAGTACAGGGGTACCATACGGCTTCCGGTCAGGAGAAATATGGAAAACTGTCTGACAAGGTAGGGGCAAGGGCGAAAAAAGTAGATGTCTCAGCTGTTCACGGGCGCTACTGGAGTGCGACCGTGAAGAAAAACATCAAAGCGACCAATACGACGACAGGAAAAAAGGTGACTCTGAAAAAGGGCACGAAGCTTACGACAACGAAAAAGTCAAATGATTCGGTAACGGCCATACTGAAAAATGGCAAAAAGGTGGAACTGAAAGGTTCAAATCTTTCCTACGGAAATCTTTCAGTCACAAAGAGCAACTATACCAAGGCACAGCAGGAAGCGTTTGTCAATGGGAAGGGCTACAGCAGTCAGACTGATTATCTGATATGGGTAAACCAGTATACGTGTACGACCTGCATTTTCAAGGGTTCGAAAGGCGCTTGGAAGCTTGTCCGCAGTATGATCTGTGTGGTAGGTAAGGACGGCCATTCGCCGGTGGGGATTTTCAAGCTCCATCATCGGGTGACAGGATATGGAAGACCGAAGATTTTCTATACATGGAGCGATAAATATATGGAGGGAAATTCCTTCCACAGCAGGGTTGACAGTACGACAAGAGGGGCAGCGTCAGGAGGCTGTGTCCGCCTGGGCGATTCAGATCTGTATTATCTGGCTAATAATTGTCCAATGGGAACAACGGTTGTCAGCTATTAAAAATATGAGATAGAAAAAGCAAAAAAGAAAAGAGGAAAAAACATGGCACAGTTGTGGGGCGGCCGTTTTACAAAAGAGACGGATCAGATGGTATATGAATTTAATGCATCCATTTTGTTTGACAAAAGGTTATATAAGCAGGATATCAAAGGCAGTATGGCGCATGTGAAAATGCTTGCGAAGGTAGGGATTTTGACAGAGAAGGAATGCGACGAGATTCTGAACGGGCTGGTCGGCATTTTGCAGGACGTCGAGCAAGGGAATCTGAAGATTACAGCGGAGTATGAGGATATTCACAGCTTTGTGGAGGCGAATCTGATCGAACGCATTGGAGAGACCGGAAAGAAGCTGCACACAGGGCGCAGTCGGAACGATCAGGTGGCGCTGGATATGAGGCTGTATATCCGCGATGAGCTGAAACGCACGGACGGACTTCTTCTGGAGCTTTTGAAGGTGCTTGCACGCATCATGGAGGAGAATCTTGATACGCTTATGCCAGGTTTTACCCATTTGCAGAAAGCGCAGCCAGTCACACTGGCGCATCATGTGGGGGCATACTTTGAAATGTTCAAAAGAGACCGGCTCCGTCTGGAAGACATTTGTCGCAGGATGAATTACTGTCCGCTTGGAGCCGGGGCTCTGGCGGGGACGACGTATCCGCTCGACCGAGAATATACGGCTGAGCTGCTGGGCTTTTACGGCCCTACAAAAAACAGCATGGATTCCGTTTCAGACCGGGATTATGTGATTGAATATCTGTCCGCACTGTGTACGGTTATGATGCATCTGAGCCGCTTTTCGGAAGAGATTATTATCTGGAATTCCAATGAATACCGTTTTGTGGAGCTGGACGATGCGTACAGCACAGGCAGCAGTATTATGCCGCAGAAGAAAAATCCGGATATTGCCGAGCTGGTACGTGGAAAAACGGGCCGTGTGTATGGGGCGCTAATGGGGCTTCTTACGACAATGAAGGGGCTTCCGCTTGCGTATAATAAGGATATGCAGGAAGATAAAGAGGGCGTATTTGATGCGATTGATACGGTAACGACCTGTATCACGCTGTTTACCGGCATGGTGGATACCATGAAATTTAACAGACAGGTGATGGAAGATTCAGCCAAAAATGGCTTCACGAACGCGACGGACGTAGCAGATTATCTGGTAAATCGCGGAGTACCGTTTCGGGATGCGCACGGGATTTCCGGGCGTCTGGTGTTGAAATGCATTGCGCAGGACAAAGCGCTGGATGACCTTTCTCTTGCGGAGTTTCAGGAGGAGAGCGCTGTTTTTGAGGCAGATATTTATGAGGCCATCAGCATGAAAACGTGTGTGGAAAAACGACTGACGCTCGGTGCACCGGGGGAGACGGTGATGCGTCAGGTGCTTGAGGAAAATCGAACGTATCTGGAAGAAGCAGAAGAAAATGCTTGACAGATTAAAAAAAACGGCGTATTTTAGGTAAAGACACTTGTGCGTCGCAGAAAAACAAGAAAACAGCGGCGTTCCAGTCAGGTGAGACAGCCTGTGGGAAGGCCGCTGTAGTTATGAGGAGAATGAAAAATGAGTCAGAAATTAAGAGTTGGTATTCTGGGAGCAACTGGTATGGTAGGGCAGAGATTTCTTGCTCTTTTGGAGAACCATCCGTGGTTTGAGGTTGTTGTGGTAGCGGCAAGCCCACGCAGTGCAGGGAAAACATACGAAGAGGCCGTAGGCGGCAGATGGAAGATGACAACGCCGATGCCGGAAGCAGTGAAAAAGCTGGTGGTTATGAATGTCAATGAGGTGGAGAAGGTTGCCGCAGAGGTGGATTTTGTTTTCTCCGCAGTGGATATGTCAAAGGATGAGATCAAAGCGATCGAAGAGGCTTATGCAAAGACTGAGACGCCGGTTGTTTCAAACAACAGCGCACATCGCTGGACACCGGATGTGCCGATGGTAGTGCCGGAGATCAATCCGGAGCATTTTGATGTAATTGAATCCCAGAAAAAACGTCTTGGGACGACAAAGGGCTTTGTTGCTGTGAAGCCGAACTGTTCCATCCAGAGCTATGCGCCGGTACTGACTGCCTGGAAGGAATTTGAGCCGTACGAGGTAGTTGCCACAACGTATCAGGCGATTTCCGGAGCTGGAAAAACCTTTAAGGACTGGCCGGAGATGGTAGAGAATATCATTCCATATATCGGCGGAGAGGAAGAAAAGAGCGAGAAAGAGCCGCTCAGACTTTGGGGACAGATCGAGGACGGTGTAATCAAACCGGCCCAGGAACCGAAGATTACGTGCCAGTGTATCCGTGTTCCGGTACTGAACGGACATACGGCAGCCGTATTTGTGAAATTCCGTAAAAAGCCGACAAAGGAGCAGCTGATCGAGAAGCTGGAGAATTTCAGAGGAATTCCGCAGGAGCTCGACCTTCCGAGCGCACCGAAGCAGTTTATCCGGTATATGAGCGAGGATAACCGCCCGCAGGTACAGCTGGATGTGGATTATGAGAATGGAATGGGCGTGTCAGTCGGACGTCTGCGCGAAGATTCCGTTTATGATTTTAAGTTTGTGGGTCTGTCTCACAACACCGTGCGCGGAGCGGCAGGCGGAGCAGTGCTGTGTGCAGAGACACTGAAGGCAAAAGGTTACATTCAGGCGAAGTAAGGACCAAAATACAAAATTCTGGTTGCCAAAATTGCAAAGAGTAACGTATAATAGGGCTGTTGCGGAATTTTATCTGCAGCAGCCCTGCTTTGTGCAAAGCACACGTTTGTTTCTGCACAGGATGCAAAAAGATTCCGTATCCGTTGCAGGAAAAGCAGAGTCTGGAGGATTTACATGAAGAATCTGTTTATTGCGGAGAAACCGAGTGTGGCTCAGGAATTTGCCAAAGCGCTGAAAGAGAGTATGAGGCGCGGCGACGGATATCTGGAGTCAGATTCCTTCGTTGTGACATGGTGTGTCGGTCATCTGGTGACAATGAGTTATCCGGAGGCGTACGACGAAAAATACAAAAGATGGAGTCTGAATACACTGCCTTTTCTTCCGAATGAATTTTTATACGAAGTGATCCCCAACGTAAAAAAACAGTTTGCAATTGTCAGCGGGCTTTTGAAGCGGGACGATGTGGGAACGATTTATGTCTGCACCGATTCCGGGCGGGAGGGAGAATACATTTACCGTCTCGTGGAACAGATGGCCGGCATAAAAGGCAAGCCGCGAAAGCGGGTATGGATCGACTCGCAGACAGAGGAAGAGATTCTGAGGGGAATCCGGGAGGCAAAAGATCTTTCCGAATACGATAATCTATCTTCAGCCGCATATCTGCGGGCAAAAGAAGACTATTTGATGGGGATTAATTTTTCGCGGTTGCTGACCCTGAAATACGGAAATGCAATCTCGAATTATCTGGGAACGAAATATTCGGTGGTATCGGTAGGACGTGTCATGACGTGTGTGCTTGGCATGGTGGTCCGGCGGGAGCGGGAAATCCGCCAGTTTGTGAAAACGCCGTTTTACCGGGTACTCCAGAAGCTCGACATTCAGGGAAAGACACTGGAAGGAGAATTTCGGGCAGTGGAGGGCTCTGGTTATTACTTATCCCCGAAGCTGTACAAAGAAAATGGTTTCAAGGAGAAGAAAGATGCACAGGAGCTGATTCAAAGGCTGCAAGAGCGGTGCGGCGATCCACTGGAAGCCATTATTGATTCTATTGAGAAAAAGAAGGAAAAAAAGAATCCGCCGCTTCTCTATAACCTGGCGGAGCTTCAGAACGAATGCTCGCGTATGTTCAAGATCAGTCCGGATGAAACGCTTCGGATTGTTCAGGAATTGTATGAGAAAAAGCTGGTGACGTATCCGAGAACGGATGCAAGAGTTTTGTCTACAGCAGTATCAAAGGAAATCTACAAAAATATTTCCGGCCTGCGCAATTTTGCTCCGGCAAAAGAATTTGCCGAGGAGGTACTGGAGAGCGGGAGCTATAAAGGAATTGCCAGAACGCGGTATGTAAATGACAAACAGATCACAGACCACTATGCAATCATCCCGACGGGACAGGGCATGAATGCACTTGGCTCGTTAAAAGGAAATGCATTTGGCGTCTATGCGGCGATTGTACGCCGGTTTTTGAGTATCTTTTATCCGGCAGCGGAATTTCAGAAGATCAGTATGGTCACTGCAATGGAAGCTGCGACAGGAAGAACAGCGGAAGACAGCATAAGAAAAGAAAAGTTTTTCCTCAGTTTTAAGGTCCTGCTGGAAGAGGGATACTTTAAAGTAGCTGGAAACCCTTACGATAAAAAACCAAAGGGAAGCATGGAAGAGGCGAAGGAAAAGGAAGCAGAAGGTCTGAACGGGAGCGGGGATGGCACGCCGGAAGGTCAGGAGGAAGCTCAGTTTGGCAAAGAGCTGCTGGAGCTTTTAAAGGGCCTGAAAAAGGGCATGAAGCTTCCGGTAAAAGCACTGAACATCAAAGAGGGGGAGACATCTCCGCCGAAACGTTACAATTCAGGTTCTATGATTCTTGCAATGGAAAACGCCGGGCAGCTGATAGAGGATGAAGAGCTTCGCGCTCAGATCAAGAGCTGTGGTATCGGTACAAGTGCGACGAGGGCAGAGATTCTGAAAAAGCTGGTTTCTAATAAGTACATAGCGCTGAATAAAAAGACGCAGATTCTCTCGCCAACACTCATGGGCGAGATGATTCACGATGTGGTTTTTTATTCGATCCGTTCTCTGCTGAATCCGGAGCTTACGGCAAGCTGGGAAAAGGGATTGAACTATGTGGCAGAAGGAAGTATTACGAGCGACGAATATATGCAAAAGCTTGAGCATTTCGTCCGCTCGCGCACAGATGGCGTGCTGAACTTGAACAATCAATATGCGATGCGGCCATTGTTTGATGCAGCGGCAGTTTTTTATAAAGCAGAAAATAAAACGAGCGCTACAGCTCGAAAGGCTGCATCCAAAAGCAGAAAAAAACAGTCTGAGAAGACAGAATAAAAAGGAGTGTGTTACGATGGAAACGTGTAAAATTAAAAATTTATACAATTTGAATGAAACAATAGCGTCTGCCTTGTTTGAAGGCGCAGAGTATCCGTGGGAGGTGCTGCCAAAGATCAGCGCATTCATTCTGGAGCTGGGAAGCACACTTTCGAAGGAGGAATACGACCAGGTCAGTGAAAATATCTGGATTGCCAAATCTGCAACAGTGGCTCCGACTGCTTATATCGGAGGACCGGCGATTATTGGGAAAAATGCGGAGGTTCGCCACTGTGCCTTCATCCGTGGCAATGCGATTGTAGGAGAAGGCGCGGTAGTCGGAAATTCCACAGAATTAAAAAATGTAGTTCTGTTTAACAAGGTGCAGGTACCGCATTACAATTATGTAGGAGACTCTATTCTGGGCTATAAGGCACATATGGGCGCCGGTTCGATTACCTCCAATGTAAAATCAGATAAAAAGCTTGTGGTGGTAAAAGAAGGGGAACAGCGTATGGAAACCGGACTGAAAAAATTCGGTGCAATGCTCGGCGACGAGGTGGAGGTAGGCTGCGGTTCCGTTTTGAATCCGGGAACTGTCATTGGCCCGCGCACAAACATTTACCCGCTTTCATCCGTGAGAGAGGTCGTTCCGGGCAACTCCATATACAAAAAGCGTGGAGAAGTAGTAGAAAAGCAGTAAAGTGATCTGTGATGGATTGATATGATAAAGGAGTAACTCTATGTCCAAAAGCAATACGTATGATGCGAGCAGTATTTCTGTTCTTGAGGGATTGGAAGCTGTCCGCAAACGTCCCGGCATGTATATCGGTAGCGTTTCGCGTAAAGGTTTAAATCATCTGATTTATGAAATTGTTGACAATGCGGTGGATGAGCATCTTGCCGGATTCTGCAGCCAGATTGAAATCTATCTGGAAAAGGACGGGTCCGCGACAATTGAGGACAATGGCCGCGGTATTCCGGTCGGCATGCATGAGAAAGGGATGTCTGCCGAGCGGCTGGTATTTACCACGCTTCATGCGGGCGGAAAATTCGATGATACCGTATACAAGACGAGCGGAGGGCTGCATGGAGTGGGTTCCTCTGTGGTAAATGCGCTTTCTACATGGCTGGATGTACAGGTCATGCTGGATGGCAAAATACACCATGACCGTTACGAGCGGGGCGTTCCGGTTATTGAGCTGGAGCATGGCCTGCTGCCTGTGATCGGAAAAACAAAGCAGACAGGAACGCGCATTCAGTTCCTGCCTGATCCGGAAATCTTTGAAAAAACACGGTTTTCTGCGACGGAACTGAAGAGCCGCCTGCATGAAACTGCCTACCTAAATCCGGCGCTGAAGATTCATTTTGAGGACCGCAGAGGTGCGGAGACAGAGGAGATTACTTATTTTGAGCCAGAGGGAATTACCGGTTTTGTGCGCGAACTGAACCAGAAATCAGAGGCGGTCTGCGAGCCCGTTTATTTTAAGGGAGAGGCGGACGGTATTCAGGTGGAAGTGGCATTTCAGTATGTCAATGAGTTCCATGAGAATGTCCTTGGTTTCTGCAACAATATCTACAACGCAGAGGGCGGTACGCATCTGACAGGATTTAAGACAACATTTACGACCGTGCTGAATTCTTATGCGCGTCAGATCGGAATACTGAAAGAAAAAGATGTCAATTTTACCGGGGCAGATATCCGGAACGGTATGACAGCAGTCGTTTCAATCAAGCATCCGGCGCCGCGTTTTGAAGGTCAGACTAAGACAAAGCTTGATAACCAGGATGCTGTGCGGGCAGTTGGTAAAGTGACCGGTGAGGAGATTGTCCTGTATTTTGATAAACATCTTGAGATTTTGAAAAGCATTCTGAGCTGCGCAGAGAAGGCTGCTAAAATTCGCAAAACAGAAGAGCGCGCCAAAACGAATCTTTTAACGAAGCAGAAGTATTCGTTTGACAGCAACGGAAAGCTGGCGAACTGTGAAAGCCGGGACAGTAGCATCTGTGAGATTTTTATTGTCGAGGGAGATTCCGCAGGAGGTTCTGCCAAGACGGCGAGAGATCGGAATTATCAGGCAATTCTGCCGATTCGAGGGAAAATTCTGAACGTAGAGAAGGCCAGCATTGACAAAATCCTGGCAAACGCAGAGATCAAGACGATGATCAATGCTTTTGGCTGCGGTTTTTCGGAAGGTTATGGAAATGATTTTGATATTTCGAAGCTGCGTTATGATAAGATTGTGATCATGTCGGATGCTGATGTGGACGGCGCACATATCTGTACGTTGCTGCTGACGCTGTTTTATCGTTTTATGCCGGAGCTGATTTATGAGGGGCATGTTTATATTGCGATGCCGCCGCTATATAAGGTGATTCCGTCCAAGGGGAAGGAGCAGTATCTGTACGACGATAAGGCTCTGGAAAAATACCGCAGGACCCACAAGGCGCCGTTTACATTGCAGCGGTATAAAGGACTTGGCGAGATGGATGCAGATCAGCTGTGGGAGACCACGCTGAATCCGGAAACCCGCGTGATGCAGCGTGTTGAGATTGAGGATGCCAGGATCGCATCGAATGTGACGCAGATGCTGATGGGGACAGAGGTACCGCCGCGCAAGGCGTTTATTTACGAACATGCACAGGATGCGCTGCTGGATGTGTAATGGTGGAACACCTGTGAAATTTTTTGAAGAGAGCTTCGTGAATGTTTGCAGGACAAGAAAGAGGATAAGGAGAAGGGTATATGGATGGACAGATTATTAGGGCAGAATATTCTGATATTATGCAGAAATCTTACATCGATTATGCGATGAGTGTAATTATCTCACGTGCACTTCCGGATGTCCGTGACGGACTGAAACCGGTACAGCGCCGAACGCTGTATGATATGTATGAGCTGGGGATCCGTTATGACAGGCCTTATCGAAAATGCGCCAGAATTGTCGGGGATACGATGGGTAAATACCATCCGCATGGCGACAGTTCGATCTATGAAGCTCTGGTGGTTATGGCGCAGGAATTTAAAAAGGGTATGCCGCTTGTGGACGGACACGGAAATTTTGGTTCGATCGAAGGAGACGGAGCGGCTGCGATGCGTTATACGGAGGCGAGACTCCAAAAGGTGACGCAGGTTGCCTTTCTGGGTGATCTCGACAAAGATGTCGTAGATTTCGGGCCAAATTTTGATGAGACGGAAAAAGAGCCGGTGGTGCTGCCGGTGCGGATTCCGAATCTTCTCGTAAACGGGTCGGATGGAATTGCAGTCGGGATGGTGACTTCTATCCCGCCGCACAATCTTGGCGAGGTGATTGACGCAGTTAAAGCATTGATCAAAAACAACAGACTATCCGGCCAGGAATTGATGAAATATATCAAGGGGCCGGATTTTCCAACAGGCGGCATTGTGGTAAATGAGAGCGAGCTTGCCGCTATTTATGAGACGGGCCAGGGTAAAATCCGCCTGCGCGGCAAAGTAGAGGTGGAGCAGCAAAAAGGCGGAAAGGAACGCCTTGTCATCACGGAGATTCCGTACACGATGATGGGGGCCAATATCGGTAAATTCCTGAACGATGTGGCGACTTTGGTGGAAACGAAAAAGACGACGGACATTGTGGATATTTCAAATCAGTCATCCAAAGAAGGAATCCGGATTGTACTGGAGCTGCGTCGCGGAGCAGATGTCGAGCGCTTGAAAAACCTCCTGTACAAAAAGACGCGTCTCGAGGATACGTTCGGCGTCAATATGCTGGCTGTGGCAGATGGCCGTCCGGAAACTTTAAGCCTTCGTCAGATTTTGGAATATCATATTGATTTCCAGTTTGAGCTGGCAACCAGAAAGTACCAGAACCTTCTGGAAAAGGAAGAAAAGAAGCGGGAGATTCAGGAAGGACTGATTCGTGCCTGCGACATGATTGATCTGATTATTGAGATTCTGCGTGGCAGCAAAAGTCGTGAGCAGGTCAAAAACTGTCTTGTGAACGGCGTGACAGAGGGGATTCGGTTTAAGACAGAAAAATCCAGAAAAATGGCGGAGAAACTGACATTTACAGAGGCTCAGGCAAATGCGATCCTGGATATGCGCCTCTATCGTCTGATCGGGCTGGAAATAGAAGTGCTTATGAAAGAACATGAGGCTACGTTGAAAAACATAGCCGAATATCAGGACATCCTCAATAATTACGGTTCCATGGCCACGGTGATAATGAAAGAGCTGGATTCGTACAAAAAAGAATTTGGCCGTCCAAGAAGAACTGCGCTTGAAAATGCGGAGCAGATTGTTCTGGAGGAACAGAAGATTGAGGAAGTGCCGGTCGTATTTCTGATGGATCGCTTCGGGTATGTCCGGACGATTGACAGTGCAGTCTATGAGCGTAACAAAGAAGCGGCGGATACGGAAAACAAGTATGTGATTCACTGTCTGAATACAGATCGGGTCTGTGTGTTTACCGATACCGGAAAGGTGCATCTGTTGAAAGTGCTGGATGTGCCGTACGGCAAGTTCCGTGATAAGGGAACTCCGATTGATAATCTCTGCAATTACAGCAGCAGTGAAGAAAATTTTGTGGCAGTGATGGCGCTGAACGATATGAAAGATACGGTACTCACGTTTGTGACAAGGCAGGCTATGATCAAGCAGGTGGAGGGCTGTGAGTTCGACGTGGTATCAAAACGTACGATTGCGGCGACGAAGCTGCAGCAAAATGATGCGGTTGTGGCTGTATATACGCCAGAGGAGCAAGCTCATATTGTTTTGGCAACAAAAGAAGGATTTTTCCTGCGTTTTCCTGTGGCAGATGTCCCGCTGAAAAAGAAAACTGCAGTCGGCGTACGCGGCATGAAGCTTTCTGAGAAAGATGAGGTAGAGCATGTATATTGGCTGGAGGGAAGCGAAGTGCCGGAGGCCTCTTACCGCGGAAAGCCGGTACATTTGAACCGCCTGCGCATTGGCAGCCGTGATACGAAGGGGGCTAAAGCACGCAGCTGATTTTGTTTATCAGAAGAATCGGGAATCGAATCAAAAGACAGAAACGAGGGAAAACTTCACAATAACAGGCCATTGATTCGGTTTGTTTTTTACAAAAAGAAGACTGGTATTCTGTCGAATGCTGTGATAAAATGGGGAAGCATATTATGGACAATTTAACTCATTACACAAATTTCAGGAGGTAAATGCAATGATTTGTAAGGAAATCCCCAAGGTTTTGTATTGCCATATTGGCGGTTCCGGTACCTGGGGCTGTGAGTTTCCGGAAGAGGTAGGATTTGAGGGGCTTACGGTTCTTAAAACAGGTATGGAATTTGAAACGCCTTATGGCACAACAGTTCCGATGAAGTTGTACGAGCTGGACGCATCTGTAACGGCAGATCACAAACCGCGTCAGGTTCTGTACTGTCCGTTCCACGGGTGGGCACATCTGTCCGCATTCAACGAGACACCGAGCGAGCGGCTGTTCTGGGTACTGAAGGAAGCGGGGGTAAAATATATTCTGGCTGACGGAAGCGGCGGTGGAATTAATCCTCTGCTTGAGCCGGGTGATCTTATTGCACCTACAGATTTTATTGATTATACAAAGAGAATTTCATATTTAGAGCAGTTTAATCCGCTGGTTACCCGTATGAGAGACATCGTATGTCCGGATCTGCATGACATTCTGGTAGAAGAGGCACAGAAGGATTTCCGCCGCGTGTTCCGTACAGGCGTTTATGCTGTTTCGGAAGGGCCGCGTTTTGAATCTGCTGCCGAGGTGCGTATGCAGTGGAATGCCCATTGTGATATCTGCGGACAGACAATGATGCCGGAGGCAGCTCTTGCCAGAGCGATCGGGGCACACTATGCGTCTATTTACTTGATCAGTAATTACGCGGAAGGAATCAATCCGCAATGGGAAAAAACCATTCACGCAATTTATGAGGAAACGGCTCCTAAAATCGGAAGAATTATGATCCGTTCGATTGCAGCCATTGATCCGGAGAAGATTGCTTGCCATTGCGATGATAATCTTGTAGGAACCAATATTGGTGAACATAACCGTGGCGTATAAGAATACATAGTATGGAACCTCAGATTTAGATAGATTTAGATAAAGAAACCAAGGATAGAAAGACTTAGGATAGAGATACTTAGGTATAGAAAACTCAGAGCGAGGAGTTTAGGAGGAGAAACGATATGAAAAAAGTACTTGCGCTTATGCTGTCTGCGACTATGGTACTGTCCCTGACAGCCTGCGGAAATAGCTCTAAAAAGGAGACAGAGAAGACAACTGAGAAGAAAGCAACAGAGAAAGTCGTAGAGACAGAAAAAGCAACAGAGGCAGAAACACAGACTGAGAAAGTGACAGAAAAGACAACAGAGGCAGAAACACAGACCGAAAAAGCGACAGAAAAGGCAACAGAGGCAGAAACAAAGGCTGAGAAAACAACAGAAAAGACAACAGAAAAGACAACAGAGGCAGAGACGAAAAAGGAAGCCGTGACCAGAGATGAAGATTTTAAAGCTGCGCTGGTGATCGGTGTTGGTGGTCTGGGCGACGGTTCCTTTAATGACAGCATGAAGGCTGGTATGGACGAGGCTGTTGAAAAATATGGCATTACTTACCAGCTCGTAGAACCGACAGAGGTTGCAGAGTTTGAAGGTCATTTCACAGACCTGTCTGCTTCCGGTGAGTATGACTTGATCGTTGCAGGCGGTTTTGATGCAGCTGAGGCTATGACAAATGTAGCAACAGAGTTCCCGGAGCAGAAATATCTGTTTGTAGACGGTGTGGTAGAAGGGCTTGACAATGTTACAAGCGTGACATACCGTGACAATGAAAAGACATACCTGCTGGGCGTTGTGGCGGCAATGACAACAAAGACAAATAAGCTCGGCGTTGTTCTTGGTATTGACACACCGTCACTCATTGTATTTGCAGCAGGATTTATGGCTGGTGCTTATTCAGCGAACCCGGATGTAGAAGTGAATGTGAAGTATGTAGGATCTTTTGCTGATACGACAACAGCAAAAGAGCTTGCAATGGCGCTGAATGACGAGGGTGCTGATATTGTATATGCTGCTGCTGGTGGTTCCGGTCTGGGTGTATTCAGTGCGGCAAGTGAGAAAGGATTCCTTGCAATCGGTGCTGATACAAACCAGTGTCTGCTTGATCCGGATGTTATCATGGTTTCCGGTATTCGCCTGGTAGACGTTACAATCTGCAACGGTATCGGTGCAGCAATCGAGGGTACGCTGGAAGGCGGAAGTACAACAGAAGGTCTGGCTGAGGGTGCACTGACGTATACGAACGAAGGTTCCAAGGTTGAGATTTCTAAGGAAGCAATTGATGCAGCAGAAGAAGCAAGAGAAAAAATTATTGCTGGCGAAATTGTAGTTCCGGATACGTACGAAGGCGTAGAGAAATAAGCAAATGAGAAAAACGAAAGGTACATGAGTGCTTTTGGCATCTCGTGTACCTTTCTTGCGCCACTAAATAGATGGAGGATAGGCATGTACGCAGTAGAAATGCGAAATATAACCAAGCGGTTTCATGGCACCCCGGCAAATCATCATGTAAACTTTTGCGTAAAAGCAGGAGAAATTCACTCACTTCTGGGTGAAAACGGAGCCGGGAAGACCACCTTGATGAATATTCTGTTCGGCCTGTACAAAGCGGACAGTGGAACCATCCGCATCCATGAAAAGGAAACAAAAATAGATTCGCCTATGGCGGCGATTCAGCAGGGAATTTCGATGGTGCATCAGCATTTTATGCTGGTTGATTCTCTGACCGTAGCGGAGAATATTGTTCTTGGCCATGAGCCAAAAAAAGGGATTTTTTTTGATCGGGAAAAAGCATTTGAAAAAATTACGGAAATTGCCGAAAAATATCATTTTCAGATTGATGCAAGAGAGCAGGTCGGGAATCTTTCCGTAGGCGTAAAACAGCGTGTGGAAATTCTGAAGGCCTTGTATCATGAGTCTTCTGTTTTGATTCTGGACGAGCCTACCGCAGTTTTGACACCTCAGGAGGTAGATGATCTGTTCCGGGTGCTGCGGGATCTGAAAAAGGACGGAAAGACAATTATTATTATTACACACAAGCTGAAAGAAACCATGTCCATTGCGGATACGATCACGGTACTGCGCAAAGGAGAGACGATTACGACGCTTCCGATCGGGGAAGTGAATGAAGAAAAGCTTGCGGAGCTGATGGTAGGACGTCTGGTGTCTTTTACCATTGACAAAAAGCCCCTGCAGTCCGAACGGCCGGTAAAGATGAAGCTTTCTCATATTACTGTGAGCAAGGGTGGGAAAAAGAGCCTGAAGGATGTCAGCCTGACTATCCGGGGCGGAGAGATTCTCGGTATTGCAGGAGTAGAAGGAAACGGACAGACGGAATTAATCGAGGTTTTGACCGGGCTTTGTGCCCGATATGAAGGAACGGTTATCGTGGGGAAGGAAGACGTCAGCCGTTCAAATGCAAAAAAAATGTTAGATTATGTAGGACATATTCCTGAGGATCGTGGAAAAAGAGGCTTTGTAAAAAACTATACCAATTGGGAAAATATGATTCTCGGGTATCATACAAGACCGGATTATATCACGAAGGCCGGTATTTTAAAACGAAAAGCAATTCAGGACGTGACGCGCAAAGCGATTGAAGAATACGATGTCCGTACGGATGGCATTGAACAGACGACAGGTTCTCTTTCCGGCGGTAATCAGCAGAAGCTGATTGTGGGCCGTGTGCTCATGCATCATACTGGCATTGTCCTGGCTGCTCAGCCGACGCGAGGGGTGGACATCGGAGCGATTGAATACATTCATTCCCAGCTTGTACGTCTGCGCGACGAGGGGGCGGCGGTTATTCTTATTTCCGCTGATCTGGACGAGATTGTCAAGCTGTCGGATGAGATTGCCGTGTTGTATGAAGGCAGCATTGTGACCAGAAAGTCGGCGGATGCTTTTACAGAAAGAAGTCTTGGTGCATATATGCTTGGTCATACAAGAGATGAGGAGGTGCAGGCGTGAAAGCATTGAAAAAGACGAAAGAGTGGCTTGGAAAAAGCGAGATTTTACTTTCTCTGATTGCTCTGCTTTTATCCTTGCTGGTATCCTCTGTGGTAATTATTATTTCAGGGTATTCCCCATTTGAAGCCTACGGCGCTATGCTGAAGGGTGCATTTGGCAGTAACTACTATCTGGCTCAGACGATTGGTACGGCAATTCCCCTGATTTTTTCCGGACTTGCTATGGCAATTGCCATGAAAGTCGGTATTTTTAATATCGGTATTGAAGGTCAGATGATTATCGGTGCGCTTCCCGCAGCTCTGTTGGGGACATATGTAACTGGTCTTCCGGCATGGCTGCATCTGCCGCTTTGTATCCTGGTGGGGGCAATCGCAGGCGGATTGTGGGCGATGATTGTAGCTGTGCTGAAAAACAGGCTGCGTATAAACGAGGTCATCCTGACCATTATGATGAACTATGTTGCCACGTATATTGTGGATTACCTTGTCAATTATCCATTTCGGGCAGAAGGCAAAATCATCCGGACAGAGGAGATTCAGCCGACTGCGGCTATGACTACGCTTGTTCCGCACACGAGATTATACTCCGGCATTTTTCTGGCGCTTGCCGCTGCCGGAATTCTCTGGTATGTACTGAAGAAGACGTGCTTTGGCTATGAGCTGCGGGCAGTGGGCAGCAATCCGGATGCGGCGGAGACGGCCGGTGTCAATCGGAAAAAATATATGCTCCGTGCCATGTTTATCAGCGGTGCGCTGGCTGGTATCGGAGGCGCAGGAGAAGTACTTGGTTTTTATGGCTACTATATTTCAAATATGATCAGCGGCTACGGCTTTGACGGTATTGCCATAGCGACGATGGGCCGCGGCAATCCATTTGGTACTGTGCTGGCAGCATTACTGTTCGGTGTGCTGCGAAATGGAGCAACGGGTATGAACCGTTCCACCAGTATTCCGGGTGAATTTATTCAGGTTTTACAGGCACTTGTTATTTTGTTTGTGTCCACACCTGGTATTATCCGGGTAGTGCAGAAATCCTGGAAGCGTAAGCGTTTTGCTCAGAGAAAGGAGGAGGTGGCATAATGGATTTTGTTTTAAATTTACTTGCTGGTGCTATTCGTGTCACGATTCCGATTGCCTTTGCCGCACTGGCAGGCGTACTCTCTGAACGTTCCGGCGTCATTAATATGGGACTGGAAGGTATGATGCTGATGGGCAGCTTTTTTGGTGTTGTCGGGTCTTATCTTACCGGGAATGCGTGGCTGGGCCTGTTGGTAGCCATGGCGGCCGGCGCAGTAGTTGGTCTGTTTATGGCAGTGTTTACCATCAGTTTTAAATGCGAGCATATGCTTGCCGGTGTGGGTATCAACATTCTGGCCAGCGGTCTTTCGATTGTATTGTTGCAGATGATCTGGGAGACGAGAGGAAAATCCAGCATTGTAGAGGGGCTTGGCGTTGTCAGTGCTCCGCTGCTGAACAGGATTCCTGTTGTCAGAGAGCTGATTGGTACGGTTTCTCCGATGTTTTATCTTTTGTTGGTATGTGTATTTCTGGTCTGGATTGTACTGTACCATATGCCGGTTGGCCTGCGGGTACGTGTGATCGGAGACAATCCGTTTATGGCAGGTTCCATGGGTATTAAAGTATATAAATACCAGTATATCAGCCTGATGGTCAGCGGTATGCTGGCAGCTATGGGCGGTGCGTACCTGTCGATTGGCGATATCAATATGTTCAGCAAGGACATGGTATCCGGCCGTGGCTACATTGCGTTGTCCATGGTAATTCTGGGTGGCTGGCATCCGGTAAAGGTAGCAGCCTGCGGGCTGATTTACGGGTTGGCACAGAGTTTGCAGTTCCGTCTGCAGACAGTGGAAATTCCGCCGCAGCTTGTGCAGATGCTTCCTTACGTTATAACGATTTTGGTATTGATTTTTGCAAGAAACAGGAGCAAGGCCCCGGCAATGGAGGGTGTGCACTACTATCAAAAAGGAGAATAGTCCCATTATGAAGGAAAAAAAGGAATCTGTACTGGAAAAGATCGAAGAGATCCGTAAGCAGCTTGGGGCGCTTACGTTTGATGATGAGACGATTCAGGCTATGCGCGACAAAATTGCCTCTCATCCGGAGCTTGGCAAAGCGTTCGGAGAAGCATACGGAAAATACAGCCGGGGAGAGTCGATTCGCCCTACGCTTGGGAATGAAATGCAGATCTTTTATATGAGAGAGCGTCAAACCCTGACATTTTTGCTGTTTCCAGAGCTTTTGAAACTGGAGTATGAGGTTGCGAGAATGATCGGTGAGAGTGTCATGGCAGATCAGATGGGAGGCTATACCTTGCCGGAGATTATGGCACACAATGAGCCGATTGCGGAAAGAGATAAGTACGCGATTGAAAAAGTGATCGAAGCGGACGACAAGCATGCGATTTACCGCCATTATGAGTGCGCAGATTGCTATGGCGTTCCGAATATCGGCATGAAGATCTGTGCGTATGAGGCCGGAACCGCTGCGGGCTGTTTCAGTGCCGCCCTTGGCAAGCGCTGTGAGGTGACTGAAACAAAATGTTGTGCTAACGGGGACCCGTACTGCGAGTTTCTTGTGACTGTTGTTGAGGAATAAACGGAAAATAAAGGGTGTTGCAAAAGGGCGGTAGCCCATAAGGAAACATTCAAAACTTATGACGAATGTCAGGTAAGCGAAAAAAGAACAACTGCTATGCAAAAGATTTATCTGATGCATAGCAGTTTTCTTTTGTTCGTCTATTTGATTATATTTTTTCTGCGTTCCGACGGACCGCGTAGCCATTGCCATCGACAATGATCTCAGGGGGGGACATGTAGCAATCCCTGGTAGAGCAGATGCAGGCGATGGAGTGATTGATAGATTTTTATTCAGCATTTTACAGCAACAGATAAACATTTCACAGCAATCAAATTGTTTTGGCATTTCCGACAGGCTATAATAAAATATCTGTCTATGGCAGCGGCAAAAGATAAATTTTTGCCGCTGGTGATATAATGACGAGGAGGTGGCGCATTGATCCGTATTGCAATCTGTGATGATGAAAAATATATGTCTGATCATATAAGGTCAATGGTCTCTGATTTCTTTCGTAAAAAGAACCGGGAGATCAGCCTCCGTATGTTTTCCAGCGGCGAAGAGCTGCTGAACTACAATGGGCAGATCGACATCCTGTTTCTGGATATCCAGATGAAGGCCATGGACGGTATGGAAACGGCAAGGAGACTGAGGGCGGATAAGTTCCGGGGCTTTTTAGTCTTTATTACGGTACTGAAAGAAATGGTATTCCAGTCTTTTGAGGTACAGGCCTACGATTATCTGGTCAAGCCGGTGGATAAAAAACAGTTTGAGAAGACGATGGAGCGCCTTTACGTTTCCATGCAAAACGCCAGCGAAGATAGCCTGCTGGTGCAAAAGAGATATGAGGGGCGCATCATCCCAAAGGATGAGATCGTCTTCTGTGAGATTATAGACAGGAAAATATATCTGAACCTGGCCTCCGGAGAGGTTGTTGATTATTATGAACGGATTGAAAACCTGGAAACAAAGCTGGACAACCGTTTTTACCGGAGCCATAGGAGCTATCTTATCAATCTGGAACATTTAAAAGGCTATAAAAACGGGATTGCCTATATGGATAATGGCAAAGAGATTCCCGTATCACGGTTGCGGAGCAAGGAGTTCTCCGGTGTTGTCCTGCAGTATATGAAAAATATGTAAAAGTATTTACTTGTGGGGGCTGGTAACATGGCTGAGTATTTAGATTTTTTCAATATATACATTATGGGCGTGATTGAGATGTCCTTCCAGTTTTATTTTCTGGCAAAGATTCTGAAAAAGAAAATATGGCCTCCTTTTTATTTCCTGTTTGCAGTATGTGCAGTGATTGCGGGGCATTTTCTTTCGGTCAGTACGATCATCGGTTTTATGGCGCTTGTCTTTCTGCTTACGGTATGCGGGATGTTTGTCTGCCATGCGGATTTTAAATCTTCCCTTCTGTATGCGGCTCTGACGACTGAGATCATGCTGCTATGTTATGGAATTGTGAAATCCCTGATCAGCCTTTTATGCCCATTTTTGCCTGTCGTTTTCCACGATACGGTCAGTATCGCGTTCATGCTGGCCAGTGAGACGGTGTCACTTGCTCTGACCGGTTTTTGTTATTATATGGTGTACCGTTATTTTTCCGACTATACTACAGTGGAAATGCAGCAAATGTTTTTGGTTTTCATCCCGATTTTGATGATATTCATTATGAGCGAGTACATCAATATGATAGAATTTGAATTCCAGGTTAAAATCTTGGAGGAAGACGGGCCTTTCGAGTATCTGCTTAACCACTGGCAGCTGCTTGCCATGCATTTTTTAGGACTTGTCAGCCTGTTTTGCATCCTGTTCTCTTATAAGAAACTGCAGCAGAATTTCCGCCTCAGCACGGAATTATCACTGCTGGAGCAGCAGGAACATTCCCTGAACCAGTATGTGGAGGAAGCGAAGGCTCGTTATGACAGGACAAAATCCTTGCGCCATGACATTAGGAACCACATCGCAGTGGTAAAAAAGCTCCTGCAGAGTGAAAAACTGGAGGAAGCCGTAACCTATATGGAGGATCTGGACGATATGGCGGAAAAAATGTCATTCCCCTGCAGCACCAACAACCCGGTAGTGGATATTCTGGTAGGAAACAAACTAGGAATTGCAAAAAGTATGGGGATAGATGTGGACTGTTCCCTCCTTCTGCCATACCCCTGTGGCCTTAAGGACATTGATATCTGCATTGTCCTGTCAAATGCACTGGATAACGCAATCCATGCAGTAAAAAGTCTGGATGCCGGTACAGAAAAATATATCCGGGTGTCTGGGCGTATCCAGGGAGATTTCCTTATGATGGAAATCGAGAACAGTTTTCATGGGAAAGGCGTGTTCAAAAAAGGAACAGGCCTGTCGAATGTAAATGCGGTGGCCGAAAAATATGGCGGCGCCATGAGTATAGAGACACAGAGGAATGCATTTGTCCTCCATGTGCTGCTGATCATTTCACAGCACCCAGAAGGTATCCCACAGCAAATGGAAAGGATGAATAAAAAATAATCCCCGGCAGCAAAGCTGCCATTGTGATAGGAATCATCATGTTCATAACTGTGTTTTTACAGGTTCTGTAAAGCGGGACATAGATTCAGAAGATTGCGGGGGTGCCGATTGACCACTCTTTCCTGAAATACAAAAAAGAATTGGCGGACTATGGTTATCAGGTCGGGAAAATATCCATGAAAGAGCAGACGGTATGTTTCTATAAGGTTGACTGACTCCGTGTGTTAAAACATGAACATAGGAGCGTCCGATATTTTTATATTCATTGGAAAAACTTTGGGGCTGATTGAGATTGCATTAAGTGCAGTGATGTTTTTGTTTCATGCCTCTATTCATGTAAGAGATAATCGGGATTTGTATCGGAAATTTGTAGAGGATTACAACAAAAATTATGAAGATATATATATAAGTCAGGATTTATAAGAGGTAACTGTATGGGAAGAAACATAAAATGCAAACCGGATCATTTGTGTATTGCAATATTCACGCTTTGTTTGTCCGTGAGGTTTGTAGAATATTTTCTGATTGAAACAGATAAAACGGCTATTGGAGAAAATGTGCTTCATAAAGTAGTTGGAATTATCATATTGGCTTTGGTACTAAAAAGGGTAAATCTTTCATGGAGCGATATTGGATTTCATAGAAACGGTTTTGTAAGCGGTATTTTGAACGGTTTGTTATTGGGAAGTGTTTGCTTTGCCATTTCATATGGTCTGGAATTGGTGATTTTTATTCTGCAAGGCAATCCTGCACATTTAGAAATGTATATCAGCAGTTTTTCGTTAACCGGCTCTCAAATAAATAATACGGATTTCGTTTTCTTTCTGTTATGCGTACTATTCAATGTTATGAATGTATGGATGGAGGAGGGCGTTTTTCGCGGTCTGTTTATGAAAACGCTCTCTGAAACAAAGTCATTTATGAAGGCAAATTATATTGCCGCATTTTTGTTTGGTGTTTGGCACATTGTAATGCCCATCAGAAGCTATATAAATGGTGAAATGTCATTTGCGGCAATGCTTCTAATGGGTATCGGTTATATGATTCTTGCCGGGATTATGGGAATCAAATGGGGGCTTCTTTACCGCATAACAGGAAATCTATGGGCAGGGCTTGGCGACCATTTATTCAACAATACCGTTGCTACAAACATGATGCATGTCGTTTCGCTAACGGGTGCAGACGAATTACAGATTGTCCGGATTATGGCTGCACAGATTATTTCCTTTGCGTTTGTGTTGGCAATTCATACTTATCGAATTACTAAGGTTCGATAAGGCATTATTGCAAAAATAGAAGCGGAAATAGATAGAAGTTTGGATGGAATGCTTTAAAAGCTGACATAGAGACAAATCGAAATTTGAAAGTGAGTGAAAATATTATGGATTTAAAGAAAATAGAAGATTTTTTCTCAATACTTCATCTATGAGAGTAAAACAATATAAAGATAATTCAAGTGCCAGTATTTACTTCTATCACAAAGGATTAATGAAATATGTTGGTGTTATGTTAAAAGGTAAAATGGAAGTATTAACAGACCAGGAAACTAAAAACATGATTTGGAAAAAGGGCGATACAATGTATTATAAAAAAGGTGTAACTGACCCAGATTATTGTGTTTTAAAGTTTACTGCTACAAGTGGTAGATATTATTGCGATTTGAAAACAGAAAATTTTGATATTAAGTAGTTGCTAAATTCCCGTCGAGGGACAAAGGGAGGAGAGATTCATTGGGCGATTTAAAAGAATTAGGGAAGCTGATGAAAGAGCATCCTATCATTATTGTTGTAACATTGGCGGCGATGGCTGTAGGTGCAATTTTTGGAGCGGTTGCGTTTTATCAGGGGTGGTTGGGATGATTTTTTGCTTGCATAAATGCAGATGGAACGATAAGGAGACAATAGAGTATGGACTTGTAAAACTGACACACGAAAATATGGAAAAGGAGCACATCTGATGCGCCATATCCAATAACAAAGATATTCAGGTCGTGTCCATAAAGAAAATGGGATTCCTTTCTGATCCAAAGTATATGGGCTATAAGGGCTTTCAGACAGCGGATACGGCAGAGCCTTATTTCGAGCTGATGTACCTGCTCTTTGAAGAGGGCGCACCTATTACAGAAGTCAATAAATTTAAGGAGTGATATTATGAAAAAGAAACTGTTTATAATTATAACGGGTATCATATTGGTTGGAATCGTATGTATTTGGCTTTTGGCAAAAAATAAGCCTGCTGAGCAAATGATTGCTGACCGCTTAAACGAAGCAGTATCTCATTATACGGATATGAAGATAAAAGATGATAAGACATATTCTCTGAAAGTTTCCGACACGCAAATGCTGGTAACGACATATATGCCTGAATATACGGTCTTTGGAGTTTCTACCGATGCGTATACTGTCCGGCCAGGCCAAATTGATGACACTTTAACGACAGAAAAAGAGCAAGATCTGCCAATCTGTAATTTTAATTATGTATTGATTTACGATGAAAAAACAGACAAGTTTTATAATGTGAAATTCGAGGGAAAAGGGAAACCTGTCATCCCCGATTTTATAGAGGCGAAAGAATTAAATACATATGAACTTGAATTGCCAGACGCAGGGGCAGTAGACAGCCTCTCTCTCAAAAGGAATTCTGACATTCCCATCGTGATAAACAGCATAGATGATGTGGTAGAAATTCAGGATATTTTAGAAGATACACAACCTACCACAAAGAGCGGCCAAATAGGTACGCCCGTCCGTGTGGAAAACATTATCAATGTAGACTTTATCAGTAAAGGAAATGTGATATGCAGATTATTTTTATATGAAGATGAGGGAGAATATTTTATTGAGCAGACGGACAACGGAGTATATACGATTCCGCAAAAAGCATATGAGCAGATAGATAATTATATTCCGTATATAGATTACGAATCGTAAGCGACAAAGGAGGGAAAAAGAAGGCGTCATATTTATATTCGAGGAATCATTGGACTGATCTGGCTGGTTGCTGCCATTGTATGCGGGATATCGGGGGACTTCCCAATGATGGGGCTTTACCTGGTTTTAGCAGGCGCCTTCCTGTATTCCGCATATGCAGTACGGAAAAAGAAAAGGACGGCAAGATTGTGGAATAAGGAGGTGGCAGACTATGACATGGCGTTATGAGAATGACACCAGCGCCATAGTAAAACGCATATCAAATCCAAGTATATCAGCAAAACCGGAACCCAAAAACAGCACAGATTATGTATTATACGATCTCTGAACAACAGGGACAGGAACTATCATAAGCAAGAAATTTGGAGGAAACGAATGAAAGCTGCTGAAAAAAGAAAGACAGCGCGTTATAATATAAGCAATCGTTTACCTGGCAGTTATCCCGGTGAAAGGAGCTGCTTTGAACCAACAGCCAGATAAAATTACAGCTTTATATTGCCGTTTAAGTCAGGATGATGCCCTTGATGGGGAGAGCAATTCCATCACCAATCAAAAGTCTCTGTTGTCCAAATATGCGTCGGAACACGGATTCCGCAATACCATGTTTTTTGTGTTCCTCGCCTACGATGTCCGGTTTCTCGCGATCAACGATGATGTGGACAGCGCAAAAGGAGAAAACGACTTCGCTGTGTTCAAAAAAAGGATAAAGAAGTATGATGAAAATGAGAATGCGGGGAATGTCGGGAAGCCTTATTCTATCGAGATTTGCGACACTCCAAGATGGATAAATCTCTATGCGGTAGTTAATGAGGATGTTTATTTTAGTTACGTAATGTAAAGAACTCAGCTTGTCTGTATATTCTTGGACGAGCTGAGTTCTTTGTATTAAATAACACTATTGAATGATTCATTTATGGTGTATTACTATAATTGACTTTTCATATAAAAGAGGATATGCTATAATAAATCACATAATTGTTAAGATATTTTTGTGTGGATTAATAGAGGTGTAATCAATGCTTGATGAAAAAATGATAGATATTGTCAGAAAAATTTTTTTTGACCATGATTGTATTATGACGACCGCTGAACTTAATTCTTATAAACTGTATTATGCTGATATTCAGAAATTATTAGATGAAGGACTGATTGAAAAGATAAAATGGGGATATTACCATTGGGTGGATTCTTTTGATGGACAGGAGGTTAAGATAATCAATCGACTTTTTCCAGATGCAGTCCTTTGTATGGAAACAGCTCTCTTTTATTATCATTATAGCGACCGTAATCCTGCCGAATGGAATATTACGGTTGATAAAAATGTTTCAAGGAATCGTACAAAGATAGATTATCCGTTTGTAAAGGCTTATAGAGTTGAGCCTTATTTAGTACCGCTAGGGGAAATAAAAGGAAGTATTGATTTTGTGGATGTCCGCATCTATGATCGTGACCGTACGATTTGTGATGTCTTGCGGAATATGAGTAAGATGGATAAAGAAATTTTTAATAAGGCAGTTCAAGGTTACGTGAGGGACACGCAGAAGAATATCCCAAACCTTATGAAATATGCAAAGGAACTCAGAGTGCAGAAGAAAGTAAAAGAATTGATTGGAGTGTGGTTGTAGTGGCTGATATTGCGGCATCTGTTTTGGCAAGGCTAAGGAATAAGGCAAAGGCGGCTGGCATTAGTTATCAGCAATGCTTACAGCTTTTTATGCAGGAGGAATTTTTGCGGAAGCTTTCAAAATCGGAGCATGAGGATACTCTTATTCTTAAAGGCGGTTTGTTTATTTATACGCTTACAAATTTTGAAAGCCGAGCAACTGTTGATGTGGATTTCCTATTGCGCAGTGTTTCTAACTCGTTAGAAGAAGTGCAGGCTCTTGTTTTAAAAATTCTTGCTGTACCTACGGGCAATGATTATATTGAGATGACAGCCAAAGGCTTTGAGAAAATTTCCCCACAAAGGAAATATCACGGCATTAGTACGCAGATTATCGGAAAAATTAAAAATGTTCGTGTGCCGTTCAATGTGGATATAGGCGTAGGAGATGTGATTGTGCCATGTGCCGAGGAACGGACCATTCATACGCAGCTTCCTGATTTTGAAGCTCCTGTTATTATGACGTATTCTCTTGAAAGTACGATTGCTGAAAAGTTTGACGCTATTTTACAGCGGTTTGAGCTGACAGGCAGAATGAAGGACTTTTACGATATTTACTATCTGGCAAGGACTTTTGATTTTGACGGAGCGAAATTGCAGACAGCAATATCCAGAACATTGGAACGGCGAGGGACGCCCTACGAAAAGGACAGTTTCAAGCGTATTCTCACACTTGCCGAGGATGTGGATATGCAGAAGCGTTGGAAAATCTTTTTGAAAACTATAAAAGATGATATGCTTGAGTTTTCAGTGGTTATTGAGGGAATACGGAAATTCCTTGAGCCTGTATTTGATGCGATTGTGAATGAGGTTGAGTGGCAAAAAACATGGGATTGTACAAATGCAATGTGGGCTTAAATAAAACAAGATAAATTTTAATGGAGAATTATTTATGGGAAATCCATTAAATTTAACAACTGAGCAAAAAGAATTGAAAGACAAACACAGACATTGTATAAAGAAATGGCAGAAACTGCCCATGAATTGCATATGTCATTAAAAAGCAGCGGATATGAGCCAAAACATCATAAATATATGCTTGAAAACAGAGGTGTTTCTGTCGAAGACATGGAGTTTTACAACCACATTCATCCTGTTGATGATTTGTTGAAATTCATTGATGATGTAAACGCTAATGATGACCCAGAAGATACAACAGTAGGTGAAAAGTTTATCTTAAGAATTTATACAAGAAGGTGGGGACATTATGACCATTATTCAATGACAAGAACCAAAAATGGTTGGAATTTCAAAGAAATGCTCATATCGTTTTCCCCTTGATTCTTACATTTTCCTCTCATTCCTTGCGGTGCTCATCGGAAGATTGCCCGATCCGCGCAACAGAATTCCGGGAGACGCCAAGAACACCAGAAATTTCCCGGTCGCTTAGATTTTTTTGAAGCAGCTCTATGATCTGCCTCACTCTTGTTTTCTTGAACATAAAGAAAACCTCCTTCAAATACATTATGGCGCAGGAACACTGCATTTTGTAACAGCCTTTTTTGGCACTATAAAATAAGATTTGGATTCCCATCCTGTTTTTTTCAGCAGCATCTCAATTTGTATTCTGATTTCTCCATGTCCGCGGGGAGACACCGTATACGTTTTTAAATGCACGTGAAAAATGCAGGGGATTTTGATAGCCTACTGCATTACCGATGTCGGCAACAGACAGCGAGGTGAGTTTTAAAAGTTCTGTTGCTTTAATCATTCGATAATTCAGGAGAAATTCCTGCGGCGATTTTCCAACCGCGTCTTTGAAAATCTTTCCGAAATAGCTGCGGTTCAGTCTGCAGACTTTTGCGATATCCTCAACAGAGATATCATTCTGAAAATTCTGTTCTATATAATTCATGGCTTCTTTCATATAAAAATCCCTCAGTTTGCTGTGATTCTGCGTATAAAGCTGTGCGCAGGAGCGCGTGAGGTAGTCAAGAAACAGAAAGAGATGCCCGATCAGGTGAAAGGGCGAAGCATCGCTGTGATTTGTGATGTACAACATTTCATTTTTCATCTCTTCTCTTAAATCCCTGGACTTTGCGCGGTAGATTGGCTGGTCATAAGAAAGTCCGGCGACAGAAATTGCTTCTTTTACACGAAGTCCGTCAAATTCCAGCCAGGTATATTCCCATGGAATATCCGGGGAGGCAGTATACATTGTGATCTGATTTGGAAAGATCATAAACCCCTGTCCGCTTTTGATATGGTAGGTCTGGGAAATGCCTTTGGAGTCAGTAGCATTCAGTGTACCGGAGCCGGAAATAACGTAATGAAACAGATAATGATTGCGGGCAGCAGGGCCAAAGGAATGTGCGGGTGTGCACTGTTCCCAGCCAAACTGATACAGGCCGAGGTCGACGAAATTTTCATTTGGGAAAATCGAAAATAAATAATTCTGCATAGGTTCCTCCTTCAAAGATGATAGGATTTGCTGCAATGCGGTTACTATTTGTGATTTACGGATAAGATAAGTATAAACAAAAATATAGCATAATGCTAGATAACTTTCTCTTATAAATAAAAAAATAGCAAAAAGGTATGAAAGTGAATATATAGCGATATTTATGGTCGCATAAAGGTATGTTATAATGTGGCTACCTAAAAGGCATAAGCAAAACGGGTGGCAACTTAACGTTCTGCGATTCTTTGTAAGAGAGAGGAAGGAGGGCATTACATGAAAACATGTGCAAAGGCAGCCTGGCTTGTGGGTACAGGCGCCGTGGCAATGTCAGCACTGCTTGTTGGATGTGGTGCGAAAGAAACAGCGGATGGAAAAACACTGGTTGAAATTGTCCAGTATAAACCAGAAGCGGTGAAAGCGTTTGAGGCGCTGGAAACGAAGTTCAATGAGACGCATGATGACATTGAACTGAGAATTGAATCACCGAATGATGCAATGACGATCCTGAAAACAAGGTTTATCCGGGAGGACTATCCGGATATTATTGGAATTGGAGGGGACATTAATTATTCGAATTTTCTGGATTCTGATATGCTGATGGATGTTTCGGATTACGAGGGATTAAGTGAGATTAAGGAATCCTATCTGCGGACGGATAAGGAACTGGAATTTATCCCGATGGAGGGGGTCTATGCAGTTCCATACATGGCGAATGCAGCTGGAGTTCTTTATGACCGGGACATTTTTATGGAGCACGGATGGACGATTCCAAAGACGCTGGATGAATTTTATGCGCTGTGTGAGGAAATTCAGACGGCAGGTATTCAGCCGCTCTACTTTGGATTTAAAGATGTTTGGACGTGTCTCGCACCGTGGAATGCAATCTGTGTGGATCTTTCGCCGTCGGATATCTGCGCTCAGGTGAACGCAGGGAACGCGAAATTTGCAGATGCATACCGGCCGGTTGCGGAAGTGACAAAGTCGCTGCTTGCCTATGCACAGCCGGACCCTTTTGCGTACAGTTATAATGACGCATGTACGGCATTTGCAAAAGGTGAGTCTGCGATGTATGTGATTGGGAGTTATGCAGTTCCGCAGATCAAATCCGTGAACCCGGATATCAATGTGGATTCCTTTGTCTTTCCGGCAAGCAATCATGCAGAAGAGAATGTTCTAAATTCAGGAAACGATCTCCAGTGGTCTGTTGATGGTAGGTAAGGAAGAGAAAAAGGAAGCCATCTATACCGTGTTGGATTTCCTGTACGAAGATGAAAATATTCAGGCCTATTTGGATGATCAGAGTGCGGTTCCGTGCAAGAAAGGTGATTTCGCACTTCCGTCCATGCTCGATGGTATGAAGGAATATATAGAAAATGATAAAATGGCGGATTATCAAGATCACCATTATCCGGCAGAAATGGCAGTGGATGCGATGATTCAGACATATCTGATGGACGACCGTGCAGACGCTACGGATCTTTTTATGGAACGGTTCGACACGGAGTGGGGGCGTTATAACCGCGATCTGATCGCAAAGGTGCAGAAATTTTATGAAGATAATCCGGATAAACGGGCGGAAGGAGGAGAGAAAAAATGAAAACCAAAGGCGCACAGGAAAGGAAACGTACCTTTCTGCTGATTACGATTCCGGTGATTGCGTTGTTTTTCTGCTTTAATACGTTGCCGCTGATCCGGGGGTTTATTTACAGCTTTACAAATTTTAAGGGATATGGTTCATATGACTGGGTTGGTCTGCGCAATTATCAGGATCTGCTTGGGGACGCCCGCGTCGGAAAATCGTATCTGTTTA
This sequence comes from bacterium 1XD42-54, assembly GCA_003612585.1. Taxonomy (GTDB): domain Bacteria; phylum Bacillota; class Clostridia; order Lachnospirales; family Lachnospiraceae; genus Choladousia. The sequence continues at coordinate 199,838 of RAZH01000002.1, forward strand.
CCTTTAAATATGCGCTGGCCGGGACAATTATCACGAATGTGATCAGCCTTATTCTCGCGCTTGGACTGAACAGTAAAATCCGTGCCAAGAGTGCACTGCGCGGTATTTACTTTATCCCGAACGTCCTTGGAGGACTGGTAATCGGCTACATTTTCAGCTTTATTTTTACGTATGTTCTTCCGGCCATCGGTCAGAATCTTGGCATTGAGGCGCTTTCCGGAAGTATGCTTTCAAGCACCAGCAAGGCGTGGATTGCGATTGTGATTGTTGGCTGCTGGCAGGCGATTGCAATGAATACAATCATTTATATTTCAGGTTTGCAGACCGTTCCGGAGGACGTCTATGAGGCAGGTTCCCTGGACGGAGTGACGGGATGGAAAAAATTTAAGTATTTGACGTTTCCTCTGATTATCCCGTTTTTCTCTACAAACATGGTACTCAGCATGAAAAACTTTCTGATGGTATTTGATCAGATCATGGCATTGACCAAGGGTGGACCGTCCCAGAGTACGGAATCCATCTCCTACCTGATTTATAACAATGGTATGAGCGGCGGCCAGTTTGGTTTCCAGAGCGCCAACGCGTTTGTGTTCTTTGTTATGATTGTTGCAATTTCTGTATTTCAGATGACAGTTACGAACAGGAAGGAGGAGCAGTTATGAATCAGGTTCAGGTTAGAGATAAGAACAAATATAACTGGCCGGTTACGATATTGCTGGGGCGCTTTCTTTGCCGGCAAGCTGGAGCCTTTCCAACTTCCGGGAAGCGATGGAAGTAACCGATTTTTGGAATTCTCTCGGAAACAGTCTTTTTCTTACAGTTGCAACCGTGGTTCTTCTGGCGTTGATTCCAATTCTTCTGTTCTATATTGTATGTCAGAAGCAGATTTTAAATGGTGTTGTAAACGGAGCCGTGAAGTAGTATAGTGGGTAATTGCAAACAAAGTATAAGTATATAGTTATGAAAGGGATTTGATATGGCGATCTTATTTGACAGCAAGGCAAAAACTTTTACACTTCAGACGAAGAAGAGCACCTATCAGATGAAGATTGATGAGCAGGGCGTGCTTTTGCATACGTATTTTGGAGCAGGGACAGATGAGAGTGATTACTCTTATCTGATTGTTCCGGATGATCATGGGTTTTGTGCACAGCCGTCGGAGCATGGCGGAAATCGGAATTATTCTCTGGACTTTTATCCGCAGGAGTATTCCGTGCATGGCAACGGAGATTTCCGGATTAAGGCGCTGCGTGCCGGTTTGGAAGGCAGAGTGCCAGCTCTTGACCTGCGCTATGGCGGGTATGAGATTTCAGATGGGAAATATGCATTGCCAGGGCTGCCAGCTTTCTTTGCAGGCAAAGAGGAGAAAGTACATACGCTGCGTATTGTGTTAAAGGATTTGTATGAGGAAGTTTATGTAACGCTGTTTTATGGTGTTTTTGAGGAAAAAGACATCATTACGAGGGCAGCAGTGATACAAAACAGGAACAATGTGCCGCTGAGACTGAAAAGAGCAATGAGCATGAGCCTTGATTTTCCGGAGGGAATGGATGCATTCATCTGCTTTCACGGAAAACACGCAGGAGAACGGCAGTTTGACCGGCGCACTCTGCACAGTGGTGTGACTGCGATTGGAAGCAACCGTGGGACCTCGAGCCATCAGCAAAACCCTTTTGCAATTCTTTGCGGAAAGGATACGACAGAAGAATTTGGAAGCTGCTGCGGCCTTTCTCTTTTATACAGCGGAAGCTTTCAGATTCAGGCAGAAGTCGATCAGTTTGAAGGCGTGAGAGTTACCTGCGGAATCCATGATGAGGAATTCGAATGGATTCTAAATAAAGACGAAGAATTTGTAACGCCTGAGGCAGTACTTTCCTACACAGACCAGGGCTTGGGTGATCTGACTCGTACAATGCAGCGGGCCATGTCTGAAAATCTGATCCGCAGTCCGTGGAAAAATAAAAAACGTCCGGTGCTTGTGAACAATTGGGAAGCTACCTATTTTGATTTTACAGGAAAGAAGCTTTTGCAGATAGCACAGCAGGCGGCCAGAATTGGTCTGGATATGCTCGTACTTGACGACGGCTGGTTTGGAAAGCGTGACGATGATAATTCCGGACTCGGGGACTGGTATGTAAATGAAGAAAAGCTTGGGTGTACTCTGCGGGAACTGGTAGAGCAGGTCAATGAAATGGGGCTGCAATTCGGGATCTGGATTGAGCCGGAGATGGTATCCGAGAATAGTGATCTGTACCGTGAACATCCGGACTGGGCCATGACTATTCCGGGCCGCGACCCTGTTCGTGGCCGGAACCAGCTCACCCTTGACCTTTCGAGGCGGGAAGTCATTGAATATATGAAAGCGTCGATAGACCAGTTACTTGGCATGGCGAATATTGCATACATCAAATGGGATATGAACCGGAGCGTGGACAATGTATTCAGCTCGGCAGCCCCCTACCTGAGTCAAGGGGCTGTGCGGCATAAATATATTCTGGGTCTGTATGAGGTGATGGAATATATTCTGTCGAGGTATCCGGATCTGCTGATCGAAGGCTGTAGTGGTGGCGGTGGAAGATACGATGCAGGCATGCTGTACTATGTGCCGCAGATCTGGTGCAGCGACAATACGGATGCAATCGAGCGGTTGCGTATTCACTACGGCACTTCGTTCGGCTATCCGATGTCAACGGTAGCAGCTCACGTTTCTGTCTGCCCGAACCACCAGAATGGGCGGGTAACGCCATTTCAGACGCGTGGTATCTGTGCGATGCAGGGCGCTTTCGGATATGAACTGGATTTGGACAAACTCAGCGAGGAAGAGATTAGACAGGCAAAAGAACAGGTAGAATTTTACAATATGCACTATGAGCTGTTCCAGAATGGAGACTATTACCGTCTCAGTTCTCCATTTGAGCATCACGATTTCACTGCGTGGAGTTATGTGATGCCCGATGGCAGCAAAGCCTCCCTGAGTGTCGTTTACACAGATCTTCATGGAAATCCGAAACCGCAGAGGATCAAATGGAGAGGACTGATTCCGGATGCAGTTTATGAACTGGATGGTCAGGAATACACCGGAGCAGCTCTGATGCGGGGGGGCTGCATACTGCCAAAGCCGCGTGAGAATTATGATTCCTGGATGGCAGTGATTGAAAGAAAAGCCAAAAGGAATAAATAAAACTTTGCTGTAAAATATTGGAGATAGGGATCACAGCCAGCCTGCCAAGGAGGAGCCTGGAAAAAACAGGAGCCTTTTTTGCAGGCTGAAGTTTCCGGCGACAAAGCTGTCGGCAATGGCTATTCTTCTAGCATCATCAGGTAACTATCCAGCCTTGCATTTACATAATCTGCAAATAGCTTTTCCATCGGACCAAGATTATGTTTTACATGATACTCATCAAACGCATTATAATATGAAACCCGATCTGAAAACTTAATATTAATCGGCGGAAATCCGGCTTTCATCAATTCTAAATTTACAAGCAATCGGCCGGTTCTGCCGTTTCCATCAATAAAAGGGTGTATTCTCTCAAATTCAATATGAAACCATGCCAGACGGGGAATGACATGCTCCGTACTGTTTCTATAATCCTCTAGCAACTGTTCCATTTTATGCTGGATCAGATATGGCTGTACTGGTTCATGTTCCGCACCCATGATCCTGACAGGTACTTTTCTGTAAACACCCCGGTCCTCCCGTTTATCCGCCAGTACAAGGTAATGAATCTGTTTGATAATACGTTCCGATAATGGTACCTGATCTTTTACTAAATCCTGCACGAATTCAAATGCCTCTTTATGTCCGACTGCTTCTAAATGGTCTTTTAACGGTTTTCTGTCAATCGTTAGACCACGCAAAACCATATCCGTCTCGCGCAATGTTAGAGTATTTCCCTCAATTGCATTGGAATTATAGGTGTACTCAACAATGAATTCCTCGGTTAGGCGTTCTAATTCACCTGCGGTTAGAGGGCGTCTGGTATCCAGTTCTCTTTTCTTTCTGTCTATAGCTGTCAACGGACTTTCCATTGATTTAACCCGTCCATTCTCCGGTTTTTTTGCGTCTATCGGAATCATCCAAATGAGACCGTCACGGGTAGCACCGGAAATCTTTCCTTCTGCGCATAATATGCGCACACGCCTGTCAGGAATACCCCACTTCTCTGCAGCCTGCTTTACCGTCATATACATAAATCGTCCACCTCGCTTACTAAAACGCTATATCCTATTACTGAAATAATAACGACGAAAGGAACTGGATTCACCTTTTCTGTTTTCATTTAGAAAATGATATAAAATGATATAAAAATAGAAGAGCAAAAATAATTTACTCTTCTAGTTCTTGTTAAGTTTATTAAGCTTTACTAATAAAATCCATATAAATCCGCCTGAAATAATATCTAATATTTATAAAGCGGATAACGGGAATCGAACCCGCCTATCCAGCTTGGGAAGCTGGTGTTCTACCAATGAACTATATCCGCATCTGTTTTGTTATTATACCATATCAGTTGGGAATTGCAAGCAAAATTAATTTATTTTTCCAAAATCCGGTGAAGGTGATTTTCTGAAAAGAAACGCTTGCATTTGACAGAAATTGGTGTTATGATGAACAAAGAATTTCATATTATACTAGATCATAAGAGTGGGCCGAGTGGTCCACTCTTATTTGTGAAAATGATTGTAAACAAGAAAACCGGACTTTTGGGAGGATTGTGGATGAGTAAAAAGGAGACGTATGAGCAGAAAACCGAAGAGCTGCTTTTACCGCTTGTGGAAAAGCATCAGTTTGAGCTGGTGGATGTGGAATACGTAAAAGAGGGTGGAAACTGGTACCTGCGGGCATATATTGATAAGCAGGGCGGGATTACGGTGGATGACTGTGAAATTATAAGCCGCGCGCTCAGCGATCTGTTGGACCAGCATGATTTTATAGAAGAAGCATATATTCTGGAAGTCAGTTCTCCGGGGCTTGGCCGGCCGCTGAAAAAGGAGAAGGATTTTGCGCGCAGTCTGGGTGAGGAAATTGAGGTGCGCACGTTCCGACCGATCAATCATCAGAAAGAATTTACCGGTATTCTGAAAGAATATGATAAAGAAAAAATTGTGATAGAAGCAGAAAATCAGGAAACAATGGAGTTTGACCGTTCCGACATTGCGTTGGTCAGGCTGGCCTTTGATTTCTAACAGGGAGGATACCAATCATGAATAACGAATTGTTTGAAGCACTGACGATCCTTGAGAGAGAAAAAAATATCAGCAAGGAAACTCTGCTCGATGCAATTAAGCAGTCACTGCTGCAGGCATGTAAAAATCACTACGGAAAAGCAGATGCCAGCAATGTAGTGGTTAACATTGACCCGAATACTTGTGAGTTTGAAGTTTATGCAGAGAAAACGGTTGTCGAAAGAGTAGAGGATGATCTGATGGAGATCAGCCTGACAAACGCAAAAATAAAGGATACCAGATACGAGCTGGGGGATATCGTACGTGTAGATATCAAGTCAAAGGAATTCGGACGTATTGCAACGCAGAATGCGAAAAATGTGATTCTTCAGAAAATTCGTGAGGAAGAACGAAAGGTTCTGTATAATGAGTATTATGAAAAAGAAAGAGACATCGTAACAGGTGTCGTACAGCGTTATCTCGGAAGAAATATTAGTGTCAACCTCGGAAAAGTAGATGCGATGCTGAACGCTGAAGAGATGATTAAGGGCGAGACGTACCGTCCGACAGAGCGAATTAAAGTTTTTGTGCTGGAGGTAAAAGATACGCCAAAGGGGCCGAAGATTCTTGTCTCCAGAACACATCCGGAATTTGTCAAACGTCTGTTTGAGTCTGAGGTAACTGAAGTTCGGGATGGTACGGTTGAGATCAAGAGTATTGCGAGAGAGGCTGGCAGCAGGACGAAGATGGCTGTGTGGTCGAACAATCCGGATGTTGATCCAGTGGGTGCGTGCGTGGGTCTGAACGGAGCGAGAGTGAACGCAGTTGTGGATGAGCTTCATGGAGAAAAGATTGATATTATCAACTGGGATGAAAATGCAGCGCTTCTGATCGAGAATGCTTTGAGTCCTGCGAAGGTTATTTCGGTTATTGCAGATGGGGATGAAAAGACGGCTAAGGTTGTTGTTCCGGACTATCAGCTTTCCCTTGCGATTGGCAAGGAGGGACAGAATGCCCGTCTGGCAGCCCGTCTGACCGGATTTAAGATTGATATTAAGAGCGAAACGCAGGCGAGAGAGTCCGGAGATCTTCTGGAATATGAAGAAGATTATTATGAGGATGAGTACTACGACGAGGAAAACGGCGAGTACTATGAAGAAGATTATTATGAGGATGGCGAATATTCTGAGGATGATACATATCCGGAGGATGGAGTTTATGCGCAGGATGGCGCAGAACCGGATGCTGGTGTGGATGAGCCATATCAGGACCGTGAACAGGCGGATGCCGGGGAAGATCCGGCAAATGATGAGCCGCAGCCAGGAGAGCAGGAGTAAAAGATGGCAGTACAGGCAAAAAAGGTTCCGCTGCGCAAGTGCACGGGCTGTCAGGAAATGAAAAGCAAAAAAGAAATGATGCGGATTCTCCGTACGGCTGAGGGTGAGATTGTTCTCGATACGACAGGCCGGAAAAATGGCAGAGGCGCGTATGTGTGCCGTTCTATGGAATGTTTTGAAAAGGCAGTAAAGAGTAAAGGACTGGAACGGTCGCTGAAATGTCGGGTGCCAGAAGAGGCGTATGAGAGTCTGAAGAAGGAGATTGAATTATTTGAAGAGAGATAGCGTATTATCGCTGATTGGTATTGCAAAGAAAGCAGGTAAGATTGCAGCCGGTGAATTTCAGACAGAACATGCTGTCAAATCAGGAAAAGCCAGTCTTGTGATCATCTCGGAGGAAGCTTCGGAAAATACGAAGAAGAAGTTCCGGAATATGTGTGCCTTTTACGAAGTTCCGATCTTTTGCTACGGGACGAAGGATGCACTCGGAGCTGCGGTTGGATGTGAATTTCGTGCGTCTATTGCGGTAACGGATGCCGGGCTTTCGCAGTCTTTGGAAAAGAAGATAGTCAGTATGAGGGACGGAGGTTATGAGAATGGCAAAAATCAGAGTTCATGAGCTGGCCAAAGAGCTGGCAAAGGATAATAAAGATGTGATTACAGCGCTGCAAAAGCTTGGTGTGGAAGTGAAAAGCCATATGAGTAATGTGGAAGAAGCAGATGCCGGGAAAGTGAGAGCGTTATTAACAGGGAAGACTGAGAGGATAAAGGAGGAGGAACGTATGGAACAGAATCCAGAAAAGGGAACAGAAAAGGATTCCGTAAAGAAACCGGATGGAGAGGGAGTTACACAGCCAAAGAAAAAGAATATCATTCAGGTGTTCCGTCCTCAGAACAGCAAGACAGGAATGGTAAAGCCAGGTGGCAGGCCGAAACAGGCAGGTGCAGGAACGGTAAGAGGACAGGGACAGCCAGGGGCAAGACCGGCGCCAGGGACAGCACGTCCGCAGGGACAGCCAGGAACAAGGCCGTCCGCAGGAGTAGCGCGCCCACAGGGACAGTCGGCAGCGGCAAGACCAGCATCAGAAGCAGTACGTCCGCAGGGGCAGCCAATGGCAGCAAAGCCGGATACGGAAGCAGTACGTCCGCAGAGTCAGGCTGGAACTGAGAAGCCAGCAGCAGCTGAACCGCAGAGAACAGCACAGGATACCGGAAAAGTGACCGCGCAGAGCGTATCAGTTACAGCAGGCAACGCGCAGACAACCGGCACTTTGCGCCAGAATGAACAGGGAAATCCAAGACCTCAGAATCAGACAGAAACTCGCCTGCAGAGTGGTATCCGTTCACAGGATGGCCGTTACCAGGGCGATGGACAGAGAAACCGTTATCAGGGTGATGGACAGAACCGCGGCCAGGGAAGCCGTTACCAAGGTGATGGACAGAACCGCGGCCAGGGAGGCCGCTATCAGGGTGACGGACAAAACCGCGGCCAGGGAGGCCGTTACCAGGGCGATGGACAGAATCGTGGCCAGGGAGGCCGTTACCAGGGCGACGGACAAAACCGTGGCCAGGGCGGTCAGGGCAGCCGTTACCAGGGTGACGGACAGAACCGCGGTCCGGGAGGCCGTTACCAGGGTGACGGACAGAACCGTGGCCAGGGAAGCCGTTACCAGGGCGACGGACAGAACCGCGGCCAGGGAGGCCGTTACCAGGGCGACGGACAGAACCGTGGCCAGGGAAGCCGTTACCAGGGCGATGGACAGAACCGTGGTCCGGGTGGTCGTTACCAGGGAGGCAATCAGGGCAGAGGGCAGGCACCACATGCAGGCGCAGTGCCGAAAGCACCGACAGAATCCAAACCGCTTGAGAAAGAGAGTAGAAAGCGCGTTGAGCGCGGAGACAGAAACCGCGCAGACAAAGGTGATAAGCTTGAGAGAATGGAGAAGAATGTTCGCCAGGGCCAAAAGGGTACTTCGAAGAAAAATCAGCCGATAAAAGCCCCGGCTCCTAAGCCGGTAGAAAAACCGGAAGATACAATCAAGACAATCACAATACCGGAGAAGCTGACAATTTCTGAGCTGGCAGAAGCGATGAAAGTAGTACCTTCTGCTGTAGTAAAGAAGCTGTTTCTTCAGGGAACTATGGTTACAGTGAATCAGGAAGTGGATTTCGAAAAGGCAGAGGAAATTGCGCTTGAATTTAACTGTATCTGTGAAAAAGAAGTAAAAGTAGATATACTGGAAGAGCTGCTGAAGGAAGAGGATGACGCAGAAGAGACATTGGTACCACGTTCACCGGTTGTATGTGTGATGGGACACGTTGACCATGGTAAGACTTCCCTTCTGGATGCGATTCGTGATACACATGTGATTGACAGAGAAGCAGGAGGAATTACACAGCATATCGGTGCTTATGTGGTTTCGATTGACGGACAGAAGATTACATTTTTAGATACGCCGGGCCATGAGGCGTTTACGGCAATGCGTATGCGTGGCGCGAATGCGACGGATATTGCGATTCTTGTTGTCGCAGCAGATGATGGCGTAATGCCGCAGACCGTAGAGGCAATCAACCATGCGAAAGCAGCAGGTACTGAAATAATTGTTGCAATTAATAAAATTGATAAGCAGGGCGCGAATATTGAGCGAGTAAAACAGGAACTCTCAGAGTATGAGCTGATTCCGGAGGATTGGGGCGGAAGCACAATCTTTGTTCCTGTGTCAGCGCATACACACGAAGGTATTGATACGCTCCTTGAAATGATTCTGCTGACAGCGGAGGTTGCTGAACTGAAAGCAAATCCGAAGAGAAAGGCAAGAGGCCTTGTAATCGAGGCAGAGCTTGACAAGGGTAAGGGCCCGGTGGCTACGGTGCTCGTACAGAAAGGTACCTTGCGTGTCGGTGATCCGGTGGCTGCAGGTGCTTGCTATGGAAAAGTAAGGGCCATGATGGATGATAAGGGTCGGCGCGTAAAAGAGGCAGGACCTTCTACTCCGGTAGAGATTCTCGGATTCAGCGATGTACCGGGAGCCGGCGAGATATTTATGTCAATGGATTCCGAAAAAGAGGCGAGAAGCTTTGCAGAGACCTTCATCAGTGAAGGAAGAGAGCGAATGCTTGAGGAGACAAGATCAAGAATGTCTCTGGATGACCTGTTTTCTCAGATTCAGGCAGGTAATCTGAAAGAGTTGAACATCATTGTGAAAGCAGATGTTCAGGGCTCCGTGGAGGCAGTAAAACAGAGTCTTCTGAAACTTTCTAATGAGGAAGTAATCGTGAAGATTATTCACGGAGGCGTTGGTGCAATCAATGAATCTGACGTAATTCTGGCGTCTGCTTCAAGTGCGATTATTATCGGCTTTAATGTGCGTCCGGATGTAATGGCAAAATCCAGCGCAGAGCGGGAAGGCGTTGATATCCGTCTGTACCGTGTTATTTACGATGCAATTGCAGATGTGGAAGCAGCTATGAAGGGAATGCTGGATCCGATTTTCGAAGAAAAAGTAATCGGCCATGCCGAGGTACGCCAGACATTCAAAGCATCCGGTATCGGAACAATTGCAGGATCTTACGTACTGGATGGAATTTTCCAGCGCGGCTGTTCTGCAAGAATCATAAGAGATGACAAAGTGATCTTCGACGGCGCACTTGCATCCCTGAAACGTTTTAAAGACGATGTAAAAGAAGTAAAAGCCGGTTATGAATGTGGTCTCGTATTCGAGAAATTCAACGACATCCAGGAAGAAGACCGCATTGAAGCTTATACAATGGTGGAAGTTCCGCGTTAGCATTGGGCCGTGCCATTAACCGCGTGGACGCGTCCGGGAGCTTGCTCACGGAGAAGCGTCTTAGCGGTTAATGCTAGGGCGAAAGCCCGCGACCGAGATGAAGCAAAGCGGAATCGAGGTCGGAGCACGGCGGTGTCCCGCGGAACCAATGTATTGTATAGTAAACCATACCATACCAATACCGCCCCGTGCGTCCCACGAATCCACCACATTTAAAGTTTCTCCATATAGCCAAATATTGAAAAGGCAGGAATGTGAATTGAGAAAAAACAGTATAAAAAATACCAGAATCAACGGCGAAGTGCAAAAAGAGCTGTCCCGTATCATCCAGAATGAAATCAAGGACCCGAGGATTGCTCCAATGACCTCTGTGGTAGCCGCAGAGGTGGCACCGGACCTGAAAACATGCAAGGCATATATTTCAGTGTTCGGAGACGAAAAGGCGGCAGCCGATACGCTGGCAGGTCTGAAAAGCGCGGAGAGTTATATCCGCCGTCAGCTTGCACGTACGGTAAATCTGCGCAATACACCGGAAATCCGTTTTATTCTGGATCAGTCGATCGCGTATGGGGTCAGCATGTCCCATTTGATCGACCAGGTCATTGATACCGATGAGAAGAAGCGTAATTCCGCAGACCAGAATACCATGGAAGAAGGGGCTGAATAAAGAAGGGATGAGCGCTATGATCAATCTTGCAGAAGAATTGAAACAGGTACGGTTCGTGGCGATTGCAGGCCATGTAAGACCTGACGGGGATGCAACAGGTTCCTGTCTGGGGTTGTACCATTATCTGAAGAAAAATTATCCTGAGACAGATGTCAGAGTGTATTTGGAAAACACGCCACAGGCATACAGTAAAGTGCCTGGAATTGATGAAGTTTTTCATGAAGTTGGAGAGAATGAAGCGCCGGATGTTTTTTTCTGCCTTGACTGTGCAGATGAAAAACGTCTTGGGGGATTCGCAGAGCTGAAAAAACGGGCGAAACGTGTGATTTGTATTGATCATCATGTCAGCAATGGAGGCTTTGCGGATGTAAATTATATTGTACCGGATGCGAGTTCCACGTCAGAGCTTGTTTTCAGGCTGCTTGACGAGGAAAAAATGCCAGTTGAGACTGCTGAGAATCTGTATATGGGGATTGTGCATGATACGGGGGTGTTCCGGCATTCGTGTACGTCTCCGGAAACGATGGAAATTGCGGCAACTTTAATGAGAAAAGGAATTGATGCAGCAGGGATCATCAACCGTACTTTTTATGATAAGACGTATCACCAGAATCAGATTCTGGGAAGAGCGCTTCTGGAAAGCATTCTTCTGATGGATAAGAAGGTGATTTTCAGTGCGATCCGTCAGAAGGAAATGGATTTTTACGGAGTCGGTCCGTCTGACCTGGATGGAATTGTGCAGGTGCTTATGAGTACGGCAGATACAGAGGTTGCCATTTTTCTCTACGAGGTTTCGCCACAGACCTTTAAGGTGAGCCTTCGCTCCAGAGAATTTGTGGATGTAAGTACGATAGCTGCATATTTTGGCGGCGGCGGCCATATAAGAGCCGCAGGCTGTACCATGCAGGGAAGCATCTATGATGTTGTGAACAATATTACACTTCATATTGAGAAACAGCTTCGTCAGGAGAGAGACAGTGATTAACGGAATCATTAATGTATATAAAGAGTGCGGCTATACCTCTCATGATGTGGTGGCAAAGCTGCGTGGTATTTTGAAACAAAAGAAAATTGGTCATACAGGAACACTTGATCCGGAGGCACAGGGCGTGCTTCCGGTTTGTCTTGGAAACGGGACAAAGATCTGTGAGTTGCTGACAGATAAGACAAAGGAGTATCGGGCGGTTTTATTGCTGGGCACCGTGACTGACACGCAGGATTTGACAGGGACAGTGATACAGAATGCGCCGGTACTCTGTACAGAAGAGGAGCTACTGTCATGTATTTCAGATTTTGTCGGAACGCAGGAGCAGATTCCGCCGATGTATTCAGCCTTGAAAGTGAATGGGAAGAAGCTGTATGATCTGGCTCGCCAGGGGATTGAAGTGGAGCGCAGGCCAAGGACGATTACGATTGAAAAGATTAAGGTGGAAGAGATTCGTTTTCCTGAGGTGGTTTTTACGGTTCGCTGTTCAAAAGGGACCTATATCCGGACACTTTGTCACGATATTGGCGCAGTGCTCGGTTGTGGGGGCTGTATGAAGGCGCTGCTGCGCACGCAGGTCGGTCCTTTTTTGGTGAAGGATAGTGTCAGACTGGACGAAATTGTCCGTTACAGAGATCAGGGAGAGCTGGGGAAGATCGTTCAGCCAACGGATTCCGTATTTATGCAGTTTCCGTCTTTTACATTAACTGCGCAGATGGAACGAATGGTGCGCAATGGCAACCCGCTCCCACAGCGCTTGATGTGCAGCCAATATATGCAAGAGGTGGGAGAGGAAGCGTGTGCGGCGGCAGGGACAGGTGACGAAAAGAGTTGCCGTCTGGAAAATCCGGCAGAGCAGCTGCGTCTGTACAGCCCGGATGGAGAATTTTTGGCAATTTACGGATGGAATCACGAGAATGCCTGCTATAAGGCAGTAAAAATGTTTTTATAAAAGGAGCTGGCCGGGAAACTGATGATATATATACACGACACGACAGAATTTTATTCAGAAGTACCTTCGGTTGTCACACTTGGGAAATTTGACGGATTTCACAGAGGGCATCAGAAGCTGCTGAGGGAAGTGAAGAAATTGCAGGAAGAGCAGGGACTTCGCGGGATTGTTTTTACCATTTCATCGGAAAAGCTTCCGGTGCTTCTCTCAACGGACGAAAAACGTTGGATGGTGGAGCAGTACGGAATTGACTGCATGATACGGTGCCCGTTTGTACCGGAAATTCTGAGTATGGACCCGGAAACTTTTGTATCGGAAATTCTGATAAAAAAATTGCAGGCGAACTATATTGTGGTTGGAACAGATTTTCGGTTCGGACATCAGAGAACAGGGGATGTACGGCTACTTGGGGCGCTTCAGCAGGAGTACGGATTTACACTGCGAGTGATGGAAAAAGAATGTCTGGGCGAGAGGGAAATCAGCAGTACCTATGTGAAAGAAGCGCTGGCCGGAGCAGACATGGAGCTGGTGACGGAATTGCTTGGTTATCCGTATCTCGTAAAAGGGACTGTACAGCATGGCCGCAAGCTGGGCCGCAAGCTGGGGATGCCGACGGTGAATCTGATCCCGGAGGATAAAAAATTACTTCCGCCGCCCGGGGTATATTTCAGCCGGACGGTTTGTGAAGGGCGTACCTATTTTGGCATGACAAATGTAGGCTATAAGCCGACGGTAGATGGTTCCTTTCTCGGTGCGGAGACCTATCTGTTCGGGACAAATGAGGACATGTACGAGAAAGAGCTTGAAGTCAGCCTGATGAAATTCCGCAGGCAGGAGCGAAAATTTGATTCAGTAGAAGAACTGAAAGCTCAGATGCAGAAGGATATACAGGCAGGAAAGGAGTATTTCCGTGTATAATATACTTTGGAGCGTCAGTGTGCTGCTTATTTTTCTGGGAATTCTTCTGGCTGGGGCCGGAGCGTTTTTAAAGTTTTTTGCACAGAAAAACGAAGTGTATAAAGGGCGTGCGGAGGCGCGAGTCGTGGATATCGTTACGGAACCGCGCAAAGGCGCAGCGTCTTTATCAGAATTTCGAAACTATCAGGTAGCTGTGTTTGAATTTTACGCGGAAGGACATTTAATAAAAGTCCGTGACTCTGCGGATACATATCCCTGTCCATATTACCGTGGGCAGAAGGTTCGCATTGCTTATGATGAATCAGCTCCGGAACACTTTCAGATTGAGGATCGGAATTTATTTTATCAGCTTGGCAGCGCTGCAAATATTTTAAGCGCGTGTTTTATTCTGGCAGGTTTTTTGCTGTTTTTCATGTATGCGTCGGGAGTCCGCATTTAGGTTGACAGCTTCCATTTTCTATGCTATATTGAACAAGTATGAGTTTTAGCCACTGCCCGGAATATCGGATTCTCCGACCGTACTCTTGGCAGACAGGCGATTAAAAAAATAGGAGGATTTATCATGATTTCAAAAGACAAGAAAACAGCAATCATCAACGAGTATGCAAGAACACCTGGTGATACAGGTTCACCGGAAGTTCAGATCGCAGTCCTGACAGCAAGAATTCAGGAGCTGACAGCACATCTTCAGACACATCCGAAGGATCATCATTCAAGAAGAGGTCTTCTGAAAATGGTTGGTCAGAGACGTGGACTTCTTGCTTATCTGAAGAAGACAAATCTGGAAGGCTATCGTGAGCTGATTGCAAAGCTTGGAATCAGAAAGTAAGACACAAAAACAAGGGCGGATTTTCCGCCCTTACTTTGCATTGCTTTGAAGATAACAGGAGAGCCCATATTACTTTTATTGGGAAAGATTTTTGCAGGAACGTCGCCGAGACCACTGAAAAGCAGATTTTTGCACAGCATCAAATCTTTTTTTCAGTAGTTTCGGACTCTTGCAGAAATCACTTTTTTGGTTCAGCGTTTGAGCGGACTGTTTCAGACGCAGGCTTTGTGAAGAGATAATAGTGATTAGCAGAAGTAGAAAAGGAGATTAAATGATGTATAAGAGTTTTTCGATGGAGCTTGCAGGGCGTACGTTGACTGTTGATGTGGGACGTGTTGGTGCGCAGGCAAATGGATGTGCATTTATGCACTATGGTGATACGACTGTTCTTTCCACGGCTACTGCGTCAGAAAAGCCGAGGGACGGTATTGACTTTTTCCCGCTGAGCGTAGAATATGAAGAAAAATTTTATGCTGTAGGAAAGATTCCGGGAGGTTTTAATAAAAGAGAGGGACGTGCGTCAGAAAATGCGATTCTCACATCACGTGTGATTGACCGTCCGATGCGTCCGCTGTTTCCGAAGGATTACCGCAACGACGTAACCCTCAATAACATGGTTATGTCGGTAGATCCGCAGTGCCGTCCGGAGCTTACTGCTATGCTTGGCGCAGCGATTTCGACAGCGATTTCCGATATTCCGTTTGACGGTCCGTGTGCGATGACTCAGATGGGTATGGTAGACGGAGCGCTGATTGTGAACCCGTCGCAGACTCAGTGGGATAATGGCGATTTGCAGCTTACCGTTGCATCGACGCGTGAAAAGGTCATTATGATCGAGGCAGGCGCCAATGAGATCAAAGATGAAGTTATGCTGGATGCGATTTACAAATGCCATGCGATTAATCTTGAGATCATTGCATTTATCGACAAGATGGTAGCAGAGGTAGGCAAGCCGAAGCACACATATGAGAGCTGCGCAATTCCGGAGGAGCTTTTTGAAGCAATGAAAAAAGTCGTTACCCCGGAAGAGATGGAAGTAGCTGTGTTTACAGATGTAAAGCAGGTGCGCGAAGAAAATATCCGCCAGGTATCTGCAAAGCTGGAAGAGGCGTTTGCAGAACATGAGGAGTGGCTGTCCCTGCTTCCGGAAGCGCTTTACCAGTATCAGAAAAAGACTGTGCGTAAGATGATTCTGAAGGATCACAAGCGTCCGGATGGACGTGCGATTACGCAGATCCGTCCGCTGGCTGCGGAGGTTGACCTCATTCCGAGAGTGCATGGTTCTGCGATGTTCACGCGTGGACAGACACAGATCTGTACTGTGACGACACTGGCTCCGCTTTCTGAGGTACAGAAGGTGGATGGTCTGGATGAAAATATTACAAACAAGAGGTATATGCATCATTATAATTTCCCGTCCTATTCGGTGGGAGAGACAAAGGTCAGCCGCGGACCGGGACGCCGCGAGATCGGACATGGAGCGCTGGCTGAGAAAGCACTCGTTCCGGTTATTCCTTCTGAGGAAGAGTTCCCATATGCAATTCGTACGGTGTCTGAAACGTTTGAATCCAACGGCTCTACTTCACAGGCAAGTATCTGTGCATCCACGATGTCGCTGATGGCTGCCGGGGTTCCGATTAAGAAGATGGTTGCCGGTATTTCCTGCGGACTTGTGACAGGAGATACAGATGATGATTATATTGTTTTGACTGACATCCAGGGGCTGGAAGATTTCTTTGGCGATATGGATTTCAAAGTGGCAGGAACAAAAGACGGTATCACTGCAATTCAGATGGATATCAAGATTCATGGCCTGACCCGACCGATTGTGGAGGAAGCGATTGCGAGAACACATGAAGCAAGAGATTATATCTTGAATGAGATCATGATTCCGTGTATTGCGGAGCCGAGAGAGACGGTCAGCGAATATGCGCCGAAGATTATTCAGCTTCAGATTGATCCGCAGAAGATCGGAGACGTGGTTGGACAGCGCGGAAAGACGATCAATACGATTATTGAGCGCACTGGCGTAAAGATTGATATTACAGATGACGGTGCGGTATCCATCTGCGGAACAGACCAGACGATGATGGATAAAGCAGCTGATATGATTCGAATTATTGTGACAGACTTTGAGGCCGGTCAGATTTTTACAGGTGAAGTTGTCAGCATTAAAGAGTTTGGCGCATTTGTTGAGTTTGCTCCGGGCAAAGAGGGAATGGTACACATTTCCAAGATTGCAAAAGAGCGTATCAACCGTGTGGAAGATGTTCTCACACTTGGCGACAAGGTAAAGGTTGTTTGCCTTGGCAAAGATAAGATGGGACGAATGAGTTTCAGCATTAAAGATGTAAAAGAAGTATAAAAGATTTAAGATGTGGGAGCTGCCGCAAAATGCTTCCGAAAGGTTTTTGCAGCCCGCAGGGATGTCCAAAGAACTTTTCATGCATTTTGCAACAGCTCCTTTGTGTTTAAAACAGGGGAGATAAGGAGGATTGCGATGAAATACAGAGTGATTGCCGGAATAATAGGGATTTCCATGATGATGGCAGTTTTGTCAGGTTGCAGCAATTTGCAGGGTGACAAAGAAACAGAACTCCAGTCATTGGAGATTGCCGATATGGAAATCGTTGAGATGACACAGAGCAATTCTGACACAGAATCAGGCTCAGAGGCAGAATCGCTTGCGATGGAACTTGATCTGAGTAATCAAACAAAAACACCATCTGCGGGGGTGGAAAAACAGACAGGTAATGTAGCAGAAACACAGACAGAAGAGACGCAGGCCGAGACAATTGCTGCGA
Organism: bacterium 1XD42-54; assembly: GCA_003612585.1. GTDB lineage: Bacteria > Bacillota > Clostridia > Lachnospirales > Lachnospiraceae > Choladousia. The sequence goes on from RAZH01000002.1 coordinate 217,287, forward strand.
CTGAGCCGGAGACGCTTCAGCTGCCGGAAGCCCAGCAGAAAGGTGCTGGAACACAGACAGACCAAAAGTCAGAGACTTTACCGGATACAGAGAAAGTGCCGGAGAAGCAGAAAGAAACGGAAAAGCAAACAGAAAAACAGACGGAACAGGTATCTGAAACTCAAAAGGCAACGGAAAGGCTGACGGAAAAAGAGTCAGAGTCAGAAGAACAGTCTGAGTCCGTGGAACAGGCAGATATGAACACGGAAGTTCAGACAGAGGATCGAACAGAAGCTGAGACGGAAGAACGGACGGAATCCCAGACAGGGGTTGAAACAGAAGAAGAGACAGAGACTGAAACAGAAGAAACCGAGACTGAGACGGAAACCGAAACAGAAAAAGAGATACCAAAGGCGGAAGTGCGGATTATCAATGATCGCGTAAATGTCCGGCAGGAGCCGTCCACAGAGGCGGAGATTGAGGCGCTTTTGATTTGTGGTATGCGTGTGGCAGCGATTGAGGCGAATGATGAGTGGAGCAAGATTCGCTATGAAGGTTCTGATGGATTCCAGGATGGATTTGTAAAGACCGAGTTTTTGAGTGCCATAGACACGCTTTATACGGCGAAGGAAAAAGTAAACGTCAGGAAAACAGCATCCACAGAGTCTGACAAGGTCGGAGCTTTGCAGGCAGAGGAAAAAGTGGTTGTTGAAAAAGAAGAGGCGGATGAGTGGCTTCAGATTCGGTTCATGAATGATGATAATAAAGTGGTGAGTGCTTTTGTAAAAGCTGAATTTTTAAATCAGGTTCCGCCCGAATCGCTGAGCGAAGCGCTTGCTGATGAGCTGGAGCGTCTCCAGGAGGAGGCAGGAGCAGCAGGCACACCAGTGCAGAGCAGTGAAGCAGCGCCGCAAGCCAATGATCCGGAAACTCCTGAAGCAGCAGAAACAGAAGCACAAAATGAAACTGAGACGGAATCCGAAGAAGAAACGGAGCGTCAGAGCGAGGCAGAAACAGAGAAGGAAGCAGAGACAGAACAAAATCAGACAAATACAAAAACTATGCAGGTGACTGTCCGAGTGAATCTTCGCAAAGAGCCATCCACGGAAGCTGAAATTCTCTCACTTCTGGTTGCAGGGACCAAGGTACAGGCAGTCGGTACACAGGGAGATTGGACGAAGGTTCATTATGAAGCAGAAGAAAACGGTTTAGATGGCTATATCAAAAGTGAATACCTGACAGAGGAAGGAGCCGGAACGGCTTCAGAGAATAAACCAGAAGAAGACAACAAAAAGCCGGTTGTTTTAAAAGAAGGTACGGAAGGTCAGCTGGATTTGGCGAAACTTTTGTTCCCTGAAGTACAGGCAGTTGGTATTATATATTCGAAAGGCAACAAAGGCGCCAAAAAGCAGCTTGCATCTTATGAGAAGCTGGCAGCAAGCAGAGGGCTGACAATCGTTGCTTCTGAGATAGATTCAGAGATGGATATTGATATAGTGGCATCTGAGCTGGTAAGTATGGCAGATTGTATTCTTTGTATTGAAGATGACATGGTCACACCGTTGGTTCAGACAGTACGTGCCTACGCAGACGAAGGTGGGATTCCGGTTATCGGAATGGACGAAGGGCATGTAAAACAGGGATGTGTAGCCGCATTTGCAGACGGAAAAGTGCTCTGGAATACAGAAGAGGCTGCAAAGCTTGGTCTGAATAGTGGGTCATATAATTTTAAAGATATAAAGGAATATTAAATATGGAACAGTTTTACGCAGAATCAGAGAAATTATTGCAATTTATTGCGCAGAGTCCAACGAGTTTCCATGTAATAAAAAATGTGGAGGAACAGCTAAAGAGCGGAGGGTTTCTTGCATTAGAAGAGCATCAGGCCTGGAATCTGGAGCGTGGCAAATCTTACTATGTGACGAGAAACAGTTCTTCCTTGATTGCATTTCAGATTCCGGAGCAGAGCTATCAGGGATTTCAGTTAATCAGCAGCCATACGGACTCGCCCTGTTTTAAGGTCAAAGAGTTGCCAGAGCTGGATGCAGATAAAAAATATACAAAGCTGAATGTGGAAAAATATGGCGGAATGCTGATGGCGCCGTGGTTTGACCGTCCGCTGTCGGTTGCAGGCCGTGTGATGGTATGGGCGGGAGACAGGATTCGTCAGGTTCTGGTGAATATCGACCGGGATCTTCTTATGATTCCGAACCTCGCGATTCATATGAACCGGAAAGTAAATGAGGGCTATGCTTACAATGCCCAGGTAGATCTGTGCCCTGTCTTTGGAGATGAAACGGCAAAGGATTCTTTTTTGAAGCTGATTGCAGAAGAAGCGGGTGTTGATAAGAAACAGATTTATGGAATGGATTTGTTTCTGTATAATCGTCAGAGAGGTACTTTTTGGGGGGCCGGGAATGAATTCATCGCAAGCCCACGCCTTGACGATTTGCAGTGTCTGTACGGATCATTGCAGGGATTTCTCGAAGCAGATGCGCCTCAGAATATTTCAGTTTTGTGTGCTTTTGATAATGAGGAGACAGGCAGCGTTTCAAGGCAGGGAGCTGGGTCTACGTTCCTTGTTGACACGTTAAGCAGGATGAACGAGGCCCTTGGCGGCTCAGGAGAGGATTATCGACGGCTTCTGGCAGGGAGCTTTATGATCTCCGCAGACAATGCGCATGCGGTACACCCGAATCATCAGGAGATGGCGGATCCGGCAAACCGGCCGCAGATGAATCATGGGATTGTAATCAAATACAATGCAGATCAGAAGTACACGACAGATGCAGTCAGCACAGCCGTTTTCCGGCGTTTGTGCGAATATGCGGACGTTCCATATCAGACCTATGCAAACCGTTCTGATATGGCAGGCGGGTCAACACTGGGGAATATTTCTAACACGCAGGCTTCTCTGCGCTGTGTGGATATTGGGCTTGCACAGCTTGCGATGCATTCGCCTTATGAGATGGCAGGGGCGAAGGATGTACTGTATCTGAAGCAGGTTTCCAAGACATTTTATGAGAGCAGGATTGGGATATCTCATGAGGGAATCAAAATAGAGACAAGGGAACAAGAAAGCGCATTTATGGACAAGAAACAGAACACATAAAAGGAGAGCTGAAAGTATGAATAAAATTAGAATTGGTATTATTGGATATGGCAATATTGGAAGAGGAGTGGAAGCTGCAATTGGCCACAATGCAGACTGCGAGCTTGCCGGCGTATTCACAAGGCGCGACCCGCAGACAGTAAAAATTGCATCTGATGCAAAGGTATATGCCATGGACGAGCTGGCCTCGAAAAAGGATGAGATTGACGTCTGCATCATCTGCGGCGGAAGTGCAACGGACCTTCCGAAGCAGACACCGGAAATCGCAAAAATGTTCAATGTAATTGACAGCTTCGATACACATGCAAGGATTCCGGAGCATTTTGCAAATGTGGATGCAGCGGCAAAGGAGAACGGCCATGTGGGAATTATTTCCGTAGGCTGGGACCCGGGTATGTTTTCTCTGAACCGTCTCTATGGCAACGCAATTTTACCGGATGGAAAAGACTATACATTCTGGGGAAGAGGTGTGAGCCAGGGACATTCAGATGCAATCCGCCGGGTAGAGGGCGTACAGGACGCAAGACAGTACACAGTTCCGGTAGAGAGCGCGGTAGAATCCGTGAGAAATGGTGAAAATCCGGAGCTTACGACAAGACAGAAGCATACAAGAGAGTGTTTTGTGGTATCAAAAGAAGGAGCAGATCTGGCGCGCATTGAGTCAGAGATTAAAAACATGCCGAATTACTTTGCAGATTATGATACGACAGTGACCTTTATCTCGCAGGAAGAGCTGGATAAGAATCACAAAGGAATTCCGCATGGCGGTTTTGTCATCCGCAGCGGTCAGACAGGAGACGGTACGAATAAGCATATTATCGAATACCGTTTGAAACTGGATTCCAACCCGGAATTTACAGCGAGCGTACTCGTCGCATTTGCACGCGCGGCAAAGCGTCTGGCAGATGAAGGTGTAAGCGGCTGTAAAACCGTATTCGATATCGCACCAGCTTATTTATCGCCAAAGAGCGGCGAGGAGCTGCGGGCACATTTGCTGTAAATTTTTTCGGGAAAAGGGATGGACGGGAACTGGATCGTTCGGATGCTTTTTGAAGATTAATTACATTTGCAGACTTGTCAAAAGCCACCACAGAGCATTCATCTGTGATGGCTTTTGTTTTTATCGGCTGAGCCTTTCAAGATCCTGATAAAATCCCGGATAACTGATATTGACACAGTCTCCGTCGAGAAGCTCCATTTCACCATCGCATGCCAATGCAGCTACGGCAAAGCTCATGGCAATGCGGTGGTCTTTTTTTGTATCAATAGAAGCGCCATGGAGTGCTTTGCCACCTTGGATGATCATACCGTCGTCCGTTGCCGTGACGTCGCAGCCGATGCGCTTCAGGTTTTCAGTCATAACGGCAATGCGGTCGGATTCCTTGACCTTCAGTTCAGCCGCATCGCGGATGACGGTGGTTCCGTCTGCGCATGCGCCGAGTACAGCCAGAACGGGAAGCTCATCAATCAGAGTCGGGATAATATCGCCTTCAATGACCACTCCTTGTAAGGAACTGCTGCGTACGAGGATATCTGCGCATGGTTCGGCCCCGCTGTGGTTTTCATTTACATAAGTGATATCTCCGCCCATTGCGCGGCATACGCGGAGCAGTCCATCGCGGGTCGGGTTGATACCGACGTTTTTCAGCAGGACTTCCGAGCCGGGTACAAGCAGGGCAGCAGCAATAAAATAAGCGGCGGAGGAAATGTCTCCGGGAACGCAGATTTTCTGGCCGGTCAGTGGAGGGTCAGGGCAAATGGAAGCAGTTGTTCCCTTGGTATTCACATCAGCGCCGAAGTAGCGGAGCATCAGCTCAGAATGATTGCGCGAAACAACGGGCTCCGTGACACTGGTTATGTCGTCGGCATACAGCCCGGCGAGCAGAACGCAGGATTTGACCTGAGCCGAAGCGACCGGTGACTTGTAGTCAATGGCTTTCAGTGACTTTCCGTGGATCGAAAGAGGGGCGCAGCCGTTCTCATAAACAGAAGAAATGTCTGCCTGCATCATGGAAAGTGGAGTCATAATCCGTTTCATGGGGCGTTTCTGTATCGAAGTATCGCCGGTGATCGAAGAGGAAAACGCCTGCCCGGCAAGAATTCCCGACATCAGACGGACGGTAGTTCCGCTGTTTCCTGCATACAGAATCTGCTCCGGAGCTTTCAGGCCATGAATCCCTTTTCCGAATACCTTCACAGAGGAACCATTTTGCTGCACCTCAATGCCCATCTGGCGGAAGCAGGAGATGGTAGAAAGACAGTCCGCTCCTGTCAGAAAATTTGTAACTTCTGTCATTCCGTCTGCCAGAGCACCAAACATAATGCTTCTATGCGAGATAGATTTGTCGCCCGGAACCGTGAGTTCTCCGCGGAGCGGTCCTTTAGATCGAACAATCATGATAAAAAGTCCTTTCTGTAGTACGTATTTTCGTATTTTTATTGATAAATTTGCGAAGTCTGATTCTGGAGGATACCTGAAACGGCATCAGCGCACCAGCACCTCATACCGGTGCTGCCGTAAAATCTGCGCTGCTTTCTGGGACGGTTCCTCTTCATAAAATTCAATCCGAAGAACTCCCTCTTCAAATTCTCTGTTATGTACAATTCCGATATTTTTAATGTTGATTCCATTTACAGCAAGTGTGGTTGCAATTGTCGCAATCGCACCGGACTCATCCACAATATCGCAGTAAACGCAGTACGTTTTTTTGATACTGCCAAGAGAGGTGGAGGAGAAGGAATCTCTGTAATCTCTGGAACGCTCAAAGGTTTCATAGATGGCAGCTCCGTTTCCGGCCGACATTTCCGTGCGGCATTTTTCAAGCAGTTGCATAAAAGTATCCATGACCTCTGAAATATTTTCACGGTTGGAAAGGCAGATATGTTCCCACATTTCCGGGGAGGAGGATGCGATTCTTGTGATATCTTTAAAACCTCCGGCAGCAATCATTTTCATGATCTCTTCTTTCGAGTCCAGATCGTGCACGGTATTGACGAGTGAGGCGGCAATCAGATGCGGCAGATGGCTCACGGCTGCAGTTACATAGTCGTGCTGTCTGTAATCAAGTACAAGCGGAAGCGAGCCGATGTCTGTGGCAAGCGTACGATAAATGTCAAGAGCTTCCGGGTTCGTCCCCTCTGACGGCGTGATGACGTAGTACGCATTTTCAAACAAATGTGCCTGAGCGCTTGAGAAACCTGATTTTTCTGAGCCGGTCATCGGATGTCCGCCAATGAAACGTCCGCCAAGCCCGAGTTCAGAGGCTGCCTGGTGAATGTCTGATTTGACGCTTCCGACATCGGTCAGAATGCAGGTGTCTGTTACGACATCCTTGAGCGACTGAAGCGCTGCAATATTACTTTGCACCGGAGTGCATAAAAATACACAGTCACATGCAGAAAATTTCAGATCAGAGGGCGACTCGCAGATATCATCAATGACATGCTGCGCGTGTGCCTGCTCTGCGGTGGCGCGTGTTCTTGTATAAGCCATGATACGGCAGTCCGGATAAATACGGCGAAGCGCCATCGCAAGGGAACCACCGATCAGTCCAAGGCCGATAAAACCAAATGTATTCCATTTCATATAATATTGATCTCTCTTTCCAAGGGTAAAAACATAACGACATTTTACTATCAAATGATTTCTCTGTCAAACGCTTCAATGCTTTAAAGTGCAAAAAATAAAAAAATTGTTAATAGTGAATAAAATGCTTGAACTATTTATAATATTTTAGTAGAATATATCTATGTGGAAAGTTGTGACCACGACTAACTAGTATTGGAGGAAAGAAGCTATGAATGTTTACACAACAGACAAAATCCGTAATGTCGTAATTCTCGGTCACGGTGGTGCCGGAAAGACAAGTCTTGTAGAGTCCATGGCATATCTGTCAGGTATTACGAGCCGCTTGGGTAATGTAGCTGAGGGAAATACCATCAGCGATTTTGATAAAGAAGAGATTAAGAGAAAATTTTCAATTAGCACAACGATGGTTCCGATCATTTGGGGAGATACGAAAGTAAATATTCTGGACACACCGGGATATTTTGATTTCTTTGGAGAGGCAGAGGAAGCTGCCGCAGCAGCAGATGCAGCTATTATCGTAATTAACGGAAAAAACGGCGTGGAAGTCGGCACACAGAAAGCATGGGATCTCTGTGAAAAATATAAACTGCCAAGATTTTTCTACGTTTCAAATATGGACTTTGACAATGCCAGCTACCGTGAGGTTGTTGAGACACTGACAGAATTATACGGAAAGAAGATTGCTCCTTTGCATCTGCCGATCCGTGAGAACGAAAAGTTTGTCGGTTATGTAAACGTTGTAAAGAAAGCAGCAAGACGCTACGTGAACAAACAGGAAAAAGTAGAGTGTGATATTCCGGATTATCTGCAGGATTATCTGGAGCATTACCGTGAGAATCTGCTCGAGGCAGTTGCAGAGACGAGCGAAGAGTTCATGGATCGTTACTTTGGCGGAGAAGAGTTCTCCGAGGCTGAGATCGTGGCAGCACTTCATGCAAATGTCGGTGATTGCTCGATCGTTCCGGTAACGATGGGCGCAGCACTGAACCTTCAGGGCACACCGCTTCTTCTGGATGATATTGTCAGCTATATGCCTTCACCGGAAAAGAGAAAGATTGCCGGTGTCAATATGAAGACAAAGGAAGTCTTTGAAGCTGATTACGATTTCGCGAAAGCTAAATCCGCATTTGTATGGAAGACAATCGTTGACCCGTTCATTGGAAAGTATTCAATGATTAAAATTGCTTCTGGCGTTATTAAGAACGACGATGCACTTTACAATGAGTCCAAGGATTCTGAGGAGCGAATCAGCAAGCTGTATGTGATGGAAGGCAGCAAGGCTGTTGAAGTAAAAGAGCTTCACGCAGGAGACATTGGCGCCATTGGCAAGCTCAATGCTGCTACCGGAGATACGCTTTCTACAAAGGCTGCTCCGATTGAATACGGCAGAATTGATACACCGACACCTTATACTTACAAGCGTTACCGGGCAAAGACGAAGGGTGAAGAAGATAAGGTAGCACAGGCACTTGCAAAGATGGCACAGGAAGACCTGACCATGAAAGTGATCAATGACGGGGAGAACCGCCAGACACTGCTTTACGGTCTTGGCGATCAGCATCTCGATATCATTGCAAGCAAGCTTCTTACCAAATACAAAGTAGACGTTGAACTGGAGAAGCCGAAGGTAGCTTTCCGCGAGACAATCCGCAAGAGTTCTGACGTGGATTCCAAATATAAAAAGCAGTCCGGCGGACATGGACAGTACGGCCATGTAAAGATGCGTTTCTCACCGCTTGCTGAGCTGGATAAGGCGTATGAATTTGAGCAGGAGGTTGTAGGTGGAGCAGTTCCGAAGAACTACTTCCCGGCAGTTGAAAAGGGAATCCAGGATTCTACGGTAAAGGGACCTCTGGCCGGATATCCGGTTGTAGGTGTGAAGGCCGTTCTTTACGATGGATCTTACCATCCGGTAGACTCCTCGGAGATGGCGTTCAAGACGGCAGCCAGCCAGGCGTTCAAGAAGGGCTTTATGGAAGCCGGCCCGGTTCTGCTTGAGCCGATCGCATCCATGAAGGTTATAGTTCCGGATAAGTTTACCGGCGATGTAATGGGTGATCTGAACAAGCGTCGTGGTCGTGTGCTTGGTATGAATCCGGACCACAAGGGCAATACAATTGTCGAAGCAGACATTCCGATGTCTGAGCTTTACGGATATTCGACGCAGCTGCGTTCGATGACCGGCGGCAGCGGCTCTTACTCCTACGAGTTTGCACGTTATGAGCAGGCTCCGAATGATGTACAGGAGAGAGAGATTGCAGCCAGACAGAAGGATGAAGAATAATACATCTGTTTACATTTTTGATGCTGTGCCAGTTTTGCATAGGATCTCTGGATCACACACATACTATAGGCCGTCAGCTTCCATTTGGGGAAGCGGCGGCCTTTTCACGGAATAGAATTAAGAAAAACACGCAAAAGCAAACTTATGGAGAAAACCAGAAAGGAAGAACTGTGATCACAATATTTTTTGATCTGGATGATACGCTGTACGATCAGATCGAGCCATTTCGGAAAGCGTATGATGCAGTGTTTGGCAATCGTTTCGACATAGATATTTACCAACTGTTTGAGGCAAGGTCTGTCCGCGGAGATGAGGTGTTTGAGCTGGCCCAGTGTGGAAAGATGCCAATGGATGAGATGCATATTTACAGAATACAGAAGGCTTTTGAAGATCTGGGTTATGTGGTGACGGACGAAGAAGCACTGAGATATCAGAAATTGTATGAGGAAAATCAGGGAAAAATTTCGATGTCAGACACTGTTAAAAAGATGCTGGAGCTTTGCAACGTCTATAACATCAGGGTTGGAATCATTTCCAACGGGCCTTCCGGTCATCAGAGAAAGAAAGCGAAGGTGCTGAACGTTGGGGCATGGATTCCCGAGGAACATATCGTTATCTCAGGTGACTATGGGGTGTCAAAGCCCAATACCGGCCTTTTTCTGCATGCACAAAGGCAGCTTGGTACGGAGGCAAAAGACTGTATTCTGGTGGGAGATAATTACCAGAATGATATCGTGGGAGCGAAGCGGGCAGGATGGAAGGCTGTATGGCTGAATAAACGAGGGCAGGATATCCGGGAGGAAGTGTGTCAGCCGGATTATGAAGTGAAAAATGAGGCAGAATTGTTTGCGTGGGTGCGTTCTGTTTGCGAGCGTGGGATGGAATTATAAGGGAAAGACTGAAAAACTTGTCATAAAAACAGGACAAGGCTGTAAATTGTGGTTTGAAATCACAAGAAATTGTGGAAATCTCCAAGAAAACTCTTTTATTTTCAAATATTCTGTGATACAATAACAGTCAAAGTCGGAAGAAGCTTTTCTTCCGCCGGAATTACGAGGATAAGGAGAGTGCAAGACATGAAACATATCAAAACACTGAATACAAAACCGTTACAGAATACTCTGAAAAAAGGCGGTTGCGGTGAGTGCCAGACATCCTGCCAGTCAGCATGCAAGACATCCTGTACTGTAGGAAATCAGACATGCGAAAATAATAAATAAAAGATCTTTCGATAAGCAGCGGACGTGCTTCGCTGCTTATCTATTGGTTTTTTATAAATACGGGAAGGAGCTTATATGATCCATCAGTATCAGAATAATGGATATAACATCGTTTTGGATGTAAACAGCGGCTCCGTGCATGTGGTGGATGAGCTTGTATACGATGTCATTGCCCTGCTTGATGAAGGAAAGACGGAAGAAGAGGTTTGTCTTTTGCTTCGGGAGAGATATCCGAAGGAAGAGCTTACAGAAGCCCTTGCAGAGTGCCGGGAGCTGAAAGAGGCCGGGGTGCTGTTTACTGAAGATATATATGAAAATGCAATTATTGACTACAAGGCGCGTAAAACGGTGGTAAAGGCACTTTGCCTGCACATTGCGCATGACTGCAACCTTGCCTGCAGATATTGTTTTGCAGAAGAGGGAGAGTATCATGGCCGCCGCGCGCTTATGAGTTTTGAGGTAGGGAAAAAGGCGCTGGATTTTCTGATCGCAAATTCAGGAGAGCGCCGGAATCTCGAAGTGGATTTCTTTGGCGGGGAACCGCTTATGAACTGGCAGGTGGTCAAAGATCTCGTGAAATACGGAAGGGAGCAGGAAAAGCTTCACAATAAAAACTTCCGTTTTACCCTGACGACCAATGGCGTACTGCTGAATGACGAGGTCATGGAATTTTGCAACAAAGAGATGGCCAATGTGGTGCTCAGCATTGACGGTCGAAAAGAGGTGCACGATTTCATGAGGCCGTTCCGAAGAGGAGACGGCAGTTATGATATGATTCTGCCGAAGTTTAAGCAGTTTGCAAAGAGCAGGAATCAGGAAAAATATTATGTGAGAGGGACCTTTACCCATCACAACCTTGATTTTTCAAAGGATGTGCTGCACCTGGCAGATGAAGGGTTTGAGCAGATTTCCGTTGAGCCGGTTGTAGCGCCGGAGGGAGAGGAGTACGCTTTAAAAGAAGCCGATCTTCCGCAGATTCTTGCAGAGTATGATAAGCTGGCTGCAGAGATGGTAAAGCGGGAAAAAGAGGGAAAAGGCTTTACCTTCTTTCACTATATGATTGATCTCACGGGCGGACCGTGTGTATACAAACGTCTTTCCGGATGCGGTTCCGGTACAGAGTATCTGGCCGTGACGCCATGGGGAGACCTGTATCCGTGTCATCAGTTTGTCGGTATAGAGAAATACCTGATGGGCAATGTGGACCAAGGGATTACAAAGCCTGAAATTGTGGATGAGTTCAAATGCTGCAATGTCTACACAAAAGAAAAGTGCAGAAACTGTTTTGCAAAGTTTTATTGCAGCGGCGGATGCGCAGCAAATTCCTATAACTTCCACGGAACCATTCAGGACGCGTACGACATCGGATGTGAGCTTCAGCGAAAGCGCGTCGAGTGTGCAATTATGATAAAAGCAGCATTGGCCGATAATGCTGACAAAGAATAAAGGAGAGAGAATCATGAACAAGAAAAAAGCAAGAGTAGTTCTTGTCGGGATCGTTGCGCTGCTGGCATTGTTAATCTATACCTCAGCAGTGGGTATCGGCAAGACGGGCACTGGTTCAGCAAGAAACATCAAGCTTGGTCTGGACCTTTCAGGCGGCGTTAGTATCACGTATCAGGCAAAAGGCGACGAATCACCTTCTTCCGAAGATATGAATGATACAGTGTACAAGCTGCAACAGAGAGTACAGGGCTACAGTACAGAGGCACAGGTTTATCAGGAAGGCGCTAACCGTATTAACATCGAGATTCCGGGTGTAAGCGATGCAAACGCAATTCTGACAGAGCTTGGAAAGCCGGGGTCCCTGGAGTTCCGTCTGGCAGATGGAACCGTGGTGCTGACCGGTACGCAGGTGGACACAGCCAGCGCACAGCAGCAGCAAAATGAAATGGGCAACCGCGAATATGTGGTACGCCTGGAGCTGAACAAGGATGGTACCGATGCATTTGCAAAGGCAACGTCTGAAAACGTAGGGAAGATTATTGAGATTGTTTATGACAATCAGGTTATCAGTTCTCCGAGAGTAAACGAGGCGATCACAGGTGGTACAGCCTATATTTCAGGTATGGCTTCTGTGGAAGAGGCGCAGAATCTTGCATCTTCCATCCGTATTGGTTCCCTTTCTCTGGAGCTGGAAGAGATCCGTTCCAATGTAGTAGGAGCACAGCTTGGTGAGGATGCGATCCGCACAAGTTTGATTGCAGGTGCAATTGGTCTGGCGATTGTGATTCTGTTTATGATCTGGGCTTATGCGCTTCCGGGTGTTGTAGCAGGTATTTCACTTCTGGTTTACGTTGGACTGGATCTGGTGCTGCTGAATGCATTTGATATGACGCTGACTCTGCCGGGTATCGCAGGTATTATTCTTTCCATCGGTATGGCAGTTGATGCGAATGTTATTATCTATGCGCGTATCCGCGAGGAGATCGGAGCAGGAAAATCCGTAAAGGCTTCCATCAAAACAGGTTTCCAGAAAGCGTTGTCTGCAATACTTGACGGAAACATTACGACACTGATTGCTGCTTTCGTACTGAATCTGATGGGTACAGGAAGTGTAAAAGGTTTTGCTCAGACGCTGGCTCTTGGTATTGTTCTTTCCATGATCACAGCGCTTCTGGTTTCGAGACTGATTGTAAATGCACTGTATGAGCTGGGCTTTAAGGATGAGAAGTATTACGGAAAAGCAAAACAGCATGCAGCGATTGATTTTATCGGCAAAAAGAATATCTGTTTTATCATTTCACTTGTTCTGGTGCTGTCTGGTCCGGTGTTTATGGGTATCCATGCGGCATCCGGCAATGACGCGCTGAACCTCAGCATGGATTTCAAGGGTGGTACGTCCACGAGCGTTATGTTCCAGGAAGATTTGAGTATTGATCAGCTGGATGCAGACGTGAAGCCGATCATCCGTGACATTACGGGAGATGCAGAAATCCAGACGCAGAAAGTGGCAGGTTCCAATCAGGTATACATTAAGACGAGAGTGTTGAGCGTGGATGAACGTGAGCAGATATCAAAAGCAATTCAGGAAGCATATGCGCTTGGAGAAAAAGATATCTCCTTTGAAACAATTTCTTCTACTGTAAGTAATGAGATGCGTCAGGATGCTGTCGTGGCAGTTATTATTGCGGCGCTGTGTATGCTTGTTTATATCTGGTTCCGTTTCAAGGATATCCGTTTCGCAGGCAGTGCGGTTTTGGCGCTTCTGCATGACGTACTGGTTGTATTTGCATGTTATGCAATTGTCCGGATTTCTGTCGGTAATACGTTTATTGCATGTATGCTGACAATTGTAGGTTATTCGATCAATGCAACAATCGTTATCTTTGACCGTATCCGTGAGAATATGGCAATTATGAAGAAAGATTCACTGGCAGAGATCGTCAATACAAGTATCACGCAGACCCTGACGAGAAGTATCTATACATCCTTCACAACGTTTGTTATGATTGCAGTGCTGTATGTACTCGGTGTTGCAACCATCAAAGAATTTGCTCTGCCGCTGATCGTCGGCGTAGTGGCAGGCGGATATTCTTCCGTATGTGTGACGGGCGCGCTGTGGTATGTATTGAAAAAGGGCCAGAAGGTTTCCGCTTCGAAATAAGCGGGCGAAGGTCAGTGGTATTTCAGTAAAAAAGATTTACACAGGATAAGAATTTAAGCCGGATGGGGCTGCCGGGAAATGCTGCGGAATTGCTTCCGATGCATTTGCGGCAGTCCCTGATTTTTTATACACAAAGGTATAAAAGGAGGCAAGCAAGTTGTTTGTCGTTTCAGAGAAAGGGAGTTTAGGATGGCAGTAAATCAGGCATGCAGCGCAGGAAAACGGGAAAGGTGGTTTGTGGCGGCGAAACGGGCGGATTTTCGGGCGATTGCTGAAGTGTTTGGAATTGATCCGGTTACGGCACGGATTATCCGAAACCGGGATGTCGTGGGAGAAAAAGAAATTTTTAACTATCTGCATGGTTCAATGGAACAGCTTCATGCACCGGAGCTTTTAAAAGGGGCGCAGGAGGCGGCCAAGCTTTTGAAGCAAAAAATTGAAGCAGGAAAAAAGATACGGATTATCGGTGATTATGATATTGACGGTGTGAATGCGACATACATTTTATATCGGGCACTGGTGCGGTGTGGTGCAGATGTAGATTATGAAATTCCGGACCGGATGAAGGATGGATATGGATTGAATCTTCATCTGATTGAGCTGGCCGCTTCGGAAGGCATTGATACGATTCTGACGTGTGACAACGGAATTTCAGCGATGGATGAGATTGCGTTTGCAAAAGAAGCTGGGCTGACCGTGATTGTGACAGATCATCATGAGACAAGGTTTGAGGATCGTGCGCAGGAGCGGCATTATCTGTTGCCTGCGGCGGATGTGCTGGTCAATCCGAAGCAGCCGGGGTGCGGATATCCATATAAAAAGCTCTGCGGGGCGGCTGTGGCGTGGAAGCTGGTCTGCCTTTTGTTTGAACTTTCCGGCATTCCTGTTTGTGAAGCAGAGGAACTGCTCCCGTTTGTGGCCTTTGCGACGATTGGGGATGTGATGGATCTGGACGGTGAAAATCGAATCCTGGTAAAAGAAGGCTTGAAGCGAATGGCGGTCACTCAGAATTTTGGCCTGAGGGCGCTTGCAGAGGCAAATGGTCTTGCATTATCGGATATTTCTTCGTATCATATCGGATTTGTGCTGGGGCCATGCATCAATGCGAGCGGACGTCTCGATACAGCCAGAAGGTCAATGAAGCTGCTTCTGGCAAAGGACATACAGGAGGCAAAGCAGCTGGCATCTGATTTAAAAGAACTAAATGATGAACGAAAAGCGCTGACACAGCAGGCAGTGGAGGAAGCATGTGCCATGATTGAAGGCGGGCTTTACCAGGAAGACCGGGTACTGGTGATTTATCTTCCCGGTTGTCATGAGAGCATTGCCGGAATCGTGGCCGGGAGGCTGCGGGAGCGGTATTACAAGCCGGTTTTTGTTGTGACGGACAGTGAGGATGCAGGAGGCGCCAAAGGCTCCGGCCGTTCGATTGAGGCATATTCCATGTTTGAGGAAATGGTGAAGTGCCAGGATGTGTTTACAAAATTCGGCGGACATCCAATGGCTGCCGGGTTTTCTCTGGAAAGAGAGCGGATTGATGAGATGCGGCGCAGGCTGAATGCACACTGTTCTCTTGGCGAAGAGGATATGCTGGAAAAGGTGTCAATTGATGTTCCGATGCCTTTGGACTATATGACAGAACCCTTGGTTGAGGAGCTACAGCTTCTGGAACCATTTGGAAAAGGAAACGAGAAGCCTCTTTTTGCGGAGCGCGAGATTCGGCTGCAGAGCGCCCGGCTTCTCGGAAAGAATCAGAATGTCCTGAAGTTTCGTGTTATGAACCGCTCTGGGAGAGTGATGGATGCGCTGTATTTTGGCGATACGGCAAAAATGCATAGTTATCTGACTGCAAAGTTCGGAGAGGAGAAGGTACAGGCGCTTTTCTGGGGAAGGCAGGAGGGGCTTACGCTGGACCTGACCTATTATCCGTCTGTGAATGAATATATGGGGCGAAAGTCGTTGCAGATTGTGATTAAAAATTATTTATAACGGCGCAACTACTTGACAAAGCAAAGCCCGAAGGCATAAAATATTTACCATGTAAAACAACTGGAGGAGAGAAAAAATGGCAGTATCTTATAACCACAGAGCCATTGAATTAAAATGGAGAAAAAACTGGGAAGAGCACCCGGTGAATGTAGATGATGGCAAAAAGCCGAAATACTATTGTCTGGACATGTTTCCGTATCCGTCAGGCAGCGGCCTTCACGTAGGTCACTGGAGGGGATACGTTATTTCTGATGTGTGGAGCCGTTACAAGATGATGCAGGGCTATTACCTGATTCATCCAATGGGCTGGGATGCATTCGGCCTTCCGGCTGAGAACTACGCGATCAAGATGGGCATTCATCCGGCTATTTCTACTGCACAGAATGTAGCCAATATCAAGAAGCAAATTAACGACATCGCTGCCATTTACGACTGGGACCGTGAGGTGAACACGACAGATCCGGATTTCTACAAATGGACACAGTGGATTTTCGTGAAGATGTTCAAAGAAGGTCTCGCTTATGAGAAGGAGTTTCCGATTAACTGGTGTCCGTCCTGTAAGACGGGCCTTGCCAATGAGGAAGTTGTAAACGGCTGCTGTGAGCGCTGCGGCGCGTCCGTGACGAAGAAGAATCTGCGTCAGTGGATGCTTCGCATCACAAAGTATGCAGATCGCCTTCTGAATGACCTGGATAAGCTTGACTGGCCGGAAAAGGTAAAGAAGATGCAGTCTGACTGGATCGGCAAGTCCTACGGTGCAGAGGTAGAGTTCCCGGTTGAGGGAAGAGAAGAGAAGATCACTGTCTACACAACGCGTCCGGATACACTCTACGGAGCTACCTTTATGGTACTGGCTCCGGAACATGCTCTGGCAGCATCCCTGGCGACAGAGGAGACGAAAGAGGCTGTGGAGAAATATATCTATGATGCTTCTATGAAGTCCAATGTAGACCGTCTGCAGGATAAAGAAAAAACCGGCGTATTCACCGGAACGTATGCGGTCAATCCGCTGAACGGCGCAAAGGTGCCGATCTGGCTTTCCGACTATGTACTTGCTGATTACGGTACGGGAGCTATCATGTGTGTACCTGCGCACGATGACCGTGACTTTGAGTTTGCGAAAAAGTTTGATATTCCGATCATCCAGGTTATTGCGAAGGATGGAAAAGAAATCGAGAATATGACGGAAGCGTATACAGATGCGGTGGGAACCATGATTAATTCCGGCGAGTGGAATGGTATGGAATCTGCTGTTCTGAAAAAAGAAGCTCCGCATATCATTGAGGAGCGCGGACTTGGCCGTGCGACAGTAAATTATAAGCTGCGTGACTGGGTATTTTCCCGTCAGCGTTATTGGGGCGAGCCGATTCCGATTATTCATTGTCCACATTGCGGCAATGTTCCGGTACCGGAGGAGGAGCTTCCGCTTCGTCTGCCGGAGGTAGAGTCGTATGAGCCGACCGGTACAGGCGAGTCACCGCTGGCAGCGATTGACGAGTGGGTGAACTGCAAGTGTCCGGTCTGCGGCGCCGACGCAAAGCGCGAGACCAATACGATGCCGCAGTGGGCAGGATCTTCCTGGTATTTCCTGCGCTATGTGGACAACAAAAATGACAAAGAACTGGTATCAAAGGAGAAAGCTGACAAATACCTGCCGGTTGATATGTACATCGGCGGCGTGGAGCATGCTGTGCTGCACCTGCTTTATTCCAGATTCTATACAAAGTTCCTTTATGATATCGGGGCAGTTGATTTTGATGAGCCGTTCCACAAACTGTTCAATCAGGGTATGATTAACGGTAAAAACGGTATCAAGATGAGCAAATCCAAAGGAAATGTGGTTTCGCCGGATGATCTTGTGCGCGATTATGGCTGTGACAGCCTGCGTATGTACGAATTGTTCGTAGGACCGCCTGAGCTTGACGCTGAGTGGGATGACCGCGGTATCGACGGTGTATACCGTTTCCTGAACCGTTTCTGGAAACTGGCGATGGACAGCAAAGAGGCAAACGTAGCTGAGACGAAAGAAATGGTGAAGCTGCGTCACAAATCAGTCTATGATATTACGCAGCGCCTTGAGAACTTCAGTTTGAATACGGTTATTTCCGGCTTCATGGAATACAACAACAAGATGACTGACCTCGCGAAGACGAGCGGAGGTATCGACAAAGAGACAATCGAGACCTTTATCCGGATGCTGGCACCGTTTGCACCGCACATTGCAGAGGAACTCTGGGAGGCATACGGCCATACGGATTCTGTTTTCCATACAAGCTGGCCGGAAGCAGATCAGGAAGCCATGAAGGACGATGAACTTGAGATTCCGGTTCAGATCAATGGCAAGACAAAGACTGTGATTATGGTTCCTGCGGATATCTCCAAAGAGGATGCGATCGCGCGAGGTAAGGAAGCGCTGGGCAATAAGCTGAACGGGACGATTGTGAAAGAAATTTATGTTCCGAAAAAGATCGTGAATATTGTGCAGAAATAAAAGAATCAAATCAGAATTGAGATAGTAAAATCAGAAGCAGAATGTAAAATAAATAAGCTGTTGTACAAGTGTGATCTTGGGCAACAGCTTATTTTTTATAATACGGCAGTTATGTTTGTTTGATCGGAAAAATGAACAAAAATGAAAAAAATGAACAAACTGTAAATAGTTCTTTAAAATTTGTATATAGTGTTGAATATGGACAAATAATTTTGTATAATATTATAAAAATTGTCGAAAATAAGTTGGGAGATGAACAAAATGGTAAGCAAGAACCTGGTAGTCCAGTCAAAGGAGGGGCTGGATATCCGTTGCGCAGAGCTTCTGGCACAGACAGCAGAGAGCTGCGATTCTAAAATTGTAATATTATACAGACATAATGTGGTAAATGCCAAAAGCATGTTGAATATACTTTCTGCTGCGATTAAAGCAGGGGACGAGATAGAACTTCGCTGTACGGGACCAAATGAAGAAGCGGATCTGGAAAAAATGGAAGAGGCCGTCCGGCGTCTGAGAGAGTGAAAAAAGGCTGCACAGTATCTGATTACTGTTGCAGCTGTTTTTCGTAAAAAAGTCCGGTCAGAAACCAGAGTGGTGCGTAATCCAACCGGATGACACCGTTCACATGGTACGGAGAGTCGCTGTAATCCCAGGGACAGCAACCACGCTTTTTCAGATAAGTACCGGAGGTGTATTCCACAAAAAAGATGCCGAGCATATAGACAAGCCCCCTTGTTATCATCCTGCACTTTTTCAGGCAGGCAGACAGCGGGGAGATGAAAGAGGCCATTCCGTAAATGGGAAACATCCGCAGTGATGAAAATCCCATCAATTTCGGATCATTGTGAATGAGGGAATTTAATCCGGTCCACAGTACTTCGATACACCAGCCATACATGCCACATTTGATAAATTTGGATTTCATGATAAATTTCTCCTGTCTCAGGAATTGGATTGTTTCAAAAATAGTTTTTCCGATTGGAGAAGAAATATGCCAGGATGAAAGGAAAATCTGGCAATAATCTGTTACGAAAGAATGTATTTTTTACCATTGTAAATTTATTGTGAAACATGCTATATGTGCTTGCATTCTATAAAATTTATGTTATAATGTGTCTAAATAAATAATAGCGAAGTAGGAATTTGCGCGTTAAGTTGTCAGCGGCTGGGGAGTCGCCCTGAACCGAAAAACCATGTTTAAAATGTGTTTGCGATGCATTTTCCGCACCCGTTGCTACAATATGAGGACGCCTCATAATGTGGAGCGAATATTATTTATCGTTACTTATTTTTTCTCTCATTATGGAGGTGTTTTGTTATGCAAAAAAATAACAGCAAAATGAAATGGGATACCCGTACACTTGTTTTTCAGGGACTTTTGATTGCGTTGCATATTGTGCTGGCGCGCCTTGTGGTGATTGATCTTGGGTCCTACCGTATTACGATCGGCAGCGTCTGCACCGTTCTGACAGGACTCTGGTTCGGACCGGTGGCAGGAGGTATGAATGGTCTTCTGTCAGACCTTATTGGTTGCGTGCTTAAGGGTTATGCGGTAAATCCTCTGATTACCGTAGCGGCAATCCTCTGGGGTGTGATTCCTGCATTGATGCGTCCGCTCATCACCGGCGGCAAAGTGCGGAAGACGGCAATGCTCAGCATTTCAGTCGTAGTGTCCTCTATTCTGGGTACGCTGGTGTTTACAACGGCAGGCTTAGTATTGATTATCGGCTACAATTTCTATGCAATTATGCCGGGACGTATCGTACAGTGGGCGATTATGACGCCGATCTACTGTGTACTGACTGCGGTTTTGTACTTCAGTCCTCTGACCAGTATGGTGTTGAATATGACTGTTCGCAAAGCAGATCAGACAGCGAATGCCTGAAAAATATGGCTTGAGTGCAAGACAGAATAAAAGATAAAAAACGAACAAAAACAGAACATAGCTCCAGATGATTCCCCATGGAGCATAAGGGGCGGGCGCTGCGATGATGCAGCGCCCGTATCTGTATGATTAGAGATGATTTGGAAGTTGTTAATGTTAAAAATTAAGATAACAGAAAAAAGGGATATGTCCCTGTTTGGGAGGATTTTATGAATTATCAGGAAGCAAGAGCGTTTATCACGGAGGTATCGGCAAAGGGTAGTGAACTGGGGCTTGAGAGTATTACGAATCTTTTGGCGTTGCTCGGCAATCCGCAGGATGAGCTGAAGTTTGTGCATGTGGCAGGAACGAACGGAAAGGGGTCTGTGCTGGCGTATATGTCTACGGTGCTGGAAAAAGCAGGGTTTTTGGTGGGAAGATATATCTCTCCGACGCTGTTTTCTTACCGGGAAAAGATTCAGGTCAACCGTGAGTTTATCAGCCGCGAGGAATTTGCAAAGGCAGCCACAAAGGTGGCGGAAGCATACGCCCAGATGAAAGAAAAGGCTATGTCGCTGCCAACGGTTTTTGAGGTAGAAACAGCAGTGTCATTTCTTTATTTCCAGAAGATGAAATGTGATTTGGTGCTTCTGGAAGTAGGGATGGGCGGGAGACTGGATGCCACAAATGTTATTCGGACGCCAGTTCTTACCATGGTAGCATCTGTCAGTATGGATCATATGGAATTTCTGGGAAATACACTCGCGGAAATTGCATGGAACAAGGCAGGGATTTTCAAGCCAGGTGTTCCGGCAGTCTGTGCACACCAAAAGCCGGAGGCAGAGGAAGTAATCAGGCAGGAGGCCGAAAAAAATAAAAGTTCCTGTATTTTCGTGGATACAGGCCGGATTTCAGAGGTCCGTTACGGTCTGGAGCAGCAGAGCTTTGTCTACAAAGATTTCGGGAAGGTGGAAATTTCACTTGCAGGGGCGCAGCAGGTGGAAAATGCAGCGCTTGCACTGGAAGGAATCGCGGCATTGCGGGCACAGGGATATGAGATTCCGGATGTGGTGCTGCGGGAAGGAATGAAGGAGACAAGCTGGCTGGGGCGTTTTTCTGTGATTCACAAAGAACCGCTTCTGATTCTCGATGGTGCGCACAACCCGGATGCAGCGCTGCGGCTCCGGGAGTCGCTGGAAACATATTTTAAAAACAGAAAAAAATATTATATCTTTGGCGTGTTTTCTGACAAGGAATATGATAAGATTATAGAGATTACGGCTGGTCTGGCAGAGCACATCTACACGGTAGAAACGCCGGACAATCCGCGTGCGCTTCCGGCAGCTGATCTGGCAGAAGCAGTGAGCCGTGTGAATGCTTCTGTTGAAGCGGTGGGTGACATTGAGGATGCAGTCAGAAAATGCTTTGCAAAGGCTCAGACGGACGACGTGATCATTGCATTCGGGTCCCTATCTTTTTTGGGAGAGGTACGCAAAGCTGTAGAAGAAAATTAGACAAAGTAAGCAAAATATGGAGAATGACAGATGAGAGATTTACTGGAATTGCGGGATGAAATTGACGGGATTGACCGGCAGATCGTAGAATTGTTTGAGAACCGGATGAAAGTCAGCAGGGAGGTTGCGGCCTACAAAATTGCAAATGGCAGGAAAGTTTTTGATAAAGACAGAGAGCAGGAGAAGCTGGAAGTGCTGACAGGCCTTGTGCATGATGATTTTAACAGACATGGCGTGGAGGAACTGTTTCAGCAGATCATGTCCATGAGTCGGAAGCTACAGTATCAGCTTTTGGAAGAGCGCGGTGTGTCAGGACGGCTGCCTTTCATTGCAGTGGATGATATTGAGCGCGAGAACATTCGCGTCGTTTATCAGGGAGTCGAGGGTGCTTACAGCCATGCGGCGATGCGGACGTATTTCGGAAAGGATGTCAGTTGTTTCCATGTGAAAAAGTGGCGTGATGCGATGGAGGCTATTGCGGAGGGTTCTGCAGATTATGCGGTGCTTCCGATCGAAAATTCCTCTGCTGGCATTGTGGCGGATAATTATGACTTGCTGGTAAATTTTGAAAATTATATTGTCGGAGAGCAGATTATCAAATGCGAGCATGCGCTGCTCGGTCTGCCTGGCACAAAGCTGGAAGACATTCAGAAGGTCTATTCTCATCAGCAGGCGCTTTCACAGTGCGAGGAGTTCCTGGCGCAGCACCGCAGCTGGCAGACAATACCGTATGACAACACAGCGACTTCAGTGAAAAAGGTAGCAGAAGATGGAGACAGGACCCAGGCAGCGATCGGCAGCAAATTTGCGGCAGAGCTTTTTGGCCTTGAGGTACTTGCAGACCATGTTTATTATAATGAGGCAAATTCTACCCGTTTTATCATAGTTACAAATCAGCGGATTTTCCGGCGTGATGCGCAAAAGATCAGTATTTGTTTTGAGGTGCCGCATTACAGTGGAGCGTTGTACAACATTCTGTCACATTTTATCTATAATAACCTGAATATGAATAAGATTGAATCAAGGCCGGCCGCTGGGCGGAACTGGGAATATCGGTTCTTTGTGGACTTTGATGGGAATCTGAATGACAGCGCTGTGAAAAATGCGCTGCGCGGGATACGGGAAGAAGCAATCAATATGAAGATTCTCGGGAACTATTAAGAGAGATTGCGGGAGGTTATTAGGAATTAAAGTGGAATATAGAAAAAAGACTAAATACATAATATGATTAAAGGAACGAATCATGAGAATTGATGAATTGATTTTATATCGAAATCTGGAAAACGGTGCAGTGCTTTATGAGATGGCTTGGATTATGGAGCATTATGGAGATGAGGAGCATAGGGAGGAGCTGCGGGAGCGGTTCTTTGCCTGTATGCATGAGTTGATTGATCTTGCGGGACGGTATGGGTTTGAGAAGAATTTGTGGCATGCGTATCTGACGTTTCTGCTTGTGAATGATGAAAATGTGTTCAGCAGGTCTTGTGAAATCCGGGGCGCGGCGAAGGGAAGTCTGCTTTCTCTTGCCCGGCATGATTTTGTGATTTTTCGGGAGCTGTTTGCATATGATTTTTCGGGACTTGAGGAGACGTTTGCAGCCGGTTTTTTTGAAGAAGTTCTGGATTATGAAAGCGGCGGTGCAGCAGGGAGCGTGTTTAACAGACGTATTCGCGACCGGATCTGTGATCTGGCGGTGCAGCTTGGGGAAGCGAAAGACCTTGAGGCGTTTACGGAGGCAATGGTCCATTTTTATAAGGAGTTTGGCGTTGGTAAGCTTGGGCTGCATAAAGCGTTTCGCGTGGTGCATGACGATTGTGGCGTGCAGATTCAGCCGATTACGAATATCATGCATGTGAATCTGGATGATCTGGTGGGGTATGAGCTGGCGAAAAAAAAGCTGGTGGATAATACAGAGGCGTTTGTGCAGGGCAGGAGAGCCAACAACTGTCTGCTGTTTGGGGATGCGGGAACTGGAAAATCTTCGAGCATCAAAGCGATTTTGAACAAATATTACGATCAGGGGTTGCGCATCATTGAGATTTATAAGCACCAGTTCCAGGATTTAAATGAAGTCATTGCACAGATCAAAAACAGGAATTATCGTTTTATTATTTATATGGATGATCTGTCCTTTGAGGAATTTGAGATTGAATACAAGTATCTGAAGGCTGTAATCGAGGGCGGGCTGGAGAAAAAGCCGGACAATATTTTGATTTATGCAACCTCCAACCGACGCAATCTGATCCGGGAGAAATTCCGCGATAATCAGGAAGAACGGGACGGAGACATCCATACGAATGATACGATTCAGGAAAAGATGTCGCTTGTGTCAAGATTCGGCGTTACGATTTTCTTCGGTTCACCGAGTAAAAAAGAGTTTCAGAAGATTGTAAAAACGCTTGCGGAGCGCTACGGTGTGACGATGCCGGAGCAGGAGCTGTTTCTAGAGGCAAATAAATGGGAGCTGGCGCACGGGGGACTTTCCGGCCGCACGGCGCAGCAGTTTATTGATTATCTGCTGGGGCAGGTAAAGAGCTGAACACGGAGTTGAATAGAAAAGCAACTGGAATATCGTACAGATATCATATAAAACGGATACAAATCTATAAAAAACAGAAAAGACGTGGGAGAAAGATACAGGAATAAGGCAGGAGGGGTGGAACTATGGCAGTGAAATATTTTGCGGCCATCGGAATCGGTTCAACGGTAACGGACATGAAGATTTTCGAATGGGGCGGAAGAAAGCCGGCGCGTGAGGTGGAAAATGTCAGCACCAGGATGAATCTGGGACTGGATGTTTATCAGACAGGCCGGATTGGCAGCAGACATGTGGAGGAGCTCTGTACCGTGCTTCGCAGCTTCCGCCAGATCATGCAGGGGTACAAGGTGGATGCATACCGGATCTGTGCGACCAGCGCATTCCGGGAATCGAGGAATATGCTGATCCTGCGGGATTATGTAGAAAAGCAGACCGGGTTGCGCATCGAGGTTCTAAGCAATTCTGAACAGCGTTTTATGGATTACAAATCTATTGCTTCCGTATCCTCCGAGTTTGAGACGATCATTCAGAATGCGGCGGCAATTGTTGACATTGGCAGCAGCAGTATGCAGATTTCGCTCTTTGATAAGGATAAACTGATTACGACACAGAATATCCGTATCGGCAGCGTGACAACGCGGGAGCATCTTGCTCCGCTGATGAAAAACAGCGAACATTTTGAAAAGATGGTTGTTGAGCTTTTGAATCATGAGCTGGCCGGATTTGCGAAGCTGTATCAAAAGGACCGTCAGATCAAAAATCTGATTGTGATCGGCGGCAATCTACTGGAGCTGATGCGTCAGTATCGCAGTGAGAGCCGTGAGATTACGGCTGTCACGAAAAATCAGTTTCAGGAGATCTATGAGAATGTGATCGGCCTGAATCAGGATGAGATTTCGGAGCGGTTCCATATCTCTTTTGATCAGACGGGCGTAATGGTGCCGTCTGCGATATATTGCAGAGCTCTGATGGAAAATCTGGGCGCAGAGACGTTGTGGCTTCCGGATTACAGTATCTGCGACGGTATGGCATATGATTACGGAGTAAAAAACGGTTATATTCAGAACAGCCATAATTTTGAGGAGGATATTATTGCGGCAGCCCGCAGTATCGCAAAGCGTTATAAATGCAGCCAGGCGCATATCCGGAATCTGGAGGAGATTGCGCTTCTGGTATTTGACCGCATGAAAAAAATTCACGGGATGGGAAAGCGCGAGCGACTTTTGTTGCAGATATCTATTATTTTGCATAATTGCGGAAAGTTTATCAGTCTGGAGGATGTTTCGGAATGTGCGTTTAATATCATTATGGCGACAGAGATTATCGGTCTGTCTCATGCAGAGCGTGAAATGATTGCGTACACGGTGAAATTCAACACGAGTCGTTTTCTGTCCTATGAAGAGCTGTCCGTCAGCACAGCGCTGACGAAATCACAGTATATGGCAGTGGCAAAAATGACAGCGATTCTGCGTATGGTAAATGCACTTGACCGGACGCACCAGCAGAAGTGCAAAAATGTCACAGTGACGCTGCGGGAGCACGAGCTGAAGCTTACGGTGGCGAGTCAGGCAGATTTGTCTCTTGAGATAGGAACCTTTCAGGAAAAAGCGGAGTTTTTTGAAGAAATTTTTCATGTGCATCCTGTATTTAAGCAGCGGAAGCAGATTTAGGAGGGAAAACAATGGCAGAGTTCATGTTTGACAGGCCGGAATATTATACGAACAGAGAATGCAGCTGGCTGGCATTTAACAGCCGCGTGCTTTCAGAAGCGCGGGATAAGAGCCTCCCGCTTCTGGAACGATTGAAATTTTTGAGCATTACTGCCTCCAATCTGGATGAATTTTTCATGATTCGTGTGGCGTCTCTGAAAGATATGGTGCATGCAAAGTACACGAAAAAGGACATTGCAGGGATGACGCCGCAGGAACAGCTTGCTGTGATCGGTGAGAAGGCGCATGAGCTGGTAGCCTCCCAGTATTCGACGTATAATCGGTCTTTGCTGCCACTGATGAAACAGTCGGGGATTGAGGTTGTCACAGAGCATGAGAAAATGACGAAAAAGCAGAAGGAGTATGCGGATCAGTATTTTCATGACAATGTATATCCTGTATTGACGCCCATGGCAATGGATCCGTCTAGGCCGTTTCCGCTGGTGCGTAATAAGACCTTGAACATCGGCGCGCTGATTTCGAAAAAAGGGGAAAAAGGAAAGGCGGAATTTGCAACGGTACAGGTACCGTCTGTTCTTCCGCGGATTGTACGCCTGCCGGATACAGACGAAGGGCACAAATGTGTGATTTTGCTGGAACAGCTGATTGAGCGGAATATTGACGCCCTCTTTTTGAATTACAACGTGGTAGCGGCCTGTCCGTACCGGATTATGCGTAATGCAGATTTGTCCTATGATGAGGATGAGGCGGCAGATCTGCTCAAGGAAATTGAAAAGCAGCTGAAAAAGAGGCAGTGGGGAGAGGTAATCCGACTTGAAATTGAGGAAAAGATGGACCCGAAGCTGTTGAAAATACTGAAGGCAGAGTTTGCGGTAAAGGATGAGGATATTTATAAAATTAACGGGCCTTTGGACCTGACTTTTCTGATGAAGCTGTATGGTCTGGAAGGGATGGACGAGTATCGCTACAGTTCCTATAAGCCTCAGCCGGTTCCGGGACTACAGGACGGAGAGGATATCTTTACGCAAATCAGGAAAAGGGATATTCTGCTTCACCATCCGTATATGACCTTTGAACCGGTGGTACAGTTTGTGAAACAGGCGGCCGCAGATCCCGATGTCCTGGCAATCAAGCAGACGCTTTACCGTGTCAGCGGCAATTCGCCGATTGTGGCGGCTCTGGCTCAGGCGGCGGAAAATGGCAAGCAGGTATCGGTCCTTGTTGAGCTGAAAGCAAGATTTGACGAGGAAAACAATATTATCTGGGCAAAAATGCTCGAAAAAGCGGGCTGTCACGTTATTTACGGACTGCTTGGCCTGAAGACACACAGCAAGATCACGCTTGTTGTGCGGCGTGAGGAGGACGGCATTCGCCGTTACGTGCATCTTGGCACAGGCAATTATAATGATTCTACAGCCAAG
Organism: bacterium 1XD42-54; assembly: GCA_003612585.1. Classification (GTDB taxonomy): domain Bacteria; phylum Bacillota; class Clostridia; order Lachnospirales; family Lachnospiraceae; genus Choladousia. The sequence continues at coordinate 244,566 of RAZH01000002.1, forward strand.
CTGTATACAGACTGCGGAATTTTAACCTGTTCGGAGCAGATCGGGGAGGATGCCACGGCAGTGTTTAATATGTTGTCCGGCTATTCGGAACCGAAGCACTGGAACCGGCTTGTACTGGCGCCGATCTGGATGCGCAGCCGGTTCATGCATCTGATTGAGCGGGAAACGCAGCATGCAAAAGCGGGTGAACCGGCCAGAATTATCGCCAAAATGAATTCGCTTTGTGACAAAGAGATCATTGCGGCGCTGTATGAGGCCTCGGCAGCCGGTGTGCAGATTGATCTGATTATCCGGGGAATCTGCTGCCTGAAAACAGGAATTGCCAGGATCAGCGAGAATATCCGGGTCCGTTCCATTGTCGGAAATTTCCTGGAACACGCACGGATTTTCTATTTCCAGAACGGTGGAGATGAGGAATTCTATATGGCGAGTGCGGACTGGATGCCGCGCAATCTTGATAAGCGGGTGGAGATTCTGTTTCCGGTAGAGTCGCAGGAGCTGCGGGAGCAGGTACGGCATATTTTACAGATCCAGCTTGAGGATAACGTGAAGGCGCACGTTTTGCAGCCGGACGGAACGTATGAAAAGATTGATAAGCGCGGGAAGCTGCTGCTCTGTGCGCAGGATTATTTCTGTGAAGAGGCGGTGCGGACGGCACAGGTGGAGAGCGAAGTGCAGAAGAGTCACGTGTTTGTTCCGGCGGAAGCGATGGATGAATAGAAAGAACGTTTGGAAAACAAAGAAAGAGACTGTTTGAAAAGTGGAAAAAGCGGGGGCGGGTATGTACAGAGATCATACAAAAACAATAAAGATCGGGGATAAGATCATCGGGGGCGGGAATCCGATTCTGATTCAGTCCATGACGAACACACGGACGGAGGATGTGGCGGCAACGGTTGCACAGATTCAGGCGCTCGCGGCAGCTGGGTGTGAGATTATCCGTTGCGCAGTTCCAACCATGGAGGCGGCGCAGGCATTTTCTGAGATACGAAAGCAGATTTCGATACCGCTGGTGGCGGATATTCATTTTGACTATAAGCTGGCAATTGCAGCCATGGAGCATGGCGCGGATAAGATACGCATTAATCCGGGTAATATCGGAAGTGTGGACCGCATAAAAGCAGTGGTCGATGTGGCCCGCGAACGGAATATTCCGATACGAGTTGGCGTAAACGGCGGCTCTTTGGAGAAAGAGATTGTCGCGCGCGACGGCGGCGTGACGGCGGAGGGACTTGTGGAGAGCGCGCTGCGTCAGACTTCGGTGATTGAGGACATGGGGTATGACAATCTGGTGATCAGTATCAAATCTTCGGATGTACTGCTTTGTGCGAGGGCACACCGGCTGCTGGCAGAGAAAACAAATTATCCGCTGCACGTAGGCATTACGGAAGCGGGGACGCTGTTATCAGGCAATATCAAATCAGCGGTCGGACTTGGGCTGATTCTTTCAGAAGGAATCGGCGATACGATTCGGGTATCTTTGACGGGAGATCCGCGTGAGGAAGTGAAGTCGGCGAAGCTGATTCTCCGGACGCTGGGGCTTCGACGCGGTGGCATTGAGGTTGTATCGTGTCCGACGTGCGGGCGAACCAAAATTGATCTGATCGGTCTGGCAAATCAGGTTGAGGCAATGGTGGAAGACATTCCGCTTGATCTCAAAGTGGCTGTCATGGGCTGTGTCGTAAACGGTCCGGGCGAAGCGAAGGAAGCAGATATCGGGATTGCAGGGGGGAAAGGCGAAGGCCTTTTGATTAAGAAAGGCGAAGTGGTGCGGAAGGTTCCGGAGGATGAGCTGCTGGACGTGCTGCGGAATGAGCTGCTGAACTGGAAACATTGATATTTGGTAGGACAAAAATATGAAAAAAGAAGAAATCTATATTCGTGTGGCCTCAGAGGTGGATGCCAAGGAACTGCTGAGAATTTATGCGCCGTATGTCGAAAAGACGGCAATTACGTTTGAATATGAAGTTCCTTCTTTGAGCGCATTTGAAGAGCGGATTGCGCGGACTCTGAAAAAGTATCCCTATCTTGTTGCGGTAAGCGGGGAATCGCTTTTGGGGTATGCATACACCGGCGCGTTTGTGGGACGGGCGGCCTATGACTGGGCAGCAGAGACTTCTATTTATGTAAAAGAGGACAGTCGGAAAAAGGGGGTTGGCAAGGCTCTGTATCAGGCGCTGGAGTCTGTCTCTAAAGCGCAGAATATCCTGAATCTGAATGCCTGTATCGGTTATCCGGAGGTAGAGGATGAACACCTGACAGGAAACAGCGTAGCGTTTCACAGCCACATGGGATATCGTATGGTTGGAAAGTTCCACAATTGCGGCTACAAATTCGGCACGTGGTATCATATGGTGTGGATGGAGAAACTGATCGGTGCACATTCGAAAAGTCCAGAGCCTGTTATCGCTTTTTCCAAGCTAAAGGCGGAAGCGTTGCAGCAGGCAGGAGTGTGGACGCAAGAAAAATAATTTTGAACCTGGTTGGAACTATATGGGAAGGATTTAACAGACAGGCGAGAAGGAGCTAGTTTCATGCAGAAGCCATTTTTTGATGTTTTTCCGGTACTGGATTTGGGCGATCACCTGCAGGGAATCCTGGAATTTGTCCAGGTGAGCCGGGTGACGCTGAACCGAGAGCGCACGTTCATGCGTGTGTATCTGGAAAGTGAAAAACTGATTTATAAAAAAGATATTCTGGAAATCGAGCAGGCCATTCAGGACCAGCTCTTTTCTGATGTCGTGATGACGGTTAAAATCATTGAAAAATTTCATCTTTCGAGACAGTATACGCCGCGCAATCTGATGTCCGTTTATGAGGACAGTATTTTGCTGGAACTGAAAAATTACAATGCGCTTCTGTATTCGCTTCTGCGGGAATCGGAAAAGGAGTTTACAGCGGAGGATACGCTGCATCTTCGGATTCCGGATACCGTGATTGCCGATGGAAAAGAGGAAGAACTGCTTTCGATTTTGGAAAAGATTTTCTGTGAGCGCTGCGGCATGAATTTTCATGTGAGTGCTGAGCGGATGGAACCGAAAAACAGTAAAAAACGAAAGCTGCAGGAGCTTGAGCTGGAGCAGGAGGTTGCCGCGATAGCCAAAAACTATGCAGCGGCGAAGGCAGAGGAGAGCAAAACACAGCAGGAGCAGCAGGAAGTTGCACAGCAGAAAACATCTGCGAAACAGCCTGCGGAGAAAAAAGACGCTTCCCGAACGGATTCCGGCACAGAGGCGCCGAAAAAGAAAAGCTTTTATCAGTCCGGCGACCGGTTTGGCGGCCGGCGTTCGGATAATCCGGATGTTATCTACGGAAGAGATTTTGACGGTGAAGTGATTTCTATTGAGTCGATCACAGGCGAGATCGGCGGCGTCGTAATCCGCGGACAGGTGCTTTCCGTGGAGCTTCGTGAGCTGCGCAATGAAAAGACGCTGTTTATTTTCAGCATGACCGATTTTACAGATTCCATCGGAATTAAGCTTTTTACCGGAAATGAACAGGCCGAGGAGCTTTCTTCGTCGATCAAGGCCGGAGCTTTTTTGATGCTTACAGGTGTGACGACGATCGACCGTTTTGATAGTCAGCTTACGATCGGAAATATCCGCGGGATTAAAAAAATTCCGGATTTCAGGGTAAAGCGTGTCGATACGTATGCAGAGAAGCGGGTTGAGCTGCACTGTCACACAAAGATGAGCGACATGGATGGTGTTTCTGATGTAAAAGATATTATCAAGCGTGCAATGGGCTGGGGACACCCGGCGATTGCAATTACCGATCACGGAGCCGTGCAGGCGTTCCCGGATGCGAACCATACCGTTCCGGGAGACAGTAGCTTTAAGGTCATTTATGGCATGGAGGGGTATCTGGTAGATGATCTGAAAGAGATTGCCACGAATACAAAAGGGCAGGGCCTGGAAGAGTCGTTTGTTGTGTTTGACCTTGAGACAACCGGATTTTCTCCGGAGCAGAACCGGATTATTGAGATTGGTGCAGTCAAGGTGGAGCATGGCCGAATTACAGACCGGTTCAGTACCTTTGTTAATCCGGAGGTGCCCATTCCGTTTCGAATCGAGGAGCTGACCAGCATCAACGACAATATGGTGCTGGATGCCCCTGTGATTGAAAAGGTCCTGCCGGAATTTATGGAATTTTGTGAAGGCTGTATTATGGTGGCGCACAATGCCTCGTTTGATATGAGTTTTATTGATGCAAACTGTGCGCGGCAGGGAATTGTGTGTGATAAGACAGTGGTGGATACGGTGGCCATGGCGCGCGTGTTGCTGCCGAATCTGAACCGTTTCAAGCTGGATACAGTGGCAAAGGCACTTGGCATTTCACTGGATCATCATCACAGGGCAGTGGATGACGCTGCCTGTACGGCGGAGATTTTTGTGAAATTTCTGGAGATGCTGCGCGGGCAGGAAATTCAAACGCTGGAGGAGCTGAATGCGCTTGGGAAAGCTTCGGAGAATCAAATAAAAAAGCTTCCGACGTATCATGTGATACTTCTGGCCAAAAACGATATTGGCAGAGTAAATCTCTATCGCCTTGTTTCGTGGTCTCATTTGCAGTATTACAGCCGAAGACCGCGGATTCCGAAGAGTGTGCTTCAGAAATACCGGGAAGGACTGATTATTGGCTCCGCCTGCGAGGCGGGAGAACTGTATCAGGCGTTGCTGCGAGGCGGGCCGGAACAGGAGATTGCCCGTATTGTGAATTTTTATGATTATCTTGAGATTCAGCCTCTAGGAAACAATATGTTTATGACAAAGGAAGACCGGGAGGACCGCAAGAGTGTGGAAGACCTGATTGCACTTAACAAACGGATTGTAGAGCTTGGGGAGCGTTTTAACAAGCCGGTAGCGGCCACGTGCGATGTCCATTTTCTTGATCCGCAGGATGAGGTTTACCGCAGAATCATTATGGCCAGCAAGGGCTTCAAGGACGCGGATGATCAGGCGCCCCTTTACCTTCGCACAACGGAGGAGATGCTGAAGGAATTTGCATATCTGGGCGAGGAAAAGGCGCACGAAGTAGTCATTGACAATACGGTGAAAATTGCAGCGATGTGTGAGCGGATTTCCCCGGTAAGGCCGGATAAATGCCCGCCGATTATCGAGCATTCGGACCAGATTCTCCGAAATCTCTGTTATGAGAAGGCGCATGAAATTTATGGAAAGGAGCTTCCGGAGGTCGTATCAGAACGGCTGGAGCGTGAGCTGAATTCGATTATTTCCAATGGATTTGCCGTGATGTACATCATTGCGCAGAAACTGGTATGGAAGTCGAATGCGGACGGATATCTGGTGGGCTCGCGTGGGTCGGTCGGTTCTTCGTTTGTGGCTACGATGTCGGGTATCACGGAGGTGAATCCGCTCAGTCCGCATTATTACTGTCCAAGTTGCCACTACAGCGATTTTGACTCAGAGGAAGTGCGGGCCTTTTCCGGAATGGCGGGCTGCGATATGCCGGATAAGGACTGCCCGGTGTGCGGGACAAAGCTGAAAAAGGAAGGCTTTGACATTCCGTTTGAGACGTTCCTCGGTTTTAAGGGAAACAAGGAACCGGATATTGATTTGAATTTTTCGGGTGAGTATCAGAGTAAGGCTCACCGATATACGGAGGTTATTTTTGGAGCCGGACAGACATACCGTGCCGGAACAATCGGTACCCTGGCTGATAAGACGGCATTTGGGTATGTAAAGAAATACTATGAGGAGCGGGAGCAGCGTAAGCGTAACTGTGAAATTGACCGTATTGTGCAGGGGTGCGTCGGTGTGCGGCGTACGACGGGCCAGCATCCGGGTGGTATTATCGTTTTGCCGGTGGGAGAGGAGATCTATTCGTTCACCCCGGTTCAGCATCCGGCAAACGATATGACGACGGATATCGTGACAACGCATTTTGATTATCACTCAATTGACCATAATCTTCTGAAGCTCGATATACTGGGACACGATGATCCGACCATGATTCGTATGCTGGAAGATCTGACCGGTATTGACGCGAAAAAGATACCGCTTGACGATAAGGGAGTTATGTCGTTATTTTCCAGTACGGAGGCGCTGGGAATTACTCCGGAGGATATGGGCGGCGTTCCGCTTGGTTCTCTGGGGATTCCGGAGTTTGGTACAGAGTTTGCCATGCAGATGCTCATTGACACAAAGCCGACGCATTTTTCTGACCTTGTGCGGATTGCGGGGCTGGCGCACGGAACGGATGTATGGCTTGGCAACGCGCAGACGCTCATTCAGGAGGGAAAGGCCACAATCTCTACTGCGATCTGTACACGTGACGATATTATGATTTACCTGATTGGCAAGGGGCTGGACAGTGAGCAGTCCTTTACGATCATGGAGAGCGTGCGAAAGGGCAAGGGACTGAAACCGGACTGGGAGAAGGAAATGCGGGCGCATGATGTGCCGGAGTGGTACATCTGGTCGTGTAAGAAAATCAAATACATGTTCCCAAAAGCACATGCGGCGGCATATGTTATGATGGCGTGGCGAATTGCATACTGCAAGATTAATTATCCTCTGGCTTATTATGCGGCATATTTCAGTATCCGTGCGTCAGGGTTTGATTATGAGCTGATGTGTCTTGGCAAGGAAAAGCTGCTGTTTCATATGCACGATTATGAAAAACGGATGGATACCTTGAGCAAAAAGGAACAGGATACCTATAAAGACATGAAGAGCGTGCTGGAAATGTATGCCCGTGGATTTGAATTTCTGCCGATTGATATTTATCAGGCACAGGCTGTGCGTTTTCAGGTGATTGACGGAAAGATTATGCCGTCTCTGAGTTCTATTTCAGGCCTTGGAGACAAGGCGGCGGCAGCGATTGTGGATGCGGCAAAGGACGGGAAATTTCTTTCAAAGGATGATTTTCAGACAAGGACAAAGGTTGGAAAAACGGTTACGGCGCTGCTTTCGGATTTAAAGATTTTATCACATTTGCCGGAAACGAATCAGTTGTCGTTGTTTGATTTTGCGGTGTAAGTACTGTTTGTTTTATATTTTTTATGTGGAAAAATGGAGAGGAGAAGCTATGCTGCAGGCATTTTACCCGAAGGAATATCTGGATTCTACATATGAGATAGACTTTGAAGGGTTTTACCGGAAGGGGTATCGGGGGATTATTTTTGATATTGATAATACGTTGGTGCCGCATGGGGCGCCGGCGGATGAAAGGGCGAAGGAGTTGTTTGACCGTTTGAAGAGGCTGGGATTTTCGTGCTGTCTGCTTTCAAATAATCAGAGGCCCCGTGTGGAGATGTTTAATGAAGAGATTCAGGTGCATTTTATTGAGAATGCGCATAAGCCGTCGGTAAAAAATTATCGGAGGGCTATGGAATTGATGCAAACGGATTTAAAGAGCACGCTGTTTGTCGGAGATCAGCTTTTTACGGATGTGTATGGGGCGAATCGCGCTGGCATTTATTCTATTTTGGTGAAGCCGATTCATCCGAAGGAGGAGATTCAGATTGTGCTGAAGCGGTATCTCGAGCGGATTGTTCTGTATTTTTACAAGCGAAAATATAAGACGGGATCTGGGAAATGATTTCAGGCGCTGTTTCGCGGCTGACGGAATAACAAGTAATGCAAGAAACGGGGAGGATGAACGGTATGATGGGACAGATGAGCTTATTTGATGATAGGGAGCAGCTGTCACCGCTGGCGAGCAGGCTGCGGCCGGAGTGCCTGGATGAGTATATGGGACAGCAGCATCTGATCGGGAAAGGAAAAATATTGCGCCGTCTGATTGAACAGGACCAGATTTCTTCCATGATTTTCTGGGGACCTCCGGGGGTAGGGAAGACGACGCTGGCCAGAATCATTGCAAAGCAGACGCGGGCGGAATTTGTAGAATTCAGCGCAGTGACAAGCGGAATCAAAGAGATCAAGGAAGTGATGCAGCAGGCAGAGAACAACCGGCGGTATGGAATCCGGACTCTGTTATTTGCGGATGAGATTCACCGTTTTAATAAAGCACAGCAGGATGCATTTTTGCCCTGGGTGGAAAAGGGGAGTGTGATTCTAGTCGGTGCAACGACGGAAAATCCTTCTTTTGAGATTAATTCAGCTTTGCTGTCCAGGTGCAAGGTATTTATTTTGAAGGCGCTGGAAGCGGAAGATCTGCTGCGCCTGCTTGAGCATGCGCTGAAAAGCCCGAAGGGTTTTGGGAACCTGGAAATTTCGATCAGCGAAGAGGAACTTTCGATGATTGCCGGTTTTTCAAACGGAGATGCGAGAACGGCTTTGAATACGCTGGAAATGGCCGTGCTTAATGGCAGAATGGATGAGCGCGGCGTTCTTTGTGTGGAGGAGGACGTGCTGGCACAATGTATGAACAGGCGGTCGCTTCTGTACGATAAAAATGGAGAAAGTCACTACAATCTGATTTCTGCGCTGCATAAGTCGATGCGGAACAGTGATCCGGACGCCGCCGTTTACTGGATGTGCCGGATGTTGGATGGAGGAGAAGAGCCCCTTTACATTGCGCGCAGGTTGATTCGTTTTGCAAGTGAGGACGTCGGCATAGCGGATTCGGAAGCGCTGCGGATAGCTGTGGCGGCGTATCAGGCGTGTCATTTTCTCGGGATGCCGGAATGCGATGTGCATCTGACCCATGCGGTGGTTTATCTCTCCATGGCTCCGAAATCGAATGCGCTTTACCTTGCCTGTGAGGCGTGTAAAAAGGATATCCGGGAAATGCCGGCAGAGCCGGTTCCGCTGCAGATCTGTAATGCCCCGACCAATCTCATGAAAGAGCTGCATTACGGAGAAGGCTATCAGTATGCGCACGATACGCAGGAAAAGCTGACAAAGATGCAGTGTCTGCCGGATTCTCTGGCAGGGCGCAGATATTATGAGCCAACAGATCAGGGAAGGGAGAAAGAGGTAAAAGAACGACTGGATGGCATATTAAAATGGAAACAGGAGAACTAGATGAGACCGGTTCTCCTGTGTGTTTTGATACAGGGCATATTTTATGCAGTTATAAAGGAATCCCAAGCAATTTTTCCACGGCAGATCGTATATTTGATTTTACCGGAAAGTTCCATTCCGGTAAATGGAGTGTTTTCTGACTTTGACTGATAATTCCCTGCGATAAAGGATTCCTGCGGATTGAAAATAACAAGATCTGCAACGCAGCCGGGGCGAATGGAGCCATAAAATGGCGAAGCAGTTTTTTTTGTCAGAAGAGTATTGGAGCCGGGGATGGCCATCTGGTTTATGGAATACAGCTTTGCAGGATTGACTGTCATTTTTTCAAGAAGCTGCATCATGGTCAGATGTCCCGGCTGTACCAGATTTGTGATACCGAGCGGTAAAGCGGTCTCAAGGCCGATGATACCGCTTGGGCAGGAGAAAAAGTTTTCCTGGTGCTTTTCCTCAGTGCTGTGGGGCGCATGGTCGGTGGCGATTACATCAATCGTACCGTCTTTCAGGCCCTCGATAATAGCGAGTCGGTCCTCCTCTGTGCGAAGAGGGGGATTCATTTTGGCATAGGTACCATGAAGTGCAACTGCTTCTTCTGTCAGGGAAAAATGATGCGGCGTTGCTTCTGCAAAGACTTTGGCGCCAAGTGCCTTTGCGGTGCGGACGAGTGCAACAGAGTTTTTGGAACTGATATGCTGAATGTTGATGACAGCTCCAGTGTGCAGAGCCAGCATGCAGTCCCGGGCAACCATGATATCTTCTGCAATCGAAGGAGCGGTACGGTGTGTGCCGCTTTTTTCAATGAAAGCAGGGTGTTCTTCGTGGAATGAGAGCGGCAGGCCGAGCATTTTTGCATGTAACATGGCGGTTTCTGTCAGCTTTTCATCCAGAAGCGGGATTCCGTCATCCGTAAAACCGGCTGCGCCATGTTTCGCGAGCGCTTCAAAATCAGTAAGCTCAATGCCTTTCAGCCCTTTTGTGACAGCAGCGGCGAAAAGAATACGGATTTTTTCGTGCTGGGCCCGGGCAACAAGATCACTTAACCGTTGTTCTGTATCGGTAGTCGGATTTGTGTTTGCCATACAGACAACCGTTGTAAAGCCTCCAGCAGCGGCAGCGCATGCACCCGTGTGCAAATCTTCTTTATAAGTAAAACCGGGGTCACGGAAGTGGACATGCACATCAATCAGACCGGGAGCTATCAGGCAGCCTGCGGCATCAATGACGGTTTCATCTTCCTGTGCTTCTAAAGTACCGATTTCTGTAATTCTATCTTCTGTAATGCGAAGATCTGCAACAAACTGTTCGTTTGTTCCGGGAGAAAAGATATGTCCATGTTTAATAATCATAGTCAGATACCTCTTTGTGTGTATTATTTTGTAAAGTAAAAATGGATTTAATTTCATTTTATGAGGGGCAAAAGAGTGTGTCAAGCTTTCTAAAAAAACAGTTGAAAAAAATGTTCAGATACGGTAAAATATTACAGGTGTGTATGTTGCCACAGGGAAAGAACAGACTTTTCTAAATGTGATTTCGAGAAAATCCTGTTTGGATAAATATAAGGAGGAATAATAGCAATGATTTCAGCAGGCGATTTTAGAAACGGCGTTACACTGGAGATGGAAGGAAATATTTATCAGATTATTGAATTCCAGCATGTAAAGCCTGGTAAGGGAGCTGCATTTGTCAGAACAAAATTAAAAAATATTATCAATGGTGGTGTGGTTGAGAAGACGTTCCGCCCGACTGAGAAGTTCCCGCAGGCTCGTATCGACCGTGTTGAGATGCAGTATCTCTACACAGACGGAGATCTGTTCCATTTCATGAACACAGAGACATACGATCAGATTGCCCTGAACCAGGATGCGATTGGCGACGCACTGAAGTTCGTAAAAGAAAATGAGATGGTAAAGATCTGTTCTCATAATGGCAATGTATTTGCAGTAGAGCCGCCTCTTTTTGTAGAGCTTGAAGTTACGGAGACAGAGCCAGGATTTAAGGGTGATACAGCGACAGGCGCAACAAAGCCGGCTACCGTTGAGACAGGCGCTGTTGTATACGTACCGTTGTTTGTTGAGACTGGCGATAAATTGAAGATTGACACGAGAACAGGAGAGTATCTGTCTAGAGTATAAGCTCAGAACAGATACGAAACGGCCGATATGGTTGTTGTGTATGGAGTGATATAATTACGCATGTTCCGTGTATTTTATTTATATGAACGCGCGTTTTATATGAATTAGATGAAATAAGAACCGTGAATTGGATCATAGTATCAGATTCACGGTTTTTTTATGCATACTTAAATGACTCGTAAAGATCATTGGCTATGTGTGACAAGTAAGACGGATTTTGTTGTTCCTTGATTTTTATGATATAGTAGCAGTAGTAACACTTGTGTAACTTTTGTCTCAGAAAAAAGTTTAAACAAAAAAGAAATAACTACTTGCAATATGTGAATATTAATGATATAGTAAGAGAAGAAAAATTCTGGCGCATATGCGCATCACTGTGTGGTTCACACAAATTTCCGATTTAAAAATATTCAGAAGGGTGGTTGTTTATTGGAGTACGTAGAATTTTTGGAGCAAGTCAAACTTACAGTACAGGAGAAAACAGGCCGGGAGACGAAGGTTTCGATCGGGCAGCAGATGAAAAACAACAGAGAAGGAGCTGGCAGCATAACGATACAACAGACAGGAGGAAATATTGCACCTGTGATTGATCTGGCTCCATACTATGAAGAACATCAAGCAGGTAAAACGCTTGAGGCGATAGCAGAAGAAATACTGGAAGTTTACAGGCAGAAGAAAACCTGCGGAACAATTGATTTATCCTTTTATACAGACTATGAAAAAGTAAGGAATTGCATTTCATGCAAACTTGTAAATTATGAAAGAAACTCTTATTTATTGGAACGGGTACCGCATCAAAGATTTCTGGATTTGGCCATTGTATATCATTGTACGGTAGAAAATGCATTGATTGGGAAAGGGAATATTTTGATCCAAAATGCACATCTGGAACTCTGGGATACAGATCTTAAGGAACTTCATGACGCAGCGATCAGCAATACAATTCGATGTTATCCCTATGAATTGATTGAAATTAGCGATATGTTAGCAGAACTGGTTGGGAGTTTGCCGAAAGAGGAAAAACCTCTTTATCCTATGTATGTATTGACGAATACACAAAGATGTTATGGAGCTGTTAACCTTATTCTGCATCCGGTACTGGAAGCCATTGCAGAAAAACTGGAGAGTGATTTTTTTGTTCTGCCAAGCAGTATTCATGAATGTATGATTGTACCGGTATCAGAGGAGATTCACCCCAAGGAATTACATCAGATGGTGCATGAGATTAACCTGGAACATGTGGCTCCGGAAGAAATTCTGGGCGAATCCGTATATCGTTATCAACGACAGAAAGGACGCCTTTTCACGGCATGGGAAGCTTATTCGGTATAATTTTCCGGCACCTCTTTTTGCATACAAAAAAGCAGCTTTTATAAGCTGCTTTTTAGCACACCTGGAGGGATTCGAACCCCCGGCACGTGGTACCGGAAACCACTGCTCTATCCCCTGAGCTACAGGTGTTTTTGAAATTGCCTAATTATAATAGCATAGTTTGAGTGAAAAGTAAAGCAGTGATTTTGCTTATTTTCAGATACAATGCGAGGAAAAACTTGCGGATATCGAAAGTCTGTGTCTGTCTTGATAGCCGATTATTCCTGATGTCGGATCTGCTTCCAGGCAAAAACACCCGTCCAGGAATCTGTGGTACCGTCAACGACAATCGCACATATTTCAGATCAGAAGCAGGATTGACAGAGAGATTTATAAGTGTATAACGTGATATTTGACAGATGAAGTGATTATTAAAGATAATCAGATTTAGCATATAAAAGACAGATATCCATATGATTATGAACGATTTGAAAGAATATAAAAATTCCATGATTCCTTTTTTAAAAATAGAACAGAAAAAATGGGATAAATATTTGCGCAATAAGAAAATACTTTATAGTCGGGAATAAAAAAGTTATAATGCTTATACAATAACAGAGGAAAATACCTGTGGTGGTAAATTTTCGTGTCAACCACACGCCGCTGGTACTGACAAGGGGAAACCCTGAGAGATGCAGGAGAATGGCACGCCTGCCAAACAGTTTTTCTAATATGGATAACTGAATATTGAATACAACGATTAGATACCACCAGTCAGAAATGGCTGGTGGTATTTTGGTACTTGATTTTTTCATGAAAGGAAAGGTAAAAACTGTGAAAAGGTTTAAAGATTATTAATTATATGGTAAAATGGGAGAAAATAACAAGAAACGGAGAGTGTGAATTAAAAAAATGAAAAAGATGCTGTTGTGCATGATGCTGTTTTTGCTTTTGGTTGTCTTGTTCCGACTAAAGCAGAGGCAGCCATAAAGATCAGCAAGAAAACAGCAGCTTTGACTGTTGGGAAAACGTTGCAGCTTAAAGTGAGCGGAACAAAATTAAAGGTGACTTGGAGCAGTAGTAATAAGTCTGTTGCATCTGTGACACAAAAAGGAAAGGTCACTGCAAAGAAAAAAGGAACTGCAACGATTATGGTGGCTAAAGGCAAAGACTCATGCTATGCTCTTGAACCGGGACGTGAATGTGCTTTAAGAGCGTGGGAAGCAGATGATACATGGAATTCCTATAATATTACTCTGGGCGTAGAAAAGGCTACGAATATTATAGGGAATGCTTCTAAATATACAGTGCATTTTTAATTTTGGAAATGAGAATGTGATGGCAGAAGTGAGGAACGTAGGGAAAAAGAATGCGTATACAAATTTGGCGGTCGTATATTATAAGGATGGACGCATTGTAGGATACGATGATCGCTATGCAGATGTACAGAATCCGGGAACGGTAGATTATATGGAATTTCGGTTGCCATATGGAAGAGATTATAAGACGATAATTCCAGACAGCTATAAGCTCTATGTTAATTCCTCTTATACGTATACATGGATGAATTGAAATGCTTATTAATTATGGGAGGGCGGGTAACCGCTCTCTTTTTGTTTCATGAAAAATGTAGTAGAAGGGAGGCAAGAACTGTGAAGAGAACCAAAGTAATCAAGTGTTACAGTGACGTGGTACTGAAGTGAATTGTCAAAAAGAATGAAAAGCTGGAAGTATGCGAAGCAAGCGCAGAGTATCTTGTAAAAGAAGGCATGGCCGGGCTCATTGGTGAGGGCAAGCAGGCAAAGGCAGAGGGTATAACAGAACAACTAAAGGAAGAAAACTCCTTAGAATGGACAGGACGGCTCAATAATAAAAGGGCGTGTGCGAAGGAGATTATAGAGGAAGAGATTATTTTGAAATAATTGTCGGTGACGGCAGGGAGAAGTCTTTTCCTCCTTTTGTTGACTTTCCGACATGTGTGTCGTATAATAATTTCAGACATACATGTCGGAAAGTGGGAGCGTTTATGAATAAAAGAGGACTGGAAACAAGGAAACAAATAAAGAAATGTGCCTGTTCTTTATTTGCAGAAAAAGGTTTTAAACAAGTGACAATGAAGGATATCTGCGAAGTGGCAAAACTAAGCAGAGGCGGGTTGTATTGCCATTACGAAAGCATACGTCAAATCTTTCAGGAGATTATTGATGATATGACTAGTGAGCAGGATAATGAGATTGATTTAAGAATAGAACAAAATTATTCGGCAGTAACTATTTTGGATGATATTTTAAACAAGTACGAGAATGAAATGCTTGACAGCCAATCTTCATTAAGCATAGCAATTTATGAGTATTTTAGCATTCCTGATATTGCAAATCAGAATAATACGTTGTATGAACAATATTTAATTTCAGCCAATACATGGAAGAAGCTAATACAATACGGGATGGACAGACATGAATTTAATGAAGTGGATATTTCCGCAGTATTCGATTTAATTGTGTTTTCGTATCAAGGTGTAAGGATGTACAGTAAACTTATGCCTATGGATAAAGAAACGCCTTCCAGAATAATAAAAGAAATAAGAAAAATATTAGTGAAAAGCGGAAGTGATAGCGACATTATTTAAACATTTTAACTTGAATTAAAATGCATTATTTTTCCTTGCAATTAATGTAAAAAGGTGGTGTGAAAACATTGAAATTAAAAATTATTGGTAGCGGTGGCATGTCAATTATTCCGAGTTCATTTTGTAAATGTAAAATCTGTGAAGAAGCCAGACAAAAGGGTGGCAGGTATGAACGGTTAGGACCAAGCCTGTATATTGACGATATAAAAATGTTGATAGACACACCCGAAGATATTGCGGTAGCCTGTAACAGGCAAAGAATATCGGAAGTGAAACACCTTTCCATTTCCCATAGTGACCCAGATCATGTCAGGGGTATTAGGATTGTTGAAAAAATAGGTTGCGACTTTATTAAAGGAACGAGTTTGCCTATTGGCTTTTATGCACTTCCAGAGGTCATTAAAGATATAAACCAAATGAACCGTGATTGTTTTAAGTATTATGGTGACGTTCTTCAGTGTATTTCTGTTAATGAAACATCACATATAAAGATAGATAATATTAACATTGACTTAATAAACAATAATCCAAGCAGAAATATCACTTTTTATGTTATAAAAGAGGATGAAAAAAAGGTTATCTATGCCTGCTGTAATCCGAAACCTTTTGCTCATAATGATTTATATTTTGACGCAGATATTTTGATTATAAGCATGGTTTCTGATGATGGCATATTAAATGATGGAACGAAACTTATAGACACGCCATTGAAAGATGAAATATTAACATTGGATGAGGTTACAGAACTAAAAAACTATTATAGAATAAAAAAGATTATAGTCACACATATTGATGAAATATGGGGGAAATCATATGGCTATTATAATGTATTAGAAAAGGAGCTTGATAATATTTTATTTGCGTATGATGGCATGGAAATCATAATCTGAAAAGTTAAACACTACATAGTGACTAGGATGTTATGCCTGTTCCTAAAGAGTTATTGGATGAAAAAGTAACTTTTGTTATTAAAATTAATATTTATAAAAATGAGGAATTGATAGATGGTATGCGAAAAAATACGGCTTGTAAAGCCGACATTAGAACGGAAGAATGAAGCGCTTGAATATCGGCAGGAACATTATGATTTCGGGGAACAGGTAATCAATGGGAGTGAATTGTTTGATAAGATTGTTTCTTATGACGAATGGCTTGAGAAAGTTGTTTCCAATGCAAGTGCAGAAACGGTTGACCCTAATTGGGTTTTAACTGATACATTTTTTGCAGTTAGGGTGTCAGATAATAAAATTGTTGGCATTGTTGATTTGAGGTATCAATTAAATGATTTTCTGAAAGATTTTGGCAATTGTGGATATAGTGTAAGACCGTCAGAAAGAAGAAAAGGGTATGCTACTGAAATATTAAGACAATTATGTTTTGTTGCAAGAAAATACGGTCTGAAACAGTTACAATTATCAGTTGAAAAGGGGAATGTTGCTTCAATAAAAACAATTAAGAAAAACGGTGGAAATTATTGTAGGAGCTTTACTTTTGAAAATGAGGAAGCATATGTATATTTCATAAATCTTTAAAGGGGGATATATAGCGAGTAAGAAATGCTCTGCGGACAAACACATTCCTCGCCGTTGTCCAGGAGCAGACAGTTTCCGCAATCGTAGTTGCAGCACTCATGCACCAGCTGCTGGGCGGTTCGGTACTGCTGCTTATACGACGGCTTTTTTCTTTTGCCGTCGCCCAGCAGTTTTGGTATATTGTGTTTCTATCTATGATAAGAGAAGATTATTCGCTTGTTGGCAAGGTTTGCATGAGGGCAAAGAAATGCTGTTCTTCACCACTACTGAAATACATATACCATGCTTCCAACGTATCTGGCTGAAAAATTTCCAATCGCTCAATGATTTGCTTTGCCCACAATAAGGCTCCGGTAGAACTTGCAGTAATCAGATTTTGATCTGAGACGGATGGCTGATCAACATAGAACTGCTGGCCTTTGTAGCAGGGAGAAAACATTGCAAGGTATCCTGTCCCATTGCTGGTATGCAGGCGCTGATCCAGTAGACCGGCATTTGCCAGTGCAGTGGTGGCACCACAGATAGCACATACTGTAGCACCTGCTGAAAGAAGCCCTTTGGCCTTTTCGATAATAGCGCCATGCTTCGGGTCGTCCCAGGTGTTTGCGCCCGGCAACAGCAATACACTTTTTTCGTCCACTGCAACGTCGTTAATAGTACAATCAGGAAGTATAGTTAAGCCACCCATTGTCTTGATTGGCTCTTTTGAGATACCGACCATTTTGACCGCTATACCCGGTGCATCCTTTTTGAAAAAACGCTTTGAATTTAATTCCGCAGTAACATATCCCAATTCCCAGTCTGCCAAAGTATCAAGAGTATAAACATAAACCGTAAACATATCATTCCTCCGCTTTCATTTTCTGTTTCGCTGTTAACTTCTTCATTGTACCAGTCAATCATTGACATCAGTATGGCAACAATTTATATTAAAAGAGGACTTTTGAAAGGCGGTTATGAGATGAAAGTTGACAGACTTGTTAGTATTATTATGATACTCCTTGATAAAAAGCGTATAGGAGCACAGGAGTTAGCGGATATGTTTGAAGTTTCGCCTCGTACAATCTATCGTGACATAGACGCAATCAATATGGCGGGTATTCCGATTCGTTCAATATCAGGAGTTGGCGGCGGCTTTGAAATCATGCCAGAGTACAAGATTGATAAAAAGGTTTTTTCGACTGCCGATCTTTCCACAATTTTGATGGGGCTTTCCAGTCTTTCCAATATGGTTCGAGGTGATGAACTTGTAAATGTTCTCGCGAAAGTCAAGAGTTTCATCCCTGCCGACAAAGCGATAGACATTGAAATGAAAACAAATCAAATCTGCATAGATTTAAGCCCATGGCTGGGCAATAGAAATATCCAACCATACTTACAAATGATTAAAGCCGCTTTAGAGGGTTACAAGATAATTTCTTTTGAATACATAGCTCACCATGGAAATAAAACTGTACGAACTGTTGAGCCATACCAGCTTGTATTGAAAAGTAGCCATTGGTATTTTTATGGATACTGTTATGACAGAAACGACTACCGGCTATTTAGGCTATCCCGTATGTCAGACTTGCAAATGAGACAGGAAACCTTTGTTCCGCGGAATTTTCAAAAACCAAATATGGACTTTGAGGAAATTATAGATACGATGCAAACAGAAATTAAAATTCGCATTCATAAATCAGTGCTGGACAGGGTACTTGAATTTTGTACCTATGACCACTTTGAACCAGATGGTGATGAACATTACATTGTAAATTTTCCATTCATTGAAAATGAATATTACTATGATATTCTTCTTGGCTTTGGGGATAAATGTGAGTGCCTTGAACCTTTACACATCCGCACAAAAATAAAGCATAAAATATGCGGTATGGCTGCCGTATATGGAAATTAGAAACCATAAAAGCAATCAGCGACAATGTTACTTCAGATGATTGCAGAACTCAAAAAACGTGTAGAAGATCCGGACAAGAAAACGGCATAAATAAAATAAGGTTGAATTAGTCAGCCAGGAATCGACAAGGAGGCGGGCTTGCCACCGCTCCTTATTAAAACAAAGATATCACAGAGGGATGAAGGAATGCCGTCTTTTTTATAACAAAAAAAGTGCCTTTAAATCTGTAAAGATTTGCTGCGCGGGACACTCGCTGGTTACAAAAACATCGAAAAAGTGCCGTATTTGGACATTTTTTGAAAATATAATATTAGGATTTCTTTAAGAAACGGCCACTTTACATATATTTATAAGTATGCTAGAATTATTCTGAAATTTGTACTTGTTAAACTTCTAATGTTTAATAAGGCATGGCTTTTGTCTCAATTTATTTAAGGTTAGAGTCGTGAAATTTCAGTGATAATGAATAGCAGGGGGAGAACAAATGTTAGATAATTTCAAAGAGTGGATTTCCGATAATTTACGGTATATTCTACTTGGACTTGCAGGGATTCTGCTACTCGTGATTGCTTTTTTTGCGATCAGACTGGTGAGCGGGCTGGGTTCCCCGAAAGAAAAGAAGCCAGAGCAGGAGGCTGTTACAGAAGGGAATACAGAAGCAGGGACGGAGAGAAGGGTTTCGTCTACGCTTGTGAAAGATCAGGCAGATGTTTTGAAACTGATAAAAGAATACTATTCTGCACGTGGCAGCAAAAATTATGATGCAATTGCAGATATGTACGAGACATTTGATGACAAAGAGCGTTCCGATGTTGAGAAAAGTGATACTGCGGTAGAATCTTACAGCAATATTATGACATATTCCAAACCAGGTCTGACAGACGGTTCTTACGTGGTTTTTATCTATTTTGATGCAAAACTGACTGGAGTTACGACTTTAGTGCCAGGTTTAAGAGGTCTTTATCTGATTACAAACAACGAAGGTAAATTGCTGATTGCAGATACGAATGCGCATCCGGAGCAGGAGGCATATCTGAGAGAGCGAATGGCTGACGATGATGTGCAGGCGCTCAGCGAAGATGTGGATACCAAGCTGGAAAATGCCAAAGCCTCGGACCCGGAATTGAAAAAGCTTCTTGAGCCGGACAGCAGTCAGGATACCCCGCAGACAGACAGTCCTGACGGAGGAGACGGGGGAACACCGGTTACGGGTACTACGACGGGTACGATGGTAGCTACAACAGAAGTGAATGTACGTGGTGAGGCTTCAGCAGATGCAGCGCTTTACGGTGTGCTTACCCAAGGACAGTCGGTGGAGGTACTCGAGAACCTTGAGAGTGGATGGTCTAAAATCCGTTATACAGCAAATGGAACGACGATTGAAGGTTATGTGATGTCCCAATATTTGGGGTAGTATTCGTTCCAGACAGATGTAAATCTAGAAAATATAAAGATAACAGAAGCAGGCTGTTGTAAAATGCACAAGAATTTAGTTCGATTGCATTTTGCAGCAGCCTTTTATGTGCACGAGAAAAATCTTCGTTACTTGATCATTTTGGGGAAACTTTTATTGTACCGGATGTGCTCTTGTGTTAAACTAACGTAAGTGACTAAAATGCAGTGCTAAAAGTTCATAATGAGGTTCAGATACATGGGATTTGTGAAAGAGAAGATTGTCGGAGAAATCCGGTTAAATAAATATTTAAGCGATGCCGGAGTGTGTTCCAGGCGGGAAGCGGATCGTTTGATCGAAGCAGGACAGGTTTTGGTAGATGGCCGACCGGCAGTTTGTGGTATGAAACTTTTGCCTGGAGCGAAGGTTCTGGTTAAAGGCAGTGAGGTAGTGCGGGAAAAAGAAATGATTCTGTTGGCGGTGCATAAGCCAAGGGGCGTTGTTTGTACGACAGATAAGAGGTGGGATGACAAGACAATCTATGATCTGTTGAATTATCCGAAACGCATTTTTTCGGTCGGAAGACTGGATAAAGACTCAGAAGGTCTGCTTCTGATGACCAATAACGGGGATATTCTGAATAAAATTATGCGTGCTGGTAATTATCATGAGAAAGAGTATCTCGTAACAGTAGATAAAAAGATAACGCCTGAATTTCTTAAAAAGATGTCTGAGGGTGTGTATCTTTCAGAACTTGAAGTAAAAACGCGGCCGTGCAAAATATCACTGGCAGGAGAACGACAGTTTCGCATTATCCTGACGCAGGGGTTGAATCGTCAGATCCGCAGGATGTGTGCGGCATTTCATTATAAGGTGACACGTCTCATACGTGTCAGGATTATGAATATTGAACTTGGAAAGCTACAGCCCGGGGAATACCGAAGTGTGACACGCAGGGAGCTGGGAGTACTGCAAGAGCAGTTGGGGCAGATTCCAGGGAACAGGGAAAGGAATCAGAAAGTCAGATGAATCAGCAGATTGAACGGATGAAGGAATTATCTGAACAGCTTACAAAAGCATCAAAAGCGTACTATCAGGATGATCAGGAGCTCATGAGCAATTTTGAATACGACAGGTTGTATGATGAGCTTCAGAAGCTGGAACGGGACAGTGGTATTGTACTGGCCGGAAGTCCGACTGTGACGGTAGGATATGAGGCACTGGAGACTTTGCCTAAAGAGCGTCATGAGACGGTTATGCTTTCCCTTGGAAAAACAAAAGAACGTACGGAACTTGCAGCATTTGCGGGTGAGCATAAGGTACTTGTTTCATGGAAGCTGGACGGTCTTACGGTTGTATTGACTTATCGTAATGGCAGTCTTGCGAAAGCTGTTACGCGTGGAAATGGAGAGATTGGTGAAGTTATAACAAACAATGCCAGAGTTTTTCAGAATATACCGCTGCGCATTGCCTACCAGGGAGAATTGATTCTGCGCGGTGAAGCAGTGATTACGTATACAGAGTTTAAAAAGATCAATGAAGAGATAGGAGATATTGATGCAAAATACAAAAACCCGCGTAATCTCTGCAGCGGTTCGGTAAGACAGCTGAATAATGAGATTACAGCGAACCGGCATGTGCGTTTTTATGCCTTTTCACTTGTAAAAGCAGACGGGGTTGATTTTCGCAATTCAAGAGCGGCACAGTTTGAGTGGCTTGGAGCGCAGGGCTTCGATGTTGTGGAGTATCGTGTCGCTGATGCGAAAAATATCGAAGATACAATTGATTATTTTGCGGAGAGAATACAGCATTATGACATTCCTTCCGATGGCTTGGTTGTGACCTATGATGACATAGCGTATGGCCAATCACTGGGAAGGACTGCGAAATTTCCGCGCGATTCGATTGCTTTTAAATGGCAGGACGAAACGAGAGAAACGAAGCTTCTGGAGATTGAATGGAGCCCGTCACGAACCGGACTGATTAATCCGGTGGCGATTTTTGAACCGGTAGAGCTGGAGGGAACGACCGTCAGCCGGGCGAGCGTCCATAATCTGAGTATCATGAAAGCACTGCGCCTTGGGCTTGGGGATACGATTACTGTATACAAAGCTAATATGATTATTCCACAGATTGCAGAAAATCTGACTGGGAGCGACAGCATTCCGATACCGGAAATGTGCCCCGTTTGCGGAGGGAAAACCGAGGTGCATTCCGTAAATGATGTAGAGACATTGTATTGTACGAATACAGAGTGCAGTGCGAAGAAAATCAAATCATTTACACTGTTTGTCAGCCGTGATGCAATGAATATCGAGGGACTTTCTGAGGCGACGCTGGAAAAATTTATTGCCAAAGGCTATATTCGCCGGTTTGCAGATATTTTCCATCTTTCAAAATATAAAGATGAAATTGTGGAGATGGAGGGATTTGGAGAAAAGTCTTACCAAAATCTGATCCAGAGTATTGAGTATGCCAGACAGACAACGCTTCCGAGGGTTATTTACAGTCTGGGAATTCCCAATATCGGTGTTGCAAATGCCAAGTTGCTTTGCCGTCATTTTGATTATGATCTGGATCGAATTCGTTCCGGCAGTGAGGAAGAGCTCGCAGCAGTGGAGGGACTCGGGCCAGTCATCGCAGCAGCAGTGGCCGGTTATTTTTCGGACCCGGTAAATGCCAAGAATCTTGACCTGCTCTGTGAGGAGGTTGTAATTGAACGGCCAGAGGCATCAGCAAAAGCACAGGTATTTGCGGGAAAAGTATTTGTGATTACTGGTAGCGTAAATCATTTTGAAAACCGGAATGAGTTGAAAGCATTTATTGAGGAGCGAGGAGGGAAGGTCACAGGTTCTGTTTCAAAGAACACAGATTATCTGATTAACAATGACACAGCCTCTACGTCTTCTAAGAATAAAAAAGCGAGGGAGCTTGAAATACCAATTCTGTCGGAAGAGGCATTTCTGGCAATTACAGAGGAGGCCGATGTTCCACAGTAATATTTAGTGAATAATTACGTTTGTCGCACAGCAATAGGAGCAGGGAATAATACCCCAGCGGAGATAAAAGACACAGGAGGAAAGAAAATGCCGATTAAAGTACGCAGTAACCTGCCGGCGAAAGAGATTCTGGAACGGGAAAATATTTTTGTGATGGATGAAAACCGGGCGGTACATCAGGACATCCGTCCGATTCACATTGCAATTTTAAATCTGATGCCACTGAAGGAGGATACGGAACTGCAGCTTTTGCGCTCTCTGTCGAATACGCCTCTACAGGTGGATGTGACATTTGTGAAAGTGAGTTCGCACGAGGCGAAAAATACGTCACGGAGCCATTTGAATGAGTTTTATGTTGAATTTGAGGACATCAGAGAACGTCGTTTTGACGGAATGATTATCACCGGAGCTCCAGTGGAGATGCTGGAATTTGAAGAGGTGGATTACTGGGAAGAGCTGAAAGAGATTATGGAGTGGACAAAAGAGAATGTAACCTCTACCATCTATTTATGTTGGGCAGCTCAGGCCGGGCTTTTTTACCATTATGGACTTCAAAAGCGTCGGCTGGATAAAAAAATGTTCGGCCTGTTCTGGCATCGTGTGCTAAACCGTAAGGTACCTCTGGTCCGCGGTTTTGACGATGCATTTCTTGCTCCACATTCCAGACATACGGATGTTCCCATAGAGGAAATCCGCAAAATACAGGAACTCACGATCCTCGCTGAGTCAGAGGAGGCCGGGCTGTTTTTGGCTATGGCAGATGACGGCCGGAAGATTTTTGTGATGGGTCATCCGGAGTATGACCGTGTGACGCTGGACGGGGAGTATCACAGAGATTTGAATAAAGGATTGCCGATTGAGGTTCCGAAAAATTATTATACAGACGATAATCCGGAAAACAAGCCACTGCTGCTGTGGAGGTCTCATGCCAACAATCTGTATACAAACTGGCTGAACTATTATGTATACCAGACAACGCCTTATGATATGATTGGTGCGCCAGATTTTACGAGAGTAACACAGAAATAGAAATGCTGCAGAGATGCTGATACTTACGAAAAGTTTCTTCTGCAGCATCTTTGTTTACTATGATGCTTTATAACGTTAAAATATTAACACTTTAAATGGTTGACATATAGAGCTGGGGAGTGGTATTCTTTTCCTGTACTTTCTGATAACTGCTGATACCTGATAAGGAGAGGAGAAGATTATGAGAAAAAGAAAAACAGCATTAGTAATTGCAATGGCTGCAGCACTTGCAGTGCCGAGCACGAGCGCGCTTGCCTGCACAGGACTGTATGTCGGAAAAGAGGCAAGTGAAAATGGAGCAACTGTGATAGCACGTACCGTTGACCTGCATCCGCTTGCGGCAACTTTTCTTGAAGTTGTTGTAGACCGCGTGGAAAATGAGCCGGGCAGAACGTATGACGGCGTAGCTGGATTCAGCTGGGAGCTTCCTGATACAACTTACAAGTATACATCCACTCCGATGGCAACCGGTATGGGATTCGGGCGTTACGGCTCCGCCTGCGCAAATGAATGCGGTGTTGCCATTACGGGAACTGTCACTGCATATATTCGTTCTGAGATCAGAGCAATGGATCCGCCAGTAAAGGGTGGTCTTTGCGAAGAGGTGGTTACAGAGCTGGTTGCAGCGACCTGTAAAACAGCACGTGAAGGCGTGGAACTGATCGGACAGATTATGGAAGAGCTTGGAAGCAGTGAGCAGAATATTCTCATGATCGCAGACCAGACAGAGGCGTGGTACGTAGAGACTTATACAGGACATCAGTGGGCGGCTGTTAAGATGCCGGAGGACGCTGTTTCTGTTTACGGAAATGAATTTATGATTCAGTATCTTGATCCGGAAGATGAGAATGTAATGTGCTCACCGGAGCTGTTTTCCATGCCGGAGGAGGCAGGACTGGCAGTAAAGGATGAAGAGAGCGGACAGATGGATATTTTTGCCACCTATTCAGGCAGACTGGCAAATTATGCGAACCGCCGCACCTGGGTTGGACATACGCTGCTTGCACCGTCTACGGCAGGCGATTATGCAACCAATACAAAATATGATCTTTTCTACAAACCGGACGAAAAAGTCAGTGTGGAAGACGTTCTGGAAGTATTCCGGAACCGTTTTGAAGGAACAGAGTTTTCACCGGATGAGACAGGACGTATTGACCAGCGTGTAATCGGTACAGAATCACAGGGTACTGCTCATGTGATTGAAGTGTATGACAATCTCCCGGCAGAAATGGCCTGCGTAACCTGGGCCTGCCTTGCAAATTCAGAGCATTCGGTCTATCTTCCGGTTTCCAATCTGGTTACAGACACAGCAGAAGCATTCAAGGCAGATACGGAAAAGGATTCCGGACTGACGTATGATGATTCCATGGCAAGTATTATCTTCAAACGCCTTTGCGCACTGAGTGAGCAGGATCGTAAATATTACGGCGCAGGTGTG
Organism: bacterium 1XD42-54; assembly: GCA_003612585.1. Taxonomy (GTDB): domain Bacteria; phylum Bacillota; class Clostridia; order Lachnospirales; family Lachnospiraceae; genus Choladousia. The sequence goes on from RAZH01000002.1 coordinate 269,871, forward strand.
CGTGATTACTGGCATAGCGTAGAGCTTGGTCTGCTTGAGGAATATCCGGATGTGCTGGCAGAAGCAGCAAAACTGTACGAGACTTCTCCGGAGGAAGCAGCGGCTTACCTCACAGAATATACGATTGAGAAGCAGAACAAAGCGCTTGAGGATGCCAATACCATGTATGATGAACTTACCTGGTACATGATGAACAATACAGACACGCTGAGATACAGCTTCAGTTACGGAACTCTGACGATGAGCGATACACGGAATCAGAAGCCATTTGTACCTTCTCTTGCAGAGACAGAAGAGGCAGAATAATCTCAGATATGGGATTTGAACGTAATAATTTGATGCATGGTATAAGGACAGATATCAGGAAGCAGAATAATTTATAATAGTAAAAAGAGACGGAGCTGTTGCAGGTAATTTATGCGGCAGTTCCTTTTTGGTTATTGGAAGAATAGTTATGCCGGGAGATATTTTTTGATATAAGGAAAGTTAAATTTTAAAGTACATGATAAAGTACATTGTCGCAGGCTTGCTATCCGGGGAAAAGCCATGTATAATTGCAGTGGATAAAGCAGCATGAAAGGATGGAATGATATTATGCTGGAATTAAAGAACATTTCGTTTGAAGTCTCGGATGAAAAAGAGGCTACAGAAATTATCAGAGATATGAATCTGACCCTGGACGAGGGGAAGTTTATTGTAATTACTGGTCCGAACGGCGGAGGTAAATCCACACTGGCGAAGCTGATTGCGGGAATCGAGACTCCTACGTCAGGAGAAATATGGTTTGACGGTGTGAATATCACGGACAAGAGTATCGCAGAACGTGCCCAGATGGGAATCGGATATGCATTTCAGCAGCCGGTGCGCTTTAAGGGGATTACCGTAAAAGATTTGATTCGACTGGCGTCGGGGAAACCGATTTCTGTTTCGGAGGCCTGCCAGTATCTTTCAGAGGTCGGGCTTTGTGCCAGAGATTATATAGACCGTGAGGTAAATGCGAGCCTTTCCGGCGGGGAGCTGAAGCGAATTGAGATAGCGACCGTGCTGGCACGAAAGAGCAGACTATCTGTTTTTGATGAGCCGGAGGCCGGTATTGATCTGTGGAGTTTCCAGAATCTGATTCAGGTGTTTGAACGCATGCGAAAAGAAAACAGCAGAAATTCAATCCTGATTATTTCACATCAGGAGCGTATTTTGGATATTGCGGATGAAATTTTGGTGTTGTCTGATGGAAAAATTGTGGAGCATGGGACAAAAGAAGAGATATTGCCGGGACTTCTCGGTACAGATTCTGCAGTGAATGTGTGCGATAAATATCAGATGGGAGGGAAAAGAGAATGATGGATGAAATCCAGAAAAGGCTGCTAGAAGAGGTGGCTGACCTCCATGAGGTTCCGGAAGGCGCTTACAACATCCGTGCAAATGGAAAATCGGCGGCCAGGAATACTACGGCAAATATTGACATTGAGTCGAAAGAGGACGGAAGCGGAATTACCATTCGCATCAAAGAAGGTACAAAAAACGAGAGTGTGCACATTCCGGTTGTGCTCAGCCAGAGCGGTTTGAAGGAAGTGGTGTACAATGATTTTTATATTGGAGAGGACTGTGATGTGACGATTGTAGCAGGCTGCGGCATTGATAACTGCGGTGTGCAGGATTCGGAGCATGATGGTATCCATCGGTTTTATGTAGGGAAAAATGCCAAAGTAAAGTATGTAGAGAAGCATTACGGGTCAGGAGAGGGTAGCGGAAAGCGTATTTTAAATCCAGGCACAGAGGTCTACCAGCAGGAAGGAAGCGTGGTAGAGATGGAGATGGTGCAGATCAAAGGCGTTGATTCCACAAAACGTGATACGTATGCGGAGCTTGCGGCAGGAGCGAAGCTGCTTGTCCGGGAGCGTCTGATGACGCATGGAGATCAGACAGCGATCAGCAATTATGAGGTGAAGCTTGATGGAGAACAATCGCACGCAGATGTGGTTTCCAGGTCTGTTGCGAAGGATTCTTCTTATCAGAAATTTGACGCAAAGATTATTGGAAACGCTGCGTGCAGCGGCCATACCGAGTGCGATGCCATTATTATGGGAAATGCCCGGATTCTTGCTGTGCCACAGCTGGAGGCCAATGATCTTGATGCTGCACTGATTCATGAGGCTGCGATCGGGAAAATAGCGGGAGAGCAGATTGTTAAATTGATGACGCTCGGACTTACGGAGCAGGAAGCTGAAGAGCAGATTATCAATGGATTTTTAAAATAAGATTTCACGTGATTGCGAAGACTGCATTTTGGATATAAGAAAAGCTGTCGCACAGACACAAATTTCAGGATCGGACAAAAGGTTCCATTTCCATGAAACTGTGGATTGTGTGACAGCTCTTTTTTAGTCTGTGTTTTGCCGGAACTTATTTTGCAGCAGTTACCGTTGTGATATGCGGATTAACGCCTTCATACCAATACAGGAAGCCTTCCATATCAATGATATCGCCGATTTTCAGTTCCGTAACTGCTTTATAAACATCGGTCGTATTATCGCACAGGTAAGATTCTACAGTAAAGGTATAGGTTTCGCCGTTTAAAGAAACGTTGAAATAAAGATCGTCACCGTCTGTACCGGAGCCGTCCCAATTGTACAGGAATGCCACGTCGTTGCCATTTTCATCCTGTCCGGCAGCTTCCACTGTCATTCCTTTGAAAGCGACGAATTCGTTCTGATGTTCGATCAGCTCATCTTTGCCAAGCAGCTCTGTCACGTCTGTGACCGGAGCGATGTACTCCTCGCCTTCGAGGATTTCAAATGTAGCGTCAATAATTTCTACCTCGCCGGACCATTCCGCTTTGTATCCGGTTACTTTAATTTTGGTTCCCGGAACGAGCTTTTCATAGTCTTCCTCAGAGCAGGCCATGTTGTAGAGGAAATAAGCGCCGTCTTCATTCTGGGAATAAACTGTGGCCTTGTCCTCCCACCAGGACTGTTTTGCCTGTACGTAGGTTTCAACAGTAACCTCGGTTTCGAGTTCTGCGGCAACGTATTCGTCATGGGTCATAACGCCTTCCGATGTTTCTCCGGCCAGAGCGGTTACGGAAAAAGTGAGTGTAAGAGAAAGTGCCGTTAAGAATGCAATACCTTTTTTCATAATAATTCTCCTTTTCGTATTTGATATCACCTACATTATACTCGAAAAAAAAGAAAAAGCAATGTTATTGATATTTTCTTAACAATCTTTCTTCGCTTTTTTCAGCGTCTGGAAAGCAAGATACAGAAAGATGACGCACCATACAGCAAAGAGAACACCGAGCAGAGCAGCCGATGCGCCGGGCAGTGGTCCGAGCTCTTTTTTGCCGTTGCCTGCGGCCGAGCTTTCACCCAAGTGGCACAGGGAGGCTACATCGTTGTAAAGTTTTTCGATGTAGTCGTCGTTTATTTCCTGTTTTCTGCGCACGGATTTTGTTACATTTTCAATGAGCTGTCCAGCGGCGTCGCGCAAAGATGCGGAGCCGTTAAATACAGGAGTTACAAAGGTGTCATTGACATGATCGAGCAGTAACTTTGAAGCTTTGATTTTCACGTCATAGTAAGCAGAGTTATCTTCCCCGCAGCGGGAGAGATAGTCCTGATATTCCTCTGACTCCTGCGCTTTCTTTGTGACAGGGACGTAACCTTCCGTCCTGGAGTATGCAATCTGTACTTCATTTGTCAGGAGATATTGTGTAAAAAGCCAGGATGCCAGAACCTCCTGGGGATCTTCTTTGCCGAAAATACAAAGAGAGGGACCCTGAGAAATCATCTGCGGATTTTGCGGATCAAACTGCGGAATCGTCATGACCTCTGTGTCGAACTTTACAAGCGCTTCTTTGCTGATATCTACGAGCGGCGCGTCACACCCCATCCAGGTTGCGCCGGCAGTGGAGTCGATTGCAAAGATACACTGGCCGGCATTCAGAAAATTGGCCGGATAGCTTGAAATCTTGAATGTGGAGAACGCACCGTTTTTCACGTGTGAGGCTATCGTGTAAAGCAACTCCTTTGTCGTATCGTTAAACAGCTGGATTTCTCCGCTGTCTGTGGAATAACCGGCCTCTTTTTGACGAAGCATCTGAATCATCATATTGTCCGTTGACTTATAAATAAACGGTATCATGACTTCCTGCTGATTGACAAGGAATTTGCCATTCGCATCTTTGGCTGTTGCGGCTTCGGAAACTTCCCAGATAAAATCCCAGGTGAGCGTTTCGGGCAGTGTATAGCCAAGCTCTTCCACGTACGTTTTATTGACGTAGCATGCTTCAGTAGAACGCATGAATGGAACTGCATAATAGTGTCCTGCAAAAGAACATTCATCCAGAAAGTAGGGGATGAGTTCGGACTGCTTTGGTGCATCAAAAGCAACTTCGCTGCCGCCGAGCCCGTATTTTTCATCCGTGAAAAAGGCATCGAGTGGAACTACAGTCCCTTCTCCGGTCAGATAGGTCGCGATATGATCCGGATAGGTGATGCAGACATTTGGCGTCGTATTTGTTGCGATGTTTGTGATGACATCATTATAGATTTTTCCATAGTCCGTATACAGACGAAGTGTGACTGTGATATTGGGATACTGTTTTTGAAAATCGCTGATCGCTTTTTTATAGATATCTGTCTGCGTCTTGTTTGTGTCATTTTTAGCCCAGAATGTGATTTCATAGTCCTTTGAGGTGTCAAAAGACTCAGGGATTGCGATCGTATTTTGTTTGCGGGAGCCGTGGCAGCCCGTCAGTGACAGGACGCAGGCTGCAAGGCAGGAAAAACAGAGCAATTTTTTGAGCATATGCATCATCCTTTTGTACCCCCTCTCGAAACACCAGCCATAATTTTTTTTCGGAACAACAGGAATAGTAGAATCAGCGGGAGCGAGATGACGGTAACTGCGGCCATCATGGCCGGAATATTCTCACGACCGAAGCCGTTTTCCCGGATTTCCTGAATCCCGTTTGAGACAAGATAATACGCTGCGTCGTCGGTGATCAGTCGTGGCCATACATAGGAGTTCCAGCACTCGATGATTTTCAGAATCGTGATTGTGATGAGCGTAGGGCGGCAGATGGGAAGCAGAACACGGCACAGATATTTAAAATCTGAAGTTCCGTCAACCTTTGCGGCACGGTAAAGCTCGTCCGGTACCTGCTCAAAGTTTTCTTTCAGCAGATAAATATAAAATACAGAGGTAACGGACGGGAGAATCAATCCTGCAAAGGTGTTGCGCATGTCCCAGTTTGTTATTGTTACGAAATTTGTGATGACAACCAGCTCGTTCGGGATCATCATCAGTGAGAGAAACAGGGTGAAGGTAAGCTGTTTTCCGCGAAATTGCAGACGCGCGAAAGCGAATGCGGACAGTATGATCACGATCAGCATGGCAGCTGTGGTCACAATGGTAAAAAAGACTGTGTTCAGCAGGTATTTTCCAAGCGGTACGGCAGTGAAAGCGTCTGCATAGTTCTGCAGAGTCGGTGTCAGGGTAAAAAATGCCGGGATATGTTCGGCATTGTAGGAACCGTAGCTTTTTATGGAAGTCAGGAGCATCCAGTAAAAAGGAAATAATACGACGACTGCCCAGAAGGTCAGCAGTAGATAGACCAATGTACGTTGTATGCGTTTACGGGTCCGGGCAGATTGTTCTATTTTCTGATAATTTATTTGATTTTCCATGTTGTTTATCCTTTTCCAATCGGATTTTGAGGTTTCGTCAATATTCTGCGGACGATATAAATCAGTGATAGCAAAAATACGATATGCGTTTTTACTGATCGAAAGACTGACTCAAGAATAATGCACGTGCTTTTTGCTTACAAGCAGGTTGATGCAGGTGATGGTGAGCACAATGACGAACAAGAGAATGGCGGCAGCAGATGCGTAGGACGGATAACCGCCGCTGTTTCCGTAGAGCATGTCATAGACATAGCCGACGATTGTGTTCATGCCCGCTGCGTTCAAATCTGTACCGAAAAGTGCGACCGCATCGCTGTAGGCTTTGAAAGCGCCGATGAATCCGGTAATGACCAGATAAAAAACGGTGGGAGAGATCATCGGAAGCGTGATGCGCAGAAAAATTCGTCGTTTCGAGGTACCGTCAACCCGGGCAGCATTGTAATAGTTCTGATTCACGGATGCAAGGGCGCTTGTCAAAAGCAGCACCTTGAATGGCATGACAATCCAGATCGTATAAAAGCACAATACAAACATTTTGGCCCAGTATGGTCCGTCAATGAAATCAACCGAGCTGCCGCCGAACCAGTTGATGAGCAGATTGATCATGCCGTCTGAGTACGCCGTCTTTTTAAACAAAATCATAAATACGAGGCCTACAGCCAGCGTATTGGTCACATAGGGCAGAAAATATACGGTCTGAAATAGGTTCCGCAGCGGTTTGATCGAAGAAAGAGCCGCCGAAAGCAGGAGTGCGAATGCTGTGGAAAGGGGAACCGTGATAATGACCAGAATCAGTGTATTTTTGACTGCCTGCAAAAAATAAGGGTCGCGCAGCACATAAGCGTAGTTGTAGCTTCCGACACCAAAATAAGTCTGGGATGCAAAGTTATACCCTTCTTCGAAAGAATAAATAAAAACATCAATCAACGGATACACCATAAAGAATCCCAGGAAGAAAAGCGCCGGAAGAAGATAGAGCCAGGCTTTTGTATTTCTTTTTTCCATAAAAGTTCCTCCGTTTGGGGTTATGATAAGTTGCTTCACATTTTTAACAGGAAGGATAAATCCGTTCTTCTGATTTTTGGCTGAACAGGAATACCTTGGAAGGCTTCAGGCTGAAACGTACTTCGGAAGCTGTGGTATCTATTCTGTTTTCCGCCGCGATGATGGAACGGATTGCAGGGCCTGCAGCACATGCGTGTGAAGAAATAATGCTGATATCGCGTCCCATGACCTCAATGCCGTTTAAAGTGCAGCAAAGAGGACCATTTTCGTCGGGAATGAAACCTTCCGGACGGACGGCAGCAAAGACTTTCTGATCCGGGATGCCTTCAGCCGGGAGAACGGAATGACTACCTATATATAATTGTTCAGATCGGATGGAACCCTCGAACACATTGATCGGAGGTGTGCCGAGAAATTTTGCAACAAAGAGATTTACAGGATTGTCGTAAACCTGCTGCGGCTGTCCGATCTGCTGAATGAGGCCATCCTTCATCACAACAATCAGATCTGAAATGCTCATGGCCTCTTCCTGGTCGTGCGTGACAAATACGGTGGTAATACCTGTTTTTTTCTGGATTTTTCGGATTTCTTCGCGGGTCTGGAGGCGAAGTCTTGCATCAAGGTTGGAGAGCGGTTCATCAAGCAGCAGTACGTGCGGCATTTTTACGAGCGCACGTGCGATTGCAACACGCTGCTGCTGACCACCGGAAAGTTCTCCGGGTTTTCGATCGAGCAGAGAGTCAATCTGTACAAGCTTTGCAGCATTGTGTACGCGGCTCTCCATCTCTTCCTTGGAAGGTCTGTTTTTTCCTTTCAGGTTCTGAAGTGGAAACAGAATATTCTGGCGTACCGTTAAATGCGGGTAAAGCGCGTAGTTTTGGAATACCATGCCCACGCCGCGGTTTTCCGGGGGCAGGTCTGTTACGTCGTTGTCGCCGAAAAAGATTTTTCCGCTGCTTGGCGCAAGCAGTCCGCAGATCAGGTTCAGTGTGGTACTCTTTCCGCATCCGGAGGGACCGAGCAAACCGACCAGCTTTCCGTCCGGGATTTCAAAGGAAAAATTGTCCACTGCGATAATTTCTTTTTGTGATTTCCTGCCTGGAGCAGGGAATTTTTTTGTGAGGTTTTGTAATACGATCTTCATTTTGGCATCTCCTTTTCTAGGTCTGATTATAGTGGATTTTCCAATATATCACAAGAACAATAAAATTTGACTTTGTAGAAAGGATAAGATAAAATGATGGCTGAAAGAAAGACTAAGTTAAAATAATTACATCCGATGAAGGAGGTTCAGGAACGTGAACGAAAAAGTATCAGCGCTTATTAATGAACAGATTAATAAAGAATTTTATTCTGCATATCTGTATCTGGAATTTGCAAATTATTACGCAGGGGCAGGACTCGATGGATTTGAGAACTGGTACAAGGTGCAGGCGCAGGAAGAGCGGGATCATGCAATGCTGTTTTATCAGTATTTGCAGAATAATGGACAGAAAGTGACATTTGAGGCGATTGCAAAGCCGGACTGCGAACTTACCGATCATATGGCGCCGCTTAAAGCGGGACTGGCTCATGAAAAATATGTGACGGAATTGATACATACGATCTATGCTGCAGCGCATGAAGCGCATGATTTCCGGACCATGCAGCTTCTCGACTGGTTTGTAAAAGAGCAGGGAGAGGAAGAAAAGAACGCTTCTGATATGATAACAAAGATGGAACTGTTCGGAACAGATGCAAAGGGGCTTTATATGCTGAACAGTGAACTGAAGGCACGTGTGTATTCCGCTCCGTCTCTTGTATTATAAAGAAACAGTGATGAAAGGGTTTTCATTGAAATTAATCTGGATAAGAAATTGATTTGGATAGGAAACTAATTTAATATGTGGTACCGGTTTTGTTTTCCGGATTGTTTCTGAGGCTGTTTGCAGGAAACCGTCGCACTGGCGGATTTCTTGTATAACAGTCTCGTTTTTTTGTTGAATCTGTCGAGGATTGTCTCCCAGATTTTACAAAAAAATTTCAAAAATCTGCACAAAAACACTACCCATTTTTAAAAACATAGTGTATAATTTCAACATAAGCATTTTAAAACAGGAGGAAGTATTATGGCTAAAGAAATGATTGCAATGCTTCTGGCTGGGGGTCAGGGTTCTCGTCTGTATGCACTGACTCAGAGGCTTGCAAAACCAGCGGTTCCATTTGGTGGAAAGTACCGTATTATTGATTTTCCGCTTTCGAACTGCGTGAATTCCGGTATCGATACCGTAGGTATTCTTACGCAATATCAGCCGCTCGTCTTAAACGAGTATATCGGAAATGGCCAGCCGTGGGATCTTGACCGGCTTTATGGAGGTGTTCATGTTTTGCCGCCGTATCAGCGGGCGACCGGCTCTGACTGGTACAAAGGAACGGCAAATGCAATATATCAGAATCTGGATTTTATTGAACGTTACGATCCGAAGTATGTGATCATTCTTTCCGGTGATCAGATCTGCAAGCAGGATTACAGCGATTTTCTGAAATTTCATAAAGAAAAAAATGCGGAGTTCAGCGTTGCAGTTATGGAAGTTCCGTGGGAGGAGGCTCCGCGTTTCGGTTTGATGGTGGCAGATGAGGATGACCGCATTACCGAATTTCAGGAGAAGCCGAAGAATCCAAAGTCGAACTTGGCTTCCATGGGAATCTATATTTTTAACTGGGACATCCTGAAAAAGTATCTGACAGAGGACGAGCTTGATCCACAGTCTGAAAATGATTTTGGAAACAATATCATCCCGAATCTGCTTCGCGATAACAGAAAAATGTATGCATACCATTTCAGCGGCTACTGGAAGGATGTGGGAACCATTGCCTCTTTGTGGGAAGCAAATATGGAAGTCCTTGACCCGGAGCACAGCGGTATCAATCTGTTCGATGAAAACTGGAAGATTTACAGCCGGAACAGCGGTATGACCGGCCACAAAATAAACGCCGGAGCAGTTGTTGAAGATTCCATGATCACAGACGGTTGCCGCGTGGCAGGAACGGTAAAGCATTCTGTCTTGTTTGCAGGCGTAAAGGTAGAGGCTGGCGCTATCATTGAGGATGCCGTGATTATGGGCGGATCTGAGATTAAGGCAGGGGCGATTGTAAAACACTGTATTCTTGCGGAGAATGTTGTAATCGGTGAGAATGCCGTGGTCGGCGCGATGCCAGAAGGGGATGCATGTGGTGTTGCCACAGTCGGTCCTGGCGTTGTGATCGGTGAGAATGCAAAAATCGGTCCAAATGCAATGGTAGATAAAAATGTAGAAGGCGGTGGAGAACAATGGTAAAATCAAATTCTAGTGCGCTTGGCATTATTTTTCCAAACAATTATGACCCGCTTGTTCCGGAGCTGGTCAATGTGCGGATGATGGCATCCATACCTTTTGCAAGCCGTTACCGTATGATCGATTTTATTTTATCGAGTATGTCGAACTGTGGAATTGACAATATTTCTGTTATGGTAAACAATAACTACCATTCTCTGATGGACCATCTTGGCTCCGGTCGTGAGTGGGATCTGGTGCGGAAAAACGGTGGTCTGAACATATTTCCTCCGTATTCTGAGCGTGCGTCGAAGCGCTATAACGGTCGTATTAGTGCGCTGGCAAGCCTTCTTGGTTTTTTGCGGGAGCAGAAAGAACCGTATGTGGTGATGGCAGATTCGAGCATTGCGGTGAATTTTGATTTCAATGACATGATCCGCCATCATATTGAGACGGGCGCGGATGTCAGCATTGCATATAAAGAGGAGGAGATTCCGGAGAGCCTGAGACGAACGCTTGATCACAGCAAGGGCTTTTATTATACGTTTAATATTCAGGACGGCCGGATTACAAAGATTTATGTAAATCCGACAGAAAAAGGCGTTCAGAATTTCTCTATGAATATCTATGTGATTGACCGTGAACTGCTGATAGATATGGTAAATACAGCCTTTGTTCGCGGACAGGAGCATTTTAACCGCGATGTGCTGCTGACACAGCTCAGCAAGCTTAATGTACAGGCTTATAAATATGAAGGTTACATGGCAAGAATCTCCGGCATTAAGAGTTACTTTGATGAGAATATGAAGCTTCTTGATGATTACAATCTGGATGCGCTGTTTTCAGGCGCTCCGATTTATACAAAGATCCGTGACGACAATCCGACCAGATATGTTGACGGGGCAAAAGTCAGCAATGTGATGGTAGCAGATGGTTGTGTGATTGAGGGAGAAGTGGAAAACAGCATTTTGTTCCGTGGTGTGCAGATCGCCAAAGGTGCGAAAGTAAAGAACTGTATCCTGATGCAGGATACAGTCGTGGAATCGGGTGCTTCGATTGAATATCTGATTGCAGACAAAAATGTAAAAGTAAGTGCAGGCAAAGAGATGAAGGGAGCAGATACATTCCCACTGTTTATTGCAAAGAACCATACCGTATAGGAATGCTGTACAGGAGAATGAAGCATATTACAAGGCAGGCTGTTATTTGTGGTTCAGATAAAATACGGCAAGTTGGGTGCGGTCACGCAGATTCAGTTTTGTAAGAATGGTACTTAAATAATTGCGAACGGTTCCTTCACCGAGGTACAGGGCTTCAGCGATCTCACGGTTGCTGAGGCCCTGTGCAACGCCACGGATAATATCCAGTTCTTTGTCAGAAATATCGTATTTTTCATAGTCAAAGGCATCTCTGCGCAGGAGAAGTTCCGGGATGCGCTGCGTGATTTCACTGCCGAATACGGTCTGCCCGTTTTGGACCGCCTTGAGGGCTGGTATGATATGTTCGTAATCCTGTTTGAGAAGATAGCCGCAGGTACCGATGCGCAAAGCTTTTATGATGTATTCGTCATCGGAAAAAGTAGTGAGCATCAGAATACGTGCGTTTGCATGGTGCTCAAGAATGATTCTCGCAGCATCGAGGCCGGTCATATCTTTCATACGGATATCCATAAGAAGAACATCCGGCAGGTGCTTTTCAAAAAGTGCAATGGCTTCCTTACCGGAAGATGCGGTATCAACGATATGCAGCTCCGGATCGGATTCCAGAATAATTTTCAGTGCAGTAGTGACGAGAAGATCGTCGTCAACAAGGAGAATATTCATAACAGCAAACCAACCTTTCCTTTTGAATAAATGGAATGAAATCTGTTCGAAAAGATTACACAGGCCGTCTTATCGAGCCTGATTTTTCGGTATTGTGATATAAATGCGGAAACCTTCTTTCCAGTCAATATTCAAATGTCCGTCGAATGCTTTTACACGGGCACGGATATTGGAAAGTCCGATGCCGGAAGAAGTAAACTCAGATGATGCTTTGGAAATCTCTGGTGCAAGGCAGGGAAGCCCGGAGATTTTGGTTCCATTATCGTGCAAAGTGAACTGGTAGAAGCCCGGATGTTCTATGATGTTTAAGGAGGCCTGTGTGGCATTGCTGTGCCGGGCGATGTTTACAAGCGCTTCTTTTACAATGGAGATCAGGCTGTATTTGACGTCGCTGGGCAGGGCAGACTGTACGTCATACTGCAACGTGACAGGACAGAATGTGAAATCACGGATGAGCGATTCCAGCGAATCATTTAGGTTTATGGAGCTGTCGTGCAGATCGTGGACACTTTTTCGGATGCTGTCCATGGCCTGATTCAACGTGGTATGGAGAGCGGAAAGGGGTTCCAGCAAGGAGGGTTCTTTTTGTACTGTTTTTAAAGCACCCACCATCAGAATAGAGCGAGTAATCATATGGCCGACGTTATCGTGAATTTCGCGGGCAATGCGGTTGCGTTCCCGCAAGGTAGCTGTGTAAATTTCATTATTTTGTTTTTCGAGCAGTGATTGATTGCGTTCTTCGAGCAGCAGGGCAAGTTCCGCATCGTCGTCCCGCATTTTATAAAATTTTTGGTGCAGCCTTTCGTAGGAGGCTGTTTTTTTGTGCATTAACACAGCAAGAACGCAGCCGATGACGACACAGTAAAAAAGAATAAAGCCCGGAAATTCAGGAGAAAACAGAGTTTCAAAGCTACCGGAAAAGTAATGAAATAGAAGAGAAGCGGCCGACAAAGCTGCAGCGATCCATTTTTCGTAGTTCTCAGCGGCACAATCATAGGCAGTCAGAGGAAGAAAAATCATAAATTCAGGAACTGCAAACACTGTTATGATATAGAGCAGTCTGAGCATCCGGCAGAAGATATTGCCGGACAGAGCGTAGGATAGAGCGCTGATTGCCAAAGCAGTCCAGAAGGCGCAGACGGCAACTGGTGCGGTATTGGTGAAATACAGTCCGGGAATGCAGCAAAGAAGCAGAATGATTTTGTCGAGTAGCGCGTTCATCATAAGATTCCCTCTCGTGTTTATGATCAAAAAACGGATAGATCATAAAAACAGATTGCCATGGTGTGTTCGGTTTCAAAAATTGTTTTAATCGTAGCATATGCATTTTAGAAAGTCAAATGAAGTGACATTTGTCATATCCGGATTATACATCTGACACTTCATTTTGATGTAGTTTCTGACTATAATGGTGATATCGAAATAGAGAAAATAACCTGTTTTGCTTGCGGCAGGTATGTTTGTTTAGAAAGAAAGGGAGGAATCAATATGATTCATATAGAAAATCTGGTAAAGCGATATGGGGAAGTGCTTGCTCTGGATCATCTGAATCTGGATATTACAGAGGGAGAAATATTTGGTCTGCTTGGCCCGAATGGGTCGGGTAAGACAACGGCGATTAACTGTCTGCTTGCTCTGCTGAAATATGACAAAGGAGAGATTACTGTTTTCGGGGAGCCGATGCATCCGGACAGTTATGAGCAGAAGCGTCAGATTGGGATTGTTCCGCAGAATGTGGCTGTTTTTGAACAGATGTCCGTGTATGAAAATATTGATTATTTCTGTGGCCTTTATGTAAAAGAAAAACAGAAGAGGCGAGAGCTGGTGGAAGAGGCGATTGCATTTGTCGGTCTGGAGGATTATCGGAAGATGCTTCCGAGAAAGCTTTCCGGTGGACTTTTAAGGAGATTGAATATTGCCTGCGGAATCGCACATCAGCCGCGTTTGATTATCCTGGATGAACCGACGGTAGCGGTAGACCCGCAGAGCCGCAATAAAATTTTGGAGGGGATTGTCGCACTGAATAAAAAGGGTTCGACCATTATCTATACCTCGCACTATATGGAAGAGGTGGAGCAGATCTGTACAAGGATAGTTATTATGGACCATGGCAGGTGCATTGCTTCCGGAACGAAAGAAGAATTGAAGCAGATGATTAAGACTGGAGAGACGATCTGCATTGAGGGGGTTATGCTTACAGACGGGCAGATCGAGGCGATTCGCGCTCTTCCGCATGTATTTCAGACTGACTATAAGCAGGAAGAAAGCCGGCTTGTGATCAAATGTACGAGTGCAAAGCATAACTTGATCCGCGTTCTGAATTATTTGCAGCAGGAAGAAGTGCCATTTGGCCGTGTGTTCTCAGAATTACCGACACTGAACGACGTATTTCTGGAAATTACAGGAAAGGAACTTAGGGATTGATTTTCAGGAATGATATTCTGGAATTATCAGAAATGAATTTAGAAATTAGCAGGAGGAAAATCGTGAAACATTTATATAAGTATAATCTGTTGCAAATTCTGCGCAGGTGGGACGATCTGTTCTGGGCATTGATTTTTCCGATTATTATGGCAACGTTGTTTTATGCGACCTTTGGGTCCAGCACGATCGACAATATGAAAGCGATTCCGGTTGCGTGTGTCCATGGGGAAAATATAGCTTTTGAAACTTTTTTGAACGAGATGGACGGCGAGATGCTGGAAGCAGAATGGATGGATGAGGAAGAAGCACGGAAAGCGCTGGAGACGGGAAAGGTAAGCGGCATTTTTTTCGCAAAGACAGAGCCTTCTCTGACTGTAAGCAGCGCACAGATGAATGAGAGTATTCTTGGAACGCTTTTACAGACGTATCTCCAGAATCAGAAACTTATGGAGGATATCAGGGATTCAAATCCTATCGGATTGCTGGGAGCAATCGGTTCTCTGACGGATTACAAAGAGCTGGTGGAGCCGGTGAGTACCGGAGGGCGAACAATGGATGGTTCCATCACATACTTTTTTGCCCTGGTCGGTATGGCCTGTCTGTTTGGTGCGTTTCCAGGTGTAACGGCGGCAATGCAGCTGCGCGCTGATCAGTCGGCTCTGGCAGCAAGACGCAGTATTGTACCGCTGCACCGGTTACACATGGTAATCAGCGAAATGCTTTCTGTGTTTGCAGTACAGTTTGTAAATATCTGTTTGTTGCTTTTGTATATGCGTTTTATTTTGCATATTTCATTTGGGCCCAAATGGCCGCTGCTCCTTCCGATTTGTATTCTGGGAAGTATGACTGGTGTGGCTTACGGTATTTTTATAGGAAGTCTACGGATGGGAGAAGGAGCCAAAACTGGTCTGCTGGTAGGAAGCTCGTTGCTTATGAGTTTTCTGGCCGGTATGATGATGGGAAATATGAAGGATATCATTGAACATATCTGTCCGATTATAAACAGACTGAATCCGGCGGCGCTGATCTCAGATGCATTTTACAGCATTTCCATTTATGAAAATCCGGCAAGATACGGAAGAAGCCTGATTCTTTTGGCTGTATTTACGGCAGTACTTGTGCTGGCCAGCTTTGTAAAATTGAGGAGGGAACGGTATGACAGTCTTTAAAGTATATTTTCTGATCATCCGGCGGAATTTTGCTGCGATTCTGATGTATATCGGTATTTTTGCCGGGATTGCAGTGGCGATACAGGCATCGTTTCAAAATTTGGGAATGACAGAAGGGTTTTCCGCGATGAAGCTGGATGTGGCAGTAATTGACCGGGGCGGCGGCATATTGTCTGAGGCGCTTCAGGAGGTACTTGGTATACAGCATGATCTGGTCACTGTTGCAGATGATGAACAGGTGATTCAGGAAGAGCTGTACTATGGAAATGTAAAATATGTCCTGATTGTACAGGATGAAGCGATGGAAAAGTTGCAGGCAGGAAAACAGGCAGTACAGAGTATTACAGTACCGGGAACCATTGCAGCTTATTATGTGGAAGCACAGGTCAATGCGTTTTTGAATGAGATCCGGACAGCGCTGGCCGGAGGATTTTCACCGGAAGAGGCGTGCCAGGAGGCAGTGGCCCTTGCAAACCTTTCTGTGGATGTGAAGCTTGTGGATAAAAACGGAAACGCCGGAATCAGAGAGAACTATAACTATTATTTTGCATATATGCCCTATGCGTTTATGGGAGCAGCGATCATGTCGCTCAGCATTGTCATTATGGAACTGAAAAAGAAGGATATCCGGCGCCGTATGCAGAGTTCCGCAGTTCCTTTTTTGACACAGAACCTTGTCGCACTTATTTCGTTTGCCGTGCTGGGGGCCGTTATTTGGGGGATTTGCATGGTCATTCAGACCTTCCTGTATCGAGGCGGTGTTTTTTTCAGCAATCATACAGGGTATTACCTGCTGAACAGCATCGTATTTATGTTGGTGTCTCTGTCCCTGGCATATCTGACGGGAACTGTTTCCAATACGCCGACTGTGTTGAATGGAATGGCAAATGTGATTTCACTTGGATTTTGTTTCCTCGGCGGAATTTTTGTTCCGGTGGAGATGCTTGGAGAAAAAATTGAGAAAGTGTCCCGTTTTCTGCCGACATACTGGTATTCAAAAACCAACGGGCTGCTGGGCGACTACGGCGTGCTTGACGCAGGGCAGATCAAAAGCGTCTGGCTTGGGATCGCGATTCAGGTAGTATTTGCAGCAGCGTGTATCGCTGTGACGATGGCGATCAGGCAGAGGCAGCTTCAGGAGAAGGAATGATGTGCGTTTGAAAAAATTCTGAAAGATTTCGTGTTATTTCGGGGATTTTTTGCTTGACAAAAATGACGAAATTTGTATAATGATAGGTGTACGAATGAGAATTTTGTCGCTTGTTGGTGACAGGGTTTTGTGTACAGAGGATGAGTTGGTTATATACGAATGATGAGTGAGGCGTGTCCGTAGGGATGCGCCTTAAATTTTATAAGTGAGTTGCGGGTATATATGCAAAAGCTACTAAATTTAAATCTTTCCGGAATACTTATGTATGAGTATATCGGTACACTTGTTAGAAGATTAACAGGAAGGTTGAAATATGCATAGAAAAATGTTAAAATGAAGCATATTTTATTTTGGGTAATACAATTGGGAAACTTTGTACTAAATAATATACAGTGGGAGATGTCAGAATGAATAGAACAGTTATTGTAACAGGAGGAGCCGGGTTTATTGGAAGTAATTTTATATTTCATATGCTGAAAAAATATCTGGATTATCGTATTGTATGTCTGGACTGTTTGACATATGCCGGGAATATGTCAACATTAACTTCGATTATTGAGAATTCTAGATTTAGATTTGTAAGAGAAAGTATTACTGATAGAAAGTCGGTTTATAGGTTGTTTGAGGAAGAACAACCTGATATTGTTGTAAATTTTGCAGCTGAAAGCCATGTAGATCGGTCGATTGAAAATCCGGAAGTTTTTCTTGACACTAATATAAAGGGAACAGCGGTGTTAATGGATGCTTGCCGAAAATATGGTATTGAGCGTTACCATCAGGTGTCAACGGATGAAGTGTACGGGGATTTGCCATTAGACAGACCGGATTTGTTTTTCACAGAAGAAACCCCGATCCATACTTCAAGTCCGTATTCTTCTAGCAAGGCAGCAGCAGATTTGTTAGTGTTGGCATATTACCGGACATATGGTTTGCCTGTATCTATCACGCGTTGTTCTAATAATTATGGGCCATATCATTTTCCAGAAAAACTGATTCCATTGATGATAGCAAATGCTTTAGATGATAAGCCTCTTCCAGTTTACGGAAACGGAGAGAATATACGTGACTGGCTTTATGTAGAGGATCACTGTAAAGCAATTGACCTCGTAATTCATAAAGGACGTGTAGGTGAAGTGTATAATGTTGGCGGTCATAATGAGATGAGAAATATTGATATAGTGAGAATTATTTGCAGGGCTTTAAATAAGCCGGAGAGCCTGATTACTTATGTGACAGACAGAAAGGGGCACGATATGCGCTATGCAATTGATGCGACAAAAATCCACAGTGAACTGGGCTGGCTGCCAGAAACTAAATTTGAAGATGGGATAAAAAAGACAATACAGTGGTATCTTGAACACCAGGAGTGGTGGAAAACGATCATTTCCGGTGAATATAAGAACTATTATAAAGAAATGTATGAGAATAGATAATTTCAGAAAGGGCGCAGATATGGGACAGATTAAAGTAGAGAAAAATGTGGGTGGAATAGAAGGTTTATGCACGATTGAGCCGTCAGTGCATGGGGATAGCCGTGGATATTTTATGGAAACATATAATCAACAGGACATGTATAAGGCGGGATTTGATATGGCTTTTGTGCAGGATAACCAGTCCAGTTCGGCCAAAGGGGTGCTGCGTGGGCTCCATTTTCAAAAAAATTATCCTCAGGGGAAATTAGTGAGGGTCATTAAAGGAACCGTTTTTGATGTTGCGGTTGATCTTAGACGCAGTTCAAGTACTTATGGAAAATGGTTTGGAATAGAGCTGTCAGAGCAGAATAAAAAACAGTTTTATATACCTCAAGGATTTGCACATGGGTTCCTTGTTTTGAGCGATGTGGCTGAATTTTGCTATAAATGTACAGACTTTTACCACCCGGGAGATGAAAGTGGGTTGGCATGGAATGATCCAGAGATAGGTATTATCTGGCCAGGACTCAAAGGTGCATATAATGGAACGGCATTGAGCGATGGATATCAGCTGGAAGATGGAACGACGCTTGTGATGAGTGACAAAGATCAAAATTGGAAAGGGCTGAAAGAAACATTCAGTTTTTGATTTTTAGAAACCCGAAGGAGCAGAGCGTGTTTTGCATGCATTGCTCCTTTTATTAGCTAGGTATATACACAGTACTGTACTTGCCTTCGTCAGGAGGATGATATAATCAATTTTATTTTTGAAGTAGGCTACTAGTACAATATAAAACAAATAAATAGGCCAATATCTATGATTTCTAGTGAGAGAAAAGCATACATTAGATGACTTCATAGATTTCCTCAAAATTCTGAATAAAAAATATCGGGAAGGCGATATGAACAGAAATTATACTGGATAGTCATTCTGTTCATACAAGTAAAAAGATAAAGGTTTTTCTTGATATAATACCAGGACGTTTTGTTTTTGTATTTACACTAAAGCATGGATCATGTTTAAACATGATCGAAGGCTTTTTTGGAAAGATGACACGATAAATGCTCAAAAGTATCAGAGTATCGACAAAGCAGTACCTTATTTATCGCCTCTACAAGTATTTTGATGAAGTAAATGAGGTTCTGGTTGTCTATCGCTGGCAATACAAAATGGTCGATTTCAGTAGGTATACTATTGGTCTAGCTAATTAATATACGATCTACTAGGGGGGAAACGGTGAAAATACTGATACTTATTCCTGCATATAATGAGGCCGAAAATATAGAGCGTGTCGTAGATAATTTGATTGAAAACTATCTTGATTATGATTATGTGATTATTAATGACGGCTCTACCGATACCACAAGAAAGATCTGCGCAAAAAAAGATTATAATTTACTTGATTTGCCTGTCAATGTAGGACTATCAGGGGCTATTCGCAGCGGCATGCGGTATGCAAATTATTATGGCTACGATTATGTGGTTCAGCTGGACGGAGATGGGCAACACGATCCGAAGTATATTGCTGATATGCAGGCAAAGATGCAAGAGACAGGATGTGATATTGTAATTGGATCGAGGTTTAAAATAAAGAAAAAGCCATTTACGTTTCGGATGTTTGGAAGCCAGATGTTGACAGCGGCAATCTGGATTACAACTGGAGGAAAATATATTGGAGATGTTACATCGGGAATGCGTCTGTTTAACAAAAAGATGATTAAGAGATTTGGATATGATATGCATTATAGCCCGGAGCCGGATACGTTGGCATATTTGTTAAACTGTGGTGTTAGAATAGAGGAAGTGCAGGTAAATATGCATGATCGAATTGCAGGAGTCAGCTACCTGAATTTTAAAAGTTCTGTTTGGTATATGATGAAAATGCTGTTTTCTATCCTGATTTTTCAATGGGTGAGAATTCGCGTAAAGGAGGCAAACTGATGTCGTTTACTCTTCAGGTTATATTAATTGCAGCAGCAGTTACTACCGTGGTTTGGATATTGCGGAACATCAGAAAATTCAGGGTGAAAATGGAGGATGCAATATTCTGGACTTTTTTTGCAGCAATTTTGCTTGTACTGGCTCTTTTTCCGGAAATATCTTATAGGCTAAGCAGTATATTAGGCGTTATATCCCCGGCAAATTTAATTTTTGTTATTGTGATTTTTTTATTGGTTGAGAAAATATTTACATTGTCTATTATAGTTTCACAACTAGAGGATAAAATTGCAGTATTATCAGCAGAGCTGGCACTTCGTACCCATTCAGCAGAGCAAAAGCTGGCTAGGAAAGAAATAAATAAAGATGAATTTATAAAGATAGAAACTGAAAAGGTAAGTCAGGTAGAATAGTATGGATATACAATGTAAAATTAGCCATGCATTTGTGATTTGTGCATACGGGAAAAGTCCATATTTAGAGGAATGTATCCAGTCATTACAAGGCCAGAAACTAAAAAGTGAGATCATGATTGCGACATCTACTCCCAATGATAACATATATGCATTAGCCAAGAAGTACTCTCTTCCTGTTGTAGTAAATCATGGGGAAAAAGGTTTGGCTGGTGACTGGAATTTTGCATTGGGATTGCCGAGCACAGACTTGGTTACATTGGCCCATCAAGATGATATATATCAGGAAAGATATACGGATAATATTGTAAAGGCTTTTCAGGAGAATAAGGATGCTATTATATTGTTTACGGATTATAGCGAATTGCGGAGCGGGCAGAATGTAAAAAGCAACCGGCTTCTACGTGTGAAAAGAATATTACTCTTTCCGCTCAGATGGAAATTATGCAGAAAGAGTAAATTTGTCAGAAGAAGGATATTGTCAATGGGCTCAGCTATCTGTTGTCCATCTGTGGCGGTGGTAAAAAATAGGATTTCCGAGCCTCTATTTGAAAACAACATGAAAAGCAATATTGATTGGCAGGCGTGGGAGAAACTTTCAAAAGAGCGTGGAGCATTTGTATATTTGCCGGAACAGTTGATGCAGCATCGAATACACGAAGGGTCTACTACATCTGAGTTGCTTGCACAGGCAGCTAGAAGGGAAGAAGATATTTACATGTATCGAAAATTTTGGCCAGATCCAATTGCTGAATTTATCGAATTGTTTTACAGAATAAATGAAAAATCAAATCAACTTAAATAAATGAGGTGATTATGCGCGAAGATATAGCAGCTGGGATTGTATTGTTTAATCCGAATCTTGAAAGGCTGGAACAAAACCTTAAGGCTGTCAGTGGACAGGTTTTAAAAATTTTTTTGATTGATAATGGTTCTGAAAATATACATGGAATTCAGCAGCTTCTTCAGGAATATTCTGTTTGCAGGCTCTTAAGAAACGAGATAAACAAAGGGGTAGCAGTTGCATTGAATCAATTGATGAAAGAGGCTGAAAACAACGGATATACCTGGCTTTTGACTCTGGATGACGATTCTGTCTGTGAGAATGGTTTGGTGCAGAAACTCAGTGCTTTTACGGAACGGCCTGATGTGGGAATTATCTGTGCAGACGCGACAGACGATTCCATGACTAATTCTGGGAGCGTGAATAAACATTCCATACGTTCTGAAAAGGATGGCTGTGAATGCGTAGAGAGTTGTATCACAGCAGGATCTTTAACAAGTATCAGAGCCTGGAAGACGATTGGTGGATTTGATGAACGTATGTTTATTGATTTTGTTGATGTCGAATATTGTACCAGACTACGAACATACGGTTATCAAATATGGAAGGTCGCAGGAACAAAGGTTCATCAGCAGTATGGGAATATTAGCGGTCATTTTCACTTTTTGGGAAAAATGTATTATCTTTTCAATTATCCGCCAATTCGGATTTATTATTCCGTACGTAATCAGATTTACTATTTGAAGAAGCATGGTAAAGTAATCTGTAAATCCAGGCAACTTTTCTTTTTGGTCGGCTATGTTGGAAAAAGGATTATATTTGAAAAAGACAGATATAAAAGCCTTTGCGCAGTTATCAGAGGAGTGAAAGATGGAATTAGAATGCGGGTATGAACAAAAACGAAAACCAGAGGTTGCGATATTATTGTCTACCTATAATGGCCAAAAATATATTAGGGAGCAAATTGACAGTATTCTTGGACAGACCTATCCCGGTATCCGGATTTATGTCAGAGATGACGGATCGACAGATGATACCGCAGATATTTTAAATGTATACGCAAAAGATAGAAAAATAGTTTTTTTTAAAGGTGAAAATATTGGTTATATTAATAGCTATTTTAAGCTGTTGAAGGAGTGTGGTAAGGCTGATTACTATGCATGGTGTGATCAGGATGATATATGGGTGCCTAAGAAGATGGAAAGGGCGGTAGATTGCTTAGAACTTGACCGGAGAAATTATCAGGACACGATAGATGGGCATAAGCCGGTTTTATACTTCAGTTCCTATGATTTTTATGATGAGGAAATGCATTTTCAAAAGCATGGTCTTGTTCATAAAAGAGGGCCGTCGTTTAGTAATTCTTTGATGGATTGTATCACGTTGGGATTCAACAGCGTGTTCAATCATAATACGCGTATGTACATGGAAGAAAATATACCAGAGCATAGTTGCGGACATGACTGGTGGACATATATGATATGTGCGGCGTTTGGACGTGTGTTGTATGACAGGGAATTTTCATCTGTAAAATACCGCAGACTGGCGGAGTCTGTTAGCCCGGGAGGGAAAAATTTTTTAGCCTTGCAGATTTGGCGGTTTAAAAAGTTTTTTATAAATGATTATTTTAGAGAAATCCGGGAGCAACTCTATGAATTTTCAAAAATCTATGAACGCCAGTTAAATGATGAGAACAAACGGGTAATGCGGCTTTTTTCAAAGAAAAAATACTCTGTGGTATGGGCACTCAGAAAAACATTTTATCCTATATGGTTTCGGCAAGGACTTACAGAAGAAATAATGGTAAGAATATTGTTTTTAACAGGGAGGCTTTAGCTTCCCTGTTTTTTGGGTAAATGGTACATTTGATTTTGAGAAAAGTTAGGACTATAAAAGGGATCATATTTTCCCTTGTAGCATTCCAGAATCGGAAGAGTTTTTGGGTGGACATTACAAAGAACAGATACAAAGGGAAGCAGCACAATGGATAATTGGTGTTCGGTTAATGTATGACATAATTTATAAACAGTCTGAGAAAAGTTGGTTTTATCCGTTGGCTTATAAAACCGATTGTAGATATCTTTTTTTATCATAAAACAATAAGGCCCGATGAGACTGCAATTTTGTTGAATTTGCGCCCGAAAACAATATCCTGTATCGGTATCGTAATATTTATAAAACGGAGAATGAATCTGGCCATCAGGAGTAAAAATAAGTCCTGATTCAAGTATTCGGTTCTTCTTATATAAAATTTTGGCAGCAGCAATGCCGACAGAAGAACGGGAGCAGTTACCAAGTAGCTGCTCAATCCAATTCGGAGTCACTACTCTTTCTGCATGATACAAAATAATGAGGTACTCACCAGTGGCATGTTCCGGAGAATCTGCAAAATCAAAATCACGGTATGTAGTGATTTCTTGCAATTGCTCTCGTAAATTTGAAGAACAGTCTTTGAGTATAATAGACACATGCGGATTACCGGAAAAAGAATAGTAAACATGGTAATAACCGTATTGCATATCCCTTTTGGCAAGTGCATTTTCTTTATTGCGATTTAAATGATTCTGGAGTGCCTGCAGGGCAGATTCATAAGCGTATGATTTACTTTCGGGATTTCCAGCGACCGATGCAGGATGAATACGCCAATGATATAAAACTTTGGGAATATGGATAATATGCCGGGCTAGATCGCAGGTTTTTAGGATAAAATCATAGTCCTGAGAACCATTGCAGGCATCTGAAAATCCTCCACACTGATTTGCAAGTTCTCTTTTAACAACGTAAAAGTGGGTAATATAATTACAGGATCGAAGCAAATCAAGGTTGAAGTCCGGCTTGAAGCAAGGGTCATAATAAGTTTGGAGACTGGTATCCACCTTATCCTCATCGGTGTATAGCACGTCAGGACAGGGGGTGGTGTTTAATGCTTTTACGATTTCAAACAGGGCATCTGGAGTCAGAATGTCATCATGATCTAGTAAAGCTATATAATCTCCGGAAGCAAGCTCAAGAGCTGCATTTGTATTGCCGGAAATTCCTAAATTTTCAGATAATTTTGTATAAAATATATTAGGCCAAATATTCTGATATTCTGTAATCATATCAGTGATATAAGAAATAGAATCATCTGCAGTGCCGTCTGCAATGCATAATTCCCAGTTGTTATAAGTCTGGGTAGTAACGGATTCAATCATTTGCCGAAGAAATATTGGCGGGGTTTTATAGACAGGTACAATAATACTGATCCTGGGATGATATGCAAAATCAGCTTCTTCCTGTTTTCGGAGTTCTGCAGCAGGAATAATATGTCTGAGATGCCAGATGTTGTAGTTTTTGGTATATTCAAAGTAGTCTATGGTTTTACGCAACACGGAACGCATTCCAAAGGTACGAAAATGAAACAAAGCATTTTTTATATTACTAGAATTAATATATTTTAGAGATCCTATAAGTGACATAAATTTCTCCTTATGATATTGAGTTTTACCATTGATAATGTTATACTAACACAATAGTCGGATTTTTTCAATTGTGTTGGAAGGTAAGAATGGGACCTGGCCAGTTGACAAACGAAATGCTTATCTTTATAATATTTCGGAGCAAAAGCAGTCAATTAGTAAAGAGGAGATAATACATGATAGTAGCCAGTAAACAGCCGCATCGGCTTGGTATCTATTTTTTTTATGACGCACAGGGAATAGTGGATCGATATATTGATTATTTCCTGGAAGATTATAAAAAATGTTTTGACAAAATTGTGATTGTATGTAACGGCAGGCTGTCAGAAGAGGGGCATTGTGTTTTCAAAAAATATACAGATCATATTATTGTACGTGAAAACAAAGGAATGGACGTCTGGGCCTATAAAAATGCTTTTGAATATGTCGGATGGGCGGAACTTGAAACTTATGATGAGGTGACAATTACCAACTATACAAGTATGGGGCCGGTATATCCGTTTATTGAGATGTACAAAGAAATGGCACAGAAGGATTTGGATTTTTGGGGTATTACTAAACATTTCAAGTATAAAGAAGATATTTTTGGAAAAATATCGTATGGGTATATTCCGGAACATATTCAGTCCTATTATATGGTATTCAGACAAAGCCTTGTGAAGTCTGCGGAATTCCAAAGCTATTGGAAACATATGCCGGAGATCAGGTCTTATGCGGATTCGATTGCAAATTTTGAGGCTGTTTTTACTAAAAAGTTTGCCGATGAAGGATTTAAATGGGATGTTTATGTGAATGTGGATGATCTTGAAATGCAGGCGATGCATCCCGTTTTGACCTATCCGGTAGAATTGATAAAAAATAGAAAATGTCCGATCTTTAAACGGCGTTCCTTTTTTCAGGATTACAATGTCGTGCTGGATGCGACGCTTGGACAAGAAGGAATAGCGTTATACCATTATCTGAAAGAATATCAATTATATGATGTGGACATGATATGGGAGAATTTGCTTCGGACATGCCATCAGGAAGATTTGGCTAAAAATTTGCATTTGAACTATATTCTTGCGTGTGATCCAGTTGATGAAGTTCGTATGCGTATGCGTTTTTCGAAAAAGAAAATTGCGTTGTTTATGCATATATATTTTATTGATTTGCTGAATGGTTCTTTTGAGTATGCTTCAGCAATGCCCGAATTTGCTGATTTGTATATTACAACCGATTCAGAAAAGAAGAAACAGCAGATTATGAATCGATTTGAAGGGTTTCCGTGCGGAAAATTCGAAGTGAGGGTAGTCCCCAATCGAGGGCGGGATGTATCTGCGCTTATGATTGGGCTGAAAGATGTTATTCCAAATTATGAATTAGTATGCTTTTATCATGACAAGAAAGCAGGCCAGGTATCGCCTGGATCTGTCGGAGAAAGTTTTGCGTATAAATGCTCAGAAAATGTACTGCATAACAGAGCTTATGTGTACCGGATACTGGAGAAGTTTGACAGTGAGCCAAGGCTTGGACTACTATCGCCGCCGGAGCCAAACCATGGCGTGTATTTTTCGGTATTAGGCGCAGAATGGTGTTTTAATTATGAAGTGACAAAAGCAGTCGCGGACAAATTAAAAATAACGGTTCCGATGTCACCGGATAAGGCACCGGTTGCACCCTTGGGAAGTATATTTTGGTTTCGTACAAATGCAATGCGCCTTCTCCATGAATATCCTTGGAAGTACGAAGACTTTCCAGAGGAACCATTGCCGTTGGATCGGACAATTTCACATGGGATAGAGAGGGTTCGTCCATATGTAGTGCAACAGGCCGGATATTACCCTGCCTTTGTAATGGCTACACCATATGCGGAAATTGAGTTTACAAATCTCCGACAATATATAAAAAATTATAATAATGCATTAGCTGAAAATTGCTTGCTTGCAGGTTCACAGAGAGAAGACCTGATTCGCCTGAAGGCCACGTTAAAAGGCAAAAGGGTAAAGCTGGGTGTTGTGCCGTGGTATATGAAACTTAACAATAAATTGCAACGACTGCTGTCCGAAAAAACATATTCCGCGCTTTTGCGGGTTAAACGGAAAATATTGGGGCCTAGAGATTTGAAATAGTGTGATATAATAAGGCGAGAGTATCGGAGTGATATATGATGATAGTTAGGGAATTGTATGCGTACAGAGAGATGATCTTCAGTCTTGTGCGCAGAGATTTGGTTGGTAAATATAAAAAGTCAATTCTTGGATTTTTATGGACTTTTGTAGAACCATTACTACAACTTTGCGTTTATACATTTGTGTTTACTGTTATTATGCCAATGAAGAATATTGATAATTTTTATCTTCATTTATTTGTTGCATTGATCCCATGGAACTTTTTTGCAACCTGTCTTGGAGGTGCCTGTACGTCAGTGGTTGACCAGCAGGATATGGTGAAAAAAATATATTTTCCGCGGGAAGTGCTTCCTATTGCATATGTAACGAGTCAGTTTGTAAATATGGTTCTGTCATTCATCGTAGTCTTTATCGTAATCGTTATTGCGGGAGTTGGGATTAGTTTGAAAGCTGTGCTTTGGATGCCTCTGGTTATGCTACTCCAATATATTATTTGTCAGGGAATTGTCCTGCTGACATCATCTATAACTGTATATTTTAGGGATATGCAGCAGATATTGTCAGTGCTTTCACTGGCTTTAATGTATGCTGCTCCGGTAATTTATTCTGTTGATATGGTGCCAGAAGAAATTCGGTCAGCCTATATGATGAATCCAATGGCTGTGGTGATTGTTGCTTACAGGGATATTTTGTATTATAGGAAAGTTCCTGACGTTAACGACCTTTTGCTTGGATTCGTAGCAGGTAGCCTTATGCTTTTGATTGGGTATAATACATTTGCTCATCTGAAAAAGAGGTTTGTGGAGGAGTTATAATGCAGAAAGAAAATGCGATTGAGGTAAAAGAAGTAAAAAAAACATTCCGTTTATATAAGGATAAAGGCAATTCTCTGAAAGAAAAAATTTTATTTAAAGAGAGAAATGACTATGAGGTTCGAACGATATTAAAGGGGATTAGCTTTGACGTAAGAAAAGGAGAAGCGATCGGCCTGATTGGACACAATGGATGCGGGAAAAGTACCACGCTAAAGCTACTTACAAAAATTATTTATCCTGATTCAGGAACTATTGAAATATCCGGCAGAGTTTCAAGTCTTTTGGAACTGGGAGCAGGTTTTCATCCGGATATGTCAGGAAGAGACAATATCTATATCAATGCATCTATTTTCGGATTGACGCGTAGGGAAATAGATGAGCGGGTAGATGAAATTATAGAGTTTTCTGAATTAGGGCATTACATTGATAGCCCTGTTAGAACATATTCTTCAGGTATGTATATGCGTCTTGCATTTTCAGTGGCAATTAATGTAAATGCGGATGTGTTGCTGATAGATGAGATTTTGGCAGTCGGGGATTTGAATTTTCAGACGAAATGTTTGAAAAAACTGCAGCAGATTAAAAAAGAAGGTGCCACTATTGTTATAGTATCACATTCTATGGAACAGATTGAAACGATTTGTGATAGATGTATCTGGCTGAACGGAGGAAAAATTGAGGAAGACGGTTTGCCAGGATATGTACACAGAAAATATCTTGAATTTATGGGGGATTATAGTTTCGCAGAAAGCGCAGCCCCAGACAAGAAAGAATTATGTGAAGGCGAAGCAGCCGCAGAATCAGGAATAGATGTGTTAGAAGAGGCAAGAAAAAGATTTGAACGCAGAGGAAGCGGAGATGTTTGGATTGATAAAGTATACTGTACAGATGCAAAAGGAACAGAAAAAAAGGTATTTCTTACGGGAGAGGACATGCATATCAATATATCGTATGTTGTGAATTGTCCGGCAGAAGTTTGTATTTATATAGGAATCCTTAGAATGGACTATATGCTTTGCTATGGTACGGATTCGTATTCAGAAGAAAAGAAGCTTTTCAAGTTGGATCATAGTGGTATATTGAAGCTTTACTTTCCAAAGCTTGAATTGTTGCCAAGCCAATATATGATAGATATTCATTTAACCGATAAGGAAGGTAATGAAATAGACATGTATAATGAGGCGGCAATATTTCAGGTATATTTCCAGACAAAAGAAACAGGAATGTTTAAGATGACACATCAGTGGATTGAAAAACAACATTAGGAGGAATGAAGATGAAGGTAGTAGTGACTGGAGCAGCAGGATATATCGGAAGACATGTAGTTAAAGAGTTATTGAATATGGGGCATCAGGTAGTAGCAGTTGATTTTATGCATAAGGATGTGGATGAACGTGCAGAATTCAGTAATGTTGCTATTTTTTCTGGTGACAAAGATATATATGAACAGTTAGGGAAACCTGATGTATGCATTCATATGGCATGGAAAGACGGATTCATTCATAATTCCTCTGAGCATATGAAGAACTTATCTAACCATTATCTGTTTTTGGAAAATATGATTAATGGAGGATGTAAAAACATTGCAGTTATGGGAACGATGCATGAAGTAGGCTTTTGGGAGGGTAAAATTGATGCAGATACTCCCTGTAATCCACTGTCTCAGTATGGTATTGCCAAAAATGCGTTGAGGCAGTCCTTATTGCTTTACGCGAAAGATAAGGATGTTAATATTTTTTGGCTCCGGGCTTATTATATCCTTGGAGATGATTCTAAAAATAGTTCTATTTTTTCTAAAATCCTCAGTGCAGCAGAGGACGGAAAAAAGGAATTTCCATTCACAACCGGACAAACCAAGTATGATTTTATAGATGTAAAAACTCTTGCAAAAATGATAGCAGTGTCTAGTACCCAGACAAAACATACCGGTATTATTAATGTTTGTACGGGAAAACCGGTATCACTTGCAGATCGTGTGGAACAGTTTATTAGTGAACACGGCCTTGATATTAAGCTGCAATATGGAGTTTTTCCTGAAAGACCATATGATTCCAAAATCGTATACGGTGATAGCAGGGTAATAGAGCAGATTATAGACGAAAATAGGTGATTGATTATATGGGAAGAAAAATACGGATTGCATTTACAGGTGTGTTTGATTTGGCTAATTATGGTGATCATTTATTCCCCAATATATTTGAAAATCAGATGAAAAAGCGTGGCTTGGAATGTGAGATTACATTGTTTTCTGTTTTTGCATGTGAGCAGGCATTTGAAGAAGGAAGGCATGTTTATTCGATTTACAATATTGACAAAATGCATATTGAAAATGCTTTTGATGCCGTCATTGTTGGTGGAGGGGAACTAATTCATTACGGTCTATACCAGCATATTTTTGAAGGAAGATATGTAGATTATCCTATTTTCGATTTATGGGTTGTACCATGTTTATTTGTAAAAAAATATCATGTAAAACTAATATGGAATGCACCAGGAATTCCTTTTGATTTTGAAAAAGGATATAGTACCTTTACAAAATGGCTGTTGGAAGGTGTTGATTATTTAGCAGTCCGGAATATTCAGTCAAAAATGAGCCTTGTAAAATGTGGTATAGATGTGAAACGTATAAGCGTAATACCAGATACCGGACTATTGCTGAAAGATGTATATAGCAGAGACGAGTGTGTAAAAGAAACTACTATAAGCATACCGCAGAAGAAATATGTTGTGATTCATACAAGTAAATTAATGCCTGAAAATGACAGAGATATATTCAAAGTGTGTTTGGAAAATCTTATGGAGAGAGGGTTTAAACTTATTTTGTTGCCTCTAGCTTATACCAATGATGATGATGAAATTCTAAAAAGGTTAAATGCATCATTAAATTATAAGTGCATTGTGTTGGATAAGAGATTAAAATTGGAGGATATTGTTCGTGTTATTTCAGGCTGCGATTTATATATCGGTTTTAGTTATCATGGAGCAATTACTGCATTCTGTTTTGGTAAAAAGGCCATAGTATATAATTATACACAAAACAGAAAAACAATTGATTTGTTTGACAGTTTGAAAAAGGGGCAGTATTGCATTGATTCAGCGGAAAAGTTATTGGATGCGATAGAAGGTATATTAAGCGAACCGCCTACGTTTAATGAGAATTTGTCTGGAATAGAGGCAGATATAGAGAAACATTTTGATAAAATCGAAAATATGTTAAATTCTTCAAATATATCAGATTCGGAGCATCAGATAGAAAGTGCATATAGGGCAATAAGTGACATTTTGTCGGCGTTTTCGAGTGAAAAACAGATACAGGCTAAAAATACTCAAGATATAATCGCTAATTGGAATAAGACACAGAAACAACTGGATACAGTCGTTCAGGAGTGGAGTAAATGTTCAGAAGAACTTAAGAAATCTAATATGGCTTTAGAAGGGACGACAAAAGAACTTGAGAAATCTAATATGGCTTTAGAAAGGACGACAAAAGAACTTGAGAAATCTAATATGGCTTTAGAAGGGATGATAAAAGAACTTGAATTGTTTAAGAAAGAAACACAAAGGCTTCAAAAGTCACAGGTAAGCTGGCAGGAATATGGAAAAATGATACAAAAAGAGAGAGAAGTTCGGGATGCTGTTATGCGTCTTATAGGACGCTAGCTGATAAATTATTAAGAACAAATATATTTTATTTATTATTTAATATGAGATTTGATCAAAGGAGAATGAGGAAAATGAACAGGCTAGGGATTTTCTTTTTTTACGATAAAGATGGAATTGTGGATGATTATATTACATTCCTGATAAGAAATATAGCCCCTTTTTTGAAAAAGCTGGTTGTAGTTTGTAATGGACAGTTGAATGAAGAAGGGAAAAGGAAATTCGGAAAATTTTCATCAGATGTTATTACAAGGGAGAATGTGGGGCTGGATGTAGGGGCATATAAATGTGCCATAGAATTTATCGGATGGAGCGCTTTGCGAGAGTATGATGAAGTGCTTATATTTAACCATACAATTATGGGGCCTGTTTATCCATTTAGTGAGATGTTTGAGGCTATGGATCGAAAAAGAGTCGATTTTTGGGGAATCACAAAATATGGAAAAGAGAGCTTTGATCCATTTGGCTACAGTCCTTACGGATATCTTCCGGAACATATTCAGTCACACTTTATTGCATTTCGAAAAAGCCTGACTTCAAGTGAAAAATTCAAACAATTTTGGGACAATATGCCAGTTACCAACTCCTATAATGAGTCTATTGGTTTGTTTGAATCTTTATTCACAAAAAAATTTGAAGACGAAGGGTTTACGTGGGATGTTTATGTAAATACAGATGATTATAATGGGATTACTACATATCCGCTGATGAATTATCCAAAGGATCTGATCCAAAAGAAAAGGTGCCCGATCTTTAAAAGAAGAACTTTTTTCCAGCCATATACATATGTACTGGGAAATACAGTAGGACAATCAGCTGTTGAATTGATGGATTATTTGAGGAAGACAGACAAGTATGATGTTAATTTGATTTGGAATAATATATTAAGAACTTGTCATCAGGCAGATTTTGTAAAAAATATGCAGCTACAGTATGTTCTGTCAAGTAATTTAGCACCAGTGCAAGAAGTAGACAAAAAATTAAAAGATAAAAAAGTTGCACTGGTTATGCATCTGTATTTTGAAGATTTAATAGAGTCTTCATTTCAATATGCACAGGCAATGCCAGAAAACACGGATGTTTATATTACAACAAATACAAAACAAAAAAGAAAGCTTATTGAGCAGAAGTTTGTAGAACTAAACTGTAATAAAGTAGATGTTCGTATTATTGAAAACCGTGGCAGAGATGTGAGCAGCGTACTCGTTGGTGTAAAAGATGTTATCATGAACTATGAAGTCGTGTGTTTTGTACATGACAAAAAGACAGCTCAGCTGAATCCAGGTTCAGTGGGGGAGGGATTTGCTTATAAATGTTTTGAAAATACATTGCATAATAAAGAGTTTGTATATAATGTTATCTATACATTTTTCCAAAATCCTCGTCTGGGTATCATGTCACCGCCAGTTCCCAATCATGGTGATTTTTTTCCAACGTTGGGATTGGAATGGAGCGTCAACTTTGAAAAAACAAAAGAACTGGCGGATAAATTAAATATATTAGTGCCTATGGAGCAAGGAAAAGAGCCTGTTGCTCCTTTGGGAACATTCTTTTGGTTTAGACCAGCAGCGTTGAAGCCCTTATATGATCACGACTGGCAGTATGATGAGTTCCCGAAAGAACCTAATGGTATTGACGGAACGCTTTTACATGCAATAGAACGTTTATATCCTTTTGCTGCACAGCAGGCAGGATATTATCCGGCGAGAGTGATGGTAGATACGTATGCCAGGATAGAGATAAACAATTTAGAGTATTATGTACGAGAATATAATAAGGTTTTTCTGGACAATCGGATGGGAAATTATCAGCATGTTATGGTTGAAAGTTTAAGAAGAATTTTGACGAGAGAAGAAAATGAGTCTATTTATAAGCAGCTTGAATTATATGAAGAAGCCCATGACTATGTGTGTGAAGAATGGAAACGGACAGCGGAGTTGTGTAGAGAATTGGCTGAAGTAAAAGAAAGTTATCAAAATATTGTAAATTCTTATAGTTGGAAAACTGTTTCCAAAATAAACCGTATGATTGATAAAATCAGAGGAAAAAAATAAATAAATAAGATACTCTTTATTATGAAAGGTTAAATATGAAAAAAAGAATTTTTGCGCCTGATTTTGTCAGAGCAATTGCAGTTATATTAATAATTTTGACACATTATAATGCAAGATATCTATGGTTGGGTACAGAAATTGCTTATAAAAAAATGATTCTTGGCATAACAACATTTAATATATACATCGGCGGTCTTGGAGTTTCATTGTTTTTAATTATATCAGGTTATGCATTGATGTATACGTATGGAGAAAAAATCAGAATTTGGAATTTTTACCAAAAAAGGTTCTGGTCTCTTTATCCCATGTTTTGGATTGCTTATCTGGTTGCATTTTTGCATCAGTTTTATTGCTATAAGGGAATGGTTCATGCAGCACCCTTGAGAAATTTATTCTTTTCTGTTATAGGAATAGACGGCTATTTAAGCAATGCCCATATCTCGACATTTTATGTGTTAGGAGAGTGGTTTTTAGGATTTATTATTATGTTTTATATGATATTTCCGGCATTGCGGTGGGGCATTATGAAATATCCCCAAATAACCGGGACCATAATACTAGTCTTATATGGGACTTCAATATTGTATTATGATTTGGACTTCCCACAAAATATGTTTTTGTTTGTACGGTTGCCGGAGCTTGCCTTTGGAATGTATTTTCAGAGATACATTGATAAAGTTAACTGGAAAGCTGCCGTAATATCAATGTTTGTGTTGCTCGCAAATGTAGTTATAGCACCAGCATATTCCCAGGATATCCAGACGACTTATGTAGGGATCAGCTTTTTCCTTTTGCTGGTATATATTAGTAGGCATGTTAAGGAAAGCTATATTATTGTTTCAATATGCAGGACGCTTTGTAAATATTCTTATTCGATCTTTCTGGTTCATCATTATATTATTGCATATTTTATGGGGAAATTTGATTTAAATAATATTACTGTGCTGGAAAGCTGGATATTGTTTCTTTTGATTTGCTGTGTTATCGGAGTTTTTGCAAGACTATTGTATCTAAGTAATGAATATGTTTGCAGGAGGATCAAACTTTCCTGGAAAATTAAGGGGGATAAATCGTGAACAGAAAAAGACTTGTGTATTTGAAGTTTGTTCAAGCCCTTGATTTAAAAGTATTGTATAAAAAATTTTCTGAGTATTTATCCTATGTTCTGCATAACGTATGCTTGACGACAATAAAATTAAGGAGTACGTTCAATGTCATTCTCAACCCCAGTATTTTTATTTTTGTTTTTTCCTTTAATAATTTTAGGTTACTATCTAATCCATCCCAAACTAAAAAATGCTTTTTTATTAATAGCATCGCTGGTATTTTATGCCTGGGGTGAGCCAAAATTTATTGTGGTATTTTTGGTGATAATATTGTTTAACTATTTTGCCGGGCTTTTGTTAGGCGTGGATAATTTTAAATATTCTAGGCGCATGGTATTGATACCGGTACTTGCCGGAAATATTGGACTGTTATTTTATTACAAATATTTGATGTTCAGTACGGAGATTATCAACAATGTGTTTGACGCGGGACTTACATTAAAAGAGATAGCTTTACCTCTTGGAATTTCGTTCTTCACCTTTCGATCCATTTCCTACATTTTGGATGTGTATTGGGGAACAACCAGGATGCAGAAAAATCCCATAAATGTCGCCTTGTATATATCTTTTTTTCCACAGGTTTCTATGGGACCGATTACAAAATCAAATGTTTTTTTATCTCAAATGAATAATCGCCACTGGGAGCTGAATACATTTACATGTGGAATAAAGCGATTTATTATTGGTTTGGCAAAAAAATTGATTATTGCTGATACTTTGAGTGCAATTGTTGCTCCTGTATTTTTAATGTCGGCGGATGAGCGTACTGTTGTTGCTGCATGGTATGGAATGATTGGTTATTGCCTACAGTTGTATTTTGATTTTTCTGGTTATACAGATATGGCAATAGGGCTTAGTAAAATGTTTGCTTTTGAAACACCCGAAAACTTTAATTATCCTTATATAGCAAAAAGCATCACCGATTTCTGGAGACGTTGGCATATAACTTTGGGAGATTTTTTCAAAAATTATGTTTATTTTCCTCTTGGCGGTAGCCGTAAAGGAAACGTATATGTCAATATTTTCATTGTTTTTTTTCTGACTGGGCTTTGGCATGGCGCAGCATGGTCTTTCATTGTTTGGGGACTTTGGCATGGTTTGTTCCGGCTAATAGAAATGGCATATAAACGTAGCAAAATTGAGCTTAAAATACCCTCTGTATTTAAACATCTGTATGTGATAAGTGTAGTTGCCATGGGATGGGTTTTGTTCAGAGCAGACAATTTACTAAGTGGAGTTAAATATTGGGGAAATTTGATAGGCATTGGCACAACAAGTTTTTCTGATTCCTATTCATTGTTTACTTTAAAAAGCACTATGAATATATTTATAATTGGTATTTTTTTCTGTTTTCCTGTTGCGAAAAAAACTCAGGAATTGGTGAGAAAGAAAAAGGAATTATATAATTTTGTAAACAACGTGCTAATGACGGCGATTTATGTCGGACTTTTGTTAATATGTATTGCTTATATGCAAATCGGCACATATAACCCATTTTTATATAATAATTTTTGAGGTTAGTTTTATGAAAAAACATTCAGATATGATATCATTTATCGTTATTGGCGTGGTTTTCGTACTGCTTATTGGTATGAATTGGGGAAATTATGCCAATATAGCGCAAACTGTTATTTGGAAATTACAGGGTAATACCGATGTTAAGGCTAAAGAAAATATTTCTTCCGCTTTAAAGGAAAGTTTTAAATTCCGCGACAAATTTATTGACCTTTACGGTGTGACCAAAAAAGCATTGGGAGAAAATATAATCGGAGAATATGAATATGTAAAAGATGAAATGGGAGTTATGCAGCATATTTTGGGCACTCAACCAGCAGATCAGAGTAACTATATAGAAAGTGTAAAGAATTTGTTAGCTTTATTAAATGAACGAAATATACCTTGTATTGATGTAAATCTTCCAGATAGGGGTCAGAGCTTTTTGGCTGCTGATAAACTTGAGTATAGTTGTAAAAGAAATAGAGAAATTGAGGACAAAATTATAAGTTTTGGTGTTGATGAGTTTAATGTCCAAAAAAGGCTTGTTGATGCAGGGATTATATCTCAAAAAGACTTTTTCTTTCACACGGATATCCATTTAACTTCAAAAGCTGAATTTTTAATGGCCAAATACTTGACCGAATATCTAACAGAAAAATATTTTATTTCTTTTCCAAACAGTGATATTGTTTACGATTTTAATATGTATGATTGGCAGGATCATGATTTTTGTGGAAATTTTTGTGGTTCTACGGGTAAAAAGTATATTGAACTTGATAATTTTCAAACTTTTGTGCCACAATACGAAACTAATATGAAACTTACATTACCGGATGGTAATATAAGACAAGGTGATTTTATCAATGTTATGACAAATCAATATACAGATGAAGGTTCGTATTGGGTGCTTAATTACGGACAATGGTCTAAGTTATATTATACTTATGAAAATTTGAAATATCCTAATGCTCCCAAACTATTGGTAGTGGCAGATTCGATGTTTATGAGAGCAAATACTTTTCTTGCCTTGAATACATCACGCTTGACTGTATTTGATCCTCGTTATATAAACGGAAGTGAAGATGCTATTAACTGTTTATTAGATGATGATTATGATGCAATAATAATTTGTCACGTAGAGTATTTCAATAATGTAAAGTTTGCTATTTGAAAGGAACTGTACTGAGTATGAAAATCACAATTGCAGGCACCGGCTACGTTGGCCTTGTAACGGGCGTATGTCTTGCGGAGCATGGGCATACGGTAACGTGTGTTGACGTAGACTTGCAGAAGATTGAAATGATGCGCAGCGGAATCAGCCCGATTTATGAGCCCGGGCTGGACGAGCTCATGCAGCGGAATATGGAACGGCTAATATTTACAACAGATTATGCGTCGGCATATAAAAATGCGGACGTTATTTTTATTGGTGTCGGGACGCCGGAAAAGAAGGATGGTTCTGCGAATCTGAAATATGTATATGAAGTGGTGAGGCAGATTGCACGGACGGCCCAGAAGTCGAGTGTGGTAGTGGTAAAATCTACGGTTCCAATAGGGACCAATGATCGGATTGAGGAACTGCTGAATGAGAATAAATGTTTTGATGTGGAGTTTTCGGTTGTATCTAATCCGGAATTTCTGGCACAGGGTACGGCAGTTCGGGATACTTTGCATGCATCAAGGATTGTAATCGGGGTGGAGAGTCCGGAAGCAGAGCAGATTATGCGAGAGGTGTATCAGGGGTTTGATGCTCCGGTAGTTGTTACGAATCGGCGGTCAGCTGAAATGATAAAGTATGCCTCTAATGACTTCCTCGCGTTAAAGATTTCATATATTAATGAGATTGCAAATCTTTGCGAACTGATCGGGGCTGATATAGAAGCAGTGACGAGAGGGATGGGATTTGACCAGCGGATTGGAAATAAATTTCTGCAGGCGGGGATTGGATACGGAGGCTCCTGCTTTCCCAAAGATACAAAAGCGCTGCATTGGCTGGCAAATTTTCATGACTATGAGATTAAGACGATTAAAGCAGCGATAGAAGTGAATGAACAGCAGAAGCTTCGGCTCTATAAAAAAGCACGGAAATATTATGATTCTCTGGATGGATTGACTGTGGCTGTATTAGGACTGACATTTAAACCCAATACAGATGATATGCGGGAAGCTCCGTCGCTTGTTAATATCCCGTTGTTTCTGGAAGACGGGGCATATGTAAAAGCATTTGATCCTGTGGGGATTGAAAAGTTTAAAATTGCTTTTGGAAGAAACGGAGAGCAGTCAGAAAACATTACTTACTGCACTTCAATCGCAGAGACATTAGAAAATGCGGATATTTGCTTTATTTTCACAGAATGGCCCGAGATTTGCGATTTGACCGCAGAGGATTTCAAAAGGATGAGAAAGCCGATTGTATTGGATGGAAGAAATTGTTTCAGGCCAGAAGAAATGGCCGGAATCACATATGATAGTATCGGCAGAAATTGTATTACAGAAATGGCATAAGAAGTATCAATAATAAGGAGAAGAAAGGTGAGTCTGAAGACACCGAATGCGACAGAGACGATAAAGAAGAATACTTTTTTGCGCTGGATGATGTGGATCCTGATTGCTGTTATGGTAGCTTCAGGTGCAGAGTTTTTATTCAACTATAAGGCTATAAAAAATCAAAATGAGGTTTTTGAATTTCAACCAGTACAAAGGACAGAAAAAGGAAAACTGATCCTTGAATATGATTTTCCGGATTCCTGTTATATCAGTAAACTACAGGTGTGCGGTTCTTTTCAGGCAGAGCAGAAATATACGCTGGAATACACCTTTATCAACGGTTTTGACCAGGAAGAAACGGTGAAGAATACGGATATGGTTTATCCATACTATTCAGAGGCGTGGTCTCCGATCAATGAGCTGGTAACTTCGCTGAAGATAACGTTTCCTGACAGCGAGAAGGTAAGTATTGCGCAGCTTCGGGCTGTCACGATTCCCGCTGTCAATTGGTATCGCTGTTTATTTGTGGTTCTTGTGGTGTTTTTTATTGCATGGATTTTTTTTCAGGGAAAAGCAGTACTGGATTACCTGGAATACTTATTTGTAGTATATGCATTGGGCTTTGGAATTTTGATGATTGCCGGTGCCGGACCGAAATATACGACGTGGGATGAAACGATACATTTTTCCAGTATTCATATGCTGTCTTATGGTAAGACAGTGGAATGGAATGACGCTGCGAGAATAGAATATGAGAGCGGTTTGCCAGAAGTGAATACAAAAGAGGAGCTTTCGCTTATGAAAGCTTATTTGGATCAGCAATCGGAGCAGGCAGTTTCCAGTGAGCCCAATAGCAATTCTTTTTTAAAGCGTGGGCAGTTCATTTATTTTCCAATGGTGCTGTTCTATCAATTAGGAAAAATCCTTGGATTTACATTTTCTAATATATATATGCTGGGAAGATTGGGGAATCTTCTGGTCTATATTATTTTAGGTTTTCTGGCAATTCATCTTGCTAGGAAGAGAAAGCTTTTGACAGCTGCAATTTTAATGTTTCCTACAGCAGTATTTCAGGCCAGTATGTATACGTATGACGGTTTGCTGGTAGCGATGATTACGCTTGCAGTTGTTCTTTTGATGAATGAAGCAGGAAGTGAGAAAGGAATGCCGAATGTTTCAGCTATAATTGTAGCAGTTCTTTTGATTTTACTCGCAAGTTTAATTAAACCAGTATATTTGCCTCTTTTGCTTCTGCTTTTGATGGTATGGAAAGGAAAACCAGGGAAAAAAGTGATTTGGGTATTCGTTTTGATTGGACTGGCGGCAGCTGTGATACTGGCGTTGTTTTTGTTTCCGTCTGTCCTGGCTGCGCTGCAGGGCAATTTGATGTACGGAGCAGATGTGCGGGGCGGGGAAACCGGAATAATGGCTCAGTTGCTGTCCATGCTTTGCCATCCTTTTGAGAGTATCCGGCTTCTGATACATGAGATGCTGACCATGGATAATTTCAGAAATCTTGCATTGAAAGGAATGGATGATTTCCTGCCTACAAACTTGATGTTGCTGAATCTGGGAAATCTTGGGTGCATCAAGGACGAGTGGTCTTTAATTTTGATACCGCTGTTATTATTACTTTTTCTGGTATCACCGGAAAAGCAGGGTTTAGTTACAGAGAGGAAAGCAAAACGAATCCTGGGAGCCGGTGTTTTGTTTAGCATTTTGGCAATATGGGGTGCTATGTACGTAACATTCACACCAGTAGGAGCATCGTCGATCGGAGGTGTGCAGGCCAGATACTTTATTCCATTGATGCTTCCGGTTGGTTTTTTGCTGTGGAATGACCGTATTGTAATGAAAATCAAAGAGCTGGCTTATGCGAGAATTGTACTGAGCGGTGTTTTGTTGCTTATGGGACAATGTGTTTGGCAGCTTGTTATAACAAATCGGTGTGTTTAAAAAGGACATACCAATCATTAAAGGGAAGATCAGATGAAAATAAGTTTTATAGTTCCTGTTTATTGCACAGAAGCGTACATCGGACAGTGTGTGGAAAGTTTGCAGGCACAAAATGAAGTTGAAATTGAAATAATTCTGGTGGATGATGGAAGCCCGGATCATTCCGGAAAGATTTGCGATGAATATGCGCAAAAGGATAAACGTATTACTGTGATTCATCAGGAAAACAGAGGGGTTTCGGCTGCCAGAAATGCCGGGCTTTGTGCTGCGCAGGGAGATTGGGTCTGCTTTATTGACGGGGATGATGCAGTAGTGCCAAACCTTTGTCAGGATTTTCGGAACTATCTGAACGAGATATACGATGTTTGCTTTTTTGGACATTTGGAGGTATTAAATGAACGGTTTCCCGGATGGATTCATGAGATGGAAGCCGGGAGCTGTACAGAGTTTGATGAGACGGATTTTGCAGAATTTCAGCTTGCGGCGTTTAACAGGGATTATCCGGGAAAATATGATTACCATAAAATAAAACTGTCTACTCCATGCAAGTTTTACCGCAGATCGTTGCTGACTGAACATAAAATTTTGTTTCCCGAGGGGGTTGTAACGGGAGAGGACTGTTTATTTAATTTGTTGGTTTATCGTTATGCGAGGCGGGGGATTTATCTGGACTATACGCCGTATCTGCACCGTGTTTGGAGCCATTCTGTGTCGCAGCGGTACAGTGAATATACAATGGAACGTTTTCAGGTATTTCATAAAAAGTTACAAGAGTATATCATGGATGCATCAAAGCCTGAGCTTTTTGAAAAGGTATATGCACAGCGTTGTATCTGGACTGTGGGTTTTTGCTGTATTTTAGATTATTGCCATAAAGATAATCCAAAGCCCTATATGGAAAGAAGAGCAGATTTTATGCGGGGATGTGACAGTGAACTCGGCAAGATTGCAGAATATGCTGCGCTTCAGAATTTCAGGCTGGAAAAGAGAATTTTGTTTTGGTTTGTGAAAAAGAAGTGGTTTTTTATGGTGAATTTGCTTTGTTTTATGAAGAGCAGGATAGGAAAGGGAGCATAGTTGGAAAAGGTAGCTTTTGTAATTTTACACTATAATGTTCCGGAGACAACGCGTCAATGCGTTGCATCTGTCAGAGCATTGAAGTGTAGAGTAATAAAGAAAATAGTAATCGTGGATAATGGTTCGCCGGATGGTT
The DNA here is from genome assembly GCA_003612585.1 of bacterium 1XD42-54. Lineage (GTDB taxonomy): Bacteria > Bacillota > Clostridia > Lachnospirales > Lachnospiraceae > Choladousia. Next base: position 311,327 of record RAZH01000002.1, read on the forward strand.
CAGGCCGGATTTTGGCGGCGGATTATGCGAAAGACCCGGATATAACGGTAATTTTAACAGAAAAAAATCTGGGATTTGCAAAGGGAAATAATGTTGGTTATCAGTATGCAAGGGAGCAGTTGGGAGCTGACTTGATTGTTGTCACAAATAATGATATTCTTTTTTTGCAGAAGGATTTTATTTCAAAGCTGGAATGTTTACAAGCTGAGGTAGTTGGACCTGACATTGTAACACGTTCGGATGAACACCAAAATCCATTCAGAGAGGCCGCGTATACGTTGCCAGATATCAGACGTGTGATGCGCAATAAGCGGGTTTTTCTGCTCTATTTTTATTTAAAAAAATATCTTCATTTGGAACAGCGGATTTATATTTTAGAAAATATGTTTGAGAAAAAGTCAAAACGGCGCAGAGCTTCTATTGATTGGGAGAAGTGTCAATATGATATCGTTCTGCAGGGGGCCTGTCTGGTTTTTATGCCTGGTTTTGTAAAAAACGAGTTGTGTGCATTTTGTCCGGATACTTTTATGTATGGAGAAGAAGATATTTTAAGTTTTATTTGCCAGAAAAAAGGTTATAAGATGATGTATTGTCCGGAAATCCAGGTATTACATTTGGAAGGGAAAGCAACAAAAGAGCGTTTCAGAAAATCAGTTGAAAAAGAGATATTTATATACAAACACACATTAATGAGTTTAAAAATACTGAAGCGGATGCTGATAGACAAGTAGGAAAAGAGGAAATGGGTTGAAGATATCAGTGGTAATTTGTACTTTTCAGGGAGAACTATATATTCAAGAACAGCTGGAAAGTATTCTGCGTCAGACACGGCCGGTGGATGAGATTCTGTTGCTGGATGATGGGTCAAAGGATCAGACTGTTGAACTGGCAAGATGCCTTCTGGAGAAATCAGGTATTCGTTGGCAGATTATTCAAAATCAGAAAAATGTAGGAGTAGCGCGCAATTTTGAACAGGGGATTCGTAAGTCGCAGGGAGATATTGTGTTGACTTCCGATCAGGATGATGTGTGGACAGCAGATAAGGCAGAACATTTTGAAAAGATTTTTTTGGAGAATCCAAATTGTGTGCTGGCGTTTTCAGATGCAAAAGTGACGGATAGCAATCTGCAGGTTTTGCGTGAAAGTCTTTGGGATGCTTCGGGCTTTGGCCAAAAGCAGCAGCAGTTGTTTCGGGAACAAAAGTACTTCAGTGTTTTATTTTCAGATAACGTGGTGACCGGCGCGGCTATGGGAATCCGAAAGAGGTTTGCTGAAATGTGTATTCCGGCTCCAGCGGGAACATTGCATGATTATTGGTTTGCATTGTGTGCTCCTGCATATGGAAGCATTCTTGCGATTGCGGAAAAAGATCTGATGTACCGGCAGCATGGGAAAAATGTGGTTGGTATACCGGGAAAAGGCTGGACCGGAAAATTAAAACGATGGGTGCATACGGTAGAAATTATGCAGAAAGATCGTACAAATCGGAGGATACGGGCTCAGATGTTGTACGATTATTTGAATATTTTGCGGACAGAAAAAGGGGATATTGAAATAACCAAAGCTCAGCTGGCTGTTTTGATAGAGGACGCAAAAAAATGGATGGATTTTTCTAGCTGGCGGGATTCACTGAATGAGAAAAGTAGAATAAATGGAATCAGTCAGATTTTATTTCATGCATTGCAGGGGGATTATAGGAGATATGTAAAAAAGCCAGGAATTGTAATGCAGGAGATCGCAAGTTGCTTTTTGCACAGGAATAAGGAGGAAGCATAGTGAATGAAAAATCTATGAAGAAAAATTTCATGATCAGCTTTCTGCGAACCGGAATTATGTTGTTAGTTCCATTGATTATATTTCCATATGTGTCAAGAATTTTAGGAAAAGAAGGGGTTGGACAGGTACAATATATCCAGTCTATTGCGTCTTATTTTCAGCTGTTTGCAACTTTTGGGATATCTTCTTATGGAATCAGAGAAGGAGCAAAAAGAAAAGGGAACCTGGAGGCGCTTGGCAAGCTGTGTACGGAATTATTGCTGCTTAATTTTATTACAACTACGATTGCGCTGGCTGCTTATGCCGTGACATTTTTTCTGGAGGGCCTCTCCACATACCGAGAGCTGCTGCTGCTTTATACAGCGTATATTCTTTTTTATGGATTGAATCTGGACTGGTTTTTTAATGTGCTTGAGGACTACGTTTATATTACCGTTCGGACTTGTATTGTTTATGGATTGGCGCTGGTGATTATGTTCCTTTTTTTGAAGAATAGCAGTGATGTCAATGTATATGCAATTGTTTTGATTTTTCCTTATGTTGGAATTTTTTTGGGGAATTTCAGACAAATGAGGCGCAGAGTTCCATTGTTTCGTCATAGTAAATATAATTTGCGTCAACATATCAGACCGGTTGCGCTTGTTTTCGGAATTATCATTTCTTCCAGTATTTATTCTTTACTGGATACAACAATGCTGGGAATACTGAATGGCGATGCCGCAGTGGGGCTGTATACGGCCGCGTCAAAGCTGTGCAGGCTGGTGGTACAGCTTATTACAGCAATCTGTGCTGTTTTTTTGCCAAGATTGTCTTATTATGTCGGAAAAAATGAAACTGGAAAATTTCGGGAAATGGCGCTGACTTCAGCAAATCTGATTGTTTTTATTGCAGTGCCCTGCTCGTTCGGCCTGCTGATACTGGCAGAACAGGCAATCTGGCTGTTCAGTGGTGTAGGATTTTTAGACGCTGTACCGGCAACAAGGATTTTGGCAGTTAATTTGTTTTTTTCTGCTGTTGACGGTTTTCTGGGATGGCAGATTCTTGTGCCAAATAATCGGGACAAGGTTCTTTTGGGGGCAACCATGCTGGGAGCTGGGACAGATTTTGTATTGAATCTGATTTTAATTCCACTTGCAGGCGTTGAAGGAGCGGCGGTTGCAACGCTAATATCAGAGGTATCTGTGTTTGGTATATGTCTGTTTTATTCTGCAAAATATCTGAATTTTGCAAGGCTTTTTGGACATTGCATCAAATGTATGGTTGCTTCGTTGCCGGTCTTTTTGATCGGTCTATTTGTGAATAACCGGATACATTCTGTTATTGGAAGCAGTATTTTGACCGTGTGTTTAACCGTCGTTGTATATCTTGGGACATTAATTGTGACAAAGGATACTTTTGTCTGTCTAATCTTAAAGGAAATTCGCAGATTTTTTGACAAGGCAGTTGATTAAAAGCGGTAACTTGCTTTTTACAGGGAATAATGCTAAGATGAAACGATACGGAAATGATAAAAAGAGAGTGAGGGATTTTGATGAAGCTGATTATTCAGATTCCCTGCTATAATGAAGCAGAGACACTGGAAATTGCTTTGAATGCACTTCCGAAGAAAATAGACGGAATAGATGTAATTGAATATCTGATTATTAATGATGGCAGTCAGGATAAAACGGTGGAGGTTGCCAGAAATTGGGGTGTGAATTATATTGTCAGCTTTCGAAGGAATAAAGGTCTGGCCAGAGGTTTTATGGCCGGATTGGATGCCTGCCTTAAAAATGGAGCAGATATTATTGTAAATACAGATGCAGACAATCAATATTGTGGGGCTGATATAGAAAAACTGGTACAGCCGATTTTGCGCGGAGAAGCAGGCATGGTGGTTGGGGAGCGCCCGATTGACCAGACAGAACATTTTTCGCCCCTGAAGAAGAAGCTTCAGCATCTTGGAAGCTGGGTGGTTCGAAAGGCGTCCAAAACAGAGATTCCTGATGCGCCCAGCGGCTTCCGGGCTTACAGCAGAAATACAGCTATGCGGCTTAACGTAATAAATGAATATACGTATACGCTCGAAACCATTGTCCAGGCCGGGCGCAATAAAATGGCGATCACGTCAGTTCCGATTCGGACAAATCCGGAACTTCGGGAATCAAGGCTGTTTCACAGTATGTTTGGCTATGTAAAAAAGTCTGTAATTACAATCGGCCGTGCGTATATGATGTATCGGCCACTGGCTTTTTTCTCTGCGATTGCAGCGATCTTTGGCATTGCAGGAGGCGCAATTGGAATCCGGTTTCTGTTTTATTTTTTCCATGATCAGGGAGGCGGACATGTGCAGTCCCTGATTTTGGCCAGTATGTTGATTATTATTGCAGTTCTGGCGGGCGTGATCGGTTTGCTTGCAGATGTTATTTCCGCGAACCGGAAGTTGATAGAAGAGGTTCAGTATGAAGTGCGTAAACTGAACTATGGAAAAAGTCATGAAGAAATGAAAATGGACAAGAAAAAGGAAGAATGCGATGAGGATAGAACCGCCTGCAGAATTGATATCGTTGATTGAGCATAAAAAAGTTTTGTTTCTTGCAAGTAAGAATCTGGATTATTTGCGGATCGTGCAGGAGACGGAACTGATTAAGAAGTATGCTGCATCTTGTAAAATTCTTTGTTATCAGGATAAGAGCTATTTAATACGTATCCTCAAGTTGTTTATAGCGCTTCTGTTTTGCAACACTGGTACTTATGATGTGATTTATGTGAGTTTTTTACCACAGATGGTGATTCCATTTTTCTTCTGGAAATGGAAGAGAAAACAGGTGATTACAGATTTTTTTATTTCTGTGTATGATACATTGATATGGGATCGAAGAAAATTCCGGGATGGGACCTGGATAGCTAGGTTATTGAAAAAAATTGATTTTGTAACAATCCAAAGATCGGATTTTGTTATAGCAGATACGCAGGCACATGCAGACTTTTTTGTAGATGAGTTCGAGGCGAAACAGGGACAAACTCTGGTATGGTATTTAATGGCAGATACGTCGGTTTATAACTCAAAGATTTGTTATAAGTCCAAGGCGCAGCAGGGGGATTTTCAGGTTTTATATTTCGGCTCAATTCTTCCGCTTCAGGGAGTCGGGTATGTGATCGAAGCTGCAGAGATTTTGCAGGAAACTGCCGATATTCAGTTTGTGGTGATCGGTCCCGTAAAAGAAGAAAAAAAAGCATTGAAAAATATAACGTATATTTCCTGGCTGCCGCAGAAGGAACTTGCAGAACGGATTGCAGGGGCAGATTTATGTCTGGCCGGGCATTTTGCTCCGGATATTGAAAAGGCGAGAAGAACGATACCCGGAAAGGCATACATTTATGAGGCAATGGAAAAACCAATGATTTTAGGTGAGAATCCCGCAAATCATGAATTATTTTCAGAAGATAACCGTCATTTTTTTGTTGAAATGGGAAATGCGCAGGCGTTGGCAAAGGTAATATTAAATTTTTATAAGAGATGTGTGAGTAAAGAGGAATGAATAAGTTTATTTTAAAAGTAAAAGAACATCGTTTCTTGGTTATTGGGCTAATCTTTACCTGGTTTTATTTGATTGCATATGCCATTCCACTGACTGTCCCTGTTATAAGTGATGAGACAGTTACAATGGCAAACGGGGCATATCTGGCAGGTTATGATTGGAGCTATATGATAGCGGCTTGCGGGGGCTTATATTACAAATACGTTCAGGCACTTATGACAGCTCCGCTGTTTTGGTTGTGTAAAGATCCGGCAATGGTCTATCGTCTGACTATGGTTATCCATGCACTTTTACACGGAAGTATTGTATGGATTGTCTACGTGATTGGTGTTCGTCATTTACGGATTAAGAAGAAGGAGATTGCTGTTCTACTCGGAATAGTTGCGTGCCTTATTCCTGCAAATGTGCTTTATGCATATTATTCCCGGGGAGATGTACTTCTTGGGATTTTTCCTTGGTATGTTCTTGCCTGTTTTCTGGAAACTGTGAGGGCATGCGAGGAAACGAAACGTGGAAAATGCATGTTGTTTACAGCACTTGCAATTATATTCAGTATTTTATCTTATATGGCACACACCAGAGGAATTATTGTAATTATAGCACTTTTCATGACAGCGGTTGTGGTACGTTTTTTTATGAAACGAAAATCACTTTCATGGGCAATAGTAGCAGTCTTTTGTTTACTTATGCTCTGTGTGGATCATTTTATGGGAAATACGTTAAAAAGTGCGCTTTATGCAGTCGGTGGAGCAAACGCAAATACGGTTGAAAGCACAAATATGACAGCTTTCTTTGATATTTTCTCTTTGTCAACAATAAAAGCAATGATTATGCTTTGCATCAGTTGGTTGTATACGCTGTTTTCCTCTACGTATGGACTGGTACTGGTAGGACTCTTGGTTTCACTACTTTTTATTGTACATATTTTTTATAAAAAAGAATGTCTTACTTATGAGGAAAAAATAATAGCATTGTTTGGATTGCTGATTTTTGTAGGGTATTTTTTAGTAGGTGTGCTGTTTTTTAAAGGTATTTTTACAGAGCTGAGCAGCGGTGCATTAAAAAAACGTTCAGACCGTATGGTTTATGACCGTTATGCTGTTTGTGGTATCAGTATTCTGATGTTTTTGGCCGGATATGTTCTGACCTTGAAAACACATTGGTTAAGTTGGAAAAACAAAGGACTATGTGTGCTGTCAGCATGCGGAATTTCAGCTGTTTTTTTCTGGAAGATACATCCTCTTATAACGAAGTATCCGGGATATCTTTACAATACGATTATTTTGAATACGTTTCAGAAAATAGAAGATGCATGGTCCATTATGACGGGTGCTGTTTACAACGGGCGTGCCTTAGTTTTATTAGTTGTTTTGGCGTTTGTTGGTATGCTGGCTTTTTTCTGGATGTCAGGAAAAGGCAGGGCTGTTATTTATATGCTTGCATTGATAATTGCAGGTGAGTGCTGTCTTGTTCATGTGAATTATTTGAAGATCAGAAAAAGTACAAATGATGCAGTGGTCGAGTCAACAAATGATGTGGTGAATTATCTGCGTAATGTCGATGGGGTTACGACAGATTTTCCGTATGTGCTTAAAGGGGGGATATCCGGAACAAAGATTCAGTATTATCAGGCTCAGCTGATGAAGTATAAGTTGTTTGGAAAAAGGCAGGAAGCGCAGCTTAATACAGAGGATTTTTTGATTATCAGTGCGAGTGGAGATATTGATTTGACATGGTATGAAGACGATTATTATCTTTTTGATGATTTTGATTATGCTAATGCTGAGTATGATATTGTTTATGTGAAAGGCAATCGTTTGAAGGATAAAATGGAGAGTCTAGGGCACAAAATGAGAAAATATGAATAATTAAAAAGCTGAATATTTATAAAAGAATTGTTTTTAAACGAAACATTTTTAAAGTAAGTAAAGAGGATGTAATATTGGATTATAGGGGATAATAGCTGATAATGATCGAAAACGTTGTTCAAATATAATAAATTGTGAAAGGAAGTATTCGAATTATGAAGGTATTAGTAACCGGTGTTGCCGGCCAGCTTGGCCACGACGTCATGAATGAATTACACAAACGCAATTATGAGGGAGTTGGCTCAGATCTTGCTCCGGAGTACAGCGGTATTCAGGATGGAACGCCTGTGACGCAGATGCCGTATGTGTCTTTGGATATTACGGATGCGAGGGCGGTGGATGAGCTGATTATGCAACACAAGCCGGATGTTGTGGTACACTGTGCGGCATGGACGGCTGTCGATATGGCGGAAGACGATGATAAGGTAGAAAAAGTACGTCTGGTAAATGCAAAGGGAACAGAAAATATTGTAGCTGTCTGCAAAAAGCTGGACTGTAAAATGGTGTATCTGTCTACGGACTATGTGTTTAACGGGCTCGGAGAAGAGCCGTGGCAGCCTGATTGCAGGGCTTATGAACCTCTGAGCGTTTACGGACAGACAAAGTTGGAGGGTGAGCTGGCAGTATCTGAAATGCTTGAAAAATATTTTATTGTACGGATTGCCTGGGTATTTGGCGTAAACGGCAAAAACTTTATTAAAACCATGCTGAACATCGGAAAAAATCATGATGTGCTGCGGGTGGTAAATGACCAGATCGGTACGCCGACCTATACGTACGATTTGGCGCGGCTTCTGGTGGATATGATTGAGACAGAAAAGTATGGTTATTATCATGCGACAAATGAAGGAGGCTATATCAGCTGGTATGAGTTTGCGAAAGCAATCTTTCAGGAGGCTGTGGCGCTTGGGCGTGAAGAGTACGATGAGACGCATCTGACGGTACAGCCTGTGACGACAGCGGAGTATGGTGCATCGAAAGCGAAGCGGCCGTTTAATTCTAGGTTGGATAAGAGCAAGCTCGTGGAAAATGGTTTTCAGCCTTTACCGACATGGCAGGATGCGCTGCAGCGTTATTTGCGGGAAATTGAATTTTAAGAAGAAATAGATACCGGGGAGAAACTATGGATAAGTGCGCGGTTCTGATTCCATGCTATAATGAGGAAAAAACGATAGAAAAGGTAATACACGACTGGAAGCGTGAGTTGCCTGAGGCAGTAATTTATGTTTACAATAACAATTCCAAGGATCGGACAGAGGAGATTGCACGCAGAGCCGGAGCCGTGGTGCGGCGGGAGTATGCGCAGGGGAAGGGAAATGTGATCCGCAGAATGTTTCGGGAAATTGATGCCCAGTGTTATATTATGGTGGATGGTGATGATACATATCCTGCAGAATACGGGCGACAAATGGTAAATGAGGTGTTGGAGCATCAGGTGGATATGGTGGTGGGGGACAGGCTGTCTTCCACCTATTTTATGGAAAATAAACGGCTGTTTCACAATTTCGGCAATACGATGGTGCGCAGTACGATCAACAGGCTGTTTAAAAGCGACATACGTGATATTATGACAGGGTATCGCGCGTTTAGTTATCCGTTTGTCAAAACGTTTCCCGTGCTTTCGAAAGGGTTTGAGATTGAAACAGAAATGACGCTTCATGCGGTTGATAAAAATATGCATGTATCTAATGTGGTGATCGAGTACAGAGATCGACCGGAGGGCAGTGAGTCCAAACTGAACACATATTCAGACGGGCTTAAGGTGCTGGCGACTATAGGAAGATTGTTTCGAAATTATAAGCCGATGAACTTTTTTGGCTTGTTGTCAGCGATACTTGTTCTGATTGCCGCGGCGCTGTTTATCCCTGTATTCTGGACATTTTTACAGACCGGGAAGGTGCCGAATTTTCCGACATTGATTGTGAGTGGATTTGTGGCAATGGCGGCTTTGCAGTCGTTGTTTTCGGGATTGATTCTATCAACAATGGCAGAAAAAAACAGGCAGGAGTTTGAGTTGTGGCTACAGTTGGTGAACAGCCAGTATCAGGCAAAGATTAATCTAAAATAAGTATAAATTTGTCTTAAGAAAAAGTGAAATCTGTACTGCTTTGTTGAAAAATACTATATTGTGTGATAGAATGTCGACGGATTATGTGCAAATGTATGTACCTTTTCAGGGAATGACAGGAAAATAACCAATATAAAAAAGACAACAACGGGAGATGTGTGGATGAATATTTTATTTTATCTTTTACCAAAGAGCGAAGTGATGTATTTATATGATGATTACTCTTTGCGTCAGGCGCTTGAGAAAATGGAGTATCATAAATACAGTGCGGTTCCTATAATTAACAGAGCGGGAAACTATATGGGGACATTGACTGAAGGCGATATTTTGTGGGAACTTCGGCGCAGGGGGTCTCTGGATCTTCACAGCGCGCAGGATATTCCAATTCGGCAGCTTGGTCGGAAGCGTGATAACCAGCCTGTGAATGTCAACTGTAATATTGAAGATCTTGTGATGACTTCGATGAATCAGAATTTTGTTCCGGTTATAGATGATAATGGCATTTTTATTGGGATTGTGACCAGGAAAAGTATTATCGAGTATTGTTACAGACAGTACAAGCAGGAGTCGGAGAAAAATCATTAAGGATTTTTTGCGATTCTATTTCCTCTGATTTTGAAATGTATGCGAAAAAAGTCTTGCTCTATTTACAAAAAAGTGATAGTATGTAACATAAATGTAATATATTATCGAGGTGAGATGATTGAAATGAAGGGGAAAATGAAAATATGGTTGTTCTGGATGTTGCTTGTCCTTGGGGTGACAGGCAGTGTGGTTGGTGCATCTGCTGCTGAGACGGAACCAGTTCAGGAAGATACGGTTGTAAAGGGAAGCGCTGGTGCAGCGCGCAGTTCGTCGAAGCGCGGCTGGGTCAAAGAAGGGAAATATCGTTTTTACTATTCCTCCACAGGGAAGATGGCAGTTGGCTGGCGGAAAATAGGAAGGAATGCTTACTATTTCAGAGAGCAGGCGGAGGGGAAAGCTCCGGTAGGGAGTCGTGTAACCGGTTTTCAGAAAATAGGGAAATATACTTATTATTTTAATAAAAATGGCGTTTTGCTGACCGGATGGCAGAAGATTAATGGCCAGGCTTATTATTTTAAAAAAAATGGAAGTTTTGGCACAATGGGCTGCATGCATGTAGGCTTTAATAAGATCGGCGGAAAATGGTATTATTTCAAACCGGAAGGAGCTGCTGCAACGGGATGGACCAAAATTAAAAAGAAGCTTTATTATTTCAGCAAAAGCTCCAAGCTGGTGACAAGAGGCAGTGCGTATACGGGCTGGAAAAAAATCGGTAAATACAGGTATTATTTCAGCTCTAAGGGGCTTCGTTATACAAGCCGCTGGATTGATAAGAAATATTATGTGGATAAAAATGGCCGTATGCTCGTGAGCTGTATCACGCCGGATGGATATATTGTTAATGCTTCCGGGGTACGCGGCAAACTGGCAAATGGCTGGGTGAAAAGCGACGGACATTATTATTATTACAAGTCGGGTAAAAAGTCTACAGGCTGGACCCTAGTAAAGGGGAAGTATTATTATCTGGATGCAGATGGCGTGCGTCAAGTGGGCTGGCAGACGATAAACGGAGCTACATATTATCTGAAAAAGTACCGTATGACCGGATGGAAAACAATTAGTGGTAAACTTTATTATTTTGACAGCGACGGTAAAATGGCAGTGAATACTGTGCTGGATGGTTATACGATCGGACCGGATGGAGTTGCGGTGAAAACACCCAGAGAAGGGATTTCTGTGTTGCTTATTGCCGGACATGGCCAGGGAGACGTTGGGGCTTTTGGAGTATATGGGAAAACAACGCTTTATGAATATCTTTATACGAGAGAGTTTGCAACGCTGATTTATAATGCGTTAAATGCAGTCGGCGGAAACTTAAAGGTTACAATGTACGATCAGAATTATGACTGCTATCAGGTGCTTTCCGGTAAAAAGGTTGGGCCGGTACCGGTTCTGACTGATTATGATTATGTTCTGGAAGTACATTTTAATGCGACGGTTGAAGCAAGTAAGGATCCGAAAGGTGATGGCAATCCCAAAGGTGTCAGTATGTATATAAATTCTGAGAAGAAAGACGATACAATTGATCGGAATATTTTGGCGGCAATTGCAAATCAAACAGGTTTTAAAATTTTTAGCAAAGGTATTGAGAGAACTTCAGGGCTTTTCAATGCGAAGACATGCCAGCAAAAAGGTGTATCGTACGGACTTCTTGAGACTGCATTTATTGACGACAGAGACGATATGGAGTTTTATAACAATCATAAAAATGCGATGGCACAGGCAGTGGCCGGGGCGATTCGAGACTATTTTGCATCCTAAATGTTTGAATATGAGCATTTTCAAGTTATAGAAGAAAATGTCTCTGATACCAGGTGAAAATGTAAAAGGGGCAGCGGGCATTTGAAATGTCTGTGAGCCTCTTTTTTCTCAATAAATATGACATCAAAAAATGGATGTGAATATAATGTGGCGCTGTGATTTTGCGCATTGACAAAGAAAAGAATAGTTGGTAGAATGATTAGAAAGTTTTTAGGCAGGAGCAGATGCGTATGAAAAAGAGAGTTTTATCATTGTTAGTGGATAATACCTCCGGTGTACTGAGCCGTGTGGCAGGGCTTTTTAGCCGCCGTGGTTACAACATCGACAGCCTTACGGTTGGTGAGACCGCAGATCCGCGCTATTCGCGTATGACCGTTGTTGTGTCCGGAGATGAGCAGATACTGGATCAGATTACAAAGCAGCTTGCAAAGTTGATTGATGTTGTGGATATCAAGATTCTTGAGGCAGATACCAGTGTCAGCAGAGAGCTTGTACTTGTGAAGGTGCGTGTGGATGCAAAAGATCGTCAGGAAGTGATTGCGATTGCAAATGTATTCCGTGGGAATATCATTGATGTCGGAACGGATTCCCTGATTGTGGAGCTTACGGGACAGCAGTCGAAGTTGGATGCATTTTTGCAGCTTCTGGCAGGACATGAAATTCTGGAACTGGCACGGACTGGTATTACAGGACTTTCAAGAGGCTCTGATGATGTGCGCTACTTATAGTTCATCAATTTCATTTACTGTAAGACAATTGATTTGGATTTTGATAGATAATTGCGGAGTGGTTTCGCAAATACCTAATATATCAAGACGAAGGTGAGGATAAAAAAATGGATGCAAAGATTTACTATCAGAAAGACTGTAACCTTTCTCTTCTGGAAGGGAAAACAATTGCAGTGATTGGCTATGGCAGCCAGGGACATGCACATGCACTGAATGCAAAGGAATCCGGATGCCATGTGATCATCGGTCTGTATGAGGGCAGCAGATCCTGGAAAAAGGCCGAGGAGCAGGGCTTCGAAGTATATACGGCAGCAGAGGCAGCAAAAAAGGCTGATATCATTATGATTCTGATCAATGATGAGAAACAGGCTGCGCTTTACAAGAAAGATATTGAGCCGAATCTTGAAGAAGGAAATATGCTGATGTTTGCGCACGGCTTCAATATCCATTTCGGCTGTATTGTTCCGCCGAAGAATGTAGACGTTACAATGATTGCTCCGAAGGGACCGGGGCATACGGTTCGCAGCGAGTATCAGGCAGGAAAGGGTGTTCCGTGTCTTGTTGCCGTTCATCAGGATGCAACAGGAAAGGCACTTGACCTTGCTCTGGCTTATGCACTTGCGATTGGCGGTGCAAGAGCGGGCGTTCTGGAGACTACGTTCCGTACAGAGACGGAGACAGACCTTTTCGGTGAGCAGGCTGTTCTTTGTGGTGGTGTCTGCGCATTGATGCAGGCAGGTTTCGAGACACTGGTAGAGGCTGGATATGATCCGAGAAATGCGTACTTTGAGTGTATCCATGAGATGAAGCTGATTGTAGATCTGATTTATCAGTCCGGTTTTGCAGGAATGAGATATTCCATTTCCAATACAGCAGAGTACGGTGACTATGTGACTGGACCGAAGATTATTACGGAGGATACAAAGAAGGCAATGAAGAAGATTCTGTCCGACATTCAGGATGGCACGTTTGCGAAAGATTTCCTTCTGGATATGTCTTCCGCAGGTAGCCAGGTGCATTTCAAAGCGATGCGCAAACTGGCAGCAGAACATCCGGCAGAGGTTGTAGGGGAAGAGATTCGGAAGCTCTACAGCTGGAATGGTGAGGACAAGCTGATTAACAACTAAATTTGAAATAGTTTTAAATGAAGAGAATGGGCTGCGGCACAGAAGAGTTTCATACGGGTGGATTTCAGAACGATTTTTATTCGTATGCAAAACTGTGCCGTAGCCCTGGTTTGTTTAGTTATCAGAAAAAAAGTATTTTAGTAGCGGTCGATTTTCGTCGTCTTTTCGACAGACAAATCCTACTTCGCGTTTTGGGAAAACGAATCCGATCGGCACTTCAGTGAGCGTTTTTTCGTATAGTTCCTGTTGAACAAATTCACGAATGACACAAGCAATACCGAGACTGATTTTGGCAAATTGGATAAGCAAATCCATAGAAGTTACCTCGAGGATGTGGCTTAATTCTGTTTGATGTTCTTTGAGCGTAGTATCTACAAGCTGACGCGTGATGTTTTCTTCATCAAGCATCATAAAAGTGGCTGTATGAAACAGTGGATCTTCCGGGTATAGTTTTTGCTGATTGTTCAGATATTGTTGTGTGGCGACGAAAGTATCCTGGATGGATAAAAGTGGCCGGAAGTAATAGCCATGCAATTTCTTTGGGCGTCCGATCAGCCCAAGGTCTATTTTTTCTTCATCCAAAAGGCGCAAAGTCTGGTAGGTAGATTGGCAGGAGATCGTAATTCTTGTCTGTGGAAAATGGGTAATATAGGATTTAAGGCGGGAGAGCAGTACATATTTGCTGAGCGTTGAACTGGCTCCGAGACGAAGGCGCGGAATGTCACGGGCACGATTATGGAGAATGGCAGTCTCCCCTTCCTGGAGCAAGGAGAAGGCTTCTTTTGTTTTGGCATAGAGAAGTTCTCCGTCCGGTGTCAGAATCACGCCGCGAGAGCTGCGTTTAAACAGTGTTGTGTCGAGATTTTCTTCTAGTTTTTGAAGTGATTTGCTGACTGCGGGCTGGCTGATGAAAAGTTCTTTTGCTGCCTTGGAGATATTGCCGGTACGGGCAACTGTCGAGAAAATGTGATAAAGGGACAGGTTTTGTTGCATGGGACCTCCTTTTATAATTTGCGTTAACTGAAACAGCAATTTCGTTATTGTTGGCAGTATTATAATTAATAGTTATGATAAATATTAATAATATGTATTAGTATTATAACAAATGGAGTGTTATAATGGCAATATAGAATTGACAACGCAGTGGTTGGAGCATTGGGAATCGATAAAATTTGCTGCTTGAACGGGCGTTTGTTTTTGAGAGAAAAGCAGGAGGATTAGAATATGGGAATGACGATGACACAGAAGATCTTGGCGGCAGCAGCCGGACTTGAGAAGGTGGAGGCGGGACAGCTCATTGAAGCGCAGCTTGATCTTGTACTTGGAAATGATATTACTTCTCCGGTAGCCATTCATGAGATGGATAAGTTCCGTGAGGATAAGGTTTTTGATAAAGAGAAAATTGCACTTGTCATGGATCATTTTATTCCGAACAAGGATATCAAATCAGCAGAGCACTGCAAATGCGTCCGTGAATTTGCATGCAAGCATGACATTACCAACTATTTTGACGTGGGCCAGATGGGTATTGAGCATGCACTGCTTCCGGAACAGGGATTAACGGTGGCAGGTGATGTGATTATTGGAGCAGACTCACATACTTGTACGTACGGTGCGCTTGGCGCCTTTTCTACCGGCGTTGGAAGTACTGATATGGCGGCTGGCATGGTGACCGGAAAAGCGTGGTTTAAGGTGCCGTCCGCAATCAAATTTAATCTGATTGGAAAGCCATCAAAATGGGTGAGCGGAAAAGATGTGATTCTTCATATCATTGGAATGATCGGTGTGGACGGTGCACTGTACAAGTCAATGGAGTTTGTAGGTGATGGAATTGCAAACCTCAGTATGGATGATCGTTTTACCATTGCAAATATGGCGATTGAGGCTGGCGGAAAGAATGGAATTTTCCCCGTGGACGACCGGGCGATTGCTTATATGAAAGAGCATTCTAAGCGGGAATACCGTATCTATGAAGCAGATGAGGATGCCGTGTATGATGAGGAATATACGATTGATCTAAGTACATTGAAGCCGACAGTGGCTTTTCCGCATCTGCCTGAGAATACTAAGACAGTGGATGAGATTGAAGAGCCGGTGACCATTGATCAGGCAGTGATTGGTTCCTGTACAAACGGACGTATGGACGATCTTCGAACGGCTGCTGCGATATTGAAAGGACGTAAAGTGAAAAAAGGTGTTCGCTGTATTATTATTCCGGCAACACAGTCAATCTATTTACAGGCTATGGAGGAAGGGTTACTGAAGATTTTCATTGAAGCAGGGGCGGTGGTGAGTACTCCAACCTGTGGGCCGTGCCTTGGAGGATATATGGGGATTTTGGCGGCAGGTGAGCGTTGTATTTCCACGACGAACCGCAATTTCGTAGGACGTATGGGGCATGTGGATTCTGAAGTGTATCTGGCAAGTCCGGCAGTGGCAGCCGCCAGTGCAGTGACTGGGAAAATTTCAGTACCGGAAGAATTAAGTGAATGAAAAAAGAGCAGGAGGACAGGTTTTTATGAAAGCATCGGGAACTGTTTTTAAATATGGCGATAATGTGGATACGGATGTTATTATTCCGGCAAGATATCTGAATTCTTCAGATCCGGCGGAACTGGCGACGCATTGTATGGAAGACATTGACAAAGAGTTTGTGAAACGTGTTTCAAAAGGCGATATTATTGTAGCTGAGAAAAATTTTGGTTGTGGCTCTTCGAGAGAGCATGCACCCATTGCAATTAAGGCAGCAGGAGTGAGCTGTGTGATTGCAGAGACGTTTGCTCGGATTTTTTATCGCAATGCAATTAACATAGGACTTCCGATTATTGAGTGTCCGGAGGCTTCCAGGGGAATTGAAGCAGGCGATCAGGTGGAAGTGGATTTTGACAGTGGTATGATTTATAATCGCACGAAAGGCACAGAATTTAAAGGGCAGGCATTCCCTGAATTTATGCAGAAAATCATTCAGGCTGAGGGGCTGATAAATTACATTAACCGGATATAAGTTCTAAGGTGGTTGCCGCGTGGCTGTAAGCTGCGCGGCAATTTCTTAAAAAAGCCTGAAATAGGCCGAAATTCTTATGTTTTCAGGTGGGTGTGTTCTTGTCAACGGGTGGTAAATGTGCTATATTTAACTTTAGCTGATAAAAGTTCCCGAAAGGACGCTTTGTTTGATGTTTAGCGGGACGTGGCGAGACAAGATTTTGGAGGAGGAAGCACACAATGAAAAAAGCGATAGCATTTGCTCTGGCTGCAGCACTTACTGTTTCAATGACAGGCTGTAGTTCATCGACAAAGAAGGAAACTGAAAAAGCTACCGAAAAAAAGGTGACTGAAGCAGTGACCGAAGTAGAAACTGAGGCTGCGACTGAAGCAAAAACAGAAGCGAAGACTGAGGCTAATACAGAAAGTGAAACGGAAGCGAAGACTGAAGCAAAAACAGAATTAGAAGCGGTGACAGAGCAGCTTACAGAGAAAAAGGCAGGAGCAGAGGCAACGAAGGAAACGGATGCAGTTGAGACAGAAACTGAAGAGGTAACAGAGGCAGCTGAGACAGAAACAGAAACCGAAGAAGTAACAGAAGCGCCTGAGACAGAAACCGAAACCGAGACGGAAACCGAAGAAGTAACGGAAGCGCCTGAGACGGAAACGGAAACCGAAGAAGTGACGGAAGCGCCTGAGACAGAAACAGAAACTGAGATGGAAACTGAAGAAGTAACGGAAGCGCCTGAGACGGAAACTGAGACGGAAACTGAAGAAGTAACGGAAGCACCTGAGACAGAAACAGAAACTGAGACGGAAACTGAAGAAGTAACGGAAGCACCTGAGACAGAAACAGAAACTGAGACGGAAACTGAAGAAGTAACGGAAGCACCTGAGACAGAAACTGAGACGGAAACAGAAACCGAAGAAGTAACGGAAGCGCCTGAAACAGAAACAGAGACAGAAACAGAAACTGAGACGGAAACTGAAGAAGTAACGGAAGCACCTGAGACAGAAACTGAGACGGAAACAGAAACCGAAGAAGTAACGGAAGCGCCTGAAACAGAAACAGAGACAGAAACAGAAACTGAGACGGAAACTGAAGAAGTAACGGAAGCGCCTGAGACGGAGACAGAAACTGAGACGGAAACCGAAGAAGTAACGGAAGCGCCTGAGACAGAAACTGAGACGGAAACAGAAACCGAAGAAATAACCGAAGCTCCAGAAACGGAAAAGACCGTGAAGAAAGATTATGGTCTTGGTCTTGCGAAGCCGGTTGAGACAGAAGTAGAAACGGAAACCGAAACTGAAACTGAGGAAGTAACAGAAGCTGAAACAGAGGCACCGGAAACAGAAGCGGTTACGGAAAAGGCTGTGAAGAAAGACTATGGTCTTGGTCTTGCAAAAGATACAAAGAAAGAAACCGAAGAAACAAAGGAAATTAAGGAAACCAAGTATAAAGCAGTTTTGTTTGTAAATGGTACGCTTGGTAAAGATTCTATGTTTGATGCTGCAAATACAGGTCTGGAAAGTCTTCAGAAGGAGCTTGGAAAAGACGCTTTTGAGTTTGAAATAGTGGAGCTTGGCGATGCATCATCCAACAAGTTAGTATTTAAATCACAGATGTATGAATACTGTGATGGTTCATATGATGTTATCATTTGTGGCGATTCCCAGGCACTGTATCCACTCACTCAGGCATCAGGGGAATTTGCAGATCAGAAGTTTATCTTCTTTGACGAGAAGCATGATTTTAAAGGTGTTGAGGAAAAGAATATCGACAATCTGAAAGTGGAAGAGGACGATAACGTATCTGATTTGATTCGTGAGGCAGTTTCTGAAATGATGAAAAAGTGAAACTCGTGATTGTAAGAAGCAAGAAAATGTAAAATAAGAGAACCCCGGCTTTCGGTGAACAGAGAACGAAAGTCGGGGTTTTTGAAGTATTTCAGTCACAAGTTATCATCTTGAGATTTATTAAAAAAGGAGAAAATGGGGTTCTTCTGATGGTTCCCGAACAATATACTTTAAAGAAGGGGATATTTAATTCTGAAAACATAGACAAGCTTGGAGGATATTGTGGGACGAAAAAAATGGATGGAAAAAATAATATTTGTGCTTGAGATCTTGGCGGCAATGATATTTGCAGGACTGTCGTTTTGGATGCTCTGGCATTATATAGAATACAATGGAAATGCTGCAGTAGAAACGAGTGCCTTGGGAAAGAAAACGACAGACATGGTGGAACCGGGTACTTCGGGAAAAAAGAAGACAAATGATGTGCAAAATGAGACGGAAGAACCTTCTGGCCATAAAAAGCAGGAAGAAGGGTCAGCGATCAGAGCAGAAATATCGGTGCCCGAAAATATCTGTGTTACGATTATGGATCAGGATTTTCAACATGAATATCATGAAACCGTTGTCCTGTCCTGTGACAAAGGATATGCCGTTTCAGAGATGGGCGGAACAGACAGTGAAAAAAAGGAATATGCTCCGGAGGAGACTTTTACGATTTCTGCTTCAGAATTACCGGAAGGGACAATTCTCTGTGTTTCGGGAAATAAAAATGGGGCCTTGAAAGTGGAAAGTATCACGCGCGGAGACGGCACTCCGCAGTACAGAGGGAAATTGTATCTGGAGGGAACCGAGGACGGAATTTTGGTTGTGAATGAATTGCCTCTGGAAGAATATCTGTGCGGGGTTGTATCCAGTGAAATGCCATCGGATTATCCGGAAGAAGCTTTGAAGGCACAGGCAGTTTGTGCTAGAACTTATGCGGTAAACTGTATTCCTGTCCGAGATATGAACGATAGTGTTTCGTTTCAGGTGTATAATAATTACAGAAGCCAGAAGGCGTCACGGGAAGCCGTAGCGGCAACGACGGGGGAAATTCTGCCACTCGATGAAGTACTGTATTTTTCGACCTCCTGTCTTTCCGAGCATCGAGAAGATCTGGGAGATGAGGGTGCATTTGAAAAATTTTTGAAAGAGGAGCCTGAAGAAGGAAAAGAATACGGTTCGCCATGGCTGCGCTGGACAGTAGAGCTTCCTGTGCGCATGGTGGTGGAGAACTGTATCAGAGAGTTTGGAGAAGATGTAAAGGAGCTGAAAAAAAAGGCGGAGGCGGCAGAGGGAGAGGAAGAGATTTTTTCTGTTAGAATTACTGGGCGAAGAAACGATGGACAGATTCAGGCAGTTTCTATAAGCTGCTACGGGGAGCATTTTTCTGTTGAGGGAGAATATCAGATTCGGAAATTGTTTGGAGACAGAGATCTGGAAATTTTGCTTCAGGACGGAACACTCACAAGTAACATGCAGCTTCTTCCAAGCGCCTATTTTTATCTGGAAGGAGAATCTTTTAAATTAGACGACAGCATTTCCATTGTGGGAGGCGGTTATGGCCATGGAAATGGAATGAGTCAATGCGGAGCGGCGCAGATGGCGTCAGAAGGACTGGACTATCACGCAATTTTAAGGTATTATTATGGAGTGGATACCATAGTAGGAAAAGACACATGAAACAGCTTTTCCAAAGGGAGAGAGTTATGAGAAACATTCGCAAAATTGCAGAGCTGATACATTGCTTCACAATAAAAATGAAAAATGACAGGGTGCGGGCGCATTCGGCAGAGGCAGCTTTTTTTATCATAATGAGTGTATTTCCTGTGCTGATGCTTCTTTTGACCCTCGTTCAGTTTACGCCGCTGACGCAGAATGAAGTTGTGACAACGATTGAGCGTATTACACCATTTGAGGTCTCTGAGTTTTTGACTCCGGTTGTAAGCAGCGTTTTTCAGCAGTCTACTGCATTGCTTTCCTGGTCGGCGATTGTGGCCGTATGGGTAGCAGGAAAAGGCATTATGGGACTGGCCGATGGCTTGAATTCCATATATCGGATCGAAGAGACCAGAAATTACTTTCTGGTACGGTTTCGTGCGGCTTGTTATACGATTGTCATGATTGTGGCGCTTCTTATAAGTCTCAGTATTCTTGTTTTTGGGTATACACTTCAGCGCTACCTGTGGCAGTGGTTTCCAGTTCTTATGGAATATCTGGATGATACGGTGATTCTACCAACCGTTATCGCGCTTGCCATTTTGGGAGGACTGTTTTTGATGATGTATATGTTTTTGCCGAACAGACGGCGATCTTTTCGCAGTCAGTTTCCGGGAGCGGTCTTTACTGCATTTTCGTGGGCGGTGTTTTCTTATGCGTTTTCTATTTATCTGGATTATGCGGTAAATATGTCAGTGGTGTATGGCAGTTTGACGACGCTTGTGGTTGCAATGCTTTGGCTTTATATCTGTATGTATCTTGTATTTGTGGGCGCAGAGATCAATGAGTATCTTGTAAGTCCTGAGCTGTTTCAAAATGATGCCTCCAAAGAGATGCTGGAGAAAATATTTCTGAAAAAATAAATCAAAAAGAGTTTGGAAAAATGAGGATCTCTGATATAATGAAAGAAAATATGAAGATGCGGGAGGATGAGGTATGAGAAAGAAAACAAAATTGTTAGGATTATTATTTCTGTTAACAGCGTTTTTATCATTGCCTTCGAATACAGTGTGTGCGGCGAAACTGTCAAATATGTCCGGCAAACAGATCATAAGTACACTTAAGACAAATGGCTTCCCTATTCACAGTTATAATATTTATTCAACAAATAAGTCGGATCCGAATCATCTGCTTGGAAAGCCGCATCAGTACAAGTGTAAAATAGATTTCCAGGATCGCACTTATATGGATGATGATATTGAGTGTTCCGGAACAGTTGAAATATTTAAAAATTCATCGGATGCAACAAGGAGACGAAAATATTTAAAAACTATATATGATGCGGTACCGTCGTGGTCAATGCGAATGTATCAGTATTCGAACGTATTGCTCAGGATCGATTATTCTGTTGCATCAAAGCGGGCAAAATACTATAAAAATGCTTTTTCAGATATGAGCAAGGGCAAAACGCCGCGGTTTCCGATCACTATCAATAAAAAATCAAAGACGATTTATCCTGGAAAAACATATACATTAAAGCTTAACATTAGTTCTAAAAAGGCAAAATGGTCATCAAGCAATAAGAAAGTAGCGACTGTTTCTAAGGCCGGAAAGGTAACGGCAAAAAAGAAAGGGACAGCGGTGATCAGCGCAAAGTTTAATGGGTATACGGTAAAATGTAAGGTAACGGTAAAAAATCCTCCTGTAAAAATTAATAAAGAGTATTTGACATTAAAAATGGGGGAATCCTATACGTTGAAATTGCTGAACACTTCTAAACGTGCTACCTGGATCAGTGATAATGAACGTGTAGCAACGGTAAGTGCGAATGGAAAAGTGACTGCCAAAGCTTCTGGAAGTACAGAGATAACGGCATTTCTTGGTTCCTATTGTTATAGCTGTGAGGTGATTGTTCCACAGGAAGGCATTGCTATGCCTGGCATTACTGTGAGTACGATCAACTGGGAAGCTGTGAGCAGTGAAGTGACATTTCGGATACAGAATAATACGGCGCATGCAATTGAAATTTATAAAACAGCATATGCTTATGACGATGACTATGAATTGTTAAAAGCAATGGAGATGCCGTATTATTATAATAAGACGATACTGCCAGGGCAGCAGGACGATGTGAATTTTGTGGCTTACTCTTCAAATAATGTTATTTATAATACACAGAGAATCACTTTCTTTTTTGATATGGATGGTGTGAAATACCGTTGTGAGGCAGAATACAATTATGAATATGGCCAACCGTATAAGTTTAGCTACTACAGAGAAGTTTAGACTGTGGGAAGATTTAATTTTAGCTTGACATTCTGAAAAGATGTGATTAGAATAAGGAATAGTTTAAAAGAAATAGGCGCAGATGGTGCACAGTAGCGAACTGTTTTTCCGACAGAGAGAGAATGTCGTCGGCTGGAAGCATTCTCAGGTTCAGGCAGGGAGCGAATTTCACACCGGAGCTTCGTCCCGGAAGGTATATCTGGTAGGGGATGACGTTTCATGCACGTTACGCATGTCCAAGTGCCTGCCGAATGGCAGGAAACAGGGTGGTACCACGGAACATATGCTTCGTCCCTATTGAGGGACGGAGCTTTTTTGTTTCTCATATTTATTTAAAATAAAAGAAGGAAGGAAGAAAAACATGAAAGACAAATTGCAGGCGATCAAAGAAGAGGCGCTGGCACAGATTGCAGAGGCAGGAGTGCTGGATAAACTGAATGACGTCAGAGTGAATTTCCTTGGAAAAAAAGGCAAGCTGACAGCAGTGCTGAAGAGTATGAAGGATGTGGCTCCAGAGGAGCGTCCGGCGTTTGGTCAGCTTGTGAATGAGGCGCGGGCGCAGATCGAGGGCGTGTTGGAAGAGACTAAGAAAAAACTGGAACAGCAGGCGCTTGAGCTGCAGTTAAAGGCAGAAGTGATTGATGTGACACTTCCGGCAAAGAAAAATAACGTAGGACACCGTCATCCGAATACGATCGCGCGGGAAGAAGTAGAGCGCATTTTTATCGGAATGGGTTATGAGGTGGTGGAAGGCCCGGAAATTGAATACGATGAGTACAATTTCGAAAAGCTGAATATTCCGGCCAACCATCCGGCCAAGGATGAGCAGGATACCTTCTATATCAATAAAGAAATTGTATTGCGTACACAGACCTCACCGGTACAGGCGAGAACGATGGAAAAGGGTAATCTGCCGATCCGTATGATTTCTCCGGGTCGCGTGTTCCGTTCTGACGAGGTGGACGCGACGCATTCTCCGTCCTTCCATCAGATTGAAGGCCTGGTTGTGGATAAAAATGTCACGTTTGCAGACCTGAAAGGGACCTTGGAGCAGTTTGCAAAAGAGTTGTTCGGGGAAGAGACAAAGACAAAATTCCGTCCGCATCATTTCCCGTTCACAGAACCGAGTGCGGAGGTGGATGTTTCCTGCTTTAAATGTGGAGGAAAAGGTTGCCGTTTCTGCAAAGGCAGCGGCTGGATAGAGATTCTTGGCTGCGGTATGGTACATCCGCATGTGTTGGAAATGTGCGGCATTGATCCGGAAGAATATACCGGGTTTGCATTTGGTGTTGGTCTGGAGCGTATAGCACTACTCAAATATGAAATTGATGATATGCGGTTGCTCTATGAAAACGACGTCCGTTTCCTGAAGCAGTTCTAAGGAAAAGTTTGAGAGCAGAGAAGGATGAGCAGGGAGAACGTAGCGTCTCGCACCTGTTTGACCAGATTTAGTTTATAGAAGGAGATATGGAAATGAATACAACATTATCATGGATAAAAGCGTATGTTCCGGAGCTGGATGTAACTGCACAGGAGTATACGGATGCAATGACACTTTCCGGAACAAAGGTGGAGGGATTTGTGGAGGCTGACCGTGATCTGGATAAGATTGTGATCGGGCAGATTGAAAAAATTGAGCGTCATCCGGATGCGGATAAGTTGATTATCTGTCAGGTAAACATCGGGAATGGAACGACACAGATCGTAACAGGCGCACCGAATGTACAGGTGGGAGATAAGATCCCGGTCGTTCTGGATGGAGGACGCGTGGCAGGAAACCACGATGGAAAAATGACGGAGGGCGGCATTGAGATAAAAAAGGGAAAGCTGCGCGGTGTGGAATCAAACGGCATGATGTGTTCGATTGAAGAGCTTGGCTCCACAAAAGAGATGTATCCGGAAGCGCCGGAGTACGGAATTTATATTTTCCCAGAGGATGCCGAGGTAGGCTCTGATGCGATTGAGGCGCTTGGCCTTCACGATGTGACATTTGAATATGAGGTTACTTCAAATCGTGTAGACTGCTTTTCCGTAATCGGTATTGCGCGCGAGGCGGCTGCAACGTTCCGCAAAGAATTCCATCCGCCGGTTGTCACAAAGACCGGAAATGAAGAAAATGCAGCAGATTATGTAAAAGTAACGGTAAAAGATCCGGAGCTGTGTCCGCGGTACTGTGCAAGAATCGTAAAGAATATTAAAATTGCTCCGTCGCCGAAGTGGATGCAGAGACGTCTGGCCGCTGCCGGGATTCGCCCGATCAATAATATCGTTGATATTACGAATTATGTCATGGAAGAGTATGGTCAGCCGATGCATGCGTATGATTATGATACGCTTGCAGGCCATGAGATTGTGGTACGTCGTGCTGCAAAAGACGAGAAATTTACGACACTGGACGGCCAGGAGCGTACGATGGATGAAAACGTGGTAATGATCTGCGACGGAGAGAAATCGGTTGGCATCGGTGGAATCATGGGCGGCGAAAATTCTATGATTACAGACGATGTAAAAACAATGCTTTTTGAAGCAGCATGCTTTGATGGAACCAATATCCGTCTTTCTTCCAAACGGATCGGTCTTCGCACGGATGCATCTGCAAAGTTTGAAAAAGGCCTTGATCCGAATAATGCGCAGGCAGCGATTGACCGTGCGTGCCAGCTTGTGGAAGAGCTTGGCGCTGGTGAGGTTGTCGGCGGTATGGTGGATGTTTACAGCAAAGTAAAAGAGCCGGTACGCATTCCGTTTGAACCAGATAAGATCAATGCGCTGCTTGGTACAGATATTCCGGCAGAGCAGATGCTTAGCTATTTCCGGATGGTTGATCTGGAATACGATGAAAAGACGAATGAAATTATTGCGCCGACGTTTCGGCATGATTTGTTCCGTACTGCGGATCTGGCAGAGGAAGTTGCGCGATTCTATGGTTATGACAATATTCCGACCACGCTTCCGAGCGGCGAGGCAACGACCGGAAAACTGCCGTTTGATCTGAGGGTGCGTGCTGTTGCGCAGGATATTGCTGAGTATTGCGGTTTTTCACAGGGAATGATGTATTCCTTTGAGAGTCCGAAGGTGTACGACAAGCTTCTGATTCCGCAGGATTCAAAGCTGCGCGAGGCAGTGAAGATTCAGAATCCGCTCGGGGAGGATTTCAGTATCATGCGTACCGTATCCGTTGGAGGTATGTTGACCTCTCTGGCATTTAATTACAATCACCGCAACAAAAATGTCCGCCTGTATGAGCTGGGGAATATTTATCTTCCGAAAGAACTGCCGCTTACAGAGCTTCCGAAGGAGCGGATGCAGTTTACGCTCGGTATGTATGGAGACGGAGATTTCTTTACAATGAAAGGCGTTGTGGAAGAATTTCTGGATAAGGTTGGCATTACCGGACGCCGTACGTATTCACCGGAAAATGGAAAGCCGTACCTGCATCCTGGACGCCAGGCGGAGATTCTTCTTGGAAAGACGGTACTTGGCTATCTCGGAGAGGTTCATCCGGCTGTGGCAGCAAATTATGGAATCGGGGAAAAGGCATACATTGCTGTACTCGATATGGATGAAGTGACCAAACTGGCAACGTTTGACCGCAAGTATACAGGGATTGCCCGCTATCCGGCAGTAACCAGAGATATCAGTATGGTGGTACCGAAGCATATTATGGCAGGCGATATTGAAACAATGATCCTTCAGAGGGGCGGAAAGATTCTGGAAGACTGTCAGCTCTTTGATATCTATGAGGGTGCACAGATCAAGGCAGGTTTCAAGTCCGTGGCTTATTCGATTGTATTCCGGGCAAACGACCGGACACTGGAAGAAAGCGATATTACGGCTGCCATGAAGAAGATCTGGAACGGACTGGAGTCTATGGGAATTGAGATCCGGGCTTAGGCTGGGAAAACGCGGATGAAGGCGTTTCTCACGCCGGATTTGCGCCGTGAAATGTGCCAGAAAATTGTTTTTTGGCATGTGCAGAACGCAGGAAAGAATGCTCAGGCATGATTCAAAATGAAACGTTGGCATTGTATTGTAGAAAGATGTGAACATGAGATTATATATTGTTAGACACGGGGAAACGCCGTGGAATGCGATGCTCCGGCTTCAGGGGCAGACAGACACGAGACTGAATGAAAAGGGGCGCGCGCTTGCGCGTCTCACAGGGGCAGCTCTGCAGGAAGTCCCGTTTGATCTTGTTGTTTCCAGCCCGCTGCATCGGGCCAGGGAGACGGCAGAGCTGATTCTGGGTGAAAGAAAGATACCGATACTGGAGGATGCGCGGATTGGAGAAATTAGTTTTGGAGAGCTGGAGGGAAAACAGCTCTCCAAAGAGGAAAAAAACGATCCGTGTTCGGAATTTTACTGCTTTTTCCATGATCCGGCGCATTATATTCCGCCGGAAGGCGGGGAGACGGTTGCTTCGCTGCTTGAGCGGACACGTGTATTTTTGGATGAATTGAAGGAGCGGAAGGAATGGCAGGATAAGACGATCCTGATTTCTTCCCATGGAGCAGCCGTGCGTGCGCTTCTGGCAGCGATTAAGGGGCTTTCGCCGAAGGATTTCTGGCAGAACGGAGTCCCGAAAAACTGTGCGGTTTCGATTGTTGATCTGGAGGACGGAGCTTGGATTATAAAAGAACAGGATGTAGTGTATTATGAAAACGTCTGATTTTTATTTTAATTTGCCGCAGGAGCTGATTGCGCAGGACCCGCTGGAGGACCGCAGTGCGTCAAGGCTTCTGGTGCTGGGAAAGGAAAGCGGCAGTATCACACACCGGCATTTTACGGATATTCTGGATTATCTGCGGCCGGGTGACTGTCTGGTGCTCAATAATACAAAGGTTATTCCGGCAAGGCTTTACGGTGTGCGGGAAGGGACCGGTGCAGTGATTGAGATCCTGCTTTTGAAGCGAAGGGAACATGATATCTGGGAGACGCTGGTAAAGCCAGGCAAAAAGGCAAAGCCAGGGACTAAGCTGATCTTCGGAGACGGGATTTTGCAGGGTGAGGTACTGGATATTGTGGAGGAAGGCAACCGCCTGATTCAGTTTTCCTATGAAGGGATTTTTGAAGAGATTCTGGACAAGCTTGGCCAGATGCCGCTTCCGCCTTATATTACGCATGAACTGAAAGATAAAAACCGATATCAGACCGTCTATGCAAAACACGAAGGCTCGGCGGCGGCGCCGACGGCCGGGTTGCATTTTACGCCAAAGCTGCTTGAGCAGGTGAGAGATCAGGGGATTCAAATTGCAGAGGTGACGCTTCATGTGGGGCTTGGCACATTCCGGCCGGTTAAGGTGGAGGATGTCACACAGCACCATATGCATTCGGAATTTTATGAGGTGACAGAAGAAGCCGCTTCTTTGATACGACAGACAAAAGCTTCCGGTGGACGGGTGATCTGTGTCGGAACAACAAGCTGCCGTACGATTGAGTCCGTAGCAACACGTTTTGATGGAAATATCCGCGCGTGCAGTGGCTGGACTGAGATTTTTATTTATCCGGGATACCAGTTTCAACTCATGGACGGTTTGATTACAAATTTCCATCTGCCGGAATCGACGCTTTTGATGCTCGTTTCGGCGCTGGCAGGGAAGGAGCATATTTTACATGCCTATGAAGCGGCAGTGAAGGAGGAATATCGGTTCTTCTCATTTGGGGATGCCATGTTTATCGTTTAACACCGCTTTTTAGTATTTGTTAGGGATAAAAAAGAAGCAAAGAACAGCGAAGAAACAATGTTAGTTCGTTTCAACACAAGCATAGAAATTATTAGCGGACAGCGTTCGGGATAATCCAAGCGGCTGTCCATTTTTTATGACATTTGTGCAATAAAAGACAGATTGTCATCTGAAATAAAAATTCCGCTTCTGAGGCTTCAGACAAACGGAAGCGGGGAGGCTGAAAAAATCAGAACAGCGCTGCGAAATAATCGGATCTCCTGAGAGGTGGAGGTTCTGTTCGGGCATAAATATGAGACTTTGTTTTAAAGTATGTTAAGAAATGTTAAGAATTGTGCCGATATTTTTTAATATTATCGTGCTAAAGTATAAGAGATTGTGCAATGACAGGAGAGGAGGGACTATGAAAAATATACTGGAGCTTTTGGAAGAGACAGAAGCAAAAAGGAAAGATCAGCCGGCTGTGGATGATGGCTGTATGTGTTTGACGTATACAGAGCTTGTGGAATTATCGCAGAAAATTGGGACAAAGCTGAGCGGAATGATTGGGCAGGGAGATCCGGTGGTGGTGTTGGCGGAAAAAAGTGCAATGGTTCTCGCTGCGATGTTTGGCGTGGTATATGCAGGAGGTTTTTATGTTCCTGTCAGTTTGCAGCAGCCGTCCGCGCGGATACATAAGATTCTGGAAACCGTTCAGGCGGGAGCAGTGATTACAGATCGGGCGAATGCGAAGATGCTGCATGACTGTAATTATCAGGGGACGGTTCTGTTTCTCGAAGATCTGACTCAGGGACAGAAGGATTCGAAAAAACTGGAGCAGATACGGTTAAGAAGCAAAGAGACAGACCGGCTTTACGGGATATTTACCTCAGGTTCTACCGGAAATCCGAAGGGGATTGTCGTGAGTCATAGATCCGTGATTGATTTTATCGGCCACTTTACAGAGCTTTTTGAGATAAAGGAAAAAGATGTTTTAGGAAATCAGGCGCCGTTTGACTTTGATGTTTCTGTGAAAGATATTTATTCCTGTGTGGCAACAGGCGCCACGCTTGTGATTATACCGAAAAGTATGTTTTCAACGCCGTCTGTACTCGTGGATTATCTGTGTGAAAAGAAGGTAACGACACTGATTTGGGCCGTTTCGGCGCTGTGTCTGGTGTCAGGTTTGAAGGGATTGGAATATCGCGTACCGGAGCATGTCAGAAGAGTGCTGTTCAGCGGCGAGAGTATGCCAGCTGTTCATCTGAGGCTGTGGCAGAAAGCATTGCCGCAGGCACGCTTTGTGAATCTGTATGGTCCGACCGAGATTACGTGTAACTGTACGTGGTATGCGGTTCCAGAGACGATATCAGATACGGAAAAGCTTCCGATCGGAAGGGCATTTCCGGGCAGACGGGTATTTTTGTTGGATGACGACGAAAATGAGGTCTGTGCAGAGGGGGAAACCGGAGAAATCTGCGTGTCAGGGGAATCGCTTGCCGAGGGGTATTATCATAATCCGGAGCAGACGCAGGAACGATTTTTGGTATCTGCGTCAGGAGAACGGTTTTACCGGACCGGAGACGTGGGTTATTTCGGGAAAGACGGATTGTTGTATTTTGCCGGTCGCAGAGATTTTCAGATCAAGCATATGGGCCACAGAATCGAGTTGGAGGAAATTGAGGCTGTGTTAAACGGGCTTCCGGGGGTTTGGCGCAGCTGCTGTGTGTTTGACCAGGAGAAACAGAGAATCCTTGCCTATTATGCGGGCGAGCCGGAGCCGGCTGAGGTGCGCAGAAGGATGAAAGAAGGATTGCCGGTGTACATGGTACCGCACAAATTTGTGAAAGTGGACGAGATGCCAGTGACGAAAAATGGCAAGCTTGACCGGGCCTGGTTTGGTAAGCTTGCGAAAGGAGCGGCCAGATGAATCGGAAAATTCTGGAATACGGTGCACATGCGTACGGGACACCGTTGTACATATTTGACCTGGATGCGCTGGCAGATGAAGTGCATAGAATACGCGCCTGCCTGGACCAAAAAGCAGAGCTTTGTTATGCAATGAAAGCAAATCCTTTTCTGACCGGCTCTTTTGCAGAATTGACAGACCGGATTGAAGTTTGCTCGATGGGAGAATTTCGGATATGTCGGGAGCTTGGAATCCATGCGGACAGGCTGGTGATATCCGGTGTCCTGAAAAAAGAGGAGGATTTGCTGGAAATTCTGGATTACTGCCAAGAAAACAGTGTTTATACGGCAGAATCCATGCGTCAGTTGCGTTGCCTTGCCGGGTGGGCCGAAAGCCATCAGAAAACGCTTCGCGTATATCCAAGGCTGACCAGTGGAAATCAGTTCGGTATGGATGAAGAGACAATCCGGCATCTGGTGCAGACACGGGCAGAATATCCTTTTTTGAAGATACAGGGGCTTCATTTTTTTTCCGGCACAGGAAAACGGAGACAGAAAGCGATCGAAAAAGAGCTCCGGTATCTCGATGAATTTTTGCAGAACATAGAGCAGGAGGCGCAGTTTTCGTTCGCGGAGCTCGAGTATGGACCGGGGATTGGTGTTCCGTATTTTATGGATGAAGAAATCGAGACTTTTTCGGATGAAGGCCTCCGTATGATTGCAGAAACGATTGACGGCATGAAGTGGAGCGGCCGTGTGCGTCTGGAACTTGGCCGTGCGCTTGCGGCGCGCTGTGGCTGTTATCTTACCACGATCAGGGATGTAAAATGCAGCAGAGATAAAAATTACTGTATTGTGGACGGAGGCATTCATCAAATAAACTATGACGGGCAGATTCGCGGGATGTATCAGCCTCATGTCATGTTGCTGCCATCAGAGAACAGCGTGACCGGACAGGAAGACGAAAACAGCGAAACTGCGGCGGATCGGGCATGGACTGTGTGCGGTTCTTTATGTACGGCAAATGACGTTTTGTGTCAGATCACATTGGAAAAAGAGCCGGAAGAAGGCGATGTTCTTGTTTTTGAACGCACCGGCGCATATTCTGTGACAGAAGGAATGGCACTGTTTCTGAGCCACGAACTTCCAGGAATTGTTTGTTACAGTGAGAAAGATGGCTGGAAGCCTGCCAGAGAGCGTCAGGAGCTATACCAGTGGAACATGTGGAAGCAAACAAAGTAGTAAGAAACGAATGAAAGAGAAAGGAACAGAACGATAAGTCTGAGGAGGAAGCATGATGGAGAAAGTAATAGAAATTTTAATGGATATTGATGACAGTGTGGATTATGAGACAGAAGAACGGTTGATTGACGACCGGATTCTGGATTCATTCGGTCTGATTTCCCTGGTAGCGGAGTTTGAAAATGAGTTTGGTGTCCGCATTGAGGCCACGGATATGATTCCGGCAAACTTTAACTCTGCCAGAGCAATGTGGGCCATGATACAGCGGCTCATGGAGAGGTGCTAAATGGCATACCATACGAATTTATATCTGTTTCTTTTTTTGCCGGCGGTGCTTCTGCTGTATCAGATGGCGCCGCGCAGATGGCGAAGCGGCGTGCTGCTGTGCAGCAGTTATCTGTTCTTTGCTTCAATCAGCAAAGGCCTGGTTATCTACCTTGCGGGGAGCACGCTTCTGACGTACGGCACAGGGCTTGCGCTGCTGCATCTGAAACAAAAGTGCAGCAGTGAGACGGCAGAGGTTGCGCGTGCGCAGGCACAGAACATCAGAGAAAAATTCCGGAAAAAAGAAAAACTTGTTCTTCTGGCCGGGATTTTCTCTCTGGTGTTTCTTTTGGGTTATCTGAAATACTATAACTTTTTTGCAGACAATTTAAACCGACTGGTTGAAAGAGCAGGCGGCGCTTCCTTTCTTTCTCTAAAAAGGCTGGCTGTACCGGTCGGGATTTCTTTTTATACGCTGGAAGCGATCGGGTACATGATGGATGTCTACTGGGATCGTATGATCGCGGAACGTCGTCCGTGGAAGCTGGCATTGTTTCTTTCCTTTTTCCCCAAAATGATGGAAGGCCCGATTTGCAGTTATTCTGCTCTGTCTGAGCAGCTAGGTACAGGCGATGCGCTCAAAGCAGAAAATCTGACGCATGGATTTGTACGGATTCTCTGGGGGCTGTTTAAAAAGATGGTAGTGGCTGACAGGCTGTATCTGATGGTAAATACAGTATTTGATAATTACAAAGGCTACAGCGGCATGGTGATTGTGATAGGGGCCATTGCTTATACGATACAGCTTTATATGGAGTTTTCCGGGAGTATTGATATTGTGATCGGAAGCGGAAGACTGTTTGGCATTGTACTGCCAGAGAATTTCCGTCAGCCGTTCTGCGCGGTGAATGCGGCGGACTTCTGGCGCAGATGGCACATATCGCTTGGTGTGTGGCTGAAAACGTATGTGTTTTATCCGGTGTCTGTATCGGAATATGTAAAGAAGTGGAACCGTTTTGCGAGAAAGCGTTTTGGAAAATACTGGGCGAAGGTAGGGCTTTCTGCGCTGTGCCTGTTTCCGGTATGGTTTTTAAACGGACTGTGGCATGGGGCAAAGTGGAGCTATCTGTTCTATGGTATGTATTATTTTGTGATTCTGCTGATTGGCGTGATGGCGGAACCGCTTGGAAGCCAGGTGCGCAAAGTGCTGCATGTAAAAGAGAACAGCAGGTGGTGGAGATGCCTTCAGATCGGCAAAACATGGCTCATCATTTTTACCGGAGAACTGTTTTTCAGAGCGGATACACTGCGTGCCGGCCTTGCGATGTTCGGAAGTATTTTCCGGGATTTTGATTTTGCTACCTTATGGAATGGCACGATTTTGAACCTCGGACTTGGGAGAGCTGATTTGTTGGCAATTGTGCTGGGGTGTATTGTGGTTGGAATTGTGGGTTCATTAAAGGAACGAAATCGCCCGGTACTGGATGGCCTGCTTCAGGCCAGGATGCCGCTTCGCTGGGCGGTGTACTGTACTTTGATTCTGGCTGTTGTGATTTTGGGCGCGTATGGCAGTGGTTATCAGGAGGTGGATCTGATTTATGCAGGATTTTAAAAACTGGAAGACAGTAAAAAGAGGCTGCATTTTTTTCCTTTTGGTGACGGCGCTGCTTTTTGTGGCATCCCGAATGGTGGACCCTGTTTTCTGGTATGCAAAAGGGAACATAGAGGATCGGAACAAGTGCATTGCAGGTGTTTTGTCGGAGGAACCAAATACCGTTGATGTTCTGGTATTGGGAGATAGTGAGACGTATACTTCATTTTCTCCGTTGCAGCTATGGTCAGAACAGGGGATTCCTGCCTATGTCTGCGGGCAGTCAGGGCAGTGGATGCAGGAGGCTTACTATATTTAAAAAAAGGTTCTCAAAAAACAGGATTTAAAGACAGTGGTTTTAGAAACGAATATGTTTTTCCGCTGCCAGGGGATTATGCAGGATATGCAGCTTTCGCTTGGGGAGCTGACGGCGTATTATTTTCCGATTTTCCGGTATCACAATCTCTGGAAGGAGGCGTTTGACAAGGAAGAAGATGCGCTGACGAGCTACAAAGGGTTTGAGATCCGGTCTGCTGTGAAACCATATGAGGGCGGAGATTATATGCAGGAAGAGAAGGAGCAGGATAAGCTGTCCGCTTACGGGCAGTTATACTTTGATCAGATCCTTCGCCTTTGCAGGAAGCACGAAATCCAGGTGGTTTTGTACAGTGTGCCCTCGCCTTCCAACTGTAATTACCACACCCATGATGTGATCAGCAACCTTGCAAAGAAAAAAGAGATATTGTATGTGGATCTGAATCTGAAGCTGGAAGAGCTTGGGATTGACTGGAAAAAAGACAGCCTTGACGGCGGAGATCATCTGAATTTGTCAGGGGCAAAGAAAGCAACTGCTTATTTGGGCCAATATCTGAAAGACGCGTGTGGTCTCGAGGACAGAAGGGGTCAGGACGCGTACGACGAATGGGATAAAAAGGCGAAAAAATATAAA
This sequence comes from bacterium 1XD42-54, assembly GCA_003612585.1. Classification (GTDB taxonomy): domain Bacteria; phylum Bacillota; class Clostridia; order Lachnospirales; family Lachnospiraceae; genus Choladousia. The sequence goes on from RAZH01000002.1 coordinate 345,138, forward strand.
AAGAAGGTTCAGAAAATTTTGAAGTCCAGAAAATAGAATATCTCAATAGATTGATATGATGGGAAGAGGCGTACCTCTTCCTTTTTTGTATTTATGTAATTGTATATGCGGAGTTTTTGTGGAAAAAGAAGTACAAAGATGAACAGCAGATGAGGGAATATGTGAAAAAATTTGCGAGAAAACAAAGCATATGAAACAGGTAAATGACCATATGTCTGAATACTCTTTGATACAAGAAGAAAAAGAAATAGCAGAACAGCCACTTGACGGCACCGGCCGAAAATGATACGATAGGGAAGTCTGTACATAATCTAGTAGATGCAGACCTTTGAAAATACATGGTATTGTAGAGGACGGGTGTTTATGCGTTATCATAATATTACGAAGGACGATATGTTAAATGGTGATGGCCTGCGTGTAGTGCTCTGGGTTGCAGGCTGTGGACATCACTGTGAGGAATGCCAGAATCCGGTCACATGGGATTCCGAGGGAGGAATACCGTTTGAAAAAAAGGACAAAGAAGAGCTGTTTGCACAGCTTGAAAAGTCTTATGTTTCAGGGATTACATTCAGCGGAGGAGATCCTCTGTTTCCGACAAATGAGCCGGAGGTGCTGGCGCTTGCCAAAGAAATTCGCAGAGAATTTCCCGGAAAAACAATCTGGCTGTACACCGGGTATCTCTGGGAGTATGTGAAAAACAGGGAGATTGCAAAGTACATTGATGTGCTGGTTGACGGGCCTTATGTGAAGCAGCTGCGCGATACGAAACTTTTCTGGCGGGGAAGTGCTAATCAGCGGGTGATTGACGTAAGAGAGTCACTGGAATCAGGCAAGGTAGTATTGCACTGCGGCTGATTGATGGAAAAACGGAAAAGAAAAAATAGAAAAAAACAGAAAAAGCCAAAGAGGCTACAGACAGGAGTGCTTATGAAACAGATTAAAATACAGTATCTTGATGATGAAATCAAACGCCTTACGTATATCGACGGAAAATCAGATTGGATTGACCTGCGTGCGGCGGAAGAGGTGACGTTGAAAAAAGGCGAGTTCCGCATGATTCATCTTGGGGTTGCGATGCAGCTTCCAAAGGGGTATGAGGCGCATATCGTTCCGCGCAGTTCTACGTTCAAAAATTTCGGAATCATTCAGGTAAATCATATGGGAGTTGTGGACGAGACGTATGCTGGTCCTAATGACTGGTGGAGGATGCCTGTCCTGGCTGTAAGAGACACACAGATTCATAAGAATGACAGAATCTGTCAGTTCCGCATTATGGAGCATCAGCCGCAGATTCGATTTGAGGAATGCGAGCAGCTCGAAGCCCCGGACCGTGGAGGCTTTGGCAGTACTGGCATGAACTGACTGGAGGGAGAATATTTAAGATGACGGACAGGAAATGTCCGTTCAACTTATTAAAATGCACCAAATTGTATGAAAAGTTAAATAATTGGTAATTTTTGGCATTCGCATGGATTTGCGGATGCTTTTTTGTGACAAAATTACAGATTTTGCTTTACCATATCAGAAAAGTGTATTATGATATATGGTAGCGAAAAAAAGAGTATTTTGTAAATAGAACGATAAAACAGGAAGGTACATCAGGTGGAAAGATGATCTGGATAGCCGGAGGACTTTTAACATTTTTTCTGTATTTGATTTATGATCTGAACAGTGTTCTCTGGCAGAAAAAGATACTGCACGGATTCTTTTTTCTGGGGAATATTCTGCTTGCAGGGGTGACGGTGGTCCAGATTCTGGAAGCGGTTTCTGAGGTACGGCTTGGCGCGTGTTTTTGGATTTTTGCCGTACTTTCGGGGGTATTTTTGTTACTCCTGATTGACACCTTATTTTTTGCGCTTCCTTTTGAGTGTACCTATCTGGAGGTAGGCAAAAAGCCCTGCGTCTGTGACTTTGGAATGTATGCGTTGTGTCGCCACCCGGGGGTGCTGTGGTTTTTTCTGTTCTATTTTTGTCTAGGGATTGCATTATATCCGGCAGAGTTGATTTATGCTGGGATGTTTTACAGCATATTAAATCTGTGCTACGTAATTTTTCAGGATCACTGGACATTTCCGCTTACTTTTGCGGATTATGAAAATTATAAAAGGACGACGCCGTTTTTGATACCGAATCAGAGAAGTATACGGCGGGCGATCCAGACCAGACGGTCAAAACAGTCAGAATGATCCTCAAAAGAGGAGATTTTGACTGATGGGGGAGAAGAAGATGCGGTTTCAGGAGAAGCTTCGCAGATACTCAAAATCGGAAATCTGGGAAGAATATTGTGGCTTTCTGGATATGACGATGGAAGAGTATATGAACATGCAGAAGCGCCTCGTGGCAGAGGAGATTAAACTGTGGTGTGGCAGTGAGCTTGGAAAGCGGATTTTAAACGGGAAGTGTCCCGGTACGCTGGAAGAGTTTCGTGCCATGGTTCCACTTACGACTTACGATGATTATGCAGATATTCTGTTGCGAAAAGAGACGACCAGCCTTCCGGAGGAGCCGGTACTTTGGATACAGACGACGTGGGAAGGCGGGATGTATCCGATGAAAATGGCGCCGTATACGAAGAGTATGCTGGACACTTATAAACGAAATGTCATGGCCTGTTTTATTCTGGCAACCGGAAAAGAGCGCGGCGATTTTGACATATCAGTTACGGATCATATGCTGTACGCTCTGGCGCCGCTTCCGTATGCGACAGGGCTTTTGCCATTGCTGCTTCATGATGAGATTGATATTGAATATTTGCCTCCTGTCAAGGAAGCAGTCCATATGAGTTTTCAGGAACGCAATGCAAAAGGATTTAAAATGGGCCTGAAAAAAGGAATTGAGTACTTTTTTGGGCTTGGCAGCGTGACGTATTTTGTTAGTAAAAGTCTTTCGGCTTTACAGGAAGGCGGGAAAGGTTCACTTGCCGGAAAACTGAACCAGATTTCTCCGAAGATGATGCTGCGCTATGTCTCAGCCAGAAAAAGATGCAGACAGGAGGAGCGGGAGCTTTTGCCGCGCGATCTGTTTACACTGAAAGGTTTTATGTGTGCCGGAACGGATAACTGGTGCTACAAAGACGAGCTGGAAGAGATGTGGGGCATCCGTCCGATGGAGATTTTTGCCGGAACAGAACCGACATGTGTGGGAACTGAGGCATGGTCCAGGAGCGGTATGTACTTTTTTCCGGATGCCTGCTTTTATGAGTTTATACCGGAAAACGAAATGTACAGAAATCTGGACGACCCGTCTTATGTGCCGCGCACTTATCTGATGGATGAGCTGACAGCGGGAGAGAAATATGAGATTGTAGTTACAGTCTTAAAAGGCGGTGCGTTTGCGCGGTATCGTGTGGGTGACGTATACCGTTGTCTTGGAAACGGCTGCCGGGAAGATGGCACGAAGATTCCAAGATTTTCCTATATAGACCGGGTACCTTGGGTGATTGATATTGCCGGATTTACCCGGATTACGGAAAAATCGATTCGTCATGCGATCGAATTATCCGGTCTGAAGATTGAGGATTGGTTTGCAGTGAAGGAATATACAAAGGAAAACAGGCCGCAGCTTCATATGTATGTGGAGCTTAGGCGAGACTGTATTTCAGGAGCAGCGCTTGGCAGAGAGATTCTGAAAGAGCATTTGAGCGTGTATGTAAAATATGTGGATGATGATTATAAGGATCTGAAAAAGATTCTTGGCATGGACCCATTAAATATTACGGTAGTAAAATGCGGAACCTTTGAGAAATATGAGAGCGTGTATGGATGCAAAATACGTAAAATAAATCCACCGGCCTGCGAGGTGGCGGACTTTGTTGCGCTGCAAAGCGCCAGAGGCCCGCTGTGGAAGGGAGGCAGTTATGGTGAGCTATAGCTGGGTTTCGGTGATTGCTTTGCTGGGATATCTGTTTTTGTTTCTGGCTTTTGCGTCTGCAAAGAAAACAAGGGTAATCAATTCCTTTCTTCTTCTTTTGCTGATTTTGATTTTTTGGAGCGGCGGCTCTTTTATGATGCGGATTCGCTTCTGGCCATCCGTAAATTTCTGGCATTACGTATCAATTGCTGGAATTATGATGGTACCTTATGGATTTTACCGGTTTTATCTGGATTTTCTGGAAGAAAAACAGAAGGGCAGAAGGAAATTGTGGTTTCTGTTTTTCCTGTCCTGTTTTATTGTGAACTGGTTCACACAGATTTTTATCCCCACGCCTGAAATAGTCACAGGAACAGACGGCCACGTGAAATTTATTTACTGCTACGGATGGCCGATTTATCTTCTGGCGCTTGCGGTTGTCGTGCTTCTGGCAGAGATCATCCAACTGTTTTTTAAATATTGCAAGGGAGATGTACTGACCTTTCGGCAGCTCCGTCCGATTCTGATTGGAATTTTAATCGTAGCAGTAGGCAATGTGGCTTCCACGGCAAAGATTTTTTCAGGGATTCCTGTGGATATTATATCGGGGATGCTTTTTGCATATTTTTTGTTTTATGCACTTTATAAGAAAAAAATGTTTAAGCTTACAGTACTGATTGCCCCGACAAACTGTTATGTGATTGCACTTGTAATTAGTGCACTTTTGTTTCAGAATATGTTTTTGCCTCTGAAAACCTGGATGGAGAAAAGGCTTGGAATGGGAGAGTCTGCGGCGCTGCTTTTTATCGCCATGCTGATGGTTGGCCTGATCTATTTTCTCGTAATTGTAATGAAGAAATTTCTTGATAATCTGTTTGTAAAAGAAGAACAGGTACAGGCGCAGACGATCAAAGATTTCAGCCATACGGTGTCGCAGACACTGAAAAAGGAAGAAATATTGTCAAGCCTCGTTGAGGTTATCCTGAAAATGATTGAGGTTGACAGGGTATATGTATTTATCCAGAATGCAGACAATGCGTATGTGATGGAACAGACGGCCAGCCCGCTTGAAAAAAGAGGTTTCCTGTTGCCGGAGGATCACCCGTTGATTCAGTATTTGCGGTCGCATGATCAGTGCCTGCTTATTGAGGACTTCAAGCGTACAAACAGCTACCATTCGATGTGGGAGGCTGAAAAGCGTCAGTTTGAAGACTGGGGCGTGGCCTGTATTGCCCCCATGAAGGATAACAGCGAACTGGTAGGCGTTATTATGCTTTCTGAAAAAAGAAAAGGGCGTGCATACAGCTACGACGATATGAGTCTTTTGCTGTCCGTAAATTCTGTCTGCTCCATGGCTGTGAAAAATTCCAGACTGTATGAACAGGCGTACAATGAGGCGCGCAGGGATGAACTGACAAGATTGTTTAACCGAAAAAGGTTTTATGAGGTTATCCAGGAACAGTTTGAAGGGTGCCATGAGTGTTCTCTGGCGCTTGTGATGATCAATGTGGATGATTTTAAACTGTATAATCAGCTGTACGGGGCAAAGGAGGGAGATCTTGCTCTGAAGAAAATTGCGTCGATTATTGATGCAGCGACAGCAGACAGAGGAATTGCTTTTCGCATGGTCGGAAAAGAATTTTCCATCCTGCTTCCTTCCTATGATATTTATTCGGCGAAGGTGTTGGCTGAGTCTATATCAGATCAGGTGCGGAGCATGAATGAGCAGACGAGTCTCTACAAAATGAAAACACTGACTTTAAGCTGTGGAGTCTGTGCATCGCCCTATATGGCATCAAGTGCCGAGGAACTGATTGCGAATGCAGATCTTGCTGTGTACAGTGCAAAACGTTTCGGAAAGAATGCAGTTGTCATGTATTCTGATGATGTCAAAGCACAGGATAATGAACAGGAGAAGAACAGAAAAGTCAGCTATTACGATACGTATGCTTCTACCATCTATGCGCTGACGGCGGCGATTGATACAAAGGACCATTATACATTTGGCCATTCCCAGAATGTCGCTTACTATGCAGCAGAGCTTGCACGGGAAATCGGAATGAACGAGGAATTCATGGATATTGTAAAAGAGGCGGGGCTTCTTCATGACATCGGAAAAATTGGCGTCCGAGAGGACATTTTGAACAAGCCGGGCAGACTGTCAGCAGAAGAATACGAGATTATGAAAGGTCACGTGGAAAATGCAATCGGTATTATCCGTCACCTGCCTTCGCTGGATTACGTGATTCCGGCGGTGCTTTCGCATCATGAGCGCTATGATGGTCGTGGTTATCCGCGTGGGATTGCAGGGGAGGATATTCCGGTAATGGGAAGAATCCTGTGTGTAGTAGATTCGTTTGATGCGATGATTTCCAAACGAAGCTACAAAAAGGCGATGCCGGTAGAACAGGCATTGCGGGTACTGGAGGAAGAGCGGTTTGGCCAGTTTGATCCAAAGCTGGCGGATGTGTTTATCCGAATGGTACGTGAGGAAAAGATTGAGATACGGCTGATGGCGCCGGAAAGTCCATAAACATACATAAAGAAGGGCTGCTGCAAGAACTTGAACGAAAGCACTTGTAGCAGCCTTATTTTATGAGATAACGGTACCTGTTTTGCCAAGGTATGCGTCTTTTGCATGGTCCGCGGAGGTGATAATCGCCTTGCGGCCATTTTTTTGTGAAACAAAATGTACGGCAGCCTCGACTTTGGGCAACATCTTATTTTTGCCGAATTCTTTATTTTCAATATGCTTCAGCGCTTCACCTGGAGTGATATTCTGAAGCGGTATCGGATGCTCGGAGTCATGATGCAGGCAGACAAATTCGTCGTTTGTCAGAAGCATAAGAATATCTGCATCGGTCAGATCTGCGAGCCGTCCGCTGACGAGGTCTTTTTCAATTACGGCGCTGGCGCCTTTTAAGTTGCTTCCCTGTTTGAGAACAGGAATCCCGCCCCCGCCTCCGGCAATCACGATGTGTCCGGCATCCACAAGCGCATTGATCGCATCAATTTCTACAATATCAAGCGGTTTCGGAGAGGCTACGATTCGGCGAAAGCCCTTTCCAGGCTCTTCTATAACATAGTTTCCCTTTTTCTCTTCCGCGGCGGCTTCCTCTGCAGTGAGATAACGGCCGATTACTTTGATGGGATGATAGAAAGCTTCATCGTACGGGTCTACGGTAACTTGTGTAAGTACAGTGGCTACTGTTTTGTAAATACCACGTTTTAGAAGCTCGCAGCGCAGCGCGTTTTGGATGTCGTAGCCAATATAGCCCTGACTCATGGCAGAGCAGACGGACATGGGAGCTCCGTATGTATCATGAAATTTGGCAAATTCATTCATGGCAGTGTGAATCATGCCTACCTGGGGAGCATTGCTGTGCGTAATAATAAGCTGCGCTCCTTCTTCGATCAGATCTGCCAGAATCGGCACTGAGGCTTTAAGGGCCGACTGTTGCTCAGGAAACGTTGTGCCAAGGGCTTTATGGCCCAGAGCAACCACAACTTTTTTCTTCATATGGGAATCCTCATGCTTTCTTAAATTCAGTTCAATTACCTGACAATATTATAGTATTTCTCCGGTAAAAAAGCAAACAGAAAAAGGAGAGCTTCTGCCGAGAAAAGGAAGGGAAGGATTTTGGCAAAAAGGAGTCATATCAGGAAAGGCTGTCCCATATATTGAAAGCAGGAGCAAAAGGAGTCTGGTATGCCAATGGAAAAGAACGCGTATGAAGAAACAATTTATTGTCTGCTGGCTGTACGTCTGCGAATGCTGCTTGCACAAAGTAGGATTGACCCGGAAGGGTTACAAGAAATCCGTTTGCGGGCAGGGAAGCCTTTGCTTCTTTCCTATCAGGGACAGGAGTTTGCACTAAACTGTGACGGAATGCTTTCAAACTGTGTGGAAGACGACACATGTATTGTGACAGGGGAGGAGATTGCGGAGACGCTGGAATACATTTCCGGATATTCACTCTATGCGTTTTCGGAGGAACTGAAACAGGGATTCCTTACTGTTCCCGGAGGACATCGGGTGGGATTATCCGGCAGGATTGTGATGGAGGGGGATACGGTTTCGTGTATTCGCCATATATCTTTTCTGAACATCCGACTGGCTCATCAGCTTCGCGGCTGTGCAGATTTGGTGCTGCCTTATCTGTTTTCAGAGGAGGGGTTTTGTAACACGCTGATTATTTCACCTCCCGGCTGCGGTAAGACAACGCTGCTTCGGGATATCATCCGTCAGCTGTCCAACGGTTCGAAAAGACAGGCAGGTATGACCGTGGGCGTTGTGGATGAGCGTTCGGAAATTGCAGGCTCGTATCTTGGAGTTCCACAAAATGACATTGGGATTCGTACGGATGTTCTGGACTGTTGCCCGAAACGGCAGGGTATGATGATGCTGCTTCGATCCATGGCGCCGCAGGTGATTGCGGTGGATGAGATCGGAAGCCTGGAAGACAGGGAAGCTCTGGAATATGTGAAAAACTGCGGCTGCCGTCTGCTTGCTACGATGCATGGATATTCTTTTGAGGATGCGGCAGGGCGTCTGACAGGCAGCGAAATGGCAGCGGATGATCGCGGAGGGGTTTTGCCGGTATTTGAACGCTTTGTCGTACTTGGGAAAAATCCGGTGGGGACAGTCAGGATGATTCTGGATTTGAAGGGCAATCTTTTGTATCGGGCATCCTGAAGTGATCTGTGAAGAAAGGCAGATGGGGAAAAGCAGGCGGTTGGGGGGAGAGAACGTGCAGCTTTATGTGAAAACAATCGGAGCCTGCTGTATTATGGCAGCAAGCCTTCTGATGGGGATGCAGATAGACAAAGGTATGAAACATAAATGCATTCTTTTGCGGGAGATGTACGATCTGCTGGCTTTTTTGGAAAAAGAAATGACGTTTCATCGTTCCCCGGTGCCGGAGGCACTTCAAAATGCAGCCCAGCAGTGTACGACAGAGCTTTCTGATGTATTAAAAGAGACAGCATCAGGCACTGTAAGGCGGGAGGGGAAAGTGTTTGCTGATATCTGGAGAAACGCTCTGGAACAGTGCATTCCGCCACAGATTCTGACAGAAGAAGAAAAATCTGCTTTTCGGGAGGCAGCAGATGCGCTGTGCAATGCAGATACCATTATGCAGCGGACCATGCTTCAGAAACATGCCGAACGGTTTAAAAATATGTATCAGAGGGAGCTTGAGCGCTATCAGGAAAAAAGTACGCTGACACGCAGACTGAGTACGTCGGCAGGCATATTTCTTATTATTGTGCTGCTTTGATAAAGCTGCCAGGAAAGAAGGGTGAGCCATGAGTGTAAATCTGATCTTTAAAATAGCCGCAGTAGGAATTCTTGTCTCTGTGATGGGGCAGATTCTCAAACAGAGCGGGAGAGAGGAGCATGCATTTTTAACCGGGATTGCGGGGCTGGTGCTGGTATTGTTCTGGCTGGTTCCTTATATCAGCCAGCTCTTTGAGACGATCAAATCCCTGTTTGCGCTGTAAAAAAATGAATATGATAAAAATTGTATGCCTTGGACTCTCCGGCGTGATGCTTGGATTGTTTCTGCGGCAGTTGAAGTCCCCTTTTGCGGAAGTAATCAGCCTGGCTACCTGCCTGCTGATTATTTTTTACAGTCTGACAAAGCTCTCAGGGGTGTTTGGGATGATTAATACGTTCAGTTCCTATTTTGAAGGACAGAAGGACTATTTCCGGATTCTGCTGAAAATCATCGGAATTACATATCTGGCAGATTTTTCTGCAAATATCTGCCGGGATGCCGGATATAGTTCAGTAGCCGGACAGATTGAAATTTTCGGAAAAATTTCAATACTTGCGATTAGCTCTCCGATTATTCTTGCACTGTTGGAGGCAGTATATGATTTTCTGTAGAGGAGGGCGAGGATGAGACTGATGTTGGTCCTGTTTTTGGAACTGGCAGTCCTGTTTTGGAATTGCGGTACCCAGGCTGCTGCAGAAGTATCTGACGGAGAAAGTTCTTCCGTGCAGCAGGAAGATACCACGTCCGGTTGGATGGAGGAATTAGAAGAAATCAGTGGCCTGCTTGATCTGGAACGTATTGACCAAGAGATTTCCGAACTTCCGGGTAATACTGAATTTTCTTTTGCAGATACGTTTCAGAAGCTTTTGCACGGGGAAGTTCCGTTTGACATCAAAGAACTGCCCGGAATGCTTGTGAGGATGTTTCTGTCAGAGCTGGAACAGCAAAGGAGGATGGCATTACAGATTCTCATTATTGTACTGGCCTCAGCTATTTTTTCAAACTTTATCCGGGTATTTAACAGCAGCCAGATTGCGGATATCAGTTTTTATATGATGTATCTGCTGATCTGCGGTCTGTTGATCCATTCTTTTATGGCAATGAATCAGATTGTGCTGGATACATGCAGCCAGATTAATTCTTTTATGAAAATTTTGTTGCCGGTTTATGTTGGAGCTGTGGTTTTGTGTGCCGGTTCCATATCAGCGCTCGGGTTTTATGAAGTGACTCTGCTTGGCATCAATCTGACGCAGAATCTTGTGATTCGAATGGTTCTTCCGGTGATCAATTTTTATCTGGTATTGCTAATTCTGAATCAGATGTCGGAGGAGGATTACTTTTCGCGGTTTGCAGATCTTCTGGAAATGGGAGTCGGATGGGTACTGAAAACGGTTACGGGCCTGGTGGTTGGTCTGCAGGCAGTGCAGTGTCTCGTCACGCCATCCGTGGATGCGCTGAAGAGCACGTCATTGCAACGGCTTGCAAAGGCAATTCCAGGAATCGGTGGTTTGCTGGATTCTGCTGCGGAGACGGTGGGGGCCTGTGCACTGGTGATTAAAAATGCAGCCGGGACTGCCGGGATTCTGGCATTGCTGCTGATCTGTATGTTACCGCTTGTAAAACTGGCTGTATGTATTTTTATTTTCCGGCTTTTATGTGCGTTTATTCAGCCAGTCAGTGAGCGGAGAATGGTAGAGGGAATCGGAAGCATTTCCAGAAGCGCGGTACTGCTGCTTAAAATTTTGGTCATGAATGTGTCTGTATTTGTAATTTCGATTGCAATGGTTACTTCTTCGGTGAAAGGGGGATAAGTGATGGAGCAGTGGTTGAAAACAATGACTGGAAGCATGTGCGTCATAACGATTCTGATGCATTTGCTGCCGCAGGGGAAATTTACCAAGTATGTCCGGTTTTATGCAGGACTGCTGCTGTTTTTGATTGCGGTTCGCCCTATTTTGAATGTTTTTACCGGAGAGGGAGGATTTGAGCGGCTTTTGCAGATGGAATTTTTGCGCGAGGAATCTTATGATATGGAGACGTTTGCAATTGGGATGGAAGAACTCAAGGATGATCGGATTGCGCGGGCGTATCAGGAGGAGCTGCGCCGTCAGATTCGGGAAATGACGGCTTCTTACGGGCTGGAACCGGTGGAAATTCTTTTCGAGGTTGATGAGGCGGATCCGTATCGGGTGAAAAAAATAGAAATATCGGTCTGGGAATTGAAAGATACAAGGCAAAGTGATGCTTTGAAAGAAGAGCTTTTTACTTTATATATGGTTGATAAAAAGGATATTGTCATAACGGGGCGGAGGTGACCAGGTTTGAAGGAATGGCTGGGGAAAATAAAAAGTCTGAAAAAGGACCAGATTATGATACTGCTTCTGGCGGGTGTGCTTTTGCTTGTCATTTCAATCCCGTCGGAGACACAGCCACAGCCAGAAATCCTTCCCCAAACCAGAGAAAAAGAGACGGAAGCTGTGACAGAGGATCCGTTTGGCGTTGCAGAACTTGAAAATCGTCTGAAACGGATTCTTGCCCAGGTAGACGGGATTGGCCGTACTGAGGTCATGCTGACGCTGAAATCAGGAGGCAAAAATATTGTGGAAAAAGATCTGGAGCAGTCCCGGGGAGAGGAGGTGGGCGGAAATGAGGGAAATTCCGGGAATTCCAGTGAGATAAAAAGCAATGAGAGTACAGTGTATCAAAAGGACAGTTACGGCAATGAAACCCCTTACATCATGGAAAAGTTGGCACCGGAAATAGACGGCGTTCTGGTAATTGCACAGGGAGCGGGAAATGCTTCCATTACAAGTGAGATAACAGAAGCAGTTATGGCATTATTTAATGTTCCGGCGCATAAAATCAAAGTAATGAAAATGAAATAATGAAATGAGGAGGATTTCAGTGAAACGTATTTTTAAGAAAAACCAGATCATTATTACAACACTGGCGATCATGATTGCAATCGCCGGCTATCTGAATTATTCAGGCAGGATCCTGGGTAAAAAGACCGATGTGGTGAACGGAGATGATACAGTGCTGCTGACCGATGCAGGGACTTCAGCCGTATCATCGGATACATACACAGATAATTATGCGGATATCGTAAGCCTGGACGATGACGGAATTGAAGCATCAGGAAGCGCAACCGATCAGGGTAGCGTAGGTGAAGCCGTACTGGCAAGCTCTCAGGCGAATGACGGTATTCTGGCGGCTGCAAAGCTGAACCGGGAGCAGGTGCGCGCAAAGAGCAAGGAGACACTGCTTGAGATCATCAATAACACAGGTATTTCAGAAGATCAGAAACAGAACGCAGTCGCTACGATGACAGAAATGACGCAGATTGCAGAAAAGGAAGCTGCGGCAGAACTGTTACTTGAGTCAAAAGGCTTCGCCGGTTGCGTTGTAAGCATTTCAGACGGAAGCTGTGATGTTGTAGTAAATGAGGCCGAGCTGACAGATGCACAGCGGGCTCAGATTGAGGATGCGGTAAAGAGAAAAACGGATATATCCGGCGAAAATATTATTATTACACCAAAAGATTATTATGTAGCAGATACAATGGAAAAATAACTGAAGAGAGGGATGCTGCCTAAATACAACACTGTATTTTGCAGCATTCCTTTTTCGCATAGCGAAAACTTTGATGAATTTGAGTAGCTCCGGTGAAATATTCTTGTAATGAGAAAAATATATGGTATGATGGTAGAGATATTTTGGAACTTTCATCTTAATTTGTGAAAAATAAGGAGTGTCGATCATGCCGGTATTTGATTTCAGCAGCAGCACATCAGTCAAGACAGACGAGTTTGAGTGTACATACAGGATCGTTCGATCCAATGAGGCAAAAGCTTCTCCGGAAAAGCCAATTTTGGTTCTGGATAACAGGGAACAGGAATGGAAACACCATTCCAGCGGCGTTTTCGCAAAGCCGGATAAAAAAACAGCGTTCGAATTTGACGAGGCAGGCGAGGTGGTCAGCGCTGATATTTTACAGATTGACGCCCGTTTTGTGAGCCTCATCCGATGGATGGGGGAAAACCGTATCCATGTGCGGTTGTCGGGAGAGAACCGACAGGAGGGGTATGCGGTTTACCGGATTCGGGAAATTGCCTTCGGCGGAGGAACAAAGCTTTCTGCAGAGGATGGCTTTTTGCAGTTTATGATTGAACGGCTCCTGGCAAGCAGCGCTCCTGCCGATGAGGAAGAGGATGATGATAAGGAGGAAACCGGCGATGTGATGAAGCTTACAAGTCTTCAGAGCATCTCGGATTTTATGACGTGCGCGGGAAAAACATTGCCTGATAATATCCGGCTCTGGGCACGGAGGAATCTTGCTGTTGCCCGATCCCATGAAGTTACGCCGGAGGAACGGCGTCATGCGCAACGAGCGCTGTCTATTATGATGAATATCCAGTGGAAAAATCAATATTTTGAATCCATTGATCCTGCGGAGGCGCGCCGGATTCTTGATGAGGAACTTTATGGAATGGAGCGGGTAAAGCAGCGTATTATTGAGACGATCATTCAGATCAACCGTACGCATACGCTTCCGGCATACGGTCTTTTGCTGGTAGGACCTGCTGGAACGGGAAAGTCTCAGGTGGCTTATGCGGTTGCACGGATTCTGAAGTTGCCGTGGACAACTCTGGATATGAGCTCAATCAACGATCCGGAACAGCTAACAGGAAGTTCACGCATTTATTCCAATGCAAAACCGGGTATTATTCTGGAAGCATTTTCCATGGCGGGGGAGTCCAACCTTGTTTTTATCATCAATGAACTGGATAAGGCAGCAGCCGGAAAAGGCAACGGCAATCCGGCGGATGTACTGCTGACGCTCTTGGATAACCTCGGCTTTACGGACAATTACATCGAATGTATGGTTCCGACGGTGGGCGTATATCCGATCGCCACGGCAAACGATAAGACGAAGATCAGCGCACCTTTGATGTCCCGCTTTGCTGTGATTGATATTCCGGACTATACACGGGAAGAGAAAAAAGTGATCTTTTCGAAATTCGCACTACCGAAGGTTTTGAAGCGTATGGGACTGTATGAGAATGAATGTGCGCTGACACCGGAAGCCCTGGATGAAGTGATTGAGATATACGCAAATACAAGCGGCATCCGGGACCTGGAGCAGGCCGCGGAGCATATCGCTGCCAATGCGCTTTATCAGATTGAAATCAATCAGGTGCAGGAAGTGATTTTTGATGGCGAGCAGGTACGGGAACTGCTGATGTCATAGGAAAATGATGATTGAATCAGTGTTTCCTTAGAATTCTTAAGGAAACTGTCGGTAGCTTTTTACGATACACTATGCTATGATACCTTCAGAGGGCATTTTGAAACGAGCTTGAATGAAAAAAGAAATACAGGAGAGCATAATGGAAAATACAACATTGGTTATTATGGCTGCCGGAATCGGGAGCCGCTTTGGCGGAGGGGTAAAACAACTCACGTCATTTGGTCCGTTCGGTGAAATTATTATGGATTATTCCATTTATGATGCACTGGAGGCAGGCTTCAACAAGGTCGTTTTTGTGATTCGCAAAAACATGTTTGAAGATTTTAAACAGATTATCGGGGAGCGTATTGCAAAACAGGTTCCGGTGGAGTATGCATTTCAGGAGCTGGAAGATGTACCCGAAGGCTTCTTAGTTCCGCCAGAGCGGAAAAAACCGTGGGGGACCGGACAGGCAATTCTGGCTTGCAAGGGAATCGTAAAGGAACCGTTTGCAGTCATCAATGCAGATGATTATTATGGAAAGGATGCGTTCCGAAAGGTGCATGATTATCTGGTAAATGCCGGGGAAGCACAGAAGGGTGTGTATCAGTTCTGTATGGCGGGTTTTGTACTGGAAAATACACTTTCCGAGCATGGAGGCGTTACGAGAGGGCTTTGCCGTATCGGAGAGAACGGGGAACTTTCTGCAATACGCGAGACAAAAAATATCATAAAAACAGAATCAGGCGCTGCCGTATCTCTGCCGGACGGCACACAGCAGTCGCTTGACGCGAAAAGTCTTGTGTCCATGAATTTCTGGGGCTTTACTCCGGACTTTATCGACGAACTGGAACAAGGTTTCGCAAAGTTTCTGTCAGAGCTTGGCGACTGTATGCTGACGGGAGAGTATCTGTTACCGACAATCGTGGACGGGCTGATTCAGGAAAAACGTGTAAAGCT
The DNA here is from genome assembly GCA_003612585.1 of bacterium 1XD42-54. GTDB lineage: Bacteria > Bacillota > Clostridia > Lachnospirales > Lachnospiraceae > Choladousia. Next base: position 360,456 of record RAZH01000002.1, read on the forward strand.
TACTGTTTTGCCTTCCAGGGATAAGTGGTTTGGCGTGACTTTCCGGGAGGACGTGCCTTATGTGAAGCAGGCTTTTCTTGATCTTGTACAGGATGGCGTTTATCCGGAAAAGCTGTTTTAAAACAAGCGTGGTTGTGATGCGATCTGTATCAGAAATGGTTATTTCTAAGAGAAAATAAGACTTTACAACAGAAGACATTTCTAGTAAAATAGAAATGTTCCGGGGTATGGCGTAGCTTGGTAGCGCGCTCGGCTGGGGGCCGAGAGGTCGCAGGTTCAAATCCTGTTGCCCCGATTGGATGAAAAAAGTCAAAACACCTTTATTTATTAGGGTTTTGGCTTTTTTATTTGTTTTTTTCAGCCCTAAATTATGCCATGCTTAAAATGAAATTTAGTTGTATCTGTAGTATTGGTTATGGTAAAATATTTTTATTATTATACGAAGGAGGAAATTTATCATGACAAAATTATCAAAGAGAATTGTTACATGTATGTTGTCAGGTCTTTTAATTTGGCAACCGACAGCTTTTAACGTATCAGATGGGTTTATGATTACAGCAGAAGCACATTCAGGTCGTACTGACAGTAGTGGTGGACATAATGACAATAAAAATAAAAGTGGGTTAGGCTCTTATCACTATCATTGTGGTGGTTATCCGGCACATCTACATGATGGAGGTGTGTGTCCGTATTCCTCTGCTGCGACAAGTGGGAATTCAGTTAGTAATTCAGAACCGTCTTCCAATAGCAGTACACAAAGTGTTGCATCCGAACCGAGCAACATTATTTCTATGACAGGAAAATCAATAAAGTTAAGTACTGGTGAGAAGCTTGATTTATCTAAAGATTTGGTTAAGCTTGTACAGGATGTACTGAATCAAAAAGGCTACGATTGTGGAACAGCAGATGGTATAATTGGCGAAAAAACAAAAGATGCTATTAAAAAATATTTAGATGAAAGCGATGACAAAGATACTGATTCTATGATTATTTCTATGATTTGTGAAGGACTCGAAATTGAATAAAATAATAAAGAATAATGTTAAGGAGCATACCAAGTATAGATTTATTTGGTATGCTTTCTTAATAATCTTCACATAGAGTAATCCTTAAATTCTGTGACAAAGAATTGCTTCTGTACTTCTGTCATGGTATGATAGAAAAATGAATGAAATTCTAAGGAGGACAGAAAAATGGAAGAAAACAAAAATGCCGGAGTTTCTCCGAACAACGGAAAGGTACGCAGCCGTTTTTCAGGAAAACTCGGGTATGTGCTGGCAGTTGCGGGATCTGCTGTAGGTCTTGGAAACATCTGGAGATTCCCGTATCTGGCAGCAAAGTACGGCGGAGGTATGTTCCTGCTGGTGTATCTGGTTTTAATGCTGACATTCGGCTATGCGTTGATTGTCTCAGAGACTGCGCTGGGACGTATGACAAGAAAAAGTCCGGTCGGGGCTTTCGGGGCCTTTGGTAAAAGCGCTTCGTTTCGGTTTGGCGGCTGGGTGAACGCTGTAATTCCGATGCTGATCGTACCGTATTACAGTGTAATTGGAGGATGGGTGTTAAAGTACCTGTTCGAATATCTGAAAGGAAGTACGGCTGTGCTGGCGGAGGACGGCTATTTCAGCGGTTTTATTGCAAATGGTTTCAGCGCTGAATTCTGGTTCCTTGTATTTACCCTGATCGTTCTGGCCGTTCTTCTTGGCGGCGTTAAGCAGGGCGTGGAGCGCGTTTCAAAAGTGATGATGCCGGTGCTTGTTGTGCTGGCTGTTTTTGTTGCAGGTTATTCTATGACCCGTCCGGGAGCCCTGGAGGGAGTAAAGTATTTCCTGATTCCGAACTTCAGCAATTTTTCGTGGATGACTGTGGTGGCTGCCATGGGTCAGATGTTTTATTCTCTGTCAATTGCCATGGGTATTTTGTATACGTATGGTTCTTATATAGAAAAGGACGTTGATATTGAAAAATCCACGAAGCAGGTAGAATTGTTTGACACAGCAATTGCAATGCTTGCAGGCCTTATGATTATTCCGGCAGTGTTTGCATTTTCCGGCGGGGACCCGGCGATGCTGCAGGCTGGTCCTTCCCTGATGTTTATCACGATTCCGAAAGTATTTGCAAGTATGGGATTCGGAACAGGTGCAGGAATCACGTTTTTCCTGCTGGTGCTGCTTGCGGCACTGACGAGCGCCATCTCGCTGGCAGAGTCCGGCGTCTCTACTTTTGAGGATCAGCTTGGCTGGAGCAGACGTCGTTCCACATTGTTGATGGGTGTGGTTATTGTTTTATTTGGTTCCGCTTCAGCGCTTGGATTTGGCGTGCTGGATTTTGTTACGGTGCTTGGGATGTCTGTTCTTGATTTCTTTGATTTCCTGACAAATTCGCTCATGATGCCGATCGCTGCTCTGGCGACCTGCCTTCTGGTTACGCGTGTTGCAGGCCTTGACAGGATTGCGAAAGAGGTGGAGCAGTCTTCCTCGTTTCGAAGAAAAGGAATGTATTGCTTCTTCATGAAGTATCTGGCTCCGATCTGCATTGTACTGATTCTATTGAGCTCTGTTGCAAACGTGTTTGGCTGGATTACGCTGTAAGGAAAGGGGACGGGCTTTTGAAAAAGGTATGCGAGGGGATTACCGGATGCTACAGGAGATTGCTTCTGATACTTGCTTTATTGGTTTTGCAGGTGGGCTGTACCCTGGCACTGCCTTATCTGACTGCCGGGATGATCGATATAGGAGTAGGTCAGGGCGGAATTCCCAGCGCACTTGCAACTCATATCAGTGCGGAGGGGATGGAAAAACTGTTGCTGCTCATGAATCAGGAAGAGCAGGAAAAGGTATGCGCCGGATATCGCAATGAGGGGCAGGTTTATACGAAAAATGAGATGAATCGCGAGGAAGAGGAAGCGCTGGCAGATTTGATGACGCCGCCGATGGTAGCTGTTTATGCGCTTTCTACGGATGGCGCAGACTATAAAGAGGTGCTGGGGGAAGATTTGTATGTGCCGCGGGAACTGGACGCATTTGGGATTCTGAAACTACTTCCGGAAGATGCGCGTCTGGAGCTGACAAAAGCGGCGCGGGAACGAATTGCAGCAATTCCGCTTACCCTGGTGCATCAGGCTGCTGTGAACTTTATTCGTGAAGATCTGGAAATCCAGGGTGTTCATGTGCAGGAACTTCAGGACAGTTATCTGCTCAAAAAAGTTATTTTTATGGTTCTGTCTGTGGTGGGAATTATCCTGTCAGCGGTTTTAAGTGCGCGTTTTTTGGCGCGTCTATCAGCAGATTATGCGTTTGAACTGCGAAGAAGAATGGTTCGACAGGTATTTAACCTGGATGAAGAGCAGGCCGCATCGTTTTCGGTGAACGATCTGATCGGAAGGACGATGGAAGATACGGAAAAAATACAGCATTTTTTGCGGCTGTTTTTACAGGAAATTTTATGTCTGCTGTTGCTCGGTGTGGGGGGAACTGTGCTTGCATGGCGCATGAGCCGGCAGCTTGGAACAGTAGTTCTTACTGCTTTTGGTGTGGCACTTTTTCTGCTCGCATTTTTTACAACAATCGGCCACAGATCTGCAGGGAAGATACAGAATTCTAAAAGACATCTGCTGCGCATGATTCGGGAAAATTTGAGGGGCATGATGGTGATCCGGGTGTTTGGCCAGGAAAAACGTGAGCAGGAACAGTTTCACCGGGCGGCAGGAAGCTGGAGCAGGATGAGCGCGCGGGCGGGACGGACATGTTTCTTTCTTACGCCCGGGCTTTTGCTTGTTATGAACGTGGGTTTTTTGTGGCTGGCAAAAAACAGTGCATCCGGAATCAATCAGGGCTGGTTGCAATCAGGTGAGTATGTGGCATGCATCCAGTATATGATTCTTGTAATTGGTGCATGCTTATCCGTAGCGGACCAGATATCGGCGCTGCCGGAGGGGGTAGCTGCATATCGAAGGGTTGCACAGCTACTGGCATTGTCGGAGGAAAAGGAGACTTGTTGCAAAGGAGAAGCAACAGAGGACAAGCGGGCACCCATACTATGCTTTGAGCATGCGACGTGTCAGTATCCTGGCAGCAGTGAAGCTGTATTGCAGGATATATCTTTTTCGGTACGCGCAGGTGAGACTGTGGCAGTTGTCGGCGGTCTTGGAACGGGAAAAACAGCGCTTTTGTTGATGGCACTTGGAAAAATGAAGATCCGTGAGGGGCGTGTTCTGATAAATGGAAAGGAGGCAGCGTCGTATGACAGGAAATGGCTTGCGGGGGCAATCAGTTACATTCCGCAGAATCCAAAACTTTTCAGCGGGAGTATCGCGCAGAATCTCCGATTTAGGAAGAAGGATGCGTCAGATGCAGAGCTTATGGAGGCAGTCCGGACAGCGCAGGCGGAAGTATTCGTCAGCCAAATGGAAAAAGGGCTGGAGGCTGCGGTTTCGCCGGGCGGGACAAATTTTTCGGGCGGGCAGAGGCAGCGTCTTGCTGCTGCGCGGTCTATGGTTGGCGATGCACGAATCTATCTCTTTGACGACTGTTATTCGGCATTGGATGCAAAAACGGCTCTGCAACTTAAAGCGGCGCTTGCCAAAAAGACAAAAGATGCGGCTGTTCTGATGACGGCTTCGCGTCTGGAGCTGATTCAGGATGCAGATCAGATTCTTGTGCTGGATCATGGAAGAATTGCAGGAGTGGGGCGTCATGAGGAGCTGCTGCAAAGCTGCGATGTTTACCGCGAACTGGCAGCTTCACAGGGATGCGATATCCATACTGCCGGGGAGGTGACGCAGGATGTGTATTAGATTCCGGGATTATTTAAAAAAATATGGCCTCCGGTTTGCGGCAGCTTTGACATGCGGCATTTTATCCTGCGTCCTGCTGGCTTTCGGGCCGCAGCTTTTGGGGGATATCACAACATATATTTTCAGCGGTATTTTAGCGAAACTAAATGGGACAGGAGCCATGGATCTGGAAGCAATTGCGGGAATTCTGAGGCTTCTGGCAGGAATTTATTTTACTGCATTTGTGTTTCTGGCAATTTGCGGCTGGATATTGGAAGGAGTCTCAGCAGATTTCACCTGCCGGTTGCGGGAAGATTCCCTGAAAAAACTGCATACACTGCCGCTTTCTTATTTTGAAACACAGTCGGTCGGAGAACTGCAAAACTGTGTTGCTTCTGATTCGGAGATAGTGGGCAGAAGTGCTGGACATGGTATTTTTCAGTTTGTGACAGGAATCTCTTCGATTGCAGGTATTGTGATTATGATGGTGCGAATCAGCGCGCTTCTTGCTGTAACAGTGGGTATTCTTCTGGCGTTTTCAGCAGTACTGATGTATCTGGTATCCAGAAAATTTCAAATATATGCAAACAGACGGCAGGAGGCGAATGCTGCGGCAAACGGCTATGCGGAAGAGATATATTCGGGCCGTAGTCTGCTTCAGATTTTTGGCCGGGAGGAAACGGTGGCGGAAATGTATTCTGTGTACAATGAACGGCAGCGTGAGGCAGCGTGGCAGGCGGATTTCGCGGCAGGGCTTATGTCTGTTGTCATGCAGGCCGGTTCCATGGCAGGATACGTTGTAGCAGTACTGGTCGGTGGTATTTATGCACTGCATGGAAATTTGTCAGTAGGTGATATTCAGGCATTTGTTCATTATATCCGGAACACAGAAAGACCAGTGAAGCAGGTGGCGCAGGCTTTCCGGGAAGTACGTTGTGCTTGTGCTGCGTGGGGGCGGTTAAAAGAACTTCTGGAGGCAGAATCAGAACCGGAAGCAGAAACAAAAACAAAAGGAAAAACAGAAGCTGCAGCCGGTGAGGTGCGTTTTGAGCATGTTACATTTTCCTATGGAGACAAAGAGCCGGTGCTTGCGGATTTTTCGGCAGTGATTGCTCCAGGGACGTATACGGCTATCACAGGCTGTACCGGTGCAGGTAAAACCACGATTGTGAAACTGCTGATGCGCTTTTATGATGTGCAGAGCGGGGCGATTTACATAGACGGAAAAGATATAAGGGAATACGATCGCAGAACGCTTCGGGCAAAATTCGGTATGGTGCTGCAGGAAGTCTGGTTGTTCCGGGGCAGTATTCTTGAAAATATCCGATACGGGAAACCGGAAGCATCCGAAGAGGAGGTGCGCCTGGCTGCTACGCGTGCAGGAGCTGATGATTTTATCCGTTTTTTGCCGGAAGGGTACGAAACTGTCGTGGGAGAGGACGGGTATCAGCTTTCCGACGGTCAGAAACAACTGCTGACGATTGCCAGAGCAATTCTTGGAAAACCAGAAATCCTGATTCTTGACGAGGCGACAAGCTCTGTAGACACAAGGACAGAACAAAAGATTCACGAGGCGCTGACGACTCTGATGCAGGGAAGAACCTGTTTTGTGATTGCGCACAGGCCGGGAACCATCCGGGAAGCACAGCAGGTAATTCACATCGGAAAAAACGGGGGTTGACAAAATCGCTTTTCGATGCTAAAGTGATACAAACAAAGCGAAAACAGAGTAAAGTGAAATGCGAAGATGGAGAATAGTACGTTCGTATTCTTTTTTCAGAGAGATGCCGGAGGGTGCGAGGCATCAAAAGAAATGAACAGAACTCACTCCTGAGCGGCTGTCCCAAATCTGTATGATACAGAGAGTAGACGCAGACGGTATCCCGGCCGTTACCCGGGCAGGATATAAGACCTTGGTCCGTATCCGATGAGTGTATGAGCGATCATAAATGAGAGTGGTACCGCGAAAGATTGTAATCTTCCGTCTCTTGGGAATTTTCCGGGAGGCGGTTTTTTGTGTTGCTGAAACGTTGTGCTGCTGAAGTATTTTTCAATTTTTACATGACACAAAATGCGCTCCACAATTTTAATTATTTTACGCATTTTACCGTGATTCTGACTTTGAGAAAAGTTTTGCAATTTTATAAAAGAAAGGGAAAAGGAGAGAGATTGCGATGATGAATTACAGAAAGTATACGAGACAGTATTTTATGCCGCCCGTTTCCTGTCTGAAATGGGCTGAGAAGGAATATGTGGATCATGCGCCGGTATGGTGCAGCGTAGATCTGCGTGATGGCAATCAGGCGCTGGTGGTACCGATGTCGCTGGAACAGAAGATTCAGTTTTTCAAGCTTCTGGTGCAGGTTGGTTTTAAGGAGATTGAGGTCGGCTTTCCGGCGGCTTCGGATACAGAGTACCAGTTTCTACGCAGGCTGATTGAGGAAGACCTTATTCCGGATGATGTGACGGTGCAGGTGCTCACTCAGGCGAGAGAGCATATCATCCGCAAAACGTTTGAGGCTCTTAAGGGTGCGAAAAATGCGATTGTGCACGTATATAATTCTACCTCTCTTGCACAGCGCGAGCAGGTGTTCCATAAGTCCAAAGAAGAGATTCTTCAGATTGCAGTAGACGGCGCAAAGCTTTTGAAAAAGCTTGCTGAAGAGGAAGGGGCGAACTACCGTTTTGAGTACAGCCCGGAGAGCTTTACCGGAACGGAGGTTGATTATGCGGTGGACGTGTGCAATGCAGTTCTGGATATCTGGCAGCCGACAGCTGACCGGAAGGCCATCATCAATCTTCCGAGTACGGTGCAGATGTCAATGCCACATGTCTATGCAAGCCAGGTTGAGTATGTGAATGCGCACCTGAAATACAGAGAAAACGTTGTGATTTCGCTACATCCGCATAATGACCGTGGATGCGGTATTTCAGATGCAGAGCTGGGGCTTCTTGCCGGTGCGGATCGGATTGAGGGCACTTTATTCGGAAACGGAGAACGTACTGGAAATGTGGACATTGTAACGCTTGCCATGAACATGTATGCGCAGGGCGTGAATCCGGAGCTTGATTTTTCAGACATGACGGCTGTCACAGAAGCATATGAGACATACACGGGAATGAAAGTGGATGAACGCAGCCCGTACAGCGGCGCTCTGGTATTTGCGGCCTTTTCCGGTTCCCATCAGGATGCGATTGCAAAAGGAATGAAATACCGTGAGGAGCATCACTGTGAGACGTGGACAGTTCCTTACCTTCCGATTGATCCGACTGATATCGGACGTTCCTACGATGCAGATGTGATCCGCATTAACAGCCAGTCCGGCAAAGGCGGTGTCGGTTATATTCTGGAGCAGCATTACGGTCTGCGGCTTCCAAAGAAGATGCGCGAGGCGATGGGATATATCACGAAGGGTGTTTCCGATACGCAGCATAAAGAGCTTATGCCGGAAGAGATTTTCCAGCTGTTTAAAGAGAAGTTTGAGAATATCACGGAACCGTACCGGATTGAGGAAGTACATTTCAAACAGCATAACGGTATTATTGCGGAAGTTACGGCCAACTATGACGGAAAGACCAGCGTGATTGTGGCATCCGGAAACGGACGTCTGAATGCGGTGAGCAATGCGTTAAAGAAACATTTCCGTCTGGAATATGATCTGGTTACGTATGAAGAGCATGCGCTGGAGCAGAGCTCAAGCTCCCGCGCAATCGCATATGTCGGAATTCGTGACAAGAGCGGAAAGATTCACTGGGGATCTGGTTTGGATGTCGATATTATCAGAGCGTCGATTGACGCGCTACTGACTGCGGTGAACCATATGGTTGAATCTCATACGAAAGAAGTTTAAAAAAGGAAAAGGTTGTTACACAATTCGGCTTTTGTAAAATTTTCGGATTGTGCGACAGCCTTTTTTTATGGATGCATGTTATTTCTGAATTATGTGAATACTTTTATAATAGAAAAGAAGGAGGTAACAGGCATATGAAAATTTTGTTTTTTGGTACGAAAAGTTATGATGAGAGATTTTTTACAGAGTGTATACAGAAGGAACGCTACCAGGGCATCGAAATAAACTTTATTGAGCCGGATTTGACACCGAACACGGCAGCATTGGCAAAAGGTTATGATGCTGTGTGTGCTTTTGTCAATATGGACATCGGCACGAGAACTGTGGAGATTCTGGGAGACTGTGGAATCCGGATGATTCTGATGCGCTGTGCAGGTTATAACAATGTTGATTTGGAGGAGGCAAAAAAACGTGGCATTCGTGTGGCGACGGTTCCGGGATATTCGCCGGAATCTGTTGCGGAGTATGCGCTGGCGCTTGCCCTGACTGCAACGCGGAGACTGCACAAGGCTTATATTAAGGTGCGTGAAAATAATTACAGTCTGGTAGGCCTGATGGGGATTTCTTTTTACGGAAGAACTGCGGGAATTGTCGGTACGGGACGTATTGGTGCTGCGATGGCCCGTATTTGTTATGGACTTGGCATGAAGGTTTTGGCATATGATATGTATCCGAATAAGAGTCTCGATTTTGCCGAGTATGTTGATCTTGATACGCTGCTTTCCAATTCAGACCTGATTTCTCTGCATTGCCCTTTGACTGAGGAAAGTTACCACATAATTAATAAGGAATCAATTAGCAAGATGAAGGACGGTGTGATTCTTGTGAATACTTCCCGAGGAGGACTGATCAAAACAGATGATCTTGTGCAGGGAATTCGTGACAATAAATTTTTTGCGGTTGGTCTTGATGTGTACGAGGAAGAAAACGGGCAGGTATACGAGGATAAATCCGATGAGATTTTGCAGCATTCCACAGTTGCAAGGCTTCTGTCTTTCCCGAATGTCATGGTAACCTCGCATCAGGGATTTTTTACGGTGGAGGCGCTGCGTGCAATTAGCGAGACAACGCTTGAGAATGCATTGGCTTTTGCGAAAGGAGAGCGTGGAGCAAATGAGCTGTTGTCCTGATTGATAGTATAGTCCGAAATTCGGGGAAGCAGATTCGAGGAAAAGATTTCATTACGTAGAAAGTCACAAAAGATGGCTGCCACACAATTTATTCGTCGAATACGGACGGTTGTGGCAGCCGTTTTGCTTTTTTCATCTGAAGAAATAAAAAAGGAAAAAAGTTAAAAAATATTACATAAATATTAAAAATATGCCAGAAATATTTCTGATTCGACAGGAAAGCTCGAAAAATAAAGGAAAAATGCGAATGAGAAATTTTTGGGGAAATGTCAAAAGTGACAAATACTGGAAAATAGAACAGTTATATTTTACAAAAAATAAGATGATTATAGAAAAAAATTATATAAAAATAATATATTTTAAAGAACGAAAAAAGTCGTCGAAATAATATGTTACAAAAATATAAAAAATATATTGACAGATCGTTTCGATATTTTGTATAATACAGGTACGTTGTGGGAAGTAGCATTCATGAATAAGTGATAAGGGACAGGCATTCCGCAAGGGGAGAGACGCGGAAGCAAAACGAGCGACAGGAGAATTTATGATGCTGTTACAAAACGGACTGAACTCATTCTATGATTTCACACGACGTATCATTGGCCGTTATATTCTGGACATTGTGCTGATTCTAACAGGTGCACTTCTGGTCACCTGGGTAGTAGTTGGTATTTCAGAATTTGATACCGGTGGACATGGACGAGTATATGCTGTAGATTCCTCGGCTGAGGAAGAGGGAAGGGTGCAGCAGGCTCAGACAGGTCTGATGGGAGTCGTTAATGGAGTAGCAGATATGGAACGATATTCTGATGCTACCAGGCTGGTGAGCGTTGCAAGTGCGAATGAAGAAGTACTGGCAGGAGTCAGCGGGGTGGATAGAAGAGCTATTCATAGAACCACCATCGAGGCGGGAACAAAGGTTGCCAGTGAACTTGGCTATTACGCGCAGCAGGCAGTCCATGACAATCAGATGTCATCGGACGAGTATTATACGCTGTTGCAGATTGTAGAAGCTGAGGCAACTGGCGGGGATGTGACCAGCAAGATGATGGTGGCCGGCGTTGTACTCAACCGTGTACGGGATTCGCATTTCCCTGATACCATTTATGAAGTGGTATGGCAGAAATCACAGTTCCAGCCAACGGCTGACGGCAGGTTCTATTCCTGCACAGTTACAGATACGACGGTGGAAGCTGTGGAGCGTGTGCTTCAGGGAGAAGATTTTTCACAGGGCGCCTTGTTTTTTGCAGCGCGGGATTCGGCAGAGAGTGTCAACATGCGCTGGTTTGATTCCAGCCTTGTAAAGCTGTTCGAGTATGGCGGGCATGAGTACTTCACATACAAAGAATATGTGGAAGAGGCGTGAGTAAAAAAGGACTGTTGTTTTCATTGCAACGGTCCTTTTTCTGTGCTATACTGCGAAGGTAATGCACTGATAAAAAAGAAAAAGGATGAACGAAATGAATTTAATGTTTAGAAGTACAAGAAATGAAGCTCATCAGGTGACCGCTTCACAGGCTGTATTGAAAGGACTGGCACCGGATGGCGGGTTGTTTGTGCCAGAACAGATCCCGGTTCTTGATTTTCCGACAAAAGAGCTGGCGCAGATGAATTATCATGAGACGGCATATGCGGTGATGAAGCAATTCCTGACAGATTATACGGAGGAAGAGCTCAAGTACTGTATTCGTATGGCATATGATGAAAAGTTTGATACGCAGGAGATCGCACCTGTAAAAAAGGCAGACGGCAGGTTTTATTTGGAGTTGTTCCACGGTGCGACGATCGCATTTAAAGATATGGCCCTGTCCATTCTCCCTTATCTAATGACGACAGCGGCAAAGAAGAATCAGGAAAAAAATGAGATTGTGATTCTGACAGCGACTTCCGGTGATACTGGAAAGGCAGCGCTTGCCGGGTTTGCCGATGTGCCGGGCACGAGGATTATTGTTTTTTATCCGAAAAACGGCGTGAGTGCTGTGCAGGAGAAGCAGATGGTGACACAGAAGGGAAAAAATACTTGTGTCATTGGTATTCTTGGCAATTTTGATGATGCGCAGTCCGGTGTTAAGAAGTTGTTTGGCGATGAAGCGTTAAAGGAAGAACTGGATCGAGCAGGCTTTTGTTTTTCTTCTGCGAATTCCATTAACATCGGAAGACTTGTTCCGCAGATTGTTTATTATGCCTATGCATACGGAAGGCTTTTGAAGTCAGGCGAGATAAAAGACGGGGAAAAGGTGAATGTTGTGGTTCCTACCGGGAATTTCGGAAACATTCTGGCCGCATATTATGCGAAAAATATGGGGATTCCGATTGGCCGCCTGATCTGTGCATCCAATGAAAACCGCGTACTGTTTGATTTCTTCGAGACCGGAATTTACAATCGCAACCGTGACTTTATTCTTACGACCTCTCCGTCCATGGACATTTTGATTTCGAGCAACCTGGAACGACTGATCTATCGTATGGCGGGAGATGATGCAAAGACGAATCAGGAGCTTATGCGTGCGCTTTCTGAGCAAGGCAGCTATGAGATTACGAGTGAGATGAGAAACAGAATGCAGGATTTCATCGGCGGATATGCGACGCAGGAGGATACTGCAAAGGAGATCGCGCGACTTTATCAGGAGACGGGGTATGTACTGGATACGCATACGGCAGTTGCGTCTTGTGTCTGCTGCCGGTATCAGGAGCAAAGCAAAGACGATACAAAGGCATTGATTGCATCTACGGCAAGTCCGTATAAGTTTGCACGCAGTGTGATGGAGGCAATTGATGAAAAGTATAGCGGCATGGATGATTTTGCTCTGATTGACGAGCTGAGTCGGCTTTCAGGCACGGCGATTCCGAATGCAATTGAGGAAATTCGAAACGCTCCGGTTCTTCATGATAAAGTAATTGAAAAGGATGCGATGGAAGAAGCAGTAAAAGCTTTTTTGGGTATATGATAGCAGCTGTACCGCAGGGCGGATACAGGAGTGTGAAAAAAGAGAGGTGAACGAAGGATGAATACGGATTCCATTTATGCATTGATGGATGCAGTGATTGTCGGCAGCGGCGTGTACATCATCTATCTGTATATAAACATGATCACAACGGGTAAGCTCAGGCAGTCGATGCTGATTCCGCAGAACCTCGATGTGAAAAAATGCAAAGACGTACCGGGATATATTGCATATACAGGGACAAAGCAGCTGATTTTCGGGATAGTCGCCATTGTCTGTGGGGCAGTTGGGCTTGTTCAGGATTTTACGCAGCTGATTGGAGTGGTTCCTTATCTGATTACAATTGTACTTTTTTTTGCTTATGCGATCTGGTTTGGTTTTCAGATCAAGAAAGCAGCGAAGATGTTCTGGTAGAATCTTAAAATTGTGTGAACCGCATCAAAAGTAATTGCTTTTGATGCGGTCTTTTTGTATACTGAAAAAGAAATATGCTTTCGAAAGAAAAGGGGATCTTTGTCTGTACGGAAGGAACAAAAGAGATAAAGGGGAAGATAAAATGAAACGATTGAAAGAGTGGCTGTCTGACTATCTCAGATATTTTATGCTGATTCTGGCAGCCGGATTGCTTTTTATTATCATTATGATCGGGGTTAAAGTGTATCAGCAGTATGATTCGGAGACTTCCGGACAGAATATCGAGATTCTGAAAGAGGGCGGTAAGCCGAAAAAAGGAAGCGGAACGCTTACAGAGGATGCGACGAAGGAGCAGAGCGAAAAAACAACGGAAAACGTTGATCAGAAAGTGCCGGGAAATGATGGCCAGAAGGCAGAGACTTTACCAGTGCAATCAGAACAGGCTACAAAGAGCGATGCGATGAATGATAATCAGTCTGCAGGAAATGAAACAGAGGGACAGACGCAGCCACTGACACAACCTCAAACGCAGGTACAATCTGAAACACAGGTTCAGCCGCAAACGCAGCCTCCTACAGAACCAGAGCCTGCAACACAGGCACCGACAGAACCACCAACGGAGCAGCCGACAGAGCCACCCACAGAGCCTCAACCGGTTTATAAAACGATGATAGGTACCTGTAATTTCCGCAGTGGCCCCGGATATGAGTATGAGGTTATGGCAGAGTATCCGGCAGGTACGGTTGTAGAGTATCTCGGACTGGTAGAAGGCTGGAGTCAGGTACGGATTGACGGTGTGATCGGATATATGGGACCTCGTTTCCTCGAATAAGAAAGTGAAGATTGAAGGTGCAAGACAGAACTATGTGGAAAAAGGGAATTTTGACAGCATTATTTTTTGCATATATAGCGACAGCTCCTGTGAGTGCGTCGGAAAACAGCATCCAGTCTGTGTCATTGAAGGGTTTACATACTTCTTTTGTACAGGATCATGAAACGGTAAAACTGACGGATGTCTCTGAATCAGCGGCAAGCAAGGGGCAGAAACCGGTGTATACCAGGATTGATGCGCCTGATGATCCGTATCGGATTGAAGTGGAGGACTATAAGGGCATTCCGGAGAATCAGCAAGACGGAACGCAAAGTATGGAATATGACCGATATATCCGTCTTGTTTCAAACGAAGACAAGACAGTGGCGGTTGAATGGTTGTTTCGCGCTATGTTTGTTTATGATGGAAAGACAAGCTATTGTACAGATGCGGATGTTATTGTCCGAAATTTTGCTCTGCGTGATTTCGTTGTCACAGATCACGGATTTGAAACGTCCGGGGATAGAGCAGTTGGAAGCTGCGGGGCAGTATTAAAGGCAAAAGGCAGAAAATACGGTGAAAAAATTCAAATTGGCGTAACATTGTCTGGAGAAGTTCATTTGCAGTAAAATTGATTTTATAGGCCCCGGAGTTGAGCCCGGGCAATTGTGGTAGTTTTAGTTAAATATGTAAAAGGGCTGTTGTAAAATAGCGAATCCATACAATATATGGAACAGATGTAGAAGCATCGGAATCCATATGTTGCAGGAAGGCGGTATTTTATAACAGCTCTTTTTGCGTACCAAATTCTGTGGCATTAAGAAACGTTAAGAAATGGATGCTGGTATTTTAAGAAATCTGTAGTACGGTATTTTATGGAAGGCATACCGGGAAGGAAAAAGGAGGACAGCTACAGATGTTTGAAAATATAAGGCTTTCGTTTCAGGGGATATGGTCACATAAAATGCGTTCTTTTTTAACGATGCTCGGAATTATCATTGGCATTGCGTCAATTATTTCTATTGTATCTACTATTAAGGGGACAAACGACGAAATTAAAAATAATCTGATTGGGGCAGGAAACAATACAGTACAGATAAAGCTGGAGGAAAACGGTTTCGAATACTCAGTATCAGATGGTACGGAACTTCCTTTTGGTGTTCCTGAAGTGACGGAAAAAGTAAAAAAGGAGATTCTGGAACTGGACAGTGTTGAGAATGTCACCTGTTACACAGAAAGAAAGAATCCGGAGCAGGTATTTTATCGAAACCAGTCACTGGCGGAATTTGCAGTTCGCGGGATTGATACGAATTATTTTACGACGAATGGATATATCATCCGAACGGGACGGAATTTCCGGACAGATGATTTAAAGAGATTTCGCAAGGTTTTGATTGTAGATGATGAGCTTGCGGAAAATTTGTTTCCAGGGGAAAGCCCAATTGGAAAGGTAATCGAGATCAGGAAAGTTCCCTTTACGATAATTGGTTCTGTAAAGAAGGCGGGAAAATTTCAGCCGAGGATCAGTTCCATTGCGGATTATAAGGCATATACAACGAATACACCGGGAAATCTCTATATGCCAAAGGCGTGCTGGCCTGTCACCTATTTTTATGATGAGCCGGAGCACGTAATTGTGAAGGCAGTTTCTGTAGATGATATGGAGGCGGCGGGCCGTGAAGCAGAGAAGATTTTAAATGCGACGATTTCTCCAAAGCAGACAGCATTGAAGTACAAGGCGGACGATGTTCTGAAGCGGGCCAAAGATATGCAGAATCTGTCGGAAGCTTCGAATAAGCAGCTTATCTGGATTGCCAGTATTTCTCTTTTGGTAGGTGGTATCGGGGTAATGAATATCATGCTGGTATCTGTGACAGAGCGTACAAGTGAGATTGGCCTGAAAAAAGCGATTGGGGCGAGAAAGGGGGCAATCCTCTGGCAATTTCTTACAGAAGCTGCGGTATTGACAAGCACAGGGGGGCTTATTGGTGTGATTGCAGGAATTGCAATGGCGCAGGTGATCAGCCAGGTGTCACAGGTAGCTGTATCAATCAGTGTTCCGGCTTCTGTGGCTGCGGTACTGTTTTCAATGGCAATTGGTATTGTTTTTGGATTACTTCCATCTGTGAAAGCTGCAAATTTGGATCCGATTGAGGCTCTGAGAAGAGAGTAGGGGGCACTTGTGGGGATTGGTTTCCATATGATATAATGTTAACCAGACGAGCCCTGATACAGTGTACAAAAACGGGGTTCCGAACAAACAAGTTACCCCTTGTTTTGTGCACTGTATCAGGGCTCAGGGTTCGGTTATGATTTTAGTGTTTCAGAAATCAAATAGTGGTTTTGGAAGAGTGATGTATTGTTGGAAAGGGAAGAGGATTATGGCGGGTGAGACGATTTTGATGATAGAGGACGATGCGGATATCCGGGAAGGAGTCCGCATTTTGTTGGAAAGTGAGGGGTATACGGTAAAAGAGGCGGGGGATGGACGCAGCGGATTGGCATTGTTGACGCAGGAGACAGATCTTGTGATTTTGGATGTGATGATGCCGGGGCTGTCCGGTATCCGTACATGTGAGGAGATTCGAAAGATATCAAATGTACCGGTTTTATTTTTGACAGCAAGAACACAGGAGTCGGACAAGCTTCTTGGATTAATGGCGGGTGGCGATGATTATCTGCCTAAACCTTTTTCTTATACGGAACTTCTTGGCAGGGTAAAAGCGCTGCTTCGCCGGTACACGATTTATCGGGGCAAGCATCAAAAGGAAACAGATACCGGCCAAAATGTTCTTGAACTGGCCGGCATCCGAATCAATCAGGAATTTAATGAGGTTATGATAAACGGGAAGAAGACAGAGCTGTCCGAGACGGAATACCGAATCTTATTGCTTCTGATGCAGTTTCCGGCTAAAATTTTTTCCGCGCAGAATTTATATGAGAGCATCTGGAATGAACCATACTTTTATTCATGCAATGGTACCGTGATGGTACACATTCGAAAACTGCGGGTAAAGATTGAGGAGGATGCACAGAATCCGAAATATATACGAACTGTCTGGGGGAAAGGTTACAGGTTTGGTGGCGGATATGAATAGAAGGGAGTCACTTTATTTTCAACTGGCAAGGCTTCTCATCCTGGCAGCAGTATGTTCGGGCATTGCATTTTCAGGCATGAGGGGAATTGGGATCTATTTTCTGAACCATTATTTTGAGACTTCAGATTATATTGAACAGAAGAATCATGACCGTATGAAAGAATTGCAGGATTCTGTGACACAGAATAACATTAGTACGCGGGATTCGGAATTTTTGACCAGATGGGTGTACCGTCAGCGTGGAATTTTTATGCAGGTTTATTGTAACAGTGTGCTTGTGTATGATTCAAATTATGCGGAGGAGACGGAAGGGTGGGATGCTCCGGTCGAGATTGGTTATTATGACTGGGAGGCATATTATAAAATCCGTTTTTCGGACAGCGAGGCAGAGGTGATGCTGTATGGATTTTATGAGCGGAAATTTTACGGATATGCGTTGATTGCAGAAATATTGGTGAGTATATTGCTGTTTTTGATGATTGTCATGTTTGGGATTCGTAATAAAATGAAGTACATCACACAGCTCAGCCGTGAGATTGGAATTCTGGAAGGCGGTGATCTGAAATATCAAGTGACCGTAAAAGGAAAGGATGAGCTGGCAGTATTGGCGCGTGGAATTGATGATATGAGAAAATCCTTTGCGTATCAGGTGGAACAGGAGGCGCACCTTACAAAGGCGAATCGCCGGATGATTACGGAGATGTCTCATGACCTGCGTACACCGCTCACATCTATGATGATTTATATGGAAATTCTGAAGAACCACAGATATCACGATGAGGCGCAGATGGAGGAATACATTGACCGGATCGACCGAAAGATGCACCAGCTGAAACAACTGTCTGAGCATATCTTTGAATATTCTCTGGTAAGCAGCGAAGTAAAGGTGGAATTAGAGGAGCCGGAGAGCTTTCAGACACTGTTTTATGATCTGCTCTCAGAGGTTTCGGCATATCTGGAACAGAATGGATTTACCGTAGAGATGAAACTGCATTGGGGGAATGGTTTGATACGAATAAACGCGGGATATCTTACACGTGTGATGGACAATGTATTGTCTAATTTGCTGAAGTATGCAAAGCAGTCGGAACCCGTCACAATCATTGCATTTGAGAAGGAAGAAGAGGCATGCATCTGTTTTGAAAATCAAATCAGACAGCTGGAGAGGAAAGAGGACAGCACGAATATTGGCCTGGTAAACACAAAGCGTATGATGGAAAAAATGCATGGAACGTGTCGGACGGAAAATACGACGAAAATATTTCGGACAAAGCTTTGTTTTTTTAAAGTCGGGAGGGGGGCTGAAAGGTGCTGAAGTTCTGAAAGCAATCATAAGTCTTGACCATATGCCTGCTGATATGTTAAAATACACAGTGGTTTCGTGTCGGATAATACGTGAAATTCAGGAGGGATAAAGCACGGATGGAGCATAACCATATAAAGATAAGAAACAAGACAACCCGTTTTCTGACGGCCAGTTTTATCGGGCTGGTGCTATTTAGCTCCATTGTCTTTGGTTTTCTGGCTTTGTTTATGAACAATAGAAGTGCGCAGACGATTCATGAGGTCGGTGAGTTGTATATGACCGGAATGGGTGAAGAGCTGTGCAAGCATTTTGAGACGACGATAGAATTGAGATTTCGACAGGTAGAGGGTCTGGTGGAGGTTGTGCAGCTGGAAGATGATGCCAATGCAGAAAAGCTGTATGAGGAGCTGATTTACAGAGCGCAGGTCAGAGATTTTGATTATCTGGCTATGTGTTCTGAGGATGGTACCTTTGATACGCTCTATGGGGAGTCGATTCAGGCGCTTAACCCGGAACCTTTCCTGGATGCTCTGAACAGAGGAGAGAAAAGAGTTGCGCTTGGATACGATTCCTCGGGCAATGAGGTGGTGCTTTTTGGAGTTTCAGCTGAGTATCCTATGAAAAATGGAGAAATGAGTACCGCAGTGGTGGCAGCTGTTCCGAAAAAGTATATCAGCGACACACTTTCTTTGGAGGATGAAGAGTCTTTGCTGTACTGCCATATATTAAGAAGAGACGGAAGTTTTGTGATCAGTAATTCCAATACAGAGCTGTTGGAGCATTTTGGAATTACTTTGTCGCATGATGGCACGGATAGTTCTGAGAAGACGCTGGCAGATTATCTGGAAGGGCTTGCGTCTGCGGCGGAGGAGGGAACTGCCTATTCCTCTATTATATCCTTGGAAGAAGGGCTGAGGCAGATTTATGGAACACCGTTGCCCTTCTCAGAGTGGTATCTGATTATGGTGATGCCATACAGTGAGCTGGATGAGGCTGTGAACGGCTTAAGTGTTCAGCGTATGGTGGTGACTCTGGCAGCGTGCGGCGCAATACTTGTTTTGTTGATCCTGATTTTTATCCGGTATTTTGCACTGACGCGTCAGCAGCTTCAGGAGCTTGAGGAGGCCAGACAGACTGCTGTCGAGGCATCGAAGGCAAAAAGTGAATTTCTTTCTAATATGAGCCATGATATCCGCACACCGATGAATGCGATTGTAGGTATGACTGCGATAGCAGTGTCCCATATAGATGACCGGGAACAGGTATATAGCTGTCTGAAAAAAATTGCAATGTCGAGTAAGCATCTGCTGGGGCTGATCAATGATGTACTGGATATGTCAAAAATAGAAAGCGGTAAAATGACACTCACGATGGATCAGGTTTCCCTGCGTGAGGTTGTGGAAGGGCTTGTCAGCATTGTGCAGTCACAGGTAAAGGCCAAGAAACAAAGTTTTGACGTACATATTGAAAATATTGTGACTGAAAACGTCTATTGTGACAGTGTGCGTCTGAATCAGATATTGCTCAATCTTTTGTCGAATGCGACAAAATATACGCCGGAGGGCGGGGCAATTGAATTATGTATGATAGAAGAGGAGTCCCCCAAAGGCGAGGATTACGTCAGAATTCATATCAGAGTCAAGGATAATGGAATCGGAATGTCTCAGGAGTTCCTGAACAAAATATATGACTCCTACAGCCGTGCGGATGGCGCCAGAATCCACAAGACAGAGGGCGCTGGTCTTGGAATGGCGATCACAAAGTATATCGTAGATGCAATGCAAGGGAAGATCGAGATACGAAGCGAGCTTGGCAAGGGCACAGAGTTCCATGTCATTCTTGATTTTGAAAAAGCACAGATTGTGGAAGAGGATATGGTACTTCCGGCCTGGAATATGCTTGTGGTGGATGATGATGAATTGTTATGTCAGACTGCTGTGGATGCGTTAAAATCAATTGGGATCAATGCGGATTGGACATTGAGCGGTGAAAGCGCAATAAAAATGATAACAACGCATCATCAGAAGAGGGAAGATTATCAGATTATTTTACTTGACTGGAAATTGCCTGGCATGGATGGTATTCAGGTGGCAAAAGAGATCCGGCAAAGACTTGGCGAAGAGATTCCGATTATTCTGATTTCAGCTTACGACTGGAGTGAGTTTGAGACAGAGGCGCGCGAAGCCGGGATCAGTGGATTTATCTCAAAGCCGTTGTTTAAGTCCACGTTGTTTTATGGACTGCGTCCGTTTGTGACAGGGCTTGAGTCGTCACAGGATGATGTACCGGAACAGGATAGTGCTCTGAAAGGACGGCGTATCCTCCTGGCTGAGGATAATGATCTTAACTGGGAAATTGCCAGCGAACTGTTGTCTGATCTTGGACTGGAGCTTGAATGGGCAGAAAACGGGCAGATCTGCTTAGAGAAATTCCAGGCGTCAAAAGTAGGATACTATGATGCAGTCTTTATGGATATCCGGATGCCAGTCATGACCGGTTATGAAGCCACAATAGCAATCAGGGGATTGAAGCGTTCCGATGCTTCTACGATTCCGATTATTGCGATGACGGCAGACGCTTTTTCAGAGGATATTCAGCATTGTCTGGATTGTGGCATGAATGCGCATGTCGCCAAGCCTATTGATATCGGCGAGATTGCCCGCCTGTTAAAAAAGCATCTGAATTAAAAAATTTTAAAATGGGACGGTCACACCCGGAAAAATGTATTCCTGATGTGACCGTCCCATTTGATTGATGGCAGAAGGAGCTGAAATGAAAAATAGTATTTATTCAGACAATTCCGCCCATTTTTCATACAGCATATCAAGTTTTTCCACAACTGAGGCTTTTTCATTGCTCAATTCAAGGCATTTAGCTATGTCGGTAAAAATTTCTTCTTTGGACATTAATGTGTCGATTTCTGCACTTCGTTTTTCTAAAGAAGCAATCTGGTCTTCTGTTTTTTTCAGTTCGTTCTGGCGTTTGCGTTCTTTGGCCTGTTCTTCTTTCTGGCGTGCCCAGCTTTCGCGCGAAGAGGCTGTATCTGGTTGCTGACTTCCAGGATTGGAAGGCGTCGGGGCGTATACTTTTGTCAGTTCCTCCGCTTTTTCCAGATAATAATCATAATTGCCGATATAATTGATCACAGTCTGATTTTTCAGTTCGAGGATACGGGAGGCAGTCTGATTGATAAAGTATCGGTCATGGGATACGTACAGGACCGTTCCGGAATAATTACGTATGGCTTCCTCAAGGATTTCCTTTGAGGTAATATCCAGATGGTTTGTCGGCTCATCGAGAATCAGGAAGTTTGATTTTGAGAGCATGAGTTTTGCCAGAGCAAGACGTCCGCGTTCTCCGCCGCTCAGATCATGAATACGTTTGAACACATCATCACCGGTGAACAGAAAAGCAGCCAGAATGTTGCGGATTTCTGTTCCTGTCATGTCCGGATAAACGTCAGAGATTTCTTCGACAAGCGTTTTATCCATATGGAGAAGCTGATGTTCCTGATCGTAATAGCCGATATGTACGCGGCTTCCCAGTGTGAAAGCGCCGGCATCGGCTGCTTCCAGTTCGTTTAAAATTTTCAGGATCGTGGTTTTACCTGTACCATTATCACCGATAATTGCGACTTTTTCACCGCGGCTGATCGTAAAATTCAAATCAGAGAAAAGCAGGTTCCCCGGAAAGGATTTGGCAAGATGTTCTACCTTGAGTACGTCGTTTCCGCTTGTGATCTGAGGGGAAAAATGAAGATGCATATCTGCGCGGATTTCCACCGGCTTTTCAAGCACTTCGATTTTTTCAAGCATTTTTTCACGGCTCTCGGCGCGTTTGATTGATTTCTCACGATTAAAAGATTTCAATTTGGCGATGACCGCTTCCTGGTGTTTGATTTCTTGCTGTTGGTTGAGGTAGGCCTTCCACGCTGTTTCACGAAGCTGTGCCTTTTTTTCAGCATAATCCGTATAATTTCCGGAAAAGGAGGTGATACGGCCATTGTCCAGTTCGATGACTTTCGAGACTACCTTGTTCAGGAAATAGCGGTCGTGTGCGACGATGAGTACAGCGCCGCTGTAGTTCAGAAGATACGTCTCCAGCCATGCAATAGAGGTCAGATCCAGGTGGTTGATCGGCTCGTCCAAAAGCAGGAGATCCGGTTTGGATAAAAGTAACCGTCCAAGAGCTACCCGTGTTTTCTGCCCGCCGGAGAGCGTGCAGATCTGTTTGGAAAAATCTTCTTCCAGAAAACCAAGACCTTTGAGGACACCAGTTACTTCACTTTGCAGCGCATAGCCGTTTTGATGTTCAAATTCCATAGAAATGCGGTTGTATTGTTCCATAAGCGCTTCCAGCTCAGTACCAGAAAGATGTTTCATTTCCTGCTCCATGGCGCGCAGACGCTGCTCCATTCTAAGAACATCCTGTTTTACCGAGAGAAGTTCCTCATAGATCGTGGCAGTGCTGTTTACGTCCTGATGCTGTGCCAGATAGCCGATCGTTTTTCCACGTGAGAGTGCCACCGTGCCGCTGTCCGGTTCAAATTCGCCGATGATCATCCGCAAAAGAGTTGTCTTGCCAGCTCCATTGATTCCTACAACAGCGACTTTTTCGTGTTCCTCGATATGGAAAGAGCCGCCGGAAATAATCACATCTGTACCGAAGGCTTTTGTTATATTCTGACATGAAAGTATCATAAGTTTACTCCTTATATATAGAATCTCTTTTTATTATAACGAAAATTGAAAAAAAGACAATATTTGGATACTTGATTGACATAAAATTCATGGTTTAGTATAATAACTCTATATGTAAAAGATGAAAGAGGCGTAAAAAGTGGACGAACATGGAATCTCAAAAGTAGTAGTGAAACGGTTGCCGCGGTATTATCGGTATCTTGGTGATCTTCTGGAGGCAAAGGTTGAACGCATTTCATCGAATGAACTGAGTGATATGATGAATGTGACTGCTTCACAGATTCGTCAGGATTTGAATAATTTTGGAGGATTTGGCCAGCAGGGGTACGGATACAATGTAAAATATCTTCACAGTGAGATTGGAAAGATTCTTGGTCTTGACAAGACGTACAATATGGTTATCATAGGAGCCGGAAATCTGGGACAGGCTTTGGCTAACTATGTTAAATTTGAAAAGCGGGGTTTTCTGGTAAAAGGTATTTTCGACGTAAATTCCAGACTGCGCGGAGTGTCAGTTCGTGGCATTGAAATCCGCATGATAGAAGAGCTTCCGGAGTTTATAGAAGAAAATCAGATTCAGATTGCCGCGCTTACGCTTCCCAAAAGCGGGGCAGAGTCGGTAGCTCCAATGCTGGTTGAAAACGGTGTGAAAGCGATCTGGAATTTTGCGCATACGGATCTTCATCTACCAAAGGATGTCGTTGTGGAGAATGTCCATTTATCAGAGAGCCTGATGCAGCTTTCTTATAAGCTGACACATGCAGAAAAACGATAAGCGATTTGTGAGAGCGAGAGGTCACTGAAACGGACGGAGCATGATAAAACGCGCAAAAACGGGGTTTCGAGGCAAACAAGTCCCCTATTTTGTATATTTTATCATGGTTCTGATTTTGAAATTGTGTTTCGAATCAATCATAAATATATAGTGAGCGGAGAGGCTTGAAAAGGCCTTTGGCGTTTAGGGCCTGTATAGCATGGACGGGGGCAGTTTATACTTCTCGTGCCGTGAAGTATACAGGTTTTTGTATATATAGATGTTAAGAAGGAACTTATTATGGAATTTCTGGTGAATGCATTGCAAATGAAAAAATACGACAGTGGTACCATACAGCAACTCGGAATTCCTGCGCTTGTTTTGATGGAGCGGGCTGCGTTGTGTGTGACGGAGGAGATGGAGCGGGAGGGATATCTGGAAGGACAGGTTTTAGTCGTATGCGGAGCCGGGAACAATGGTGGGGATGGGTTTGCTGTTGCGAGGCTGCTTGTACAGCGCAGTGTGGACGTTACGGTAGTTTTTGTCGGAAAAGAAGAGGCTTTGTCAGAAGAAGCAAGAATTCAGAAGAAAATTTGTGAAAATTGTGGAATAAAAATCAGCACCAATTTATACATGCGTGAATATACTACTATAGTAGATGCCATTTTTGGCATTGGACTTTCCCGAAACGTAGAAGGACCGTATCTAGAGCTGATTGAGTGGATCAATCGGCAGTCGTCTTATGTTGTGGCAGTGGATATTCCTTCGGGTGTTTCTGCCGATAC
Source organism: bacterium 1XD42-54 (assembly GCA_003612585.1). Taxonomy (GTDB): domain Bacteria; phylum Bacillota; class Clostridia; order Lachnospirales; family Lachnospiraceae; genus Choladousia. The sequence continues at coordinate 385,024 of RAZH01000002.1, forward strand.
CGGACAGGTTTTGGGAACGGCAGTTCGGGCTGATTTGACGGTAACGTTTGCTTACCGCAAAATGGGGCAGTTGTTATATCCGGGCGCTTCTTATTGCGGCAAAATTGTCTGTCGTGATATTGGGATATCGGCACAGTATTTTACGGGAGAAGAAAATCCATCCAATGTTTTTACTTATACAAAGGAAGATCTGTCAGACATTCCAAAGCGAAGACCTTATTCCAATAAAGGGTCGTACGGGAAGGTACTTCTGATCGCGGGAAGCAAAGGAATGAGCGGTGCTGCATGTCTTGCCGCGCGGGCAGCGTATCGGACGGGATGTGGCCTTGTCAGAGTATTTACCCCGGAAAGTAACCGCCAGGTGATTCAGACGTATCTGCCGGAGGCGATTGTAACTGTATGGGAAGGGGATTCTTTTCCAGAGCAGGAGCTGATGGCAGCGCTTGCATGGTCGGATGTGGCTGGGATTGGTCCGGGGGTTGGTACGGGAGAGATACAGAGAGAAATACTGACACATGTTCTTACACAGTATGATAAGCCTCTGGTGATTGACGCCGATGGGCTGAACCTTCTGGCAAAAGAGACAGAGATTCTGAAAAAGGTGCGTTCGCCGGTTATTCTGACGCCGCATGTCGGCGAAATGGAACGGCTGATCGGTATGAATAAAGAAGAATTTCTGAAGGATATTGTAAATACAGTTTGCGAATTTGCAAAAGAATACAAGGTGATCTGTGCCCTGAAAGATGCGAGAACAGTTGTGTCGGATGGGGCAAGCATATATGTGAATACATCCGGAAACAGCGGCATGGCGACCGGGGGTTCGGGGGATGTACTGACCGGAATTGTTTTGGGGTTGCTTTCACAGGGAATGTCACCGTTTGAGGCGGCATCTGTGGGCGTATATTTGCATGGCCTTGCGGGAGATGAAGCGCGCAGGAAATCTAGTGCGTACGGTATGCTTGCCGGAGATATTGCAGAGGAGGTCGGTGTGGTATTAAAGGCAGCAGATGTGACGGCGGAGAAGGCAGAGCTGTGAAGGAATATTAAATTGCCAGAAATACAAAAATAAAGAACAGGGATAAAAACACAGAACGGACAGAATACCGGAAACAGGAACAGAAAGGCCAGGGCAGGGTATGGAAAAACACGGAAGGATGACCGCATATATCCACATGGATGCAATTGCGGAGAATTTCAGCAATATGAAAAAAAATCTGAGGCAGGACACGCAGATGGTGGCAGTCATAAAGACGGACGGGTATGGGCATGGCGCGGTTCCGATTGCGCAGATGACGGAGGCGTATGACTATATTTGGGGATTTGCAGTGGCGGCTGTCTCGGAGGCCAGGGAATTAAGAGAGGCCGGAATTAAAAAACCGGTGCTGATTTTGGGCTATACCTTTGAGGAAGATTATGAGTGGATGGCGACAAATAGTATTCGTCCGGCTGTTTTTACATATGAAATGGCACAGGCATTTTCCGATGCAGCCGGGAAGGCAGGTGTCTGTGCTCCGGTCCATGTGGCGGTGGATACGGGAATGTCCAGGATTGGTGTGACCTGTGACGGGCCAGGGGCAGACCTGGCAGAGCAGATTGGTCGTTTGCCGGGGCTTTTTATAGAAGGTGTTTTTACACACTTTGCGAAGGCAGATGAAACGGATAAAACCTTTACGAAGACTCAGATTGAACGATTTGCAGCATTTTGCGCTGACCTGAAAAAACGGGGATTTGAGAAACTGATCAGGCATTGCTCCAACAGCGCGGGGATTCTTGAGATTCCTGAGGCAAATATGGATATGGCGAGAGCCGGAATCAGTATTTATGGCATTTATCCATCGAATGAGGTGAACCGGAAGTTCGTAAAGCTGTGTCCGGCCATGGAATTAAAATCTCATATTGTGTACGTGAAGACAATAGAACCGGGAACTTCGGTCAGTTATGGCGGAACATTTACTGCGGAAAAAGAAATGAAGATTGCGACCATTCCGGTTGGCTATGGGGACGGCTATCCACGAAGCCTGAGCAACAAAGGATATGTTTTGATAGGTGGAAAACGCGCGAAGATTCTGGGACGCGTATGTATGGATCAATTTATGGTGGATGTTACTGGACTGGACGTGCACGTGTTGGATGAGGTGACGCTACTTGGACGTGATCAGGATGAGGAGATTACGCTGGAGGAGCTGGATCAGCTGTCGGGAAGATTTCCTTATGAGTTTGTTTGCGATATCGGAAAAAGGGTTCCAAGGAAATATATCAGATAAGAGTGAAGGAATCATTTTTGAATGAATCAGGTTGTCTGAAAAATATTTCACATAGGTGTATATACAGAAGAAACAGGGAAATACTGAGAATATAAAGAGTACAAAAATCCTTGTATCGGAGTGTGAATTGTGTGAATATTAGAAGAGGAGACATTTTTTATGCGGATCTGCGTCCGGTAGTCGGATCAGAACAGGGCGGTGTGCGTCCGGTGCTGATTATTCAGAACAACATTGGCAACCGACATAGCCCTACCGTAATCTGTGCCGCGATTACTTCGAAGATGAACAAGGCGAAGCTGCCTACCCATGTGGAAATAGAAGCAGGAAAATATCAGATTGTAAAGGATTCCGTCATTCTTCTGGAACAGCTTCGGACAATCGACAAACGCCGTCTCAGGGACCGGGTGTGTCATTTGGATGAGCCTTTGCTTTCTAGGGTTGACAAGGCACTTCAGGTGAGTCTGGAACTGATTACATAAGTTTCCGGGGATTTCAATTCTTGACGAATGATAGGGAAAATGCTATATTGAATTAATGTATCTGATGATGTATCCGAATTTGAAGGAGTTATATACTTTATGGATAGTGATGCGGGGTATCTATCAGGGGCCGCACTTTTAATTCTTTTATTGTTATTTGATTTTATTATGACTGCATTTGCTTCCGCGCTGCACCATATATCGGACACAGAGCTGCAGCCTGCTTTTTCAGAGCAGGAGAAACCTCCGGACGAGATATCAGCGCTGCGCGAGCAGTCTGTAAGGCTGAAGCATACATGCTGGCTGCTCCATGCTGTTACATATGTTGGAGCAGGATTTTTTTGCAGCCGTTTGTCGGAGCGTGTTTCTCCTTGGTTTCTGCTCCCGGCGCTGATGATTCTGTTTTACCTTGCGGGAAATTCCGTACCGGAGATGCTGGGACGCAAAAATGCCATACACTGGGTTATGCGCCGTTATCGTCTGGCTGGGAGGATTCTTGCGCTTTTATCGCCGTTTACCTTTGTGATGACAGCCCTCTCTGACGCTTGCGTGCGTCTGCTTGGCATTGATCCGCGTTCTCTTGAACAGGAGGTCACGGAAGATGAGATCATCTCCATGGTAAATGAAGGCCATGAGCAGGGGGTCCTTGATGCGAGAGAGGCAGAGATGATCCAGAATATTTTTGAGCTGGATGACAAAAATGCAGGCGATATCATGACGCACCGGAAAAATATTATCGGCATTAGCGGAACCACGAATCTGCGGGATGCGATTTCATTTATGGTAGGTGAGCCTGTTTCGCGTTTTCCGGTTTATGACGGAAGTATTGAGTATATTACAGGGATTCTGCATTTTAAAGATGCGATGAAATTCCACACGATGGAGAAATACGACAGCTGGCTGATCAAGGATATACCGGGATTGCTTCGTACAGCCCGTTTTATTCCGGAAACGAGAGGAATCAACCTTTTATTCCGCAGCATGCAGGCAGAGCATTTGCAGATGGTGATCGTCGTAGATGAATACGGAGAGACTGCAGGACTTGTGGCGATGGAAGATATCCTTGAGGAGATTGTCGGGAATATTCAGGATGAATACGACAGAGATATCCAGCTTATCCGTGGAGATGCGGACAGCGGCTATCTGATGGATGGCATGGCTCCGCTTGATGAAGTGAAGGATACGCTTGAAATTACGCTGGAAGACGAGGAATACGATACTTTGAACGGAATGCTGATTTCCAGACTGGATCGAATCCCGGCAGACGGAGAACGGTTTGAAATTACGGCATACGGTTATCTGTTCCAGATATTAAAGGTAGAAAACAAGATGATACGTCTTGTGAGAATAACAAAATCTAAGGAAGAGGAAAAGGAGTGACATTCAGTTATGTCAGGGCATTCAAAATTTGCTAACATTAAACACAAAAAAGAAAAAAATGACGCGGCAAAGGGAAAGATTTTTACAATCATCGGCCGTGAAATTGCAGTAGCGGTAAAAGAAGGCGGATCAGACCCGGCTAACAACAGCCGACTGCGTGATATCATTGCAAAAGCGAAAGCCAACAACATGCCGAATGATACCATTGAAAGAGGTATCAAAAAGGCTGCCGGTGAACTTGGCGCTGTAAATTATGAGTATGTTACATATGAGGGCTATGGACCGGGTGGTATCGCGATTATAGTAGACGCGCTTACTGACAACAAGAACAGAACTGCATCCAATGTACGAAACGCTTTTACAAAGGGAAGCGGCAGCATCGGAACACAGGGATGCGTATCTTATATGTTTGACCAGAAAGGGCAGATCATCATTGACAAAGAAGAATGCGAGATGGAAGCGGATGATCTGATGATGACGGCACTTGACGCGGGTGCAGAGGACTTTTCTGAGGAGGAAGACAGTTATGAAATTCTGACCTCGCCGGAAGACTTCAGCGAAGTGCGTCAGAGTCTTGAAAATGCAGGGATTCCGATGGCATCCGCAGAGGTGACCATGATTCCGCAGAATTATGTAGCGCTTACGGATGAGACGTCCTTGCGACAGTTGAACCGGACATTGGATCTTCTGGATGAAGATGATGACGTTCAGGCGGTGTATACAAATTTGGAGGAGTAAGTAAATGAATTACTATCTGACCGGGATTGAAGGTATGCCGAAGCTGCTGGAGTGCTGTGAGGACCCGATGCGCTATTTTAAGAAAACTCTGTATTCTGATGCATTCAGGCGGTTTTATCAGGAGAATGTTCCTACGTTTGATGCGATTGAAAACGGCTATAATTCCGTGATTGACAAGGAGCAGTTCCTTGAAAATATGGCGGAAGCTATGGCTGAGTATGCGCTTTCAAAAGTAGAGGAATGCAGGAAAAAAAGCGAAAAAGAACGTTTACAGCTGGATCTGAATATGATGGTAGCGGTATTTGTAATTCCGATGGTACTGGAGTACAAAGGCAATTCTTCCCGGCCGTTAGCGGACAAGATCATCGCTTCCTGGAAAAAAGCATTTCCGAAATCGAATATTCAGGCAGCAGAGTTTTCCTTTGTGGAGAAGGGATTTCATAAAAAATTCTGTTATATCACGACAGCTGTCTGTGAATCTTTTCAAAAAGCTGACAACTGTTATGAGCTTAGTTTGCTGCGCGATTACCGGGATGCATATCTTGCAGGGTTACCAAACGGAGAGGCATTAATTGACGAGTATTATGATGTAGCCCCGTCGATTGTGAAGCATATCAATCAGAGGGAAAATTCCTATGAAATTTATCATTCCATCTGGAAAAAGTATCTTTCTCCATGTATTGCCCTGATTGAAGATGGTAAGATGGAGGAATGTCAGGAGCTTTATAAACAAATGGTTTTTGACCTCAAAAAAGATTATTTTTATCTGCAGTAGACGGATCTGCTGCAGATTTTTTTGTTTTTCGCCGTGTGCTTTCTGGTGTACTTCTTTGTGGGGTATGTTTTCCGGTTTTTGGGAAATACTATCGGGGAATATCCCATATACATTTAAGGAGGAACAGGATGAATCAGGAAAAGGAAAAGCAGGGCGGGGAAAAGGAAGAAAAAAATAAAGAACAGCGCGAAGCGATTAAGGAGATGGGAGAAGTAGATTTGAGTCACAGAATCCATCTTCTTACGGTAATTGGTGAAATCGAGGGACATGAATGTCTGTCGGCAAATTCCAAGACGACAAAGTATGAGCATGTGCTTCCGAAGCTTGCCGCTATTGAGGATAGTCCGGAGATCGACGGTCTTCTGATCTTGCTGAATACAGTAGGCGGAGATGTGGAGGCAGGACTTGCCATTGCCGAGATGATTGCATCACTCAGCAAGCCGACCGTTTCTCTGGTACTTGGAGGCAGTCATTCGATCGGAGTGCCGATTGCCGTATCAACAGATTATTCATTTATTGTAAAAACAGGAACGATGGTTATTCATCCGGTGCGTATGAGCGGAACCGTCATTGGCGCGCCTCAGACGTATGATTATTTCCGGCAGATGCAGGATCGTATTCTTGGTTTTATTTCTGAGCATTCCAAAGCTTCCAGGGATCGTCTGGAAGAGCTGATGCTTGATACGGGGATTTTGACGAAGGATCTTGGAACCATTCTCGTTGGTCCGGATGCAGTGCGGGAAGGATTGATCAATGAAACAGGAGGCATCAGTGATGCGCTGAAAAAACTGTATGCGTTAATTGCCGAACACTGATGCCAGTTCAGAGCGCTTTTCAGATAAGAATAGGATATGGATTCTTTGATGGAAAGCCTCTTTTTCAGAAAAACGAAAAAGCTTGTGTCTGCGGGATTTTATGGTATACTAGTAAAAGCGGATGGAGGAAGTCCATATGTGCATACGGTTTTTCTGCCCGCAGTTAGGAGGAGGGTATTATGTCAATTATTGAGTCTATTTTACTTGGCATTGTCCAGGGAATTACAGAGTTTCTTCCGGTCAGCAGCTCCGGACATCTGTCGATACTTCAGAATATCTTTCATGTGGAGACGAACGGCAGTATGCTTTTTGATATTATGCTGCATCTGGGCACGCTTGTGGCAGTATTTATCGTGTACTATAAAGATATCTGGAACATGATAAAAGAGTTTTTCCTGATGTTAGGCGATATCTTCAAAAATGCACGAAATTTTTTCCTGAACCGAATACATAAAACATCATTGAAGTACACGAAGGTGGTACACAACAGTTATCGTAAATTCGTTGTATTGATTCTTGTTTCAACGATTCCGACTGGTATCATTGGTGTTTTGGGGAAAGATCTGATTGAGGATGCATCAAAGACTCTGCTGATACCAGGAATCTGTCTTCTGATTACGGGCGTACTTCTTCTGATGGCTGATCTGGCCAAAGAAGGAAGAAAGAAACCGAAAGATGTGAGCTATAAAAATGGTGTTGCAATCGGTACCGCACAGGGCCTTGCTACACTGCCGGGACTTTCCCGTTCCGGGACAACGATTGCAGCCTGTATTTTTTGTGGCCTTGACCGGAAATTTGCTGTAAAATATTCCTTTATTTTATCAATTCCAGCGATTCTCGGTGCGGCAGTTCTCGAGGTAAAGGATGTCATTGCGGAGCCGGTTGATATGAGCCAGATCGGAATCTACGCAATCGGAATGGTATTTGCCGGATTAGTAGGCTATATCTGCATTAAAACGATGCTGGTCATTGTGCGAAATAAGAAATTCAAATATTTTTCTTATTACTGTTTTGTTGTCGGCCTTGTGGCAATTGTGGGACACTTTTTTATTTAAGGGTTCGGCCCGGGCAGATCAAATTCCAGGAAAAGACTTGAGGATATTGAATAAGAGTTTCAGGCAGAAATAGAAGAGGGGAAAAGAAATTGGCTACAAATACAGCAAAGAAAAAAGCTGCGTCTGGCAGCAAAGCTTCGAATACAGCGTCAAAGGGGAAAGGCGCCACAAGTCGAAGCGCAGGGGCAAAGACTGCCCCAAAGAAAACGGCAGTAACAAAAACATCGAACAGGAAAACAACTGGAAGCGGCAGAACAGAACCTGCCGCTTTCTATGAGCAGAAGCCACGGGAGCAGACGAATCCGCTGATTGTGAAGGAGGCCGCGTTGTGGCTGATTCTTGCTGTCTGCATTCTGATTTTTATCAGTTATTTTGGAATCGGTGGATATGTCGGTGAGATGATATCGGATATCAGTTTTGGAACATTCGGCCTCAGCGCATACGTTTTTCCGCTGCTTTTCTTTACAGCAACTGCTTTTTTGATTGTGAATCGGGGAAGCAGGATTGCAGGACTGAAATTTGCTTCGTCGGTGGGACTGTATCTGTGTGTGTGCAGTTTTACAGCTCTTTTATCAAGTGAATACGATACGGTCAGCAATTTCCGTGAACTGTATGAGATGAGCGCCGCGAAGAAGAGCGGTGGCGGAATAGTCGGAGGATTTCTCTGTGGTCTGCTGCGTCCTGCGCTTGGGGACATTGGCACAGGACTCATTCTGGTGATTCTGGCACTGATCTGTGGGCTTCTGATTACACAGAAATCACTGATGCGTGGTGTAAAACAGCAGAGCAGCAGGATGTATCATTCCGCAAAGGAAAACGGTGTGCGGCGCAGACAGGAACGTGCCAGACGTGAAGAAGAGTGGGTGCGTGAGCAGGAAGCGCGTGGCATTGCAGAGACTGAGGAATTTTTAAAAACAGAATTTGACAGCGAGCAGAAGATAGCGGCGCAGACAAAAGAAAACCGGAAAAATCAAAGAAGATACAGTGCCCATGAGACGCAGGCATGGCCTTCTCAAAAGGAGCTTCGCAGACCTTCCGGGGAGATGCGGTCGCAGTACAGCACGCATCCATCGAAGCCGGTGGAGGCAGACTATGCACAGAACAGGAAATATCAGGCACAACAGGGAAGAACCGAGATTGATGTACCGGTTCTGTTTCCGGTATACGGGAGAGAACATCGGGCGGAACGTCGTATTACCGGTGTGACGATGGACACAAAGCTTCAGGGAAGACCAGAGCGAATCGGGGCAGAAATTCATGAAATTCTCCCGAAGAGACAGCCAGAGGCTCCGGTTCCGACGTGGACAGAACGAACACAACCAGCCCAAGATGGAGGTCCGGTCAATGATACCGCAGAACGTGAGACATCTTATATTGATCTGGAGCAGGTGCATCCGAAAAAGAAAAGTACCGGAAAAAAGAAAAAGGATTCCGGGCTTGAGGTATATCAAGAGTCTGTGGAACTTCATATTGAAGGGCTGCCGGAACAGGAAGGGGTTCCACAGGTTGAAGAACTTTCGAAGTTGGAAAACAAGTCAGACTCCTCTGTGATGACAGCGCAGAAGGAACCCGATTTTTCTGCTTTTACAAAATTAGATGAACCGGATTGCTGCGATGATTTGGAAGAGATATCGGTTCCGGAGGCTGAGGTAGTTTCAGAGACTGTGCCGTCTGCGAAAAAGCAGTCTGTGAACAGACAGGAGCTTTCAAAAGCTGCGCCTGCAACGGCTGAAAACTCGTCCGCGCCTAAGAAGCAGCCGCGTTCCTCACAGCAGGAAATTGAAGACGGAATTGCAAGTGTGGAGGCTGAGGCGGCAGAAAGTGCAAAGGCAGTGTGTCCGGAGTATGTGTATCCGCCGCTTACGCTTCTGAAAAAAGGCAAGGGCAAGTCCGGCAATGGACAGGAGCAGGAAATTCGTCAGACCGCGGCAAAGCTGCAGCAGACGCTGGACAGTTTTGGCGTGCATGTGACTGTTACAAACGTAAGCTGCGGTCCAAGTGTTACGCGTTATGAATTGCAGCCGGAACAGGGCGTTAAGGTCAGCCGGATTGTTTCCCTTTCCGACGATATTAAGCTGAATCTGGCAGCTGCCGATATTCGAATTGAGGCCCCGATTCCGGGCAAGGCGGCTGTTGGAATTGAGGTGCCAAATGCAGAGAACAGCGCTGTGGCGCTGCGCGACCTGCTTGAATCCGATGAGTTTCAGAACCACAAATCAAGACTGGCCTTTGCTACCGGCAAGGACATTGGCGGCAAGGTTGTCGTATCGGACATTGCAAAGATGCCGCATCTTCTGATTGCAGGTGCAACTGGGTCCGGTAAATCCGTGTGTATTAACACGCTAATTATGAGTATTCTTTACAAGGCTCATCCGGATGATGTAAAGCTGATTATGATAGACCCTAAGGTCGTGGAATTAAGTGTTTACAATGGGATTCCGCACCTTTTTATTCCAGTTGTGACTGACCCGAAAAAAGCGGCCGGAGCGCTGAACTGGGGTGTGGCTGAGATGACGGATCGTTATAATAAGTTTGCGGAATTTGGCGTGCGCGATTTGGCGGGTTATAATAAAAAAATTGAGGCTTTAGCGGATATTGAAGATGAAAACAAGCCAAAGAAACTGCCACAGATTGTGATCATTGTCGACGAGCTGGCAGACCTTATGATGGTTGCGCCTGGAGAGGTGGAGGATTCGATCTGCCGCCTGGCTCAGCTTGCGCGTGCTGCCGGTATTCATCTGATTATTGCGACACAGCGTCCGTCTGTCAACGTTATCACTGGTTTGATCAAGGCAAATATGCCGTCCAGAATCGCTTTTTCCGTTACTTCAAATGTGGATTCCAGGACGATTATTGATATGGCCGGCGCGGAAAAATTGCTTGGAAAGGGTGATATGCTGTTTTATCCGCAGGGCTACCAGAAGCCAGCGCGTGTTCAGGGAGCTTTCGTGTCAGACGAAGAAGTCTCCGATGTGGTTGATTTCCTGAAGAATAAAAATACAGACGTTTCCTACAGCGCAGAGATTCAGGAGCAGATTGCAAAGGTACAGAGCGCGGCCTCGGCGGCGCGTGGTGATGAGGACTGTGACGCGCTTTTTGCAGATGCCGGAAAATTTATCATTGATAAGGACAAAGCGTCGATCGGTATGTTACAGCGTGTATTCAAGATTGGCTTTAACCGCGCTGCCCGTATTATGGATCAGCTTTCCGAGGCGGGAGTGGTCGGACCGGAAGAGGGAACCAAGCCGAGAAAAATCCTGATGTCAGCGGAAGAGTTCGAAAATTATCTGGAGCAGAATTAAATGGTTGTCGAATATGAAAAATCTTCCACCACTATTTGCTGGCAGAAGGCTCAGAAATTGTCATTTTTTCGTTGAATTTTAAAGTACTTTGTTTTATACTGAACAGGATATGATCTACTGGAAAAATCCACAGTAGTATGAAAGCGGGAGATCCCTGCTGCACAGATATGGAGGTATAGTATGTATAAGATTTTGAAAGCAGGAAAGCTTGCGGGCAACATCTATGAGATGGTTGTAGAAGCACCGCGCGTTGCAAAGCGCTGCCTGCCGGGACAGTTTGTGATTGTCAAGATGGATGAGGTTGGTGAGAGAGTTCCGCTTACCATCTGTGATTATGACAGAGAGGCTGGTACGATCACGATTGTATTTCAGCCAATCGGAGCTTCAACCGAGAAGTTTACAAAGCTTCAGGCCGGCGATTCGTTCCGGGATTTTGTAGGGCCGCTGGGATGTCCGTCTGAGCTTTGTGAGGAGCAGAACCTGGAAGAAACAAAGAAAAAGAAAATTCTGTTTGTTGCAGGCGGCGTAGGTACGGCTCCGGTATATCCGCAGGTAAAATGGCTGCATGAGCATGGTGTTGAGGCGGATGTTATTATCGGCGCTAAGACAAAAGAGCTCGTGATTCTTGAAGATCAGTTCAAGGAGGTTTGCGGTAATCTTTACATAACGACCGACGACGGTTCTTACGGAAGAAGCGGTATGGTTACAAAGGTGATCGACGATCTGATTACCGAAGAAGGAAAGACGTATGATCACTGTGTATCCATCGGACCGATGATCATGATGAAATTCTGTTGTCTGACAACAAAAAAATATGATCTGCCGACGATTGTCAGCATGAATCCGATCATGGTAGACGGTACCGGTATGTGTGGTGCCTGTCGTGTGATGGTTGGCGATGAAGTGAAGTTTGCCTGTGTGGACGGACCGGAATTTGACGGACACAAGATTGACTTTGATGCAGCGATGAAGAGACAGGCAATGTACAAGACCGAAGAGGGAAGAGAACTGCTGAAGCTGCGTGAGGGAGATACGCATCACGGCGGATGCGGCAATTGCGGAGGTGACAAATAATGGCAGACGTATTAAAGAAGGTTCCGGTCAGAGAGCAGGAGCCGAACGTTAGGGCGACAAATTTTGACGAGGTATGTCTCGGTTACAACAAAGAAGAGGCAATGGAAGAAGCAGTGCGCTGTCTTCACTGCAAAAATGCCAAATGTATCGAGGGCTGCCCGGTAAATATTAATATTCCGGATTTCATCGGACATGTAAAAGAAGGCAATATTGAAGAGGCTTACAAATCTATTTCTGAGTCCAGTGCACTTCCGGCAATCTGCGGACGTGTCTGCCCGCAGGAGAGTCAGTGCGAGGGTAAATGTATCCGCGGTATTAAGGGCGAGGCTGTTTCGATCGGAAAGCTGGAGCGCTTTGTTGCTGACTGGGCAAGAGAAAACGGTATCAAACCGCCGGCGCCGGAGACAAAGAACGGCCGCAAGGTAGCTGTGATTGGTTCCGGTCCTTCCGGACTTACCTGTGCAGGCGACCTGGCTAAACTTGGCTATGATGTAACGATTTTCGAGGCGCTGCATGAGGCAGGCGGCGTGCTTGTTTACGGTATTCCGGAGTTCCGTCTTCCGAAGCTTGATGTTGTGGCAAAGGAAGTGGAAAATGTAAAATCTCTCGGCGTTAAGATCGAGACAAACGTTATCATCGGCAAATCCGTTACGATCGACGAGCTGATGGATGAAGAGGGATTTGAAGCTGTATTTATTGGTTCTGGTGCAGGTCTTCCGATGTTTATGGGCATCCCGGGTGAAACCGCAAAGGGCGTATTCTCTGCAAATGAATACCTGACAAGAAACAATCTGATGAAAGCATTCCGTGAGGATTACGATACTCCGATTGTACACGGCAAGAAGGTAGCCGTTGTCGGCGGAGGAAATGTTGCAATGGACGCAGCAAGAACTGCGCTTCGCCTTGGCGCTGAGGTACATGTGATTTATCGACGCAGTGAGGCAGAGCTTCCGGCAAGAGCAGAAGAAGTGCATCATGCAAAAGAAGAGGGTATTATTTTTGATCTGCTGACCAATCCGACGGAAATTCTTGTAGATGAGAATGACAGTGTATGCGGTATTCGCTGCATCCGTATGGAGCTTGGCGAGCCGGATGCATCCGGAAGAAGACGTCCGGTAGAGGTTCCTGGTTCTGAGTTTGATATGGAAGTGGACACAGTTATCATGTCACTTGGAACATCACCGAATCCGCTGATTTCATCAACCACGATTGGATTGGATGTTAACCGCAGAAAGTGTATTATTGCTGACGAGGAGACCGGAAAGACCTCCAAAGACGGCGTATTTGCAGGCGGGGATGCTGTGACTGGCGCAGCGACGGTTATTCTTGCCATGGGTGCAGGAAAAGCCGCAGCAAAGGGAATCCATGAGTTCCTGAGTGCTAAGAATTAAATAAAGACCGCTTTTCGAATATTTTTTGACTATAGGGCTGTGAAAGAATGATAAAAAGATCCTTTGTACTGAACATTAGTATGAGGGATCTTTTTGGTGAATCAGATATCATATAGAAAAAGCAGGGTGAAAATGTTATGAAAAAAAGATAGATGCCAGGAAGGCGTTTTGAATCCTTCTACAGGAAATCCTCTGACGATGGCCGATTATGTGCCGATCAGATGGTCCTCTGACCTGGAGTATATAGCCAGAATCCGGGCGGCAGAGGCAAGTGTGACAATGGCTCATACTAGAACAAACGGCGCAAGCTGTTTCGAAATACAGAGTCCGAATGGTATTAGGAGTTACGGTGAGATTTTAGCCTGGAACTGGAGTAATCCATGCTCGACGGAATTGAGCAGTGGTATGCGGAAAAGCAGGACTGGGTGAAGCAGAATGCAAACGCTGTGACAGGACATTATACGCAGATGATTGATCCGGAAAATCTTTATGTTTGGAATGGGGACATTTTGTAACGAAAAAGTACAATATTACAACACTATAGCCGGAGAATTTGCGTCTGGCAGCGGTCTGGATGAGTCATGCAGAGCAGGCATCAATGACTGCAGCCAGGTTCGGATGGGATTGTCAGGGCAAATTATTGTGGTACAGATTGCTTAAAGAGAAAAAGAAAGCAGGACAGAGTAATGAAAATAACACTGGTGACAGTAGGAAAAATAAAAGAAAAATTTTTTCAGGCCGCAATTTCAGAGTACAGCAAACGACTGGGCCGGTATTGCTCGCTGAATATCGTTGAGGCCGCAGATGAAAAGACGCCGGACGGAGCAGGAGAATCGCTGGAGCGGCAGATCAGAGAAAAAGAGGGACGACGGATTCTTGATGCAGTCAAAGAAGATGCGTATGTAATTGCGTTGGCTATACAGGGAACGGAACGTTCTTCTGAGAACCTGGCGGCGCATCTTGACGCGCTTACGGTACAGGGAAATAGCCATCTGTGTTTTGTAATCGGAGGTTCCCTGGGGCTTTCGGAAGAGGTGCTTGCCAGAGCAGATGAGCAGCTCAGTTTTTCTGCAATGACGTTTCCACATCAGCTGATGCGGGTCATTTTGCTGGAACAAATTTATCGGAGCTTCCGGATTATAAGGGGAGAGCCATATCATAAATAATAAATTTTAAATTTGCAAAAACAATTTTTGTTTTTATATTTTATGAATTAAGAAAAGTAACAGTATAAAATGAAATCCGGATAATGGAAAAATCTGTTACTTTCACCTTGTATCACCAGTATGAAAATGATATATTAAATACAGGCACAGGTGCCGCCAAAATGCTGAAGAATGTTCAGGTGGCGTGCAGCTGTGCCTGTGTTTTTATTTCAGAAAGAAGTGTTTGCAGGCTATATTTTTTGGAATACAAGTCCAGCTAAGAAATGTCAATAGGTAAATTGAAAAATGTTTAAAAATTTTTTTTCGAGCAGTTGATCTA